>NZ_JBITYN010000032.1:0-1051 GCF_044545925.1 Streptomyces sp. NPDC053367 | reverse complement strand
CTCGTGACTGCGTGCCTTTTGAAGAATGAGCCTGCGAGTTTGCGGTGTGTTGCGAGGTTAACCCGGGTGGGGAAGCCGTAGCGAAAGCGAGTCCGAATAGGGCGTTTCAGTAGCACGCTCAAGACCCGAAGCGGAGTGATCTAGCCATGGGCAGGTTGAAGCGGAGGTAAGACTTCGTGGAGGACCGAACCCACCAGGGTTGAAAACCTGGGGGATGACCTGTGGTTAGGGGTGAAAGGCCAATCAAACTCCGTGATAGCTGGTTCTCCCCGAAATGCATTTAGGTGCAGCGTCGTGTGTTTCTTGCCGGAGGTAGAGCACTGGATAGGCGATGGGCCCTACCGGGTTACTGACCTTAGCCAAACTCCGAATGCCGGTAAGTGAGAGCGCGGCAGTGAGACTGTGGGGGATAAGCTCCATGGTCGAGAGGGAAACAGCCCAGAGCATCGACTAAGGCCCCTAAGCGTACGCTAAGTGGGAAAGGATGTGGAGTCGCACAGACAACCAGGAGGTTGGCTTAGAAGCAGCCACCCTTGAAAGAGTGCGTAATAGCTCACTGGTCTAGTGATTCCGCGCCGACAATGTAGCGGGGCTCAAGCGTACCGCCGAAGTCGTGTCATTGCAGCATGTACTCCCAACGGAGGCTGTGATGGGTAGGGGAGCGTCGTCTGCCGGGTGAAGCAGCCGCGGAAGCGAGTTGTGGACGGTTGACGAGTGAGAATGCAGGCATGAGTAGCGATACAAACGTGAGAAACGTTTGCGCCGATTGACTAAGGGTTCCTGGGTCAAGCTGATCTGCCCAGGGTAAGTCGGGACCTAAGGCGAGGCCGACAGGCGTAGTCGATGGATAACCGGTTGATATTCCGGTACCCGCTGTGAAGCGTCAAACATCGAATCCAGTGATGCTAAGGCCGTGAAGCCGCCCCGGAGCCTTCGGGCAAAGGGGAGTGGTGGAGCCGCCGGCCCAAGTTGGTAGTAGGTGAGTGATGGGGTGACGCAGGAAGGTAGTCCATCCCGGGCGGTGGTTGTCCCGGGGTAAGGGTGTAGGACG
>NZ_JBITYN010000031.1:0-1097 GCF_044545925.1 Streptomyces sp. NPDC053367 | reverse complement strand
CCCATCGAGCCGGTGTACGGGCCGGACGCGCTGGAGGGCTGGGACCCGGCGGAGAAGCTGGGTGAGCCGGGCGCGTATCCGTTCACGCGCGGTGTGTATCCGTCGATGTACACGGGGCGTCCGTGGACGATGCGGCAGTACGCCGGTTTCGGTACGGCGTCGGAGTCGAACGCCCGTTACAAGCAGCTGATCGCGAACGGCACGATGGGTCTGTCGGTGGCGTTCGACCTGCCCACGCAGATGGGCCACGACTCCGACGCGCCGATCGCGTCGGGTGAGGTCGGCAAGGTGGGTGTGGCGATCGACTCGGTCGACGACATGCGGGTGCTGTTCGGCGGGATCCCGCTGGACAAGGTGTCGACGTCGATGACGATCAACGCCCCCGCGGCGCTGCTCCTGCTGCTGTACCAGCTGGTCGCGGAGGAGCAGGGCGTCGGCGCGGACAAGCTGACGGGCACGATCCAGAACGACGTGCTGAAGGAGTACATCGCGCGCGGGACGTACATCTTCCCGCCGAAGCCGTCGCTGCGGCTGATCGCGGACATCTTCAAATACTGCCGGGCCGAGATCCCGAAGTGGAACACGATCTCCATCTCCGGCTACCACATGGCGGAGGCGGGTGCCTCGCCCGCGCAGGAGATCGCGTTCACCCTCGCCGACGGCATCGAGTACGTGCGCACCGCGGTCGCGGCCGGTATGGACGTCGACGACTTCGCGCCCCGGCTGTCGTTCTTCTTCGTGGCGCGTACGACGATCCTGGAGGAGGTCGCCAAGTTCCGTGCGGCGCGGCGGATCTGGGCGAGGGTGATGCGTGAGGAGTTCGGCGCGAAGAACCCCAAGTCGATGATGCTGCGCTTCCACACGCAGACGGCGGGTGTGCAGCTGACCGCGCAGCAGCCGGAGGTCAACCTGGTGCGTGTGGCGGTCCAGGGCCTCGCGGCGGTCCTCGGCGGCACGCAGTCGCTGCACACGAACTCCTTCGACGAGGCGATCGCGCTGCCGACGGACAAGTCGGCCCGTCTCGCGCTGCGCACCCAGCAGGTGCTGGCCTACGAGACGGACGTGACGGCGACGGTCGACCCGTTCGCGGGCAGTTA
>NZ_JBITYN010000030.1:0-1416 GCF_044545925.1 Streptomyces sp. NPDC053367 | reverse complement strand
AACACAGTGGACGCGAGCAACTGAGGACAAGCCCTCGGCCTATTAGTACCGGTCAACTCCACACGTTACCGTGCTTCCATATCCGGCCTATCAACCCAGTCGTCTACTGGGAGCCTTACCCCATCAAGTGGGTGGGAGTCCTCATCTCGAAGCAGGCTTCCCGCTTAGATGCTTTCAGCGGTTATCCCTCCCGAACGTAGCCAACCAGCCATGCCCTTGGCAGAACAACTGGCACACCAGAGGTTCGTCCGTCCCGGTCCTCTCGTACTAGGGACAGCCCTTCTCAAGACTCCTACGCGCACAGCGGATAGGGACCGAACTGTCTCACGACGTTCTAAACCCAGCTCGCGTACCGCTTTAATGGGCGAACAGCCCAACCCTTGGGACCGACTCCAGCCCCAGGATGCGACGAGCCGACATCGAGGTGCCAAACCATCCCGTCGATATGGACTCTTGGGGAAGATCAGCCTGTTATCCCCGGGGTACCTTTTATCCGTTGAGCGACGGCGCTTCCACAAGCCACCGCCGGATCACTAGTCCCGACTTTCGTCCCTGCTCGACCCGTCGGTCTCACAGTCAAGCTCCCTTGTGCACTTACACTCAACACCTGATTGCCAACCAGGCTGAGGGAACCTTTGGGCGCCTCCGTTACCCTTTGGGAGGCAACCGCCCCAGTTAAACTACCCATCAGACACTGTCCCTGATCCGGATCACGGACCCAGGTTAGACATCCAGCACGACCAGACTGGTATTTCAACGACGACTCCCCCTGAACTGGCGTCCAGAGTTCACAGTCTCCCAGCTATCCTACACAAGCCGAACCGAACACCAATATCAAACTGTAGTAAAGGTCCCGGGGTCTTTCCGTCCTGCTGCGCGAAACGAGCATCTTTACTCGTAGTGCAATTTCACCGGGCCTATGGTTGAGACAGTCGAGAAGTCGTTACGCCATTCGTGCAGGTCGGAACTTACCCGACAAGGAATTTCGCTACCTTAGGATGGTTATAGTTACCACCGCCGTTTACTGGCGCTTAAGTTCTCAGCTTCGCAACCCCGAAAGGTCACTAACCGGTCCCCTTAACGTTCCAGCACCGGGCAGGCGTCAGTCCGTATACATCGCCTTACGGCTTCGCACGGACCTGTGTTTTTAGTAAACAGTCGCTTCTCGCTGGTCTCTGCGGCCACCCCCAGCTCACCGTGTAAAACGGATCACCGGATGTGGCCCCCCTTCTCCCGAAGTTACGGGGGCATTTTGCCGAGTTCCTTAACCATAGTTCACCCGAACGCCTCGGTATTCTCTACCTGACCACCTGAGTCGGTTTAGGGTACGGGCCGCCATGAAACTCGCTAGAGGCTTTTCTCGACAGCATAGGATCATCCACTTCACCACAATCGGCTCGGCATCAGGTCTCAGAC
>NZ_JBITYN010000028.1:0-2213 GCF_044545925.1 Streptomyces sp. NPDC053367 | reverse complement strand
CCCTCCCACTGCGCACCCTGACCCGGGAACACGAACACCGGCTTCACACCCGAGCCGACGACCTGCCCCTCCACCACGTTCGCCGCGGGCTCGGCGGAGGCCAGTGCGTCCAGGCCCGCCAGCAGCTCCTCGCGGTCCGTGGCCACGACGGCCGCCCGCCGCTCCAGCAGCGCGCGCGTGGTGGCGGAGGAAAGGCCGGTGTCCGCGACGGTCACGGACGGATCGGCGGCCAGACGCTCGCGCAGTCGCCGCGCCTGGGCCCGCAGGGCGGCCTCGCCGCGCGCCGACACGAGCACGGGCAGCGCGCCGGCGGGAGCCGCGGACCCGGTCCGCTCGTCCGCCGCCTCCGGCTCCTGGGCCGGGGCTTCCTCCACGATGATGTGCGCGTTGGTGCCGCTCACACCGAACGACGAGACACCGGCACGGCGGGGACGGCCGTCCGAAGCCCACTCACGCGGCTCGGTCAGCAGCCGGACCTCGCCCGACTCCCAGTCCACGTGCGGAGAGGGCTCATCGACATGCAGGGTCGGCGGCAGCATCCCGTGCCGCATCGCCATCACCATCTTGATCACACCGGCCACACCGGCCGCAGCCGACGTATGACCGATGTTCGACTTGATCGAACCCAGCCACAGCGGGTCGCCGTCCCGCTCCCGGCCGTAGGTCGCCAGCAGCGCCTGCGCCTCGATCGGGTCACCCAGCTTCGTGCCCGTGCCATGACCCTCGACCGCGTCGATCTCGGCGGGTGACAGGCCCGCGTTGGCCAGTGCCTGCCGGATGACGCGTTCCTGGGAGGGGCCGTTGGGGGCGGTGATGCCGTTGCTCGCGCCGTCCTGGTTGATCGCGCTGCCCCGCAGGACGCCCAGGATCCTGTGGCCCTTGCGCTTGGCCTCGGACAGGCGCTCGACGACGAGCGCGCCGACACCGTCGGAGAAGCCGGTGCCGTCCGCCGAAGCGGCGTACGCACGGCACCGTCCGTCCACCGACAGACCGCGCTGGCGGCTGAACTCCGTGAGCAGGAACGGCCCGGACATGATCGTCACGCCGCCGATGAGCGCCATCTCGCACTCGCCGGCCCGCAGGGCCTGCGACGCGAAGTGCAGGGCCACGGCCGAGGAGGAGCAGGCCGTGTCCACGGACACCGCCGGACCCTCCAGGCCGAGGATGTAGGCGATACGGCCGGACACCACGCTGGTGCTGGAGCCGGTGAGCCGGAAGCCCTCGACCTGGGACGCGGCTCCGGACACGCCGTAGTCGGAGGAGCTGACACCGCAGAAGACACCGATGTTGCTGCCCTTGAGGGAGGTCGGGTCGATGCCCGCGTACTCGAACGCCTCCCACGACGCCTCCAGCAGCAGACGCTGCTGCGGGTCCATCGCGGTCGCCTCGCGCGGGCTGATCCCGAAGAAGCCGGCGTCGAACAGGCCGGCGCCCTCGACGAAACCGCCACCGCGTGCGTACACCTTCCCGATCTGGTCGGGGTCGGGGTCGTAGAGCCGCTCCAGGTCCCAGCCGCGGTCGGTCGGGAAGGGGCCGATGGCGTCCCGCCCGGCGGCGACCAGCTCCCACAGCTGCTCCGGGGTGGTCACCCCGCCCGGGTAGCGGCAGCTCATGCCGACGATGGCCAGGGGCTCGCCCGTGTCCGCCTGCCGGGTCCGCGCCACACCGCGCCCCGCGTTCGTGGCCTGCGTGCCCGTGGCCACCTGGGACCGCAGGTAGCGCGCCACGGCAGCGGGGGACGGGTGGTCGAAGACGAGTGTGGCCGGCAGCCGTACGCCCGTGGCCTGGGTGAGCCGGTTGCGCAGCTCGACCGCGCTGAGCGAGTCGAAGCCGAGCTCCTTGAAGGCACGCTCCGGGTCGACCGTGGCCGCCGAGGCGTGGCCGAGGACGGACGCCACCTGCGCCCGCACCAGTTCGAGGACGATCCGCTCGCGGTCCGCCTCGGACGCCCCGGCCAGCCGCTGGGCCAGCGCACCGGTGCCTCCTGCGGCCCGGCCCGGGAGCCTCACCAGCCCGCGCAGCAGCGGCGGGAGCATCCCGGCCCTGGCCTGGGCGCGCAGTGCGCTGGTGTCCAGCCGCGCCGGAACGACAACGGCCGCGTCGACGCCGAGGGCCTGGTCGAACAGGGCCGGACCGGTCTCGGCGGTGAGCGCGCTCATGCCCATCCGCTCCAGACGGGCCAGTTCGGCCTCGCCGAGCTGAGCCGCCATGCC
>NZ_JBITYN010000027.1:0-2957 GCF_044545925.1 Streptomyces sp. NPDC053367 | reverse complement strand
TGGTTAAGTCCTCGATCGATTAGTATCTGTCAGCTCCATGTGTCGCCACACTTCCACCTCAGACCTATCAACCTGATCATCTTTCAGGGATCTTACTTCCTTGCGGAATGGGAAATCTCATCTTGAGGGGGGCTTCATGCTTAGATGCTTTCAGCACTTATCCCGTCCGCACATAGCTACCCAGCGATGCCCTTGGCAGAACAACTGGTACACCAGCGGTGCGTCCATCCCGGTCCTCTCGTACTAAGGACAGCTCCTCTCAAATTTCCTGCGCCCGCGACGGATAGGGACCGAACTGTCTCACGACGTTCTGAACCCAGCTCGCGTACCGCTTTAATGGGCGAACAGCCCAACCCTTGGGACCGACTACAGCCCCAGGATGCGATGAGCCGACATCGAGGTGCCAAACCTCCCCGTCGATGTGGACTCTTGGGGGAGATAAGCCTGTTATCCCCGGGGTAGCTTTTATCCGTTGAGCGATGGCCCTTCCATGCGGAACCACCGGATCACTAAGCCCGACTTTCGTCCCTGCTCGACTTGTAGGTCTCGCAGTCAAGCTCCCTTGTGCCTTTACACTCTGCGAATGATTTCCAACCATTCTGAGGGAACCTTTGGGCGCCTCCGTTACCTTTTAGGAGGCGACCGCCCCAGTCAAACTGCCCACCTGACACTGTCTCCCCGCCCGATAAGGGCGGCGGGTTAGAAGGTCAATACAGCCAGGGTAGTATCCCACCGATGCCTCCACCGAAGCTGGCGCTCCGGTTTCCAAGGCTCCTACCTATCCTGTACAAGCTGTACCAACATTCAATATCAGGCTGCAGTAAAGCTCCACGGGGTCTTTCCGTCCTGTCGCGGGTAACCTGCATCTTCACAGGTACTATAATTTCACCGAGTCTCTCGTTGAGACAGTGCCCAGATCGTTGCGCCTTTCGTGCGGGTCGGAACTTACCCGACAAGGAATTTCGCTACCTTAGGACCGTTATAGTTACGGCCGCCGTTTACTGGGGCTTCAATTCGCACCTTCGCTTACGCTAAGCGCTCCTCTTAACCTTCCAGCACCGGGCAGGCGTCAGCCCCTATACTTCGCCTTACGGCTTCGCAGAGACCTGTGTTTTTGCTAAACAGTCGCCTGGGCCTATTCACTGCGGCTCTCTCGGGCTTGCACCCTAACAGAGCACCCCTTCTCCCGAAGTTACGGGGTCATTTTGCCGAGTTCCTTAACGAGAGTTCTCTCGATCACCTTAGGATTCTCTCCTCGCCTACCTGTGTCGGTTTGCGGTACGGGCACCTCTCACCTCGCTAGAGGCTTTTCTTGGCAGTGTGGAATCAGGAACTTCGCTACTATATTTCGCTCGCCATCACAGCTCAGCCTTATGGGAAACGGATTTGCCTATTTCCCAGCCTAACTGCTTGGACGCGGATATCCAATACCGCGCTTACCCTATCCTCCTGCGTCCCCCCATTGCTCAAATGGTGAGGAGGTGGTACAGGAATATCAACCTGTTGTCCATCGCCTACGCCTTTCGGCCTCGGCTTAGGTCCCGACTAACCCTGAGCGGACGAGCCTTCCTCAGGAAACCTTAGGCATTCGGTGGAGGGGATTCTCACCCCTCTTTCGCTACTCATACCGGCATTCTCACTTCTAAGCGCTCCACCAGTCCTTCCGGTCTGGCTTCACAGCCCTTAGAACGCTCTCCTACCACTGTTCGAAGAACAGTCCGCAGCTTCGGTGATACGTTTAGCCCCGGTACATTTTCGGCGCAGAGTCACTCGACCAGTGAGCTATTACGCACTCTTTAAATGGTGGCTGCTTCTAAGCCAACATCCTGGTTGTCTAAGCAACTCCACATCCTTTTCCACTTAACGTATACTTTGGGACCTTAGCTGGCGGTCTGGGCTGTTTCCCTTTCGACTACGGATCTTATCACTCGCAGTCTGACTCCCAAGGATAAGTCATTGGCATTCGGAGTTTGACTGAATTCGGTAACCCGGTAGGGGCCCCTAGTCCAATCAGTGCTCTACCTCCAAGACTCTTACCTTGAGGCTAGCCCTAAAGCTATTTCGGAGAGAACCAGCTATCTCCAGGTTCGATTGGCATTTCACCCCTACCCACACCTCATCCCCGCACTTTTCAACGTGCGTGGGTTCGGGCCTCCATTCAGTGTTACCTGAACTTCACCCTGGACATGGGTAGATCACCTGGTTTCGGGTCTACGACCACGTACTCATGCGCCCTATTCAGACTCGCTTTCGCTGCGGCTCCGCATCTTCTGCTTAACCTTGCACGGGATCGTAACTCGCCGGTTCATTCTACAAAAGGCACGCCATCACCCGTTAACGGGCTCTGACTACTTGTAGGCACACGGTTTCAGGATCTCTTTCACTCCCCTTCCGGGGTGCTTTTCACCTTTCCCTCACGGTACTGGTTCACTATCGGTCACTAGGGAGTATTTAGCCTTGGGAGATGGTCCTCCCGGATTCCGACGGAATTTCACGTGTTCCGCCGTACTCAGGATCCACTCAGGAGAGAACGAAGTTTTGACTACAGGGCTGTTACCTCCTATGGCGGGCCTTTCCAGACCTCTTCATCTACCTCGTTCCTTTGTAACTCCGTACAGAGTGTCCTACAACCCCAAGAGGCAAGCCTCTTGGTTTGGGCTAATCCCGTTTCGCTCGCCGCTACTCAGGGAATCGCATTTGCTTTCTCTTCCTCCGGGTACTTAGATGTTTCAGTTCCCCGGGTCTGCCTTCTCATATCCTATGAATTCAGATATGGATACCACTCCATTACGAGTGGTGGGTTTCCCCATTCGGAAATCTCCGGATCAAAGCTTGCTTACAGCTCCCCGAAGCATATCGGTGTTCGTCCCGTCCTTCATCGGCTCCTAGTGCCAAGGCATCCACCGTGCGCCCTTTCTAACTTAACCGTTAAAAAGAATCACTATGTGATATCTTGT
>NZ_JBITYN010000026.1:0-3630 GCF_044545925.1 Streptomyces sp. NPDC053367 | reverse complement strand
GAGTGATCTTGGTCGAGAACCCGTCTACCAGGAGCTTCGTCCTCGACGACAGCACGGCAAACCCGGGCGGCCTGATTCCCTTGCACTTGGTCCTGACCCAGCACCTCATCGACGAACCCGGCCAACCCACCCGCAAGGTCCTCGACCTCTTCCGCCAACAGCTCCTCGCCCCAACCGAGGTCTCTGGAGCAACCGACCGCTGAACCTTGGTCTCCGCCACTGTGACCATCACCTCAAATCCGCCACCGCGCAATCGCCGTCTGCGACAGTCGTCGTGTGACCGATCCTCACCTCGCGGACATCTCTTTCGGCGGAGTACCGGTGCACCGGCAGCTCTCGGCAAACGCCCGTGACCTCGCCAGGCGTGTGGTGGACGAGCTCGTGGGCCAGCTGCCCGCGTACGGCGCACTGCCTTCGGAGGAGCTGCGCAACGAGACCATGAGGGTGGCGTACCAAGGCATTCACGGCTTCGCCGAGGTGCTCCGCACCGGGGAGCTGCCGGGGCGTGAGCGGCTCGCCGTCATCCGGGAGGCGGCGGCTCACCGTGCCGAGGAGGGGCTGATGCTCGACTCGGTGATCAGTGCCTACCACCTGGGCGCGCAGGTGGTGATCGACACGTTGGCGCCGTCGGTGAGGCCGCAGGACGTACAGGCCGTCCTCGCGCTGAACCGGGTGCTGATGCAGTACCTGCAGCGCGTCACGGCGGCCGGCGTGGGAGGTTATTTCCAGGAGCGGCAGGCGGCGTTCGGTGTCGAGCACTTCGCCCAGCAGGCGCTGCTGGAAGCGCTGCTGGCGGGCTCACCCGCGCGGGAAGCGGCCGACCGGGCCGGTATCGCTCTGCCGGCGCGGTTCCTCGTGCTGAGCCTGGCCGTCGACGCGCATCCGGACGAGCGGACGCCCGGCGTGGACCCGGTGATCGCCGGGCGTCGCAAACTGCGGCGGCTGCGGATGGAGCTGGAGCGGCACGTGAGCGGAGTGGTGCTGTCGGCGCTGTCCGTGGACGGTGGTCTGGCCCTGCTGCCGGTTCCGGGCGAGCCGACCGGCGAGGGCGCGGCCGGGTTGGCCGGTGACGTACCGGAGGCCATGGCGGAGTGGGTGGACGGCGTCCTCGGGCACATGATGCGGGTGTCGGGTGCGACGATCACCGCGGGGATCGTGATCGCGGCGCCGGACGGTGTGCGCAACGCGGCACGGCTGGCCGACGACGTCCGCAAGGTCGCCCAGGCCGTGGGCCGCCCACCGGGACCGTACCGGCTGACGGACGTGGTGCTGGAGTACCAGCTGACCCGTCCCGGGCCCGCACTGGCACAGCTCTCCTCGCTGCTCGCACCGCTGGCCGGGAAGCCTGAACTGCTGGCGACGCTCAGGGCCTATCTGTCCAGCGGCATGGACCGGCGCGGCGCTGCGGAGCGGCTGAGCGTCCATCCCAACACCCTGGACTACCGGCTGCGGCGGATCACTGCTCTGACGGGCCTCGACGCGACCCGGCCAGCGGATCTGGCACGGGTGCAGGCGGCTATGGCGGCGTATGACGCCCCCGATTCTTTGTGACCTGTCACCAACTCCCCCGAAAACTTTTAACGGTGGAACCAAGCGGATCTTGGCCGACTCGGCCCCATCCTGGAGCGACGACTTACCTGCCGGTAACCCTCGGTTCGCGGGCGGGTAACGAGGCGAGAACCCGTCGGCATCGGGCCCGGCGGGCGTACTTCCGCTGCGTGCCGTTCCCCACCTGCCGACGGCACCGAGTCCAGGAGTCGCGTCACATGAGCCGCATCACCCCCACCGCCCCTCTCCGTCCCCACAGATCCCGCATCGCCGCCACCGCGCTGACGGCCGCTATCGTGACGGGAACGGGGATCAGCCTCGCACCCGTCACGCAGGCCGTCGAGGCCCCGACGGCCGCCACGGCCTCCCAGACGCTTCCCACCACGACCCGTTTCGTCGACATCGCCGGCTACGAGGGCGTGACACTCGCCGCGAACGTCGTCGCCCCCACCGACACCAGCCGCGACTACCCGGTCATCGTGCTCCCCACGAGCTGGGCGATGCCGCAGATCGAGTACATCGCACAGGCGACGAAGCTGGCCGAGAAGGGCTACGTCGTCGTCTCGTACAACGTACGCGGCTTCTGGCAGTCCGAGGGCGAGATCGAGGTGGCCGGTCCCAAGGACGTCGCCGACGCCCGCAAGGTCATCGACTGGGCCCTGGCCAACACCGCCGCGGACCCTGAGCTGATCGGCATGGCCGGAGTCTCCTACGGCGCGGGCATCAGCCTGCTCACGGCCGCCCAGGACGCCCGCGTCGACGCCGTATCCGCGATGAGCGGCTGGGCGGACCTCGTCGAGTCCCTGTACAAGGGCGAGACACAGCACACGCAGGCCACCGCGATACTCGCCAGCCTCGGCTACGCGACGGGCCGGCCCAGCGCCGAGGCCGCCGAGAAGATGGAGATCATGCTCAGCGGGAAGACCGACCGCATCGACGAGGTCATCCCCTGGGCAGAGCAGCGCTCCGTCGTACACCAGGTGGACCGGCTCAACACCAACGACACCGCGATCATGCTGGCCAACGCATGGGGCGACTCGTTCTTCGCCCCCAACCAGTACGCGTCCTTCTACGAGAAGCTGAGCGGCCCCAAGCGCCTGGAGCTGCGCCCCGGCGACCACGCCACCGCGGAGGGTCTCGGCCTGCTCGGGCTGCCCAACGACGTCTGGAACAACACCTTCCGCTGGTTCGACCACCATCTCAAGGGCGTCCAGAACGGCATCGACGCCGAGGAGCCCGTCCAGCTCAAGTCGCGCTCCGGCGGCGAGTACGAGGGCTACGCGAGCTGGGCCGCCGTCCCAAGCCGCACGCAGAACCTCCGGTTCACGGACGACGAGGACATCCTCCCGCAGCTGGAGTCCGGCGCGAACGCCGGCATCTCCTTCCTGTCCAGCATGCTGGACCAGTTCGCCCGGGTCTCCCCGACGGTGTCCATCCCGTTGCTGCCCAGCATCAGCGCGGCCGTCTGGCAGACCGAGCGCTATGACACCGTCCAGAAGGTACGCGGCACGCCGACCATGCGCGCGACCGTCACCAGCAACCGGTCCGACGGCACGGTGGTCGCCTACCTCTACAGCGTCAACGGGCTCGGCATCGGCGAGCTGGTCAGCCACGGCCCCGTGAGCTTCCACGGCAAGACGCCGGGGCAGCCGTTCACCCTCGACGTCGAGATGTCCTCCACCGCCTACGACGTCCCCGCCGGAAACCGGCTCGCCCTCGTCATCGACGGTGTCGACACCCTCTACAACAACTACAACACCGCGTTCCAGGCGATCGACTTCGCGGGCGGCGCGGAACTGAACGTCCCCCTCCGCTGACCGGTGTCGCCGGACTGAGAGGCCTGCAGGCGTGCATCCTGGCCGGACCTGGTACGGGTGGCCGGAATGCGCGCCTGCATGGGGCCGCAGCGGTGACCGATGGCCCGTTGCGGCACCGTCACGGGATGCGGATGCCGCCCGGGGTGCGGATGCGGCGCCGCCCGGGACAATGAGTATCTTCCAAGCCGGCTGCTCTGACCGCGAGTTGGACAGTCCTGCACAGCGACGAAGCTCCTGGTAGACGGGTTCTCGACCAAGATCACTT
>NZ_JBITYN010000025.1:0-4447 GCF_044545925.1 Streptomyces sp. NPDC053367 | reverse complement strand
CCCTGGCCCACCACCCACCACCCCCGCCGCGCCGCCATCAGCAGCTTCGGCATCAGCGGCACCAACGCCCACCTCATCCTCGAACAAGCCCCGGACGACTCCGACCTGCGCCGGCCCACGCCGGACGACGGCCGGCCGCTGCCCTGGGTGGTGTCGGCGGCGAGTGAGGCCGCGCTGCGCGACCAGGCGAGGGCGCTGCTGGAGCATGTGGGCGAGCGCGCGGACCTGAGCTGTACGGATCTGGCGCACGCCCTGGTGACCACCCGGGCCCTGCACCCGCACCGGGCGGTGCTGGTCGGCGCGCGACGGGCGGACTTCGAGGCGCAGTTGCGCGCGCTCGCCGAGGGCGGGGAGGGCGGCGAGGCGGCCGGGCGGACCGTGACCGGCCGGGCCTCGGGCGGGGCGAAGGTCGTGTTCGTCTTCCCCGGGCAGGGCTCCCAGTGGGCCGGCATGGCACGCGAACTCCTCGACACGGCTCCGGTGTTCGCCGCGCGCATGCGGGAGTGCGCGCAGGCGCTCGCCCCGTACACGGACTGGTCGCTGCTGGACGTGGTGGGCGAGGCGCCGGACGCGCCGTCGCTGGACCGGGTCGACGTGGTGCAGCCGGTGCTGTTCGCGGTGATGGTGTCGCTGGCCGCGCTGTGGCGCTCGGCGGGCGTGGAGCCCGACGCCGTGGTCGGTCACTCGCAGGGCGAGATCGCCGCCGCGTGTGTGGCGGGCGCGCTGTCGCTGGAGGACGCCGCCCGGGTGGTGGCACTGCGCAGCCGCGCCCTGACGGCGCTGTCGGGCGGCGGCGGCATGGCGTCGGTGCCGCTCGCCGAGGAGGACGTCGCCGCGCGGATCGCCCCGTACGGCGGCAGGTTGAGCGTGGCCACGGTCAACGGGCCGGCCGCGACGACGGTGGCGGGCGAGCCCGCGGCCCTGGACGCGCTGACGGCCGAACTGGCCGCGCGGGGCGTCGAGGTGCGCCGGATACCGGTGGACTACGCCTCGCACTCGCGGCAGGTGGAGGTGATCGAGGCGGAGTTGCTGCGGCTGCTGGACGGCATCGCGCCGCGCACCGCGCGGGTGCCCTTCCACTCCAGCGTGACGGGTGAGGAGGTGGACACCGCGGGCCTGGACGCCGCCTACTGGTACCGCAACCTGCGGCAGACGGTGCGGTTCGCGCCGACGGTACGGTCGCTGCTGCGGACCGGGCACCGGCTGTTCGTGGAGGTCAGCCCGCACCCCGTGCTCGCGGCGGCCATCGAGGACACCATCGGGGCCGAGGGCACGCGGGCCGCCGCCGCGGTCGGCACCCTGCGGCGGGAGGACGGCGGCTGGACCCGCTTCCTGACGTCGGTCGGCCGGGCGCACGTCGAGGGCGCCGACGTCGACTGGCAGGCGCTGCTGCCCACCGCGGTCCGGCGCATCCCGGCCGACCTGCCCACCTACCGATTCCAGCGGGAACGCCACTGGCTGACCGAGTCCGCGCGGGCGGACGTCACCTCCGCCGGGCTGAGCGACGCCGGCCATCCGCTGCTCGGGGCGCGCACCGAACTCGCCGACGGGCGCGGGATGTTGTTCACCGGGCTGCTCACCGCCCAGGCCCTGACCCCGGTCCTCGGCGAACCTGCCCCGGACGGTGCCGTGCTGTCCGCCGGCCTCGTCACCGAACTGGTCCTCCACGCGGCCGACCAGGCGGGATGCGGCGGCGTCGAGGAGCTCACGCTGCACGCCCTGCCGCAGGCTCCCGCCGGGCAGGACGCGCTCGGGCTCCAGGTGGCCGTGGGGCCCACGGACGACGAGGGGCGCCGGGAGGTGTCCGTGCACGGGCGGGCCGCGGAGGGCCCGTGGCGCCGCCTGGCCTCCGGCACACTGCGGGACACCGCGCCCGCGCCCGGCGCCCGCCTGAGCGCCGACGCCCCATGGCCGCCCGCCGGGGCGCGGCCCGTCGGCCTCGACGGGCCGGACGACAGCGGCGCGGACCGGGTCCTGTGCGGGCTGTGGCGCGCGGGCGAGGAGGTGTACGCCGAACTGGAACCGGCCGCCGCGGAGCCGGACGACGCGGACGCCCCTGACGGCGGGCTGCTCCCGCCCCTGCTCCTGGACGCGGTCGTACGCGCGCTGGAGTGCGTGGCCGGCCCGGTGCGGGCGGCTTCCTGGTCCGGCGTACGGCTCGACGCCCGGCCCGCGGGCACCCTGCGGGTGCGGATCGCCCCGGCCGGACCGGACGGCTACGCGGTGGCGATGACCGGCCCGGCCGGTGAGCCCGTGCTGAGCGTCGCCGCGCTGCGGGTGAGCCGAGACCCCGCGCTCACCGGCACGACGGGTGCCGGCGACGGGCTGCTGCGGGTCGGCTGGGAGCCGGCGGCGGCACGTCCGCAGGGGCGGCCCCGGTCCTGCGCGGTGCTCGGCCCGGACCCGCTCGGCCTCGCCGCGGATGCCGCCGTGGTCACCGCCGACGACCCACGGGAGCTGGTCGCGGTCCGGCCCGACGTCGTCCTCGTGCAGCTCCCGTCCGGCGCGCCCGCCGACGACCCGGCCGAGGCCACGCACCGCAGGGTGGCCGACGTGCTCGGCCTGCTGCGGTCCTGGCTGGCCCACGGCACCGAGTCCCGGCTGGTGTTCGTCACCCGGGGCGCCGTGGCGGCGGACCCCGGGGACCCGGTCGACGACCTGCCCGGCGCGGCCGTATGGGGTCTGGTACGCAGCGCCCAGTCCGAGCACCCGGGCAGGTTCGCGCTGCTCGACGCCGACGCGGAGGCCGACCCCGGGGCGGTGCTGGCGGCCGCCGGCCTGGACGAACCCCAGCTCGCCCTGCGCGGCGGGGGCCTGCTGGTGCCACGGCTGCGCAGGGACACCCGGCCGGCCGCCCCGGCCCCCGCGCCGAAGGACGGCACCGTCCTCGTCACCGGCGGCACCGGCACCCTCGGCCGGCTCGTCGCCCGCCGCCTCGCCACCCGGCACGGCGTACGGCATCTGCTGCTCGCCGGCCGGCGCGGCCCGGACGCCGAGGGTGTGGCCGAACTCGTCGCGGAACTGGCCGAGTCGGGCACGCGGGTCAGCGTGGCGCGCTGCGACACGGCCGACCCGGAACAGCTCGCCGCGCTGCTGGCCGCCGTACCGGCGGAGGCACCGCTGACCGGGGTGGTGCACGCCGCGGGGGTCCTCGACGACGCCACCGTGGAGGCCCTCGACGCAGGGCAGGTGCGGGCGGTGCTGCGCCCGAAGGCGGACGCGGCATGGCACTTGCACCGGCTCACGGCCGGGCTCGACCTGTCGTTCTTCGTGCTGTTCTCGTCGGTGGTGGGCACGGTCGGCGCACCCGGACAGGCCAACTACGCGGCCGCGAACGCCTTCCTGGACGGCCTGGCCGCCCACCGCAGGGCCCAGGGGCTGCCCGGCACCTCGGTGGTGTGGGGGCCGTGGGCCGAGCGCAGCGGCATGACCCGGCACCTGAGCGACGCCGACCTGGGCCGGCTCGCGGGGTCCGGGGTGGCGCCGCTGTCCACCGAGCGGGCGCTGGCGCTGTTCGACGCCGTCCTGGCGGGCACGCGGACCCAGCCGGTCGCGGCCGAGCTGGACCTGGCCGCGCTGCGCGAGCGGGCCGGCGCCGGAGACGTACCACCGCTGTTCCGCGCGCTGGTGCGGCCCCGCGTCCGGCGGCCGGCCGGCGAGCGGCAGGCGGGGCAGGAGGGGTTCGCGGCCCGGCTGGCGGAGCTGACACCCGCCGAACGGGAGCGTGAGGTGCTCGAGCTGGTCCGCTCGTACGCCGCGGCCGCGCTCGGCCGGGCCGAGCCCGTCGACCCCCAACGCCCCTTCAAGGAACTGGGGTTCGACTCGCTGACCGCGGTGGAGCTGCGCAACCGGCTGGCCGCGCGGACCGGTCTGAAGCTTCCCACCACGGTCGTCTTCGGCCATCCCACGGCCGCCCTGCTCGCCGAGCACCTGCGGCAGCTGCTGCTGCCGGACGAACCCACCGGAGCGGCCGCCGTACTGGCCGAGCTCGACCGACTGGAGGCAGTGATGGCCGCCAACCCACCGACCGGGCACGAGGAGACGGACCGGGAGCGCATCACCACGCGGCTACGGCATCTGCTGGCGAACCTCAACGATCCGCAGCAGCCGCGCGGCAACCTCGGCGACTCGATCCGCAGCGCGACGACGGAGGAGATCCTCGCGCTCATCGACAGCAGGAACCACTGACGGCGCGCGCCACGACAGCCCGCCCCACTCACAGCGCACGGCACACCGTAGAGGTCACCCAGGGGGACCGATGACGAACGAAGAACGGCTCGCGGAGTATCTGAAGAAGGTCACGGTCGACCTGTACGCGGCGGAGGAGAAGCTGCGGGAGGCCGAGGAACGCGCCCATGAGCCGGTGGCGGTGATCGGGATCGGCTGCCGCTTCCCCGGCGGCGTCACCTCACCCGAGGAACTCTGGCAACTCCTCATCGAAGAACGC
>NZ_JBITYN010000024.1:0-4527 GCF_044545925.1 Streptomyces sp. NPDC053367 | reverse complement strand
CCGCACGAACGCCACACCTCCGCCAGCGACACCATCACCGCCCACAACACCGGCTGCACCACATCCACCCGGTCCAGCCCCGGCGCGCCCTCCACTCCGCGCACCACATCCACCAACGACCAGTCCACGAACGCCCGCAGAGCCTCATCACACTCAGCCATCCGCGCGGCGAACACGGGTGAGGAACCCAGCAGCTCCGCGGCCATCCCCTCCCACTGCGACCCCTGGCCCGGGAACACGAACACCGGACGGAGGTCGCCGAGGCGTACGCCCTGGGTGACGCTGTCGGTGGTCACGCCGGCGGCGAGGGCCTCGAGACCGCGGACGAGTGCGTCCTGGCCGGTCCCGTTGATCACGGCGCGGTGGTCGAAGAGCGCGCGGGTGGTGACCAGGGAGTGGGCGATGTCGGCCGGGTTGTGGCCGGGCGTGCTCTCCAGGTGGGCCAAGAGGCGCTGGGCCTGTCCGCGCAGGGCCGCCTCGCTCCGGCCGGAGAGCACCCACGGCACGACCGCACCGCCGACGGCGGAATCCCGCCCGGCCTCCGCGGCCGGCTCGTCGGTCTCCGGGGCCTGCTCGATGATCGCGTGGGCGTTGGTGCCGCTCGCCCCGAACGCGGAGACGGCCGCCCGGCGCGGACGGTCCACCTCCGGCCACTCACGCGCCTCGGTGAGGAGTTCGACCGCGCCCGCGGACCAGTCGATCTTCGGGGAGGGCTCGGTCACGTGCAGGGTGCGGGGCAGCAGGCCGTGGCGCAGCGCCATCACCATCTTGATGACACCGCCGACCCCCGCGGCGGCGGCGGTGTGGCCGATGTTCGACTTGAGCGAGCCGAGCCGGAGCGGCCGGTCCTCGGGGCGGTCCTGGCCGTACGTCGCGAGCAGGGCGCCCGCCTCGATCGGGTCGCCCAGCGAGGTGCCGGTGCCGTGCGCCTCGACGACGTCGACCTCGGCCGGCGCGACCTGCGCGTCGGCGAGGGCCGCCCGGATGACGCGCTGCTGGGCGCGGCCGTTGGGGGCGGTCAGGCCGTTGCTGGCGCCGTCCTGGTTGATGGCGCTGCCGCGGACCACCGCGAGCACCCGGTGCCCGTTGCGGCGCGCGTCGGACAGCCGCTCCAGCAGGAGCACGCCGACGCCCTCGCCCCACGCGGTGCCGTCGGCGTCGGCGGAGAAGGCATGGCAGCGCGAGGAGGGCGACAGGGCGCGCTGGCGGGAGAACTCGATGAATCCGCCGGGGGTGGACATCACCGTCGTACCGCCGGTCAGTGCCAGGTCGCAGTCTCCCTGGCGCAGGGAGCGCACGGCCAGGTGCAGGGCGACCAGGGACGACGAGCACATGGTGTCGACGGTGACGGCGGGGCCCTCCAGACCGAGGGTGTAGGCGACCCGTCCGGAGAGGATGGCGCCCGAGGTGCCGAGGGACATCTGTCCTTCGAGTCCTTCGGGCAGCCGGGTCAGGCCGCGGGCGTAGTCGAAGTCGGTGGCTCCGATGTACAGGCCGGTGCGGCTGCCGCGCAGGGTGCCGGGGTCGAGGCCGGCGCGTTCCAGGGTCTCCCAGACGACTTCGAGCAGCAGGCGCTGCTGGGGGTCCATGGTGAGGGCCTCGCGCGGCGATATGCCGAAGAAGGCGGCGTCGAACCGGTCGGCGTCGTAGAGGAATCCGCCCTGGCGGGCGTAGGTGCGGCCCTCGCGGTCGGGGTCGGGGTCGTAGAGGTGGTCGAGATCCCAGCCGCGGTCGGCCGGGAAGTCGCCCATGCCGTCGCGGCCTTCGACGACGGCCTGCCACAGGTCCTCGGGAGAGCGGATGTCGCCGGCGTAGCGGCAGTTCATCGCCACGATCGCGACGGGCTCGGGGGTGCGCAGGTCCCGGATCTGCCGGTGGGCCGCCTGGAGGTGGCCGGTGGCGCGCTTGAGGTAGTCGCGCAGCTTCGTCTCGTTGTCCATGTGTCGCCAGCTCCTCAAGAGGGCCCGGTGGTCGAAAGCAGCCGAGGTGTGGTCACGGCGGTCATGAGGTCGTCAGGTCGCTGACGAGCGCCTCGAACAGGCCGTCGAGCAGGTCGTAGATCTCGTCGTCGGTCGCCGCGTCGAGGGCGGCGTCGTCCAGGGCGGCCACCGTCGGGGCGGCGGCGCCGGGCCGGTCCGGCGGGCCGGCCGGGTCCGTGCCCGGCAGGAGTTCCTCGCGCAGGTGGCGGGCGAGGTCGGCGGCGGTCGGGTGGTCGAAGACGAGGGTGACGGGCAGGCGCAGACCGGTCGCGGCGTTGAGCCGGTTGCGCAGGTCGACGGCGGTGAGCGAGTCGAAGCCGAGGTCCTTGAAGGCCCGTGAGGTCTCCACGGCGGCGGCGCCGGTGTAGCCGAGTGCCGCGGCGGCCTGTTCACCGACGAGTGCGAGCAGCACGGCCTCGCGGTCGGCCGGTTCGAGTCCGGTGAGGCGCCGGCGCAGCGTGGCGGCGCCGTCGGTGTCCTCGTCCGCCTGCCCGGCAGCGGCCTCGGTGAGCTGTCGCACCGCCGGAAGGTCGCCGAGCAGCGGCAGCGGCCGGCCGGCGGACAGGGTCGGCAGGAAGCGTGCCCAGTCGATGCCGGCGACGATCTGGAAGCCGTCGCCCCGTCCGACGGCCCGCGCGAGTGCCTCAAGTGCCCGCGCCCCGTCCATCACCTCGACGCCGCGGCGCCGCAGCCGGTCGGCGACGGCCCCGTCGATCATGCCGCCGCCCTCCCAGGCGCCCCAGGCGACCGAGGTGGCGGCCAGGCCGTCGGCGCGGCGCTGCACGGCGAGGGCGTCGAGGTAGGCGTTGGCCGCGGCGTAGGCGCCCTGGCCGGCCGCGCCGACGGTGCCGGTGAGCGACGACAGCAGCACGAACGCGTCGAGCCGCCGGTCCCGGGTGAGTTCGTGCAGGTGCAGGGCGCCGGTCGCCTTGGGACGCAGCACCTCCGCGGCCTGTTCCGGGGTGAGGGTGTCCACGGTGCCGTCGTGCAGGACGCCCGCCGCGTGCACGACGGCGGTCAGGTCCTGGCCGGCCGGCCCGTCGGCCAGCAGGGCGGCGAGGGCGTCCCGGTCGGCCACATCACAAGCGGTGATCGTCACCCGGGCGCCCAGGCCGGTGAGTTCGGCGGCCAGCTCGGCCGCGCCGGGGGCCTCGGGGCCGCGGCGGCTGGTCAGCACGAGGTGCTCGGCGCCGTTGCGGGCCAGCCAGCGCGCGATCTGCGCGCCGATGCCGCCGGTCCCGCCGGTCACCAGCACCGTGCCCCGAGGCACCCACGCCTCGGCGGGCGAGGTGACCGCGTCCGTACGGGCCTCACGCAGGCGCCGGGCGAGGGTCCCGGCCTGCCGCACTGCCAGTTGGTCCTCGCCTCCGGGTGCGGCGAGCACGCCGGCCAGCGCGGCGCCGGTGCGGTCGTCCCAGGTGCCGGGGAGGTCGACGAGACCACCCCAGCGCTGGGGGTGCTCCAGCGCGATAGCGGCTCCCAGCCCCCAGAGGACGGCCTGCGCGGGGGCGGCGGGCCGGTCCGCGGGGCCGGTGGCGACCGCGCCCCGCGTGACGCACCACAGCGGCGCGTCCAGCCCGGCCTCCCCGAGTGCCCGCACCAGGGCGACCGTGGCGGACAACGCCGCCTGCTCGGGGGCCTCGCCGGCGCCGCCGAGGGACAGCAGGGACAGGACGCCGACGACTCCGGGCACAGCGGCGAGCCGCTCCGCGAGCCCCCCTCGCCGAGCGTCAGTGTCGCTGTCA
The DNA here is from genome assembly GCF_044545925.1 of Streptomyces sp. NPDC053367. NCBI lineage: Bacteria > Bacillati > Actinomycetota > Actinomycetes > Kitasatosporales > Streptomycetaceae > Streptomyces > Streptomyces sp. NPDC053367. Next base: position 803 of record NZ_JBITYN010000024.1, on the reverse strand, counting down.
CCGTCGGTGTCGGTGTCGGTGTCGGTGTCGGCGTGCGTGGGCACGGGCACGGTGACGACCCGGGCGCCGAGTCGGGTGAGTCCGTCCACCAGAAGCTGGACGTCGGCGCCGGAAGGGCCGGCAGTGCCGTCCGGCACCCGCAGGGACACGCCCGAGGCACCCGTGCCACCGTCCCACGTCGGCACGGCCACGAGCCACGTCCCGGACAGGGAGGGGGTCTCGGGCACGGTGACGGGCGTCCAGTCGAGCCGGTACCGCCGTGCGTCGAGGGCCGCCTGTTCGGCGAGCCGTTCGCGCCAGGCCGCCAGCAGTGGCAGCACCTCGTCGAGCGGGGCGTCGTCGCGGGTGCCGAGGGCGGCGGTCAGCGCGGCCGGGTGCCGTCCGACACCGCCGTCCAGAGGGCCTCCTCGGCCGGATTGCGGGCGCCGGACTGCGGGGCCCGGTCCGGCACCAGCCAGTAGCTCTGCCGCTGGAAGGCGTACGTCGGCAGGTCCACCACCGACCCCGGCCCGCTCACCTCAGCCCAGTCGACGTCGGCGCCCCGCACGAACGCCTCCGCCAGGGACAGCACCATCCGCTGCGGCCCGCCCTCGCCGCGGCGCAGGGTGCCGCAGGTGGCGGCCCCTTCGACGCCGTCGACGGTCTCCTCTATGGCGGCGGTGAGGACGGGGTGGGCACTGACCTCGATGAACAGCTGGTGGCCCGAGTCCGCCAGCGCCCGCACCGACTCCTCCAGCCGCACCGTCCGCCGCAGGTTGGTGAACCAGTACTCGGCATCCATCCGCGAGGTGTCGATCACCTCA
>NZ_JBITYN010000023.1:0-11419 GCF_044545925.1 Streptomyces sp. NPDC053367 | reverse complement strand
TGGCGGTCGAGGAGACCGTCGAGGCGCAGGGCGCGGCGGGCCGGGTGGCCGTCATCGGCTCCCTGCGCCGCGGCGAGGGCGGCCTGCCCCGCTTCTGGCTCTCGCTCGGCCAGGCGCACACCGCCGGTGTCGACGTGGACTGGGACGCGGTGTACGCAGGAACGGGCGCCCGGCGCGTGGAGCTGCCGACCTACGCCTTCCAGCGCGAGAACTTCTGGCTCATGCCGTCGGCGCAGGGCGGTGACGTCGGAGCCGCCGGTCTGGACCGGGTGGAGCACCCGGTGCTGGTGGCGGCCGTCCAGGTCGGCGACCGCGACGAGTGGGTGTTCACCGGCCGTATCTCCACCGACTCGCAGCCGTGGGTGCGCGACCACGTCGTGCTGGGAGTGACGATCGTGCCGGGTACGGCGTGGGTGGAGCTGGCGTTGGCCGCCGGCCGCCGTGTGGGTGCGCCGGTGGTGGACGAGCTGGTGATGGAGTCCCCGCTCCTGCTGGAGGAGGGGACGACCGCGCAGCTGCGGGTCACGGTCGGTGCGGCCGGTGAGGACGGCCGTCGTGAGGTGGTGATCTTCGCGCGGCCCGAGTCCGGTGAGGACGAGTCGGCCGAGTCGGTCTGCCATGCGCGTGGCTGGCTGAGTGCGGAGGAGTCCGCGCAGGCTTGGGTGCCGCGGGAGTGGCCGCCGGTGAGTGGTGCGGAGATGGCGGGCGAGGCGCTGTACGCGGGTATGGCGGAGCTCGGGTTCGACTACGGGCCGGTGTTCCAGGGCGTGCGTACGGCATGGCGTGCCGACGACGTGGTCTACGCCGAAGTGGCCCTGCCCGGCGACACCGGGGGAGAGGGCTTCGGCCTTCACCCGGCGCTGTTCGACGCCTCCTTGCACGGTGCCTTCGCGGAGAAGGGGTCGGACGACGGCGGGACGATCCTGCCGTTCTCGTGGTCGAAGGTGAGCGGTGGTCGCACGGGTCTGTCCCGGGTGCGCGTTCGGATCTCGTCCGCCGGCGAGTCCGCTCTGCGGATCGACGTGGCCTCGGAGCAGGGTGAGCCGGTGCTGAGCCTGGAGCGGCTGGACATGCGTCCGGTCGACCCGGCGCAGCTGGAGCGTCTGCGGCGCGGCGGCGGGCAGTCGGCGTACGAGCTGGGCTGGGCGCCCGTGACGCTCGGCGCGAGCCGGCCCGTGCGGGTCGAGACGCTCGGCGGACTCGCCGGCCTGGCGGAGCTGGAAGGCGCCGTAGCCGAGGGCCGCTCCGTGCCCGACGCGGTGGTCGCCACGATCGGCACCCCGGACGGTGACACGGCCGAGGCGGCCCGGGCCGCCACCGGCGCTGTACTTGCCCTGGTGCAGCGGTGGCTGGCGAGTGAGTGGCTGGGTGAGTCCCGGCTGGTCGTCACCACCCGTGGTGCGGTCGCCGTGGGCGGGGAGAGCCCGGACGTCGCCCAGGCGGCGGTGTGGGGTCTGGTGCGCAGCGCCCAGTCCGAGCACCCCGACCGGTTCCTCCTGGTCGACCTCGACCGGAGCGGCGACGAGCCTGACTGGGGTGCGCTGCTCGACGCCGACGAGCCGCAGCTCGCGGTCCGTGGCGGCCGAGTTCTGGCGCCGAGGCTGTCCAGGGCGTCGGCCGGGGAGTCGGTGACCGGGTTCGACCCGGACGGCACCGTACTGATCACCGGTGGTACGGGTGGCCTGGGTGCGCTGTTCGCCCGTCACCTGGCGACCGCGCACGGCGTGCGGCATCTGGAGCTGATCAGCCGGCGCGGCCCGGAGGCCGACGGGGCCGCGGAGTTGGTGGCGGAGCTCGCGGAGCTGGGCTGCGAGGCCCGCGTCACCGCGTGCGACGTGTCCGACCGGGAGCAGCTGGCGGCCGTGGTCGCCGGCTTGGAGCACCCGTTGACGGCGGTCGTGCACGCGGCCGGTGTCCTCGACGACGGTGTGATCGAGTCGCTGACGCCCGAGCACATCGGCCGGGTCATGCGGCCCAAGGTGGATGCCGCCTGGCATCTGCACGAGCTGACGGCCGACAGCGACCTGTCCGCGTTCGTGCTGTTCTCGTCCGTGGCGGCTCTGATGGGCAGCCCGGGTCAGGGCAACTACGCCGCCGCGAACGCCGCGTTGGACGCGCTGGCCGCGTCCCGCCGGGCGGCCGGGCGGCCCGGCACGTCCCTCGCGTGGGGCGTGTGGTCGGACGCGACCGGCATGGCGGCTCAGCTCGGCGAGGCCGAACTGGCCCGTCTGGAGCGGATGGGCATGAGCGCGCTCACCGCCGAGACCGGTCCGGCCCTGTTCGATCAGGCGCTGGACGTGGACGCGTCGGTGGTGGCCCCGGTCCTGCTGGAGACCACCGCGCTGCGCGCCCAGGCCAGGGCCGGGATGCTGCCGCCGCTGCTGCGCGGCCTGGTCAGGCTCCCGAGCCGGGCCGAGACGGGCACGGGCGGGCTGGTCCAGCGGCTGGCCGGAGTGCCCGAGGCGGACCGCGAACGGATCGTGCTGGAACTGGTGCAGGCCCAGGTCGCGGCCGTACTGGGCCACGCCTCGGCCGCGTCCGTCGAGCCGGAACGCGCGTTCAAGGACCTGGGTTTCGACTCGCTCAGCGCGGTCGAGCTGCGCAACCGGCTCACCCAGGCCACGGGCGTACGGCTGCCGGCCACGCTCGTGTTCGACCACCCCACGCCGGCCGCCGTCGCGGAACTGCTGCTGTCGGAGATCGGCGGCGGGGAGCCGGCCGAGCCCCTCATCGACCAGGAGGTGAGGAAGCTCGAGGACATGCTCGCCGCGAGTTCCGCGGAGGAGCAGCAGCGGGTGGCCAAGCGCCTGCGCACCCTGCTGTCCGGCATCAGCGCCGCAGGCGCGGGGGACGGCGCCCAGGGCGAGAAGAAGCAGAGCGCCCGGGAGCGGATCGAAGCGGCCACCACGGCCGAGGAAATCTTCCAGATGATCGATGTGGAGCTGGGCGAGGCATGACGGGGGAAGCAGGAATGACGGAGAACATCGATCAGCGGGACGATCAGCAGGAAAAGCTCGTCCGCTACCTGAAGAAGGTCGCGGTCGAACTCAACGAGACCCGGGCCCAGCTCGAAGAGGTCGAGGCCCGGGCGACCGAGCCGCTGGCGATCGTCGGCATCAGCTGCCGCTACCCGGGCGGCGTCACGACGCCCGACGAGCTGTGGGACCTCGTGGCCTCGGGACGTGACGCCATCACCGGGCTGCCCACCGACCGCGGCTGGGACCTGGAGCGGCTCTACGACCCGGACCCCGACCAGACCGGCAAGGTCTACGCCCGCGGCGGCGGATTCGTGGACGGCATCGGGGACTTCGACGCGGAGTTCTTCGCGATCAGCCCGCGCGAGGCCCTGGCCATGGACCCGCAGCAGCGCCTGCTGCTGGAGGCGTCCTGGGAGGCGTTCGAGCACGCCGGCATCGACCCGACCGCGCTGCGCGGCAGCGACACCGGCGTCTATTGCGGCCTGGGCGTCACCGACTACAGCCTGGCGCCGGAAGGCAGCCTGCCCCAGGTGGAGGGCTTCCAGCTGACCGGAGGCTCGGCCAGCGTCTCCTCCGGCCGTATCTCCTACCTGTTCGGCCTGGAGGGCCCTGCGGTGTCCGTCGACACCGCTTGCTCCTCCTCCGCCGTCGCCCTGCACCTCGCCGCCCAGGCGCTGCGCTCCGGCGAATGCTCCCTCGCCCTCGCCGGCGGTGTGGCCCTCATGCCCGGCCCGTTCATGCTGCGGGAGTTCAGCCGGCAGCGCGGCCTGTCGACGGACGGGCGGTGCCGTGCCTACGCCGCCTCGGCCGACGGCACCGGATTCGCCGACGGCCTCGGCCTGGTCGTGCTGGAGCGGCTCTCCGACGCCAAGCGCAACGGCCGGCGCATCCTCGGCCTCATCCGCGGCACCGCCATCAACCAGGACGGCGCCAGCAACGGCCTGACCGCCCCCAACGGCCCCTCCCAGGAACGCGTCATCCGACGAGCCCTGGACAACGCCGGACTGCGCCCCTCCGAGGTCGACGCCGTCGAAGGCCACGGCACCGGCACCAAGCTCGGTGACCCGATCGAGGCGCAGGCACTGCTCGCGACGTACGGCCGTGAGCGGGACGGCGACCCGCTGTGGCTGGGCTCGATCAAGTCGAACATCGGTCACACGTCGGCTGCGGCCGGTGTGGCCGGTGTGATCAAGATGGTGATGGCGATGCGGCACGGGATGCTGCCGCCGACCCTGCACGTGGACGAGCCCTCTCCGCACGTGGACTGGGAGTCGGGCGAGGTCCGGCTGCTGACCGAGCCGCGTGAGTGGGCCGCGGACGGCCGTCCCCGCCGGGCGGGCATCTCGTCGTTCGGTGTGAGCGGTACGAACGCGCACATCATCGTGGAGGAGGCCCCGGCCGAGGAGCCCGTGGCGGCGGAGGAGCCGGCCGAGCCGGTGGCCCCGCTGCCGGTGGTGCTGTCGGCGCGCAACGATGTGGCGCTGCGGGCGCAGGCGGAGCGGCTGCGGGCGCACCTTGCCTCGCGGCCGGAGCTGTCCGTGGTGGACACGGCGTACTCGCTGGTGACCTCGCGGGCGTTGCTCGACCGCCGTGCGGTGGTGGTGGCCGGCGACCGAGATGAGCTGCTGGCGCGTCTGGCCGAGGTGACCTCCGGTGGCTCTGCGGCGCCGGGCAAGTCGGCGTTCCTGTTCACCGGTCAGGGGTCTCAGCGGCCGGGTATGGGCTTGGAGCTGGCCTCCCAGTACCCGGTGTTCGAGCGGGCGCTGAGCGAGGTGTGCGCGGAGGTCGACCCGCGGCTGGGGCGTTCTCTGCGTGAGCTGCTGGCGGCTGATGGTGATGTGCTGAACTCGACGGAGTTCACGCAGGTTGCGTTGTTCGCGGTCGAGGTGGCTCTGTTCCGGCTGGCTGAGTCGCTGGGCGTTCGTGCCGATTACCTGATCGGGCATTCGGTCGGTGAGATCGCTGCCGCGCATGTGGCGGGCGTTCTCTCTCTGGCGGATGCGGCCGAACTGGCGGTGGCTCGTGGTCGGTTGATGGGCGCGTTGCCTTCTGGTGGGGCGATGGTCGCGGTGCAGGCCGGTGAGGCGGAGGTCGCTGAGTCCCTCGAAGGGTTCGAGGGCCGTCTGGAGATCGCCGCCGTCAATGGTCCGCTGGCGGTCGTGGTCTCGGGTGACGAGGACGCGGTGGAGGAGTGGCTCCCGCGCTGGGAGGGCCGCAAGACGACCCGCCTGCGCGTGTCGCACGCCTTCCACTCCCCGCGCATGGAGCCGATGCTCGACGAATTCCGCGCTGTGGCCGACAAGTTGCGCTACGACGAGCCGCGTATCCCGGTCGTCTCCAACGTCTCCGGCGAACTGGTCACGGCGTTCGACGCCGACTACTGGGTGCGCCACGTCCGTCAGGCGGTCCGCTTCGCCGACGGCGTCCGCACCCTGTGGGACCTGGGTGTCCGACGTTTCCTGGAGCTGGGCCCGGACGCGGTGCTGACCGCGATGGCCCGCCAGTGCGTCGAGGACGACACCGAGGCGGCGTTCATCCCCGCCCTGCGGGGCAAGTACGGCGAGAGGGAGACCTTCGCCGGGTTCCTGGGGCATGCCCACACCGCCGGTGTCGGAGTCGACTGGGAGGCGTTCTACGCCGGTACCGGCGCTCAGCGGGTCGAGCTGCCCACCTACGCCTTCCAGCGGGAGAACTTCTGGCTGATGCCCTCGGCACAGTCCGGGGATGTGACCGCCGCGGGTCTCGACCGGATGGAGCACCCCGTGCTCGCGGCCGCCGTGCAGTTCGGCGACCGGGACGAGTGGGTGTTCACCGGCCGGATCTCGATCGAGACCCAGCCGTGGGTGGGCGACCACGTCGTCATGGGCCTGGTCATCGTGCCCGGCACGGCCTGGGTGGAGCTGACCGCGGCCGCCGGCCGCCGAGTCGGCACGCCGGTCGTGGACGAGCTGGTGATGGAGTCCCCACTGCTGCTGGAGGAGGGAACGAACGCCCAGCTGCGGGTCACCGTGGGCGCCGCGGGCGAGGACGGCCGCCGTGAGGTGGCGATCTTCGCCCGGCCCGAGTCCGGTGACGACGAGCAGGGTGAGACGACCTGCCACGCGCGCGGCTGGCTGGCCGCGGAGGACGCCGCACCGGTGCCGTCGTGGGTCCCGGCGGAGTGGCCGCCCGCGCAGGCCGTGGAGATGACCGCGGACGAGCTGTACGCGGGAATGGCCGAACTCGGCTTCGACTACGGCCCGTTGTTCCAGGGCGTGCGTACGGCGTGGAAGGCCGGCGGCGACTCCTACGCCGAGGTCGCCCTGCCCGGCGACACCGGGGGAGAGGACTTCGGCATCCACCCGGCGCTGTTCGACGCCTCCCTGCACGCGGGTCTGCCGCAGGACGGGCCGAGGGACACGGCCGTGCTGCCGTTCTCATGGTCGGGGGTGCGCACCGGGCGGCGTGGCCTGTCCCGGGTGCGCGTGCGTATGCGCCGGGTCGACGACACCGCCTTCGGGCTCGACGTCGTCAGCGAGCACGGTGAGCCGGTGCTGAGCCTGGAGCGGCTGGACATGCGTCCGGTCGAGCCGGCGCAGCTGGAGCGTCTGCGCAACGGCGGCAAGCAGTCGGTGTACCGGCTGGACTGGACCCCGGTCGCCCAGGTCGTTCCGGCCGCGGACGGCGCCGGGCAGACCGTCCGGGTGGTGGTGCCGGCCGGTGCCGTCGCCTCCGGACAACCGTTCGCGGACCTGATCGCGCTGGAGCAGGCCGTCGCCGACGGGGGCACCGCTCCCGGCCTGGTCGTCGCCTCGGTGGAGAGCCCCGGGTCCGATGTGCCCGGCGCGGCCCGGGAGGCCGCGGCCCGGGCCCTGGCGCTGGTGCAGCGCTGGCTCGCCAGTGAGTGGCTGGGCGAGTCCCGGCTCGTCGTCACCACCCGCAGGGCGGTCGCCGTGGGCGACGAGACGCCCGACCTCGCCCAGGCCGCGGTCTGGGGTCTGCTGCGCAGCGCGCAGTCCGAGCACCCGGACCGGTTCCTCCTCGTAGACGTAGACGTAGACGTAGACGCAGACGTGGCCGCGGACGAGGACCTGGACAGCGACGAGCCGGACTGGAGCGCGCTGCTGGACGCGGAGGAGCCGCAGCTGGCCGTGCGCGGGCGGGAGGTGTTCGCGCCGCGGCTGAGCGCGGCCGCCACCGTCGACGAGGACGCCTGGCACCTGTCCGTCACCCACAAGGGCTCCCTCGACGGTGTGGAGATCACGCCGTCCGGCGCCCGTCGGCCGCTCGCCGCCGACGAGGTGCGGATCGGGGTCCGCGCGGCGGGTGTGAACTTCCGCGACGTGCTGATCGCCCTCGGCCTGTACCCGGACGAGGTGCCGCTCGGCGCCGAGGCCGCGGGTGTGGTGCTGGAGACCGGTGCGGACGTCACCGAGTTCGCGCCCGGTGACCGGGTCTTCGGCATCGTCATGGAGTCGTTCGGGCCGGTGGCCGTCGCCCAGCGGCAGCTGCTCGCCCGGATGCCCGACGGGTGGTCGTTCACCCAGGCGGCATCCGTGCCGGTGACCTACGCGACCGCCTACCACGGCCTGGTGGACCTTGCCGGGCTGCGGGCGGGGGAGCGGGTGCTCGTGCACGCCGCCGCCGGTGGCGTGGGCACGGCGGCCGTGCAGATCGCGCGGCACCTCGGCGCCGAGGTGTTCGCCACGGCCGGTCCGTCCAAGTGGGACGTCGTGCGCGCCGCCGGTGTCGCCGCCGGCCACATCGCCTCCTCGCGTGAACCGGGCTTCAGGGACGCCTTCCTCGACGTCACCGGCGGCGCCGGAGTGGACGTGGTGCTGAACTCGCTGACCGGCGAGTTCGTCGACGCCTCGCTCGACCTGCTGCCGCGCGGCGGCCGGTTCATGGAGATGGGCAAGGCCGACATCCGGGACGCCGAGGCCGTCGCGGCGGAGCGGCCCGGCGTCATCTACCGCGCGTTCGACCTGTGGGAGGCGGGCCCGCGGCGCCTGGGCGAGCTGCTGGCCGAGATCGTCGACCTGTTCCGGCAGGGCGTGCTCCGGTTCCCGGCGATCCGGACCTGGGACGTGCGGCAGGGCCGCGAGGCGCTGCGCCACCTGCGGGAGGGGCTCAACGTCGGCAAGGTCGTACTGACCGTGCCTGCGCCGCTGGGCGCGGACGGCACCGTACTGATCACCGGTGGTACGGGTGGCCTGGGCGCGCTGTTCGCCCGTCACCTGGCGACCGCGCACGGCGTGCGGCATCTGGAGCTGCTCAGCCGGCGCGGCCCGGAGGCCGACGGGGCCGCGGAGTTGGTGGCGGAGCTCGCGGAGCTGGGCTGCGAGGCCCGCGTCACCGCGTGCGACGTGTCCGACCGGGAGCAGCTGGCCGCCGTACTCAACGGCTTGGAGCACCCGTTGACGGCGGTCGTCCACACGGCCGGTGTCCTCGACGACGGTGTGATCGAATCGATGTCGGCCGAGCAGATCGACCGGGTCATGCGCCCGAAGGTCGACGCGGCCTGGCATCTGCACCAGCTGACGGCCGACAGCGACCTGTCCGCGTTCGTGCTGTTCTCGTCCGTGGCGGCTCTGATGGGCAGCCCGGGCCAGGGCAACTACGCCGCCGCGAACGCCGCGTTGGACGCGCTGGCCGCGTCCCGCCGGGCGGCCGGGCTGCCGGCCACGTCCCTCGCGTGGGGTCTGTGGTCGGAGACCGCGGGCATGGCGGCAAAGCTCGGGGAGGGTGAGCTGGCCCGTCTGGAGCGGATGGGGCTGAGCGCGCTCACCGCCGAGACCGGTCCGGCCCTGTTCGATCAGGCGCTCGACGTGGACGCGTCGGTGGTGGCCCCGGTCCTGCTGGAGACCACCGCGCTGCGCGCCCAGGCCAGGGCCGGGATGCTGCCACCGCTGCTGCGCGGCCTGGTCAGGGTCCCGGGCCGGACCGGTGAGGCGAGCGCGGGCGCGCTGGCCCAGCGGCTGGCCGCGGTGCCCGAGGCGGACCGCGAACGGATCGTCCTGGAACTGGTGCAGGCCCAGGTCGCGGCCGTACTGGGCCACGCCTCGGCCGCGTCCGTCGAGCCGGAACGCGCGTTCAAGGACCTGGGTTTCGACTCGCTCAGCGCGGTCGAGCTGCGCAACCGGCTCACCCAGGCCACGGGCGTACGGCTGCCGGCCACGCTCGTGTTCGACCACCCCACGCCGGCCGCCGTCGCGGAACTGCTGCTGTCGGAGATCGTCCCCGACGCGGCCGGCAGGCCCCACTCCGAGGAGGACGAGATCCGCGCGCTGCTGTCGACGATCCCCGTCGACCGGCTGCGCAAGGCCGGACTCCTGGACACCCTGCGCGAACTCGCCGACAACGACCCGCCCGAGGAGGCCACCGACGACGGGGACAGCGCCTCCATCGACGACATGGACGCGGAAGCCCTCATCCGGATGGCCCAGGAGGACCTCGCATGACCCCGGCCCCGGACGACCCGAGAGGCCCCCGCACGACCCCGGCTCCGGACGGCACGAGGGGCCCCCGCACGACCCCGGCCGACACCGCCCGCGCCGCACTGAGCCTGGAGACGAAGGAATAGAGATGGCCACCGATCAGAATCAGCTCGTCGAGGCGCTGCGCAAGTCCCTGAAGGAGACCGACCGGCTCCGCCAGCTCAACAAGCGGCTGCTCGCGCAGGCGAGCGAACCCCTGGCGATCATCGGCATGAGCTGCCGCTACCCCGGCGGCGTCACCAGCCCCGACGAACTGTGGGAGCTGGTCGCGTCCGGACGCGACGCCATCAGCGGGCTGCCCGACGACCGTGACTGGGACCTCGAGCGCATCTACGACCCGAGCATGCGCCGCCCCGGCGCCGTGTCCACCAGCGGCGGCGGATTCCTCGACCGGATCGCCGAGTTCGACGCGGAGTTCTTCGGGATCAGCCCCCGCGAGGCGCTGGCCATGGACCCGCAGCAGCGGCTGCTGCTGGAGGCGTCCTGGGAGGCGTTCGAGCACGCCGGCATCGACCCGACCGCGCTGCGCGGCAGCGACACCGGCGTCTTCTGCGGCGTCGGCACCACCGACTACTGCACGCTGCCCGCGGGCAGCCTGCCGCAGATCGAGGGCTTCCAGCTCACCGGCGGCGCGGCCAGCGTCTCCTCCGGCCGTATCTCCTACGTCTTCGGCCTGGAGGGCCCGGCGGTGTCCGTCGACACGGCCTGCTCCTCCTCCGCCGTCGCCCTGCACATGGCCACGCAGGCGCTGCGCGCGGGCGAGTGCTCCATGGCCCTCGTCGGCGGCGTGACCGTCATGTCCGGACCGTTCCTGCTGGCCGAGTTCAGCCGCCAGCAGGCCGTGTCCCCCGACGGCCGCTGCCGCGCCTACGCGGCCTCCGCCAACGGCACGGGCTTCTCCGACGGCCTCGGCCTGGTCGTCCTGGAAAGGCTCTCCGACGCCAAGCGCAACGGCCGCCGCATCCTCGGCCTCATCCGCGGTACCGCCGTCAACCAGGACGGCGCCTCCAACGGCCTCACCGCCCCCAACGGCCCCTCCCAGGAACGCGTCATCCGCCAGGCCCTCACCAACGCCGGGCTCACCCCCGCCGACGTCGACGCCGTCGAGGGCCACGGCACCGGCACCGTCCTCGGTGACCCGATCGAGGCGCAGGCGCTGCTCGCGACGTACGGCCGCGAGCGGGACGGCGAGCCGCTGTGGCTCGGCTCCATCAAGTCGAACATCGGCCACACCTCCCTCGCCGCGGGCGTGGCCGGTGTGATCAAGATGGTCATGGCGATGCGCCACGGTGTCCTGCCGCAGACCCTGCACGTCGACGAGCCCTCCCCGCACATCGACTGGGAGGCGGGCGAGATCGAGCTGCTCACCGAGGCCCGGCAGTGGCCCGCGGGGGAGAAGCCCCGCCGTGCCGCGGTGTCCTCCTTCGGCGTGAGCGGCACCAACGCGCACATCATCCTGGAGGAGGCCCCCGCCGAGGAGCCCGCCGCCGAGGCCACCGAGCCCCGCCCGCTGCCGGCCGTCCCCGTGACGGTGTCCGGCCGCACCGCCGCCGCGATGCGCGCCCAGGCCGACCGGCTCCGCGCCCACCTGCTGTCCCGGCCGGACCTGTCCCCGGCCGACGTCGGCTTCTCCACCGCCACCACCCGGGCGCACCTGGAACACCGCGCCGTGGTGGCCGCCACCGACCGCGACCAGCTGCTGTCCGGACTGACGGCCCTGTCCGTGGGCGAGCCCTCGCCCGTGGTCGCCGAGGGCCGCGCCGCGACCACCGCCAAGCCGGTGTTCGTGTTCCCGGGTCAGGGTGCGCAGTGGGAGGGCATGGCGGTCGAACTGCTGGACTCTTCCCCGGTGTTCGCGGCCGAGATCGCGGCGTGCGGTGAGGCGCTGGCCGAGTTCGTGGACTGGCGTCTGGAGGATGTGCTGCGCGGCGCCGAGGGTGCGCCGTCGCTGGAGCGGGTGGATGT
>NZ_JBITYN010000022.1:0-29765 GCF_044545925.1 Streptomyces sp. NPDC053367 | reverse complement strand
ACACCGCGCGTGAACGGATACGCGCCCGGCTCACCCAGCTTCTCCGCCGGGTCCCAGCCCTCCAGCGCGTCCGGCCCGTACACCGGCTCGATGGGAATTCCCGATTCTGCTTTGCGCACCATGGTGCCCTGCCTCCCGTTGAATTGATGTTCCGAAGTGTTCACGTGCGCTGCGCCGCCGAGGCCGGGCGTGGGGGAGCGCGGGGGTCGAGGCGCTCGTGAGCGGTGGGGGACCGAGCGTGTGAACGCGATTTCTTCGCCCGACCGATGCCCCCGGAATTTCAGATTCCGTAATTCCGGCCGGGGAAAAGGGTTTTGTGACCGGGAAGATAGAAGACCGCGATCGGGCCAGTCAACACGAGTCCGAGGTATGGGAAGGCCCGCTGAGGTTACTGGCCGGGAAACAAGTCCACGCTCCGCAACGGGGATGTAATGAATCGTCAACCAGTACAAGATTGAACTTGATGCCGCCGACGTCCGGCGGGATGGCGCGGCATAGTTGAATACCAGTCAGCTTTGAGGGTGGTTGAAATGTGAAGCAAGCCGCTCCGGCTGGTCGGGGCGGGGGTGTCAGCGCGCACAGAAAGCGAATTCCCCCCGCTGCCGCCCCTGAAGTCGGCAGGTCAGAGGCATCCTGCCGGCGCGTCCGGACGGCGCCGGGAGCTCGCGAACTGACTTCCGCGTCAGCTGCGTTGGCCGAGAGACCTTTGACGAGGGCAGGACTCTCGGACATACTTCTTTCGGCGTTGGCTGGTTCGTGAGTTCGATGAGCGGACGGGTTGGGTGGGTGGAGGCAGCCGCCGCCTCGGCTGCATTGTCGGTGAATCCGCGCATGGGGAAGCGGCGGTCCGAACGGTGCGGACGAGGAACGAGGAACCGGTACGGGTTTATCTGCGTCACTTGGTTGCGCTGGTCGTCGTGACGAGGGTGACGACTGTGTGGCCGGCGGTGATAGGGATCTGAAAATCGGGGGATGGATGCGCACGCCTGCACTGCACGAACTTGTGGACGACTGCATGGCCGGAAACCAGCAGAGCTGGAACCGGATCGTGGAACGGTATTCGCCACTGATATGGGCGATAGCCAGGGGCCACCGGCTGAGCGCAGCCGACTGTGAGGACGTCAGTCAGACCACCTGGATGCGGGTGATCCAGCATCTCGGCAAACTGCGCGATCCCGAGAAACTCGCTCAGTGGATCGCGGTCTCGGCCCGCCGGGAGAGCCTCAAGCTCATCGAGAAGTCGGGGCGCAGCGTGCCCGTCGGCGACTCGCCGGTCTTCGACCGCTCGGAGGGCTCCGAGAACCACCCGGAGGAGCGGGCCCTGGCGAAGGAGCGCGACAACGAGGTGCTGCTCGCCTACTGCGCCCTCTCGTCCCGGTGCCAGGCACTGCTCGGACTGCTGGTGACCGACCCGCCGATGTCGTACGACGAGATCAGCGCCACCCTGGGCATGCCGCGCGGTTCGCTGGGGCCGATCCGGGCGCGCTGCCTGGCCCACCTGGGCAAGTTGCTGCAGCGGGAGACCGAGCGCTCGGAGCGGTCGGCCGAACTGCTCGACGCCATCACGCGCTCCGGTCTGCGCACCTACGCGCTGGAACAGCATCGCTGAGCAGCGCCGCTTCACCGAAAGTGCCTTCCGCCGTTCCGGTGGAAGGCACTTTTTGCGTGTCGGCCGCCCGCCCACGGGATAGGTGTGGCTCAAGTGCGTTTTGAGCACTCGCCATTGATCCCTTAGGTGTCCACGTATAGCCTGGGTTTCTGTTTCATGAATGTTCCGGTATGTGGAAGGTGGGTGGCATGAACGAGACGGGCGAAGAAGAGACGACAGAATCGGGTGAAGAAGCGCTGGCCAGGCTTGGCGGTGCTCTCGGACGGCCCCCGCGCTCCATGCTGGACAACGCCAAGGCTCTTTTCGCGTTCGTACACCCTGACGAGCGCCGGGAAGACGCGGCGTCAACTCCCGGAGCCCCGCTGCCGGTCGGCGCCTACGGCCGTGGACGCGACGAGGTCACGAAGTCCATGTGACCTCGGTCACGATCGCGCTGGATTCCTGACGAGGCTGTATCCGGAGCCGGCCCTGCCGGATCTGGGGTACGTGCGCAATCGTCGGGAAGGAAGCCCGTGACCGTTCAACGTAACCCATGGCCGGCTCTAGGAGCCCTGCTCGTCGGGTTCTCCCTCATCTCGCTGGACATGAGCGTCGTGGCGGTGGCCAACCCCGCGATCATGGAGGGACTGAAGGCCGGCGTTTCCGAAGTGATCTGGGTGACCAGCGCCTATCTGCTCACCTACGCGGCACCGCTGCTGTTCACCGGTCGGCTCGGCGACCGCTTCGGACCCAAGAACGTCTACCTGGTCGGCCTGGTCGTGTTCACGCTCGCCTCGCTCTGGTGCGGCGTGGCCGGAAGCATCGACACGCTGATCGCGGCCCGCGCCGTGCAGGGCTTCGGCGCCGCCCTGATGACGCCGCAGACCATGGCCGTGGTCACCAAGATCTTCCCCGCGGACAAGCGCGGCGCGGCCATGGGCGCGTGGGGCGGCTCCGTCGGCGTCTCCCTGCTGCTCGGCCCCGTCGTCGGGGGCCTGCTGGTCGACTCCGTCGGCTGGGAGTGGATCTTCCTCATCAACGTGCCGATCGGAGTCGTCGCCTTCGTCCTGGCGTGGCGGATGGTGCCGACGCTCGGGACCGAGAACCACAAGTTCGACGTCGTCGGCATCGTGCTGTCCTGCGGGGGCATGTTCCTGCTGGTCTACGCCCTCCAGGAGGGCAACGACGAGGACTGGTCCGGCACCATCTGGCTGATGATCGCCGGCGGCCTGGCCGTCCTGGCGCTGTTCGTCGTCACCCAGGCGCTCAACAAGGGCGAACCGCTGCTGCTGCTCAGCCTGTTCAAGGACCGCAACTTCTCGCTGGCGAACGTGGGGATCGCGGCCATGGGCGCCGCGGTGACCGCGATGACCGTGCCCTCCTACTTCTTCCTGCAGGGCGTCCGCGGACTGTCCTCCATGGAGTCGGCGCTGCTCTTCGCACCCCTGGCGATCCTGACCGGCGTCTGCGCACCGTTCATCGGCAAGCTGTCCGACAAGACGCATCCACGCACCTTCACCACCATCGGCTTCGTCCTCTTCGCCGTCACCATCGTCGGATACAGCCAGCTGATGAAACCCGACTCGCAGCTGTGGATGTTCTCGGTCACGGCCGCCTTCACCGGTGTCGCCAACGCCATGGTCTGGGGCCCGCTCGGCGCCATCGCCACCCGCAACCTCCCCGTCCAGCAGTCCGGCGCGGGATCCGGCGTCTACAACACCAACCGGCAGATGGGCGCCGTCCTCGGCAGCGCCGCGGTCGGCGCGCTGTTCGCCGACCGCATCGAGGCACACCTGCCGGGCATCAGCGGCAAGGGCGGCAAGTTCGAAGGAAGCACCACCGCGATCCCGAGCGCGTTCCACGAGCCCTACAGCAAGGCCCTCAGCGAGACGGGACTGCTGCCGGCGGCCTTCCTGCTGGTGGGCGCCGTCGTCTGCGCCATGTTCCTGCGCTTCCCGCCGCAGGAGCCGCAGCCGGAGACCGAGAACACCGTCCTGCAGAAGGCCGAGGACGCCGGATGAACGGGGAGAGGACCCACAACATGGCCAGCGCCGAGGAATTCGGACTCTGGATACGCAAGCTCAACACGACCGACGCCCCCAGGGCCAGAGTCGTCTGCTTCCCGCACGCGGGCGGCTCGGCGAACTTCTACTTCCAGTTCGCCCGCCGCTTCCCCGACCTGGAAGTCCACGGCATCCAGTACCCCGGCCGGCAGGACCGGCGGCACGAACCGTTCCGGAACACCATTCAGGAACTCGGCGCCGAGATCGCCCAGCTCATGGGCGACTGGAAAGACCTGCCGATCGTCCTGTTCGGGAACAGCATGGGCGCCCTGGTCGCATTCGAGGTCGCCCACCGCCTGGAAGCCATGGGAAATCCACCCCTGTCCCTGTTCGCCTGCGGCCGGGTGGGACCCCTGATCAGCCCGGACGAGAAGACCTACCTCAAGGGGAAGGACGCCTTCCTGAAGGAAATGGCGCTCCTCGGAGGCATGGACAACGCGCTGTTGCAGGACGAGGAGATCCTCGATCTCGTCCTGCCGCCCATGCGCGCCGACTACCGGCTCGCCGAGACATACCGCGGTTCACCGGAGAAACGACTCTCCGTGCCGATCCATGTGCACATCGGAAACACCGACCCGAAGGTCACCGAGGCCAAGGCGGCGGAATGGCAGTTCGCCACCACCGGCGCCTTCACCATGGACACCCATGAGGGCGGCCACTTCTTCTTCACCGACAACAGCGACCGCCTGATCGAGGCCGTCAACAGATCCGTGGAAGACGCCCTCACGACAAACGCATGACAGCCGCCGTCCACTGAGACGGCCTGTCACCGTACGACGGGACGGCATGCCCGGAACCGCTTTCCCAGCGGCGCCGGCATGCCGTCCCGCTGTCTGCGGAAAAGAATCCGCGAAAAGCCTCGGGAAATGTGTATCCACAGCGCCCACCCCCGGATCTAGAACGTCGACCACATGGTTGCCGGCATAAGCCCGAAGGTGGGGAAGAACAGCATGGCCCTCGAGAAGCACGACGTCGTCGGCGCCCTGCGCAAGTCGCTGAAGGAAACCGAGCGGCTTCGGCGCCAGAACCAGCAGCTCCTCGACCAGGCGGCGGAGCCCCTGGCGATCGTCGGGATGAGCTGCCGCTTCCCGGGAGGAGTGACCTCGCCCGAGGACCTGTGGTCACTGGTCGCCGAGGGGCGCACGGGAATCTCCGAGTTCCCCGCCGACCGCGGCTGGGACCTGGACAACCTCTACGACCCGGACCCCGACCACCCCGGCACGGCCTACACCCGCCACGGCGGATTCCTCGACGGCATGGCCGAGTTCGACGCCGAGTTCTTCGGGATCAGCCCCCGCGAGGCCCTCGCCATGGACCCGCAGCAACGGCTGCTGCTCGAAGGGGCCTGGGAGGCCTTCGAGGACGCGGGCATCGACCCCACCACCCTCAAGGGCAGCGACACCGGCGTCTTCTGCGGGCTGATGTTCTCCGACTACCAGTTCGTCGCGAGCCTCAGCGACCGGCGGCCCGAGATCGAGGGCTACCTGTCCATCGCCTCGTCGCCCAGCGTCGCCTCCGGCCGCATCAGCTACACCTTCGGCTTCGAGGGACCCGCGGTCACCGTGGACACGGTCTGCTCCTCCTCCCTCGTGGCCATCGACCTGGCCGCCAAGTCCCTGCGCGCCAAGGACTGTTCCCTCGCCGTCGTCGGCGGGGCGACCACCCTGGCCCGGCCCAGCGCCTTCGTCGAGTTCAGCCGCCAGCGCGCCCTCTCCCCGGACGGCCGCTGCAAGGCGTACGCGAACGCCGCGGACGGCGTCGGCTGGGCCGAGGGCATGGGTCTGCTCGTCCTGGAGCGGCTCTCCGACGCCCAGCGCAACGGGCGCCGCATCCTCGCCGTCGTACGCGGCAGCGCCGTCAACCAGGACGGCGCCTCCAACGGCCTCACCGCCCCCAACGGCCCCTCCCAGGAACGCGTCATCCGCCAGGCCCTCGCCGGCGCCGGACTCACCCCCGCCGACGTCGACGCCGTGGAGGGACACGGAACGGGAACACCCCTCGGCGACCCGATCGAGGCCGAGGCGCTGCTGGCCACCTACGGCCGCAACCGGCGCAACGGCCCCCTGTGGCTCGGCTCGGTCAAGTCCAACTTCGGTCACACCCAGGCCGCCGCCGGAGTCGCCGGCGTCATCAAGATGGTCATGGCGATGCGCCACGAGACACTCCCGCCCACCCTCCACGTCGACGCCCCCTCCCCGCACGTCGACTGGACCTCCGGCGAGGTCGCCCTGCTCACCGAGGCCCGCCCCTGGCCCGCAGGCGAGCGCCCCCGCCGCGCCGGCGTCTCCTCCTTCGGCGTGAGCGGCACCAACGCCCACGTCATCCTGGAAGAGGCCCCCGCCCAGCCGCAGGAGCCGGCCCAGGACGACCGGACCGGAGTCCGGCCGCCGGTGCTCGTACCCCTCTCGGCCCGCAGCGACGCGGCCCTGCGCGAGCAGGCCGACCGCCTGCGCGCCCACATGATCGCCCGGCCCGAGCTGAACCACCTGGACATCGGCTTCGCCCAGGCGACCGCACGCGCCCACCTCGAACGCCGCGCCGTCGTCGTCGCCACCGACCGGGGCGCCCTGCTGACCGGCCTCAGCGACCTGAGCTCGGCCGAGCCCGCGGCGAACGTGGTGGAGGGGCAGGTCGTCGGCTCGGGTGTGAAGCCGGTGTTCGTGTTCCCGGGTCAGGGTGCGCAGTGGGAGGGCATGGCGGTCGAACTGCTGGAATCCTCGCCGGTGTTCGCGGCCGAGATCGCGGCGTGTGGTGAGGCGCTGGCCGAGTTCGTGGACTGGCGTCTGGAGGATGTGCTGCGCGGCGCCGAGGGTGCGCCGTCGCTGGAGCGGGTGGATGTCGTGCAGCCCGCGTTGTTCGCGGTGATGGTGAGCCTGGCGGCGCTGTGGCGCTCTTATGGTGTGGAGCCTTCCGCGGTGGTGGGTCACTCGCAGGGTGAGATCGCGGCCGCGTATGTCGCCGGGGGTCTGACGCTGCGGGACGCGGCGCGGATCGTGGCGGTGCGCAGTCAGCTGATCCGTGACCGGCTGGCGGGTCTGGGCGGCATGATGTCCGTCGCGGTGGGCGCGGAGCGTGCCGAGGAGCTGGTCGCGGCCTTCGCGGGGCGTGTGTGGGTCGCCGCGGTGAACGGCCCGTCCGCGGTGGTGGTGGCGGGTGACGCGGACGCGTTGGACGAGGTGCAGGCGGTCTGCGACCGTGACGGTGTCCGGGCACGCCGGGTCGCCGTGGACTACGCCTCCCACACGGCTCATGTCGAGGCGGTCGAGGCGGAGTTGGTGGAGGCGCTCGCCGCGGTGGAGCCGGTGAGCGGCCGGGTGCCGTTCCACTCCACCGTCACCGGTGGGCTCATCGACACCGCGACGATGGACGCCCGCTACTGGTACACCAACCTGCGCGGCCAGGTCGGTTTCGAGCCGGCCGTCCGCGCCCTCGTCGGCAGGGGCACCGGCTGCTTCCTGGAGATGTCGCCCCACCCGGTGCTGGCGATGGCGGTCGAGGAGACCGTCGAGGCGCAGGGCGCGGCGGGCCGGGTGGCCGTCATCGGCTCCCTGCGCCGCGGCGAGGGCGGCCTGCCCCGCTTCCTGCTCTCGCTCGGCCACGCCCATGTCGCGGGCGTGCGCACCGACTGGGAGGCCGTGTACGCAGGAACGGGCGCCCGGCGCGTCGAGCTGCCGACCTACGCCTTCCAGCGCGAGACGTTCTGGCTGACACCGTCCGCCCAGGGCGGCGACGTCGCCACGGCCGGCCTCGACCGGATGCGGCACCCCGTGCTCGCGGCGGCCGTCCAGGTCGGCGACCGCGACGAGTGGGTCTTCACCGGCCGCCTCTCCACCGACGCGCAGCCGTGGGTGCGCGACCACATGGTGCTCGGCGTGGTGATCGTGCCGGGCGCCGCACTGGTCGAACTCGTCCTCGCCGCCGCCCGCCACCTGGGCTGCGAACTCCTCGACGAACTCGTCCTCGAGGCGCCGCTGACCCTCGACGAGGGATCCGCCCGGCACCTCCGCGTCACCGTCGGCACGCCCGACGACGACGGCCGCCGCGAGGTCGCCGTCCACACCCTCGCCGAGACCGGGACCGGACCGGAGGGCGAACGGCAGGTCGTCCGGCACGCACGCGGCCGCCTCGCCCCCGAGGCCGGGCCCGCGACACCCTTCCCCGCCCACTGGCCGCCCGTCGCCGCCGTCGAGTCCTCCGCCGACGCCCTCTACGAGCGGCTGGCCGACATCGGCCTCGACTACGGCCCCCTGTTCCAGGGCGTCCAGGCGGTGTGGCGCAGCGGCGACGAGGTGTACGCCGAGGTCGCCCTGCCGGAGGACACCGCCGTCGACGGCTTCACCGTCCACCCGGCCCTGTTCGACTCCGCGCTGCACGCCAGCATGCTCGACAAGGAGACCGGCTCCGCCCCCGACCTGCCGTTCTCCTGGACCGGCGTGCGCCACGGACGCCCCGCGGCCTCCCGGGCACGCGTACGCATCGCCACCGCAGGCGAGCACGCCGTCCGCGTCGACGTGGCCGACGAGAACGGCGACCTGATCGTCGCCGTCGACAGCCTCGCCGTACGCCCCCTGGACCCGGCACAGCTCGCGGGCGCCCAGGGCGAGCAGCACGCGCTGTACCGCCTCGACTGGGTGCCGGTCACGGCGGAGCCGTCGCAGGCCCGCGTCGCCGTCCTCGGCGGCCTCGACGCGCCCGGTGAGCGCTACGCCGACCTGCCCGCGCTGGAGGCGGCACTCGCCGAAGGCGCCCCCACCGTGGACGTCGTACTCGCCGAGGTCGAGACTCCGGCCGCGGACGACCCCGCGCACGCCGCCGGCCTCGTCGCCGAACGCACCCTCGCCCTGGCCCAGCGGTGGCTGGCCAGCGAATGGCTGGGCGAGGCCACCCTCGTGGCGGTGACCCGGCGCGCGGTCGCCGTCGGCGCCGAGTCCGTCGACCTGGCCCAGGCCCCCGCCTGGGGCCTGCTGCGCAGCGCGCAGACCGAACACCCCGGCCGTTTCGTCCTGGCCGACACCGACGGCGGCACCCAGCCCGCCTGGAACGCCCTGGCCGCCCTGGACGAGCCGCAGCTCGCCGTGCGCGGCGGCGCCCTGCTGGCACCCCGCCTCGCCCGCACGTCCGCCGGGCCCTCCGGTCACGCCTGGCGACTGGGCAGCACCCAGAAGGGCTCCCTGGAGAACCTCGCCATCGTGCCCTCCGACGGCACCCGCGCGCTCGGCGTCGGCGAGGTCCGCGTCTCCGTGCGGGCCGCCGGCGTCAACTTCCGCGACGTCCTCATCGCCCTCGGCATGTACCCGGGCGAGGCACCCCTGGGCAGCGAGGCCGCGGGCGTCGTTCTCGAAACCGGCTCCGGCGTCACCGACCTCGAGCCCGGCGACCGGGTGTTCGGCCTGGTGACGGACGCCTTCGGCCCCGTAGCCGTCGCCGACCGCAGGACCCTCGCCCCGATACCGCGCCACCTCACCTTCGCCGAGGCCGCCGCCCTTCCCGTCGTCTACCTCACCGCCTACTACGGCCTGGTCGACCTGGCCCACCTCAAGGCCGGCGAGAAGCTCCTCGTGCACGCCGCCGCCGGAGGCGTTGGCATGGCCGCCGTCCAACTCGCCCACCACTTCGGCGCCGAGGTCTTCGCCACCGCCAGCCCCGCCAAGTGGGACGCCGTACGCGCCCTGGGCGTACCCGCCGAACGCATCGCCTCCTCCCGCGACCTGGGCTTCCGCGACACCTTCCGCGACGCCACCGGCGGCGACGGCATGGACGTGGTGCTGAACTCCCTCGCCGGCGAGTTCGTCGACGCCTCCCTGGAACTGCTGCCGCGCGGCGGCCGCTTCATCGAGATGGGCAAGACCGACATCCGCGACCCCGAGGCCGTCGCCCACGGGCACGACGACCTCCGCTACCGGTCGTACGACCTGATGGAGGCGGGCCCCGACCGCATCCAGCAGATGCTGGTCGAGATCGCCGACCTCTTCGACCGCGGCATGCTGTCCCCGTCGCCGATCCGCGCCTGGGACGTACGCCGCGGCCAGGAAGCCTTCCGCCACCTGCGCGAGGGCCGCAACGTCGGCAAGGTCGTCCTGACCGTGCCGGCCCCCCTCGACCCCGAGGGCACCGTCCTGATCACCGGCGGCACCGGCGGCCTGGGCGCCCTGTTCGCCAGGCACCTCGTCACCCGGCACGGCGCACGGCACCTGCTGCTGGTCAGCCGGCGCGGCCCGGCCGCCGACGGCGCCGCCGAACTGGTCGCGGACCTGGAAGCACTCGGCGCGCACGCCCGCGTCGCCGCCTGCGACGTGGCCGACCGCGGCCGGCTCGCCGAGCTCCTCGGCACCCTCGACCGCCCCCTCACCGCCGTCGTCCACACCGCCGGCGTGCTGTCCGACAGCGTCATCGAGTCGCTGACCCCGGAGCAGATACGGCACGTCATGCGGCCCAAGCTGGACGCCGCGTGGCACCTGCACGAACTGACCTCGCGCATGGACCTGTCGGCGTTCGTCCTGTTCTCCTCCGCCGCCGGCCTGCTCGGCAACGCGGGCCAGGCCAACTACGCCGCCGCCAACGCCGCCGTCGACGCGCTCGCCGCCCTGCGGCAGTCGGCCGGACTGCCCACCCTCTCCCTCGCCTGGGGTCTGTGGTCCGACAGCACCGGCATGACCGGCGAGCTCGACGACACCGACCTCGCCCGGATGCAGCGCACCGGCGTCGGCGCGATCTCCAGCGACCTGGGCCTGGAACTCTTCGACCAGGCCCTCGCCTCCGAGGCCACCCTCAGCGTCCCCGTCCACCTGGACCTGTCCGCCCTGCGCAACCAGGCCCGCTCCGGCCTGCTGCCCGCCCTGCTGCGCGGCCTCGTACGGACCCCCACGCGCTCCGGCGGCGCCCGCTCCCTGGAGCGGCAGCTCGCCGGCGTGCCCGAGGCCGACCGCGAGCAGGTCGTCCTCGACCTGGTGCGCGCCCAGGCCGCGTCCGTGCTCGGCCACGCCTCCTCCGCCGCCGTCGAACCCGAACGCGCCTTCAAGGAGCTCGGCTTCGACTCCCTGGCCGCGGTGGAACTGCGCAACCGGCTCAGCCAGGTGGCCGGCATCCGCCTGCCCGCCACACTCGTCTTCGACCACCCCACCCCGCTCGCCGCCGCACGGCTGATCCTCTCCGAGGTCGGCGGCGCCGCAGCCGAGCAGCGCCCCTCACCGCTCGACGCGGAACTCCAGCGGCTGGAGGCGTTCCTCATCGCAGTCTCCGCCGACCAGCGGCAGCTGGCGCAGCTGACCGAGGTGGAGCCGCGCCTGCGCTCGCTCAGCAACCGGCTGCGCACCCTCCTCAGCACGGCCACCACCGGCCACGACGACACCGACGACCACCTCGAGGACGACCTCGACTTCGCTTCTGACAGCGACATGTTCGACCTGATCGACAAGGAGCTCGGATCTGCATGACCGGAAAGACGGACGACGGCCGGAGCGGATCGATGAGCGACGAGCGGATGACTGACGAGCAGAAACTGCGCACCTATCTGCGCCGGGTGACGGCCGAACTGCGCACGGCCAACCGCAGGGTGCGCGAGCTGGAACAGCGCGACGTCGAACCGATCGCGATCGTGGGCATGAGCTGCCGCTTCCCCGGCGGGGTGTCGTCGCCCGAGGAGCTGTGGGAGCTGGTGGCGTCCGGCCGGGACGCCATGGGCCCGTTCCCCGCCGACCGCGGCTGGGACCTGGAGGGGCTCTACGACCCCGACCCCGAGCGGGCGGGCAGCGCCTACGCCCGCGAAGGCGGTTTCATCGACACCGCCACCACCTTCGACGCCGACTTCTTCGGGATCAGCCCGCGCGAGGCGCTGGCCATGGACCCCACCCAGCGGCTGACGCTGGAAACGGCGTGGGAGGCACTGGAGGACGCGGGCATCGACCCGACCTCCCTGCGGGGCAGCGACACGGGCGTGTTCGCCGGCACCGTCTCCTCCGACTACGGCCCCTCGAACCTGCCCGAGCTCGAAGGGTTCCGGGTGACCGGCACCCAGAGCAGCGTGATGTCCGGCCGCGTCGCCTACAGCCTCGGTCTGGAGGGCCCGGCGGTCACCATCGACACGGCCTGCTCCGCCTCCCTCGTCGCCCTGCACCTCGCGTCCCAGGCACTGCGCGCCGGCGAGTGCTCCCTCGCCCTCGCCGGCGGCGTCACCGTCCTGGCGGGACCCTTCCTCTTCGTCGAGTTCAGCCGCCAGCGCGGCCTCGCCCGCGACGGCCGCTGCAAGGCGTACGCGGCGTCGGCGGACGGCACCGGCTTCTCCGACGGCGTCGGCCTGGTGGTCCTGGAACGCCTGTCGGACGCCCGCCGCAACGGCCGCCGCATCCTCGGGGTGATCCGCGGCAGCGCGGTCAACCAGGACGGCGCGAGCAACGGCCTCACCGCCCCCAGCGGTCCTTCGCAGGAGCGGGTGATCCGTCAGGCGCTGGCCAGCGCGGGCCTGTCCCCTGCCGAGGTCGACGCGGTCGAGGGTCATGGCACGGGCACGAAGCTGGGTGACCCGATCGAGGCGCAGGCGCTGCTGGCGACGTACGGCCGTGAGCGGGCTGGTGACCCGCTGTGGCTGGGCTCGATCAAGTCGAACATCGGTCATACGTCGGCCGCGGCCGGTGTGGCCGGTGTGATCAAGATGGTGATGGCGATGCGGCACGGGATGCTGCCGCCCACCCTGCACGTGGACGAGCCCTCCCCGCACGTGGACTGGGAGTCGGGCGATGTACGGCTGCTGACCGAGGGCCGCGAGTGGGCTTCGGCGGGCCGTCCTCGCCGTGCGGGCATCTCGTCGTTCGGCGTGAGCGGTACGAACGCGCACCTCATCGTGGAGGAGGCGCCCGCCGAGGAGCCGTCCGAGGACGCGCCCAGCGAGGTGACACGGCCCGCCGGCACGGTGCCGGTGGTGCTGTCCGCGCGCAACGATGTGGCCCTGCGGGGTCAGGCGGAGCGGCTTCGTGCCCATCTCGCGGGGGACCGTGAGGTGTCGGTCGCTGACGTCGCGTATTCCCTCGTGACGTCGCGGGCGTTGTTGGAACGGCGTGCCGTGGTCGTGGCTGCGGACCGGGACGAGCTGCTGGCGCGTCTGGCCGAGGTGTCGGACGGTGAGTCTGCTGTTGCCGGTAAGTCGGCGTTCCTGTTCACCGGTCAGGGTTCTCAGCGGCCGGGTATGGGACTGGAGTTGGCCTCGCAGTTCCCGGTGTTCGAGCGGGCGCTCAGTGAGGTGTGTGCGGAGGTCGACCCGCGACTGGGCCGTTCCCTGCGCGAACTGCTCGCTGCTGACAGCGATGTGCTGAACTCGACGGAGTTCACGCAGGTGGCGTTGTTCGCGGTCGAGGTGGCTCTGTTCCGGCTGGCCGAGTCGCTGGGCGTTCGTGCCGACTACCTGATCGGGCACTCGGTCGGTGAGATCGCCGCCGCGCATGTGGCGGGCGTTCTCTCTCTGGCGGATGCGGCCGAACTGGCGGTGGCTCGTGGCCGGTTGATGGGTGCTCTGCCTTCGGGCGGGGCGATGGTCGCGGTGCAGGCCGGTGAGGCGGAGGTCGCTGAGTCCCTCGAAGGCTTCGAAGGCCGTCTGGAGATCGCCGCCGTCAATGGTCCGCTGGCGGTCGTGGTCTCGGGTGACGAGGACGCGGTGGAGGAGTGGCTCCCGCGCTTTGAGGGCCGCAAGACCAGCCGTCTGCGGGTCTCGCACGCGTTCCATTCGCCGCGCATGGAGCCGATGCTCGACGAATTCCGAGCGGTTGCGGAGCGGCTGACGTACGGCGAGCCGCGTATCCCGGTCGTCTCGAACGTCTCGGGTGAGCTGGTCACGACGTTCGACGCGGACTACTGGGTGCGTCACGTCCGTCAGGCGGTCCGTTTCGCCGACGGTGTGCGCACCCTGTGGGACCTCGGTGTCCGGCGTTTCCTGGAGCTGGGCCCGGACGCGGTGCTGACCGCGATGGCCCGTCAGTGCGTCGAGGACGACACCGAGGCGGCGTTCATTCCGGCCCTGCGGGGCAAGCGTCCTGAGATCGAGACGTTCGCCGGGTTCCTGGGCCATGCCCACACCGCTGGTGTCGGAGTCGACTGGGAGGTGTTCTACGCCGGTACCGGCGCGCAGCGGGTCGAACTGCCCACCTACGCCTTCCAGCGGGAGCGGTTCTGGCTGACGCCGGGCGCCGCTGCGGGGGATGTGTCGGCGGCCGGGCTCATTCCCGTCGACCACCCCGTCCTGGCGGCGGTCGTGCAGGTCGGTGAGCGCGACGAATGGGTTCTCACGGGGCGTATCTCCACCGAGACGCAGCCCTGGGTCGCGGAGCACCTGCTGCTCGGCACCATGGTGGTGCCCGGCACGGGGCTGGTCGAGCTGGCCCTTGCCGCCGGACGCCATACCGGCAGCCCCGTACTCGACGAACTGGTGCTGGAATCGCCCCTGCTCGTCCACGACGGCGTCACGCGGCACCTGCAGATCAGCGTCGGGGCTGCCGACGCGGACGGCCGCCGCGACGTGGCGATCTACTCGCGACCGGAGAACGGCACCGACGCGGCCGAGCCCACCTGTCACGCCCGTGGCACGCTCGGCACCGCCGGCGCGCCCGCCCCGGCCTGGCCGGACCAGTGGCCCCCGCAGGACGCCGAGCCGATGCCCGTCGACGAGCTCTACGGCCGTCTCGCCGACCTCGGTTACGACTACGGCCCCCTTTTCACCGGTGTGGAGGCCGTCTGGCGTGCCGGCGACGAGACCTACGCCGAGGTGACTCTGCCCGACGGCCACGAGGGCTTCGGCATCCACCCCGCCCTCTTCGACTCCGCGCTGCAGAGCGGTGTCGTCCTGCTGACCGGGGAGGGCGCCGCGGCGCACCTCATGCCGTTCAGCTGGAGCGGTGTGCGGCTCGACCGGCCCGGCGTGACGCGCCTGCGGGTTCGGTCCGTCATGACCGGCGGCACCTCGCTGCGCCTGGACGCCGTGGACGAGACCGGAGCGCCTGTGGTGTCCGTGCGCTCGCTCGTCGTACGTCCTGTGGAGGAGCAGCGCATCAACGGCGCGGGCGGCGCGGACGCGCGGCAGTCGCTGTACGCGGTGGAGTGGACCCCGTGCGAGACCGGGCGGTCGGCCACCGGCACCGAGGACATCGTCCGGATCGGCGTGGGGGAGACCCACCCGGACCTGGACGCCCTGGAGCGGGCGCTCGCCGACGGGGCTCCGGCACCGAAGGCCGTGCTCGCGGCCGTCGGAGCCGAGGAGGCCCCGGCGGCCGCGGTCGAGGCGCTGGAGCTGGTGCAGCGGTGGCTGTCCAGTGAGTGGCTGGGCGAGGCCCGGCTGGTGCTGGTGACCCGGGGTGCGGTGTCCGTCGGCGGCGAGGTCGCCGATGTCGCCCAGGCGGCGGTGTGGGGTCTGGTGCGCAGCGCCCAGTCCGAGCACCCCGACCGGTTCCTCCTTGTGGATGTGGACGCGGACTCGGACGGCCACGAGCCGGACTGGGCTGCGGTGCTGGGCGCGGACGAGCCGCAACTCGCCGTTCGCGGCGGCCGGTTGCTGACGCCGAGGCTCGCTCGCGCTGGTGCGACCGCCGAGCAGGCCCCGGTCTTCGAGCCCGAGGGGACCGTGCTCGTCACCGGTGGTACGGGTGGTCTGGGTGCGGTGTTCGCGCGGCACTTGGCCACCGGGCACGGTGTGCGGCATCTGTTGCTGCTGAGCCGGCGGGGTCCGGAGGCCGAGGGTGCCGCTGAGTTGGTGGCGGAGCTCGCGGAGCTGGGGTGTGCGGCCCAGGTCGTCGCCTGTGACGTGTCCGACCGTGAGCAGCTCGCTTCCGCTCTCGGTGGGGTCGAGCGTCCGCTGACGGCCGTGGTGCACGCGGCGGGTGTCCTCGACGACGGTGTGGTCGAGTCGCTGGCGCGTGAGCAGGTCGAGCGGGTGATGCGGCCGAAGGTCGAAGCGGCGTGGCATCTGCACGAGTTGACGGCAGAGATGGAGCTGTCGGCGTTCGTGCTGTTCTCGTCGGTGGCGGCTCTGATCGGCAGCCCGGGTCAGGGCAACTACGCTGCGGCGAACGCCGCCCTGGACGCGCTCGCCGCGTCGCGCCGGGCGGCGGGCCTGCCGGCGGTGTCGCTGGCCTGGGGTCTGTGGGGCGAGGCCGGCGGAATGGCCGGCGAGCTCAGCGAGGCCGACCTGACCCGCCTGGAACGCACCGGTGTGGGCGCGCTGTCCCAGAAGCTCGGGCTCGAACTGTTCGATCTCGCCCTCGGCAGCGGCGCGGCACTCCTCGCGCCCGTTCGCCTCGACCCGGCCGCGCTGCGGACCCAGGCCCGCGCCGGTCAGCTGCCCGCGCTGCTGCGTGGTCTGGCCCCCGCCCCGGCCCGGCGCGCCGAGACCGGCGGTTCCCTCGCACAGCGCCTGGCCGGCGTGGCGGAGGGCGACCGTGAGCGGATCGCCGTCGACGCGGTGCGCGAGCAGGTCGCGGCGGTACTCGGCCACAGCTCGGCCGCGGCGGTCGACACCGACCGCTCCTTCAAGGAGCTCGGCTTCGACTCGCTGAGCGCGGTCGAGCTGCGCAACCACCTCACCCAGGCCACCGGAGTGCGGCTGCCCGCCACGCTCGTCTTCGACCACCCCACCCCGGCCGCTGTCGCGCGGCTGCTCCTCGCCGAGACGGGCGGCGTCGCCGAGGCGCCGAGGCCCGTCAGCCGGACCAAGCGGGTCACGTCGTACGACGAGCCCCTGGCGATCGTCGGCATGAGCTGCCGCTACCCCGGCGGGGTGTCGTCGCCGGAGGAGCTGTGGGAGCTGGTGGCCGCCGGCCGTGACGCGGTGGGCGGGCTGCCCACCGACCGTGGCTGGGACCCGGACATCTACGACCCCGACCCCGACCGGCCCGGGAAGATCAACACCCGAGGTGGTGCCTTCCTCGAAGGCATCGGGGAGTTCGACGCCGAGTTCTTCGGCATCAGTCCGCGCGAGGCGACCGCGATGGACCCCCAGCAGCGCATGCTGCTGGAGGCGTCCTGGGAGGCGTTCGAGCACGCCGGCATCGACCCGACCTCCCTGCGGGGCAGCGACACGGGCGTGTTCGCCGGTGTCGTGACCACCGACTACGGCGGCATGGCCTCCGCCGAGCTGGAGGGCTACCGCCTGACCGGCACGACCACGAGCGTGGTGTCCGGCCGCGTCGCCTACACCCTGGGCCTCGAAGGCCCGGCGGTCTCCGTGGACACGGCCTGCTCGTCCTCCGCCGTCGCCCTGCACCTCGCCGGGCAGGCGCTGCGGGCCGGCGAATGCTCGCTCGCGCTGGTCGGCGGCGTGACCCTGCTGGCCGGCCCTTACCTCCTGACCGAGTTCAGCCGCCAGCGCGCGGTCTCGCCGGACGGCCGCTGCAAGGCGTATTCGGCTTCGGCGGACGGCACCGGCTTCTCCGACGGCGCCGGCGTGCTCGTGGTGGAGCGCCTGTCGGACGCCCGCCGCAACGGCCGGCGCATCCTCGGGGTGATCCGGGGCAGCGCGGTGAACCAGGACGGCGCCAGCAATGGCCTGACCGCGCCGAACGGTCCTTCGCAGGAGCGGGTGATCCGTCAGGCGCTGGCCAGCGCGGGCCTGTCCCCGGCCGAGGTCGACGCGGTCGAGGGTCATGGCACGGGCACGAAGCTGGGTGACCCGATCGAGGCGCAGGCGCTGCTGGCGACGTACGGCCGGGAGCGGGCTGGTGACCCGCTGTGGCTGGGTTCGATCAAGTCGAACATCGGTCATACGTCGGCTGCGGCCGGTGTGGCCGGTGTGATCAAGATGGTGATGGCGATGCGGCACGGGATGCTGCCGCCGACCCTGCATGTCGATGAGCCGTCGCCGCATGTGGACTGGGAGTCGGGCGAGGTCCGGCTGCTGACCGAGCCGCGTGAGTGGGCTTCGGACGGGCGTCCTCGTCGTGCGGGCATCTCGTCGTTCGGTGTGAGCGGTACGAACGCGCACATCATCGTGGAGGAGGCGCCGGCCGAGGAGCCCGTGGCGGCGGAGGAGCCGGCCGAGCCGGTGGCCCCGCTGCCGGTGGTGCTGTCGGCGCGCAACGATGTGGCGCTGCGGGCGCAGGCGGAGCGGCTTCGTGCCCATCTCGCGGGGGACCGTGAGGTGTCGGTCGCTGACGTCGCCTACTCACTGGTGACCTCGCGGGCGTTGTTGGAACGGCGTGCGGTGGTGGTGGCTGCGGACCGTGATGAGCTGCTGGCGCGTCTGGCTGAGGTGTCGGACGGTGAGTCTGCTGTTGCCGGTAAGTCGGCGTTCCTGTTCACCGGTCAGGGGTCTCAGCGGCCGGGTATGGGGTTGGAGCTGGCCTCGCAGTTCCCGGTGTTCGAGCGGGCGCTGAGTGAGGTGTGCGCCGAGGTCGACCCGCGGCTGGGGCGTTCTCTGCGTGAGCTGCTGGCGGCTGACAGCGATGTGCTGAACTCGACGGAGTTCACGCAGGTGGCGCTGTTCGCCGTCGAGGTGGCCCTGTTCCGGCTTGCCGAGTCGCTGGGTGTTCGTGCCGACTACCTGATCGGGCATTCGGTCGGTGAGATCGCTGCCGCGCATGTGGCGGGCGTTCTCTCTCTGGCGGATGCGGCCGAACTGGCGGTGGCGCGGGGCCGGTTGATGGGTGCTCTGCCTTCTGGTGGGGCGATGGTCGCGGTGCAGGCCGGTGAGGCGGAGGTCGCTGAGTCCCTCGAAGGCTTCGAAGGTCGTCTGGAGATCGCCGCGGTCAATGGTCCGCTGGCGGTCGTGGTCTCGGGTGACGAGGACGCGGTGGAGGAGTGGCTCCCGCGCTTTGAGGGCCGCAAGACGACTCGTCTGCGCGTGTCGCACGCGTTCCATTCGCCGCGCATGGAGCCGATGCTCGACGAATTCCGCGCTGTGGCCGACAAGTTGCGCTACGACGAGCCGCGTATCCCGGTCGTCTCCAACGTCTCGGGTGAGCTGGTCACGGCGTTCGACGCGGACTACTGGGTGCGTCACGTCCGTCAGGCGGTCCGCTTCGCCGACGGCGTTCGCACCCTGTGGGACCTCGGTGTGCGGCGTTTCCTGGAGCTGGGCCCGGACGCGGTGCTGACTGCGATGGCCCGCCAGTGCGTCGAGGACGACACCGAGGCGGCGTTCATTCCGGCCCTGCGGGGCAAGCGTCCTGAGATCGAGACGTTCACCGGGTTCCTGGGCCATGCCCACACCGCCGGTGTCGGCGTCGACTGGGAGGCGTTCTACGCCGGTACCGGCGCTCAGCGGGTCGAGCTGCCCACCTACGCCTTCCAGCGACAGAACTACTGGCTCTCCCGCAAGGCCGGCGGCGGTGACGCCGCGGTCGCGGGGATGGACAGGATGCGGCACCCGATCCTGTCCGCCGCGGTGCAGGTCGGCGACCGGGACGAGTGGGTCTTCACCGGCAGCATGTCCCAGGAGACGCAGCCGTGGACGCGCGACCACATGGTGTTCGGGATCGTGCTGGTGCCCGGCGCCGCGATGGTCGAGATGGCGCTGACCGTCGGCAGCCGGCTGGGCTGCGGGGTGGTGGACGAACTGGTCGTCGCCGCGCCGCTGGTGCTGGAGGACGACGTCACGCGGCAGATCCGGGTCACGGTCGGCCCGGCCGGTGAGGACGGCCGCAGGGAGTTCGCCTTCTTCTCCCGGCCCGAGGCGGGCGAGGACGAGGTCACCGAGCTGACCTGCCACGCCCGTGGCTGGCTCTCCGCCAAGGCCGAGCCCCTGGAGGCGCTGCCCGCGCCGTGGCCGCCCGCGGACGCCGAGTCGCTGCCCGTGTCCGAGCTGTACACGCTGCTCAACCGGAACGCCCACCTCACCGACGTGGGCTTCGACTACGGCCCGGCCTTCCGCGCCGTACAGTCCGCCTGGCGCCGGGGCGGCGAGGTCCTCGTCGAGCTGGCGCTGCCGGAGGTGGCGGGGCCGGCCGACGGGTTCGCCATCCACCCCGCGATGTTCGACTCCGCCCTGCACGGCGGGCTCGGCATGCTCGACATGGGCGAGGACAACCCCAGCGGGCTGCCCTTCTCGTGGTCCGGTGTGCAGCTGGAGCGCTTCGGTCTCACTCGGCTGCGGGTGAGGATCACGCTGCCGGACCCGACGTCCCTGCGGCTCGACATCGCGGGCGAGGACGGTGTGCCGCTGGCCTGCCTGCGGCGGCTCGACGTCCGCCCGGTGGAGCAGGGGCACCTGGAAGCCGCCCGGCGGGACGGTGACCGCCACCTCCACGAGCTTGACTGGGTCCCCGCGCAGGCCGTCACGGTGCGGAACGCGCGTCTCGTCGCGCTCGGCGACTCGACCGGCGACTCGATCGGCGGTTCGGTGGACCGGTTCGCCGATCTGGCCACGCTGGAGAAGGCCCTGGCCGACGGTGCGACCGCGCCCGACGCCGTGCTGGCCGAGGTCGGCGCCCCGCAGGGTGACGTGACCACGGCGGCCCGCGCGGCCACGGGTGAGGCGCTGGAGCTGGTGCAGCGGTGGCTGGCCGGCGAGTGGCTGGGCGAGACCCGGCTGGTGCTGGTGACCCGGGGTGCGGTCGCTGTCGGCGGCGAGGCTCCCGACGTCGCCCAGGCGGCGGTGTGGGGTCTGCTGCGCAGCGCCCAGTCCGAGCACCCGGACCGGTTCGTCCTGGTCGACCTGGACGGCGCGGAACCCGACTGGGCCGCGGTGCTGGGCACGGACGAGCCGCAACTGGCGGTCCGCGACGGACGGTTGCTGACGCCGAGGCTGTCACGGGGCATCGCTCCGGTGGCCGAACGGACACCGGTCATCGACACGGACGGCACGGTGGTGATCACCGGTGGTACGGGTGGTCTGGGTGCGGTGTTCGCGCGGCACTTGGCCACCGGGCACGGTGTGCGGCGTCTGTTGCTGCTGAGCCGGCGGGGTCCGGAGGCCGAGGGTGCCGGTGAGCTGGTGGCGGAGCTCGCGGAGCTGGGGTGTGCGGCCCAGGTCGTCGCCTGTGACGTGTCCGACCGTGAGCAGCTCGCTTCCGCTCTCGGTGGGGTCGAGCGTCCGCTGACGGCCGTGGTGCACGCAGCGGGTGTCCTCGACGACGGTGTGATCGAGTCGCTGACGCGTGAGCAGGTCGAGCGGGTGATGCGGCCGAAGGTCGAAGCCGCGTGGCATCTGCACGAGTTGACGGCAGAGATGGAGCTGTCGGCGTTCGTGCTGTTCTCGTCGGTGGCGGCTCTGATCGGCAGCCCGGGCCAGGGCAACTACGCTGCGGCGAACGCCGCCCTGGA
Organism: Streptomyces sp. NPDC053367; assembly: GCF_044545925.1. Lineage (NCBI taxonomy): Bacteria > Bacillati > Actinomycetota > Actinomycetes > Kitasatosporales > Streptomycetaceae > Streptomyces > Streptomyces sp. NPDC053367. The sequence goes on along the minus strand of NZ_JBITYN010000022.1, from coordinate 8,882 downwards.
CGCGCTCGCCGCGTCGCGCCGGGCGGCGGGCCTGCCGGCGGTGTCGCTGGCCTGGGGCCTGTGGTCGGACACCGCGGGCATGGGAGCCCGACTGGGCACGGCCGAACTGGCCCGCCTGGAACGGCTGGGCGCCAAGCCGCTGACGGCCGAGCTGGGGCCGGCACTCTTCGACCAGGCCCTGACGGCGGACGCCGCCCTGCTCGCACCGGTCCGGCTGGACATGGCGGTGCTGCGCGCCCAGGCCAGGGCCGGCACGATCCCGGGCGTACTGCGCGGACTTGCGCCCCTCCCGGCACGACGTACGGAGACCGCGACGGTGTCCCTGCGCGACCGCCTGGCGGGAGTCGCGGAGGGCGACCGCGAGCAGGTCGTCCTCGACCTGGTCCGCACACAGGTGGCCGCCGTACTCGGGCATGCGTCCGCTGCGGCCGTCGAGCCCGAACGCGCCTTCCAGGACATGGGGTTCGACTCGCTCGGCGCCGTCGAGCTGCGCAACCGGCTGACCCAGGCCTCCGGGGTGCGCCTGCCCGCGACGCTGGTGTTCGACCACCCCACGCCCGCGGAGATCGTCCGCCTGCTGCTCGCTGAGTTCGGCAGCGTCGCCGCCGAACCACCCATCGAAAAGGAACTGAACAAGCTGGAAGACATGCTTGCCGCGATCGCCGACAACGAGCGACGCCACGTGGCCGAACGCCTGCGCCGCCTCCTCTCCGTCGTCGCCGACGACGGCGAGGCGGAGAGCACGGCCGAACGGATCGAAGCGGCCACCACGATGGACGAGGTCTTCCAGATGATCGACGCCGAGTTCGGCGAAGCGTGACAGGGGGCGGGGAAATGGCAGAGAACACCGAGCAGCAGGAAAAGATAGCCCGCTATCTCAAGAAGATGGCGAGCGACCTCAACCAGGCCCGCGCGCGCCTTCGCGAGTACGAGTCCCGTGACGGAGAGCCGCTGGCGATCGTCGGCATGAGCTGCCGCTACCCCGGCGGCGTGACGTCGCCGGAGGAGCTGTGGGAGCTGGTGGCGTCCGGCGGCGACGCCATCGGCCCGTTCCCCGCCGACCGCGGCTGGGACCTGGAGGGACTCTACGACCCCGACCCCGACCGGCTCGGCACCGTGTACGCCCGGGAGGGCGGCTTCATCGACGGCGCCGCCGAGTTCGACGCCGACTTCTTCGGGATCAGCCCGCGCGAGGCGACCGCGATGGACCCGCAGCAGCGCCTGCTGCTGGAGGCCGCCTGGGAGGCGCTGGAGGACGCCGGCATCGACCCCAACGCCCTGCGCGGCAGCAGCACGGGCGTGTTCTGCGGCGTCGGTCCCTCCGACTACGCCGCCATGCCCGCCGGAGCCCTCCCGCAGATCGAGGGCTTCCGCCTGACCGGTTCCACCACGAGCGTGGTGTCCGGCCGTGTCGCCTACAGCCTCGGCCTGGAGGGCCCGGCCGTGTCCGTCGACACCGCCTGCTCGGCCTCCGCCGTGGCCCTCCACCTCGCGGTGAACGCCCTGCGGGCCGGCGAGTGCTCCCTCGCCCTCGCCGGTGGCGTCACCGTGCTGTCCGGCCCCTTCCTGCACATGGAGTTCAGCCGGCAGCGCGGTCTGGCCCCCGACGGCCGCTGCAAGGCGTATTCGGCGTCGGCGGACGGTACCGGCTTCTCCGACGGCCTCGGCCTCGTCGTCCTGGAGCGGCTCTCCGACGCCCAGCGCAACGGGCGCCGCATCCTCGGCCTCATCCGCGGCTCCGCCGTCAACCAGGACGGCGCCAGCAACGGTCTGACCGCACCCAACGGCCCCTCCCAGGAACGGGTGATCCGCCAGGCCCTGGCCAACGCCGGACTGCGCCCCTCCGAGGTCGACGCCGTCGAAGGCCACGGCACCGGCACCAAGCTCGGTGACCCGATCGAGGCGCAGGCGCTGCTGGCGACGTACGGCCGTGAGCGGGACGGCGAGCCCCTGTGGCTGGGCTCGATCAAGTCGAACATCGGTCACACGTCGACCGCGGCCGGTGTCGCCGGTGTCATCAAGATGGTCATGGCCATGCGGCACGGCACGCTGCCGCCGACCCTGCATGTCGACGAGCCCTCCCCGCACGTGGACTGGGAGTCGGGCGAGGTCCGGCTGCTGACCGAGCCGCGTGAGTGGGCCGCGGACGGCCGCCCCCGCCGGGCGGGCATCTCGTCGTTCGGCGTCAGCGGTACCAACGCCCACATCATCGTCGAGGAGGCGCCCGCCGAGGAGCCGTCCGAGGACGCGCCCAGCGAGGTGACACGGCCCGCCGGCACGGTGCCGGTGGTGCTGTCCGCGCGCAACGATGTGGCCCTGCGGGCGCAGGCGGAGCGGCTGCGAGACCATCTCGCGGGGGACCGTGAGGTGTCGGTCGCTGACGTCGCCTACTCACTGGTGACCTCGCGGGCGTTGCTGGACCGCCGTGCGGTGGTGGTGGCCGGTGACCGTGATGAGCTGCTGGCGCGTCTGGCCGAGGTGTCGGACGGTGAGTCTGCTGTTGCCGGTAAGTCGGCGTTCCTGTTCACCGGTCAGGGTTCTCAGCGGCCGGGTATGGGTCTGGAGTTGGCCTCGCAGTTCCCGGTGTTCGAGCGGGCGCTGAGTGAGGTGTGTGCGGAGGTCGACCCGCGGCTGGGGCGTTCTCTGCGTGAGCTGCTGGCGGCTGACAGCGATGTGCTGAACTCGACGGAGTTCACGCAGGTGGCGTTGTTCGCGGTCGAGGTGGCTCTGTTCCGGCTGGCTGAGTCGCTGGGTGTTCGTGCCGACTATCTGATCGGGCATTCGGTCGGTGAGATCGCCGCCGCGCATGTGGCGGGCGTTCTCTCTCTGGCGGATGCGGCCGAACTGGCGGTGGCTCGTGGCCGGTTGATGGGTGCTCTGCCTTCGGGCGGGGCGATGGTCGCGGTGCAGGCCGGTGAGGCGGAGGTCGCTGAGTCCCTCGAAGGCTTCGAAGGTCGTCTGGAGATCGCCGCCGTCAATGGTCCGCTGGCGGTCGTGGTCTCGGGTGACGAGGACGCGGTGGAGGAGTGGCTCCCGCGCTTTGAGGGCCGCAAGACCAGCCGTCTGCGGGTCTCGCACGCGTTCCATTCGCCGCGCATGGAGCCGATGCTCGACGAATTCCGAGCGGTCGCGGAGCGGCTGACGTACGGCGAGCCGCGTATCCCGGTCGTCTCCAACGTCTCGGGTGAGCTGGTCACGGAGTTCGACGCGGACTACTGGGTACGTCACGTCCGTCAGGCGGTCCGCTTCGCGGACGGTGTCCGCACCCTGTGGGACCTGGGTGTCCGGCGTTTCCTGGAGCTGGGTCCGGACGCGGTGCTGACCGCGATGGCCCGCCAGTGCGTCGAGGACGACACCGAGGCGGCCTTCATCCCCGCCCTGCGGGGCAAGTACGGCGAGGTCGAGACGTTCACCGGGTTCCTGGGCCATGCCCACACCGCCGGTGTCGGCGTCGACTGGCCGGTGTTCTACGCCGGTACCGGCGCGCAGCGCGTCGAACTGCCCACCTACGCCTTCCAGCGGGAGCGGTTCTGGCTGACGCCGGGTACGGCGGGGGGTGATGTGTCGGCGGCCGGGCTCATTCCCGTCGACCACCCCGTCCTGGCCGGCAGGGCGCTTGTCGGGGACCGTGACGAGTGGCTGTTCACGGGCCGGATCTCCACCGAGGCCCAGCCGTGGACGCGTGACCACGTCGTCATGGGCGCGGTCGTGGTGCCCGGTGTGGCGCTGGTCGAGATGGCTCTGGCCGCCGGGCGCGAGGTCGGCTGCCCCGTACTCGACGAGCTGGTCATCGAGGCCCCGCTCGCTCTGGACGAGGCGGTGGGGCGCCGGCTCCAGATCATCGTGGGTCACGCGGACGACGACGCCCGCCGCGAGTTCGTCATCTTCTCGCGCCCCGAGGGCGACGACACGGACGAGCAGGGCCAGGCCACCTGTCACGGGCGCGGCTGGCTGGGGCCGGACGCCGAGGCCGTACCGGCCTGGGACGTGGCATGGCCGCCGGAGGGCGCCGAGCGTCTCTCCGCGGAAGCCCTCTACACCCGCATGGCCGACATCGGCTACGACTACGGCGCCCTGTTCCAGGGTGTCGTCGACGCGTGGCAGGACGACGACGTCGTCTACGTCGAGCTGGCCCTGCCGGACGACGCAGACACGCAGGGTTTCGGCATCCATCCCGGACTCTTCGACTCCGCGGTGCAGAGCTCACTGTTCGGCGACAAGCCGGACGACACGCTGGTGATGCCCTTCTCCTGGAACGGCGTCCAGCTCAGCCGCACCGGCGTCGCGAGGGCCCGCGCCCGACTCGTCCCCGCGGGTGCGGCCGCCTTCCGCATCGACCTCGTCGACGAGAACGACGAGCCGGTGCTCAGCATGGACAAGCTCGTGTTCCGCCCGGTCGACCAGGCCCAGCTGAAGCAGGCCGCCAGGACTGAGGGTTCGCTGTACGAACTCGACTGGGCCCCGGTCACGGCCGGCTCCGGCCGGTCCGCGCGGGTCGCTGTACTCGGCGGACTTCCGGCGGAGGGCGAGCCGTTCGAGGACCTGGCCGCGCTGGAACAGGCCGTGGCGGACGGCGCCCCGGTGCCCGAGCTGGTGCTGGCGGCCGTCGGAGCCGAGGAGGCCACGGCGGCCGCGGTCGAGGCACTGGGCCTCGTACAGCGGTGGATCGCGAGTGAGCGGCTCGGCGGGGCCACGCTGGCGGTGGTGACCCGGGGTGCGGTGTCCGTCGGCGGCGGGGTCCCCGACGTCGCCCAGGCCGCCGCCTGGGGCCTGGTGCGCAGTGCGCAGTCGGAGCACCCGGGCCGGTTCCTGCTGGTGGACGAGGACGTGGACGGCGACGCCCCGGAATGGGCCGCGCTGCTCGGCCTTGACGAGCCGCAACTTGCCGTCCGCGGCGACCGGTTGCTGACCCCGCGGCTGTCCCGGGGCTCCGCCGGCGAGACGGAGACGGCGTTCGATGCCGACGGCACGGTGGTGATCACCGGTGGTACGGGTGGTCTGGGTGCGGAGTTCGCGCGGCACTTGGCCACCGGGCACGGTGTGCGGCATCTGTTGCTGCTGAGCCGGCGGGGTCCGGAGGCCGAGGGTGCCGCTGAGCTGGTGGCGGAGCTCGCGGAGCTGGGGTGTGCGGCCCAGGTCGTCGCCTGTGACGTGTCCGACCGTGAGCAGCTCGCTTCCGCTCTCGGTGGGGTCGAGCGTCCGCTGACGGCCGTGGTGCACGCGGCGGGTGTCCTCGACGACGGTGTGGTCGAGTCGCTGACGCGTGAGCAGGTCGAGCGGGTGATGCGGCCGAAGGTCGAAGCCGCGTGGCATCTGCACGAGTTGACGGCAGAGATGGAGCTGTCGGCGTTCGTGCTGTTCTCGTCGGTGGCGGCCCTGATCGGCAGCCCGGGCCAGGGCAACTACGCTGCGGCGAACGCCGCCCTGGACGCGCTCGCCGCGTCGCGCCGGGCGGCGGGCCTGCCGGCGGTGTCGCTGGCCTGGGGCCTGTGGTCGGACACCGCGGGCATCGCGGCGCAGCTGGGCCGGTCGGAGCTGGCCCGCCTGGAACGCATGGGCTCCAAGCCGCTGACGCGGGAGCTGGGCCTCGAACTGTTCGACCAGGCTCTGACGGCGGACGCAGCCCTGCTCGCGCCGGTCCGGCTGGACATGGCGGTGCTGCGCGCCCAGGCCAGGGCCGGCACGATCCCGGCCGTGTTGCGCGGACTTGCGCCCCTCCCGGCGCGACGCGCGGAGGCCGGCGGATCCCTCGCCCGGCGCCTGGCGGGCGTGCCCGAGGCGGAGCGCGAGCAGGTCGCCCTCGAACTGGTGCTGGAGCAGGTGGCGAGCGTGCTCGGCCACGCCTCGGCCACCGCCGTCGATCCCGGCCGCGCGTTCAACGAGCTCGGCTTCGACTCCCTCAGCGCGGTCGAGCTGCGCAACCGCCTCACCCAGGCTTCCGGAGTGCGGCTGCCCGCCACACTCGTCTTCGACCACCCCACCCCGGCCGCTGTCGCGCGACTGCTGGTGGCGGAGATCTCGCTGGACGGCGTGGTCGGTCGCCCGCGTACGAAGAGGCCGCGCCGCGTGGACGCCGGCGAGCCCCTGGCGATCGTCGGTATGAGCTGCCGCTTCCCCGGTGGTGTGTCCTCGCCGGAGGAGCTGTGGGAGCTGGTGGCGTCCGGCCGGGACGCCATGGGCCCGTTCCCCGCCGACCGCGGCTGGGACCTGGAACGGCTCTACGACCCCGACCCCGACCAGGTCGGGTCGGTGTACACGAAGACCGGCGGATTCGTCGACCGTATCGGCGAGTTCGACGCCGACTTCTTCGGGATCAGCCCGCGCGAGGCGCTGGCCATGGACCCGCAGCAGCGGCTGCTGCTGGAGACGTCGTGGGAGGCGTTCGAGGACGCGGGCATCGACCCGACGACGCTGCGCGGCAGCAACACCGGCGTGTTCGCCGGCACCGTCTCGTCCGGCTACCACGCGACGATGGTCCCCGAGCTGGAGGGCTACCACCTCACCGGCACCACGATGAGCGTGGTGTCCGGCCGCGTCGCCTACACCCTGGGCCTCGAAGGCCCGGCGGTCTCCGTGGACACGGCCTGCTCGTCCTCCGCCGTCGCCCTGCACCTCGCCGGGCAGGCACTGCGGGCCGGCGAGTGCGACATGGCCCTGGTCGGCGGCATCTCACTCATGGCCACGCCCGACCTGCTCATCGGCTTCAGCCGCCAGCGCGGCCTGGCCGGCGACGGCCGCTGCAAGGCGTATTCGGCTTCGGCGGACGGCACCGGCTTCTCCGACGGCGCCGGCGTACTCGTGGTGGAGCGCCTGTCGGACGCCCGCCGCAACGGCCGGCGCATCCTCGGCCTGGTCCGCGGCACCGCGGTGAACCAGGACGGCGCCAGCAATGGCCTCACCGCCCCCAACGGCCCCTCTCAGGAGCGGGTGATCCGCCAAGCCCTCGAAAGTGCGGGGCTGAGCCCTGCCGAGGTCGACGCGGTCGAGGGTCATGGCACGGGCACGAAGCTGGGTGACCCGATCGAGGCGCAGGCGCTGCTGGCGACGTACGGCCGTGAGCGGGCTGGTGACCCGCTGTGGCTGGGTTCGATCAAGTCGAACATCGGTCATACGTCGGCTGCGGCCGGTGTGGCCGGTGTGATCAAGATGGTGATGGCGATGCGGCACGGGATGCTGCCGCCGACCCTGCATGTCGATGAGCCGTCGCCGCATGTGGACTGGGAGTCGGGCGAGGTCCGGCTGCTGACCGAGCCGCGTGAGTGGGCTTCGGACGGGCGTCCTCGTCGTGCGGGCATCTCGTCGTTCGGTGTGAGCGGTACGAACGCGCACATCATCGTGGAGGAGGCCCCCGCCGAGGATCGCGTCCACGTCAGTCCGGCGGCCGAGCGTTCGCCGGGCACCGTTCCCGTGGTGCTGTCGGCGCGCAACGATGTGGCGCTGCGGGCGCAGGCGGAGCGGCTGCGGGCGCACCTTGCCTCGCGGCCGGAGCTGTCCGTGGTGGACACGGCGTACTCGCTGGTGACGTCTAGGGCGTTGTTGGAACGGCGTGCCGTGGTCGTGGCTGCGGACCGGGACGAGCTGCTGGCGCGTCTGGCCGACGTGTCGGACGGTGAGTCTGCTGTTGCCGGTAAGTCGGCGTTCCTGTTCACCGGTCAGGGGTCTCAGCGGCCGGGTATGGGTCTGGAGCTGGCCTCGCAGTTCCCGGTGTTCGAGCGGGCGCTGAGCGAGGTGTGCGCGGAGGTCGACCCGCGACTGGGCCGTTCCCTGCGCGAACTGCTCGCTGCTGACAGCGATGTGCTGAACTCGACGGAGTTCACGCAGGTTGCGTTGTTCGCGGTCGAGGTGGCCCTGTTCCGGCTTGCTGAGTCGCTGGGTGTTCGTGCCGATTACCTGATCGGGCATTCGGTCGGTGAGATCGCTGCCGCGCATGTGGCGGGTGTTCTCTCCCTGGCGGATGCGGCCGAACTGGCGGTGGCTCGTGGCCGGTTGATGGGCGCGTTGCCTTCGGGCGGGGCGATGGTCGCGGTGCAGGCCGGTGAGGTGGAGGTCGCTGAGTCCCTCGAAGGCTTCGAAGGTCGTCTGGAGATCGCCGCCGTCAATGGTCCGCTGGCGGTCGTGGTCTCGGGTGACGAGGACGCGGTGGAGGAGTGGCTCCCGCGCTGGGAGGGCCGCAAGACCAGCCGTCTGCGGGTCTCGCACGCGTTCCATTCGCCGCGCATGGAGCCGATGCTCGACGAATTCCGTGCGGTCGCCGTGCGGCTGACGTACGGCGAGCCGCGTATCCCGGTCGTCTCCAACGTCTCGGGTGAGCTGGTCACGGGCTTCGACGCGGACTACTGGGTGCGCCACGTCCGTCAGGCGGTCCGCTTCGCCGACGGTGTGCGCACCCTGTGGGACCTGGGTGTCCGGCGTTTCCTGGAGCTGGGTCCGGACGCGGTGCTGACCGCGATGGCCCGTCAGTGCGTCGAGGACGACACCGAGGCGGCGTTCATTCCGGCCCTGCGGGGCAAGCGTCCTGAGATCGAGACGTTCGCCGGGTTCCTGGGCCACGCCCACACCGCTGGTGTCGGCGTCGACTGGGAGGCGTTCTACGCCGGTACCGGCGCGCAGCGGGTCGAACTGCCCACCTACGCCTTCCAGCGACAGAACTACTGGCTGACGCCGTCGGCGCAGGGCGATGTCACGGCGGCGGGTCTCGACCGGATGGATCACGCGGTCCTGGCGGCGGCCGTACACCTCGGGGACCGCGACGAATGGTTGTTCACCGGTCGGTTGTCCATGGACAGCCAGCCGTGGGTGCGCGACCACGTCGTGCTGGGAGTGACGATCGTGCCGGGTACGGCGTGGGTGGAGCTGGCGTTGGCCGCCGGCCGCCGTGTGGG
>NZ_JBITYN010000021.1:0-37016 GCF_044545925.1 Streptomyces sp. NPDC053367 | reverse complement strand
GGCTGCGGTGTCGGGTGCGTCGTCGTGGGGGTGCCTGCGGGGTGCGGCCGCGGCAGGCGCGGTGGCCGCGGCAGAGGCGGCAGGCGCGCCGGGGGTGGTGGTGTCGGAGGTGGCGTGTGCGGATGTCTCGACCAGCATGCGAAAGAGCTCCTGAACGCAGGTGTCAGGGACTTGCCGTGGGAAACGGGGCGGGGCTGCGGACGGCCCGCTCCGGGCGTGCGCCCCGCCGTGTGCCTCTGCTCCGAAGCACGGACTCCCGCCTGCCCCACGACTCGCCCCGCAAACAACGCGACGCGGCGTCATGGCCGATACATCACCCGAAGGGGCGGATTCGGGCACCGCCGTCCGGCCCACTTCCGGATCTGTCGGCCGATCGGAGGAGTGAAACGCGAGAAGCCGGGAAGTCGGGGGACGACATCAGGTTCCGACCCAGGGGAGGGCGGCATGGGAGCCGTGACGGTGGCCCACGCAACGGCCACGGCGGAGGGGACGGTCACCACCGACGCGAACCTGCCGCTCATCGAGGACCCCTCCCAGGTCCGCCCGAAGGACGCGCGTGAACTGTCCCGCGTGTTCTTCGCACGGCTGGCCGTGCTGGAGGAAGGCACCCCCGAACACCAGTACGTGCGCAACACCCTCATCGAGATGAACCTGTCGCTCGTGCGGTACGCCGCGTCCCGGATGCGGACCCGCGGCGACTCCCAGGAAGACGTGGTCTCGGTCGGCACCATCGGCCTGATCAAGGCCATCGACCGGTTCGAGCTGTCCAGAGAGGTCGAGTTCACCACCTTCGCCGTGCCCTACATCGTGGGCGAGATCAAGCGTTTCTTCCGCGACACCAGCTGGGCCGTGCACGTGCCGCGCCGGCTCCAGGAGGCGCGGGCCGAACTGGCGAAGGCGACCGACGAACTGCAGTCCCGGCTGGGCCGCACCCCCACCACCCGGGAACTGGCCGAGCTGATGTCCCTGACGGAGGAGGAGGTCATCGAGGCCCGCAAGGCGGCCAACTGCTACCGCACCTCCTCCCTGGACGCCGCCCTGACGAGCGAGGCGGACGGCACGGAGACCGCGCTGGCCGACCGCCTCGGCGAGGAGGACCCGTCGCTGGAGCTGGTGGAGGACTTCCGGTCCCTGGCCCCGCTGATCGCCGGGCTCGCCGAGCGCGACCGGCGGATCATCCACATGCGCTTCGTCGAGGAACTCACCCAGGCGCAGATCGCCGAGCGGCTCGACGTCTCCCAGATGCACGTCTCCCGGCTGATCAGCCGCATCATCAAGCGTCTGCGCACCGGACTGCTGGGACCCTCGGTGGCCTGAGGCCTGCGACTCGTCCATGCCGGGCGGACAGGTGCGCCCGGCCGGGGACTGCCGTGCACGCGCGGAGATACTGTCTCGGCATGACCGACAACACCCTGCGCTCCGTCACCGTGGAGCGCACCAGCACCGGCCACTTCGTCGCGACCAACGCCCGTGGCGGCACCGTCTCCTTCGGCAGCGGCTCCGAAACGGACACCGAGTTCACCCCGGTCGAGCTCCTGCTCGCGGCGCTCGCCGGCTGCACGGCGGTGGACGTGGACATCGCCACCAGCCGTCACGCCGAGCCCGACCGGTTCAGCGTCGCCGTGACCGGCCACAAGATCAGCGACGACCTCGGCAACCGGCTCACCGACCTCCAGGTCACCTTTTCCGTGACCTTCCCGGACACCGAGGGCGCCGACCGAGCCCGCGCGATCCTGCCCCGCGCGGTCAAGACCTCGCACGACCGGCTGTGCACGGTGAGCAGAACCGTGGAGATCGGCACACCGGTCACCGCGAAGGTCGAGGAGGCCTGAGCGGGGCCTTCGTACACGATCCGGCTACCGCTCTGCCCGCGAAGGGGCTTGGTGCGCGGGCACCGGGCACCACGGCCGGCGGCGCGCCGACAGCCCCGCAGGCCCCACGGGCGAGGACACCCGCGCCGCGCCTCGGCCGAACCGCTGAGGCCGACCGGTCACCGACCCGCGGCGGGCCACCGCAGGTTCCACCGGCCGCCCCGGCCCGTCAGCTCGACGGCGGCCAGGGGCGGCACGTCGACACGCCAGAACGACGTGCAGGGGGCGTTCAGCGCGTACAACACGGCGGCCCGCGCCAGCGACTGCTCCACCACGGCCGCGACCCGTCCCGAGCCCTCCGGCAGTGCGTCGAGCCAGGCGGCGGTCCGCCGGCACAGGGCGGCCACCGACTCCCCGCCGTGCGGTGCGGCCTCGGGGTCGGTGGTCCAGGCGGCCAGCGCCGCGGGGTCGTCGGCCGCCACCTCGTCGAGGGTCCGGCCGTGCCAGCGGCCCAGGTCGAGGTCGCGCAGGGCGTGTTCGACGGTGACGTCGTGCCAGGCCAGTGCCGTGGCCGTAGCGCGGCACCACTGTGAGGGACCGGAGTACCGGACGGTGACTCCGGGCAGCCCGTGCCCTGCCGTACGGGCCCGCGACAGCGCCCGTTCGTCGAGCGGGGAGTCGCCGAACCGCACCTCCCGCCCGGTCGGCGCGGCGGCGCACACGAGCGTGAGCCGGACGGTCATGCGCCCCCCTCAGCGGACTTCACCACGATCGACGTCATCGTAGGTGGCGCACGCCATGTTGGCCGACTTCCCTCCTGCCCCTACTCTGTGCGTGACAAGGACGACGGCGCCACGGAAGCCCGGTGCAAATCCGGCACGGTCGCGCCACTGTGTGCCGCCCCTCCCACGGAGGTGGTGGTGAGTCAGACCCAACGCCGTCGTCGCGTGCTCCACACGATGCGGGACGCGATGTTCCCGAGGAGGTCTCGCCATGGCGCAGTCCACTGCCGCCCCTGCCCCCACCACCCAGTCCGCCGTCGCCCCCCTGCCACTGAAGGCGGTCGCCCCCTGGGCGGTGTTCTTCGGTGTCCTGATGCTGGTCCTGCTGTACTTCGTCGGCGCCGAACAGGGTGCCGTCTCCGCTCTCTCCGGCGAGGGCGTGCACGAGTGGGTGCACGACGCCCGCCACCTGCTCGGCTTCCCCTGCCACTGAGACGGGCCGGGACCACACATGAATTCCGCCATCGTGCGTGCCCTGCTGGCGCGCGGCATGCTCGCCGGGCTCGGGGCCGCGGTCCCCGCGCTCGTCTTCGCCTATCTCGTCGGTGAGGGTCCGGTGGACGCGGCGATCGCGTTCGAGTCCGCCCACTCCCACGAGCACGGCGAGGAGCTGGTCAGCCGGTCGGTGCAGTCGACCGCCGGCCTGGCCACCGGAGTGCTCGTCTACGGTGTGGCGATCGGTGGCATCGCCGCCCTCGCCTTCTGCTTCGCGCTGGGCCGTCTCGGCCGGCTGTCGGCCCGGGCCACCGCGGCCCTGACGGGTCTGGCCGGGTTCCTCCTGGTCTACCTGGTGCCGATGCTGAAGTACCCCGCGAGCCCGCCCGCGGTGGGCGAGCCGGACACGATCGGGCAGCGCACCGCGCTGTTCTTCCTGATGATCGTGCTCACCGTCCTGCTGGGCACCGCGGCCGTCCTGCTCGGCCGCCGCCTCACGCCCCGCTGGGGCCTGGGCAACGCCTCCGTCGCGGCCGGCCTGGCGTTCCTGGCCGCCCTGGCGGTCGCGATGGTGTTCCTGCCGTCCGGGGACACCGTCCCGAAGGGCTTCCCGGCCACGGACCTGTGGGAGTTCCGCCTCGCCTCGATCGGCGTCCAGGCGGTGCTCTGGTGCGGGTTCGGGGTGATCTTCGGATACCTGGCCGAACGCGTCCTCGAACGGCGGCCGCACTCCGGCCGTCTGCCGGCACCGGTCGGCTGACCCGCGGCACCACCGCGCCGGGACCCGTCGGGGGCGCGCCCGACGGGTCCCGGCGTCTTCCCCCGCCTTGACCCCCGGTCGCCCTGGGGTGACAGCGGGTGCTCACCCGTTCGCCCGTGGCGGCCCGCCATCCTGGGAAGCGGCTTAGTAGTATGCGCGGGACGACACGATCGAGACTCCGGGTGGTCAGGTTGGGCAGGAACGCGCGACTGCGTGCGGGCGGGGCCTTGGGGCACCTCCTGCTGGTCGCCGTGCTCGCCCTCGGTGTGTTCGCCATGCACACGATGGGCCACCCCGAGCACTCCTCCGGCACGTCGCCGGACACGGTGACCCACGCCGTCGCCCACCATTCCGCGACAGCCCCCTCGCAGCCCGGGTCCGCGCCCTCGGCGGAGCAGCCCATGGCCGGCATGGACGTGCTGTCCGTGTGCCTCGCGGTGCTCGGCGGCGGCCTGCTCTGGGTTCTGCTGTGCGCGGCGGCCCGCCAAAAGGACTGGCTGCCGGCGCTGCTCGCCAGGGCGTCGGCCGCCCTGCCTCCCGGCAGGCCGCCACCGGAACCCCTCCTCGCCGAACTGTCGGTGCTGCGGATATAGGCCGGGCCGTGGCGCGGGCTCTGCCCTGCCCGCGCACGCCGCGCCCACCGCAACGAACCACACCGACAGACTCGTACAAGCGAGGTGCTTCTCAGATGACCGACCACAACTCCGCCCGCCGTCTTCGTCGTCGTACCGCGATCGTGAGTGCCGTGGCGGCAGGTGGACTGCTGCTCGCCGCCTGTGGCGGGGACGACATGGAGGGCATGGAGCACGGAAGCGGCAGCACCGCCTCCGCGGCCTCCACCCCGTCCCCGCGGACGCCGGGTGACAACCCGGCCCCCGGCGCGTTCAACGACACCGACGTCACGTTCGCACAGGGGATGATCCCGCACCACGAGCAGGCCCTGGAGATGTCCCGGCTGGCCGACGGCCGGGCCTCCGACGCGGAGATCAAGACCCTGGCCGGGGCCGTCGAGCAGGCCCAGGACCCCGAGATCCGGACCATGAGGTCCTGGCTGAAGTCCTGGGGCAGGCCCGAGTCCGCCGACGCGATGCCCGGCATGCACCACGGCTCCGGCGGCGGCATGGACCACTCGGCGATGTCCGGGATGATGTCCGACGAGGACATGAAGAAGCTCGAGGCCGCCCGGGGCACCGACTTCGACCGGATGTTCGCGGAGATGATGATCGAGCACCACGAGGGTGCGATCACCATGGCGCAGGACGAGCAGAAGAACGGCCGCAACGCGACCGCGAAGAAGCTCGCCGGCGACGTCGTGCGCAACCAGTCCGCGGAGGTCGACAGGTTCCAGGAGATCCTCGGCCGCCTCTGATCACCTGCCGCCTCCGCATCGCTGTCACACCGCCCGGGGCTCCGCGGCCACGGACGTGGCGCCCCGGGCGGTCGCCGTACGGCGCCTCACCCGACGGCCGGTACGCAGCCCAGCAGCACCGGCACCACCGCGGCCGCCACTCCCACCGCGCCTCGCGGGGCGACATGCGGCCGCCGCCACGGGGCGAGCGCCCGCCGCAGCCGGACCACCGCGTCGGGATCGCCCACCAGGTACGCGCCCTCGGGAGCCGTCCCGGCCACCGCCATCTCGTACAGAGCCGTGGCCAGCAGCCGGGGGTGGCGGCGCAGCGCCCGGTCGTCGGCGATCAACTCAAGGACTACGGACGTCTGCCGCTCGGCGTGAGGGGCGAGCGGCAGGCGCCGGAACACCCGGGCGAACGCCCTGGCCCCGGCCGGCGCCAGATGGTGGCGGCCCGCGATGTGAGCCCGCTCGTGCTCGAGTACGGCCCTGAGCTGCGCGGCGGACAGCAGCCGCAGCGTGCCCGTGCTGACGACGGCACGCGGCCGGTGCCCGGGCAGGCAGTAGGCGGCGGGCAGGTCGTGCTCGACGACGGTGGCACCCAGACGCGTCGAGCGGCGCCCCACCATGTCCAGCACCTCCCGGTGCAGGCGGCGGGCGCACCGGCCCCCGCCCCTCCCGGCAACTGCCCCGCCGGCAGCGATGGTTCGGCACCTCGCCCGTCCGCCCGGGATCTGCGCAGTCGGGAGCCGGGTTGGGAGCCCTCACCCTCCTGCCCGGCCTGCGGGCCCGTCGCACCCCGGCCGGCCCGTGCCTCCGCCCACGGTCTCCTCGCCGTTCGGGGTGCGTGGACAACTCGCCGGGTAGACAAGGCCCATGACAATAGATCAGTCAGGCGCGTCCCCGTCCGCCGTGCAGGCGGTCGTCGTGTACGACGGACAGGTGCTGCTCGTGCGGAGTCACGGCGGCTGGGGTCTGCCCACGGGCACCCCGGACCTGGCGGAGTCGCCGGAGGCCACGGCGGCCCGTGTCGTCTACGAACTCACCGGCTACCTCGTCGACGGCTCCCAGACGCTGCGGGACACCGCCCCGGCCGCGGTCGTCTGCCAACTGCTGACCGAGTCACCGTCCGACGGCGCGGACGTGCCTCCCGAGGGGATCCGCTGGACCGCGATCGAGGAGGCGGCCGAAGCCGCACTGCCCGAGGCGGTACGGACGTATCTCCTGGGCCACCGGCCGGTATGAGCGTCGCCGCTCAGCGGTCCGACACCTGGCCGGCCGCGGCCGCGACGAACCGGTCACGGTCGACGACGGCCCGTTCGATCTCACCGGTCGCGACCAGTTCACCCGAGTCGTCGACCGCCCGGACCTGGAAGGTGAGCCGTCGGCCGGTCGGGTCGGCGGGCGCCTGAGCGGACACCTCGACCGCCCCGCCCACCGCGGTGGGCCGCAGATGCCGGACGCGGACCGCGGTTCCCACGGTCGTCGACCCGGCCCCGGTCGACGGCCGGGCGGCCCGCACGGTCGCCGCCTCCAGCCAGGCGATCAGCCGCGGGGTGGCGAGGACGGGCACATCACCGCTGCCCAGCGCTGCCGCGGTGTCGTCGGGGGTCACTTCATGGCGCATGGGAACCACGCTATCGCCCGCCAGGCCATGGGCAGGGGCCCTGCGAAAGGGAACCGTCCGACCGGTATATTTCTCCGCGCTCTAGTGGGTGACCGACGACCGGGGTGGGACGGATCTGATGACGGGGCAAGTGCGGACGCAGGTCGTGGTGGTGGGCGGCGGCCCGGTGGGCCTGCTGGTGGCGGCCGAACTGGGCGCCTTGGGCGTGGACACCGTCGTACTGGAAGCCGCGACCGAGGTGTCGATGCGGCCCCGGGCGACCACGCTGCACGCGCGTGCGCTGCAGTGTCTGGTCAGGCGCGGGTACCTGCCGGAGCTGCGCCCGCACCCGCGCGACCCGGACGGCGAGGCGGCGGCGACACCCGATACGGCGACCACATCCGTGGCGGGCTCGACGCCCTTCCACTTCGGCGGTGTCGAGGGACTGTCGCTGTCCGTTCCGGCGGGTGAGCCGGGACCGCTGCTCAAGCGCGCCCAGGCCGACCTGGAGCGGATGCTGGAGGAGCGGGCGGGCGCGGCGGGTGCGCGGATCCTGCGCGGGCACCGGGTGACCGGGCTGACCCAGGACGGCGACGGCGTACGGGCGACGGCCGAGGGGCCCGGAGGGACGCTGAGCGTCACGGGGGAGTTCCTGGTCGGGGCCGACGGGGCGCGCAGCACGGTCCGCGAACGGGCGGGCATCGGGGCCGAGGAGTGGCCGGCGACGGTGTCGGCGATGGCGGGGCTGGTGGACCTCGCCGAGAACGAGGCACTGGAGGCGGGCTGGCACCGAACGGCCCGCGGCTGGCTCGTCGTGAAGCACGAGCCCGGGCGCGGTACGCATCTGCGGACCCTGAACTGCTGCCGTACGCACGCCCGTCGTGAGGAGCCGCTGACGCTCCGGGAGCTGCGGGAGGAGGTGTCCTGGCTCGTGGGGCGGCAGGTGGAGCTGGAGCGGGGGCGCTGGCTCACCCGGTTCAGCGACTTCTCACGGCTGGCCGACCGCTACCGGGCCGGACGCGTGCTGCTGGTGGGCGACGCCGCGCACGTCCACTTCCCGATCGGCGGACAGGGTCTGAGCACGGGACTGCAGGACGCCGTCGACCTGGGCTGGAAGCTGGCCCTGACGGTACGGGGACAAGCCGGCGAGGGCCTGCTCGACAGCTACGAGGCGGAGCGGCGGCCGGCCGCCCGGCGGGTCATCGACAACACCCAGGCCCAGCTGGCCCTGATGCGGCCGGGCGCGGAGGTCGACGCGCTGCGCTCGCTGTTCGCACGGATGCTGGAGTCGGAGGGGCCGGGCAGCCGGCTGGCCGGTCTGGTCAGCGCCCAGGACACCGCGCTGCCGCCCCGGTTCGGGCCCTCTGCCTGGGAGGGGCGCTTCCTGCCCAACGCCGCGCTGCGCACCCCGCGGGGCGGGACGGACCTGATCGGGCTGCTGCGGGACGGGCGGCCGCTGCTGCTGCTGTTCGGCGGACCGGACTGTGCCCGCCTGGAGGAGCAGGCGGGGCCGTGGGCCGACGTCGTACGGGTGGTGCGGGCGGAGCCGGTCGCGTCGCTGCCGTCCCCGGCGGTGCTGGTGCGCCCGGACGGCTACGTCGGGTGGGCGCCGGGCGGGACGGACCTGGAGACGGCGCTGGAGGGCTGGTTCGGCCGTCGCCCCCGACGCGGCGCCGGCGACGCCGGTCAGCTGACGGTCGCGGGCTCTTGACGGGCGGCGTCCCGCTCCTCCTGGGCAGCCAGCTCGAGCCGCTCCTGCTCGATCTCCGTGCAGACCTTTTCCCCGCGCTGGGGCGTGAGATCGAGGGCGGTGAGGACGGACGACATCGTGATGCTGGGCAGCAGATGGCGCAGCAGCTCGCTGACGCGCAGGGTCAGGTCCTGGTAGTCGGTGAGGGCCTGCGACATGGCCTGGATGCCCGCGAAGGAGCCGACGACGATGCCGGCCGTCTCGGCCGGATCCACGTGCGGGAGCAGCTCTCCCTGGACCTGGGCGCGCATCAGGAGGTCCGTGCCGATCTCGCGCCAGCGCAGGAAGGGGCCGCTGCGGTCCAGGCCCTGCGCGCGCTGGTCGAGGGCGAGGCGTACGCCCGCCCGGACCATCGGGTCGGTCTGCAGCCGGTAGGCGTGCAGCAGCACCACGTCGGCGAGTTCCTGTACCTTGCACGCGCGGGACGGGACCGCGAGCTGCTGGTCCTGCTCGGCGAGGACCCCTTCGGCGAGGTCTTCCTTGGACTGGAAGTGGAAGTACAGTGCGCCCTTGGTGACACCGGCGGCGGCGAGGATCTCACTGATGGTGGCAGCCTGATAGCCGCGTTCCTCGAACACCCTGGCCGCCGCCACCAGGATCGACTGGCGGGTGCGGATGGCCCGGTCCTGCTTCGCCATGGGTCCTGCCCTCCCTGTCCACGGCCGGGAGCCCGGAACGGCCCTCTAAAAAAACCGTCTAGTTCGTATCTTACAGGCCGGGATGTGAGCCGCGGCCCGAGCGAACCCGCCACCTGGCGGAATGCGCTTGCGGTGGCCGGATCCCGGCCAGGCAAGGAGTGTCAGTGATTCTCGTGACGGGCGCCACCGGAACCATCGGACGGCACGTACTGCGTCAACTCGCCGACGACACCGGGCCGTCCGCGGGAGCCGGCGGAGTACGGGTGCTCGTGCGGGACCCCGTGCGCCTCGACCCCGCCGCGGCGCGCGCCGCCGAGGTGGTCACCGGGGACTACGGCGACGAGGGCGCCCTGGAGCGGGCGTTGCGCGGTGTGCGCCGGGCGCTGCTGGTCACCACCCAGGTGACGGGCGAGCACGACGTCCGGTTCCTGGACGCCGCACGCGCGGCGGGCGTGGAGCAGGTGGTGAAGCTGTCGGCGGCGGCCGTCACCGACCCCGACGCCGACGATCTGATCACCGCCTGGCAGCGCCGGAGCGAGGCCCTGCTGCGTGATTCGGGCCTGGAGTGGACTCTGCTGCGGCCCCGCTCGTTCATGTCCAACTGCCTGTCCTGGGCGCCGTCCGTCCGCTCGGAACAGGTCGTGCGCGCGCTGTACGGCAGCTCGCTCAACGCGTCTGTGGACCCGCGGGACGTCGCCGAGGTGGCGGTGCGCGCGCTGACCGAGGACGGTCACGGCGGCCGGGCCCACCTGCTGACCGGCCCGGAGGCGATCAGCGCGGCCGGCCAGACCGCCGAGCTGGCCCGGCTGCTCGGTGTCCCGCTGCGCCTGGAGGAGTTGACGGCCGGCCAGGCGCGCGCGGCGATGCTGCGGCGCTATCCCGAGCCGGTCGTGGAGGCGCTGCTGCACAGTGCGCAGCGGCAGCGGGCGGGTGCCAAGGCCGGTGTGACGTCCACGGTGCACGACCTCACGGGCCGGCCCGCCCGGTCGTTCGCCCGATGGGCCGAGGACCACCTCGACGCGTTCGCGGTGCCGGCGACTCCGGCCGCCCGCTGAGCCGTTGCCCGAGGCCGGCACCCGGGGGTGCCGGCCCGGTCAGCCGTCGATCCGTGCCGCTACGACGGTGGAGCGGAACACGACCGCGTCGTCCTGGTAGGCGCTCACCGTGACGCGGTCGTCGCGGGAGGGGTCCCGGCGAGCCTCGATCATGCAGGGCGCGTCCAGCTCGACGTAGTGCAGGAACTCGTTGGTGATGCTCAGCGGGAGCATCACGGGGCGCCGCAGGGCAGCCGCGGCGGCCTGGCGGGCGGCTTCCATCAGCAGCATGCCAGGCACATGGTCGAGCGGGTGGTCGAAGAGCACCGGGTGCCGGGTGTCGACCCTCAGCTGCCAGCGGTCGGCCTCGCCCACGGGCGTGAGCGTGACATCGGTCGGCGACATCCTGCCCACCAGCTGCGGAGCGGCCGGCGCCGTCAGCGGCAGCACGCGCTGCATCGCGTCGGCGCGGGCGCCGCGCAGACGCCGGTAGACCGGCGGTGCTATCGAGGCCAGGGCGCCGCCGCCGCGCGCCGCGATCTCGCCGTCGCGGCGGATCTCCACCGCGATGCGCAGTCCCGCCAGGCTCGTGCCCCGCATGCGGACGTCGGGGCAGTCCACTGTGATGTCCAGCGACGCGGGCGTGTCTCCCACGATCATGTGCCGGGGGTCGACCGTGACGTCCAGGTCGGAGACCAGGAACTGGTGCCCCAGCGGCACGCCGAACTCCGCGTGCGCGAGGAGGATACCGGCCTGACGGATTGTTTCCGCGGCGATGAGCGGATCGTGGTGGCCCGCGACCGGGGTGAAGAAGCTGTGGCCCCGTGGCCACTGCCCCTGCATGGCGAAGCGCGTCTCGCCCTCGCGCCACCAGTCGGTGAGCATGACCTCCGCGACCGCGGCCCGGTGCACCAGCTCCTTGGGCACGGTGGTGGTGAGGGACGGGTAGCGGAAACCGCTGGGTGTGGCCGGTGCCCCGTAGGCGCCCTGGGCCGGTACCAGGCCTGCCGTGGTGTGCTCGGCCCGGAACGTGCTTGCCGTCATTGATCCCCCTTGGCAGCCGATCGTGGGAGTGGACCGTCGAACAGCCCCTCGTCGCCCTGAAGATACATACCAACCGGTTTTATTTCCAGCCGTACCCGGCAGCCGCTCCTGTCCGAAACCGCTGCGGTCGGGGTCGGTGATGGCGCTCCGTGCACGGTGGCCCTCCCCGGGTGAAGCCGATCGGTGTCCGCGTGCCGAGCGGTCGGACCCGGCCGGAATGGCCGGGTCCGACCGCTGCCGGCACCTCCTGGATGCCGTTCGGGCGCAGACGGATGCGGACAATTATGGACGCCCGCTCGCACTGGCTTGCGAGCGCCCCCCTAGAAGAGTGCCTTACTCCGGCCGACCGGCGGACCGTCCGGAGCGGGGTGCGGGCGCACGGACGCGCCCTTCAGGGCCGGGTGCCGAGCGGTGACACGCGTGAGTCCAGGGGTGCGCCGGCGCGTGCCCGCGCGCGACATACCGCCGGTCCGGATCGGCGTACTCCGGCATCGGGCTGGAATTGATCGGTGACACTGGGTATGAAGGCGATCCACCGTGGTGCGCCGGGGCGGGTGTGGGGTGAACCTGACGGGGGCATAACCAAACCGTCGATGCGGTTTGTTATGCTCATAGGAGCGGTGCAGCGGCGGGGACTGCGCGGCGCCGGCCTGAGGAGGGGGCGGTGGCGAGGTGCCACCGCCGGGTCTCCGGCGGGGACGCGCCGACGCGGCGCGAGCCGCAGGTGACGCGGATGTGACAGGCGGGATGGTGCCCGGTCGGCGAACGCCGAGGAACCGGGCCGGCGGCCAGGAGGCGACTGATGGTCAAACAGGAGCGTGCGGTCCGTACCCGCCGGGCACTGGTGCGTGCCGGGGCCGAGGTGTTCGCCAGGGAGGGGTTCGTGGCCGCCTCGCTGTCGGCGATCAGCCGGCAGGCGGGGGTGAGCAACGGCGCGCTGCACTTCCACTTCGAGAGCAAGAGGGCGCTCGCGGAGGCCGTCGAGAGCGAGGCTCTCGACGTGGTGCGCCAGGTGGTGCGGGAGGCGGCGACGCGGGAGGTCAGGCCGCTGGCCGTGCTGGTGGAGGCCACCTACGGCCTGGTGGGCCGGCTCGCCGACGACGTGGTGGTGCGGGCCGGCTTCGTGCTGGGGTCCGACCCGGGGCGCGGCGCGATGCCGGCGCCCAGGCGGGAGTGGCAGCGCTGGGTGGAGGAGACGATGCGCCGGGCCGGCCGCGAGGGCTGGCTGGCCAGGGGGGTCTCCCCGGAGGACGCGGCGGCCGCGGTGGTGGCCGCGACGACCGGGTTCCAGGTGCTCGGCGGTGAACAGCGGACCTGGCTGTCGAGGGAGCGGGTCGCCGGCTTCTGGGACCTGCTGCTGCCCCGGCTGACCGAGCACGCCAGGGGCCGGACGACCGTCGGGCTGCATACGGGCGGCGTCGGCGCGCGCACCGGCTCGGCGCACGACGTGGTCGCGGCCGGGCAGCGGAAACCCGCACGAACGTGACGCTCCGCTCCGCGGACACCCCGTGGAGCGGGACGTTCCGGCACGACAGGGAAGAAAAAACAGCGTACCCGGTTTGATATTGACAAACCGACCGTCCTGTTTTTTAGTGGTGAGGTCGGGGTAAGGGCCGTGCAGACATGGCCGAAACGCCGACGTGCGCGGACTGGGGAGACGGCAGTGGACATCGGTGTTCTGGGCGCCCTGAGCGTGACGGAGAACGGCACGTCGGTGACTCCGACGGCGCCCAAGCCACGGCAGGTGCTGGCCCTGCTCGCGGTCCGGGCGGGCCAGGTCGTGCCCGTCAGCGCGCTGACCGAGGAACTGTGGGGGGACAGCCCGCCCCGCAGCGCCCGCACCACCTTGCAGACCTACGTGCTGCAGCTGCGGGAGTTGATCACGGCGGCCCTCGCGCAGGAGACCGGTCACGACAGCCGGGCCGTCGCCAAGGACGTCCTCGTCACCGAACCGGGCGGGTACCGGCTGAACACCTTCGGCGGCACCAGCGACGCCGCCGAGTTCGAGCGGCTGGCAGGGCTCGGCTACCGCGCCATGGACGCCGGCGACCACGCGGGCGGGGCGCGCCGGCTGCAGGAGGCCCTCGCCCTGTGGCGGGGCTCCGCCTTCGCCGACGTCCGCTGCGGAGCGCAGCTCCAGACCGAGGCCAGACGCCTCGAGGAGATACGCCTGTGCGCCCTCGACCGGCGGATCGACGCCGACCTGCGCCTCGGCCGGCACCGCGAACTGCTCGGCGAGATGAGCGTCCTCGTCAGCCACTACCGCACCCACGAGAACCTCCACGGCCAGTTCATGCTGGCCCTGCACCGCTCCGGCCGGCGCAGCGAGGCCCTCCAGGTCTACCAGCGGCTGCGCACCACCCTGTCCAGGGAACTCGGCCTCGAACCCTCCGCCGCGCTGCGCCGCATCCAGCGCTCCATCCTCATGCCCGCGCCCGACACGCTGCGGCCGGGCGCCGTGACGGGCGACGAACAGCAGCTCACCCGCGTCGGCTGACACCGGCCGGCCCCGGCCCGAGCGGCTTGAGGAAGTCCCGGCGGTCGTGGAGGATCGCCCTGCCAGGGCTGAGTCGCAGGGACATGGGGGGCTGTCGTGAGCCGGGTGCTCTATGGCGAGCGGTCGTGGAATCCGCTCGCCCGCACGGTGGAGTTGACCGAGGACGGACTGCGCAGAGGCGCCAGGACCACACCGCTGAACGAACTGAACCTCGGTGCCATGGCCGAGGCCTACCGGCGCGGCCACTGGCTCGGCGGCGGCGGTACGGAACGCCCGCTGGAGCGGCTCGAGGACGGCCCCGGCGTCGTGCCGGTGACCCGCGCCACCGGCACCACCCGACCGGTGAGGGTGCGCAGCGCCGCCGAGTTCGCCCGCGAGCTGGGGGAGTTGGCGGTCCGCGCCTGCGGCGGCCCCGAGCAGGTGGCCGCCCTCGCGGCCCGCGCCCAGGCGGAGGGTGTCCCGCTGTGGATCGCCCGCCGCTTCGGTCCCGGCCCCGCCGGGCCGATCGCCGTCGCCGTGGACCGGCATCTCGTGCGGGTCGACGTATGGGGGCCACAGGCTCCCGTCGTACGCATCCGGGCACCGTACGGTTTCCACGGCGCGGTCTCCGATCCGTCGCTGGGCCTGCGGGTGACCGTCGGCGGGGAACCGGCGCAGCTCGGTCTGCAGAAGAGGCTGCGCAAGTCCAAGAGCTATGTGCAGCTGCGGATGTCCGGCCGGCTCTGGGCGCTGCGGCGGGAGAACGCGCGCAGCTCCTGGCTGCTGCGTGACGACCGGCGGGTCGCCCTGCTCGCCCGCCCGCCACGCCGGCCCGACCTCGGCCCGGACAGCGTCCTGCTGCCGCTGGCCCCCGTCCGGTACGAGACGGCTGACCCGCTCGACGCGGTGATGGCGCAGGCGTTCGCCGTCACCTTCGGGCTCGGGGACACCACGGGCACGGCGAGGTTCCGGTCGGAGCGGCGCCGCGCGAACGGCGGCGAGCCGGTCGCCGTCGACGTGTGGTGGGACCGGCCCTGGTTCAGCAACCTCGGCACCGGCTCGGAGGACAACGAATCGGGCGGCGGCGACGGTTGGGGCTCGGACGGCGGTGACGGCGGTGATTCGGGCGGAGGCGGCGACGGTGGCGGTGGGGACGGCGGTGGTGACGGCGGAGGCGGCGGCGACTGAGGATGTGCTTCCCGGGGCCGGGTCACGCGAGTGGGGCGCGTGACCCGGCCGGACCGTCAGGGGTAGGAGACGACGGTCGAGGGGACGGTCGCGGTGCCCTCGGTGGGGGCGCCGGTGTCGTTGATGACATGGTTGAACTGGCCGTTGCCGCCCAGTGAGACGGTCAGCAGGCTGTGGAACTTCACGCCGGGCTTCACCGGCGCCTTGAACCCGTGGTCCTGGCGGATCGTCGGGTCCACGTTGTAGTAGCAGTAACTGCCCATGCCCCAGCCCTCATGGGTGGTGACGGAGTCGTCCACCCGGTAGGCCGCGTAGCCCTTGGTGGTGCCGTTCTGGATGGCGGCCTGGTTCGGGGCGTCGTACGCCTTCTCGTTCTGGAAGAAGATGGTGCGGCCGCGCTCGCCGTACCACTCCACGTCGTACTTGTTGAAGTGCTCCACGAACAGGCCCGTGGCCAGTACGTCGTCGCCGTTGACGCGGACGCCGTAGTCCGCGCGGTTGGTATCCCAGCCGACGCCCTCTCCGTGGTCGGCGCGCCAGACCCAGGTGTGGTCGACGATGGTGTCGTCGCTGTTCACGACCATGCTGGTGGTGGCCTTGCCGGCGCCCGCGCCGCCGATCCGGATGTACACGTCCTGGACGGTGGTGGGGTTGGCGGAGTGGTCGGCGGAGGCGTTCTGCGGGCCGACCTCGAGGAGTGTGGGCGAGTTGACCGGGCCCGCGTCGATCAGCAGGCCCGCCAGGCGCACACCGTCGACGTCGGCGACGCGCAGCGCGGTCACGCCGTTGTCCGGGATGATCGTCGCGAGGCCGAGGCCGAGGACGATCGTGCCGGGCCGGTTCACCTCGATGGTCCGGTCCACGTGGTAGACGCCGGGCGTGAACAGCAGGTGCAGCCCCTGGGCGAGAGCCTGGTTGACGGTCGCCGCGGTGGTGCCGGGCTTGACCACGTAGAAGCTGCTGAGCGGGATCGACTGGCCCTGCGGGTTGCCCGACTCCCAAGTCGTGCCACGGGCGTTGGTGCGCTTGGCGGGAGCGAAGACCTTGTACTCGTTGCCGTCGAGGTAGAGGAACGGCTTCTCGCGCGAGACGGGGGTGGTGTCGAGCGTGGTGTAGCGCGGCTCGGGGAAGCTGTTCGCCGGGGCGCCCTGGACGCCCGAGAAGACCTGGTTCCACACCGAGTTGGACCAGCCGCCGATGGAGCTGTCGCGCGTGTACCACTGCTGCTGCGAGTAGTTACCGACCTGCCCGTCGATCTTCGAGTCGGCGATGTAGCCGCCGCTGGCCCAGCCGTAGCCGTTCGGGGCGAGGTTCAGGCCGCCCTTGACGTGCATCCGGCGGAAGGAGGCGGCCTGGGAGACGGCCCAGCGGTCGGTGCCGTTGACCGGGTTGACCGCGAGGTTCTCCGCCGAACGCCAGAAGTTCTGCGTGGCGTTGCCGTTGAACCAGCCCGCGTCGACCGTGACGTCACCGTTGATCAGGGTGTCGTCGGGCCTCAGGCCCAGGCCGGCGATCTGGGTGTAGAAGCCGATCTGCGCGTTGAGGTTGTTGTAGGTGCCCGGCTTGAACAGGAACGCGTGCCGCCCGGTGCCGAACTGCGCCGACTCCTGCTGCCGGAACACCGCGTCCAGCTTGCCCTGGATGTCGGGCGTCGAGGGGTCGATGACATGGACGTTGGGCCCGAGGTCACCGCCGCCCGGCAGTTGGGTGGTGTCCCCGCCGCCGTAGACCTGGAACTCCCACAGGGAGTAGCCGTAGCCGGTGCCGCGGGTGATGCCCTGGAGGCGGACGTAGCGGGCGGTGCCGGTCAGGGTGAGGTCGTCGGTGCCTCCGTCGCCCGCGGTGACCGACCTGACCGTGCGCCAGTCGCTGCCGTTGTCGGAGAGCTGGATGTCGTACGCCTTTCCGTACGCCGCCTCCCAGGTGAGCACGACCCGGCTGATGTCGGCGGACCTGCCGAGGTCGACCTGGAACCACTGGTTGTCGCTGAACTGGCTGGACCAGCGGGTGCTCGTGAGGTTGCCGTCGACGGCCGCGGCGGGGGAGAAGGCCGCGGCCTCCGTCGAGGACGCCGTGGCGGTACGGCCCTGCGACAGCAGGACCGGCTCGGCGTGCGCACTGCCGGCCGGGCCGAGGGCGAGCAGGGTGCCGATCAGGGAGGAGACCAGCGCGCCGGCGGTGGCGCGTCTGGCTGCCGGGGTGGAACGCCGGAGAACCGGCGGTGTCCCGACTGAAGGCATGGGGGCTCCTAGGTGTTGACCGTGCGGGAACTGGGAGAGCGCTCTCCGGCACCTTGCCCGCGCTGTCGATGAACGGTCAAGCATCCTGCGGCACTTTTCTTTTGGCTTGGCTTAAGTCGCCAGAGATCTGGAGGTGGTCGCCGGGAATTCATGAGGTCGGTGTTCGAAGGCGCGGCCGGGCCGCGGACACGGGACGCCGTGGAGCCGAGGACCGGCACGCGCTCGCCGGGCCGGAGGGCGCGCTCAGTTCCCGGGCGAGGGTGACGAGTTGGCCGTGGCCGGCGGCCGGGGTGCACACCGGCGGGGCCGGCGCGCTCGACCGCCGGGCGCCGCCGCTCGGCGTCGTCGGCGGGGCCGGTCGGCACGGGCCGGCGTCGCGCCGGCCGCGCGTGCGGACGGTATCCGTCAGGGGATGATCACCAGCTTGCCGCGGGTGCGTCCGCTCCGGCTCGCGTCGAAGGCCGCGGCCACCGAGTCCAGCGGGAAGGTGGCGGCGACCTCCACCGTCAGGGCGCCCCGCTCGACCGCCGCGGCCAGCTCCGCCAGCTTCTGGCCGTCCGGGCGCACCCAGATCCACGAGCCGCCGTGCTGCTGCACCGAGGGGTCCGCCACCGAGGCGTGGCGGCCGCCCGGTGCCAGCACGGCCAGGGTCGCCTCCAGCTGCCCGCCGACGAAGTCGGCGACGGCCGACACCCCGCCGGGGGCCAGCGCCCGCACCCGCTCGGCCAGGCCGTCGCCGTACACGACGGGCTCCGCGCCCAGACCTCGCAGGAACTCGTGGTTGCGCTCGGACGCCGTGCCGATCACCCGGGCGCCCCGGTCGACGGCGAGCTGCACGCCCAGGCTGCCCACGCCGCCCGCGGCCCCGTGCACCAGCAGCGTGTCGTCCGCTCCGACGTCCATCCGGTCCAGGGTGCGCAGCGCGGTCAGCCCGGCCAGCGGCAGCCCGCCGGCCTGAGCCCAGTCCAGTCCGGCCGGCTTGTGCGCGACGGCCGACGCGTCGACCGAGACGTACTCCGCGAAGGTCCCCGCGTGGACGACGTGCTTGCGGGCGTACGCCATCACCTCAGCGCCGACGGCGAACTCCGGGGCGTCCGGGCCGGTCGCGGTGACGACACCGGCGACGTCCCAGCCGGGGATCGCGGGGAAGACCGTGTCCATCATGCCGTCGAGGCCGCCCGTCATGATCTTCCAGTCCACCGGATTGACCCCGGCCGCCCGGACCTGGACGAGCACCTGTCCGGGAGCGACCTTCGGGTCGGGCACCTCGCCCAGGCGCAGGCGGGAGTCGTCCTGGGCGTAGGCGTCGTACGTGACCGCGCGCATGTCCAGACCTCCTGGGAACCGCGGAACCGCTGTGACGTTCGGGGGAGGAATCGAGTACATCACACGCCGGATCGCCGCGCAGGCGGCGCCACCGCGTGCCGTCACGTTGCGGCTGGGCCGCCACCGGGGTCGGTTACTTGACAGTAGGATCCTGGTCTCCGCCGCCGGCAGGGCGGGGCGAAGCCCGAGTGAGGACGACCAGGAGGACCCGTGGCCGACGACACGCTGACGGACTTCACCCGGGAGCGGTTCACCCACGCGGGCCGCTCGCACGGTGTGCTGCGGTCCGGGACCGGACCCGCGGTGATCGTCATGGCCGAGATCCCGGGCATCACCCCGAAGGTGGCCCACTTCGCCCGCCGGGTCCGCGACCTGGGCTGCACCGTGGTCCTGCCCGACCTGTTCGGCGTCGCCGGACGCGACCCCGACCCGGCCGCGCACGGCTGGGCGGGCACCGCGACGACGGGCCTGCGCGCCGTCGCCCGGATCTGCGTCAGCAGGGAGTTCACCGTGTTCGCGGCGGGCCGCACCTCTCCCGTCGTCACATGGCTGCGCGCGCTCGCCGCACAGGAGCACAAGCGGTGCGGCGGGCCGGGTGTCGGCGCCGTCGGCATGTGCTTCACCGGCGGCTACGCCCTCGCCATGGCCACCGACGAACGTCTCCTCGCCCCCGTGCTCTGCCAGCCGTCCCTGCCGCTCGCCGTCACCGCGCGCAACCGCCGCTCCCTCGACATCTCCCCGGCCGACCTGCGCACCGTACGGCAGCGCTGCGAGGCCGGGCTGACCGTGCTCGGGCTGCGCTTCCGCGGCGACCGGCTCGTCCCCGGCCACCGCTTCGCGCGTCTGCGCGAGGAGCTCGGCGAGGCGTTCATCGGCATCGAGCTCGACGACGACGCGGCGAACCCGGACGCGCTGAGGGCCCCGCACTCGACTCTCACCGAGCACCTCGTCGACGAGCCGGGCCAGCCCACCCGCGAGGCACTCGACCGTGTCCTGGACCACCTCGGGGAACGGCTGCTGACCTCCTGAGACACCGGCACTCCCGCCTCGTACCGCCGTCGACGCGGGCGAGGATTCGGCCGACGGGACGCGGGCACACGACTGACCAGAGCCGAGGGGAGTGACGATCATGACCGCAGCGGGGACGTCCGCGGCAGTGGCGAGACGAGCGGCCCGAGGAGACGCCGTCCGGGCAGGCGCCCGGGCGGGCTTCGTGGCGCGTGGCGTGCTGTATCTGCTCGTGGGAGCGCTGGCCGTGCGCATAGCCCTGACGGACACCCACGAACAGGCGGACCGGGGCGGGGCCCTGGCCGATGTCGCCACGACGCCGTTCGGAGCCGGGCTCCTGTGGGCCCTCGGCATCGGCCTGGCCGGAATGGCGCTCTGGCGGCTGTCGGAAGCCTTCCTCGGCGGGGCCGGACCCAAGGGCGAGCGTACGGGCAAGCGCCTCATGTCCGCCGCCCGGTGCGTCTTCTACGGCGTCTCGTCCTTCCTCGTGCTGTCCTTCGCGGCAGGCGGCCGGGGCAGCGGCGCCGGCTCGACCGACCGGCAGAGCGACGACATCACCCGCCGCCTCCTCGACCTGCCCGGCGGCCCCTGGTGGGTCGGGCTGGTGGCCGCCGGTGTCGTCGCCGCCGGCGTGTGGATCGCCGGCCGGGCCGTCCTGCGCAAGTACCGCAAGCACCTGGCCTGGTCCGGCCTCTCGCAGGGGCAGCGCCGCTTCATGGACGTCACGGGCGTGGCCGGCGGCGTCGCCCGCGGGCTCGTCCTCGCCGCGATCGGTGTCTTCGGCCTGGAGGCGGCCATCACCTTCGACCCCGACAAGGCCAAGGGCATGGACGACACGATCCGCTCCTTCGCCCACACCCCGGCAGGCCCCTGGCTCCTGATCGCCGTCGCCGTCGGACTGGCGCTGTTCGGCGCGTTCTCCTTCGGACAGGCCAAGTGGCGCAAGGTGTGATCCGCGCCGCGCGCTAGGGTGGCCCGCGGGGCGGAGCCGTAGCGCAGAGGTCGTCGCGCGCGGTCTCCAAAACCGCGAGGACGCCGGTTCGAATCCGGTCGGCTCCGCCCTTCCCTCCGCGCCCGCGCGGGGAGTTCAGACCTTGAGGCCGTAGAAGCGGATCGGGGAGTTCGGTACGAATCCGATGCGCGGGTACACCGGCGCCCCGGCGGCGGTCGCGTGCAGGGTGGCGCGGGTCAGCCCGGTCACCCGCGCCCCCTCGTACAGCGCCTTGCGGGTCACCGCCTCGCCGTAGCCCCGGCGTTCGAAGCCCGGGTCGGTCGCGACGAGCACCACGAACAGGCGGCCCTCCGCCTCGACCGTCGCCGCACAGGTCACGGGCACGCCGTCGCGCAGGCCCAGATAGGCGTACACCCGCTCCTTCCACAGCGTGGAGCCGTCGAGCCCGTCCCTGCCGTCCTCCGGCGGGAAGCCGTACGCACGCGAGTTGAGGTCCGCGTACGCGCGCAGGTCCGCGTCGGTGGTCACGCGGACGAACGTCAGCTCGGGGTGGGCCGGTTCGGGGAGGGGCAGCAGGTCCCCGGCCATGCCGACGCCGGGGAAGGCGTACGCCAGGCCCGCCCGTTCGGCCGCCGCGTCCAGCTCCGCGCGGGCCTCGCCGTCGAGGAGGCCGTCGAAGACCCACAGGAAGCCCGGACGGCTCTTGGCGCGCATGATGTCCGCCGCCTCCTGCAATCGCCGCCCCAACAGCCCTTCGTCCGGGCCGGCTTCCGTCAGCGTGACGCAGTTCCAGAACGCGAACCGGCAGTCGGCCCACCGGACGGCGATACCCGGAAGGTCGCGTACATCGGCGGCGGGGTCCCGGTCGAGCACCATGGCGCGCCATACGACGGTGAGCTGCTCCACCGATTCGACGGCATCCGCGAGTTCGGGCATCGAGACCTCTCAACTGATCGAGGACGAAGGGGCGAGTCGACCTCCGGTGCGTGACGGGGAGACGACTCCGGGTCACGATATGCCCGCGGACGCCGACGAGCCGTACTCAGACGCGAGTTGAGTATCCGAGCCCTGATGCCGGCCCCCGGGCCTGCGGCACCGTCCTCGCATGGGAATCATCGCAAGCCGCGCCGGCCACGGCCCAAGTGCCCGGGAACTGGCCGCCGCCACCCCCGCGTCCCGGGACCGCTATGTCGACCTGCTGCGGGTCGCCTCGCTCGCGGTCGTCGTCCTCGGGCACTGGCTGATGGCCGCCGTCACCCCCGAGGGGCAGGTCGGCAACCTGCTCGCCGTCGTCCCCGGCCTGCAGATCCTCACCTGGGCCCTGCAGGTCATGCCGGTGTTCTTCTTCGTCGGGGGCTTCTCGCACGCGCTGGCCCACCGGTCGCGGCCGCAGTACGCGGACTTCCTGCGCGCCCGGCTGCAGCGGCTGCTGCGGCCCACGACGGTGTTCATCGGCGTGTGGAGCGCCCTCGCCCTCGCCGTCCAGCTGCTCGGCGCGGACGACGGTCTGACCGGTGTCGCCCTGCGGCTCGTCGCCCAGCCCCTGTGGTTCACAGGCATCTACCTCGCGATGGTCGCCTTCACCCCGCCGCTGCTGCGGCTGCACGTCCGATGGGGCTGGGGCGCCTTCGCCGCGCTGACCGCGGGTGCGGTCCTGGTGGACCTGCTGAGGTTCGCGGGCGGTGTGCCGTACGTCGGGTTCCTGAACTTCGGCCTCGTCTGGCTGGCGATCCACCAGCTCGGCTTCCTGCGCGCCGACGGCCTGCTGCGCCGCCCCGGCCTCCTCGCCGCCGCCGGTCTCACGGGCGCGGGGCTGCTCGTCCGGTTCGGGCCGTACCCGCTGTCCATGGTCGGCATGCCCGGCGAGAAGGTCTCCAACATGGCCCCGCCGACCCTCGCCCTGCTCTGCCACGGCCTGTGGCTGGTGGGCGCGGTCGAGCTGCTGAAGGGGCCCGGCGCCCGGTTCGCCGCCCGGGCGCGGGTCTGGCGCGCGGTCGTCGCCGCGAACGGGGTCGCGATGACCGCGTTCCTGTGGCACCTGACCGCGATGCTCGGCGTGTACGGCACGCTGCTCGCCCTCGGCACCCGGCTCCCGGAGCCCGCGTCGGCCGGCTGGTGGGCCCAGACCCCGCCGCGGCTGATCGCCGCGGCCGTCGTCACCGCGCTGCTGGTGGCCCTCTTCCGCCGCTTCGAACAGCCGTCCGCCCGGCCGGCCGGCGCGCTCACCCCCGGCCGGGGCGGCGGGCGGCTCGCCGCGCTCGGGATCACCCTGGCGCTGCTCGGCGTCCTCGGCCTGTCGATGACCGGCTTCGGCGGACTTCTGGAGGGGCACACGGCCACGCTCGTCGCCGTGCAGGTGAGCGCCCCGGCAGCCGTCGCGATGGCCCTCGCGGGGTGGTTTCTGGTGGAACGGGCGGGGCGGGAGTAGGCCGGGCGGGGGAGGGCCCACCAGCCCGGACCCGAAGCCCGGCCGCCCGCGAGCCCGGCCGCCCGCCGGGCCCCGCCCCTCCCGCCCGCGGCTTCTCGATGGGCGCCCATGCGGGTCCCGGCACTACGATCGGCTCTGGGGCCCACCCAGGGCCCTCTCCGTGCCGGGCGGTTGCCGACCGGCGGCGGACCACGGGTCGGGTCCCGGACGGAAGGCGGGCCTCGGGTGGTCGCGTGGTCGTCATGTGGTGACTGATGGCCGGAGCGCCTCGGAGGGCCCATGTTCCGTCATCGTTTCCGTCGGCCGGTGAACGCCGACACCCTGCTGACCGAGCTGAACCGGCTCACCACGCAGGCGCTGGAGCGGACGGAGCTGCACCGGGCGAGGCTCGAGCTGGCCGAGGTGCTGCAGCGCGAGATGCTGCCGGGCGGTCTTCCCGAGGTACCGGGGCTGCGGGCCGCCGCCCGGTACGCGCCCGCGCGGTCCGGGCTGGACATCGGCGGCGACTGGTACGACGCGTTCCGGCTGCCGGACGGGTCGCTGGCGTTCTCCGTCGGCGACGTCCAGGGCCATGACGTGGAGGCGGCCGCCTTCATGGGGCAGATACGCATAGGACTGCGCGCGGTCGCTGCCTTCACCACCGACCCCGGGGAAGTGCTCAGCCGGACGAACGACCTGCTCCTGTCGATGGACTCCGGCCTCTTCGCGACCTGCAGCTTCCTGCGCCTCGACCCGCGCACGGGGGACGTCCTCACGGCCCGGGCCGGTCATGTCCCCACCGTCTGGGCGGCGCCCGGCGGGCGCGGCGGGCTCATCGAGGACGAGGGGGGCGTCCCGCTGGGCGTCGTGACCGGCGCGAGCTTTCCCGTCACCCACCACCGCCTGCCCCCGCAGGGCGTGATCGTCATGGTCACCGACGGCGTACTGGAGGGACCGGCGTTCCCGATCGAGGCCGGACTGCAACAGGTGCTGGCCCTCGCCCGGGCCGGCGTGGGCAGCGACCCCGACCGGCTCGCGGCGCAGATCATCGAGGTGGCCGAGCTGACCGGACACACCGACGACGCGGCCGTACTGGTGCTGGGTGCCGGCTGACGACCCAGCTGACGGTGCGACAAGGGTGATGATCGGTCCGCACCCGGCGTGTCACGCGCCCTCCCCGCCCGGCAGAGCATGTGATGGCGTACGTGGTGCGTTTCGTGGGCCTGCGGCGCCCGGCTGCGACAGGGGGCACGATCCTCGCCGTCGCGCTCGCTTACGCCGTCACCGGGAAACTCGGCCTGCTGGCTCAGGTCGTCGTCGAGGGCGCCCGCATCACCCCGCTGTGGCCGCCCACCGGTGTGGCGCTGGCCGCGCTGCTGCTCCTCGGAGTCCGGATCTGGCCCGGCATCGCCCTCGGGGCCCTGCTCGTCATGGCGAGCCTCGGCCCGCTCACCTGGGCCGCCCTCGCCATCGCCGCCGGGAACACGGCGGGCCCGCTCTGCTCTTACCTGCTGCTCCGGCGGATCGGTGTGCGGGTCGAGCTCGACCGGCTCAGAGACGGACTGGCGCTGGTCTTCGGCGGTGCCTTCGCCGGGATGCTGATCAGCTCCGGGGTGGGCAGCGTGACCCTGCTCGTCACCGGCGGGCTCGCTGCGGACGAGTTCTGGTCGGTGTGGTCCGCCTGGTGGACCGGGGACGCGATGGGCGTCCTGGTGGTCGCGCCGCTGCTGCTCGGCGCGCGGGCCGCCCTGCCGCTGCGTGAGGCGGCCCTGCGGGAGTGGATCGAGCCGGCGGTGCTCGTGGCGGCCACGGCGACGGTCACGACCGCCGTCACCCACAGCCCGCTCCATCTGCTGTTCCTGGTCTTCCCGCTGCTGATCTGGGCGGCGCTGCGCACCCGCCTGGTCGACGCCGCCGCGTGTGTGCTGGTGCTGTCGGTGCTCACGGTGGTGGCGACCACCCACCATCTCGGACCGTTCGCGAACCGCAGCATCGTCGAGAACATGGTCGTCCTGCAGGGGCTCAACGGGGCGGCGGCGCTCACCACCCTGCTGCTGGTGGCCGTCGTCGCCGAGCGCGACACCACCTTCCGCAAGATCGAGGAGGCATGCACCGTCCTCACCGAGGTGGTCGCCGGGCTCGCGCCCCCGCGGTCGTTCGGCCGCACCCCCGCGCACCACGACGAGATGGACAGGGAATGATCACGCTCCGTACGTGAAGTCGTACGCGGCCCAGTCGGCGACCCGCACGTATCCGAGGCGCTGGTAGAGGGCGTTGCTGGTCGGGTTGGCCGCGTCGGTGTACAAGACCACCTCCTCGGCGCCCGCGGCCAGCGCGGCCCGGCTCACCTCCACGGTCACGGCGCCCGCGTAGCCGCGACCGCGCAGCCGGGCCGGGGTGTAGACCGGGTCCACCCGGACCATGCCGGCGACCATCGGGTTCACCCCGGCCATGGAGACGGGCGTGCCGTCCGGGGTCTCCCAGAAGGTGTACCGCTTCTCGGCGAAGCGGGTGTCCGCCCAGGTGGCGGCGTCGATGGTGACGTCCTCCCCGACGTCCGCCGCGAACTCCCCGCACCACCGCATGAGTTGCTCGTGTCGCTCCTCGTCCACGAGTCGGCCCCGGCCGGCCGGGAACGGCTCCGGAGGGGTGAGCGTGCCGAGGCGGTACAGGTGGAGCCGGACCCGCGGCGCCGGTGTCGCGCCGGTGTGCCGTTGCCATGCCGAGGCGAACGCGGCGGCGGTGCTCTCCTCCGCGCCGATAGAGGGAAGGGCGTATCCGAGGGCGACGAGACGGGCGGCGAGGCCGTCGGCCTGGCCCGGGGAGAGCGGGGTGACGCTCAGCCCGCGGGGCGGAAGGCGGTAGAAGACGGCCCGGACCTCCCCGCGCCGCTCCAAGTGCCCGAAGACGGGCGGCTGTTCGCCGTGTGCCCGCACCCCCTCGGTGCGCAGCTTCTCGAACACGGTCAGCGGTGTGTTGTGCAGAACGGGGCGCGAGCGCAGGAACGCATCCGTGCGTGCCAGGAACGCGTCGAGGTCGTCGGTCAGATGCCAGTCGTCCGGGTGCATGCCTCATGATCCCCGGAGGTTCCGGCCGGTGGGAAGGCGAGGGCGGCGAGGTGTCACGCCTCTTCCGCCGGGGCCTGCCCCGCCGCGTACGTCGCCAACAGGTCGAGCACCTCGGCGATTCGGCGACGCGCGTCCGGGTCCGTGAGGAGGCCGTCCTCCCCGATCGTCGCCGGGCTCACCGGGATCTTGAGGCAGGCCGGTTCCACGACGGCTGCTCCGGTGTAGCCCAGTACGGTCCGCAGGGTGGCTTCGGCTCCCTGACCACGGCTCGGGGCGGCCGCGTTGATCCACGCGACCGGCTTGTCGCAGATCTCGGTGCCGCCGACGGTCCAGTCGAGGAGGTTCTTGAACGAACCCGGCAGCGTACCGGCGTACTCCGGCGTGCAGATCAGGATCCCGGCCGCCGCGTCGATGACCGCCCGCAGCTCGGCCACCGGCGCGGGCGACGGGTCGGTGTCGTCATCGGGGTTGAAGTGCGGCAGAGCTGCCAGACCGGCGTACAGGACCGGGTGGACCTTCACGGAGGGCGCCACGGAGTGCGCGGTGCGCAGAACGGCCTCGTTGGTGGAACCGGCTCGCAGGCTCCCCGACAGCAGCAGGATCATCGGAAGATCGGACACCCGCCCAACCTACCTGCCGCGCAAGGGCGACGAAGCGTCTCCTCACCGCGCCGCCGGGCCGTCCCCGTCGAACGCGACGCGGTTGCGGAGGATCTCCACCTGGTGCGCCTGCACCCAGCCCACGACATGCCCGACGGTGTCGCCGAGCGAGCGGCCCAGCGGGGTGAGCGCGTACTCGACGCGGGGCGGAACTTCGGCGTAGGCCGTGCGGGTGACCAGGCCGTCGCGGGTGAGCGAGCGGAGCGTGTGGCCCAGCATCCGCTGGGACACCCCGTCGATCCGCTGGTGCAGGGCCGTGAAGCGCAACGGGCCGTCGGTGAGCGCCGTGACGACCAGCACGGTCCACTTGTCGCCGACCCTCGCGAGCACGTCCCGCACCAGTTCGATGGTCGCCGCGCACTCCGGGGCCACTCCCGCGGCGACCGGCCGGGAGCGCGGCTCGGAACCCATGCCCTGCTTCCCTCCGCGTGCGTAGCTGACGTGAAAGTGCGTATGGGCGGGGCCTTGATCGCGACGGCCGCGCCCACGTTTCATACGGATGGTAATCACCGGGCGCCGGCCCTCCGCGGCCCGGTCCGCCACGACGCCACACCGAGGTGACCATGGCCACCACCGGGGCCAACGCGCCCGACCCGGCCGCCGACGGGCAGGGCGGCAGCCCGGCTCCAGGCGTGCGGCACGACACCTTCACCGTCGAACTGCGGCTGGACGCGCCGCCGACTGCGGTCTTCGCCGCCTTCGCCGACACGGAAGTCCGGCGCCGGTGGTTCCGGCTGCCCGGCCGGGACGCGAGATACGCGCACGACTTCACCGTGGGCGGCGGCGAGACGGCGTCGAGCGTCTTCCCCGTCCTGGGCGCGGCGCCGGAGCGGCTCGCCTGCACCTCCCGCTACCTGGACATCGTCCCGGCCTCGCGGATCGTCTACGCCTACACGTCCGTCGTCGACGACGTCCCGCGGTGGAGCTCGCTGGTGACGGTCGAACTGCGCCCGGACGCCGACGGTACCCACCTGCGCTGGACCGAGCAGGCGGCCTTCCTCACCGCCTCCGAGGTGCCCGAGCACGACCTGCCCCACCTGCGCGGCGCCACCCGGCTGCGGCTGAACGGCCTGACGGCGGCGCTGCGGGGCTGAGCCGCCCGGCCCCGGTCACCGGCCGCTCAGCGGACGGGGCGGCGGCCCGTGCGGCGCAGGAGGGCGACGGCGAGGACCAGCGCCACGACGAAGACGACGGTGCCGATGGCCAGCAGATAGGCCAGCCCGTCGGCCACGGCCCCGACGAGGCCGAGGACGACGGCCACCAGGATCAGGAACAGCACCCAGGCCACGGCTCGCCTCCCTCGTGTCAGCGGCGGGCGAGACGGCGTTCGCCGCCCGCGCCGGGTACGTAGGCGATGTCGTAGTGGGCGAAGACGGGCGGCTCATCCTCGGCCGCCAGC
The DNA here is from genome assembly GCF_044545925.1 of Streptomyces sp. NPDC053367. NCBI lineage: Bacteria > Bacillati > Actinomycetota > Actinomycetes > Kitasatosporales > Streptomycetaceae > Streptomyces > Streptomyces sp. NPDC053367. The sequence goes on along the minus strand of NZ_JBITYN010000021.1, from coordinate 9,085 downwards.
ACCCCGTCGGTGTCGATGGACGGGGCGTCCTTCACGAGGGCCTTGGGGTGGGCGACCTTCAGATAGCCGGGGCCCACGGTGGCGTCGGCCAGGGGCACGAAGACCAGGCGGTGCCGCGTGGGCAGCCCGACGGTGACGGTCGCGAACGCAGGCTCGTCGGTGGCGGTGTCGACGTAGACCGACTCGAGGGTGCCGATCTTCTTGCCGCCCTCGTCGACCACGTCCTGGTCGCGCCACTCCCGGATGTCGGCGATCTTGATCATCCACTGGCCTCCGTCTTCCCGCGCGGGTCCGCACCGCCTGCACGTCACGGACCTCACCGGCCGGGTGACCGTAACGCGGCGGCTCATGCATCCAGGGTGCGCTGAACGGCGGCGGCCCGCGCGGTGGCCCGTCGCGTCCGCACCGGGCGCCCAGGGCCGTCTAGCGCGGCGGGACCGGGCGGTCGTACACGTTGTCCGGCGTGACGATCTCGGTGATCGCCCGGGCCACCAGCGAGGACGGCTCCTGGCCCTGGTAGGTGATGTCGGTGTTGAGCATGAGCACCAGGGTCGCCTTGCGCGAGGGCAGGTACACGGTGACGGTCTCGTACCCGGGGATGGAGCCGTTGTGCCCGATCCAGCCGCCGCTCTCGAAGATGCCGAGGCCGTAGCCGGTGCCGGGAATGCCGGTCGGCAGCATCCTGAGCCGCTGCGCCTGCGTCTGCGGCCGCAGCAGGGTGCCGGTGGCGACGATCCTCGCCCAGCGTCGCAGGTCGTGCAGGTCGGAGATCATGGCCCCGGCCGCCCAGGCCCAGCTGGGGTTCCAGTCCGTGGCGTCGACGGTGGCAGCGTTCAGCGTCTGGTCGGTGTACCCGCGCGGGTGCGGCTCGGGGATCGCGGAGTCCGCCGGGAACAGCGTGTGCCGCAGGTGCGCCGGGCGCAGGATTTGCCGGTCGACGAAGTCGGCGAGCCGCTGACCGCTGACCTTCTCGACGACGAGGCCGAGGAGGACGAGGTTGGTGTTGGAGTACTCGAACTGCCGGCCCGGGGCGAAGGCGTTCTTGTGCCTGAAGCCGTACGCGAGCACCTCGCGGGGGGTGAAGGTGCGGCTCGGGTCGCTGAGCAGGTCGTGCTGGAAGTCGGCGTCGGAGGTGTAGGGGAACAGGCCGCTGCGCATCCCGGCGAGATGCCGCAGGGTGATGTGGCGGCCGTCCGGCACATGGTCGACGTACGCGGAGATCGGGTCGTCGAGACCGATCCGCCCCTCGTCGACGAGCTGCAGCAGCGCGGTGACGGTGAAGGTCTTGGTCTCGCTGCCGATCCGTACGAACACATCGCTGGTCATCGGCGCGCGGGTGACCTTGTCGGCGACGCCCGTGGCGCGGACGTAGCTCCCCTTGCCCGGCATCCACAGCCCGACGACGACCCCGGGGATGCCGGCCTGGCGGCGGACGTCCTCGACGGCCCGGTCCAGCCGGGCGGTCAGCTCGGACGGCAGGCCGTGCGACGGGCAGTCGTCCCGGCCGTCCCGGCCCTCCCGGTCATGCCCGCCGTCATGTCGGTCGTACCGGTCGATGCCCGCGGCGTGCACCGCGGTGGCGGGGGACACCGCAACCGGGCCGAGCACGGACGCCGCGAGCAGGACCGCGGTGAGCAGACGGCGGGACGGGGTACGTCGCATGTCGGGTGCCTCTTCCGGAGCGGGGGCTTCGACGGTCACATCACCACCCGCGCCGCCGGGCAGGTCCCCCGCTGCGCCGCGCCCCGAGGCGAGTCCACTCGTTCGGAGCCGGGCCGGCGACGCGCTCGGGCCGACAGGGTGGCGCCGTGCCCCCTTGAGACCGGAAGGGACACGGGACAATGGGGTGTGGAAGGAGGTTCGCCGCCATGAGACTCCTGCCGGACCTCGGGCCCGCGCGCGACCGGATCGGCGAGGCGATCCTCTCCCGGGTGGCCGGGCCGGAGGGTCCGGCGAACCGCGCCCGTATCCACGGCACGCCGGGACCGCGCTGGTTCGGGCCCGACCGGCCCGTGCGCAGGGTGCACGGCGACGCCGCGATGTTCACCGGCGGCCTTGCCGCCCTGCTGCTCCAGTCGCTGCACCCGCTGGCCATGGCCGCCGTCGCCGGACACTCCGGGTTCCGCGGCGACCCGTGGGGCCGGCTCCAGCGGACCAGCACCTTCCTCGCGGTCACCACCTACGGCCCCGCCGACAGCGCCCAGGAGGCCTGCGACCAGGTCCGGGCCGTGCACGAGTCCGTCCGCGGCAGGGCATCCGACGGCCGGGCCTACCTCGCGTCCGACCCGCATCTGCTGTGCTGGGTGCACATCGCGGAGGTCGACTGCTTCCTGCGCGCCCACCAGCGCTACGGCGCCCATCCGCTGGACGACGCGGGCTGCGACGGCTACGTCGCCGACATGGCCCGGATCGCCACGGCACTCGGTGTGCCCGACCCCCCGAGGGACCAGGCCGGACTCGCCCGGTGCCTGGCCGCCTTCCGAGGCGAGCTGCGGGCCACCCCGGAGGCCCGCGACACGGCCCGCTTCCTGCTGCTGCGGCCCCCGATCCCCCCGCCCGCACGCCTGCCGTACGCCGTGGTCGCCGCCAACGCCGTCTCACTGCTGCCGGCCTGGGCCTCCCGCGAGCTGCGGCTGCCCCGGATCTCCCTGGCCGAGGACCTGCTCGTACGGCCCCTCGGCACGGCGGTGACCGCCGGGATCCGCTGGGCGATGGCGCCGACCCGGACGAGGGTGACGTCAGGGCGGGTGTGATGTCCGGTGAGGGAGCTCCGGCGCGCGTGCGAGGCGGCCGTCATCCGCCGGACAGGGCCCGCACGGAGAGATCCGCCCGTGCGAGAGCCCTCGCCACGGCCGGCGGGTCCAGCGGATCACCGTCGGAGGAGACGGGGCGCAGCCGCTCGAGCAGCCGCCCCGGCTCCAGCCGGAACGCCTCGGCTTCCGCCAGCAGGCCCGCGAGGTCCGGTCCGGAACCCGCTTCGAGACGGAGCGCCAGCTCCCGGAGCACCTGGTCCCGGTCGACGAAGTCGCTCATGCCGCAGTCCAGGCCGTCGTCGTCGAGGTCGTCCGGATAGGGGGCCCGGCCCCAGGTCCCGTTCTCGTACCAGTACACACAGCCGAGTTCGGCACCGGTGAGCCGGTCCCGCAGCTCCTCGTACGGCAGCCAGTCGGGGCCGCCCGCGAGCACGTCGACGGGCGGCTCGTGCCACTTGACGCCGCTGGACTCGTCCTCGCCGTACAGCACGAACCGGCCCGCGCCCATCCTGCTCATGATCCACCAGGTGCAGCCGGCGTCGTCCCAGTGGAGTCCGGCCTCGTCGATCCAGCGCCCGGTCCGGTGACCGCTCCGGCGCGCCTCCGCCTCGGCGGTCGCCTCCACGGCGGCGAGCAGCGCCCACCTGGCCCACAGCACCTCGCCGGGCGGCAGGTCCTCGGGCAGCCCTGGACGATGGATGCTCATGTGTGCCCCCGTGTGCGCTCGTCGCGACGATGATCACCGCAACATTACGGCGCCCACGGGGCTGTCTCACAGCCGGCGCCCGCGGGGCTGTCTCACAGCCGGTGGAAGGACGGTTCGCCCGCGCTCTGTGCCTGCGGGTACAGCGGCCTCAGCAGGTCCCAGTACTGCTGGAGCCGGGCGTCGGCCTCGCGCAGGTAGCGGTTCTGCTCCAGCGCCAGGCCGGTCGGCGGGGCTGTTTCCTCCCGCACCCGCGCGGTCGGCGGCTCGGGAGTGTCGCCTGCACGCCGCCGGCTCCGCACGGGCGGGGCCAGTCGGCGGACCAGCAGGACGCAGACGGTGACGGCGACGACGCCCAGGGCGCGGCGGCCAGGGAGAGATGTCATGCAGCGCTCCCTTCATCAGCGGCAGGGGGCGGGGCCGGGCCTCGGACCTGCGGCCGAAGCGCTCGTGGACGGCTCCGGCGGCAGGCCGGGCCTCGGACCTGCGGCCGAAGCGCTCGTGGACGGCTCCGGCGGCAGGCCGGGCCTCGCACCTGCGGCCGAAGCGCTCGTGGACGGCTCCGGCGGTCTCGGCGGACCCGGTCGCTCTCAGTGACGCCCCTTGTGACGGCGGCGCATCAGCACACAGGCCGCCACCACCCCGGCTCCGGCGGCGAGCAGCGCGGGACGGTGCTCCCGCATGACGCGCGTGCCCTGGCCGGCCTTCTGCCGCAGGGGCTCGGGCGCCTTCTCCTGCACCGCGTGCCCGGCGTGAGCGGCCTTCTCGCGGACCTGCGCGGTCGTGTGTCCGGCCTTCTCGCGGACCTGCGCCGTCGTGTGTCCGGCCTTGTCACGGACCTGCGCGGTCGTGTGGCCGGCCTTCTCGCGGACCTGCGCGGCCGTGTGCCCGGCCTTCTCCCGCACCTGGGCCACCTTGTGGGCAGCCTGCTCCTTCACGGCCGCGGCCTTCTCCTGCGCCCTGGCCTTGACGTCGGTCTTCTCGGCGAGCGCCTCGACGGTCTCGCCCAGTTCCTGGCGTGTCCGCTCCACCTGCGTGCGCAGTTCCTCGGGCGTCTGGGCCTCACTGTCCTGCGGCTTGTCCTGGGACTGGGTCATCGCTTCACCCTCTCCTTGATCTCGTTCACGTCGGCCTTCACGCTGCCGACGGTCTGCTGCGGGGTGGGGGAGCCCGCCTTGGCGATCTCCTTCTTGCCGGTCACCGCCATCACTGCGGCGATCACGCCGAGGACCGCGGTGACGATCAGTGCCGCCAGCCACACGTCCAGGACCAGCGACAGTGCGGCGATCGCGGTGGCCGCCAGGGCCTGCAGGGTCAGCACCCCGAACAGGCCGGCGCCGCCGAACAGACCGCCGCCGCGCCCGTAGCGCTTGCCCTTCTGGGCCATCTCCGCCTGCGCGAGGCGCATCTCGTCCCGCACCAGCTGCGACAGCTGCCGGGACGCCTGTTGCACCAGTTCGCCCACGGAGTCCTCGGAGCGGGTCCGAGGCCCGCCGTTGTGAGGGCTGTCGTACGGATCGACGGTGGCCATACTCGTTCACCTGCCCGTTCCTGAAGAAAACGGTCATCTGCCGTCCATGTGACTGCGCGGGTACCCGTCCTGCGCCGTGCTCACCCGGCTGCACGGCGGGCTCGTGGAGTGCGCCGGGGCGTGGGCTGCTGGGCCGAACCCCGGGCCCCGGACGCACTCCGCATTTCGGTCACCCTTGCTCTGCGCAGTTCCCAGGACCGGCCATGCGATTCATGGCCGGCCGGAGAAGAGGTCTCCGATGGTGGCTACTCTCCAGTAACGTCCCCTGCGGGCCGGTCAGCGGTTGACCATGTCCCGGGTCTGGGCGTAGACGGTCGCGTCGGTGAGCAGGGCCGTGTGGCCGAGGCAGGCGGTCCGGGTGTTGGTGGCGCCGGACAGGGACACGGTGCTGTCGGGGTTGATCACCGTGTCGCAGGGCGACCACCAGGTCGCGTAGCGGGGCGAACCCGGGGTCTCGTCCCCGGAGTTGAGGGCGGTCAGGAAGCCGGAACCGATGCGCATCTCCGTACAGGACGTGTCGAAGCAGCTGTTGGCGCTGTCGGTCCCGTGGTTCGGCCCTCCCAGGGACACCCAGGCGTCGACCTTGGAGGTCCCGCCGAGGTTCTTGAGGTAGTAGCGCGAGGAGAGCCCTCCCATGGAGTGGCTGACGATGTCGACCTGCGCGGCGCCGGTGGCCGCGAGGAGCCGGTCGACCTCCGCGGACAGCTGCTGGGCGGTCGTGGTGTTCGACTGGCGCGAGTCGTACGACCACTGGTCGAGGTGGGAGGACGGCCAGCCGTCCGCGCGGAACCGGTCGGCCATGGTGTTCCAGTTGCCGGCGGCACCGTTGTAGCCGTGCACGAAAAGGACGGGATGGCTCGCCGAGTCGAAGGCGGAGCCCGCAGCCTGGGCGGGAGCGGACGCCTGGACGGCGAGAAGAACACCGGCAGCTGCGGCGGCCGCGGCCGGAATGCGTCTCTTCACGAGGGGACCTCACTGGGTGCGGTTGGGGAAGTGATGCGGGGAAGCGGTGCGGCGCGGTCCGACGGCATGGCGCGGGGCGCCTCCCGGGTCACGGGAGCAGCACCTGCGGGCATGCGGGGGCGTGCCCGAGGGGGCGTGGTTCGCCGCAGCCGCATGGGGGAGTACGCGGGTGTCGCTGAGGGGTGGCGAGAGCGTACTGGCCGGTAGGTATCGGTGGTCAAGAGGTGTGCCGGAGATTCTGACCGGCCCCGTCACACGTCCGGCAGGACGAGCCACACCTCGGAGAGGGCGAGGCCGTGCTCGCGGGACACCACCCCGCACGGACACCCGAGCGTGATCCGGCGCCAGTCGCAGCTCACCGTCCACGGACCGGCCGCGCCCCCGCACCCGGGGCAGCGGACGGTCTCGGCCGTCCACACGCCGGGCGCGGGCCTGCCGTGGCGACGGAACCGGCCCGTGTACGACACCTGCCAGGGCACGGCCGACGGCGTGAGGGGAGCGGCCCCCGGCGGGCGCGGCGCTGCCAAACGGCCGAACAGCCGGGCCAGTTCGGGGAGCAGACCCTCGCCCGCCTCGGTCGGCGTCACGGCCGCACCGGCACACCCGTACCTCGGGGCGGCCGCGGCGGCCGGGGGGCCGGGGTGGGAGTGCCAGGGCAGCGGGGCCCGGGCGACGGCGGCCGGCAGGGCGGCGGCGGGCGGGCTGACGGCACCCGCGTCGAGGTGGTGCAGGGGGGTGCGCAGGACGCGCTGGAGCCGGCGGTCCCGGTCCGCCGTCGAGGTCAGGTCCTTCGACGGCCGTGCCGGTGAAGTGAGTTGGGGTGAGGTCAGGTGCGTCGGCGGGCGCCGGGTCGGGAGCGGGGCGGTGAGGCGGGCCAGGACGGCCGCGGCCGCCTCGCCGTCCGGTGCGGCGGGCCGCCACTCCCCGGCGGCGAGCAATCGCCGGGCCCGCCCGGACTTCCGGACGAGCGCACGCGTCGGCAGCGGATGGGTGGCCCCTGCCGCCCCACCGGTGCCGCGTCCGCTCGCCATGACGTCTCCGTCTCTCCGTCCTGTCCCCTCGGGGAGATGCCGTCTTCGCGGGGATTTCATCACACCGGCGTACGGCCCCGGGTCGCGCTGCCGCGGGGGACCGCCCGAGGGGTGGGAGAAGCCGGGACGTTTGCCGCTCCGGTGAGGGGCAACGCGAAGTCCATGACTGAACAGAAGAACGAGACGAGCCCGAAGTCCGCGCCGGAGCAGGGGACCGCGTCGAAGGCCCGGCAGGCGGCCGACAAGGCGGCGGCACCGGCGAGCGGCGCGGCGAAGAAGGCGGCGTCCTCCGCGGGTGACGCCGCGTCGGCCGCGAAGGGCGGCGCCGAGCGCGCGGCGGAGACGGCGAGCGGTGCGGCCCACGCGGTGGCCGCCGGTGTCGAGACGGGGCGTCAGGCGCTCGTCACGGCGTCCGGTCAGGTCGCCACGGTCGCCAAGACGGCCTGGACGGCGATCGCCCACCGCAAGCTGCTGGCCGCGGGCGTCGGCGCGGGTGTCACCGCGCTCAGCGCGGGCTCGTACGCGATGGGCCGCCGAGCCGGGCGGAACACGCGTGGCGGTCTCGCACGTCTGCTGCGCGGCTGACGCGTGGTCACGTCAGGAGGGGGCGGCGCTCGGCGCCGCCCCCTTCGGCCATGTGCGCACTGTTGCACCCGGCGTCGAAGGCCAGGCGGTCCGTGGCCCGGTTCGTGCCGTGCTCGCCCGGGCGGGCCGGCCCCCTGGGCGGCGTCGAGGCGGGTGGTGACGCGCTGCCGGTTCCGGACCGGGCGCGGGCACAGGTGCCGGGGCTGATCTGCACGTCCAGGGCGCCCGCGCCGCGCGCGCCCCTGCGAGCCGTGCACCCGCAGCCGTTCGACGGACCTCTGCGCGGAACGTACGACCGCCGCAGCCTCACTGCGGAGCATGTCGCCCCTGCCGCGAATCCGGCCGTCGGGGCGCGCACTTCGGGGGTCGAGGAGCGGCCCGTCCGCGCCCGGCTGGGACTGATGGCGGCGCTGCTCGCGCGTAGAGATCGCCGCTGGGGGAACCAGCCGTATGGAAACAGGGGTCCTCGAAGACAGGACCTGAAGTCACACAGTTGCCATGGAGCGGCCAGGAAGGTGCGATGTCGACCGAACCGCGGTGGAGCGAGAAGCCGTCGTACGACAACACGCGGGAGTGCGTCGCCGCGTTCGACGGACGGCTGGAGAACGTGACGGACGCCCGGCTGACCGCCGAGGCCTTTCTGGCCGACCTCAGCCGGTCCGACCCGCCGTCGGCGCCCGAGCCGTGGGACGACATCCTGCTGGTGGTGGCGGAACTCGCGGCCAACGCGGTGCAGTACGCGCCGGGCCCGTTCCGGCTGGCGATGCGCAGGACCTTCGACGGTGTCCACGTGACGCTGGGGGACACCAGCACCACCCCGCCCTCTCCGCGCGCCTTCCGCCCCGGCGAGGGCGGCGGCGGCATCGGCTGGTACCTGATCCAGACGCTGGGGGAGCAGGTCAGCGTGGTGGTGCGGGAGGACGGCAAGGACGTGCACGTCTTCCTGCCGTGGTGAGGCCGGCCGACCCGCGGGACGGTGCCCCGCGGGTCAGCGCAGCGGTACCAGCACGTCGATCGCCTTGCCGCCCTCCCGGCGGTGCCGGACCCGGATCTCGCGGGCCAGCCGGATGATGAGCGGCCACCCGTAGCCGCCGCCCGAGCCGGGTCGGGGCAGCGGGCTCTGCCCGTACGCGGCCGGCGGCATCGCGTCGCTGTGGTCGTGGACGCCCAGCCGTACTCCCTCGGTGGCGAGAGACGCCTCGAAGCGGGCGAGGCCGCCGCCGTGCCGGATGGCGTTGGTGACGAGCTCCGAGACGACCAGCAGGAGGTCGGTCACGGACTCCTCCGCCGCCGGCCCCGAGGGGCCCCGCCACCTTTCCTCCACCAGCGTCCTGACGTACCGCCGTGCCGCGGCCGCACTGGTGATCGCCACGGAACGGGACCCCGCGCGCTCCACGCGCTCGCTGGGGGCCGTCATCGACTCTCGCCCAGTGCCTCCGCCCGGACTTTGGCGCAGCAGCGGGTGATGAGGCGTGAGACGTGCATCTGGGAGATGCCGAGTTGGTCGGCGATGCGGCTT
>NZ_JBITYN010000020.1:0-41528 GCF_044545925.1 Streptomyces sp. NPDC053367 | reverse complement strand
TCCAACAACTCCGCGGCCATCCCCTCCCACTGCGACCCCTGACCCGGGAACACGAACACCGGACGGGCATCCGCGACGGCAGCACCCTGGACGACCGTGGCAGCGGGGGCTCCGTCGGCAAGGGACGTGAGGCCGGAGACGAGGGTGGCGCGGTCGGGCCCGACGATCACGGCACGGTGCTCGAAGAGCGCGCGGGTCGTGACCAGGGAGTGGGCGATGTCGGCCGGGTCGGCCTCGGCCGCGCGGGTGAGCAGGTGGCGGGCCTGTCCGCGCAGGGCCGCCTCGCTCCGGCCCGACAGCACCCACGGCAGCACCGCACCGCCGACGACGGAGTCACGCCCGGTCTCCGCGGCCGGCTCGTCGGTCTCCGGGGCCTGCTCCAGCACCACATGGGCGTTGGTTCCGCTCACTCCGAACGCGGAGACGGCCGCCCGGCGCGGACGCTCCGCCTCCGGCCACTCACGCGCCTCGGTGAGCAGCTCGACCGCGCCCGCGGACCAGTCGACCTTGGGCGAGGGCTCGGTGACGTGCAGGGTGCGGGGCAGCAGGCCGTGGCGCAGCGCCATCACCATCTTGATGACACCGCCGGCCCCGGCCGCCGCCTGGGTGTGCCCGATGTTGGACTTGAGCGAGCCCAGCCACAGCGGGTGTCCGGGCGTACGGCCCTTTCCGTAGGCGGCGAGGAGGGCGCCGGCCTCGATGGGGTCGCCGAGGGTGGTGCCGGTGCCGTGGGCCTCGACGACGTCGATGTCGTCCGTGGTCAGTCCGGCGGCGGCGAGGGCCTGGCGGATGACCCGCTGCTGCGCGGGGCCGTTGGGCGCGCTGAGGCCGTTGGAGGCGCCGTCCTGGTTGACCGCGCTGCCCCGCACGACCGCCAGCACCCGGTGTCCGTTGCGGCGCGCGTCGGACAGCCGCTCCAGGACGAGCATGCCGGCGCCCTCGCCCCAGCCGGTGCCGTCGGCGTCGGCCGAGAACGCCTTGCAGCGGCCGTCGGGTGCCAGGCCGCGCTGGTGGCTGAACTCCACGAAGACGCCCGGGGTCGACATGATCGCGACACCGCCGGCCAGGGCGAGCGAGCACTCGCCGCGGCGCAGTGCCTGCGCGGCCAGGTGCAGCGTGACCAGCGACGACGAGCAGGCGGTGTCGAGGGTGAGGGCCGGTCCCTCCAGGCCGAGGGTGTAGGAGATGCGCCCGGAGGCCACGCTGGAGACGTTGCCGATGAGCAGATGCCCCTCGACGCTGCCGGGGGCGTGCTGCGGGTCGCCGCCGTACTGGAAGGAGGCCAGTCCGACGTAGACGCCGGTCTTCGAGCCCTTGAGGGAGTTCGGGGCGATGCCGGCCCGCTCCAGGGCCTCCCAGGACACCTCGAGCAGCAGGCGCTGCTGCGGGTCCATGGCCAGCGCCTCGCGCGGCGAGATGCCGAAGAAGGCGGGGTCGAACCGGTCGGCGTCGTACAGGAATCCGCCCTGGCGGGTGTTGCAGGTGCCGGAGTTGCCCGGGTCGGGGTCGTAGAGGCCGTCGAGGTCCCAGCCGCGGGCGTCCGGGAAGCCGGCGACGGCGTCGCGGCCGTCGGCGACCAGGTCCCACAGGTCCTCGGGCGAGGTCACGCCGCCGGGGAACCGGCAGCCCATGCCGACGATCGCGATGGGCTCGCGCTCGGCGGCCTCGTGGCGGTCGAGCTGCCGGCGCGCCTGGTGCAGGTCGGACGAGACGCGCTTGAGGTAGCCGAGGAGCTTCTCTTCGTTTTCGTTCGCCATCAGGACGCCCCGAGTTCGTTGTCGATGAAGTCGAAGACCTCGTCGGCGGTGGCGGCCAGGAGCTTGCCGTCGACGCCGCCGTTCGCGGAGGTCTGCCCGGGCGCCTCGCCCAGTTGTGCCATGAGGTCGTGCAGCCGCTCGACCAGGCGTGTGCGCACGCCGTCGTCCGCGGTGAGCGCCGGCAGCGCGGCCTGCCAGCGGTCCAGGTCGTCGAAGACCTGGGTGGGGTCCGGTGCTCCGGCCGCGCCGAGTTCGGTCGCCAGGAACTCGGCGAGCGTCTCCGGGGCGGGGTAGTCGAAGACCACCGTGGCGGGCAGGTCAAGCCCCGTGGCCGCGGTGAGCCGGTTGCGCAGCTCCACGGCCGTCAGGGAGTCGAAGCCGAGTTCCTTGAAGTCGCGGCCCGCGCCGACCGCGTTTGCCGAGGAGTGGCCGAGGACGGCCGCGGCCTGCGCACGCACGAGGTCCCGCAGGCGCCGGCCGATCTCCGCGGGCGGCTGTCCGGCCAGGGTCTCCGCGAGCGCGGGCCCCTCGTTCGCGGGCCCGGCCTCGGCGGGCGCCGTCGCCGCGAGGGCGGCGCGCACCTCCGGGAGGCCGCCGATCAGCGGCCGGGGCCGCGCGGCCGTGAAGCCGGGCACGAAGCGGTCCCAGCGCACGTCGGCCAGCACCAGGGTGGTCTCCCCTGCCCGCAGCGCCTCCATGAGCGCGTCGACCGCCCGGTCGGGGGCCATCGCGGGCAGGCCGCGCCTGTTGAGGTGCTCCTCTACCTCGCCCTGTTCGATCATGCCGTGGTCGGCCCACGGGCCCCAGGCCACGGAGGTGGCGGGCAGGCCGCGTGCGGCGCGCCGCTCGGCGAACGCGTCGAGCCAGGCGTTGGCGGCGGCATAGGCGCTCTGGCCGCCGCTGCCCCAGGTAGCGGCGATGGAGGAGAAGAGCACGAACGCCTCCAGGTGCCCCGGGTCGAGGAGTTCTTCGAGGAGGGCGGCACCGGCGGTCTTGCCCTCGGCCATCGCCGCGAAGTCCTCCGGGGTGCTGTCATCGATCTGCGTGAACCGCACCACGCCGGCCGCGTGGAACACGGCCCGCACCGGGCCGCCGTCGGCGGTGACGCGTGCGACGAGCGCCGCCACGTCCGCCCGGTCGCCCATGTCGCAGGCCGCGACCGTCACACGGACCCGGCCCTCGCCGAGGGCGACGAGTTCCTCGCGCAGCCCGGCGGCTCCGGGCGCTGCGGGACCGCGGCGGCTGACCAGGACGAGGTGGTCGGCTCCGGTGCGGGCGAGCCGGCGTGCCACATGGGCGCCGAGTCCGCCGGTGCCGCCGGTGATCAGCACCGTGCCGTGCGGGGTCCATCGGTCCGCGGCGGTGGCGCGGTGCGGTGCCCTGACCAGTCGCCGCGCGAACAACCCGGCCTGCCGCACGGCCAGTTGGTCCTCGGTTCCGTCCTCGCCCTCCACACCCGACAGGGCAGCGCACAGCAGGTCGGCCGTACGTCCGTCCACGGCGGCGGGCAGGTCGACGAGCCCGCCCCAGCGCTGCGGGTGCTCCAGGGCCGCCACCCGGCCCAGACCCCAGACCGCGGCCTGCGCCGGGGCTGCCTCCGGGTCGGACTCGCCCACGGACACCGCGCCGCACGTGGCCAGCCACAGCGGGCAGCCGAGCCCGGCGTCGCCGAGGGCCTGGATCAGCGTCAGGTTCAGGGCGAGGCCGGCCGACAGGGAGGCATACGCGGCGTGCGGGGCGTCGTCGAGGCCCAGCAACGAGAGCACCCCGTACGGTGCCGCGACGTCGGCCGCCGCCTCCCGCAGCAGCGCGGCCGCCGTCTCGCGGCCGGTGTCCGCCAGGCGGACCGGCACGACCCGCGCCCCGCGCTCACGAAGCGCCTCCAGTACGGCGGCGTACCGCAGGTCGTCGCCGGCCGGGTGCTCCGGCAGTACGACCAGCCAGGTGCCGGTCAGCGCCGGACGCGGCCGGACGGCCTGCGGATGCCAGGCGATCCGGTACCGCCACGCGTCGATCACCGCTCGGTCGCTCTGCTGTCGGCGCCATGTGGACAGGGTGGGCAGCAGATCGCCCAGCGGGGTACGCGGGTCGATGTCGAGCGCCGCAGCGACGGTCTGCGGGTCCTCGCTCTCGACGGCCTCCCAGAAACGCTGCTCCAGCGACTCCAGGCCGGCCGGGCGGGCGTTCGGCTCGGGGACGGCGGGCGACTCGAACCAGTAGCGGCGGCGCTGGAAGGCGTACGTCGGCAGCTCGACCCGCCTGCCGCCACGCCCGGCGAACACCTCCGCCCAGTCCACGGCACCGCCGTCGGCGAAGAACCGGCCGATCCCGGCCATCAGGCTCTCCGCCTCGGGACGGTCCTTGCGCAGCAGCGGGACGAACGCCCCCGCGTCCACGCACTCCTGGCCCATCGCGGACAGCACACCGCCCGGACCGACCTCGACGTAACGCCGAACACCCGCCGCCTCCAGCGCCCGCATACCGTCCGCGAAACGCACCGCCTGACGCACATGCCGCACCCAGTACTGCGGCGACACAAGATCCTCCGGCCCGGCCACGGCACCGGTCACGTTCGACACCACCGCCAACCGGGGCGCCTGGAAAGTGACAGAGGCGGCCACCTGCTCGAACTCCGCGAGCATCGGCTCCATCAACGGCGAGTGGAACGCATGCGAGACCACCAGCCGCTTGGCCTTCACACCCGACAGCTCCGCCAGCCGGACGACGGACTCCTCGTCACCGGAGACGACCGTCGACAACGGCCCGTTGACCGCCGCGATGGACACCCGGTCCTCATAGCCCTCCAGCAGCCCACGCACCACGTCCTCACCGGCCTGCAGCGCGACCATCGCGCCGCCCGCCGGGAGCGCCTGCATCAGCCGGCCCCGCGCCGCCACCAGACGGCACGCGTCCTCCAGCGAGAACACCCCCGCCACATGCGCCGCCGCCAGCTCACCGACCGAATGGCCCAGCAGGAAGTCGGGCTCGACACCCCACGAGGACACCAGCCGGAACAGCGCCACCTCCAGCGCGAACAACCCCGCCTGCGTGAACACGGTCTGGTCCAGCAGGCCGCCGTCGGTGCCGAGGACGACGTCCTTCAGCGGCGCGGGCAGCTCCAGGTCGAACAGGGCGCAGATCTCGTCGAAGGCCTCCGCGAACACGGGGAAGGAGTCGTACAAGTCCGTTCCCATGCCGAGCCGTTGGGCGCCCTGGCCGGTGAACAGCACTGCGGTCCGGCCCGCACTCGCGGCACTCGGCTCGACGACCCCGTCGGCGATCTGCCGCAGCCCCTGGAGCAGCTCCTCGCGGTCCGAACCGGTCACCACGGCCCGGTGCGAGAGCGCCGCGCGGGACGTGACCAGGGACAACCCGACATCCGCCGGGCTGAGTCCGGGACGCTCGGTGACGAACGCCCGCAGCCGCTCGGCCTGGGCGCGGACCGCCTCCGGGCCGTGGCCCGAGACGACCCAGGGCACCGCGCCCGGTGCGGCGGAAACGGGAGGTTCGGGCGTCTGCTCGGGGGCCTGCTCGGGAGCCTGCTCAAGGATCACGTGGGCGTTCGTGCCGCTGATCCCGAAGGAGGAGACGCCGGCGCGGCGGGGGCGGCCGGTGTCCGGCCAGTCGCGGGCCTCGGTGAGGAGTTCCACGGCGCCCGCGGTCCAGTCGACGTGCGGGGTGGGCTCGGTGACGTGGAGGGTCTTGGGGAGGGTGGCGTGGTTGAGGGCGAGGACGGTCTTGATGACGCCCGCGACGCCCGAGGCGGCCTGGGTGTGGCCGATGTTGGACTTGAGGGCGCCGAGCCACAGCGGGCGGCCGTCCTCGCGGTCCTGTCCGTAGGTGGCGAGCAGGGCCTGCGCCTCGATGGGGTCGCCGAGGACCGTGCCGGTGCCGTGGGCCTCCACCGCGTCGACCTCGGCGGTGGTCAGGCCGGCGTTGGCGAGGGCCTGGCGGATGACGCGCTGCTGCGAGGGGCCGTTGGGGGCGCTGAGGCCGTTGGAGGCGCCGTCCTGGTTGACGGCGCTGCCCCGGACCACCGCCAGCACCCGGTGTCCGTTGCGGTGCGCGTCGGAGAGGCGTTCCAGGACGAGCATGCCGGCGCCCTCGGCCCAGCTCGTGCCGTTGGTGTCGGCGGAGAAGGCCTTGGAGCGTCCGTCCGGGGACAGGCCGCGCTGCCTGCTGAACTCGATGAACAGGCTGGGCGTGGACATCACGGTGACGCCTCCGGCGAGGGCCATCTCGCACTCGCCCTGGCGCAGGGCCTGGGCGGCCTGGTGAAGGGCGACGAGGGAGGAGGAGCAGGCGGTGTCGACGGTGATGGCCGGCCCCTCCAGGCCGAGGACGTAGGCGATGCGGCCGGAGACGACGCTGGCGGCCTTGCCGGTCAGGAGGTAGCCCTCCAGGTCGCGGGGCATCTCGCGCAGGTGGGCCGCGTAGTCCTGGCCGTTGGTGCCGATGAAGACGCCGGTGCGGGTGCCCTTGAGGGTGGTGGGGTCCATGCCGGCCCGCTCGACGGCCTCCCAGGCGGTCTCCAGCAGCAGCCGCTGCTGCGGGTCCATGGCGAGGGCCTCGCGCGGGGAGATGCCGAAGAACTCCGGGTCGAAGTCGTAGGCGTCGTAGAGGAATCCGCCCTCCTTGGCGTAACTCCGGCCGTGTGCTTCGGGGTTGGGGTCGTAGAGGTTCTCGACGTCCCAGCCGCGGTCGGTGGGGAAGGTGGAGATGACGTCGCGGCCGCCGGCCACGAGGTCCCACAGGTCGTCGGGGGTGGTCACGCCACCGGGGAGGCGGCAGCTCATGGCGACGATGACGATCGGATCGTCGTCGGCGCCGGTCCGGTCGGGGTGCGGGGCCGCCGCGGCGGTCTGTTCCTGTTCGCCGACGGCCTCGCGCCGGATGTGGTCGGCGAGGAGGGCGGGGGTCGGGTAGTCGAAGAGGAGGGTGGTGGGCAGCCGCAGGCCGGTGGCGGCGTTGATGCGGTTGCGCAGTTCGACGGCGGTGAGCGAGTCGAAGCCGACCTCGCGGAAGGCCCGCCCGGGTTCGATGGCCTGCGGTGAGGCGTGGCCGAGGACGGAGGCCGCGTGTTCGCGCACGAGGTCGAGCAGGAAGGTCTTCTGTTCGGCCGTGCCGAGGGCGGCGAGCCTGCGGCCCAGGGAGGTCTCGGCGGTTTCGGTGGAGGCGGCCGTCACCGTGCGGCGTACGGGGGTGCGGATCAGGCCGCGCAGATGGGCGGGCACGGGGTCCTGGGCGGTGGTGTCCTGGGCGGCGCGCCGGCGCAGTGCGGCGAGGTCGAGGCGGACGGGCACCAGGTGGGCGTCGCCGACGGTGAGCGCCGTGTCGAACAGGCCCATGCCCTCGGCGCTGTCGAGCGGTTGGATGCCGGTGCGTGCCATGCGCTGTACGTCGGTGTCGGCGAGGTGGCCGCTCATGCCGCTGCGCTCGGCCCACAGGCCCCAGGCGAGGGACTGGGCGGGCAGCCCGCGGGCCCGGCGGTGCTGGGCGAGGGCGTCGAGGAAGGCGTTGGCGGCGGAGTAGTTGGCCTGTCCGGCGTTGCCGATGGTGGCGACGACGGAGGAGTAGAGGACGAACGCCGACAGGTCGTGTCCTGCGGTCAGTTCGTGCAGGTGGACGGCGGCGTCGGTCTTGGGCCGCATGACGTGGTCGAGGCGTTCGGGGGTGAGGGCGTCGACCACGCCGTCGTCGAGTACGCCCGCGGCGTGCACGACGGCGGTGAGGGGGTGGTCGGCGGGGATGCCGTCGAGGAGGGCGGCGAGGGCGGTCCGGTCGGCGGTGTCGCAGGCGGCGAAGGTGACGGTCTCGGCGCCCGACTCGGCCAGTGCGGCACCGAGTTCTGCGGCGGTGGGGGCATCCGCGCCGCTGCGGCTGACGAGCAGCAGGTGGCGTGCCCCGTGGGTGGTCACGAGGTGCCGGGCGACCAGTCCGCCGAGGGTGCCGGTGGCGCCGGTGACGAGGACGGTGCCGGCGGGGTCGAGTTCGGGCGCGGTGCGGTCGGGGTCGGCGGCCACGCGGGCGAGCCGGGGGGCGTGCGGTGTGCCCGCGCGTATCGCGCACTGCGGTTCGCCGGAGGCGAGGGCGGCGGCGACGGTGCCGGCGAGGGCGGCGGGGGTGTCCGGGTGGTCGTCGAGGTCGATCAGCAGGAAGCGGTCGGGGTTCTCGGTCTGCGCGGAGCGCACCAGCCCCCAGAGGGCGGCGTGGGCGGGGTCCGGGAGGTCGTCGCCGTCGTGGGCGGCGACCGCGCCGCGGGTGAGGAACGCCAGCCGGGCGGTGGCGGACCACTCGTCGTCGAGCCAGCGCCGGACGAGGTCCAGTGCGCGGTGGGCGGCGGTGCGGGCGGCCTCGGCGAGGTCGCCGTCGAGCGGCGCGCAGGGCACCAGCACCACCTGGGGTGCGGGGGTGCCGGCGGACCGGGCGAGGGTCTCGTCGAGGCGTACGGCGTCCAGGGCGCCGAGTGCGTCGAACGGGTCGTCGCCGACGACCGCCCAGGTGAGCGGGGTGGCCGGTGCCGCCGGGGCGGGCAGGGCCGGCCAGTCCACGCGGAACAGGGAGGCGTGGTGGGCGGGGCGGGCGCCGCCGGTCTCGGTGTCGGTGAGGGGGCGCACGGCGAGGGCGTCGACGGTGAGGACGGGCCGGCCGGTGGTGTCGGCGGCCTGGACGCCCACGGCGTCCGTCCCGTTGGGTGTCAGCCGTACGCGCAGCGCTGTCGCGCCGCCGGCGTGGAGGCGGACGCCGGTCCAGGCGTGCGTGAGCCGGGGCTCGTCGGGGCTGCCGTCGGCCGTGGCCCGGGCGGTGAGTGCGGCTTCGAGCAGGGCCGGGTGCAGTCCGTAGCGGGGGGCGTCGGCGGCTTCCGTGTCGGTGAGGCCGGTCTCGGCGTAGATCTCGTCGCCGAGCCGCCAGGCGGCGACCGCGTCGCCGGGCGTGGTGAGGGGTTCGGCTCCGGCGGGCGGCCAGACGGCGAGGTCGAAGCCGGGGGCGGCCCCGGGGCCTTCGGCCAGGGTGCCGGTGGCGTGCCGGGTCCACGGCTCGTCGGGTTCGGCGCCCTCGGGCCGGCCGTGGACGCTCACCTCGCGCCGGCCGTCGTCACCGGGTGCGCCGACGCGTACTTGGAGGACGTGTGCGGCGCGTTCGGGCAGGGCCGCCGATGTGTGCACGGTGAGCCGCTCCAGGCGGCCGCAGCCGGCGCGGTCCCCGGCCCGGGTGGCCAGTTCGGCGAACAGCGCCCCGGGCAGGACGGCGGGGTCGCCGGGGGCGGCGGTCAGCCAGGGGTGGTCGGCGGCGGAGATCCGCCCGGTGAACAGGTGGCCGTCGGCGCCGGCGAGGTCCACGAGCGCGCCGAGCAGCGGGTGTTCGGCCGGTTCCAGGCCCGCCGAGGCGACGTCGCTCGTCGCGGCGGGCCGGTCCAGCCAGTACCGCTGCCGCTGGAAGGGGTAGGTCGGCAGGTCGACGGGGTGCGTCGCGGCCGGGCCGAACACCGCCTCCCAGTCGGGCTCGACGCCCTGCGCGCAGGCCTCGGCGAAGGAGGTGACGAAGCGGTCCTCGCCGCCGAAGTCGCGCCGCAGGGTGCCGGTGACGGCGACGTCCGGGCCGGCGGCCTCGGCGGTCTGCCGGATGGACAGGGCGAGCATCGGGTGCGGGCTGCACTCGATGAACGCGGTGTGCCCGTCGTCGAGGAGGGCGCGGGTGGCGGCCTCGAAGTCGACGGGCTCGCGCATGTTCCGGTACCAGTAGTCGGTGTCCAGTTGCCGTGTGTCGAGCGGACCGCCGGTCACCGTGGAGTAGTAGGCGACGCCGGACGGCCCGGGCCGTACGCCCGCGGCCTCCCGCAGCATGCGCTCGCGCAGGCCGTCGACCTGCGGGGAGTGTCCCGCGGTGTCGACGCCGGGGACCCGGCGCGAGCGGATGCCCTCGGCGTGCAGCGCGGCCTCCAGGGCGTCGAGCGCCTCGGGGTCGCCGGACACCGTGACCGTCTCGGGGCTGTTGACGGCGGCGATGCCCAGCCGCTCGCGCCACGGCTCCAGCCGCTCCTCGACCTCCCGCGCCGTGCCGAGCACCGACAGCATGCCGCCCTTGCCGCTGAGCGTGGCCCAGGCCTGGCTGCGCCGGGCGACGACCTTCGCGGCGTCGGCCAGGGACAGTCCGCCGGCCACGTGTGCGGCGGCGATCTCGCCCTGCGAGTGGCCCACCACGGCGGCCGGTTCGACGCCGTACGAGCGCCATACGGCGGCCAGCGCGACCATGACCGCGAACAGCATGGGCTGGACGACGTCGATCCGGTCCATGGAGGGCGCGTCGGGCCTGCCGTGCAGCACGTCGAGCGGCGACCAGTCGAGGAAGGGTTCCAGGGCGGCGGCGCACTCCTCGAACCGCTGGGCGAACACCGGGGAGGTCTCCCACAGTTCCCTCGCCATGCCCTCCCACTGGGAGCCCTGTCCGGGGAAGACGAACACGGCCTTGCGGGCGGGGCCGCCCGCGGTGCCGACGACGACGTGGGGTGCGGTGTCGCCGTCCGCGAGGGCGCGGAGGCCGGTGAGGAACGCCTCCCGGTCGGACCCGACGACGACCGCCCGCTCCGCGAAGGCGGCCCGGGTGGTGGCCAGTGCCGCTCCCACGTCGGCGAGGCGCAGCTCGGGGTGGGCGGTGAGGTGGTCGTGCAGCTGCCGGGCCCGCTGCGTCAGGGCGTCCTTGGTGCGGGCGGTCAGCATCCACGGCAGCACGGCCCGCGGCGCCGGTCCGGCCTGCTCGTCCGACGGCTCCGGCTGGTCCGGGGCCTGTTCGAGGATGGCGTGGGCATTGGTGCCGCTGATGCCGAAGGAGGAGACTCCCGCCCGCCGGGGGCGGCCGGTGTCCGGCCAGTCGCGGGCCTCGGTGAGCAGTTCGACCGCGCCCGACGTCCAGTCGACGTGCGGCGTGGGCTCGTCGACGTGCAGGGTCCTGGGCAGCATCCCGTGGCGCATGGCCAGCACCATCTTGATCACGCCGGCGACACCGGCGGCCGCCTGCGGATGCGCCATGTTCGACTTGAGCGAGCCGAGCCACAGCGGGTCGCGGTCCTCGGGGCGGTCCTTGCCGTACGTCGCCAGCAGCGCGCCCGCCTCGATCGGGTCGCCGAGCGAGGTGCCGGTGCCGTGCGCCTCGACGGCGTCCACGTCGGCGGCCGTGAGGCCGGCGTCGGCCAGGGCCTGACGGATGACGCGCTGCTGGGAGGGGCCGTTGGGGGCGGTCAGGCCGTTGGAGGCGCCGTCCTGGTTGACCGCGCTGCCGCGCACGACCGCCAGCACCCGGTGCCCGTTGCGGCGTGCGTCGGACAGCCGCTCCAGCAGCACCATGCCGACGCCCTCGCCCCAGCCGGTGCCGTCGGCGTCCGCCGAGAACGCCTTGCAGCGGCCGTCCGGCGACAGCGCCTTCTGACGGCTGAGCTCCACGAAGATGCCGGGGCTGGACATCACGGTGGCCCCGCCCGCCAGTGCCAGGGAGCACTCGCCCTCGCGCAGGGAGCGGCAGGCCAGGTGGATCGCCACCAGCGACGACGAGCAGGCCGTGTCGACGGTGACCGCGGGACCCTCCAGGCCGAGGGTGTAGGCGATCCGCCCGGAGGCGACGCTGGTCGTGCTGCCGGTGAGGAGGTAGCCCTCGAACCCCTCGACCGCGTCCTCCATGCGTGGCCCGTAGTCCTGCGGCATGAGCCCGACGAAGACGCCGGACCTGCTGCCCTTCAGGGACGTCGGGTCGATGCCGGCCCGCTCCAGGACCTCCCAGCCCGTCTCCAGCAGCAGCCGCTGCTGCGGGTCCATCGCCTGGGCCTCGCGCGGCGATATCCCGAAGAACGCCGGGTCGAACCGGTCCGCCTCGTGCAGGAACCCGCCCTCGCGCACGTACGACGTCCCGTGCCGCTCCGGGTCGGGGTCGTAGAGGCCCTCCAGATCCCAGCCGCGCGTGCCGGGGAACCCGCCGACGACGTCCGTGCCGTCGGCGAGCACCCGCCACAGCTCCTCCGGGGAGGACACGCCGCCGGGCAGCCGGCAGCTCATCGCCACGATCGCGATCGGCTCGTCGTCCGCGGACGCCCGCTTCACGGCCGGCTCCGGGGCCGCGTCGGACGACGTCCCCCGCAGCACCTCCTCGACGTGGCGCGCCAGGGCGAGCGGAGTGGGGTGGTCGAAGAGAATCGTTCCGGCGAAACGGACACCGGCGGCGGTGCCGAGCCGGTCGCGCAGATCCACGGACATCAGCGAGTCGAAGCCGGCGTCCTTGAAGACGCGTTCGGGATCGACGGCCTCGGGCCGGGCGTGGCCGAGCACCCGGGCCGTGTGCACCCGCACCAGCTCCAGCGCCGCCCGCTCCCGCTCGGCCGCGCCGCCCAGTGCCGCGAACCGCTCCCGCCAGGACTGCGGCGCGCCGGCCTCGTCGTCGTCCTCCCCGGCGTTCAGGGTGTCCAGCCAGTGACGCCGGCGCTGGAAGGCGTACGTCGGCAGCTCGACCCGCCTGCCGCCACGCCCGGCGAACACCTCCGCCCAGTCGACCGGACCGCCGTCGGCGAAGAGCTGCCCGATCCCGGCCATCAGGCTTTCGGGCTCCGCGTGATCCTTGCGCAGCAGCGGCACGAACGCCCCCGCGTCCACGCACTCCTGGCCCATCGCGGACAGCAC
The DNA here is from genome assembly GCF_044545925.1 of Streptomyces sp. NPDC053367. Taxonomy (NCBI): domain Bacteria; kingdom Bacillati; phylum Actinomycetota; class Actinomycetes; order Kitasatosporales; family Streptomycetaceae; genus Streptomyces; species Streptomyces sp. NPDC053367. Next base: position 29,110 of record NZ_JBITYN010000020.1, on the reverse strand, counting down.
ACCACCCGGACCGACCTCGACGTAACGCCGAACACCCGCCGCCTCCAGCGCCCGCATACCGTCCGCGAAACGCACCGCCTGACGCACATGCCGCACCCAGTACTGCGGCGACACAAGGTCCTCCGGCCCGGCCACGGCACCGGTCACGTTCGACACCACCGCCAACCGGGGCGCCTGGTAGGTGACAGAGGCGGCCACCTGCTCGAACTCCGCGAGCATCGGCTCCATCAACGGCGAGTGGAACGCGTGCGAGACCACCAGCCGCTTGGCCTTCACACCCGACAGCTCCGCCAGCCGGACGACAGACTCCTCGTCACCGGAGACGACCGTCGACAACGGCCCGTTGACCGCCGCGATGGACACCCGGTCCTCATAGCCCTCCAGCAGCACACGCACCACGTCCTCACCGGCCTGCAGCGCGACCATCGCGCCGCCCGCCGGGAGCGCCTGCATCAGCCGGCCCCGCGCCGCCACCAGACGGCACGCGTCCTCCAGCGAGAACACCCCCGCCACATGCGCCGCCGCCAACTCCCCGACCGAATGGCCCAGGACGAAATCCGCAGCGACCCCCCAAGAGGAGACCAGCCGGAACAGCGCCACCTCCAGCGCGAACAACCCCGCCTGCGTGAACACCGTCCGGTCCAGCAGACCCCCGTCCTCACCGAAGACCACACCCCTCAAAGGCGCGGGCAGCTCCACGTCGAACAGGGCACAGATCTCGTCGAAGACCTCCGCGAACACCGGGAAGGAGTCGTACAGATCCCGCCCCATGCCGAGCCGCTGGGCGCCCTGGCCGGTGAACAGCACCGCGGTCCGACCCGAACCCGCCACACCGGGCTCGACCACACCGTCGGCGATCTGCCGCAGCCCCTGGAGCAGCTCCTCGCGGTCCGAACCGGTCACCACCGCACGGTGCGAGAACGCCGCACGGGACGTGACCAGGGACAACCCGACATCCACCGGGGTCAGTCCGGGACGCTCGGTGACGAACGCCCGCAGCCGCTCGGCCTGAGCCCGTACGGCCTCGGCTCCGCGTCCGGAAACCACCCAGGGCACCGCACCGGGTGCGGCGGCCGAGGGCGGCTCGGGCGTCTGCTCCGGGGCCTGCTCCAGGATCACGTGGACGTTCGTGCCGCCCATGCCGAAGGAGGAGACGCCGGCGAGCAGGGGTGCGTCGGGGTCGGGCCAGGTGTCGAGGCGGGTCTGGACGCGGAGGTTGAGGTCGTCGAGGGGGATGTCGGGGTTGGGGGTCTCGAAGTTGAGGCTGGGGGGAAGCCGGCGGTGGTGCAGGCTGAGGGCGGTCTTGAGGAGTCCTGCGATGCCGGCCGCGCCTTCGAGGTGGCCGATGTTGGTCTTCACCGAGCCGACCGCCAGGGGCGTGCCCGGGTCGCGGCCGGTGCCCAGGACGGCGCCGAGGGCGCCCGCCTCGACCGGGTCCCCGACCCTGGTGCCGGTGCCGTGCAGTTCCACGTACTGGACGTGGGCGGGGTCGGTGCCGGCGCGTCGGTGCGCGGCCCGCAGGACGGCTTCCTGGCCCCGGCGGTCGGGGGTGGTGAGGCTGGTGCCGCCGCCGTCGTTGTTGAGGGCGGAGCCGCGGATCACGCAGAGGACGGGGTCGTGGTCGCGCAGGGCGTGGGCCAGTGGCTTGAGGACGACGAAGCCGCCGCCCTCGCCGCGGACGTATCCGTTGGCGCGGGCGTCGAAGGTGAAGCACCGGCCGTCGGGCGACAGGGCGCCGAAGCGGGCGGCGGCGGTGAAGCCGTCGGCGGTGAGGTTGAGTTGGGCGCCGCCCGCGAGGGCGATGTCGCTGTCGCCGTTGCGCAGGCTCTCGCAGGCGAGGTGGACGGCGGCCAGGGACGAGGACTGGCCCGTGTCGACGGCCATGCTGGGGCCGCCGAGGCCGAGCAGGTGGGAGATGCGGTTGGCGGCGACGCTGCGGCTGAGGCCGGTCAGGGTGTGCGGGGTGATGGCCGAGGTGCCCTGCTGGTGCACGAGGGCGGCGTAGTCGTCGGCGCAGCCGCCGAGGAAGACGCCGGTCCGGGTGCCGTGCAGGGTGCCGGGGACGATGCCGGCGTGTTCCAGGGCCTCCCAGCACAGTTCGAGGGCGAGGCGCTGCTGCGGGTCCATCACGGCTGCTTCGCGCGGGGAGATCCCGAAGAAGTCGGCGTCGAACGCGTCGGCGCGGGTCTCGACGAACCCGCCGAAGCGGGGGTGGTCCTCGGCGGGTCCGGGCCGGAAGCGGCTGTCGGGGATGGCCGTGACGGCGCTCGTCCCGCTGCTCAGCAGTCGCCAGAAGGCGTCCGGGGTCGACGCTCCCGGCACCCGGCACGCCATGCCGATGACAGCGATGGTCTCCTCGGGCAGTGCGGAATTCTCCGTCATCAGGACCTCAGACTTTTCGTCGCAGCCAGGTGCGAATCTTTGATGCGGCAATGATCTACGTCGAAGCTAACCGTCGGGGCCCGCGGCCGACGACCCCTATAGGGGTGGGTTGATATGGGGCTCGGAACGTCTCAGTATGAGCGTTCGGCTTTTTTGAGCGGGGCCCACCAGTCGCGGCGCGACACGTACCACTCGACGGTCTCCGCGAGCCCTTGCTCGAAGGAAATCAGGGGCCGGTAGCCGAGCTGGTCGGATATTTTGCCGATGTCGACGGAGTAGCGGCGGTCGTGGCCCTTCCGGTCGGGCACGCGCTGGACCATCGACCAGTCGGCCCCGAGCATTTCCAGCAGGCGCTCGGTAAGGCCGATGTTGGTGAGTTCGGTGCCGCCTCCGATGTTGTACACCTCGCCCGGAGTGCCGCGTTCCGCGACCAGTGCGATACCGCGGCAGTGGTCGTCGACGTGCAGCCAGTCGCGGACGTTTGCGCCGTCTCCGTAGAGGGGCACCTTCCTGCCGTCGAGCAGGTTCGTGACGAACAGCGGGATGACTTTCTCGGGGTGCTGGTAGGGGCCGTAGTTGTTGGAGCAGCGGGTGACGCACACCGGCAGTCCGTGGGTGCGGTGGAAGGCGCGGGCCAGCAGGTCGGAGGACGCCTTGGACGCGGAGTAGGGCGAGTTGGGCTCGAGGGGTGCGCTCTCCGTCCAGGAGCCGTCGTCGATGGATCCGTAGACCTCGTCGGTGGAGACGTGCACGAACTTGGCGACGTCGCCGTCCGCGGCCGCGTTCAGCAGGGTCTGGGTGCCGAGGACGTTGGTGCGTACGAACTCCTCGGAGCCGGCGATGGACCGGTCGACGTGGGACTCGGCGGCGAAGTGGACGACGAGGTCGGCGCCCTTGAGCACGTCGGTGACCAGGGGCCGGTCGCAGATGTCGCCGTGCACGAACCGCAGCAGGGGGGACTCGCCGACGGGGTCGAGGTTGGCGATGTTCCCGGCGTAGGTGAGCTTGTCGAGGACGACGATCTCGGGGAGTTCGCCGCCGGTGTAGGCGCCGGACGCGGCCCGGCGTACGAAGTGGGATCCGATGAAGCCGGCACCGCCGGTCACGACTATGCGCATGGGGAATCCTTCAGTGGTCGGCGCCGGCGATGGCCATGAGATAGGCGCCGTACTCCGACTTCGCCAGACGGCTGCCAAGTGCGTAGCAGGCGGCGGAGTCGATGAAGCCCATCCGGAAGGCGATCTCCTCCAGGCAGGCGATCCGCACCCCCTGGCGCTGTTCGAGGACCTGCACGAACTGGCCCGCCTGGAGGAGGGAGTCGTGGGTGCCGGTGTCGAGCCAGGCGAAGCCGCGGCCCAGGTCGACCAGGCGGGCCCGGCCCTGGTCGAGGTAGGCCCGGTTGACGTCGGTGATCTCCAGCTCGCCCCGGGCCGAGGGCCGTACGCCCCGGGCGATCTCCACGACGTCGTTGTCGTAGAGGTACAGACCGGTGATCGCGAGGTTGGACCTGGGGCGGGCGGGCTTCTCCTCCAGCGAGACCAGGTGCCCGCGCTGGTCGGTCTCACCGACGCCGTAGCGTTCGGGATCCTTGACGGGATATCCGAACAGCACGCATCCGTCGATGTTCTTGACCTCGTCGTGCAGCATCGTGGAAAAGCCGGGGCCGTGGAAGATGTTGTCCCCGAGGACGAGTGCCACCGGGTCGTCCCCGATGTGTTCGGCCCCGATGAGAAAGGCCTCGGCGATTCCGTTCGCCTGGGGCTGCTCGGCGTAGTCGAGGGAGATTCCGAGGCTGCTTCCGTCACCGAGCAGGGTACGGAAGAGGCCGATCTGGGACGGTGAGGAGATCACCAGGATGTCTCTGATGCCTCCGAGCATCAGAACCGAGAGCGGATAATAGATCATCGGCTTGTTGTAGACCGGCAGCATCTGTTTCGACACGGCATGCGTCAAGGGATGCAACCGTGTTCCGGTGCCACCGGCCAGAACTATTCCCTTCATGCCTGCGAACCTAGCAACGCCGTTCTGCGCGGCTCCAGTTCGCGGGGGCCTTTTAGGGGTGCCGATGAATAGGGGGTCAGGCGATCTCGTCGACCTTGGTGCGCATGGCCAGCGGGAGTTCCTGCCGGCTCCTTATCCTGAGCTTGCGGTAGACGCGGGTGAGATGCTGCTCCACCGTGCTCACGGTGATGTAGAGATTCGCGGCTATCTCCCGGTTGGTGTATCCGTCCACGGCGAGCGCGGCGACCCTGGCCTCCGACTCGCTCAGTTTGGAGTCGCCCGGAGTATCCCCGGCCCGTTTAAGCTCCAGCGGGCCGGGCGCCTGCGCGGTGACGACCCTGGCGGGCGCCGGGGCGCCCCATTTGGGGTCGCCCACCACCATCCGGATGCTCAGGCAGAGTTTCTCCGCGCCGCACTCCTTGGCCATCTGCCAGGCGCGGCTGCTGACCGAGCGGCCGCGCTCGCGGTCGCCGAGGGCGAGATAGGTGCGGCCGAGGTAGCCGAGGGTGCGGGCCAGCTCCAGGCGGTCGCCGGAGCACTGGAGCTCCTCCACCGCCTCGGCCAGCAGCCGCGGGCGCTTGTCGGGTTCGCCGGCGGCCGCTTTCAGCCGCAGGGCCGTGCCCCGGACCCGGGAGTCGCCTGGGCCGCTGCGGGCGAGTTCGTCGAGGATCAGCTCCTGCGCCCGCTCGCGCTCCCCCAGCCGGAGCCAGGCCTCCGCGGCCTCGGTGCGCCAGGGCAGCAGCGAGGGCTGGTCCAGTTCCCACTGCTCGGCCAGGCGGCCCACGGTGAGGAACTCGCCGAGCGCGGCGTTGAGCCGGTTCGTCGCCAGGTAGAAGCGTCCCCTGGCGCGGCTGTAGCCGAGGCCGTACACGCTCTGGAACAGCTTCTCCGAGACGGGCCTGCTCAGTTCACGGGCGGCCTGCCGGTGCCGGCCCATGGCGGTGTAGGCGAGGATCCTGCTGGCGAGCGGGCCGCCGAGGAAGATGCTGCCTTCGTCGCCGGGTACGCAGTCCAGGGCGAGGCCGGCGTATTTCTCGGTGTCGCGGAGGTTGCCCTGGCGCAGGGCGATGTCGGCCCTGAGCGAGGCGAACACGGCCTGCCAGCCCGGGTATTCGCGGCGTCTGGCCTCCTCCATGAAGGAGTCGCACCAGGGCGCGGCCTTGTCGGGGCGGTTGGCCTGGGCGAGCGCGTTCAGGGAGTTGACGATGGTCTCGAAGGTGGCGTCGGTCAACGGCGAGACGGCGAGGGCGCGTTCGGCAGCGGCGACGGGCGGGTCCTCGGCCTGGTGGTCGGCGTCGAAGAAGCCGGACAGGGCCGCGGACGCCGTCGCCAGCGGGGAGGCGGCGGGCGCGGAGGAGGTGCGCTGCCGCGGGACCCGGTCCGTCCGCGTGCCGGGTCCCGGCCGGGGCGGGTCGCCGTGCGCGAGTTCGCCGGCCGTGCGCAGCTGGGCCAGCGCGCTCGGCTGGGCCGCGCCCGGGGTGGCGGCGCCGATGCCGCCGAGCAGGCTCTTGGCCTCCTCCACCCGGCCGTGGGCGAGGAGGAGTTTCAGCAGCTGTTCGATGTGGGCGGCGGGCAGCCGGTTCGCGCGGTACGCGGCGAGGGGTTCCTCCAGCAGCCGTTCGGAGGCGGAGGGGTTGAGCCGCCACATGATGGAGGCGAGGCCGAGTCCGATGCCGGCCCGCAGGTCGGGGTCGGCGCAGGCCGCGTAGGCGGCCTCCAGGCAGGTCATGGCCAGCTTGGCGTCGTCGTCGGCGAGTGCCTGCTCGGCGGCGGCCCGCAGCACGGGCACCGCCCAGGGCTCGTCGCACGCGTGGGCGGCCAGCAGGTGGCGGGCCGCGCTGAGGGGGTGTTCGCCGCTCTGGTGGAGCAGTGCGGCGGCCCGCCGGTGCATCCGGGAGCGCCGGTCGGGGTTGATGTCCTCCAGGACCGTCGACTCCAGGTGCGGGTGCCGGAAGGCGTGTCCCTCGGCGAGTCCGGCCTGGCGCAGTGCGGACACCGCGCGGGCGATCCCGGCGGGGGCCAGCCCGAGGAGCCGGCCCAGCAGGTCGGCGGTGGCCGAGGCGCCGAGCACGGCCATGCCCTCGGCGACCTGGGCGGCCGCGCGTCCGCTGCGGTAGACGCAGGCGAGGACGGCCTGGGCGAACATGTCGCCGACGACGGGTTCGATGCCGCCGGGCTGCGCGTCGGGGGCGCAGGTGGTGCGGTGGTCGTCGGTGAGCGCCCGCAGCAGCAGCGGGTTCCCGCCGCTGATGTCGTACCAGGCGGGGGCGACCGGGGTGCCGGGTGGCGGCTTGAGCGCGGTGCGCACCAGCCGGTCGGTGTCCTCGCGGGTCATTCTGCGCAGCCGGATCCGCCGGAAATGCGGCTGGCGCAGCAACTCGGTGGTGAACACCGCCTCCTTGTGCTCGCTGCCCGGGGTGCGGGCCAGGACCAGCAGCAGGCGTACCGAGTCGGAGCGGCCGGCGAGGTGCAGCAGATACTGCAGCGAGGCCGCGTCGACGAACTCCAGCTCGTCGACGCAGATCACGACGGGTACCCGCGCGGCGAGTTCGAAGAGGGCGACGCGGAATTCGCGGGCGCCTTGAATGTGCCAGCCGGTGGGCATTTCGGCGGGCTCCGCGGGGCGGGGCCGTGCCGTCGGCGGTGTCGCGTGGTCGGCGCCCCGGTCGAGGGCGCGTCGTACGCGGTCGGCGGTGGCCCGGGGCAGTTCCGGGCATTCCAGGAGCTGCCGCAGGGTCGCTAGGGGGATCCCGGCCTCCGCCGAGGCCCCGCGCAGCTTGAGGACCGAGGCGCCGGACCTCATGCCCAGGTCGGTGAGTGTGTCCAGGGCGTGTGTCTTGCCGCAGCCGGCCGCCCCTTCCACCAGGACGATTCCGCCCTCACCGGAAAGACAGCGGGCGAGCATCCCGCGGAGAACCGGTAACTGATCTCCAAATCGGCCGTTTTCTCTTACGGCTAACGCCATTTCCCGCAACCCCCGATAGCGACAAAAAGCATGTTTCATGGCCGGTGCTTCCCACATTGGGTGTGGGCTGCGACAGCCTAACCAGGCACCCCGCTGCCCGACCAGAACCGCATGTTAACAGTCAACTAAGTTCCGCCAGCTGAGATTTCGAGTCTGAATCGACCGAAAACGAGCGGACGCACCGGTCCCGCAGAAGAGGGTCGTCGACTACAATTCGCGGTCACGAAAGATATTCGTCAACCTGTTTTTCCGGAAGCGGCCGGGCACCGCCCCGCTCACGCCTCGCTGGTCCTCAGCCCCCGTCCCGACTTGCGTCCCAGGTGGCCCGCGCCGACCAGCCGCCGCAGCGGACGCGCCGGTTCCAGGTGGTCCTCCCCGAAGGTGCGGTGGAGGGTGTGCTGGATGGCCAGCGACACGTCCAGGCCGATCACGTCGAGCAGGCGCAGCGGGCCCATGGGGTAGCCGTGGCCGAGTTCCATCACCGTGTCGATCTGCTCGGCGGTCGCCCGGCCCTCGTCGAGCATCGCGACCGCGCTGTTGAGGTAGGGGAACAGCAGGGCGTTGACGATGAAGCCGGCCCGGTCCCGGCAGGCCACGGGGCGTTTGCCCAGCGAGGTGGTGAAGGCGTGCGCGGTGGCCAGGGTGCCCGGCGAGGTGAGTACGGTGTGCGCCACCTCCACCAGCCGCATCATTGGGGCCGGGTTGAAGAAGTGCAGACCGAGCACCGCCTCGGGCCGGCCGGTGGCGCGGGCGCACGCGACGACCGGCAGGCTGGACGTCGACGTCGCCAGGACGGCGTCGGGCGGACACACGGAGTCCAGCATCGCGAACACCGTCCGCTTCGCGTCGAGGTCCTCCGCGACCGCCTCCACGACCAGGTCGCAGTCGGCGAGCGCGTCGACGCCGGCCGCGCCGGTCAGCCGTCCGAGCGCCGCGCTGACGTCCCGCTCGGTCAGCCGGCCCCGCGTGGCGGCCCGGTGCAGCGACCTCTCCACGGCGGCGACGGCCTCCTTGGCCTTCGGCTCGCTGCGGGCGGCCAGCGTGACGGGGTGTCCGGCGCGTGCGCAGACCTCGGCGATGCCGGCCGCCATGGTCCCCGAGCCGACGACTCCGACGCGGCGCACGGGCCGGGCGGGCGGCAGTCCGGCGCCGTCGTCGCCCACGTCCGCGCCGGTGTCGCCGTCGTAGCGGTAGAAGCCGCGGCCGGACTTCCGGCCGAGCAGACCGGCGGCGACCATGTGCGTCAGGACGGGCGCGGGCAGATAGCGCCGGTCGCCGGTGCGCTCGTACAGCGCCTCCAGCGTGTCGTGGACCGTGTCCAGGCCCAGCGCGTCCAGCTGGGCCAGCGGCCCGAGGGGGAGCCCGCAGCCGAGGGTCATGGCGGTGTCGATGCTGTCGCGGGAGGCGAAGCGCTGGTCGTACATGACCGCGGCGCTGTTGAGGTAGGCCATCGTCAGCGCGCCGCCGACGAAGCCGGCCCGGTCGGTGACCGGGACCGGGGTGTGGCCCAGGTCGGCGACCAGGTCGCGGACGGCGGCCGCGACGGACGGCCGGCTCATGGGGGTGGTGACGACCTCCACGGCGGTGGGCGCGCCGGCCCGGTCGCGGGCGAAGAGGTGCAGTCCCACGGTGTGCTCCGCCCCTCCGGCGGCGAAGGCGACGTCGATCACGGGCAGTCCGCTGGTGGTGGTCGCCAGCACCGTGCCGGGAGCGCAGACGCCGCTCGCCCGGGCGAGCACCTCGCCCTTGGTGGCGAGCCGTTCGGGCACGGCCTCGATCACCAGTTCGGCGGGGGCGAGGTCCGTGTACCGCGTGGTGCAGGAGACTCCGGCGCCGGAGGGCCGGTCCTGGGCGCGGGACAGCGCGGCGGGATCGGTGTCGAGGCCGATGACGCGTCGCCCGCTGCGGGCCAGGAGGTCCACGAGGAGGCTTCCGGTGGTGCCGAGACCGATCACGGCGACGGTGGGGAAGAGCGGAGCCATGCCGTTGAGTCCTTTCACGGGCCTGGGTGTCAGTGACCGTCCGCGTCGCCCTGCCAGCGCAGCAGCGCGGTGCCGAGCGACATGCCCCCGCCGAAGCCGGCCAGCAGCACCAGCTCGCCGTCGGCGAACGCCCCTCGGCGCCGCACGGTGTCGAGCGTCAGCGGGATGGAGGCGGAGCCGGTGTTGGCGTGCTCGTCGACGGTGAGGTGGACCCGCGCCCGGGGCAGTCCCAGGTCGGGCAGCACCGAGCGCAGCAGGACTCCGTTGGCCTGATGCGGGACGAAGTGGTCGACCGCGTCCGCGGGTACGTCGTACAGGTCGAGCAGCTCCCGCACGGTCCGGGGCAGTTCGGTGCGTACGTAGGCGCTGACGCCCCGGCCGTCCATCCGGAACCAGTGCCCGCCCTCGGCGACGGTCCGCGCGGAGGCCGGTTCGCGGCTGCCGCCCGCCCGGACGTGGATCAGGTCGTGGCGGGCGCCGTCGCTGGCCAGCCGGGCGGCGATCAGCCCGTGCCCGGGGCGCACCGGGCCGAGGACGACGGCACCGGCGCCGTCGCCGAACAGCACGGCGGTGCGCCGGTCGGCGGGGTCGACGATGCGCGAGTAGACGTCGGTTCCGATCACGAGGGCGTGCCGGCGCGCGCCGGGTGCCGCCGGGTCGAGCAGCCGGGCGGCGGTGACCAGCGCGAAGACGAAGCCGCTGCACACCGAGTTGAGGTCGAAGGCGGCGGCGTGCCGGGCTCCCAGCCGGGACTGGACGAGACAGGCGGTGGCGGGCTGCGGGTGGTCCGGGGTGGAGGTGGCGACCACGATCAGGCCGATCCGGTCGGCGGTGAGGCCCGCCGCGTCCAGGGCGGCGCGCGCGGCCTCGACGGCGAGGTCGGACGCGGCCTCCCCCGCGGCGGCGTAGCGGCGGCTGCGGATGCCCGTGCGGTCCTGGATCCATGCGGCGGTCACGCCCGCGCGCTCGGCCACCAGGTCGTTGGAGACGATCCCGGAGGGCAGATAGGAGCCCGTCCCGAGAATGCCCACGCCGGCCCGTTCGCTCCGACCGACCGCCATGACGCCGCCCCCCGCTCTGCCAGGTGAGCCGCTCCATCCAGGCGAGCGATGGCCGGCACCTCCGGTTCTGTCACGGGCCCCGACGCTACGGACCGCCCGGCCGGGGGATAACCCCTACTCGCGCGCCCCCCTAATGTGGCTAGGGGTCCCGGGCGGTCACCGTCGCCGTCCCGGCGGGCACTCCCCTGCCCGGCGTCCGGCGCCCTCGCCTGCGGGTCAGGCCTTCTTGGCCCGGCTGGGCTGCACCCGCCTGGGCTCGCCCGGCATCTTCGGGTACTCCGGCGGATAGGGCAGGTCACCGAGGCCGTGGTCGCGTTCGTCCTGGTTGGCCAGCTCCAGCAGGGCGTCCAGGGAGAAGGCGTGCTCGTCCATGTCGGCGTGGACGTCGCCGAGTTCGGCGAAGCGGGCGGGCATGGTCGTGATGTCGAAGTCGCCGGGCTGGGCCTCCCCCACCTCCTCCCAGCGCAGCGGCGCGGAGACGGGGGCGTGCGGGCGGGGCCGTACGGAGTAGGCGGAGGCGATGGTGCGGTCGCGGGCGGTCTGGTTGTAGTCGAGGAAGATGCGGGCGCCGCGCTCCTCCTTCCACCACTTGATGGTCACCTGTTCCGGCATGCGGCGTTCCATCTCGCGGCCGACCGCGATGGCGGCGCGGCGCACCTGGGTGAAGGTCCAGCGCGGCTCGATGGGGACGAAGACGTGCAGTCCGCGTCCGCCGGAGGTTTTGGGCCAGCCGCGCAGTCCGCCGAACTCGTCGAGCACGGCGCGCAGTTCATGGGCGGCGCGGACGGCGTCGGCGTAGTCGGTGCCGGGCTGCGGGTCGAGGTCGATGCGCAGTTCGTCGGGGCGGTCGACGTCCGCGCGGCGCACCGGCCAGGGGTGGAAGGTGAGGGTGCCGTACTGGGCGGCCCACAGCACGGCGGCCTCCTCGGTGGGGCACATCTCGTCGGCGCTGCGTCCGCTGGGGAAGGTGATGTGGGCGGTGGGGATCCAGTCGGGCATGTTCTTCGGCGCCCTCTTCTGGTAGAACCACTCGCCGGTCACCCCGTCCGGGTAGCGCTCCAGCGTCGTGGGGCGGTCGCGCAGGGCGCGCAGGATGCCGGGTGCGACCGCCTGGTAGTAGCGCGCGAGGTCCAGCTTGGTGTAGCCGCGCTCCGGGAAGAAGACCTTGTCCGGGTTGGACAGCCGTACGGTCCGGCCGCCCGCCTCCAGTTCCACCGCGTCACCCATGCGGCCACGGTAGGCGCCCCGGGCATACATCGCATACCGGACAGGGCGGGCGGAGTGTCACCCGGCCACCGTGTCGGCGTGGCGGTGTGCGACCCGCCAGGCGCCGTCCTCGCGCCGGTAGATCTGGGTCGCGCGCAGCGTGTAGCTGCGCGGCCTGCCGTCGACGGAGGCGGAGGTGTGCTCCAGGCCGACCGTGTAGGCCATGTCGCCCACGACGTCGTACGCCTGCAGATCGAACGCGTACGACGTGCAGTCCGAGAAGGTCCGGGCGAGCGCGGCGAAGAGGCGGTCGAGGCCGGCTTGGCCGTGGGCGTCCTGCCAGGCGCCCAGGACGCTGACGGGTTCGGCGCGTGACCACAGGGCCCGGCGGGGGGCCGCGTCGCCGTCGTGGAGCGCGACCTCCGCGTCATGGAGCGCGGTCTCGACCCACCTGAGGAAGTCGTCGCGGTCGCTCATGCGGTCCAGCATGCACCAGGCGGACATCCGGGACGAATCGTACAGTCGGTTCATGGACCTGCCCGTCATGCCGCCCGTGAAGCCGATGCTCGCCAAGCCGGTGGCGAAGATCCCGCCGGGGATGCACTACGAGGCGAAGTGGGACGGCTTCCGGGCGATCGTGTTCCGCGACGGCGCCGAGGTCGAGCTGGGCAGCCGTACCGGCAAGCCGCTGACCAGGTACTTCCCAGAGCTGGTGGTGGCGCTCAGGGAGCGCGTGCCCAAGCGGTGCGTGCTGGACGGGGAGATCGTCATCGCCCGCGAGGGCCGGCTGGACTTCGACGCGCTGACCGAGCGCATCCACCCGGCCGACTCCCGGGTGCGCACCCTGGCCGAGCGGACGCCGGCGTCGTTCGTGGCGTTCGACCTGCTCGCCCTGGAGGACGAGTCGGTGCTCGACGTCCCGCTGACGGACCGCCGGGCCCTGCTGGAGCGAGCGCTCGCCGAAGCCACCCCGCCGGTGCACCTGGCGCCCGCGACGACCGACCTGGACACCGCGCAGAGCTGGTTCGAGCAGTACGAGGGGGCCGGGCTCGACGGTGTGATCGCCAAGCCGCTGACCGTGCGCTACCTCCAGGACGAGCGGGCCATGTTCAAGGTCAAGCACGAGCGCACCGCGGACGTGGTCGTGGCCGGCTACCGCCTGCACAAGAGCGGCCCGGTGGTCGGCTCGCTGCTGCTCGGCCTCTACGACGACAAGGGCGCGCTCCAGCACGTCGGGGTCTCGGCGGCCTTCCCGATGAAGAGGCGCGCCGAGCTGATCGAGGAGCTGGAGCCGCTCCGGATGGACGACGTGGCGGGGCACCCCTGGGCCGCCTGGTCGGACGAGGCCGCCCATGAGACGGCCCGGCTGCCAGGGGCGCCGAGCCGCTGGTCGGGCAAGAAGGACCTGTCCTGGGTGCCGCTGCGCCCGGAGCGGGTGGCGGAGGTCGCCTACGACCACATGGAGAACGGCGCGCGTTTCCGGCACACGGCCCGCTTCCGCCGCTGGCGCCCGGACCGTACGGCGGACAGCTGCACCTACGCGCAGCTGGAGGAGCCGGTGCGCTACGACCTCGCGGAGATCCTCGGCGAGCGGTAGCAGCCCCGCCTCACGGCTCCATCAGCACCTTCACCGCGCCCTCCTGCTTGCGCTGGAACATCTCGTACGCGTGCGGCGCGTCGCTCAGCGGCACCCGGTGGGTGGCGAAGTCGTCGACGCCGAGGGGGTCCTCGTCGGTGAGGTAGGGCAGGATCTCGTCGGTCCAGCGGCGAACGTTGGCCTGGCCCATGCGGATCTGGAGCTGCTTGTCGAACAGGGTGAGCATGGGCAGCGGGTCGGCCATGCCGCCGTAGACGCCGACCAGGGAGAGCGTGCCGCCGCGGCGGACCAGTTCGATCGCGGTGTGCAGGGCGGCGAGCCGGTCCACGCTGAAGCGCTCGGCGAGCGGCCCGCCGATCTTGCGGGGCAGCACGCTGGCGGCCTGCTGGACCAGGCGGGCGGCGGCGCTGCCGTGCGCCTCGGTGCCCACCGCGTCGATCACGGCGTCCGGGCCGCGTCCGTCGGTCTGGTCGCGGATCGCCTGGACCAGGTCCTTCTCGTCGTCGAAGTCCCGCAGGTCGTACGTCTCCACGCCCCGCGCGCGGGCCCGCTCCAGCCGCTCGGGCACCAGGTCCACGCCGAACACCCGGCCGGCGCCGCGGACCTGCGCGACACGGCAGGCCATGTCCCCGATGGGGCCGAGGCCCAGCACGGCGACGCTGCCGCCCTCGGGGACGTCCGCGTAGGCGACGGCCTGCCAGGCGGTGGGCAGCACGTCCGAGAGGTAGACGAACCGGTCGTCGGGCGGCCCCTCGGGGATCTTGATCGGCCCGAACTGGGCCTGCGGCACCCGCAGGTACTGGGCCTGGGCGCCGGGCACGGAGCCGTAGAGCCGGGTGTAGCCGAAGAGGGCGGCGCCCATGCCCTCGCCGGTGACCTGGGTGGTCTCGCACTGGGTGGGCAGGCTGTTCAGGCACATCCAGCAGTTGCCGCAGGCGATCTGGAACGGCACCACGACCCGGTCCCCCACCGCGAGGTCCGGCACCCCGGCGCCGACCTCCTCGACGATGCCGATGGGCTCGTGGCCGAGGATGTCACCGGGCGTCATGAACGCGGTGAGCACCTCGTACAGATGCAGGTCCGAGCCGCACAAACCGGTCGACGTGACCCGGATGACGGCGTCGGTCGGCTCCTCGATCCGGGGGTCGGGTACGTCCTCCACGCGCACGTCCCGCTTGCCCTGCCAGGTCACAGCCTTCATCGTGCGATCCCCTCTGCTCGTCCCTCTGCTCGTCCCGGGCCGGCCTACGCCCGGGTACCCGGGCCGGCCGCCGTGAACCGGGCGTGGGCCGATCGGGCCGTTTCCGGCCCGCCAATGGGGGACTCCCGGCCCGCCGCCCCGGGCGAAGGGGTATGGCCTGCAATGACCTGACAAGCGCACAATCGTGACAAAGGACGGGCGGGTGGCGACGGTGGGCACGGCGGACAAGGCACGAGCACGGCGCGGCAGGACGACGGCGGCGCTGCTGGCCGCCGCGGTGGCGGCCTCCCTGGCCGCGGGCTGCACCTCGGGCGACGGCCCGAAGGGCGACGGACGGGGCGCGGACCGGGAGCCGGGGCACAGCCGGGCGGCCGAGGGGCCGGTCCTCGCGGTGAAGATCGACAACTCCCGGCGGGCCCGCCCGCACACCGGCCTGAACAGCGCGGACCTCGTCTACGTCGAGCAGGTCGAGGGTGGTATGAGCCGGCTGATGGCGGTCTACGCGAGCAAGCTGCCGAAGGACGTCGGACCGGTGCGCAGCGCCCGGGAGACCGACCTGGAACTGCTGCGCCAGTTCCGGCAGCCGGTGCTCGCCTTCTCGGGGGCGCAGAGCAAGCTGATGCCGCTGATCGGGGCCGCGCCGCTGCGCGCGGAGCCGCCGGGCAGGACATCGGACGCGTACCACCGGGACACGACCCGGCCGGCCCCGCACAACCTGTATCTGCGGCCCTCCGCGCTGCTGCCCGAGGCGCCCGGCGCCGCCGCGCTGACCACCGGCTTCTCCTACGGCCCGGCGCCCGAGGGCGGGACGGCCGACACCTCCGAGACGGTGCGCTACCCGGCGGCCCGCTTCACCTTCACCTGGTCCGCGAGCCGCGCCGGCTGGCTGGTGTCGATGGACGGCGAGGACACGACGACGACCGACGCGGGCCGGGTCGCCCCGGCGACGGTGGTGGTGCAGTACGTGACGCTGCGCAAGTCGGACTACTACGACTCGCTGGGCAACAACACGCCGTTCACCGAGACGGTCGGCAAGGGCCGGGCGAAGGTGCTGCGCGACGGCAAGGCCTTCGACGTGACCTGGTCACGGCCGACCGCCACCGACGGCACCCGGTTCACGACCGAGGACGGCGAGCGGGTCGACTTCGCCGAGGGCCAGGTGTGGGTGGTGTTCGCGAAGGCCTGACCAGGGCCTGTCGTTCGGCCCCGCGACGCCGGCATGGTGCGAACGAGAGGCCCTAGGCCCGCTGCTGTCGCCTCTCCAGGGCCGCCTGTGCCTGTGCGACCAGGCCGTCCGCGCCGCAGGAACGGGCCAGCGACAGACCGCGGTTGAGCTCGGCGGCCGAGCCCGCCGCGAGACCGTGCTCGATCCGGGCGGCCGCGTGCTCGTACTGGCAGGGCGAGGCCTCCAGATAGGCGACGGCCTTGGCGGCCAGGCGCACCTTCTCCTGCCCCGTCTCCAGCGCGGCCGCGCAGCGCAGGGCCTCGCCGATGGCGGTGTCGGTGCCGAACCGCTCGGCCTGACGGCGGGCGTCGGCGGCCAGCTGGGCTGCCCGGGCCGGGTCCTCGGCGGCGAGGACCCGGGCGAGGTCGACGGTCCAGGGCGCGAGGACGGGGTTGTGCCCGCCGCGGGCGGCGGCCGCCTTCTCCGCCTCGCCCAGTTCGTTGACGCCCTCCTTGGTGCGGCCGACGGCCAGCAGCAGGCGGCCGCGCACGGAGCGGGTGTCCGGCAGCACGATGGTGGACGGGTAGGGCGGCGCGAAGCCGTACTGCTCGGCGAGCGCCCAGGCCTCGGCGACATGGCCGCGGGCGAGCAGGGTGTCCACCAGGCCGCAGGTCGCCGACCAGTACAGGGGCAGGCCACGGCCGACGCGCTCGGCGATGCGCAGGGACTCGCGCAGGACGTTCTCGGCGTCCTTGAGGCGGCCCTGCCTCCGGTAGGCCAGGCCCAAGAAGGCGTTGGCCAGGGAGAGGTGCCCGCCGCTCCAGCCGGCCGTGGTGTAGGTGCGCAGGGCCTCGGAGAACAGGCTCTCGGCGCGGTCGAGCCGGTCGGCGTAGGCGTAGCAGCTGCCGAGCATCATCAGCAGCTCGATACCCCACTCGGTGTCGGTCCAGCCGAGACCGGGTGCCAGGCGGCCGTTGACGAGGGCACGGTCGCACAGCTCGACGACCTCCTCGGCGTTCTCGCCGTGGGTCATGGCGTCGAAGCCGCGCAGGATGAGCAGGGCGCGCTCGGAGTTGTCGCGGCCCGTGCAGGTCGCAGCGAGCCGGGCGAGCCGCTCGGAGCGGCCGGGGGACGAGGCCTCGCCGGCGTAGATGCCCTCCCACATGTACTGCACGGCCTGGAGCCGCAGCCTCGCCGGCCCGTCCTCGTGCCGGGCGGCCTCCGCCTCCACCGTGCGTACGGCCTGTTCGAGCTGGTCGTTGTGGAGGAGCGCCTGGGAGAGGCGGAAGACGGCGTCCACCCGCTCGGCGCCGTCCAGGCCGGGCATGGACAGGGCGGTGCGCAGATGGCCGATGGTGGTGGCGGGCGCGGTGAGCAGGGTGGCGCAGCCCAGTTCGTAGAGCACCTGGGCGTGCACCTCGGGCCGGGGCGGTTCCTCCAGGGCGCGTTCCAGGCAGCGGCGGGCCGCGTCCGGGGCGCCGACGGCGAGGTGTTCCGCGGCGGCCGCGCGCAGTTGCGCGACGAGTGCGGCGTCGTCGTCCGGGTGGACCTGCAGGAGATGGCGGGAGGCGGCCGCGGGGCCGAGCCCGGAGTCGGTGACGACCTCGGCGGCGATGCCGTGCATCGCGGTGCGCAGGGCGTCGGGGATGGAGTTGTAGACGGCGCTGGCGATCAGCGGGTGCACGAACTCCAGGTCGCCGCCGGTGGTTTCGTCGGGGGTGGTGAGGATGCGGGCGCCCTGCAGCAGTTCGGCGCAGCGCACGGCCTCGGCGCGGGGCATGGTGGCGAGGCGGGCGACGAGGTCGACCGAGATGCCGGTGCCGAGGATCGCGGCGGCCCACGCGAACCGGGTGGCGTCGATGCCGAGCCCCTCCAGGCGGGCGACGAGTCCGCCGCCGCGTGCCGAGCGGTTCAGGGCGCGCAGTTCACCGGCCGACGCCTCGGTCGGCTCCAGTTCGCTGTCCTGGACCTTGGCGAGGAGTTCGACGGTCTCGTAGGGGTTGCCGCCGGTGACGGCCCAGACCTCGCGGCAGAACGGGGCGTCGGCGTGCGTGCCGAGCGTGGCCCGGGTCAGTCCGGCGGTGGCGTCGGGGGTGAGGGCGCTGAGGTTGGTGACGGGCCGCCCGGCGGCGGCGACCTCCTCGAGGTAGCGGGCGCTCTCCCCGCCGACCTCGCCGGGCCTGCGGGCGACCAGCACGAGCACGGGCAGGTCGTCGATGCGCTCGGCGAACGCGGCGAGCCAGCGCAGGGTCTCCTGGTCGGCCCAGTGGGCGTCGTCGATCAGCAGCACCAGCGGGTACTCGCGCCGGGCGAGGCGGCGTACGGCGGCGACGAGGCCGTCGCACACGCCCTGCGGGTCGGCCTGACGCTCGGTCGGCTCGGCTATGCCGAGGGCGGGTCCGGCGATGTCGTACCAGTCGCCGAGGTACTCGCGCGCCTCCTCCGGCAGCATCGACACGAGGGCGGGCTGGAGCAGTTGGCGGACGACGTGGAAGGGGACGGACCGCAGGGCCTCACCGCCCCGCGCGAACCACACCGTGCAGCCGCGTTCCTCGGCGATACGGCGTGCCTCGTGCAGCAGGGCGGTCTTGCCGAGGCCGGCCTCACCGCGGTACAGCAGCAGGCTGCCCGCGGACGCGCGGTCGGCGCACAGGGTGTCGACCGCCTGTGCGATGGCGGCGACTTCCTCGTCGCGCTCCCACAGGGAAGCCGAGGCGGCCGCCGTGGGCCGTACCTCCGTCATCCCGCTACCTCCCCAAGTCGCCCGGACGACGTACCGAGGTCGAGCGTAGCCGTCCGGCGGGCCCGGTGGTGGCGGGTCGGGTGACCTCTTGCCGCGAGGGGTGACGGACGGTGCACCGGGGCGACGCACGGGGCGGGTGAGCTGCCCGGAAGCGAGACCATCGGGGCCGCTCCCAGGGGCAGTTGACACCGCTTCAGTCGCGTATACCCCTGTCCGCCCGGGTTTCCGGCCTTTCCCCGGGGGCGGGCGTCTCCCTCTCATCGCGCTTTCACGGTCGCCTCATACGGTGGGGGTATGACGCAGGTGACTCCCCCCGGGTGGTACCCCGACCCCGGGCAGAAAAGTGACGGTCCCGCCACCGAGCGCTGGTGGGACGGCGGGGCATGGACGGAGCAGACCCGTCCGGCGGGCTCGGCCGCGCCCTGGGGGCCGCCGCCGGCACAGCCGGGGTACCCCGGGCCTGTGCCCCAGCCCGGGCAGCCCGGTTTCGCGGCGATGCCGACGCAGGCCGCGTTTCCCGCCCACCCCGGGTATCCGGGGCAGCCGGGCGCGGCTCCGGCCGGGCGGCGGCGCGGGCTGCGGACGGGCATCGCGGTCGCGGTGGCGGCGGCGGTGCTCGCGAGCATCGGGGTCGGCGTGTACGCGCTGACCAAGGCCGACGACGGCGGCTCGGACCGGGCCGGGACGCAGGCGGACCGCGGCGCCCCGGACGGCCGGGACGGGGGCCCGTCCGGCGACGGCGGCGGGCCGGACGGGCCGTCGCCGGATCCGGGGGAGAGCCCCGGGGAGAGTCCCGGGGACGGCCCCCGCGGTGAGGCCCCCGAGGTGGAGGGCGGCGGCACGCTGCGGGACCCCGCCAACGCCATCAGCCTGCCGGTGCCCGAGGGCTGGTCCGGGCAGGCGATGCCGGTGGGCGCGCAGATGACGTCCGAGACCACCTACAAGTGCCCGAGCGACCCCTCCCAGCAGTGCACCAAGGGCGGCGCGTACTCGGCGCCGGCCGAGCTGCTGGGCGCCGAGGGCTCCACGCCGGAGGCGGTGGCGAAGGCGGACATCGCGGCGAACGCGAAGGAGTCCTACGGCCAGGGCTACGGGAAGATCACCTCGCACCGGGTGCTGGCCTCGAAGGCGGTGACCGTCGCCGGGCAGAAGGGCTATCTGGTGCGCTGGAAGGCGATCACCAGCAAGGGCTCGGACGGCTACGTCCAGTCGCTGGCGTTCCCCTCCCCCGCGGACAAGGGCCGGCTGGTGCTGGTCCGCTTCGGTGTGGACGTCGACCAGCCCCTGTCGATCCTCGACGACATCACCGAGGGCATCGAGGCGTCGTCCGGCGGCGGCGACGGGCAGGACGTCTGATCCTCGTACGGCGCCCGGCGACGGGGAGCCGGGACGTCCGGCCCCGCACGGCGCACGACGGCCGGGTGGGATGCCTCTCCGCTCCAGAGGCGTCCCACCCGGCCGGGGGGTGCGCGCCGCCCCCGTCCCCACGGTGCGGCGCGGTCAGGCCGCCGTCCGGTCATCCCGTGGACGGCGGCCTGCGTCTTCAGGTCAGGCCGAGCACGGGCAGCACCGCGGCCTCCACGAACCGGACCAGGTAGTCCGAGTCCGCGTACTCGCCCTCGATGACGGGGCGTGCGCGCAGCACACCGTAGATCTGGGCGGGGATGTACTCCAGCGCGGGATGGTCGGCCGGGACCTCGCCGCGCTCCACTCCGCGCCGCAGGATCTCGCGCAGCGCGTTGATCTCGGGGTCGACGAGGGCCTCGCGCAGGGCCTGCTGGAGTTCGGGGTCCTGCATGACGGCGTGGCCGAGGGCCTGGAGCAGACCCTGGTCCTTGTCGGATGCGGCGCCGACGGTCCGCGCGGCCTGGCGCAGGTCCTCGGCGAGCGAGCCGGTGTCGATGCCGGCGAAGCGGGGGCAGCGGTTGGAGCGCAGCGCCGCCGCCACGAACTGGGGCTTGGTCTTCCACTGCCGGTAGAGCGTGGACTTGCTGCAGCGTGTGCTGGCGGCGACGCCGTCCATGGTGACGGCGTCGTAACCGCACTCGCGGATCTGGTCGAGTACGGCGTCGAAGAACTCCTGCTCCCGTTCCCGGGTGAGCTTGGAGCGGCGCGAGGCGACCTGTTCGGGTCGGTCCGCGGCCTGCGACGTCATCGGCACTTCCTCTCGCTCCGGCGGTGGTCGAGCACTTCCTCGTCAAGGTGGCCGTTCCACCGTGACGGCTCCTGGTCCGGCTTCCAGGCTCCAGTGTGACGCACCTTTCCGATACGCCAGTGTACCGGTACTGAACCGTATCGGTACACTGGCGTATCGGTACAGCCTGGTATCGGTACTCACTCGTATCGATGTCCGGGCGTACGACCGCACGCACCACGTCAGTCGCAAGGAAGAGGGGCCGGGGATGAAGGCACGGACCGAGCCCGACCGAGCGGAGCCGCCCGAAGAGAGGGCCCGGCCACCGCTGCTGCGCGAGCTGCTGCTCGTCGCGGGGCTCTTCCTCGTCTACAAGCTCGGCCGGCAGCTCGCCACCGGTCACACCGAGGCGGCCTTCCGCAACGCCCACCGCGTCTGGGACCTGGAGCGCGCCGCGTGGCTGCCCGGTGAGGGCTCGGTGCAGTCCTTGCTGCTGCACGGCGACTCACTCGTGCACGCCGCCAACGTCTACTACGCCACCGTGCACTTCCCGGCCACCGCGGCCTTCCTGGTCTGGCTCTACCTGCGGCGCCCCGCGCACTACGTGTGGGCGCGGCGGGTGCTCGCCGCGCTCACCGCCGCCGCGCTGGCGCTGCATCTGGCGTTCCCGCTGGCCCCGCCGCGGATGCTCGCCGCGACCGGCCTGGTGGACACGGGCCGGGTCTACGGGCCCTCGGTGTACGGGCCGCCCCGGACCGACCACCTCTCCAACCAGTTCGCGGCGATGCCGTCGCTGCACTTCGGCTGGGCGCTGATGCTGGCGATCGGCCTGATCGTCGCCACGCGCTCGCGCCGGCGGTGGCTGTGGCTGGCGCATCCGCTGCTGACGTTGCTGGTCATCGTGGGGACGGCGAACCACTACTGGCTGGACGCGGTCGTCGCGGCCGCGCTGCTCGCACTCGCCCTGGCCGTGGTCCACGCGCCGAGGCGCACGGTCACCACCGCGGGCCGTGGC
The DNA here is from genome assembly GCF_044545925.1 of Streptomyces sp. NPDC053367. NCBI lineage: Bacteria > Bacillati > Actinomycetota > Actinomycetes > Kitasatosporales > Streptomycetaceae > Streptomyces > Streptomyces sp. NPDC053367. The sequence goes on along the minus strand of NZ_JBITYN010000020.1, from coordinate 7,658 downwards.
ACCGCGCGGCTCGCCCCGGCCGAGGACGGCGTCCTGGTGGGAGCGGGCCGATGAACGCCGCCTTCGCCCTCGCCGTCGTCCTCTCCCTGTTCTCCGCCGTCGCCTACGCCGCCGCGGCGGTGGCCCAGGAGCGGCTCGCCGCCCGCTCCAGGGGCGCCGGCCTGCTGCGCACGCTGGGCAGCGGCGCCTGGTGGTGGGCGGTGCTGCTGAACGCCTCCGCCGCGCTGCTGCACGTGGTGGCCCTGAAGTACGGGCCGCTCACCGTGGTGCAGCCGCTGGGGGCGCTCACCCTGGTCGCCGCGGTGCCGCTGGGCGCGCGGGTGGCCGGCCGGCGGGTGAGCGCCGGCGAGTGGCGGGGCACGGCGTTCACGCTGGCGGGCCTGGCCGCGCTGCTGGCCACGGCGTCGGGGCCGGCCCCGGACGACGTGCTGAGCCCTGCGGAGGCGCTCACGGTCGCGGGCACCGCAGCGCTGTTCATCGGCCTGCTGTCGCGGCCCGGCGCCCGGCCGGGGCTCAGGCACGCCACCGCCTCGGGCCTCGCCTCCGGGGTCGCCTCCGCGCTCACCCAGACCGTGACGGTCGCCGCCACCGACCGCGGCGGACCCCTGCTGAGCGTCCAGGTGATCGGCGTCGCCGTGCTCGTCGCCGCCTTCGCGACGGGCGGCCTGCTGCTGTCGCAGACCGCGTACAGGGGCGGCCTGGGCGGACCGCTCGCCATGGTGACCCTCGCGAACCCGGTCGCGGCCGCGCTGATCGGCCTGTCCCTGCTCGGAGAGCACCTCCAGGGCGGCCCGGCCGGCGTCCTGGCGGCCCTGACGGGCGCGGGACTGGCCGCCTGGGGCGTGGTCCTGCTGTCGCGGGGCGCACCGCAGCGGCCCGCCGGCGAGACACAGGCACAGGAGGAGGAACAGGCACAGGAACAGGCGCAGCCGGCGACTCTGCGCCGGCGCACAGCGGTGTCCCCGCCCCAGCCGGAGCCGGTGGACGCCCGGCTCGTGGCCCAGAGCCCGTCGTTCGGACCTGTCCGCGTGCACACGGCAGGCCCGGGCCGCCCCGGCCGCGCGCGGCGGGCCGGGGTGGCCGTGGGTACGGGCCGGTGGGTCAGTCGGTGACGATCGCCGGGGCGGCCGTGGGTGAGGGCCGGTGGGTCAGTCGGTGACGATCGCCGGGTCGCTGACGCCGGGCAGGCCGTTCTCGACGTGGCCGACGAAACGGCGCAGGAACGTCGGCGCGGTGTCGGAGGTGACCGTCAGGTCGTACCAGCGGCGGCTCGCCGCCAGGTCGACGGTCAGCCGCACGGTGGCGCCGGCGCGCACCCTGACCGTGCGCGGCGCGCCGCCGTAGCCGTCGGTGACCTTCAGCTGGGCGGTGCCCGAACCCTTGTGGGTGAAGGTCAGCTGGATGTCGTCGCCGGTGTGGCGCGCGGTGACCTCGGGACCTGCCGCTCTGCCGGGGCCGCGGAACACGCGCAGGAAGCCGTTGGGGCCGTGCACGGTCAGGTCGTACGCGCCGCTGGAGTACACCGTGTTCCAGGTGTCCGAGAGTGTCTTGCCGGCCTCGGTGGTGTACGTCCAGGGCCCGTCGGTGCGGTTGCCGCCGGTGACCCAGAACGCGGCTCCGGCCCGCGCGCCGGAGGCGAAGGCGAGCGTGAATGTCCCGGCCGCCGCGTCCAGGGCGCCGTCCACCGCCGGGGCGTACCGCAGCGGGCGGGCGGGGCGCAGGCCGCGCTCCTGCCGGGGCAGGCTCGGGTCGGCGGGCGGGGTCGGGACGTAGTCGGGGTGGCGCTCGCGGTCCTGCGGGGCGTAGTCGCCGGTGTCCGGCAGGGACGCCGGGCGGCTGTCCGGGCGGGAGAAGTCGAACGCCGAGGTCAGATCGCCGCAGATGGCACGGCGCCAGGGCGAGATGTGCGGCTCGCGCACACCGAAGCGGTTCTCCATGAACCGGATGACCGAGGTGTGGTCGAAGGTCTCCGAGCAGACGAACCCGCCCTTGCTCCACGGCGACACGACCAGCATCGGCACCCGCGGGCCGAGGCCGTAGGGGCCGGCCGGGCGCCTGCTGTCGCCCGGGTAGAGGTCCAGCGACACATCGACGGTCGACCTGCCCTGCGCGGCCGACCTCGGGGGCAGCGGCGGCAGGACGTGGTCGAAGAAACCGTCGTTCTCGTCGTAGGTGATGAACAGGGCCGTCTTCGCCCACACCGCCGGATTCGAGGTGAGCGCGTCCAGGACCTGGGCGATGTACCAGGCGCCGTAGTTGGAGGGCCAGTTGGAGTGCTCGGAGAACGCCTCGGGCGCGGCGATCCAGGAGATCTGCGGCAGCCGGCCCGCCTGGACGTCGGCCCTCAGCCGGTCGAAGTAGCCCTCCCCCGCCTTGGCGTTCGTGCCGGTGCGGGCCTTGTCGTACAGGGGGTCGCCGGGCTGGGCGCCGCGGTACGAGTTGAAGTACAGCAGCGAGTTGTCGCCGTAGTTGCCGCGGTAGGCGTCGGAGATCCAGCCCCAGGAGCCGGCCGCGTCCAGGCCGTCGCCGATGTCCTGGTAGATCTTCCAGGAGACCCCCGCCCGCTCCAGGCGCTCGGGGTACGTCGTCCAGTCGTAGCCCAGCTCGTCGTTGCCGAGGACGGGGCCGCCGCCCTGGCCGTCGTTGCCGGTGTGGCCCGTCCACAGGTAGTAGCGGTTCGGGTCGGTGGAGCCGATGAACGAGCAGTGGTAGGCGTCGCAGACGGTGAACGCGTCGGCGAGGGCGTAGTGGAACGGGATGTCCTCGCGGGTCAGGTACGCCATGGTCGTGGTGCCCTTGGCGGGCAGCCACTTGTCGTAGTCGCCGCCGTTGTACGCCTGCTGGCCGTCGGTCCAGCCGTGCGGCAGGCCCTCCAGGAACTGCATGCCGAGGTCGTCGGCCTCCGGGTGGAAGGGGAGCACCTCCCGGGTGCCGTCGCTCTGGTGCCAGACCGACTTGCCGTTGCCGAGCCGCACCGGGTTCGGGTCGCCGAAGCCGCGGACGCCGCGGAGCTTGCCGAAATAGTGGTCGAACGAACGGTTCTCCTGCATCAGGACGACGATGTGCTCGACGTCCTCGATCGTGCCCGCGCGGTGGTTGGCCGGGAGCGCGGCGGCCCGCTCGATGCTGCTCGCCAGCGCGGCGAACGCCGTTGTGGCGCCTGCCAGTTGGAGGAATGAGCGCCGGTTGACTTCGGGCATGGGTGGGGAACCTGACCTCTCGTGCTGACGGAAGGTGCGCGAAAGGAGTGTTCCAAGAGCAGCAAACGTCAGGGAAGGGTGTGGTGACCTCTGCGTGAAAGTCGCCGGTACGGCGGGAGGGTCAGACCTCGGGGGCCGGCACCACCGTCAGGTGGCCTGCCGTGCGGCGCCCGGGGCGGGGCCCCTTGCCGGGGGCGGCGGCACGCCCGCGCGGGACCATCGTCAGCCGGGTGTAGCCGAGGACGTGCAGGGACTTGGGGGTCTCGTCGACGATGCGGCAGTCGGCGGCCCCCCACGAGGGGTCGGGGTGGAGGAGCGGGCGGACGGCACCGTCGTGCTCCACGGCCGCGTCTCCCATGGCGCGCATCCAGTGGGGCAGGCCCTGGCGGTAGGCGGCGTCCATCAGGGGGTCCTGGGCGATCTCGCGGCGGACCGCCTGCAGGGCGGGGTCGTGGCCGTGCCGCTCCAGGGCGGAGGCGAGGTGGGCGAGCATCGGCAGGCACCAGCGGGCCTCGTGCTCGCCGAGGACGGACGCGGCGTCGGGGTGGAAGAGGACGAACCGCAGGAAGTTGTCCCCCGGCATGGCCGACGGGTGCGGGCCGACGCCCCGGAAAAGTGTCTCGAACGCGCTGTTGGCCAGGACCACGTCCCAGCGGTGGTCGACGACGAGCGAGGGAAAGGGGACGGCCTCCACGAGCGCGGCGTAGTCCCGCAGATACTCCTGGGCCTGGGGACTGACGGGGGCGGGCCACGGCGCCGGCCGCTGCCCACCTGCCTGATATGCCATCGGGAGGTCACCCCTCTTGCCTCTGCGGCCTTCTCGCGGCGCCCCGATCCTGCTGCTCAGACCGTAGGCATGTCAACTATCGTGGCATTCCGTGACTGTTGACGGCTGAAATTGGCCACAGTTGTGGCGAGACCTGGATGTGAGTTCGAAGCACCCGCTACGCTCCGGGAAGTTCACGGAGACCACATGCAAGATGGCTGTGCGAGACGTAGGAGACACGTCGGTGACGGATGGCTACGAGGTTCCGGGCGGCATGGCGTCGGCTGTCCTGACGGCCGTCGTCGCTCGTGTCACCGCGCTCGCCGACCGGCTCGGCGTGCCGCACGCGGAAGTGTTCGACACGGCGCGGCTGTCCGTGGCCTCCGGTGTCCCCGAGCCCGTCGTCAAGGACCTGCTCCAGGGCCGCCCGGCGGGTGAGCCCGATGTGCAGGCCCGTTTCGTGCAGCGGCTGGACCTGCTGCGTCGCACCCGGCTCAAGCCCAACGGGCGCCGCTACACCCAGCAGGAGATCGCCGACGGGGCGGGCATGTCCCGGCAGCAGGCCGGGGCGCTCATCAACGGCGACCGGCGTCCGACGATGGAGCACTGCGACGCCATCCAGCGCTTCTTCCGCGTCCACGCCGGCTTTCTGACCGCGGAGGACGGCGAGGCGCTCGCCGGCGCGCTGCAGCGCACCGAGCAGGACCTGCTGCAGAAGCTCGCCGACCGGGAGCGGCAGGCCGCGGTCTCGGCTCCCGGTGACCCGCTGGAGCGGCTGCTCCAGGACCACGGGGTGCGCGGGATCGCGTGGCGGGCCGCCCAACTGCCCACCGACCAGCACCGCGACAAGGTCGCCGAGTGGCTGGACATGCTCCTGGAGAGCGTCAAGCGGCCCGAGGCGTGAGCCGTTCGGCCCGATTGTCAGTGGTGGCGGGCAAGCTGGGGGGTGCGCGAGCGTATCCGACACGGGGAGAGCCGAGCCATGACCACCACATCCGTACTGACCGACCGTGAACGAGCCGCGGTCCAGGCGTATCTGCGGCTGCTGCACACCGTCCGGGCCGCCTTCGACACCGACGGGAGCCCCTCGGGCTCCGGCCGGCCACCCGCCGTGCCGCCGTCCGTGCTCGCCGAGGCGGAGCAGGCACTGGCGGAGGCGGGCCTGAGGGGCAACGAGGAGGAGTTCTTCCGGCTGCTGCACAGCTGGGGGCCCAGAGGCTGACCCCCTCAGGCCCGCTCGACCGGGATGCCCCGCTCGGGCGTCTCGCGCGGCAGGATCCGGCGCGGGATGCCCGGCGGGCTGTCCCGGCGGCGCCACTCACGGGGGTAGCCGACGGAGACCTCCTCGAAGGGGACGCCGTCCAGCACGGTGCTGCGGGGGATGTGGAGGTGGCCGTAGACCATGGCGGCCACCCGGAAGCGGCGGTGCCAGTCCGCGGTCAGCGTGGTGCCGCACCACATGGCGAACTCGGGGTACCACAGCACGTCGGTCGGGTGCCGGTCCGTCGGATAGTGGTTGACCAGCACGAGCGGCAGGTCCCCCGCCTCCTCGGCGAGCCTGCGCCCGGTCAGCTCGACCCGCGCGCGGCACCATGCCTCGCGGGTGGGGTAGGGGTCGGGGTGCAGCAGGTGCTCGTCGCTGCAGACGATGCCCGTGCCGTGCGCGTAGGCCAGCCCCTCCGCCTTGGTCGTGCAGCCTTTCGGCAGGAAGGAGTAGTCGTACAGCAGGAACAGCGGCGCCACCAGGGCCGGGCCGCCGTCGCCCTCCCACACCGGGTAGGGGTCCTCGGGGGTGACCACGCCCAGTTCCCGGCACATCGCGACGAGGTGCTCGTAGCGGGCGACCCCGCGCAGGGTGACGGCGTCGCTCGGGTGGGTCCACAGCTCGTGGTTGCCGGGCGCCCAGACGACCTTGCGGAAGCGGTCGGCGAGCAGTTCCAGGGTCCAGCGGATGTCCTCGACCGTCTCCGCGACGTCCCCGGCCACCAGCAGCCAGTCGTCCTCCGACTCCGGCCGCAGCTTCTCGACCAGCTCCCTGTTCTCCGGATACCCGATGTGCAGGTCGCTGATGGCCAGCAGCCGTCCGTCCCCGCCGGCCTTCGCCGCCACGCGTGCTCCCCTTCGTCGTCCCTCACCGGGGTCCGCCGGCCCTCGCGGGCTGCGCCCGTCCCGGTCTGCCCGTGCCGGCCCGGCCGGCCCCTCGACGTCCCTCTTCGTGCACCGTTCGTCACTACAACAGCACATGGCGCGGGCGGCCGACAAGGCGTTCGAGTCCCGCGCGCCGCCGTGCGCCGCGCACCGCCGAATCCGTAACACGGGCGTTGCACGCGGCACCCCGCGAAAGCCGTATGATCCCCCCGACACCACCGCCCCGAAACCCCCTTCGTCAGGGCGGTTCGGTGACCCTCCCTCCATCCTGCCCGGGCACGGGCCGCTCCGCCCTGCCCGCGAACCGTGAAAGGCGGCCTGCATGGTCTCTCGCGTACGCGTCTGGCTCAACCGCACGTACGCGGAGAACGTGTTCTTCATGGATCAGCTGCGGAGAAATCCCAGCGACCGGGCCGTCGAGATCCACGCCACGCACGGCGACCCCGACTCGCCGGTGCTCGCCGCCGCCGACACCGCCGAGCTGGAGCCGGAGGGCCTGTCCCCGGCGGCGTACGTGGAGTACGCCCTGGACCAGTGCACGCGGCGCGGCATCGACGTGTTCGTGCCCCGGCTGCACCAGGCGGCGATCGCGGCGCACCGCGCGGAGTTCGAGGCCGCCGGCACGGCCCTGCTGGCGCCGCCGCCGGAGGCGATCGCCGTCTTCGAGGACAAGATCGTCGCCTATGAGGCCGTCCAGGCGATCGGCGTGCCCGTGCCGCCGTGGTGGCGGGTCCGCGGCGCGGACGAACTCCTCGCCGCCGTCGAGGAGTTGGAGGCCGGCGGGCACAAGGCGTGCTTCAAGCCCGCGTCCGGCGCGGGCGGGGTCGGCTTCCGGGTGATCACGCGCGCGCCCTTCTCGCTGGTGCACCTCAGCGGCTTCCCCAGCCCGTACGTCCATCTCGACCTGGTCGTCGAGGCGCTGCGGCAGGCCGAGGAGCCGGTGGACTGGCTGGTGATGCCGCGGCTGGAGCAGCCGGAGGTGTCGGTGGACGTGCTCACCGGGCCCGACAACCGGGTCCGGCTGGCCGTGGGCCGGACGAAGAACGGGCGGCGGCGCGGTTTCACGCTGCACGAACAGTGGCTGGAGCCGGCGCGGAGGATCGCCGAGGGGTTCGGGCTGCGGCATCTGTCCAACATCCAGTTCCGGATGTTCGGGGACACGCCGGTGCTGATGGACGTGAACACACGGCCCGCGGGTGGCCTGCACCAGCTGTCCCTGTGCGGGCTCAACGTGCCCTGGCTGGCTGTGCAGTCGGCGCTGGGCGAGGACCCCGGGGAGGTGTCGCCGCCGTTCCTGGGGCAGGACTACACGGTGGTGTCCGGGCCGCGGCCACTGCGTGCGGTCTCCCTGCCGCAGCAGCGGGTCGAGGGGGCGGCGTTGCTGCCGGCCGTGCCTGCGCCGATGGAGTCGGTGGAGTCGGTGGAGAGTGCGGCTACCGTCCTGCCGCTCTAGGTGTATTGACCCGCAGCGTTGTTGACGCGGCTGATGGGCGGGTGTCCGGCCAGTGCGGTGTGGCAGCGGTGGTGGTTGTAGGTGTGGAGGA
>NZ_JBITYN010000019.1:0-49727 GCF_044545925.1 Streptomyces sp. NPDC053367 | reverse complement strand
CCGTGCGTGGTGTGGAGCCTAGACACCTCCACCACACCGGAGGTCTTCGCCATGATCAAGACCTGCCGGCGTTAACAACGCTTGTGATCAATACATCTAGGGCCTGTCTGTCCATTCCCGTCTGCGCGGCGGCGTCCGCCGCTTGCGGGTTTCGTCGTGGCTTGTCGCGCCGTTCCCCGCGCGCCTGAGTAACTCCATCCCAGGTATGGACCAATCCGCACCGACCTATTGACAGCGCGATTGGTCCATACCAACTTTGGTGGCGTATCACTTCGCACCCCTGTGCACTCCCGAACACCCCACACCCCTCAGGGAGATCGCGTGCGCCACTCACTCCTCAGTCGCTCCAGACGCAGGCTCCTCGCGCTGTGCGGGGCCGTCGGGCTCGCGGTCGGCGCGGCCGTCGCGCTGCCCGGCACCGCCCATGCGGCCAACGTCCTCACCAACTCCGGCTTCGAAGCAGGGTCGTTGTCGCCCTGGTCCTGCTCCGGCAATCTCGGGTCGGTCGTCTCCTCGCCCGTGCACGGCGGTTCCCGGGCGCTGCAGGGGGCCGCGAGTTCCAGTGACAACGCCAAGTGCGGGCAGACCGTCGCGGTCCAGCCCAACACGACGTACTCGCTCAGCGGCTGGGTGCGGGGCTCCTACGTCTACCTCGGGGTGGACGGCGGGGCCTCGACCTGGACGAGCTCCCCGTCGGCGTACAGCCAGCTGAGTCTGTCCTTCACGACCGGCGCCTCGCAGACCAGCGCGCGGGTGTACGTGCACGGCTGGTACGGCCAAGGGACCTACTACGCCGACGACATCAGCCTCGACGGGCCCGGCGGCGGGGGCGGCGGGGACACCCAGGCGCCGAGCGTGCCGGGCAGCCTGCGCTCCACCGGCAAGACCTCGTCCAGCGTGTCGCTGGCGTGGAACGCCTCGACCGACAACGTCGGCGTCACGGCGTACGACGTCTACAGCGGCTCCAACCAGGTGCTGAGCGTGTCGGGGACGAGCGCCACGGTGTCCGGGCTCGCGGCGAGCACCTCGTACACCTTCACCGTGCGGGCCCGGGACGCGGCCGGCAACAGCTCCGCCGTCTCCAACGCCGTGACGGTGACGACCGACGCCGGCGGGGGCGGGGGCACCGGCTTCAAGCAGGCCGCGCCCTATCTGTACCTCGGCTGGGGCGACCCGCCCAGCGCGACCTCGGTGATGAGCGCGACCGGGGTCAAGTGGTTCACGATGGCGTTCATCCTCTCCTCGGGCGGCTGCAACCCCGCCTGGGACGGCAGCAGGCCGCTGACCGGCGGCAACGACCAGAGCGTCATCAACTCCATCCGGTCCGCGGGCGGTGACATCGTCCCGTCGATCGGCGGCTGGAGCGGCAACAAGCTGGGCCCGAACTGCTCGACGCCGGAGGCACTGGCGGGCGCGTACCAGAAGGTGATCGACGCGTACGGGCTGAAGGCGATCGACGTCGACATCGAGAACACCGACGAGTTCGAGAACGCCGTCGTGCAGGACCGCATCCTCAACGCGCTGAAGATCGTCAAGGCCGGCAACCCGGGCCTGCGGACGATCCTCACCTTCGGCACCTCGACGACCGGCCCGACCTACTGGGGCAACCGGCTCATCGAGCAGGCGAAGGCGCTGAACGCGAACATCGACGTGTTCACCATCATGCCGTTCGACTTCGGCGGCGGCGCCGACATGTACGGCAACACCGTGAACGCGACCGAGGGGCTGAAGAACAAGCTGAAGTCCACCTTCGGCTGGGACGACGCCACCGCGTACGCGCACATCGGGATCTCCGGCATGAACGGCCTGTCCGACCAGCAGGAGCTCACCTCGGTCGCCATCTGGACCCAGATCCGCGACTGGGCGAACTCCCACCACATCGCCCGCCTCGCCTACTGGGCGGTCAACCGCGACCGGCCGTGCCCGGGCGGCGGCGTGACCAGCAACTGCTCCGGCATCAGCCAGAACAACTGGCAGTTCACCTCCATCACGGCCGGTTTCACCGGCTGACACCTCCGGAGGAAACCTCCGGAAGCGATATCCGTAAGTGATCTCCGCAAGCAGGGGCGTCCCCGCCACGGGGGCGCCCCTCGCGCATATCCCTCTCACCGGCGAGGCGGGGCCCGCGACCGGCCGGAACACCGGAACGGTCCGCGACCCGAGGAGCCGCCCATGTCAGCCCGGTCCTTGAACCGTCACCCCGTCGTCGCCCGGCTGCGCACGGCGAACCCGCCACCCGGTGCCGACTTCTGGAGGGCACCGAGGTGCACGGCCTGGGCGCGCGCACGGCCGACGGCCGGCTGGTCGGCATCGCCCACCACCTCTTCCACGCCCATGCCTGGCCGGCCGGCAGCTGCTACCTCCAGGACCTCTTCGTCGCCGAGGACGCGCGCGGGAAGGGTGTTGCGCGGGCGCTGATCGAGGAGGTGGCCGTGAAGGCGCGGGAGCGGGGCGCGGTCCGGCTGTACCGGACCACCCAGGACCACAACGCCACGGCACGCGCCCTCTACGACAGGATCGCCGCGTTCAACGGGTTCATCCGCTACGACTATCCGCTCGGCGCACCTCAGGAAGCCCCGTCGCCCAGCTCCTCGAACAGGGTGAGCTGAAGGGCTCCCGGTGCCTGAAGGCGGGAGTTGAGGGAGTTCCAGGGGGTGCGGGTCGGTTCGGCGAGGACCTCGGCGCCCGCGGCGGCCAGCCGGGCGGTGACCGCGGCGGAGTCGCCGACCCGGAAGGCGACCCGGACGTGTCCGGCCACGCGCCGGCCGACCTCGACGTCGTCGATGAACGCCGCGTGGTTCGGGTCGGTGAGCTCCAGGGTGGCCCGGCCGGCCTCCAGGATGGTGACGTGCCCGCCGGGCGAGGAGAACGCGGCCCGCTCGGGCAGGCCGAGGACGTCCCGGTAGAAGTGCAGGGCCGCGTCGTAATCGTCGGCGGTGACGACCAGGCGCAGTTCGCGGACGGCGGGTTCGTCGGACATGGGACTCCTTCTCGGTCACGGGTGCCGGTCGGATCAACGCCCCGCATCCGTAGGGGGATTCCCTCCCCGGGCGGCCGATCCCCCGCGCCCTCGTCCCGTACGGCCGATCCCCCGCCCTTCTCCTCCCCGTACGGCCGAGGCTCCCGCCCTTCTCCTCCCCGTACAGCCGAGGCTCCCGCCCTTCTCCCCCGTGCGACGGAGGCCCGTGAACCGCTCGCTCCCGCGATCCGGGGGCCGGGGGTCGGGGGCCGGGGGTCGGGGGTCGGGGGCTTGGGGTGCGGCGGGAGTCTGCGGGTGTAGCCGATGGACGAACCTGCCGGGAGGGGCCGTGCTCGCCACGCTCGCCCGGGCGGTGACGCCGGCGGTCCTGATCGACGCGACGGTCGTGCGCATGCTGCTCGTCCCCGCGTCGACGGCCCTGCTGGGCCGGCGGGCCTGGTGGGCGCCGCGGCCGCTGCGCCGGGTGCACGAGCGGATCGGGCCGCGGGATGAGGCGCCGCCGGCAGCGGGAGCCGGCCCTGCGCTGACGACGGCGTACCGCATGACGGGCCGCCCGTTCCTGCCGGCCGGACGGCACATTCGGGTTCACCTCATGAACTTGCCCGCACCGCAAGGGATTTCCCTGCTTCACCTCTTGACGCCGCGGCCGGCCGAGGGGACATTGGGCGCACCTTGAGAGCGCTCTCAAGCAGGGCTCTCAGGGCTCCCCGCAACCCCTGTTCCCTTCTGTCGAGAGGCACCCCCACATGAGCCGCACCTCAGGCATCCCCAGACGCCGCCCGCTGCGGCGGGCCCTCCTCGCGGCCGTCGGCACGCTCACCCTGGCCGCGGCGGCCGCCACGAGCGTCACGTCCACGGCGAGCGCCACCGCGCCGCCGCCCCCGTCGGGCTGGACGCAGGTCTTCGCCGACGACTTCAACGGGCCCGCCGGGTCGGGCGTCAACACCGCCAACTGGCAGTACGCGACCGGCACCTCCTACCCCGGCGGCGCCGCCAACTGGGGCACGGGCGAGGTCGAGACGATGACCTCCAGCACGAACAACGTGGCGCTGGACGGCAGCGGCAACCTGCGTATCACCCCGCGCCGTGACGCCGCCGGCAACTGGACCTCGGGCCGGATCGAGACCAACCGCACCGACTTCCAGCCCCCGTCCGGCGGCAAGCTGCGCGTCGAGGCCCGTATCCAGATGCCGAACGTCACCGGCGCCGCCGCGAAGGGCTACTGGCCGGCGTTCTGGATGCTGGGCGCGCCGTTCCGAGGCAACTACTGGAACTGGCCGAGCGTCGGCGAGCTGGACATCATGGAGAACGTCCAGGGCCTGAACACCGTCTGGGCCACGCTGCACTGCGGCACGAACCCGGGTGGCCCCTGCAACGAGACGACCGGCATCGGCGGTTCGACGAGCTGTCCCGGCACCACCTGCCAGGCGGGCTTCCACACCTACCGCATGGAGTGGGACCGCTCCACGAGCCCCGAGCAGCTCCGCTTCTCCGTCGACGGCACCGACTACCACACGGTCAGGGCCGACCGGGTCGACGCGACGACCTGGGCCAACGCCACGAACCACGGCTTCTTCATCATCCTCAACGTGGCGATGGGCGGCGGCTTCCCCGGCGCCTTCGGCGGCGGCCCGGACTCCGGCACGGTGCCGGGCCACGCGATGGTCGTCGACTACGTCCAGGTGCTGTCGTCCGGCGGCGGTGGCGGCACCACCCCGCCGCCCACCGGCAACCGCGACGCCTACTCGGCCGTCCAGGCCGAGTCCTTCGACGCCCAGTCCGGCGTGATCACCGAGGGCACCACGGACACGGGCGGCGGCCAGAACATAGGCGCCGTGGCCAACGGCGACTGGGTCCTCTACCGGGGCGTCAACTTCGGCTCCACGGCCGCCACCCAGTTCTACGGCCGGGTCGCGAGCGGGGCCGGCCCGGGCGTCAGCGGACTGGTCGAGGTCCGCCTGGACAGCCGCTCCAACGCGCCCGTCGGCAGCTTCGCCCTCGGCAACACGGGCGGCTGGCAGTCCTGGCGCACGATCCCCGCCAACATCACCGGCGTCACCGGCACCCATGACGTCTACCTGACCTTCACCAGCGGCCAGCCGGCCGACTTCGTGAACGTCAACTGGTTCCACTTCGGGCGCTGAGCACGGCCGCCAGGGGGCTTCACGCGTGCGTGAGGCCCCCTTTAGCCTGCGCTGATGAAGGAGATCGTGACGTACGTCGAGATGACCGGCCCGGACCGGCTCGTAGCCGCCCCCGCCGTGCCGGGCCTGGTCATGGAGCCCTTGGACCGCGACTCACCCCTGATCACCGGCCTCCTGACGGCGGTCGGCGCGCCCTACGGCTGGAAGAGCGCGAGCCGGACCGGGCGGGAGTGGCGCGACTGGTTCGCCGAGGCCCCGGAGCGGATGTTCCGGCTGCTGTCCTTCGAGGGCGAACCCGCGGGCATCGTCACCTACCGGCCGCATCCGGGTGACGAGGTGGAGATCGGGTCCTTCGGGCTGCTGCCGGAGTTCGTCGGCAAGGGGCTCGGCGCGTTCGCCCTCACGCTCGCGGTCCGCGGCGCCTGGGCGGCGCGCCCGTCGGTGAGCAGGGTGTGGCTGCACACCTCGTCGCTGGACCATCCCCGCGCCCTGCCCAACTACCTCAGCCGGGGCTTTCGTCCCTTCAGGACCGAGGAGGGCGAGCGCGGCTGACCGGCCTCAGCGCAGCTCCGCGCGGAACGCCGCCGGGGTCATGTCCGTGTGCTGGTGGAAGAACTTGGAGAAGTTGGCCGCGTCGGGGAAGCCGACCGCCACGCCCACGCGGCCGATGGGCAGGTCGGTGTGGGCGAGGAGGCGTTTGGCCTCCAGGACGACGCGCTTGTCGATGAAGCCCTTGGGGGTCTCGCCCGTCGCGGCGCGCACCGCGCGGACCAGCGTGCGGCGGGAGATGGCGAGGTGGTCGGCGTAGGCGCTGACGCTGTGGTTGGTGGCGAAGCCCTTCTCCACGGCGTCCCGGAACAGGGTGAACGTGGTGTCGGAGGGGTTGCTGCGGGCCTCGGCGGAACGGGCCGCGAGGTGGGCGAGGCGCAGCAGGAACGCCGTGAGGGAGTGGCGCAGGACAGCCGTGTGCAGGCCGAGGGGCAGGGTGACGTCGTCCTCGTACTCGCGGCGCAGCTGGTCCAGGGCGGCCGTGAGGCCGGCGAGCTCGGGCTCGTCGGGGTGCAGCAGCGGGGGCAGGTCGTAGCGGTAGAGGCCGGTGGCCTCGACGGTGGCGCGCGGCAGGAATCCGGGCTGCATGGTCAGCACGGTCCCGCGGTACTCGGCCCCGGTCGAGAAGCGGTGCACCTGACCGGGGCGGATCCACAGCAGGTCGCCGGCCCGGGCCTGGTACTCGGCGAAGTCGATCATGTGGCGGACGGGACCGGCGGAGAACAGCATCACCACGTGGAAGTCGATGCGGTGGACCTTGTCGAGCGGTGCGTCGGCGTGCCATGCGCGGTCCGCGCCCATGGGGCCGACCTGCATGCCGACGCCGCACACGCTGAGGTCGGAGGGGAACGGGAACGTCCTGATGAGGTCGCCGTCTTCTCCGGGAGGGGAGGTTCTGTCCGCCATGTCCTTCTCGCACCGACTAGTCCGTACGGGTGGTGTCCCACTTTCACCAAAGGCTGACACACGACGACCTCGCCAGCTAAAAGTCAGACTTTTAATCTCTAACGCGTCAGACCAGCAATCCCGCTCTTCCAGAGGACTTCTTGAAGATGAGCACGCAGACGCCCGACAGCTTCGAGTGGACCGACCTCGACCGGCGTGCCGTCGACACGGCCCGCCTTCTGGCCGCCGACGCCGTACAGAAGGTGGGCAACGGCCACCCCGGCACGGCGATGAGCCTGGCCCCGGCGGCGTACACGATCTTTCAGAAGGTGATGCGCCATGACCCGGCCGATCCGGAATGGACCGGCCGCGACCGCTTCGTGCTCTCCCCCGGCCACACCTCGCTGACGCTGTACACGCAGCTCTTCCTCGCCGGCTACGAGCTGGAGCTGGACGACCTCAAGGCGTTCCGCACGCAGGGGTCCAGGACGCCCGGTCACCCCGAGTACGGCCACACGGCCGGGGTCGAGACCACGACCGGCCCGCTCGGCCAGGGCGTCGCCAACGCGGTCGGCATGGCGATGGCCGCCCGCTACGAGCGCGGACTGTTCGACCCGGACGCCCCTCAGGGCACTTCGCCCTTCGACCACACCATCTGGGCGATCGTCTCCGACGGCGACCTCCAGGAGGGCGTCTCCGCGGAGGCCTCCTCCCTCGCGGGCCACCAGAAGCTCGGCAACCTGGTCTTCCTCTACGACGACAACCACATCTCCATCGAGGGCGACACCGCGACGGCGTTCTCCGAGGACGTCCTGGGGCGCTACGCGGCCTACGGCTGGCACACCCAGCGCATCGAGCCGACCGCCGAGGGGGACGTCGACGTCCACGCCCTGTACGCGGCCCTGAAGGCGGCGCAGGCCGAGACCGACCGGCCGTCCATCATCGCGATGCGCACGATCATCGCCTGGCCCGCCCCGAACGCGCGGAACACCGAGGCCTCCCACGGCTCGGCGCTGGGCGAGGAGGAGATCGCCGCCACCAAGCGCCTCCTCGGCTTCGACCCGGAACGCGCCTTCGAGGTCGCTGACGAGGTCCTCGCCCACACCCGCCGGGCCCTGGACCGGGGCGCCGAGGCACACGCCGCCTGGGACAAGCGGATCGGCGAGTGGCGCGCGGCGCAGCCGCAGCGTGCGGCGCTGTTCGACCGGGTCGTGGCCGGTCAGCTCCCCGAGGGCTGGGAGGACGCGCTGCCGGTCTTCGAGCCCGGCAAGAGCGTCGCCACCCGGGCCGCCTCCGGCAAGGTCCTGCAGTCGCTCGGCGCCGTGCTGCCCGAACTGTGGGGAGGCTCCGCCGACCTCGCGGGCTCGAACAACACCACCATCGACAAGACGTCGTCGTTCCTGCCCGCCGGCAACCCGCTGCCCGAGGCCGACCCGTACGGCCGCACCGTGCACTTCGGCATCCGCGAGTTCTCGATGGCCGCGGAGATGAACGGCATCGCGCTGCACGGCAACACCCGGATCTACGGCGGCACCTTCCTGGTGTTCTCCGACTACATGCGCAACGCGGTGCGCATGTCGGCGCTGATGCAGCTTCCGGTGACGTACGTGTGGACGCACGACTCCATCGGCCTCGGCGAGGACGGCCCGACCCACCAGCCCGTCGAGCACCTCGCCTCGCTGCGCGCCGTCCCGGGCCTGACCGTCGTACGCCCCGCCGACGCCAACGAGACGGCCGTCGCCTGGGCGGAGATCATGCGCCGGCACTCCACCAGGCCGGCCCCGCACGGCCTCGCCCTCACCCGGCAGGGCGTACCGACGTACGCGCCGAACCCGGACGCCGCCCGCGGCGGTTACGTCCTCGCGGAGTCCTCCACCGGGACGCCGGACGTGATCCTGATCGCCACCGGCTCCGAGGTGCAGCTGGCCGTCGCCGCGCGGGAGCGGCTGGAGGCCGAGGGGATCGGGACCCGGGTGGTGTCGATGCCGTCCGTGGAGTGGTTCGAGGAGCAGTCGCGCGAGTACCGCGACAGCGTCCTTCCGCCGTCCGTGCGAGCGCGCGTCGCCGTCGAAGCCGGGATCGCCCTGACGTGGTACCGCTTCGTAGGTGACGCAGGACGCATCGTCTCCCTCGAGCACTTCGGCGCCTCCGCCGATGCCGCCACCCTGTTCGCCGAGTACGGCTTCACCGCGGAGAACGTCGCCGCCGCGGCCAGGGAGTCCCTGGCCGCGACGCGTGGTTGATCCGACCGCCAGAAAGAAGATGATCGAGAAATGACCGAAGCACCCGTCCTGAAGCGCCTCTCCGACGAGGGCGTCTCCATCTGGCTGGACGACCTGTCGCGCAAGCGGATCACCACCGGCGGCCTCGCCGAGCTGGTCGCCGCCCGGCACGTGGTGGGCGTGACCACCAACCCCTCCATCTTCCAGGCCGCCATCGGTTCCGGCGAGGGCTACGAGGAGCAGCTCGCCGACCTGGCCGTGCGGGGTGTCACCACCGACGAGGCCGTGCGGATGATGACCACCGCCGACGTGCGGGCCGCCGCCGACGTCCTGCGCCCGGTGTACGACCGTACGAACGGCCGGGACGGCTGGGTCTCCATCGAGGTCGACCCACGGCTCGCGCACGCCACCGCGGCCACGATCGCCGAGGCCAAGCAGCTGGCGTGGCTGGTGGAACGCCCCAACGTCATGATCAAGATCCCGGCCACCGAGGCGGGCCTGCCGGCCATCACCGAGGTGATCGCGCAGGGCATCAGCGTCAACGTGACCTTGATTTTCTCCCTGGAGCGCTACCGCGAGGTCATGGACGCCTACCTCGCGGGCCTGGAGAAGGCGCAGGCCGTGGGCCTGGATCTGTCTAGCATCCACTCTGTGGCCTCATTCTTCGTGTCGCGCGTCGACACCGAGATCGACCGCCGCCTGACCGCACTGGGCACCGACGAGGCCCTGGCGCTCAAGGGCCGGGCGGCGCTGGCCAACGCCCGGCTGGCGTACGAGGCGTACGAAGCCGTCTTCTCCGGCGAGCGCTGGCCGGCCCTGGCCGGCGCGGGCGCCAACAAGCAGCGCCCGCTGTGGGCGTCCACCGGAGTGAAGGACCCGGCGTACAAGGACACGCTGTACGTCGACGAGCTGGTGGCGCCCGGCACGGTCAACACCATGCCGGAGGCCACGCTGAACGCCGCCGCCGACCACGGCGTGATCACCGGCGACACGGTGACAGGCGGCTACGCGCAGGCCCGCGCGGACCTGGCGGCCGTCGAGCGGCTCGGCATCTCCTACGACGAGGTCGTGACCCGGCTGGAGGACGAGGGCGTGGCCAAGTTCGAGGTGGCCTGGCAGGACCTGCTGGACACCGTGACGAAGTCCCTTATGAGCAAGGGAGTTGACGGGGAATGAGCAACGAAGGCGCGGAAGTGACGGTGGAGGCCCCGGTGAGCGTGCCGGCCCTCGACTGGTCCAACCCGCTGCGGGACGAACGGGACCGCCGGCTCCCCCGGATCGCGGGCCCCTCCGGGCTAGTCATCTTCGGCGTCACCGGCGACCTGTCCCGCAAGAAGCTGATGCCGGCCGTCTACGACCTGGCCAACCGCGGCCTGCTGCCGCCGGGCTTCTCCCTGGTGGGCTTCGCCCGCCGCGACTGGGAGAACCAGGACTTCGCGCAGGTCGTCCACGCCGCCGTCAAGGAGCACGCGCGTACGCCCTTCAGGGAGGAGGTCTGGCAGCAGCTCGCGGAGGGCATGCGGTTCATCCCGGGCGACTTCGACGACGACACGGCGTTCAAGACGCTGCACGACACCGTCGAGGAACTGGACGCCGCCCGCGGCACCAGCGGCAACTACGCTTTCTACCTCTCGGTGCCGCCGAAGTTCTTCCCGAAGGTCGTGCAGCAGCTGAAGAAGCACGGTCTGGCGGACGCCCCCGAGGGCTCCTGGCGGCGGGCGGTCATCGAAAAGCCGTTCGGCCACGACCTGGCCAGCGCGCGCGAGCTGAACGCGCTCGTGCACGACGTGTTCGACCCGGAGCAGGTCTTCCGGATCGACCACTACCTCGGCAAGGAGACCGTCCAGAACATCCTGGCGCTGCGCTTCGCCAACCAGATGTTCGAGCCGATCTGGAACCGCTCCTACGTGGACCACATCCAGATCACGATGGCCGAGGACATCGGCATCGGCGGCCGCGCGGGCTACTACGACGGCATCGGCTCGGCCCGTGACGTCATCCAGAACCACCTGCTGCAGCTGATGGCGCTGACCGCGATGGAGGAGCCGGCCTCCTTCGACGCGGGCTCGCTGCTCACCGAGAAGCTGAAGGTCCTGAAGGCCGTCAAACTGCCGGAGGACCTGGGCCGGCACACCGTGCGCGCCCAGTACGCGGAGGGCTGGCAGGGCGGCGCGAAGGTGCGCGGCTACCTCCAGGAGGACGGCATCGACCCGGCCTCCACCACCGACACCTACGCGGCGATCAAGCTGAACGTCGACAACCGCCGCTGGGCGGGCGTGCCGTTCTACCTGCGCACCGGCAAGCGTCTGGGCCGCCGGGTCACGGAGATCGCGGTCGTCTTCCAGCGCGCCCCGCACTCCCCCTTCGACTCCACCGCCACCGAGGAGCTCGGACAGAACGCCATCGTCATCCGGGTGCAGCCGGACGAGGGCGTGACCGTCCGGTTCGGCTCCAAGGTGCCGGGCACCTCGATGGAGATCCGGGACGTCACGATGGACTTCGCCTACGGCGAGTCGTTCACCGAGTCCAGCCCGGAGGCCTACGAGCGGCTCATCCTGGACGTCCTCCTCGGGGACGCCAACCTGTTCCCCCGTCACCAGGAAGTGGAAGAGTCCTGGAGGATCCTCGACCCGATCGAGGAGTACTGGGCGACGCACGGCCGTCCGGCGCGGTACGCGTCGGGCAGCTGGGGTCCCGAGGAAGCCGACGAGATGCTCGCACGAGACGGACGGAGCTGGCGCAGGCCATGAAGATCGACCTGACCGACACCACGGCAAGCAAGATCAACAAGGCGTTGGTGCAGGGCCGCCGCGCCATCGGCACACCCGCCGTGGGCATGGTCCTGACGATGGTGATCGTCACGGACGAGGAGAACGCCTACGACGCCATCAAGGCGGCCGAGCAGGCCTCGCACGAGCACCCCGCGCGCACGCTGGTCGTCATCAAGCGGCACGCCCGCACCCCCCGCGACCGCACCGCCTCCCGCCTCGACGCCGAGGTCCGGGTGGGTGCCGACGCGGGCACCGGCGAGACCGTGGTGCTGCGCACCTACGGCGAGGTGTCCGACCACGCCGACTCGGTCGTCCTGCCGCTGCTGCTGCCGGACGCCCCCGTGGTCGTGTGGTGGCCGGTGGACGCGCCCGAGATCCCCGCCAAGGACCCCCTCGGCGCGCTGGCCCAGCGCCGCATCACCGACATGTACGCCGTCGAGCACCCCCTGCAGGCGCTGGAGACACGCGTACGGTCCTACGCCCCGGGCGACACCGACCTCGCCTGGACCCGGCTGACCCCGTGGCGCTCGATGCTGGCCGCGGCCCTCGACCAGGCCCGTGAGAAGATCGTCTCGGCCGCCGTGGAGAGCGAGGCGGAGAACCCCAGCGCCGAGCTGCTGGCCCGCTGGCTGGAGGCCCGCCTCGGTGTCGAGGTCGACCGTGTCGTCACGGCGGGGCCGGTCGTGACGGCCGTACGCCTGGGCACCGAGCACGGCGAGATCGTCATCGACCGCCCCGAGGGCCCGCTGGCCACGCTGTCCCTGCCCGGCCAGCCCTCACGCACCCTCGCCCTGAAGGTGCGCCAGACGTCCGAACTCATCGCCGAGGAGCTGCGGCGCCTCGACGCCGACGAGATGTACGCCATCGCCCTGCGCGGCGAGGCCGGCAAGGAGACCCCTTCTCATGTCTGACTCCCCCAAGCTGACGCGGCGCCCGGAGTGGACCGCCCTGGAGGACCACCGCGCCGAGGGGCAGCCGCACCTGCGCGAGCTGTTCGCCGCGGACCCCGGGCGCGCGGAGCGGTACGTCGTACGCGTGGGTGACCTGCGCATCGACTACTCCAAGCACCTGATCACCGACGAGACCCTCGCCCTGCTGCAGGAACTCGCCGCCGCCACCGGTGTGTTCGGGCTGCGCGACGCCATGTTCCGCGGCGAGAAGATCAACATCACGGAGCAGCGCGCCGTGCTGCACACCGCGCTGCGCGCCCCGCGCGACGCGGTGATCGAGGTCGACGGCGAGAACGTCGTGCCCAAGGTGCACGCCGTGCTGGACAAGATGGCCGACTTCGCCGGGCGGGTGCGCTCCGGCGAGTGGACCGGCCACACCGGCAAGCGGATCCGCAACGTCGTCAACATCGGCATCGGCGGCTCCGACCTCGGCCCGGCGATGGCGTACGAGGTGCTGCGGGCGTTCACCGACCGCGCGCTGACCGTCCGCTTCGTGTCGAACGTCGACGGCGCCGACCTGCACGAGGCGACCCGCGACCTCGACCCGGAGGAGACGCTGTTCATCGTCGCCTCCAAGACCTTCACCACGATCGAGACGATCACCAACGCCACCTCGGCCCGCTCCTGGCTGCTCAACGCCCTCGGCGGCGAGGAGAAGGCGGTCGCCAGGCACTTCGTCGCCCTGTCGACGAACGCCGAGAAGGTCACCGAGTTCGGCATCGACACGGCCAACATGTTCGAGTTCTGGGACTGGGTCGGCGGCCGCTACTCCTACGACTCCGCGATCGGCCTGTCCCTGATGATCGCGATCGGCCCGGACCGCTTCCGCGAGATGCTCGACGGCTTCCGTATCGTCGACGAGCACTTCAGGAACGCCCCCGCCGAGGCCAACGCCCCGCTCCTGCTGGGCCTGCTGGGCATCTGGTACGGCAACTTCCACGACGCCCAGTCGCACGCGGTGCTGCCCTACAGCCACTACCTCTCCAAGTTCACCGCCTACCTCCAGCAGCTCGACATGGAGTCCAACGGCAAGTCCGTGGACCGCGACGGCGACCCGGTGGACTGGCAGACCGGCCCCGTCGTGTGGGGCACGCCCGGCACCAACGGGCAGCACGCCTACTACCAGTTGATCCACCAGGGCACCAAGCTGATCCCGGCGGACTTCATCGGCTTCGCGCGGCCCGTGGCCGAGCTGAGCGACGACCTGAAGGCGCAGCACGACCTGCTGATGGCGAACTTCTTCGCCCAGACGCAGGCGCTGGCCTTCGGCAAGACGCCGGAGGAGGTGCGCGCGGAGGGCGTCGCCGAGGAGCAGGTCCCGCACCGCACCTTCCGCGGCAACCACCCCACCACCACGATCCTGGCGCGTGAGCTGACCCCGTCGGTGCTGGGCCAGCTGATCGCGCTGTACGAGCACAAGGTGTTCGTGCAGGGCGCGGTGTGGAACATCGACTCCTTCGACCAGTGGGGCGTGGAGCTCGGCAAGGTCCTCGCCAAGCGCATCGAACCCGCACTGACCGAGGGCGCCGACGTGCCCGGTCTGGACGCCTCCACCGCCGCCCTCGTCGCGGCCTACCGCGACCTCAAGGAAGTGAAGTAACCATGCAGCTCGGTCTCATCGGTCTCGGCAAGATGGGCGGCAACATGCGCGAGCGCATCCGCCGCGCGGGCCACACCGTCATCGGCTACGACCGCAACCCCGACCTCGCCGACGTCGGCAGCCTCGCCGAGCTGGTCGACAAGCTCGAAGCCCCCCGTGTGGTGTGGGTGATGGTCCCGGCGGGCGGCCCCACCCAGTCGGTCGTGGACGAGCTGGGGAATCTCCTCTCCCCCGGTGACATCGTCGTCGACGGCGGCAACTCCCGCTGGACGGACGACGAGAAGCACGCCAAGGAGCTCGGCGAGAAGGGCATCGGCTTCGTCGACGCCGGTGTCTCCGGCGGTGTGTGGGGCCTGGAGAACGGCTACGCCCTGATGGTCGGCGGCGACCCCGCGAACGTCGCGCGCGTCCAGCCGGTCTTCGACGCCCTCAAGCCGGAAGGCCCCTACGGCTACGTCCACGCCGGCCGGGTCGGCGCGGGCCACTTCGCCAAGATGGTCCACAACGGCATCGAGTACGCCATGATGCAGGCCTACGCCGAGGGCTGGGAGCTGCTGGAGAAGGTCGACTCCGTGGACAACGTCCGCGAGGTCTTCCGCTCCTGGCAGGAGGGCACCGTCATCCGCTCCTGGCTGCTGGACCTCGCGGTCAACGCCCTCGACGACGACCAGCACCTGGACAAGCTGCGCGGCTACGCCGAGGACTCCGGCGAGGGCCGCTGGACGGTGGAGGCCGCGATCGACAACGCGGTCCCGCTGCCCGCGATCACGGCCTCCCTCTTCGCGCGGTTCGCCTCCCGCCAGGAGGACTCCCCGCAGATGAAGATGATCGCCGCGCTGCGCAACCAGTTCGGCGGCCACGCCGTAGAGAAGAAGTAGGTCCTGCCGTGGGGGATCTCCTCCTGGTCCGCCACGGCGAGACGGAGTGGAGCGCCACGGGACGCCACACCAGCTTCACCGACCTGCCCCTCACCCCGCACGGTGAGGGGCAGGCCAAGTCCCTGGCCCCGCTCCTGTCCGCCCGGACCTTCTCTCTCGTCCTCACCAGCCCCCTCGCCCGCGCGGTCCGCACCGCCGAACTCGCGGGCCTCATCGGGACCGTCACCGACGCCGACCTGCACGAGTGGGACTACGGCGGCTACGAAGGCATATCCACCGCCGAGATCCGCCGCACCCGCCCCGACTGGGACCTGTGGCACGACGGTGTGGTGCCCGGTCCGCAGCACCGCGGCGAGAGCCCGGCCGAGGTCGGCGAGCGCGCCGACCGGGTGCTGTCCCGGGCCGACGCCGCGATGACCCGGCACGACGGCGACGTCGTCCTCGTCGCCCACGCCCACTTCCTGCGCGTCCTCACCGCCCGGCGGCTCGGCCTGTCACCGGCCGAGGGCCGCCTGTTCCAGCTCGGCACGGGCACGGTGAGCCGGCTGTCCACCGAGCACGGACGGCCGGTCATCGCGGAGTGGAACGCCCGGCCGTAGGTATGCGGTTGACACCCGCTGTGCGGTCGGGTCAGAGTCGCCCGCGATGGAGATCAACGATCTGACCCCGGCCGAACAGCGGGTGTGGCGGGCGTTCTCGCGGGGCGGAACCGTGGACTTCCGTGAGAGCGACGACCCCGACCCGGCCGGCTGGGGACCCGAACGGGCCGTGCGCGGCGCGGTGTTGCGGGCCGCGCTGCTGAACGGACCGCAGCAGGACGGGGAGATACCGGCGCTCGATGTGGTGGGCGCCCGGATCACCGGGCGGCTCGACCTGCAGTACGCGACGATCGACCATCCGGTGCGGCTGCGCCACTGCCACTTCGACGAACCGCCGCGCTGCGCCGCCGCCCGGCTGCGGGAACTCAACCTGAGCGAGTCCGTGCTGCCCGGTCTCGTCGCCTCGTCCGTCCATGTCGACGGCGCCCTGCGCATGACCCGCACCCGGTTCGACGGCGTCGTCCGGCTCGGCGGGGCGCAGGTCGGCGGCAGCCTGTACCTGGAGAGCGCCCGGGTCGACGCACCCGATGCCGAGGAGCCGGTCCTCCAGCTCAACCAGGCCTCGATCGGCGCCGACCTGTGGGCGCCGGGGCTGCGCACCCGGGGGCAGATCCGGCTCAACGGCGCGGGGGTGGCGGGCTCCGTCAACCTCAGCGATGCGCGGCTCGTCCACCCGGAGCACGCAGCGCTGGACGCCGAGACCCTCTCCGTCGAGGGGGACGTGCGCGTCCGGTACGCGCAGGTGGAGGGGTGGGTCGGGCTGCGCGGGGCGCGGATCGCGGGGCGGCTGGACCTGTCGTACAGCCGGCTCTCGCGTCCCGGCGAGTCCGGCCTGAGGGCCAGCAGTTGCACCGTCGGCGAACTGTGGCTGCGCGGCCCCGCCATGGAGGGGACGCTGAATCTGCGGCGGACCCAGACCGACGTGCTGTTCCTGGAGCCGGCGGCCGTGCCGGACGTGGTGCTGCTCAACGGGCTCGTATACGCCTCCCTGATGCCGCACGAACCCGCCGAGCACCGGCTCCCTATGCTGGAACGCGACCGGGACGGTTATGTCCCCCATTCCTACGAGCAGTTGACGGGCGCCTACCTGCGGATCGGTGACGAGCACGCGGCCCGGTTCGTCCAGCTCGCCAAGCAGCGCCGGCACCGCACGACCCTGCCGTGGTATGGCCGGCTGTGGGGTGTCGTCCAGGACGCCACCGTCGGCTACGGCTTCCGGCCGCTGCGGGCGGCGGCGTGGCTGTTGTCGCTGCTCGCCGTGGGGTCGGTGGTGTACGGGCTGCACCGGCCGGCGCCGCTGAAGGCCGGGGAGGCGCCCGACTTCAACCCCGTCTTCTACACGCTGGACCTGCTGGTGCCGGTGATCTCCTTCGGGCAGGAGGGGGCCTTCGGGCCGCGCGGGTGGTATCAGTGGCTGTCGTACGTGCTGGTGATCACCGGGTGGATCCTCGCGTCGGCCGTCGTCGCGGGTGTGAGCCGGTCGGTCAGCCGGCAGTAGCGGGTCAGGACCGCGGGATGCCGTACGCCCGCTCCACCCGCAGCCGCAGCACCAGCCGCCGGTCGCGGACCATCGCGGCGCGGTAGTCGTCCCAGTCGGGGTGTTCGCCCTGGACGTCGCGGTACAGGCGGACGAGCTCCTCGACCGTGTCGTCGTGCGGGTCGGCGGCGACGGGCGTGAGGTCGGCGGTGCCCTCGGCGACCGTGTAGGCCCACCGGTCGGCGCTGGTGACATGGTAGGACGCCCGGGGGTCGCGGCGCAGGTTGCGGGTCTTGGCGCGGTCGTCGGTGATCGACACGCGGATGATCCGCTCGTCGGGGTAGTAGGCGTGGCTGACGTTGGACAGCTGGGGGCGGCCGTCCTTCTTGAGGGTGACGAGCACCCCGCTGTGGCCCGCGGAGAGCAGATCGAGCAGTGCGTCCTGAGTCATGCCAACTGCAACCCACCCGTGCGCGACGGGTATTCCCCTGCGGCGGGCCAGTGAGTAGACAGTGTCTACTCATCACTGGTAGACACTGTCTATGCATGAGTCGGACACGGGCCTGCGCGCCCGGTTGGTCGAGGTCGGCGTGGAGCTGGTGGCGCGCGAGGGCGTCCAGGCGCTGACCCTGCGGGAGATCGCCCGTCGGGCAGGGGTCTCGCACGGGGCGCCGCGCCGCTACTTCCCCACCCATCTGGAGCTGCTGTCGGCCATCGCCCGGCGCGGTTTCGCCGACCTCGCCGAGCGCACGGCGCAGGCCCTGGGCGACGAGGACCCGCGTGAGCAGGTGGCCGCACTGGCCCGCGTGTACCTGGAGTTCGCGCTGACCGAGCGCGGAATGTTTGAGCTGATGTTCCGTCACGACCTGCTGGAGAGCGGCCATCTGGGGCTGCGCGACACCAGCCTGCCGCTGTTCACCGTGCTGGTGGAGCTGGTCGCGGCGGTACGGCCGGACGCCGACGCCCGTGCCGTCGCGGGCGGGCTGTGGGCGAACCTGCACGGCATCGCCCAGCTGTGGGGCTGGGGCAGCCTCCGACTCGCCACCGGCGCCGAGGATTTCGGACCCTTCCTGAAGGCCGCCCTGGACGCCCACCTCGGCCCCGCGGGTGACCGGTGAGGGCCCGGCTGACGCTGGCGAGCAGCGTGGCCGGTGCGGTGATCGTCGCCCTGGACGGCACGGTGCTCACGGTCGCCCAGCCCACCCTCCAGCGGGACCTCGGGGCGGGCTTCGCCCAGGCGCAGTGGACCAGCACCGGGTATCTCGTCGCGGTGGCCGGGCTGCTGGTGTTCGGCGGGCGGCTCGGCGACCGGTACGGGCACCGGCTGCTGTTCGGCCTGGGCATGCTGGGCTTCGGCGCGGCCTCGGCCGCGATCGGGCTCGCGCCCGGCATCGGGTGGGTGATCGCCCTGCGGGTCGCGCAGGGCGTGTGCGGAGCCCTGCTGCAACCGGCCACGCTGGGCATGCTGCGCACCGCCTACCCGCCGGACCGGCTGCGCACCCCGCTCGCCGTCCGCACGGCGGCCATCGGCCTGGCGGCCGCGGCGGGCCCCCTGCTGGGCGGGGCCCTGGTGACGGGGTGGGGCTGGCGGTCGGTGTTCTTCCTGAACGTGGCCCCGTCGGTGTTCTTCGGCGTCCTCGCCCTCACCGGCGTACGCGGGGAGAAGTCCCTCCCCCGTCCGGCCCCCGGCCTCGATCTGCCCGGCGCCCTGCTGCTCGCCGTGGCGCTCGGTTCGCTGGTGCACGGGCTCGTCGGGCTGCCCGGCTCGGGGTGGACGGCCGGGGGCGGCGCGGCCCTCGCCGTGGCGGTCGCCGCTGGGGCGGGTTTCGTACGGCACGAGCGGCGGGCCGGTGATCCGCTGGTGCCGGCCGCCCTGGTGGGGGCGCCGTCGATCGGGGCTGCGCTCGGGGTGCTGGTGGCGGCGTCGGCGGCGCTGCACGGCGCGTTGTTCACCTGCATCTACCTGTTGCAGGACACCTTCGGCCTGGACCCCTTCGAGAGTGCGGTGCGCAGTCTGCCGCTCGCGGTGCTGATGGTGGCGGCGGCCGCGCTGTGTCCGCTGCTCCTGCGGCGGCAGGGTGCCCGGCGGGTCACCGTCGGGGCGATGGGAGCACTCGCCGCCGGCATCCCGCTGCTCGCGGCGGCCGGCTCCACGCTGGTGCTCTGCACGGGCTTCGCGCTGGTCGGGGCCGGGTTCGGCACCGTGATGGTGGCGGCCACGCAGGTCGTCGTACGGCGGGCTCCCGCGGCCTCGGCGGGAGTGGCGGGCGGGCTACAGCAGACGGCGCTGAACGTCGGGCCGGTGCTGGGCGTCGCCGCGGCGGCCACACTGACGGGGGCCGGCGGGCTGCGGCTGCCGCTGCCGGTGCTGGCCGGTGCGGCGGCCCTCGGCGCGGTGGCGGCCCTGCTGCTGCCGGGGCGCGAGCGCGCGGGGCGCACGCCGGTCACACACCGTGGTGGTGAGGGGGCGCATCTCACGGGTTCCGTGCGCGATCATGGGTGCTGAGGCCCTCCCGGCGGGGTAGTCCGTTCGCACCCCGTCGGACGGAACCGGAGGAGAGCGCGATGGCACAGCTGCGGCAGGACGCCGAACCGAGCGAGGCAGGGCTGGACGCGAGGGCTCTGGAGCGGCTGGACCGGCACTTCGCCCACGAGGTCGACGAGGGCCGGCTGCCCGGCTTCCTGGTGGCCGTGGCGCGCGGCGGCCGGGTCGCGCACCTGACGACGTACGGGCAGCGGGACCTCGCGGCCGGGCTGCCCGTGGAGGCGGACACCCTGTGGCGGGTCTACTCGATGACCAAGCCGGTGACCGCGGTCGCCGCGCTGACGCTGGTCGAGGAGGGCCGGCTGTCGCTGGACGACCCGGTCGCCCGCCATCTGCCCGCCTTCGCCGACCCGCGGGTGTACGTCGGCGGGTCCGGGCCGCAGGTGAGCACCCGGCCGGCCGCGGGGCCCATACGGGTGCGGCACCTGATGACCCACACCGCGGGCCTGACGTTCGGCTTCTACCACACCCACCCGGTCGACGCCCTGTACCGGGAGGCGGGCCTGGAGTCCTCGGTGCCGCCGGGCAAGGACCTGGCGGAGACGATCGAGGTGTACGCGAGCCTGCCGCTGCAGTTCGAGCCGGGCACGCAGTGGAACTACTCCGTCGCCAGCAATGTGCTGGGGCGGATCATCGAGGTGGTGTCCGGGCAGCCGCTCGACGCGTTCTTCGCCGAGCGGATCTTCCGGCCGCTCGGCATGACGGACGCCGGTTTCCAGGTCACCGACGAACAGGCGCCGCGGCTCGCCGAGTTGTACGGCGAGCAGGAGGGCGGCGGTATCGCGCCGGTGCCGGGGCTGCCGCTGCGCGTCGGGCGGCCCCGGTTCCTGTCCGGCAGCGGCGGCCTGGCGATGAGCGCCCACGACCAGCACCGGTTCATGGAGATGCTGCGGCGGCGGGGCGAGTTGGACGGCACCCGGCTGCTGACGGCGGACACGGTCGCCCTGATGACCCGCAACCACCTGCCCGGCGGCGCCGATCTGCGCTCCTTCGGCAGCCGGCCCGCCCACGACGTGCCCGGCAACGACGGCGTCGGCTTCGGGCTCGGAGTCTCGGTGGTGATCGACCCCGCCCGCACCCAGACGCCCGCCGGGCCCGGCACGTACGGCTGGACCGGCGTGGCGTCCACGGCGTTCTTCGTCGACCCGGGCCGCGACCTGACCGTGCAGTTCATGACGCAGGTCCGGCCGCGCGGCTCCAGCGGCGTCTTCCCCGCCCTGCGGCGACTGGCCCACGAGGCGGTCAGGGACTGAACTGCCCCACCGCGTCCAGGTGGGGCAGGTGGTGGTCCATCCGCTCCCGCTTGGTGCGCAGATAGGTGATGTTGCTCTCGCAGGGCGGAATCAGCAGCGGGACCTCCTCGGCGACCCGGATGCCGTGCCGGGTCAACGCCTCCCGCTTCAGCGGGTTGTTGGACATCAGCCGCACCGAGCGCACCCCGAGGTCGCGCAGGATCTCCGCCGCGGCGCCGTAGTCGCGGGCGTCCACCGGCAGGCCGAGGGCGAGGTTCGCCTCCACGGTGTCCAGGCCCTCCGCCTGGAGCGCCATCGCGCGCAGCTTGGCCAGCAGACCGATGCCGCGGCCCTCGTGCCCTCTCAAGTAGACGACGACGCCCCGGCCTTCGGCGGCCACCGCCCGCAGCGCCGAATCGAGCTGGTCGCCGCACTCGCAGTGCCGTGAGCCGAAGGCGTCGCCCGTCAGGCACTCGGAGTGCAGCCGGGTCAGCACGCCCTCGCTGCCGAGGTCCCCGTGGACCAGGGCGACCTGTTCCTCGCCGCGGTCGTGGTCGAGATAGCCGACCGCCGTGAATTGCCCGTACACGGTGGGAAGCGGGGCATTCACCACGCGTTCCACTCCGGTGCGCGGTGCGGACTTCTTGGCGAGGACGCCGAGCTTTTCTGTCATGATCTGTTCCTCAGCAGAGACGAAAGGCGACGAAAGGCCTTGAAAAAGATGAGGGATGGGGAGATAGCGGCATACGGTGTCGTGCCGGCGGACACCACGGAGGACGTGCGGGCGCGGAACGCGCGGATCGCGGTGCTGCCCGTGGGGAGTTTCGAGCAGCACGGCCCGTATCTGCCACTGGCCACCGACACGCTCGTCGCCTGCGCGATCGCCGGGGAGATCGCCGCGGCGTACCCGGTGCACCTCCTTCCCGCGGTGCCGGTCTCCTGCTCGCACGAGCACGCGGCGTGGCCGGGGACCGTGAGCATCTCCTCCGTGACCCTTCACTCGGTGGTACGGGACATCGCGGCGTCGCTCCGCCGGTCGGGCGTCGACACGCTGGTGCTCGTCAACGGGCACGGCGGGAACTACGTCCTGGGGAATGTGGTCCAGGAGTCCTCCGCGCGCGGGGAGCGGATGGCGCTGTTCCCGGCCGCGGAGGACTGGGAGACGGCCCGGGAGCGGGCCGGGGTGCGCACCTCGCTGCTCACCGACATGCACGCGGGGGAAATAGAGACCTCCGTCCTTCTGCACACTCATCCTCAATTGGTCAGGCCCGGTTACGAGTCGGCCGATCTCGTCGCCGACGACCGGCGGCATCTGCTCACCGTGGGAATGTCCGCCTATACCGATTCGGGCGTCATAGGCCGTCCTTCCCTGGGGTCGGCGGAAAAGGGAAAGGCACTGCTGGCGAGTCTGGTGGAATCCTTCGGCGCGTATTTCTCGCTCCTGGACGGCGAGTCGTAGCCGTCCGCCCGCGGGCCGGTGCCCCAGCGCGCGGCGACGACCGCCGCGCCGGGCAGGCTCGCGGCGAGGCTCAGCACGCCGTAGACCACGGCGACCGCCAGCCCGCTGCCCGCGCCGAGCCCGGCGGCCCCGAACGCCCAGGCCGTGACGCCCTCGCGCGGCCCCCAGCCGCCCACGTTGAGCGGCAGGCTCATGGCGAGCAGCGCGAGCACGGCGAGCGGCAGCAGGGTAGGCACGGGCGCGCCGGAGCCCGCGGTGCGCGCCGCGAGCAGGAACAGGGCGAGGTGTCCGGCGAGGACGACGACGGAGGACCCCAGCACGCCGGGGCCGTTGCGGCGGGACAGCAGCGCCGCGCGGACCTCGGTCAGCAGGGCGCGGCCCCGGCGGGCGGCGGGGTGGGGCCGGCTCATCCGCACGGCGGCCACGATCGCCAGCACGCCCGCCGCGGCGAGGGCGGCGAGCTCCAGCACCTGCCGGGTCTCGGTGCGCACGGGCGACGGTACGGTCGCCAGGACGGCTCCGCCCACGGCGGCGAGCACCAGTTGCCCCGCGGTCCGTTCCAGCACCACGGCTCGCACCCCCCGGCCCAGGTCGCCCGCGCTGCGGCCGTGGTGCACGGCCCGGTGCACATCGCCCAGGACACCGCCGGGCAGGGCGGCGTTCAGGAACAGGGCCCGGTAGTAGTCGCCGACGGCCGCGCCCAGGGGCAGCCGGAGTCCGAGGCCGCGGGCGACGAGCTGCCAGCGGCGCGCGCTGAACAGGGTGGTGACCAGGCCGATGCACAGCGCCCCGAGCAGCGCGGGCGCGTCGATGCGCCGCAGGCCGTCGACGAGGACGCCGGTGCCCAGCCGCCAGGTGACGACGACGAGGATGGCGAGCCCCGCGACCGTGCCGGCGTGGGTGCGCAGCAGCCGGCCGGGCGTGGGCCGGCCGCCGCGCACGGGCGGCGCCTCCGCCTCGGTCACCGGCGTCATGAGCGCGTGCCCGACGGGCGGGGCAGGGCGAGCAGATCGGCGTGGTGGACGGTGACGCGCAGTTCGCCGAGGGCGAGGGAGGCCAGACGGGAGGCCAGATACGTCTCGGCGCGGGCCCGCAGGTCGGGGCGTTGCTCGACGGCGGCGCCGACCCAGCCGCGCAGCCACTGGGCGGTCAGGGCGGCGTCCGCGGTGCCGAGCCGCCAGGGGCTGGGCCGCACCTGGACGGTCGCGCCGCGCTCGGTGAACGCCTCGCAGGCCGCGGTGACCGCGTCGGGACCGAGCAGGCCGGTGCGCCGCTGGTGGGCGTTGAAGGCGTCGGCGATCGTGGCGTCCAGCGGGTCGGCCGGGGTGAGGTCGACCCGGCCGACGACGGACAGGGTCAGCAGCGCCGGACAGCCGGCCCCCGCGCAGGCGGCGGCCAGGGCCCCGGTCTCCTCGGCGGTCAGGACGTCCAGCAGGGCGGACGCCGTCACCAGGGAGGCACCCGTGAGGGCGTCCGGGGTGAGCCGGGCGACGTCCCCGCGGCGCGTCTCGACGGTGACGCGGCTGCCGTCGGCGGCGGCCTTCGGGGAGGCCACGGCCGCGAAGTGCAGCAGATAGGGGTCGCGGTCGTGCAGCACCCAGTGCTGGGCGCCGTCCAGCCGGGGGGCGAGCCAGCGGCCCATCGACCCGGTGCCGCACCCGAGGTCGTGCACGACCAGCCCGCCCGGGCCCCGGCCCGGCAGGTTCGCCAGCCGGATCCGCAGCGGGTCCAGCAGCTCGGCCGAGCGGGCCCCCGCGTCGGCCCCTTCCCGCAGCTCCAGCCACTCGGGCGCGTACCGCGGCGGCTCGTCGGGGCGGGCCTCCCGCAGCCGTACGGTGTCCCGCTCGGCCGGACCCGCCCCGGGGATGACGAGGGCGTCCTCGGGCCGCGGGTGCGGCGCCCCCAGGAGCTGCGGCGCTGCCGGCTGCCGGGGTGCGATGTCCGCCGTCGTCGGCCTGTTCATACGGCCCTCCAGGGTTCGGTCGGGAGCCGGTGCAGGACGCCGGCGAGGGTGCGGGCCGTGGTGGCCCAGCCGTCGAGGGCGGTACGGCGGGTGCGGGCGGCGGACCTGAGGCGGCGGCGTACGTCCGGCTCGGTGAGCCAGCCGCGGAGTCCGGCGGCGAGGGCGGCCGGGTCCTCCGGCGGGACGAGGGTGCCGGGGACCGAGCCGTCGGGGGCGCGGCCGA
This sequence comes from Streptomyces sp. NPDC053367, assembly GCF_044545925.1. Lineage (NCBI taxonomy): Bacteria > Bacillati > Actinomycetota > Actinomycetes > Kitasatosporales > Streptomycetaceae > Streptomyces > Streptomyces sp. NPDC053367. Next base: position 25,250 of record NZ_JBITYN010000019.1, on the reverse strand, counting down.
CGGCCTCGGGGACGCCGCCGACGCCGGTGGCCAGCACCGGGACGCCGCGCGCCAGCGCCTCGGTGACGGCCATGCCGTAGGTCTCGGCGTACGAGGTGAGGACCATGAGGTCGGCGGCGGCGTAGCTCGCGTCCAGCGCGGCACCCGCCTGCGGTCCGGCCAGGTGGACGCGGTCGGTGAGGCCGTGCCGGTCGATCAGGGCGCGCAGCCGGCTCACGTACGACGGATCGTGGGTCAGGGCGCCGACGCAGGTGCAGGTCCACGGCAGGTCGCGGGCCGCGGCGAGCGCCTCGACCAGTCGGTGCTGGCCCTTGCGCGGGGTGACGGCGGCGACGCACAGCAACCGTGAGACGCCGTCGGTGCCGTGGGCGAGCGGGGCGATGTCGGCGCCGGGCGTGGCGGCGTGGACGCGGTCGGCGGCGAGGCCGTGGTGGGCGACGAGCCGGCCCACCGCCCAGTCGCTGGTGGCGATCACCGCGCCCGCGGCCCGCAGCACCTCGCGCTCACGGGCGTCGAGTTCGGCCGCCACCTCGGGCGGCAGCCCCGTCTCGTCGCCGAGCGGCAGGTGCACCAGTACGGCGAGGCGCAGGCGCCGCGCGTGCGGGACGACGATCGCGGGGACCCCGCAGGCGACCAGGCCGTCCAGCAGGACGACCGCGCCCTCCGGCAACCGGCGCAGCAGCCGGGCGAGTTCGGCGCGATGGGCCGAGCCGGGGCGGGGCCAGGTGCCGGGCACGAGGTGCCGGCGCACCTCCCAGCCGAAGCCGGGCAGGTCCAGGCTGATGCGCCGGTCGTAGGCGTTGCCGCCGCTGGGCGCGGCCGGGTCGGCGACACCGCCCGGCATCACGAAGTGCACGGTCCGCAGGGTCATGGGCACCAGTTCCGTGCCGTGCGCGGACGGGCGTTCCACGGTCGTGTCGGTCACAGGCCACGCTCGTAGCTCGCCCAGGCGACGTGCGACTCGTGCAGCGTGACCGTGAGGCCGGCCAGGCCCTTGGCACCCTCACCCAGGGCTCCGGCGTGGACGCGCTCGGCGAGCCGGTCGGCGATGACCTTGGCCAGGAACTCGGTGGAGGTGTTGACGCCCTTGAAGTCCGGTTCGTCGTCGAGGTTGCGGTAGTTCAACGCGGCGACCACTTCGCCGAGTTCGCGGGTGGCCAGGCCGATGTCGACGACGATGTTGTCCTCGTCGAGGTGCTCGCGCCGGAAGGTGGCGTCCACCAGGAACGTCGCTCCGTGCAGGCGCTGCGCCGGGCCGAAGACCTCGCCGCGGAAGCTGTGGGCGATCATGAGGTGATCGCGGACGGTGATGCTGAACAACGGGCGACCCTCCAGGTGCGGCGCTTCTGGTCCCCCGCGGTCCTTGCCGGGGGATGCCGTGTAGTACGGCTCATCGCATTCCCGTGTTCAGTGCCCTCGTACTCCTTTCCCGGGCCGGCGGGGTGTCACGGATACCTCACCCGGTGGCACAGCGCCGGCAGCTCCCCCGAGGCGAGCCGCGGCAGGACGTCGGGGAGTTCGTCGAAGGCGCACTCGCCGGTGATCAGGGCGTCCAGGGCGGGGTCGGCGAGCAGGTCGAGGGCGAGGGCGAGCCGTTCGGCGTAACTGCGGCTCGCGCGGGCCGGGGAGACGGTGCCGACCTGGCTGGCGCGCAGCGTGAGGCGCCGGGAGTGGAAGGCCTCGCCGAGCGGGAGGCTCACCTTGCGGTCGCCGTACCAGCTCAGTTCGAGGAGTGTGCCCTCGGGCGCGAGGAGTTCCAGGCCGCGGGCCAGGCCCTGGTCGGTGGCGCTGGCGTGGACGACGAGGTCGCAGCCGCCGAGGGCGTCCTCGGGTGCGGCGAAGCCGGCGCCGAGGGCCTCGGCGGTCTTCGCGCGGGCCGGGTCGGTGTCGACGAGCTGCACCCGGACGCCGGGGAAGCGGGCGAGGAGCGCGGCGACCGAGCAGCCGACCATGCCGCCGCCGACGACCGCGATCCGGTCGCCGACCAGCGGGGCGGCGTCCCACAGGGCGTTGACGGCGGTCTCGACGGTGCCGGCGAGCACGGCGCGCTCCGCGGGTACGGCGTCCGGTACGGGGGTGACGGCCGAGGCGGGGACGACGTAGGCCGTCTGGTGCGGATGGAGGCAGAACACGGTCCGGCCGAGCAGCCGCGCCGGGCCCTGCTCCACGACGCCGACGCTCAGGTAGCCGTACTTCACCGGGCCGGGGAAGTCGCCCTCCTGGAACGGGGCCCGCATCGCCTCGTACTGACTGCGCGGCACCCCGCCGCGGAACACCAGTGTCTCGGTGCCGCGGCTGATCCCGGAGTACAGACCGCGCACCAGCACCTCGTCCTCGGCCGGGTCAGGCAGGGCCACTTCGCGTATCTCGCCGTCCCCCGGGGCGGCGAGCCAGAACGCACGTGCGGTGCGGTTCATCGGCATCCTCCTGAACGATCGGGAAGCTGTTCCCGTACGGAGATGTGCAGGCCGCGCACACTACGCGGCGTTGATCGACTCTGTCACACGGCCGGAGGATGTGCGGTGGCCCTGAACGACCCTTACGACGCTTGGGCTTGTCCGGCGGATCAGGCCGGCCATGAGCGGCCGCCCCTGTCAACGCACATGAGCGGGGCGTGGGGCGTCCAGCTGCAAGGCGGAGGAGGGAGTCGACGCGGAGCGTCGGCGAGTGACGACAACGCCGCAGACGGGCGTCCCACGCCCCGCGCCGCCGGCATGATCCGCCGGACAAGCCCGAGGCCGGTGCAGCAGGAGACGGCCGTCGGTGCGGGGGTGCAGCTGGTGCTGCTGGCCCTGCTCGGCACGGCGAGCGGCATGGGCCCGGCGGGCTGGCTCACCGGACTGGTCTTCGCGTTCGCCACCTGGGCTGTGCTCTCCCGGGCGCTGCACCGCACCCGGTCGCACTCCTTCGGCCCGGCCAACCGGGTCACGCTCGGGCGGGCGATCCTGGTCGGCGCGGTGACGGCGCTGGTCGCCGACTCCGTGCGGAGTGCGCCGCCGCTCACGCTGTTCGTCGGGCTCACGGCGGTGGCGCTGATCCTCGACGGCGTCGACGGCCAGGTCGCCCGGCGCACCGGCACGTCGACGCCGCTGGGGGCGCGGTTCGACATGGAGGTCGACGCCTTCCTGATCCTGGTGCTGAGCGTGTACGTGTCCATGGCGCTCGGGGCGTGGGTGCTGCTGATCGGCGGTATGCGCTACGCGTTCGTCGCCGCGGCCCGCGTGTGGCCGTGGCTGAACGCGCCGCTGCCCCCGTCGGCCGCGCGCAAGACGGTCGCCGCGGTGCAGGGCGTGTTCCTGCTGGTGGCCGCCTCGGACCTGCTGCCGCGCCCGGCGACGGCCGGGGTGGTGCTGGTCGCGCTGGGCGCGCTGGTGTGGTCGTTCGGGCGGGACGTGGTGTGGCTGTGGCGGGGGTCGCGGGTGCGGCCGGCGGCGCGGGAGGACCGGGAGCTGCTCGAGCCGGTGGCCGGCTGACACCGGCCCCTCCGGCCGCGGGGACTCCGCCTCCGGCGTGCGCACCGGGCTCTGTCACGATGTGACCAGCGAAGATCCATCGTCCCGCCCGGAGCCAGCGCATGCCGTCGTACACCGAGGAAGACACCCGCAAGGTCCAGACGGCCGTCTCCGGGCACGCGGGCTCGGACGCGCCGGCGTTCCTGCCCATGGACGCCGACGCGTTCGAGACGTTCATCCGCCGCCACCCCGAGCGCTCCTTCTACTGCGGCACGCTCCTCGGCGGCTGCGGCCGCAGGCTGACGCCCAAGCAGTACCGCGACCGCAAGTGCCACTTCGCCCATGTCACCGCCGCGGCCGACTGCCTGCGCTCCGACGGCGACGAGAGCAGCGCCGACCACCTCTACATCGGGCGGGCCCTGGTGGAGTGGCTGAAGCGGCACGGGCGGCGCGGGGTGCAGCCGTCGTACCGGCCGCGCGGGCACCAGGTGCGCGAGGTCGTCGACGTGGCGTACGACCTGGGCGAGCGTCTCGTGCGCGTCCAGCTCGCCCGGCGCTCCAAGCGGGAGTGGGAGGAGGCCGACACGGCTCTGCGGGAGCGGCACACCGGCGTCGACTGGTTCTTCGGCCCCGACAGCCTGGTCGCCAACTGGCAGATAGCGCGCCGGGGTTACGCCCTGCGCGTCCAGTGCCGCTCGGCGGGGGCGACCCGCGAGGTGGAGATCGGCACGCAGTTCGCGCAGGGGCCGGTGGAGTGGGTGCCGCTGTCGCGGTGCGTCCTCACCTCGGACGGCGTCCTGACGCCGGGGCTGGTGCGGACGCGGGCAGGGATCGTGCCGCGGGACCGGGCGGAGGCCGTGCGTCCGCCGGCCGGGCCCGTCGAGCGCGGGCCGCGCACGGAGGGCACCGCGTCGGCCGCCACCGGAGGCGAGCCACGGCCCACGTTCCCGTCGACGCCCCCTTCCCCTTCCCCGTCCCCGTCCACGCCGGCACCCGCACCCGCACCCGCACCCGCATCGATCCCCCTGCCCGCGCCGGTGCCCTCGCTGCCCCTTCCGCCGGGCACCCTCGTCACCGAGGCGCGGCCCACCTCCACGCCGTATCTCTACGACGTCGTCCTGCGCGTCCCCGCCCGCCTCGCGCTCTCCCCCGGGGCCGCGCCCCTCGATGCCACGGCCGCCCATCTGCCGGTGGACGCGACGGTGGCACCGGCCGCCGACGGGACGTGGACGGTGGAGGCGAAGGCGCTGCGGCCGGACGTCCCGGCGAGGGTGCCGCGGCGGCGGGACCCCGTCGCCGAGGAGCGACGGGGCGGTCTCGACGCGCTGTTCGACGTGGCGGAGGAGGCCAGGCTGGCCGGGGACGTGGAGTCCGTCGTGCGGGCGGTGGCGGAGCTGGAGCCGGTGGTGCGGGAGCCGCGGGACAGCGAGCGGGTGCGGGAGTTGGGCGACTGGGTGCTGGACCGGGCCGCCGACGAACTGTACGCGGCCTGGGAGCGGCTGTCCTCGCTCACCGCGCGGCTGGACGCCGAGGGCGACGATCTGCACCCCGACGTGCTGCGCGGCCTGCTCCGCGAGGCCGGGCGGCTGGCGATGGAGGTCGGGACGGAGCTGGCCGCGGAGGAGCTGCGGTGCCTGGCGCGCTGGCGCCGGCACGAGGAGCAGCTCGCCGGGCGGCTGACGCTGGACACGATCCGCGCCCACGCGGCCACCGTGCGGGTCGCCCTGCGCAGAGCCGCGCGGGAGGGACGTACCACCACCTGGGGCGAGCTGTCCCGGCTGACCGGGCTGCCGCTGGACACCGTGCATCCGGAGGACCGGCTCGCCGTTCTTGTGGAGGCCGACCGCCCCACCCCGGAGGGTCGGGCCCCGCTGTCGGCGCTGGTCAGCGCGCACGGCGGGGCCCGGCCGCATCCCCTCTACGGGCGGGTGCTGTTCCATCTGGACCGGCCGGTGCCGCCGCCGGACGCGCTGGCCGCGCACTGGCGGCGGGCCGTGAGCGACGTCCACCGGGGAGGCTGACGGCCTTGCCGGGAGCGCGTCAGCCCTTCTGCTCCACCCGCACCCAGTCCACCTCCGCCTGCACTCCCCCGGCCGCGATCCGGTCGACGCTGGACTGGGGCAGGCCCCAGTAGGGGGTGGTGACCTTGTTCCAGCCGGCCGGGTAGGCGCCGCCGAGGGCGAGGTTGAGGATGACGTACTGGTCGTGGTCGTAGACCCACTGGCCGCGGGTCGCCTCCAGGGTGTCCCGGGTGGTCTGCTGGACCAGCCGGTCGTCGACGTAGAAGCGCAGCGCGGTCGGGGTCCACTCGACGGCGTAGGTGTGCCACTGGTCGACGCGGCCGCCGCCCGGGAAGGTCTGGCGGGCGCCGATGTTGCCGTCGGCGGAGTAGCCGGGGCCGTGCAGGGCGGTGCTGGTCCAGTCGGCGTAGCCGATGGCCTCCATGATGTCGGTCTCGCCGGAGGCCGGCCAGGACACCGACGGGTTGTCGACGTTGCTGCCCAGCATCCAGAAGGCGGGCCAGAAGCCGTCGCCGACGGGGAGCTTCATCCGGGCGCTGACCCTGCCGTAGGTGAAGTCGAACCTGGTGTTGGTGTCGATGCGGCCGGAGGTGAAGTCGTAGGTGCCGCCGCCCGCCCGGGTGCAGCCCTTGCAGTACTTGGCGCGCAGGACGAGGTTGCCGTTCTCGGTGCGGATGTTGTCGGGCGAGTCGACGTAGGCCTGTGACTCGCCGTTGACCGGGCCCATCTCGGTGCCGGTGCGCACCACGCGCCACTTGGAGCGGTCGAGGGAGGTGCCGGTGAAGTCGTCGAAGAAGGTGGTGCGGTACGTGCCCTGCTGCTCGCCCGGCAACGCCGGGTAGGCGGCCGCGGCGCTGCCGCCCGTGCCCCAGACCTCGAACTCGTAGAGCGAGTAGCCGAACTGGGCGGTGTACGGGGCGGGGTTGTAGAAGGAGCGGCGTTCCTTGCCGAGCATGCGGACGTAGCGGCCGGTGGCGGGCTGCGGCAGGCGTACGGTGTCCCGGCGGCCGGCCGCGTCCCCGGGTGCCTTCACATCGGCGCGGCGGGCGGCCACCTCGGTGGCGGAGGGGCGGTAGACCGTGCGCCAGGTGCGGTTGTCGTCGGAGACCTGGAGTTCGTAGTCGACGGCGTAGGCCGCCTCCCAGTACAGCTCGACCGTGTCGATCACCGAGGGGGCGCCGAGGTCGACGGACACCCAGCGGTCGGTGTTCCAGTCGCTCGACCAGCGGCTGAGGTCGCCGCGCAGGTCGGCGGGGCGGCCGCCGTCGGTGATGAAGGCCGGTGACGTGCCCGCGTGCTGGTAGAAGTTGGCGTACGCGGGGTGGTGCAGGGCGAGGTTGGTGCGGGTGGTGGACGCGGGGGCCGGGGCGCCTCCGTACACCTTGAAGGAGTACAGGGAGTAGCCCCAGGCGGTGCCGCGCTCCAGTCCGCGCAGCCGCAGGTGACGGCCCGTCACTTCCTTGGGGTACGTGTGGAAGGTGACCGAGCCGCCCGTGCCGGCGGTCTCGGTGTGGAAGGTGCGCCAGTCGGTGCCGTTGTCGGAGACCTCCAGGACGTAGCGCTTGCCGTAGGCGGCCTCCCAGTCCAGGGCGACGCGGTCGATGCGCAGGCGCTGTCCGAGGTCGACGCGGATCCAGGCGTCGTCGGCGAAGTTGCTGGACCAGCGGGTGCCGGCGTTGCCGTCGAAGGCGAGGCCGGGTGCGGTGCCGCCGTTCTCGCTGCCGGAGGCGGTGACGGCGGCGGGGTTCGCGGCGTACGCGGCGGCCGCGAGGTCGGTGTCCCAGGCGGCCGCCTCGGCGGCGGGTGCCGCGCCGGCGGGTGTGCTGGTGAGGGCGGGGACCCCGGCGAGGAGGGTGAGGGCGGCCAGGGCGGTCAGGAGGGTGCGGGGCGTGCGCTTGGACATGCGGCTCTCCCTGCGTGAGGAGGGGAAATTGGCGTGTACCTGACATTCAGGGGGATGGTGCGATGGAGCCGCTGTGGGCGCGGGTCCCGGTCCGCGCCCACAGCGGGGTCTGTCCGCTCAGGCGGCCTTCGGCACCCGGTCCCGGTGGCTGCGGATGATCTCCGCGTACCGGTGGCCGGTGCCCTTGATGGTGCGCGCCTGGGTGCGGTAGTCGACGTGGACGAGGCCGAAGCGCTTGTCGTAGCCGTACGCCCACTCGAAGTTGTCCAGCAGCGACCAGGCGAAGTACCCCGCGAGCGGGGCGCCCTTGCGTGCGGCGGAGGCGCAGGCGGCGAGGTGCTGCTCCAGGTAGTCCCGGCGCCCCGGGTCGTCGATCGTGCCGTCGGGGCGTACGACGTCGGGGTAGGCGGAGCCGTTCTCCGTGACGTAGATGCGGCGGGCGCCGTACTCCTCGGTCAGCCGCAGCAGCAGCGTCTCGATGCCGGACGCGTCGACCTCCCAGTCCATGCCGGTGCGCGGGACCCCTGGGCGGCGCACCGCGCGGGCGTAGGGGGCGGGTCCGGTGGGGTCGTCGGCGATGGTCTGCGGGAAGTAGTAGTTCAGGCCCAGCCAGTCCAGCGGGGCGGCGATGGCCGCCGAGTCGCCCGGCTTCTCGGGGAGTTCGACGCCGTACACCTCGCGCATGTCGGCGGGGAAGCCGCGGCCGTGGACCGGGTCGAGCCACCAGCGGTTGGTGTGGCCGTCCATCCGGCGGGCCGCGGCGATGTCCTCGGGACGGTCGGAGGCGGGGTGGATGGTGGAGAGGTTGTTGACGATGCCGATCTGCGCGCCGGGCGCCACCGCCCGGATCGCCCTGCTCGCCAGGCCGTGGCCGAGCAGCAGGTGGTAGGAGGCGCGGACCGCGGCCGTCAGGTCGGTCAGGCCGGGGGCCATCAGGCCCTCCAGGTGGCCGATCCAGGCCGAGCAGAGCGGCTCGTTGAGGGTCGCCCAGTGGGTGACCCGGTCGCCGAGGCGTGCCGCGACCGTCTCGGCGTACGCGGCGAAGTGCTCGGCGGTGTCGCGCTCGGGCCAGCCGCCGCGGTCCTGGAGCACCTGGGGCAGGTCCCAGTGGTAGAGGGTGACGGACGGGGTGATGCCCGCCTCCAGGAGACCGTCGATCAACTGGTCGTAGAAGTCGAGGCCCTTGGGGTTGACCGGGCCGTCGCCGCCGGGGACGACCCGCGGCCAGGCGACCGACAGGCGGTAGGCGTTGGTGCCGAGTCGCCGCATCAGGGCGATGTCCTCGCGCCAGCGGTGGTAGTGGTCGCAGGCGACGTCGCCGTGGTCGTCGTTGTCGACGCGGCCGGGGGTGTGCGAGAAGGTGTCCCAGATCGACGGGGACCGGCCGTCCTCGGCCACGGCACCCTCGATCTGGTAGGCCGACGTGGCCGTGCCCCACAGGAAGTCGTCGGGGAGTGCGGCGAGGTCGATGGTCACGGAAGTCCTTTCGGAGACGGTCACTTGACGGCCCCTGCCGTCAGTCCGGCGACGAGATAGCGCTGGAGGAGGAGGAACCCGGCGACGACCGGGACGCTGACCACGAGCGAGGCGGCCATGATCTGGTTCCAGTACACGTCGTTGAGCGTGGAGTAGCCCTGCAGGCCGACCGCGAGCGTGCGGGTGGTGTCGTTGGTCATCACCGACGCGAACAGCACCTCGCCCCAGGCGGTCATGAACGCGTAGACGGCCACCGCGATGATCCCCGGCACGGCCGCCGGCACGACCACCCGGAACAGCGCGCCCAGCGGTCCGCAGCCGTCGACCAGCGCGGCCTCGTCGAGATCGCGCGGCACGGAGTCGAAGTACCCGATGAGCATCCAGATCGAGAACGGCAGCGAGAAGGTGAGATAGGTGAGGATCAGCCCGCCGCGCGAGCCGAACAGGGCGATGCCGGTGGCGTTGCCGATGTTGACGTAGATCAGGAACAGCGGCAGCAGGAAGAGGATGCCGGGGAACATCTGCGTCGACAGCACGGTCACCGTGAACACCCGCTTGCCGCGGAAGGTGTAGCGGCTGACGGCGTAGGCGGCGAAGACGGCGATCACCACCGAGCAGACGGTCGCCGCACCGGCCACGATCAGCGAGTTCACGAAGTACTTCGCGAGCGGCACCGTCGACCAGATGTCGATGTACGGCCGGATCGTCAGGCCGCTGGGGAACCAGCGGAACTCTCCGGTGACGTCCGCGAGCGGCTTGAGCGAGCTGGAGACCATCACGTACACCGGCACGAGCACGAAACCGGTGAGCAGGGTCAGGAAGACGCGGCGCGTCCACAGGAAGGAACGCGGGACCGCCATCGGGGACCTAGGCACGGGACGGCCTCCGGTTGCGTGAGGTGAGGGCGAGGTAGACGCCCGTCACGACCAGCAGGAAGAGCAGCAGCAGGACGCTCATCGCCGAGCCGGTGCCGAAGTTCCAGGTGACGAAGGACGCCTGGTAGATGTGGACCGAGATCAGGTCGGCGGCCTCGGGGGCGGCCTTGCCGAACATCACGTACGGCGTGTTGAAGTCGTTGAACGTCCACAGGAACAGCACCAGCACCAGCACCTGGTTGACCGGCCGCAGCGAGGGCAGGGTGATCCGGCGGATCTGCTGCCAGACCCCCGCGCCGTCCAGCGCGGCCGCCTCGTACAGCTCGCGCGGGATGTTCTGCAGGCCGGCCATCACGATGAGGAAGGCGAACGGCCAGCCCTTCCAGACGGAGACCACGAGCAGCGCCCAGAAGCTGTTGTCGCCGATGAGCCAGAAGGACGGCTGGTCGGTGAGGCCGAGCTGGTCGTGCAGGACGTGGTTCACCAGGCCGTTGTCGTGCTGGAACATGAACACCCAGGTGATGACGGCCGTGTAGACCGGCAGGGCGTACGGCACCAGGAACAGCGCGCGCAGCAGGCCGCGGCCTTTGAAGGTGTCCTGCATGAACACCGCCGCCGCGGTGCCGATCAGCCAGCACAGGCCGACCGACAGCAGGGTGAAGCCGCAGGTGACGAGGAAGGAGTGGAGCAGCGCCTCACCGACGGGGGCGTCGAAGTCCACCGACATCTCGTAGTTGTCGAGGGCGTTCCAGGGGGCCGCGCCCCAGTCCCGGAGGGTGAACTGGGTGAGCTCCTTGAAGCTCATCACGATGCCCATCACCATCGGCACCAGATGGACCAGGAGTTCGAGGACGAGAGCGGGCAGGAGCAGCAGGTACGGCAGCCAGGCGCGGTGGCTGCGCCCGGTGCGGCGGCGGGGGCCGCGCGCCGCACCGGGGTCCGCCTTCGCCACCGGGCGCTGTACCGCCTCGGGGGTGGTGGTCGTCATCTGGCTCACTTCACCGGCATCTGCTGCTGGGCCTTCTCCAGCGCCGACTTCACCGACGCCTCGGTCACCGGGCGGCCGGCGGCCACGTCCGCGAAGAGTTCCTTCACCGCGGTGCCGACCGCGGTCTCGAACTGCGACTCGTCGGCGACCTGAGGCAGCGCGGCCGCGCTCTTGGCGAGGGTGTCCTTCAGCACGGCGTTCGCGGGGGTGTTGAAGACGGGGTCCTGCTGGGCGGCCTTGACCGGCGGGATGGAGCTGTAGGCCTCGTTGAGGATCTTCTGCTCGGCGTCGCTGGTCATGAACTTCACGAACTCGGTGGCGCCGGAGAGGTTGTCGGTGTTCTTGAACACCGCGAGGTTGATGCCGGCGACCATCGAGTTGACCTGGGCGCCGGTGCCGGGAGTGCCGGACTGCACGGGCACGGGGGCGATGCCGTAGGCGTCCTCGCTCATGCCCTGCGACTTGAGGTTGGCGGACGCCGACTGCCACAGCAGCATGGCGGTCCTGCCCTTGGCGAAGTCGCTGACCGACTGGTTCTGCGCGTACTCGGCGTTGCCGACCGGGATGGCCTTGTCCTTCGCCATGAGGTCGACGTACTGCTTGACGGCCGCGACCGCACCGTCGTTGGTGAAGTCGGGCTTGCCGTCGGCGGTGAAGAAGTCGGCGCCGTGCTGCTTGGCGAAGACGAAGACGTGGTGGACGTTCTCGGTGGGGTTCGCGCCCTCGGCGCCGAGGACCTGCTTGCCGTCGGCCGCTATCTTCTTGCCGGCCTCGACCAGCTCCGCCCAGGTGGCGGGGGGCCCGGCGACGCCCGCGTCGGCGAGGATCTTCTTGTTGTAGTAGAGGGCGTACGCCATCGAGTACAGCGGGACCGCGGCCGGGTCCTGCCCGGTGGCGCCGGTGGAGCCGAGCGCGGACTCCACGAAGCGGTCCCGGCCGCCGATCTTGCCGAAGTTCTTCTCGTCCCAGGGCAGCAGGGCGCCGGTGGCCTGGAGGGAGGCGGACCAGGTGTTGCCGATGTTCAGCACGTCGGGGCCCTGGCCGGAGGTGGTCGCGGTGAGGATCCGGTTGAGCAGGTCGGACCAGGGCACGACCTCCAGCTTCACCTTGATGCCGGTCTGCTTCTCGAACTTGTCGAGCTCCGGCTGGAGGACCTTCTTGTCGACCTCCACGCTGGCGCCCTGGTTGGACGCCCAGTAGGTGAGCGTCTTCGGCGAGTCGTCGGATCCGCCGCCGGTGGACGACCCGCCCCCGCAGGCCGCGGTGGCGAGGGCGAGCGAAAGGGTGACGGCGCATGCCGCCGCGGCTCTGAGGTTGCGCATGGTTCGGGCTCCCGAGGTGCCATCAGGGCTTAATTTAGGACGTGAGTTAAACCTCCGGAAGAAGGCGCGTCAAGAGGTTCGGCAGGATCGGCGAAGTCCCGCCGTATCTCTTGACGCGCTCGTTCGGACAGTCGAAGGCCCCCGGCCGGCCCGCACCGCCCGCCGCTCACTATCTGGAACAGGTGCGGTCGCTCGGCAGGGGCCGCCGGGGGGCCTGGTGCGGCGGCGCCCGCTCCGGACCTCAGCCGCGCTCGGCCGCGACCGCCTCCCGCACCGCCGGGGCGATCTCCTCGGCCCAGCGGCCGAGGGTGACGTCGTACGGGGTGGGGTCGCCGTCCACACGGAAGTGGACGAAGCCGGCGGCGCCGTGTTCCAGGACCGCGCCGGTCAGTTCCTCGATCCACTGGCCGGCCGAGCCGCCCACCCAGCGGCCGTCCTTGTCGCGCGGGGAGTCGAGGGGACGGTCGGTGATGAGGCCGGGGAGGTTGTAGACGGTGACGATGTCGGAGGGGTCGCGGCCGACGGAGGCCGCTGCCTCGTCGATCAGCGGGCGGGACTCACGGTAGCGGTCGCTCAGCCAGTCGGCGGCGTAGCCGGGCAGCCAGCCGTCGGCGACACGGCCGGCGACCGCCAGCGACTTGGGGCCGACCGAACCGGTCCACACCGGCGGGGCGGGCACGGGCGCCGGGTCGAGGTCGTGCACCTGGTAGAACTCGCCCTCGAAGGTGACCCGTTCACCGCCGCCGCACAGGGCGCGGATCAGGGTGATCGCCTCCTCCATGGCCCGTACGGCCGCTCCCGCGCCGAGGCGGGGCGCACCCATCTTCTCGATGTCGTCCCACAGCCCGCCCGCGCCCATCCCGAGCACCAGCCGGCCCCCGGTGAGCGCGGACAGCGAGGTGATCTGCCGCGCGAGCATCGGCGCGGGCCGGGTGGGCAGGTTGCTGACGCCGACCAGCCCGGAGATCCGCCGGGTGCGGCCGAGGGCGACTCCGAGGATGGAGTAGCCGTCGAGACGCCCGCCGAAGTAGGGGTGGTCGGAGACGGTGAACAGGTCCAGCCCCTGCCGGTCGGCCTGCTCGGCCTGGCGGAGCGTCGCGTCGGCCTCGTGGACTCCGGTGAGGCCGCCGGTGCCGAAGAGGGGCCTGGACGACTTGTGTGCGGACATGGTGTGTACCCCCGTCATTCAGTTCGTAGTACGAACTATATTCGGGGGGTGGGGTGTTGTAAACGCCAGGCCGACCCCGTACGCCACGGCGGCCCCACCCGTGCGGGGCGGGGCCGCCGGTGCGGGGCGGGGCCGCCGGTGCGGTCGGCGCGCCGCCGGTGCGGGGCGGGGCCGCCGGTGCGGTCGGCGCGCCGCCGGTGCGGTCGGCGCGCCGCCGGTGCGGTCGGTGCGCCGCCGGTGCGGTCGGTGCGCCGCCGGTGCGGTCGGTGCGCCGCCGGTGCGGTCACCGGGCCGCGGCCGCCTCCGGTGCCTGGGCGTACCCGGTGGGGCGCGCGGTGAAGGTGCCGCGGCCCTGGGTGCGGCTGCGCAGCCGCGTGCTGTAGCCGAAGAGCTCGGCCAACGGCACCGTGGCCGTGACGAGCGCCGAGCCGGCCCGGGTGACCGAGTCGGTGACCCGGCCGCGGCGGGCCGTGAGGTCGCCGAGGACCGGGCCGACGGCGTCCTCGGGGACGCTGACGGTGACCTCGGCGACCGGTTCCAGCAGCACCATGGCGCAGCCGCGCAGGGCCTCGCGCAGACCCAGGCGGCCGGCCGTGCGGAAGGCCTGCTCCGAGGAGTCCTTCACATGGGTCGCCCCGTCGGTGAGGGTGACCCGCAGCCCGGTCACCTGGTGCCCGCCGAGGGGGCCCGCGGCGAGGGCGTCCCGGCAGCCGGCCTCCACGGCGCGGACGTACTCCGGCGGGACCCGGCCGCCGACGACGGCCGAGCGGAACTCGAAGCCGGGGCCCGGCAGGGGCTCCACGTCCAGCACGACATGGGCGAACTGGCCCGCGCCGCCGTCCTGTTTGACGTGCCGGAACACCACACCGGACACCCCGCGCAGCACCGTCTCGCGGTAACTCACCTTCGGGCGGCCCACGTTGACCTCCAGATCCAGCTCGCGGCGCATCTTCTCCACCGCGACCTCCAGATGCAGCTCCCCCATGCCCGACAGCACCGTCTGGCCGGTCTCCGCGTCGGTGCGCACCCGCAGGGACGGGTCCTCCTCGGCGAGCCGGGCCAGCGCGGCCGCGAGCCGGCCGGTGTCCTTGGCGGTGCGCGCCTCTACGGCCACCGAGACCACCGGATCGGCGACGCCGGGCGGTTCCAGGACGATCGGGTCGTCCGGCGCGCACAGGGTCGTGCCGGCGCGGGCCGACTTCAGCCCGACGACGGCCACGATGTCACCGGCCACCGCACGCTCCAGCGGGGCGTGCCGGTCGGCCCGCACGCGCAGGATGCGGCCGATGCGCTCGGTGCGCCGCGCGCTCGCGTCCCACACGGCGTCTCCCTTCTCGATCGTGCCCGAGTACAGCCGGAGGAACGTCAGCCGCCCGGTCGCCGTGGCCTGCACCTTGAACGCCAGTGCCGCGAGCGGTGCCCCCGGGTCGGCGGCCCGCTGCCGCTCGGTGCCCTCGTGCTCGCCGCGCACCGGCGGCACGTCCAGCGGGGAGGGCAGATAGGCCACCACGGCGTCAAGCAGCGGCTCGATCCCGCGGTTGCGGTAGGCCGAGCCGCACAGCACCACGACGCCGTCACCGCTGCGGGTCAGGTCCCGCAACGCCGCCCGCAGGGTCGCCGCGGACAGGGTCTCCCGGTCGCAGAACTCCTCCAGCGCGGCCGGGTGGCGCTCCGCCACGGCTTCCTCCAGCTGCCGCCGGCGCCGTACGGCCTCCTCGTGCAGGGCGTGCGGCACCGGGCCCTCGGTGGCCTTCTCGGCGCCGTCCGACCAGAGCAGCGCGCGCATCGCGACCAGGTCCACGACACCGGTGAAGTCCTGTTCGCTGCCGACGGGCAGCTGCACGACCAGCGGCACCGGGTGCAGCCGCTCCCGGATGGAGGCGACGGCACGGTCGAGGTCGGCGCCCGCGCGGTCCAGCTTGTTGACGAAGGCGATCCTCGGCACACCGTGCCGTTCGGCCTGGCGCCACACCGACTCGCTCTGCGGCTCGACGCCCGCCACCGCGTCGAACACGGCGACCGCGCCGTCCAGGACGCGCAGCGAGCGCTCCACCTCGTCGGCGAAGTCGACATGGCCAGGGGTGTCGATCAGGTTGAGCCGGTGTCCCTCCCAGGCGCAGCTGACGGCCGCGGCGAAGATGGTGATGCCCCGGTCGCGCTCCTGCGGGTCGAAGTCGGTCACGGTGGTGCCGTCGTGGACCTCGCCGCGCTTGTGGGTCGTGCCGGTGGCGTACAGGATCCGTTCGGTGACGGTGGTCTTGCCGGCGTCGACATGGGCGAGGATGCCCAGGTTGCGGACGGCGGCGAGGGGGTCGGTGACGTGGGCGTTCACGGCCGTTGCCTTTCGGGGTGTTCCGGAGAAGGGCGGCGCGATTTGCCATGACGATCAGTCAGAAGTCCTTGCAGGCAAGCGTGTTCCTCGTCACGGCGTCCGGTGCCGGCCGCGCAGCGGGCACCGGGCGGACGAGGACACCAGGATCACCTCGGAGCGGGAGCGGGGAGCGACGACAGCGGTGCGGTCACGCACGGCGCGGCTCCCCTCGCTCGACATGGTGGCGGGCCGCCGGTGGTCCGGCGGCGCGCGGTGGTGTGGTGATCGTAGGGAACCGGGCCCGGCGGCGGCACGTGGTTTTTCACGCCCCGGATCTCATACGGTGCCCGGGCCGGGCGCGTAGAAGTGCCGGCGCACGCGCCGCAGCCAGGCGTCGGCCGCGGCGTCGTCGGGGTGCTCGGGCAGCGTGCTCGGCGTCTTCGCGAAGGCCGTCTCGTAGTGGCTCAGCAGCGGTGTGGCGGCCTCGGGGTCGGCGGCGACCCGCTCGCCGAAGCGGTGGTATGCCTCCGGGTCCTCGACGCGGATGGCCAGCTCGCCCGTGCGGTAGAGCTCGTAACCCTGCTCGCACAGCCGCTTGAGGTGGCGGGCGTGTTTGGCGGTCCGCTTGCGGGTGTCGGCCGAGAAGGAGCCGTCGCCCCGGCTGAGCAGCTTGCGGAACTGCTGGGTGGCGTAGCCGAGGTAGGCGTCGCGGACGCGGCGGGCGCTGAGGAAGGACGCGCGGATGCCGATCAGCTCGTCACCGAGCGGGGTGCGCACCTCGTACAGCTCGTCCGGCAGCCAGACGAGTTCCATGACGGTCGGGTTGCCGCCCAGCGCGAGGCGGCACCACTTGGCGGCCTCGTGCAGGGTGCGGTCGGGGGCCGTGGTGACGTGCGACTCCTTCGGGCCGCGCAGGCCGTGCAGTTCCTCGGTCGGCGCGGCGAACAGGCCGAGCCGGTCCACGTCGGAACCCTCGTGGGCGAGGCCGTAGGCGGTGGAGCCGACGACGCCGGACAGCAGGATGTTGGTGACGGTCACGGGAGCCCCCCGGTTGATGGTGCGGAGCAGCCATGATGACCTGCGGACGAGGGCGGGCTCCTGGCATTTTCGGGCGGCTGGGGACGCGGCTGCCTCGCCGGCCCTCGTGCCGCGGCTGCCTCGCCGGACCTCGTGCCGCGGCTGCCTCGCCGGACCTCGTGCCGCGGCTGCCTCGCCGGACCTCGTGCCGCGGCTGCCTCGCCGGACCTCGTGAGGGACCCGCTGGGATGCGGTTGCCGCTGCCGGAGACCCGCGCGCCTGGCCGGACCTCGCGGGGGACCCGCCGGACGTGGTGCGGTCCGGCGGGTCCCTGTCGCGGGGTGGGCGGGGTGGGCGGGGTCAGAGCATGCCCGGCCCGGTGCCGCTGAGCCGTTCCAGGTCCGCCTTGCGGACCTTGACCACGAACAGCGCGGCGAGCAGCGCGACCAGGATGAAGCCGGCCGCGGACATGAACGCGCTCGTGGCGCCGTGCGTGAGCACCGTCTCGCCCCAGGGCGACGGCAGTTGTCCGGACTCGGCGAAGGCGGCCTTCTGCTGCGGACTCGCGCTCGCCAGGAAGGCGCCGGCCTGCTGCTCGGCCTCGTCGCGCACCGCCGTGCCGTAGACGGTGACCAGGATGGACAGACCGAGGGCGCCGCCGACCTGCTGGGTGGCGTTGAGCAGCCCGGACGCGGCGCCCGCCTGCTCCTCGCCGATGCCGGAGACCGCGGTCAGGGTGAGGGTCACGAAGGTCATGCCGAGCCCGAGGCCGAACAGCACCATGGGGCCGAGGACCGCGCTCGCGTAGCCGCTGTCGGGGCCGATCTGCGAGAACCACACCATCGACACGGTGGTCACGGCCGTCCCCGCGATGAGGAACGGCTTGGGGCCCGCCTTGGGCAGCAGGGTCTGCGCCGCGCCGGCCCCGATCACGATGGCCACGGTCACGGGCAGGAAACCGAGGCCCGTCTTGATGGCGCTGTACCCGAGGACGTTCTGCACGTACAGCACCAGGAAGAACACCAGGCCGAGCAGGGTCGCGCCCAGTGCGAGCATGATGACGTAGCTGCCCGAGCGGTTGCGGTCCGCGAACAGCGACAGCGGGGTGATCGGTTCGGCCGTGCGCCGCTCGACCACGACGAACGAGGCGAGCAGCACCACCGCCGCCGTGAACGCGCCCAGCGTCCAGGTGTCCCGCCAGCCGTGCTCGGACGCCCGGATGAAGCCGTACACCAGGGACGCCATGCCCAGTGTGGAGGTCAGCGCGCCCGGCACGTCGAAGCGGCCGGGGCGCGGCTCGGACTCCTTGATGCAGTACAGCGACAGACCGGCGATCAGGGCGCCGAGCGGGAGGTTGACGAAGAACACCCAGCGCCAGTCGAGCCACTGCGTCAGCACGCCGCCGGCCAGCAGGCCGACCGCGCCGCCACCGCCGGAGACGGCGGCGTAGATGCTGAACGCCCGGGTGCGCTCGGGGCCTTCGGGGAACGTGGTGGTGATCAGCGCCAGCGACGCGGGAGCCGCGACGGCTCCGCCGATGCCCTGCAGCGCCCGCGCGGCCAGCAGGTGCCACTGCTCCTGGGCGAGGCCGCACAGCAGGGACGCCACGGTGAACAGCACCGTGCCGGCGATGAACACGCGCCTGCGTCCGAGGATGTCGCCGCAGCGGCCGCCGAGCAGCAGCAGCCCGCCGAAGGTCAGCGTGTAGGCGTTGACCACCCAGGACAGACCGGAGGTGCTGAAGCCCAGCGCGGTCTGGATGTGCGGGTTGGCGATGTTCACGATGGTGGAGTCGAGGACCACCATCAGCTGGCACGAGGCGATCACCGCCAGCGCGAGGCCGCGCCGCGAGGCGACCGGGTCGTCGGTGACCCCGGTGCTGATCCGGCCGACGGTCGCCATGCTCAGGCCCCCGCGGTGACGGCGGGACGCTCGGTGAACGCGCGCACGATGCCCGCGGTGTCGGAGATCCCCTCGGCCTTCACAATCTTGCCGTCGCGGACGGTCCAGAAGTGCACGAACCGCACGTCGAAGGCGTCACCCGTGGCACGCACCGTCGCCGACCACTTGCCGACCGCGGCGACCCAGCCGCCGTCGGTGTGGAACTCCTGCACGTCGAAACGGTTGCCGTCCAGTACGGAGAGCGCACCCCGGAAGTATTCGAGCGCGCCGTCCTTGCCGGTGTAGTTCCCGTTCGACCAGGGCAGCGTCTCGGGGGCGAAGATCTCCACGGACGGGTCGAACGCGCCCACGATCGCCTCGATGTCCGCGCGCTCGAATCCGTCGTAAAGCCGTCGTACCACTGTGATCGGCTCGTCGCACATCGTCGTTGTTCCCTTCGAGAGAAACCCATGCGTCAACTCTTGTGCTGACACGGTCTTCCATGGCATCAGCGTCGATTCTGGCGGCGCGGGCCGTCCCGCATCCTCTCCTCGATTGCTCACTCAAATTGCGCAGTTCACTTCGAGCGGCCGCGGAGCGTGCGCCGGGAGGAACCGGCGTGTGAATATGGCGGAGCAGCGCGAAATCCGTCGGACGGGCGAAAGGGGCGTCGTGTGATCGAGGAGATGTTCCCGGCGCCGGTGGTCGCCGTCGACACACGCGACGACGCCCCGCAGCACGTGCTGTATCCCGAGGAGCGCGCCCTGCTGCTGCGCGCGGTGCCGGTGCGCCGCCGGGAGTTCACGACCGTACGCAGCTGCGCGCGCACCGCGCTGTCCCGGCTCGGGGTGCCGCCGGCGCCGCTGCTGCCGGGGTCGCGGGGTGCGCCCGTGTGGCCGGACGGAGTGGTCGGCAGCATGACCCACTGCTCCGGCTACCGCGCGTCGGCGGTGGCCCGCAGCCGGGACGTGCTGACGATCGGCCTGGACGCCGAGCCCAACGGGCCGCTGCCGCCGGGGCTGCTCGCCACGATCGCGCACGCCGAGGAGCGGCGCTGGATCGCCGAACTGTCGGAGCGGCACACCGAAGTCCACTGGGACAGGCTGCTGTTCAGCGCCAAGGAGGCCGTCTACAAGGCGTGGTACCCGCTGACGGAGCGCTGGCTGGACTTCAAGGACGCGGTCCTGACCCCGGACGTCGCCCACGGCACCTTCCACGCCCGGCTGCTGGTGCCGGGGGCCCGCGTCGGCGGCCGCCGCCTCTCGGAGTTCACCGGCCGGTGGCTCGTACGCGACGGTCTGGTGCTGACGGCGATCGCACAGACGGCGTGAACGCACCGGGAGCGTCCGAGCGCGGCAGACATCGAGGCA
The DNA here is from genome assembly GCF_044545925.1 of Streptomyces sp. NPDC053367. Lineage (NCBI taxonomy): Bacteria > Bacillati > Actinomycetota > Actinomycetes > Kitasatosporales > Streptomycetaceae > Streptomyces > Streptomyces sp. NPDC053367. Next base: position 5,466 of record NZ_JBITYN010000019.1, on the reverse strand, counting down.
CAGGAGGCGTCGGGGCGCCGGGGGTGTCGAGGCCGGGAGGCACGCACGCGCGGGAGGCGTCGAGGCACAGGAGGCGTCGGGGCGCGGGGGGTGTCGAGGCCGGGAGGCACACAGGCGCGGGAGGCATGTACGCGCCGGAAGCGTGAACGCGTGCGAGGGGCGGGGCCCATGAGCCCCGCCCCTGCGGCGTGCGGCCGCGTCACCGCCTGGCCGGTACTCCCGTACGGTGTTCCCGCCCGGCGGGTTCGCCGCGCAGGGCCGGGGAGCGGCCCGCCGCGAGCAGCGAGCGGACCAGGATGTCGGGGCGCATGATGGCCGCCGGCGGCGACAGCAGGTGCTGCATGTTCATCAGCACGCGGTGCACCGGCACGGAGACGTGGCTGGCCAGGAAGGCGCGTTTGACGTAGGCGTTGAGCAGGTCCGCGGCGAACGGCTTGGGGCCCGCGGTCTCGGGGTACATGAAGTCGCCGCCCGTGGCCATCTGCCAGGGCGTCTCGATGATCTTCCCGGCGGCCCGGTAGTAGCGGCGGGCCATCGCGGGGCTCGCCTCGCCCACGCGGTCCAGGGCCCTGCCGAGCTCCACCGCCTCCAGGGTGGCGACCGTCATGCCCTGCCCGTACAGCGGGTTGAAGCTGCAGATCGCGTCGCCGAGCGCGACGAACCCGTGCGGGACGTCGCGCAGCTTCTCGAAGTAGCGTCGCCGGGCGGCGGGATAGGTGAACCTGCGGGCGTCGCCGGTGTCGACGGGTTCGGCGCGGCGGATGACGTCCGCGGCGATCCGGCAGGGCAGCGCGGCGGCGAAGTCCTCGAACCCGGCCGGGTCGACGGGGGCGTGGGCGCGGTGCCAGCCGCCGAGCGTGACCATCCACCGGTCGCCCTCGACGGCGAACACGGCGGCGGCCCGCTTGTCGTGCGGGGGCACGGCCGCCATCAGGTGCAGCAGCCCGCCGTCGCTGGTCAGGGTCTCCCCCGGCGCGCGGTGGAAGATCCGGGTGGTGTAGCCGACGTCGATCTTCACCACCTCGGCGTCCGGGGTGGCGCAGCCGAGCTTCTCCAGCCAGGCGTCCGCGCCGGCGCCGCCGCGGCCGGAGGCGTTCACCACCAGGTCCGCGTCGATGGCCGTGCCGTCGTCGAGCTCGACGCCCGTGACCCGGCGGGCCGTGCCGGCCAGCGCGCGTACGTTCGTACGGTCCCGGATCTCCACGCCGGGCAGCGCGGACACCCGCCGCCGGACGGCGAGTTCCAGACAGGCGCGGGTCAGGCTGATGCCCTGCATGCCGCTGCGGAACCGGGTGCGCAGGGCGCCCATCTGGTGGAAGAGCAGGTCGTCGCCCGGGTCGAACGGCACCGCGCCGCCCGCGACGAGTTCACGGCCGAGCCCCGGGAACAGCTCCTCCAGCTGGTCCTTGCCGCGGATGAGCAGGGCGTGCGCGTGGCCGCCGTGCGGCACGGCGCGACGGGTGACCGGGGCCTGGGGCAGCTCGTCACGGTCGAGGACGGTGACCCGTCCGAAGCGCTCGGACAGCACCCTGGCGGCCAGCAGGCCCGCGATCGAGCCCCCGATGACCACAGCGTGTCCGCCGATGTGTCCGTCGTCGCTCACCCTCACGTGCCCTCCAAGGTTCGTGTGCCGATTCCGCGCTCCATACTGCGCGCGGGCGTTCGAGAATTCAGTGAGCAATCTCAGAGATGTGCCCTGCTCAACGACCGTGCGACAGTGTTCGACCGTAACTTGCCTCGCATTTCACCGTAACCGTGCCTCGCACTTCGCAACTGTGCCTCGAACCTTTTCCCTCGCACTTTTCGAGAATCTCCCAGGGGGCGTACCGAATGCAGCGGAACACAGCGGAGGAAACGGCACCGCGCCCTGCGGAGACCGCCGAGCCGATCGCCGTGACCGGCCTGTCGTGCCGCCTTCCCGGCGCGCCGGACCCGACCGCCTTCTGGACGCTCCTCGCCACCGGCACCGACGCCCTGCGCGAAATGCCCGAGAGCCGCCGCGCACTGTTCGCACGGGAATTCCCGGAATACACGGTGACGAATTCCAGGGCCGGATACCTCGATGCGGTCGACGAATTCGACGCGGAATTCTTCGGCATATCGCCGCGCGAGGCGCGGGACATGGACCCGCAGCAGCGGCTGATGCTGGAACTCGCCTGGGAGGCGCTGGAGGACGCCGGTGTGGTGCCGGCCGCGCTGCGCGAGACCCGCACGGGCGTGTTCGTCGGTGCCATGGCGGACGACTACTTCGCGCTGCGGCTGCGGCGGGGCCCGGGGGCGCTCACCCGGCACTCGCTGACCGGCACCGGGCGCGCGCTCCTCGCCAACCGGGTCAGCTACGTGCTCGGTCTGCGCGGGCCCAGCCTCACCGTCGACACCGGCCAGTCGTCCGCGCTGGCCGCCGTGCACCTGGCCTGTCAGAGCCTGCTGCGCGGGGAGTGCGAACAGGCGCTCGTGGGCGGGGTCAACCTGATCCTGAGCCCCGAGGGCACGGCCCGCGCGGCCGCGTTCGGCGGACTCTCCCCCGACGGCCGCTGCCACACCTTCGACTCCCGCGCCGCCGGGTACGCACGCGGTGAGGGCGGCGGCGCGGTCCTGCTCAAGCCGCTGGCCTCGGCGCTGACCGACGGCGACCGGGTGCTCGGGGTGATCCTGGGCAGCGCCCTCACCAACGACGGCGCCACCGAGGGACTGACCGTCCCCGGCGCGGCCGGGCAGGAGGAGGCCGTGCGCACGGCCTGCCGCCGGGCCGGCGCCGACCCCGCCGAGGTGCAGTACGTCGAACTGCACGGCACCGGCACGCGCGTCGGTGACCCGGTGGAGGCCCGCGCCCTGGGCGCCGCGCTCGGTGCCGTACGCCCCTCGGACTCGCCGCTGCTGGTCGGCTCCGCCAAGACCAACGTCGGCCATCTGGAGGGCGCGGCCGGCATCGTCGGGCTGCTGAAGACCCTGCTGGCGCTGCGCCACCGCATGCTGCCGCCGAGCCTCAACTTCACGGCCCCGCACCCCGGCATCCCGCTCGGGCAGCTGAACCTGCGCGTGGTGCGCGAGCTCACGCCGTGGCCCGCGCCCGACCGCCCCCTGCTGGCCGGGGTCAGCTCCTTCGGCATGGGCGGCACCAACTGCCACGTGCTGCTCGGTGAGGCGCCGCGTACGGCATCGACTCCCGCGCCCGTGCCGGACGCTGTGCCGAACGGGCGCGGTGACGCCATCGCCTGGGTCGTCTCCGGCCGCACCGACGCCGCACTGCGCGAACAGGCCCGGCGGCTGCGGGAGTTCGCGGAGGGGGAGCCCGCGCCCGATCCGGCCGCCGTCGGCCGCGCGCTCGCCACCACCCGCACGGCCTTCGCGCACCGGGCCGTCGTCGTGGGCACGGACCGCCCCCGGCTCCTGGCCGGGCTGGAGGCGGTCGCCGCCGGACGCCCCGCGGCCCACTGCACCACCGGGACGGCGGGCACGGGCGGGGTCGCCTTCCTGTTCTCCGGGCAGGGCAGCCAGTACGCCGGGATGGGCCGCGAACTGTACGCCTGCGGCGGCAGGTTCACCGATGCCTTCGACGAGCTGTGCGGACTGCTCGACCCCCTGCTCGGCCGGCCTCTGCGGGACGTGGTGTTCGCCGAGCCGGGCAGCGGCACCGCCGCGCTGCTGGAGCGCACGGAGTGGGCGCAGCCCGCGCTGTTCGCCCTGGAGGTGGCGCTGTTCCGGCAGTTGACGCACTGGGGCCTCGCCCCGGACGCGGTGGCCGGCCACTCCATCGGCGAGCTCGCCGCGGCCCATGCCGCGGGTGTGCTGTCGGCGCGGGACGCCTGCGCCCTGGCCGTCGAGCGGGGCCGGCTCATGCAGGCGCTGCCGGAGGGCGGCGCGATGGCCGCCGTCGAGGCGACCCGGTCCGAGGCCGAGGGCCGCCTGGACGGTCGTACGGCGTCCGTCGCCGCGGTGAACGGGCCTCGCGCGACGGTGATCTCGGGCGACGAGGACGCCGTCCTGCGCGAACTGGAGTTCTGGCGCGGCCAGGGCCGCCGGGTACGCCGGCTGCCGGTCGGGCACGCCTTCCACTCGCCTCGCATCGACCCGATGCTGGACGCGTTCGGCGCCTTCGCGGCGGGGCTGTCGTACGCGCCCGCCGCGCTGCCCGTCGTCTCCAACCTCACCGGTGGCTTCGCCACGGAGGAGATCGGCACGGCCGGCTACTGGGTGCGGCACGCCCGGCAGCCCGTCCGCTTCCACGACGGCATCCGCACCCTGGCGGACTCCGGCGTGACGACCTACATCGAGCTGGGCCCGGACGCGGTCCTCACCGCCATGGCCCGCGAGTGCCTCGCCGCCGACGGGCCGGCCGGCACCTTCCTGGCGGGCCTGCGCCGCGGCCGGCCCGAGGCGGGGACGCTGCTCCAGGCGGTGGGCGCGGCGCATGTGCGGGGGGCCGCTGTCGACTGGGAGCGGGTGTACGCCGGAGCGGGGGTCGCGGCACTGCCGACGTACGCCTTCCAGCGGCGGCGCCACTGGCTCCCGGACACGGGGGCTTCGGCGGAGGCGGCGGGGCCCGGGGATGCCGGGCTCCGGGACGGCGCGGCGGATCGCGAGGACCAGGCAGCGGATCGCGAGGACCAGGCAGCGGATCGCGAGCACCACGACCCGCGGCTCAGCGGCGCCGCGGCGGAACCCGAGGGCGTCGTGACGGGGCGCGGGCACAGTGCCGCAGAGCCCCGGGACGACGCGGCGGAGTCAGCAGGCGGCGCGGCACTCGCGGGTGCCGGCCGGTCCCCGGAGGCGGCCGTGGGGTCCGGGTCCGCCGCTGCCCGGCGGACCGGCGGCGTCGTGCGGGGTGTCGCCGCGGAGGTGCTCGGGATGGCGGGCGCGGACGAGGTGGACGGCACGCGGACGTTCAAGGAGCTGGGCTTCGACTCGCTGGCGGCGGTGGAGTTCCGGGACCTGCTCGCGCAGGCGACGGGGCGGGAGCTGCCGGCCTCGCTGGTGTTCGACCACCCGACACCCGACGCGGTGAGCCGGTTCCTCGACGAAGGCGCGGCGGTGCCGGCCGGGACGGCCGTGCTGCGTGCGGAGCCGGTCGATCCCCATGAGCCGGTGGCGGTGATCGGGATCGGCTGCCGCTTCCCCGGCGGCGTCACCTCACCCGAGGAACTCTGGCAACTCCTCATCGAAGAACGCGACGCCATCACCCCCTTCCCCACCGACCGCGGCTGGGACCTCACCCACCTCACCACCGCCACCACCCACGGCGGATTCCTCCACGACGCCCCCCACTTCGACGCCGCCTTCTTCCACATCAGCCCCCGCGAAGCCGCCGCCATGGACCCCCAACAACGCCTCCTGCTCGAAACCACCTGGGAAGCCATCGAACGCGCCGGCGTCAACCCCCACACCCTCAACGGCACCGACACCCACATCTACACCGGCACCTTCCACAACGGCTACGCCACCCCCCTCCACCACGCACCCACCACC
>NZ_JBITYN010000018.1:0-73487 GCF_044545925.1 Streptomyces sp. NPDC053367 | reverse complement strand
CGGTGAGCGGCCGGGTGCCGTTCCACTCCACCGTCACCGGTGGGCTCATCGACACCGCGACGATGGACGCCCGCTACTGGTACACCAACCTGCGCAGCCAGGTCGGTTTCGAACCGGCCGTCCGCGCCCTCGTCGGCAGGGGCACCGGCTGCTTCCTGGAGATGTCGCCCCACCCGGTGCTGGCGATGGCGGTCGAGGACACCGTCGCCGCCCACGGCACGGACCATCGTGTGGGCGTGGCCGGCTCCCTGCGCCGCGGCGAGGGCGGCCTGCCCCGCTTCCTGCTCTCGCTGGGCGAGGCGCACGCCGCCGGGGTCAAGGTCGACTGGGCCTCCTGCTTCACCGGCACCGGCGCCCGGCGCGTCGACCTGCCGACCTACGCCTTCCAGCACAAGCACTACTGGCTGGACTCCACCGGCCTCGCCGACGCCTCCGCGGTCGGCCTGGGCCCGGTCGAGCACCCCGTCCTCGCGGCGGCCCTGCCGGTCGGCGACCGCGACGAGTGGGTCTTCACCGGCCGCCTCTCCCACCAGGGGCAGCCGTGGACCCGCGACCACGCCCTGTTCGGCACGGCCGCCCTCCCCGGCGCCGCGCTGGTGGAGCTGGTCCTGTCGGCGGGCCGGCACGTCGGCTGCGACCTCGTCGAGGAACTGGCCCTCGACACCCCGCTCGTCATGGGCGACGACGCCGTACGCCTCCAGGTCACGCTCGGCCGGGCCGACGCCGACGGCCGCCGTGACGTGGCGGTCTACTCGCGCCCGGACAGCGGCGAGGAACAGTCCGCCGAGGCCGTCTGCCATGCGCGCGGCCGCGTCGCCCCCGGCACCGAGGCGCCGTCCCCCCGCCTGGACGCCTGGCCGCCGGCCGGGGCCGAACCGGTCTCCCTGGACGCCCTGTACACCGCCCTCGCCGACCTCGGGCTCGACTGCGGGCCGCTGCTGCAGTGCGCCCAGCAGGCGTGGACCCTCGGCGGCGAGGTGTACGCCGAACTCGCCCTGCCCGACGGCACCGAGCCCGGCGGCCACGCCGTCCACCCGGCCCTGCTGGAGTCCGCGCTGCACACCGCCCACCGGACCGACGCCGGCGCGGCACCGTCGGCGGTGTCCTGGTCGGGCGTACGGCTGACCGGCGACAAGGTCGCGCAGGCTCGGGCCCGTATCGTCCCGGCAGGCGAGGGCGTGCTGCGGCTCGACCTCTACGACGCCGACGGCGCGCCCGTCGCACACGCCGACCGGGTCGTCGTACGGGCCGCGGACCCCGCCCTGTTCGGGCAGGGGCTGCGCGGGCAGAACTCGCTGTTCCGGCTGGACTGGGTTCCCCTCACCGCCGGTGCGGCCAAGCCGGTGCGGTGGGCCGCGCTGGGCGAGGCCGCCGGTGCGGCCGACCGTCACGCCGACCTGGCCGCGCTGGAGCAGGCCGTCGCGGACGGCGCCGCCGTCCCGCAGGCCGTGCTGGCCGCGATCGACACCCCCGCCGGGCCGACACCGGCGGCGGTGAGGGAGGCGGCCGCGCGGGCCGCGGAACTGATACGGCAGTGGCCGGCCGCGGGTTCGCCGCTGGACGGGGCCACGCTCGTCGTGGTCACCCGGGGCGCGGTCGCCGTCGCGGACGAACAGCCCGACGCCGCGCAGGCCGCCGTCTGGGGCGTCGTACGCGCGGCACAGGCCGAACACCCCGGCCGTCTCCTGGTCGTCGACCTGGACGCGGACGCCGAGACGGCGCGGGACTGGGGCGCCCTGCTCGGCCTGGACGAGCCGCAGCTCGCCGTACGCGACGGGAAGGTGCTCGCGCCCCGGCTGGCCCGGCTGTCCGGCACGCCGGCGGACCGGCCGCGGCCCCTCGACCCCGACGGCACCGTCCTGATCACGGGCGGCGTCGGCGCGGTGTTCGCCGAGCACCTGGTCGCCCGCCACGACGCCCGCCACGTGGTGCTGGCCGCCGCCCGCGACGAGGCCGACCGGCTCACCGCCGACCTGGCGTTCCTCGGCGCGCGCGTGTCCGTCGCGCCCTGCGACGTGACCGACCGTCAGGAGCTGGCCGCGCTGCTCGGCTCCCTGGAGCACCCCCTGACCGCGGTCGTGCACGCCGCGGGCCTGTCCGACGCCGGGCTGCTGGAGACCCTCACCGGCGAGCGCCTGGAGACGGTGCTGCGGGCCTCGGTCGACACCGCCTGGCATCTGCACGACCTGACCGCGGACGCGGACCTCGCCGCGTTCATGCTGTTCTCCTCCTTCGCCGGGCTGGCCGGCCTGCCCGGCCAGGCGGCCGCCTCCGCCGCGGACGCGGCGCTCGCGGCGCTGGCCGGCGGCCGCCGCTCGGCCGGACTCCCCGCCACCGCGCTCGCCTGGGGCCTGTGGGCCGACGGCGACGGCACCGCCGCGGCCGACCCCGGCCTCGTCGCGCAGACCGGGATCCTGCCGCTGCCCACCGACCTGGGCCTCGACCTGTTCGACCGGGGCCTGGCCGCCGGCGAACCCCTGCTCGTCCCGGTCGAGCTGGACCCGGCCGTCCTGCGCGAGCAGGCCCGGGCCGGGCTGCTGCCCGCCGTGCTGCGCGGCCTCGTCCGGGTGCCCGCCCGGCGCGCCGCGTCCGGCGGGTCCCTGGCCCGGCGCCTCGCGGAGGTGCCGGAGGCCGAACGCGAGCGCGTCGTGCTCGACCTGGTCACCGCGCAGGCCGCGTCCGTCCTCGGCCACGACTCCGCGGACGAGGTGGACAGCGAACGCGCCTTCAAGGAGCTCGGCTTCGACTCCGTCAGCGCGGTCGAACTGCGCAACCGGCTCTCCCGCAGCACCGGCGTACCGCTGCCGGCGACCCTCGTGTTCGACCACCCGACGCCGCTGGCCGTCGCACGGCTGCTGCTCGCCCAGGCCGCCGGCACCGCGGACACCGCGCTCCCGGCCGCGCAGCGCCGCGCCGGCGCGGTCGACGAGCCGCTGGCGATCATCGGCATCGGCTGCCGCTACCCCGGCGGCGTCACCTCCGCGGAGGACCTGTGGGAGATCGTGGCCGAGGGCCGCGACGTGATCGGCCCGCTGCCCACCGACCGCGGCTGGGACCTGGAGCGGCTCTACAGCCCGGACCGCGAGCGGATCGGCACGACCTACGCGCGCGGCGGCGGCTTCCTCACCGGCATGGGCGACTTCGACGCCGAGTTCTTCGGGATCAGCCCGCGTGAGGCCGTCGCGATGGACCCGCAGCAGCGCCTGCTGCTGGAGACCGCGTGGGAGACGCTGGAGCACGCCGGGATCGACCCGACGTCGCTGCGCGGCACCGACACCGGGGTCTTCGTCGGCATCACCGGCTCCGACTACGGCATCCTCGTGCCCGGCGAGTACGAGGGCTACCGCGTCACCGGCACCATGTCCAGCGTCGCCTCCGGCCGGATCGCCTACACCCTCGGCCTCGAAGGCCCCGCCGTGTCGGTGGAGACGGCCTGCTCGTCCTCCGGGGTCGCGCTGCACCAGGCGGCGCAGGCGCTGCGCGGCGGCGAGTGCTCCCTCGCCCTGGCCGGCGGCGTGACGTTCATGACCACACCGATCACGATGACCGAGTTCAGCCGGCAGGGAGCCAACTCCCCGGACGGCCGCTGCCGCGCCTACGCGGCCTCCGCCGACGGCACCGGCTTCTCCGACGGCCTCGGCCTGGTGCTGCTGGAGCGGCTCTCCGACGCCCGGCGCAACGGCCGGCACATCCTCGGCGTCATCCGCGGCACCGCCATCAACCAGGACGGCGCCAGCAACGGCCTGACCGCACCGAGCGGCCCGGCGCAGGAGCGCGTGATCCGCCAGGCCCTCGCCAACGCCGGGCTCACCCCGGCCGACGTGGACGCCGTCGAGGGCCACGGCACCGGCACCGTCCTCGGTGACCCGATCGAGGCGCAGGCGCTGCTCGCGACGTACGGCCGCGAGCGGGACGGCGACCCGCTGTGGCTCGGCTCGATCAAGTCGAACATCGGCCACACCTCGGGGGCGGCCGGCGTCGCCGGCGTGATCAAGATGGTCATGGCGATGCGCAACGGCGTCCTGCCGCAGACCCTGCATGTCGACGCCCCGTCCCCGCACATCGACTGGCAGTCCGGCGAGGTGGAGCTGCTCACCGAGGCCAGGCAGTGGCCGGCCGGCGGCCGCCCGCGCCGGGCCGGCGTGTCCTCCTTCGGCGTGAGCGGCACCAACGCGCACATCATCGTCGAGGAGGCCCCCGCCGACGCCCCGCCCGCCGACACCCCGCCCGCCGACACCCCGCTCGCCGGCTCCGGGACGACGGTCCCGGCCGCGACGCCCGTGCTGCTGTCGGCGCGCAACGAGGCCGCGCTGCGCGTCCAGGCCGAACGGCTGCGCCGCCACCTGCTCGACCACCCCCAGCTGTCGCTGCCGGACGTCGGCCACTCGCAGCTGACCACCCGGGCCAGGCTGGACCGGCACGCGGTGTTCGTGGCCGCGACCCGGGACGAACTGGCCGCCGAGCTCGCCGCGTTCGCCGTCGGCGACGTCACCGAGCACACGGCCTCCGGCCGCCCCTCCACCACCGCCAGGCCCGTGTTCGTGTTCCCGGGTCAGGGTGCGCAGTGGGAGGGCATGGCCGTCGAACTGCTCGACACCGCGCCGGTGTTCGCCGCCGAGATCGCCGCGTGCGGTGAGGCGCTGGCCGAGTTCGTCGACTGGAACCTCGAGGACGTCCTGCGCGCGGCGCCCGGCGCCCCGTCGCTGAAGCGGGTCGACGTCGTACAGCCCGCCCTGTTCGCCGTGATGGTGGGCCTGGCCGCGCTGTGGCGGTCCCACGGCGTCGAACCGTCCGCGGTGGTCGGCCACTCCCAGGGCGAGATCGCCGCCGCGTACGTCGCCGGCGGGCTGTCGCTGCGGGACGCGGTCCGCGTCATCGCCGGGCGCAGCCGGATCGCCCACGACCGGCTCATGGGCACCAGCTGCCTGGCGTCGCTCGCCCTGCCGATGCGGCAGGTCGAACAGCTGATCGCGCCGTACGGGGACCGCGTCACCGTGGCCGCCGTCAACGGGCCCGCGTCGGTGATCGTCGCCGGCGACGTGGACGCCGTCGAGGCGCTGCTGGAGACCTGCGAGGACGAGGACGTCCGGGCCAAGCGGATCCCGGCCACCTACGCCTCGCACTCGCCGCACGTGGAGGCCGCCCGCACCGAGATGCTGGAGGCGTTCGCCCCGGTCGAGCCGCGCAGCGGCACCATCCCGCTGTACTCCACGGCCGTCGGCGCGTTCGTCGACACCGCCGGCATGGACGCCGCGTACTGGTACACCAACCTGCGCAACCCGGTCGGCTTCGAGCCCGCGGTCCGCGCGCTCGTCGAGGACGGCGCCGGCTGCTTCCTGGAGATGTCGCCGCACCCGGTGCTGGGCGTGGCCATGGAGGAGACCGTCGCCGCGGCCGGAGCGCGCCGTGTCGGCGTGGTCGGCTCGCTGCGGCGCCGGCAGGGCGGCATGAAGCGGTTCCTGCTCTCCCTCGCCGAGGCGCACATCGCCGGGGTGAAGGTCGACTGGGCCGCCTGCTTCGCCGGCACCGGTGCCCGGCAGGTCCCGCTGCCCACCTACGCCTTCCAGCGCAAGCGGTACTGGCCGAGCAGCCGCCCGGCCGCCGGCGACCCCGCCGCCTCCGGTCTCGGCCGGGTCGGTCACCCGGTCCTGACGGCGAGTCTGCGGCTCGCCGACCGCGACGAGTGGGTGCTCAGCGGACTGCTGTCGCACGAGTCCCAGCCGTGGCTGCGCGACCACGCCGCCTTCGGCCTGCCCGTCGCACCGCACACCACGCTGGTCGAACTCGCGCTGTCCGCGGGCCGCGACCTCGGCACGCCGCTCCTCGACGAGCTGATGTTCGAGGCGCCGCTGCTGCTTCCCGACCAGACGGCCCTGCAGATCCAGGCCATCGTCGGCGCACCCGCCGCGGACGGCCGCCGCCCGGTGTCCGTCCACTCCCGCCCGGACGGCGACCAGCACGCCGAGACGACCCGCCACTGCACCGGCTGGCTCGCGCCGGACACCGCGCCCGCCGCCGGCCGGCCGGGCCCCTGGCCGCCCGCCGGTGCCGAACCGGTCCCGGTCGACGACCTGTACGCCGCGCTGGCCGGCCTCGGCCTCGACTGCGGCCCCGCGCTGCAGGGCGTGCGTTCCGCCTGGCGCTCCGGCGCCGACGTGTACGCCGAACTCGCCCTGCCCGAGGACCTCGGCGGTGCCGACTTCGGCATCCACCCCGCCCTGTTCGAGTCCGCGCTGCACAGCGCCCAGCCGGCCCTCACCGGCACCGCGACGCCGAAGCTGCCGGTCTCCTGGTCCGGGGTGCGGCTGGCCACGACCGGCGCCACCCGCGGCCGCGCCCATGTCACCGCCGACGGCGACACCCTGCGGCTGGACGTCTTCGACGAGGACGGCACGCTCGTGCTCGGCGTGGACCGCGTCGCCTTCCGCGAGGCCGACCCGGCCCACCTGGAGGAACTGCGCCGCGGCCAGAGCTCGCTGTACCGCGTGGACTGGGCCGCGGTGCCCGGCGCGACGGCCACCCCGGTGCGGCTGGCCGCGCTGGGCGGGGCCGCCCCGGCGGTCGCCGACCGGTACGCCGATCTGACCGCCCTGGACGACGCCGTCGCCGCAGGCGCGCCCGCCCCGCAGGCCGTGCTCACGGCGATCGGCACGCCCGCCGGGACCGGCCCCGAGGCGGTGCGCGCCGCGGCCGACGAGGCGACCGCTCTCGTACGGCGCTGGCTCGACCGGGCACCGTCCGGCCGGGACGTCCTGGTCGTGGCGACGCGCCACGCCGTGGCCGCCACCGATCAGGAGGTCCCCGACCCCGCCCAGGCCGCGGCGTGGGGCGTGCTGAGCGCCGCGCAGTCCGCGCACCCGGGCCGGTTCCTCGTCGTCGACACGGACGGCGACAGCGAGCCGGAGTGGGGCGCGCTGCTCGCCGCCGACGAGCCGAGGCTCGCCGTACGCGCCGGGCAGCCGCGCGCACCGCGGCTCGCCCAGGTCCCGGCCGGGGCCGCCGACGCACCGGTGCTGCCGGACGCCGACGGCACGGTGCTGGTCACCGGCGCCGCCACCCCCAGGGGCGCGGCCGTGGCCCGGCACCTGGCCGAACGGCACGGCGTACGCGACCTGCTGCTGCTCGGTGAGCCCGGTGCCGCCGTGGACCGGCTGGTGGCGGAGCTCGCCGCACTCGGTGCGACAGCCCGTGTCGAGGCCCTCGCCGCCGACGGGCCGGCCGACCTGGCCGAGTCCCTGCGGGCGCGGCTCACCGCGGTCGTCCACACGGTGGGCGGGGCCGGGGGAGTGGAGCTGGCCCGGCGGCTGCACACGCTGACCGAGGGGGCCGGCGTGTCCGCCTTCGTGCTGTTCTCGTCCTACGCCTCGCTCGGCGGCGACCCGGCCGCCGCCCTGGCCTCGCCGGACGGAGGCCGGGCCGAGGACGCGGCGGCCGACGCGGCGGCGGAAGCGCTGATCCGTGCGCGGCGCGCGGCCGGACTCGCCGGCACCGTGCTGGCGTGGGGCCCGTGGGCGGGGGACGCCACCGTGTCCCCGGGGACCGTCGAGCTGCCGGCCGAGCGCGCCATGGAGCTGTTCGACCAGGCCCTCGCCGTGGACGCCGCCCTGCTCGCGCCAGTGGTGCTGGACCCGGCGGCGCTGCGCGCCCAGGCCCGCGAGCGGACGCTCCCGGCGCTGCTGCGCGGTCTGGTCCGTCTGCCCGCCCAGCGGGAGACGGGCGGGGGCTCGCTGGCCCAGCGCCTGGCCGGCGTCCCGGACGCCGACCGTGAACCGGTCGTGCTGGAGCTGGTGACGACGCACGTCGCGGCCGTCCTCGGCCACGGCGCCGACGACGGGATCGACCCCGAGCGCAGGCTCAAGGAGCTCGGCATGGACTCGATGAGCGCGGTCGGGCTGCGCAACAGGCTCTCCCAGGCCACCGGCCTGAGCCTGCCCGTGTCGTTCGTCTTCGAGCACCCCACCCCGGCGGAGATCGCCCGGCAGCTGCTCAAGCAGGTCGGCTCCGGAGCCCCCGGCACCCGGGCGCCCGAGCCCGCCGGGGACACGCTCACCCGCAGGCTCCGGCACGCCGCCGAGACCGGGACCATGCCGCAGGCGCTGCGGGACCTGGTGGACGCCGCGGCCGGCAGGCCCGTCTTCGGGTCGGCCGCCGAACTGCCCGCCACCGACGGACGCCTTGCCCAGCTGGCCTCCGGACCCGGCCGGGTGAAGATCGTCTGCGTACCGTCCTACGTGTACGTCGTCGGCTCCGGTCAGGAGCAGTTCGTGCGCCTGGCCGACCGCTTCGAGGGTGTGCGGGACGTGCACGTCTGCTCCCTGCCGGGATTCGGGACCGGTCTCGCGCCGCGGTCCGGGCAGGCCGTCCTGGAGGTCCTGGAGGACGCGATCCGCGCGGCCGTGGGAGACGCCCCGTTCGTCCTCGTCGGCTACTCCATGGGCGGTGTCGTCGCCCGCTCGCTGGCCGAGCGCCTCCAGGCGTCCGGTGCCTCCCTCACCGGCGTCGTCATGATCGACACGCTGGCACTCGACGGCGACGGCGAGGGGGAGGACGCGGCCGGCCGTGCCTTCGCGGAGCTGCTGGCGCACATGCTCCGGCAGGAGCGGCGCCCCGTGGCCATCGACGACACGAGCTGGCTGTCCATGGGCGCCTACCTGCGCCTGTTCACCGGTCCGCGCCCGGGGACGGTCTCCGCGCGGACCCTGATGATCCGGGCGGCCGAGCCGCTCGGCGGCGGAGCGGAGCCGGACGGTCCGCGGTGGGAGGCCGCCGACGACCACGTCGAGGTCGCCGCCGACCACTTCGCCCTCATGGAGGCCGCCGCCGCGGCCACCGCCGACGTGATCGAAAGGTGGATCGAGGAATGAGCGGCAACGGACCGCGCCGGGTGATGTCGATCGCGGTCATCCTCACCGGGGTGTTCATCTCCGCGGTGGACATGCTGATCGTGAACATCGCCTTCCCCAGCATGAAGGAGTCCTTCCCCACGGCCAGCCTGACCGGCCTGTCCTGGGTGATGAGCGCCTACGCGATCACCTTCGCCGCGCTCCTGCTGCCCAGCGGCCGCTGGGCCGACCGGTCCGGCACCAAGCGGGTCTTCCTGCTCGGCCTCGCCCTGTTCACCCTCGCGTCGGCCGTGTGCGCGGCGGCCCCCTCCCTGGAGGTGCTCGTCGCCACCCGGGCCGTGCAGGGCGTGGGCGCCGCGCTGATGGCGCCCAGCTCGCTGGGCCTGCTGCTCGGGCTGTTCCCGCCGGAGCGGCGCGGCATCGCCATCGGGCTGTGGACCGCGGTCGGCGGGGTCGGCTCCGCCGCCGCGCTGCCGCTGGGCGGCCTGCTGGCGGAGGTCGACTGGCGCTGGGTCTTCGTGGTCAACCTGCCCCTCGGCATCGCCGCCGTCCTGATCGGCGCGTGGTCGCTGCCCAGGTCCGCCACCGAGGACGGCCCGGTCCCGGACCTGCTCGGCATCGCGGTGCTCGCGGCGTCCGTCGCCGCGGTCGTCGCGACCATCACCCAGGGGGAGACCTGGGGCTGGGGCAGCGCGCAGGTCGTCGGCCTGTCGCTGGCCGGCGCGATCGGGCTGCTGTGGACGGTGCGCCGCGCCCAGAGCCACCCCGCCCCGGTCCTCGAACCCGCCCTCCTGAAGGTCCGTACCGTGGCGCTCGGCAACGTCGCGACCGGCTTCTTCTTCATGGGCGTCGGGGCGATGGCCATCTCCACGATCCTGTTCCTGACCCAGGTCTGGCGGCACTCCACCCTGCGCGGCGCCCTGGAGATCGCGCCGGGCCCGGTGATGGCCGCCCTGTTCGCCGTGCCCAGCGGCATCCTGGCCGTCCGCGTCGGGGTGCACCTCGTCGGGCTGGTCGGCGCCTCCGCCTTCGCGGCGGGCGGCATCTGGTGGACGTACGCCCTGGACGGCACACCCGACTTCCCGGCCCACTTCCTGCCCGGGTCGATCATCGGCGGCATCGGCTTCGGCGTCATCCTGCCCGCGCTCGCCGCGGCGTCGACGCTGTCCCTGCCGCCCGAACGGGTCGCCACCGGCACCGGCATGGCCTCGATGTCCCGGCAGATCGGCATGGCCCTCGGCGTCGCCGTCGTCGCCGTCGTCCTCACCGACACCCCGGACCTCTCCTCCTTCCGCGCCTCCTTCATGGTCATGGCCGGCGCCGGACTCCTCAGCGGGCTGGCCCTGTTCGCGATCGGGCCGGTCAGGCGGCCGGCCGGCACGGGCGCAGACACCTCAGCAGACCACCTCCCCCACGCGGCAACGCGCTAGCGGCAACGAGACAAGGACAGAACGACAATGGACCACTCCAGCAACGCTCACGACGCGGCGGCCGCATCCGGCGGCAAGTGCCCGGTCGACCACTCCGCGCCCGCCGGGCAGACGGTCGTTCCCTCCACCGCGCTGCCCGTGGTGGAGATGTCGCGGCTGCGCCAGGTGCTGGGCATCTGGGCCCGCCCGGAGCCCTTCCTGAAGAGCTGCCGCGCCAAGTACGGCAGCCGGTTCCGCGTGACGATCATCCCCGGCATCCGCATCCACGTGATCTCGGCGCCGGACGACGTCAAGCAGATGTTCCTGGCGCCCCGCGACGTCCTGCACACCGGCTCCAGCAACGGCCCCATCGAGAAGTGGACCGGCCAGAACGGCCTCGCCTGGCTGGACGAGGACGCGCACACCGCGCGGCGGCGCAGCGTCATGCCCAGCTTCCGCGGCGACGCCCTCAAGCGCGTCGAGCAGGCGGTCGTCCAGCTCGCCAAGGAGACCGTCGCGGCCTGGCCGCGCAACCAGGCCGTGTCGGTGCACCCGCACGCGCACCACTACACCACCAAGGTGATCATGGAGGTCCTCTTCGGTGACCACCGTCCCTCCTGCGAGGACGCCATGTTCGGGGAGGTGATGAAGATGCTCGAGTTCAACTCCCGCCCCGCGACGATGAAGATGTTCCACCGCATGCCGGACTGGCGGGTGAAGCTGCTGCGCCTGAACCCGTTCAACGGCGTCAACGACTTCCTCACCCGCCGCGACCGGGTCCACGCCATGGTGGACGCGGCCATCGAGGAGCGCGTGCGCTCCGGCGCCCCCGGCGACGACCTGCTCGGCGTCATGCTCGCCATCACCAACGCCGACGGCTCCACGCCGAGCCGGGTCGAGATGCGCGACGAGATCATGACGCAGTTCCTGGCCGGCACCGAGACCACCGCCGCCGCCATCTGCTGGGCGCTGGAGTTCCTCACCCGGCACCCCGACGTCATGCGGCGCCTGCGCGCCGAGATCGAGGAGGGCACCAGCGACGCCTACCTGACGGCGGTGGTGCACGAGGTGCTGCGGCTCGGCCCGCCGATCCAGCAGATCGTCCCCCGCGAGGTGGTCAAGCCGGTGGAGATCGGCGGCGTGCGCTACCAGCCCGGCGACCGTCTGTGGGCCAGCGCCTACCTGCTCAACCGGGACGAGCACAACTACCCGCAGCCCGACGAGTTCCGCCCGGAGCGCTTCCTCGGCGCCAAGCCCGCCTCGCACACCTGGATCCCGTTCGGCGGCGGCCACACCCGCTGCCTCGGCGACCGGATCGCGTTCGTGGAGCTCAAGGCCACCCTGACGGAGATCCTGACCACCCTCGACGTCGAGCGTGCCGACGCCGAGCCGGAGCAGGCGCGCAGCCGCACGGTCGTCAACATCCCCCGGAACGGCGCCCGCATGGTGTTCCGGCCGCGCAAGGTGAAGGCCGAGCTGGCCGGTTGAGGCCGGGCGGTCGCGACGGGACGCGCACGGCTAGGTTTGTCCCTGCCGTGCGCGGCCGTCCGTTCCCCGAGAAAATGAGGTTCGCATGAGGCTCCCCGACTCCGCCTTCACCGAGCGGCCGTGGAGGATCCACGAGTTCATCCGGGATTTCGAGGTCGAGGACGTCTGGGATCTGGACACCCCCGGCGGCCCGGACGATCTGGCGCTCCTGGTCCGGCAGTTCGACAGCGACGGCAAGGACTTCGATCCCTCGCCGATGTACAGACTGCTGTTCGCGATCCGCTGGAAACTCGGGGCCCTCCTCAAGTGGGACGAGGCGGAGCACGGACTCGGCCCGCGCAATCCCTCGCTGCGCGACCGGCTGCCCGAGGACCTGCGGGACGGCCCCCGCGGCCCGGACCTGAAGGTGGTGCCGATGAAGTCGGTCTACCAGACGTCCGACGAATGGGTGACCGAGGTCGTCAACAAGACCGTGCACGCGGCCATGCACATCGGCTGGGTGCACGACGGCGACGGCAGGTACCACGCGCAGATGGCCGTGCTGGTCCACAAGAAGGGCCTGCTCGGGAAGGTCTACATGCCGCTCATCCTGCCCTTCCGGCGCGTCTTCGTGACACCGAACCTGGTGAAGACGATCGGCCGTTCCTGGCGGGCGCGGACCGCGCGCTGACAGCCAGGGCCCGCCGCCCGGCCCCGTCCGCGCGCCGACAGCCAGGGCCGCCGCGGCAAGCCCGAGCCGAACGAAGCGCCCCGAGCCGAACGAAACGCACAGAGCGAATGTGGCCACGCCGGTCCGGCGTGGCCACACGCATTTCCCCGTCCCGCCCCGCGGAATACCCCGAAGTGAGCCACGGCTCGCACATTCCTCGAATTCACCGGCGCCCAGGTGTATCTGCGGGGCCCGTTCACGGATCGTGCAGGGCAGCCAAAGGGGTAGAGAGGGCTGGAGCTCTATGGGCGTGAACGAGTTCGGGGAAGGGCTCACCGGGGTGGATCAGAATGCCGTAGCCGTCATCGGAATGTCGTGCCGGGTTCCCGGTGCGGAGGACATCCGTTCCTTCTGGCAGTTGCTGAGAGAGGGGCGGCAGGCGATAGCGGACGCGCCGGCCGACCGGTGGCCCAGGGACGTTCCCGAACTGGCCCGCCACCCCCAGGGCGGCTTCGTCGACGGCGTCGGCGACTTCGACGCGGGATTCTTCGGCATCTCCCCGCGCGAGGCCGCGGTCATGGACCCGCGCCAGCGCATGGTGCTGGAGCTGAGCTGGCAGGCCCTGGAAGACGCCTTCCTGCCGCCGGAGAGCCTGCGCGGCAGCGCCACCGCGGTGTACCTGGGCGCCACAGGCGACGACTACGCCTCCCTGGTGCACCGCCACGGCGGCGACGCGCTGTCCCACCACGCCGTCGCCGGACTGAGCCGGGGCCTGATCGCCAACCGCGTCTCGCACCAACTGGGCCTGCACGGACCGAGCCTGACCGTGGACACCGCCCAGTCCTCCTCCCTCGTCGCCGTGCACATGGCCTGCGAGAGCCTGCGCTCGAACGACGCGGACCTCGCCCTGGCCGGCGGCGTCCACCTGAACCTCGTGCCCGAGAGCACGATCGCCTTCGCCCGTGCCGGGGCGCTGTCCCCGGACTGCCGCAGCCACACCTTCGACGCCCGCGCCAACGGGTTCGTCCGCGGCGAGGGCGCGGGCGTCGTCGTCCTCAAGCGGCTGGCCGACGCCGTCGCCGACGGCGACCCCGTGTACTGCGTGCTGCTCGGCGGCGCCGTCAACCACGACGGCCCCGGCTCCCTGACCGTGCCCAACGCCCAGGCGCAGAGCGCCCTGCTGCGCGAGGCGTGCCGCGACGCCGGCGTGGCCGCCGACCAGGTGCGGTACGTCGAACTGCACGGCACCGGCACCCGGGCGGGCGACCCGGTCGAGGCGAGCGCCCTGGCCGACGTGTACGGCGAGGGTCGCGACACCACCCGGCCGCTGCTGGTCGGCTCGGTGAAGACCAACATCGGCCACCTCGACGCGGCCGCGGGCGTCCTCGGACTCATCAAGGTCGCCCTGTCCCTGCGCCACGGCGAGCTGCCCGCCAGCCTCAACTACGACACGCCCAACCCGGACATCCCGCTGGACGAGTGGAAGCTGCGGGTCAACGCCGCCGCCACGGCCTGGCCCGACGGACCCCGGCTGGCCGGCGTCAGCTCCTTCGGCATCGGCGGCACCAACTGCCACCTCGTCGTCGGCGCCCCCGAACCCCGCCCCGAACCGCGGCCGGCCGCCGAGGCCGCGCCCGGCGCACCGGTGCCCGTGATGGTGTCCGCGCGCACCCCCCAGGCGCTGCGGGCCCAGGCACGCGAACTGCTGGCCTGGGTACGCGACGACGACGGTCTCGGCCCGCTGGACGTCGGCCACTCCACCGCGACCACCCGGTCCCCGCTCAAGAACCGCGGTGTCGTCCTCGCCGCCGACCGGCGGGAACTGCTCGACGGCCTCGCCGCGCTCGCGGAGGGCACACCGTCCGCGCGGGTCGTCACCGGCACCGCGGCCGAGGGCGGCGGCGTGGTCTGGGTGTTCTCCGGCCAGGGCGCGCACTGGGTCGGCATGGCCCGGGGCCTGTGGGAGACCAACGAGGTCTTCGCCGCCCGCATGGACGAGTGCGAGCGCCTGCTCGCGCAGGTCGCGGGCTGGTCGCTGCGGGACGTGCTCGGCGACGAGGCCGCCCTGAAGCGGATGGACGTCGTGCAGCCCGCGCTGTTCGCGGTGATGGTGTCGCTGGCCGAGGTGTGGCGCGCGGCGGGTCTCACGCCCGACGCGGTCATCGGCCACTCCCAGGGCGAGATCGCCGCGGCCACCGCGGCGGGCATCCTCTCCCTCGCCGACGGCATACGGCTGATCGTCACCCGCGCCCGGATCATCACCGAGAAGCTTTCCGGCCGGGGCCTGATGGCGGTGCTCGACCTGCCCGCCGACCAGGTCGACCGGTCCAGGGTCTCCGTGGGCGCGGTCAACTCGCCCGGGACCGTGGTCATCTCCGGCGACCCGGACGCCGTACGCGAGGCCGTCGCCGACTGCGAGGCCCGCGGGGTGCGCGCCCGGATCGTCCCGGTCGACTACGCCTCCCACTGCGAGCACGTCGAATCGATCCGCGACGAGGTCCTCGAGGGCGTCGCGGGCGCCGCCACCACCGACACCGGCGTGGCGTTCTACTCCACCGTCGTCGCCGGACGCGTCGACCCGGCCGAGCTGGACGCCGAGTACTGGTACCGCAACCTGCGCGAGCCGGTGCGCTTCGCCGACACCGTCCAGGCGCTGACCGAGGCCGGACACGGTGTGTTCGTCGAGGTCAGCCCGCACCCGGTGCTGGCGATGCACATCGCCGCCACGGCCGGCTCGGCGGTCGTGCAGCCCACGCTGCGCCGGCACGAGGACGAGACGCACCGCCTGCTGCTGTCCATGGCCGAACTGCACACCCGTGGCGTCGTCCTGGACTGGAGCGGCACGTTCCGCGGCGCCCGGCGCGTACCGCTGCCGGCGTACGCCTTCCAGCGCGAGACCTACTGGGTCGACGGGGCCTCCGTCCAGACCCCCTCTCCGCGTCCCGCGCCCGCCACGGCGGCGCCCGCGGCCGCGGAGACCACCGTCGAAGCCACCGGGCTGTCCGAGCCGGAGCTGTGGACGCTGGTGCGCGGCGAGGCGGCGGTGCTGCTCGGGCACGCCGACGCCACCCGGATCGCGGCGGACAGCACCTTCAAGGAACTCGGCTTCGACTCGGTCACCGCGGTGCAGCTGCGCGACCGGCTCAACTCCGCGACGGGCCTGCAGATGCCCGCCTCGCTCGCCTACGACCACCCCACCCCCGCCGCCCTCGTACGGCACCTGCGGGAGCAGTTCACCGGGCCGGACGAGGCACCGGCCGGCACGCAGGCGGCCCCCGCCGGCGCCGCCGACGAGCCCATCGCGATCGTCGGCATGAGCTGCCGCCTGCCCGGCGGCGTCACCACCCCCGAGGACCTGTGGCGGCTGGTCGAGGGCGGCGTCGACGCGATCACCGGCTTCCCCGGGGACCGCGGCTGGCACATCGACGCCGACGCGGACTTCACCCCCACGGGCGGTTTCCTGGACGGCGCGGCCGACTTCGACGCCGGCTTCTTCCGGATCAGCCCGCGCGAGGCCCTCGCCATGGACCCGCAGCAGCGCCTCGCCCTCGAAGCCGTGTGGGAGGCCCTGGAACACGCGGGCCAGGACCCGGCCGAACTGCGCCGCTCCGGCACCGCCGTGTTCATGGGCGCCATGGCGCAGGACTACCTGCCCCGTCTGCACGAGGTGCCCGGCAACCTCGCCGGCCACGCCCTGACCGGCGGCTCCGGCAGCGTCGTCTCGGGCCGGATCGCCTACTCCCTCGGCCTTGAGGGACCGGCCGTCACCGTCGACACCGCCTGCTCCTCCTCGCTGGTCGCCGTGCACCTGGCCGCCCAGTCGCTGCGCTCCGGCGACTGCTCCCTCGCGCTCGCCGGCGGCGTCACCGTGATGTCCACGCCCGGCATGTTCGTCGAGTTCGCCCGGCAGGGCGGCCTGGCCGCCGACGGCCGCTGCAAGGCGTTCTCCGACGACGCCGACGGCACCGGCTGGTCCGAGGGCGTCGGCGTGCTGGTGCTGGAGCGGCTGTCCGACGCCCGCCGCAACGGCCGCCGCGTGCTGGCCGTCCTGCGCGGCAGCGCCGTCAACCAGGACGGCGAGAGCAACGGCCTCACCGCGCCCAACGGCCCCTCCCAGGAACGCGTGATCCGCCACGCCCTCGCCTCCGCCGGCCTCGCCCCGGACGAGGTCGACGCGGTCGAGGCGCACGGCACCGGCACCAGCCTCGGCGACCCGATCGAGGCGCAGGCGCTGCTGGCGACGTACGGCCGGGAACGCGAGGGCGACCCGCTGTGGCTGGGGTCGCTGAAGTCCAACATCGGACACACCCAGGCCGCCGCGGGTGTCGCCGGCGTCATCAAGATGATCATGGCGATGCGGGCGGGGCTGCTGCCCAGGACGCTGCACGCCGAGCAGCCCTCCCGCCGCGTCGACTGGACCTCCGGCGCCGTACGGCTGCTCGCCGAGCAGCGCGACTGGCCCGTGGCGGACCGCCCCCGCCGGGCCGGCGTCTCCTCGTTCGGGATCAGCGGCACCAACGCCCACGTGATCATCGAGCAGGACGACCTCGCCGAGCCCGCGGACCCGGCCGCCACCCCCGCCGCGGAGCCCCGGGGCGCCCTGGTGTGGCCGGTGTCGGCGCACAGCGCCCGCGCGCTGGCCGGACAGGCCGGCAAGCTGGCCGCCGCGCTCACCGACGGCACCGACGCCCACCCGGCCGACGTGGCGCGCTCCCTGGTCACCCGGCGCTCTGCCTTCGACCACCGCGCCGTCGTCATCGGCGCGGACCGGGCGGAGCTCCTCGCCGGTCTGGACGCCCTCGCCCAGGGCCGGCGCGACTCCGGCGTGGTCACCGGCCACGTCTCGGCGCCGCCCGGCGTCGGCGTCCTCTTCTCCGGGCAGGGCAGCCAGCGCCCGGGCATGAGCCGCGAACTGAGCGCGGCCTTCCCCGCGTTCGCCGCGGCCTGGCGCGAGGTCTGCGCGGCACTCGACCCGCTGCTCGAGCACCGGATCGACGACGTCGTCGGCGCCGAACCCGGCTCCGCGGCCGCCGCGCTGCTCGACGACACCGCGATGACCCAGCCCGCGCTGTTCGCCTTCGAGGTGGCCGCCTACCGGCTTCTGACCTCCCTCGGTGTCGAACCCGCCGTGCTCGTCGGGCACTCCATCGGCGAACTGGCCGCCGCGCACGTGGCGGGCGTGTTCTCGCTCGCCGACGCGGCCCGGCTGGTCGCCGCCCGCGGACGCCTGATGGCGGCGCTGCCGAGCGGCGGCGCCATGGTGGCCGTCCAGGCGAGCGAGGACGAGGTCCGCGCCGCCCTCGCCGGGCACGAGCACGCCGCCTCCGTCGCCGCCGTCAACGGCCCCGCCGCCGTCGTCGTCTCCGGTGCGGCGGACGTCGTCACCGAGGTCGCCGCGACCCTGGCCGCCGAAGGACGCAAGACGACCCGGCTGCGCGTCTCGCACGCCTTCCACTCGCCGCTGATGGACCCCATGCTCGAGGAGTTCCGGCGCGTCGCCGAGTCGGTCGCCTACGCACCCGCACGCCTCGCGGTCGTCTCCAACGTGACCGGCGCCCTCGCCGAACCGGGCGAGCTGGAACAGCCGGAGTACTGGGTGCGCCACGTACGCGACGCCGTGCGCTTCGCCGACGGGGTCGCCGCCGCCGTGAAGGCCGGCGCCGGGACACTCGTCGAGGCGGGCCCCGACGGAGTCCTCGCCGCCATGGCCGCGGACACCCTCACCGACACGGACGTGACGGCGGTCCCGCTGGTCCGCAAGGGCCGTCCCGAGACCCGTACGGCGGCGGAGGCCCTCGCCCGGCTGCACGTCGCCGGCGTCCCCGTCGACTGGTCCGCCTACCTCGACGCCGTCGGCGCCGCGGGCCGCCCCGTCGACCTGCCCACCTACGCCTTCGACCACCAGCGCTACTGGGCCGAGCAGGTGAGGCCCTCCGGCGATGTCGCGGGCGCCGGGCTCGAGCCGGCCGGGCATCCCTTCCTGGCCGCCGAGACCGAACTCGCCGCCACCGGCCTGCTGGTGTTCAGCGGACGGATCGACCTCGACGCCGAGCCCTGGCTCGCCGACCACACCATCTTCGGCACCCCCGTGTTCCCCGGTGCGGCCGTGGTGGACCTCGCCCTGCGCGCGATCGAGGACACCGGCTGCCACGCCGTCGAGGAACTCACCCTGCACGCCCCGCTGACCCTCGCCGACGGCGCCGTACGGGTGCAGGTCGTCGTCGGTGAGGCGGAGCGGTCGGGCAGGCGCCCCCTCACGGTGCACTCCCGGCCGGACTCCCGCGGCCCGGCCGCCTGGACCCGGCACGCCGCCGGGTACGTCACCCCGCAGGCACCCGCCCGTCCCGACCCCGTGGACGTCTGGCCCCCGCAGGACGCCGTCCCGGTGGACCTGAGCGGCTTCTACCCCGAGCTCGCCGACCGCGGCTACGGCTACGGCACGGCCTTCCAGGGGCTGCGCGCCCTGTGGCGGTCCGGCGACGAGGCCCACGGCGAGGTCGAGCTGCCCGAGCGGGTACCGCACTCCGCGGACGGTTTCGCCGTCCACCCGGCCCTGCTCGACGCCGCGCTGCACCCGATCCTGGCGCTGGTCCTGCCCGACGGCCCCGGACAGGCGATGCTGCCCTACTCCTGGTCCGGGGTCGCGGGCCACGCCCGTGTCGCGGGCCGGGTCCGGGTCCACGTGGCCCGCATCAGCGACACCGAGGTGTCGGTGACGGTCACCGCGGCCGACGGCGAGCCCCTGCTCACCGTCGACTCGCTGGCCCTGATGCCGGCCTCCGCCGACCAGCTCACCCGGGGCTCCCTCGCCGACTCCCTGTTCGCCGTGCGCTGGACGCCGCTGGAGCAGGGCCCGCAGGGGGCGGCCGGTCCTGGCGACGTCGTGCACATCGAGACGCGCGAACACCCCGACACGCCCACGGCGGCCCGGGCGTACGCCCGTGAGGCGCTGGAGCTGGTGCAGCGCCGGCTGAGCGACCACCACGACCGTCCGCTGGTCCTCGTCACCAGGAACGCCGTGGCGGCCCTCCCCGGCGAGACGCCCGACCCGGCGCTCGCCCCGGTCTGGGGTCTGGTGCGCTCCGCACAGGGCGAGCACGCCGGCCAGTTCGTGCTCGTGGACACCGACGGCAGCCAGGAGTCGCAGCGCGCTCTCGACACCCTCGACGTCCTCGACCCGAACCTGCCCGAACTCGTGCTGCGCCGGGGCACCGCCCACGCGCCGCGGCTGACCCCGCTGCCCGCCCCGGCCGGCACGGCCCACACCTGGGACCCGGACGGAACGGTCCTGCTCACCGGGGCCACCGGCGGTCTGGGCGCCATGCTCGCCCGGCACCTGGTCACCGAGCACGGTGTGCGCAACCTGCTGCTGCTCAGCCGTTCCGGCGCCGCCGACCTGGCCGCCGAGCTGTCCGGGCTCGGCGCCCGCGTCACCCAGGCGGCCTGCGACGTCTCCGACCGCGACGCGCTGGCCGAGCAGCTCGCGCGGATCCCCGAGGAGGCTCCGCTCACGTCCGTCGTACACATGGCGGGCGTGCTCGACGACACCACCGTGGAGCTGTTGACGCCGGAGCGGATCGACCGCGTGTTCGCGCCCAAGGCCGACGCGGCCTGGCATCTGCACGAACTCACCAAGGACCGGAACCTGTCGGCCTTCGTGCTGTACTCCTCGGTCGTGGGCGTCCTCGGCAACGCGGGCCAGGCGAACTACGCCGCCGCCAACGCCTTCCTCAACGCGCTGGCCGAGCACCGCGCGGCGGCGGGGCTGCCCGCCCTGTCGCTGGCCTGGGGCCCGTGGCAGACCGGCATGGCCAGCACACTCGGCCACAGCGACCTGGCGCGCTTCCGCCGCCACGGCATGGCTCCGCTGGCGGCCGAGCGGGGCATGGCGCTGTTCGACGCCTCGCTCGCCGTGGACGAGACGCTGCAACTGCCCGTGCAGATCGACCGGGGCGCCCTGGAGCAGGACACCGTGCCCGCGCTGCTGCACAGCCTGGTCCGGCCCGCGGCGCCCGCCCCGGCCGGGCCGGCCGCCGCGGCCGAGCCGCAGGAGAGCGGGGCGTCACCGATGGCCGCCAAGCTCGCCGGTCTCTCCCCGGAGGAACAGCGGGAGGAACTCGTGGCCCTGCTGCTGGAGACGGCGGCCGTCGTGCTGGGCTACCCCTCCGCCGACGACATCGACGCCGACATGTCGTTCCAGGAGATCGGCTTCGACTCCCTCAGCGGCGTCGAGTTCCGCAACCAGGTCAAGCAGGACACGGGCGTCCACATCCCGGCCACGGTGATCTACAACTACCCGACGCCCGCCGCGCTGGCGGAGCGGGTGCGGGAGCTGCTGTTCCCCGAGCCGGAGCAGGACGCGCAGGACACCGCCGGCGACCCGGCCGACGCCACGGGCGAACCCGGCGGACCGGCCGGGCCGGCCGAGCTGGACGACCTGGACGACCTGGACGAGATCGACGACCTCGACATCGAGGCACTCGTGCAGCGGGCGAATTCCGAATGATCACGTCAGTGCCCGGTGTGCCTGACCTGGAAGTGGTGGAGAGATGAAGCCGGAAGACCTGAAGGCCGTGCGTACGTTCGTCAAGGAGCATCTCGACGGCCGGCACACGGAGTTCGACGCGCTCGAGGACAAGCCGACGGACGTCTACGAGAGGTTCCGCGAGACCGGACTGGCCAACTGGTGGCTGCCCGAGGAACTGGGCGGCCGCGGACTGACCCTCGAGGACAGCGTCGAGATCGTCAACGAGCTCTCCTACGGCGACGCGGGAGTGGCGTTCACGCTGTTCATCTCGGTCCTCGGCACCAGCATCGTGCAGCTGTACGGCTCGGAGGAGCTCAAGGCCCGCCATCTGGCGCCGATGGCCGAACGCGGCTCCTTCTGCGCGACGCTCGGCAGCGAGCGGACGGCGGGCAGCGAACTCGCCAAGATCGAGACGGTCGTGGCGGCCGAGGGGGACGAACTCGTCGTCACGGGAGAGAAGTTCTTCTCCACCAACACCGACTTCGCCGACTTCCTCGTCGTCGTCGCCCGCTCGGCCGAGGACCCCGAGGCGTACCACGCCGTGCTGGTCCCGCGCGACACCCCCGGCGTGGAGATCGTGAGGCGCTGGGACGTCATCGGCCTGCGCGCCTCGCACACCTACGAGGTCAGCCTCAAGGGCTGCCGCGTGCCGGCCGCGAACCGCCTCGAGGGCTCGGGCCTGCGGCTGCTGGAGATCGGACTGAACGCCAGCCGCATCCTCATCGCCGCCACCGCGATCGGGATCGCCCGCCGGGTCCGGGACCACTGCATGACCTACGCCAAGGGCAAGCCGTTCCGCGACGGCACCCTCCTGGACAGCCCCGTGTTCGCGCAGCGGCTCGGCCAGATGGAGATGCAGATCGACGTCATGAAGAGCCACTGCCTGCGCGCCGCGCGCGAGTACGACGCCGTCATGGCCGACCCCGGCGCCCCCGCGCTCTTCCACCGCCAGGGCACCCTCAAGTCGGCGCTGACCGCGAAGATGTTCTGCGGCCAGGCCGGCTGGGAGGTGGCCGGCACCGGCTCGGAGATGTTCGGCGGCCTCGGCTACACGCACGACCTGCCCATCGGCAAACTGCTGCGCGACATCCGCTACGTCTCCCTCGTGGAGGGCGGCGACGACGTCCTGCGCGAGCTCCTCTTCAGCCGCTACGTCATCCCCGTACCGCGCCGCTCCTAGGGGGCTCGCCGATCATGCCGGGCTCCCGGCGCCCGGCACCGCGCCCCGCCGCGTTGTCGCCAGTCGCCGCCCCCCACTCTCGGCTTCGCTCGAGCGGGGGAGTCGGCAACCGGCGACAACGCGGCAGACGTGCGTGCCAGACCCCGTGACGCCGACATGATCCAAACGACAGGCCCCAGCCCCCGGGCGGGTCCGCCGGCCCGGGGGCGGATCCGCCCCGGAGGCGCGTACCCCGGCGGCTGCGGACGATGTGATCTCCGCCCGCGGCCCGGCTCGGGGTGGCGTTGGAACGCCGTGCGGCCCGGACGCGTGGCACACTGCGGGCAGTTATGTTCCGAATGCCCGGTACACCCGAAGTGGCCGTCGACCGGTCGCGCGGGTCCGCTCGCCGGGCGGGTGCTTCCGGGAGGGCGTCCCGATGACATGGCTGCCGACCGTCGCGGGCATGGGACTCGTCCTGGGCACACTGCGGGACGTCTTCCACACCCTCTGGCATCCGACCCGGCACGGCGGGCTGAGCCGGCTGGTGATGACGTCCCTGTGGTGGCTCTCCAACCGTCTGGCCCGGCGGCACCGGGCCGCCGGGCTGACGGGCCCCCTCGGCATGGTCGCCGTCGTCGCCGTCTGGTCCCTGCTCCTGGCCGTCGGGTGGGCCCTGATCTACTGGCCGCACATGCCCGAGCACTTCTCGTACGCCACGGACCTGTCCCCGCGCGAGCACTCGGGCTGGCTCGACGCCTTCTACCTGTCGATGGTCACCCTCGCCACGCTCGGACTCGGCGACATCGCCCCGGCCACCGGCTGGCTCCGCGTCGTCGCCCCCGTGGAGGCCCTCACCGGGTTCGCCCTGCTCTCGGCGACCGTGGCGTGGATCCTCGGCATCTACCCGGCCCTGGCCAGGCGCAGAGCCCTCGCCCTGCGCCTGTCCCACCTGCGCCGCAGCCGCGTCCCCGCGCAGGCCCTCGACTCCGACGGCGGCGCCGCGCTCCTGGACGGCCTCGCCACCGCGGTCTCGGTCGTCTCCGTCGACTTCATGCAGTACCCGGAGTCCTACTACTTCTACGACGCCGACGACAACACCTCCCTGCCGCTGCAGCTCGGCCACGCGATCACGCTGTCCGCGCAGGCCGCGGCAGCCACCCACCCCGACGTGCGCCTCGCCGGGGCGATCCTGCGGACCGCCCTGGACGACCTCGCCGTGATCCTCGACGACCGGTTCCTCCACACCGGCGAGGACACCGGCCACGTCATGACCGCGTACGCCGCGGACCACGGACCCAGCCGCTCCTGAGCGGGCCCGCGCGCCGCCCGCGGGCAGCTCTGCGACCAGGCCCGCGTCCTGGCGCACACGGCGTGAGCGTGAGCGCGCGCAGGCCGGCCACGAAGTCGCTGTGGCGGACGTCAGTTGACGGGCGGTGCTTCCGCGGCAAGAGTTTCCGGGAGCCGGTGCGACACCGAGGCCCCGATACCAAGACCCACGCTCTCCGGCCCGCCACCCCCTCCACCCCCAAGGGACCCCCATGCCCGACGACCTCCTCCACTTCCGCGCCGCCGGCACGAGCCTCGTCCTGGACTTCACCGGTGCCCTGCTGCCTCGGGTCGTCCACTGGGGCGCGGACCTCGGTGACCTCGGCCGTGACGCCCTGGCCTGTCTGGCCCTCGCCGACGCGCAGCAGGTCGTGTCGTGCTCGATCGACGAGCCGGTGCCGCTCGGCGTGCTGCCGCAGCTGTCCGCCGGGTGGCTCGGCACCCCCGGGCTCACCGGCCATCGCGAGGGGCAGGACTTCTCGACGGCCTTCACCGTGCGGTCCGTACGCCCGGAGAGCGGCGAAGGCCCGGTCGCGCACAGGGTGGCCGTGGACGCCGTAGACGAGCACGCGCGGCTCGCCCTGGCCCTGGAGATCGAGGTGACCCGGTCGGGCCTGGTCCGGCAGCGGGCCACCCTCACCAACGGCGGCGGCCGCCCCTACACCCTGGACGGCTTGCTGCTGACCCTGCCCGTGCCCGGCCACGCCACCGAACTGCTCGACCTCACCGGCCGGCACCTGCGCGAACGCGCCCCGCAGCGCCATGAGTTCACGGTCGGCACGCACCTGCGGGAGAACCGGCGCGGCCGCACCGGGATCGACGCGACGCTCGTCCAGGTGGCGGGCGAGAACGGATTCGGCTTCCGCACCGGTGAGGTGTGGGGCCTGCATGTCGCCTGGAGCGGCAACCACCGCTCCCTGGCCGAGCGCACCCCGGCGGGCGTACGGCTGCTCGGCGGAGGCGAGAGCCTGCTGCCCGGCGAGATCCGGCTCGGCGCCGGCGAACGCTACGACTCGCCCTGGATCTACGGCTCGTACGGACGCGGCCTGGACGAACTCGCCGCGCGCTTCCACGGCTGTCTCCGCGACCGTGCGCACCACCCGCGCTCCCCGCGGCCGGTCACCCTCAACACCTGGGAGGCCGTCTACTTCCGGCACGACGTGGGCAGGCTGAAGGCCCTGGCCGACGCGGCGGCCGAGGCCGGGGCGGAGCGGTTCGTCCTCGACGACGGATGGTTCCGCGGCCGTCGCGACGACACCGCCGGGCTCGGCGACTGGTACGTCGACGAGGACGTCTGGCCCGGCGGACTGCATCCGCTGGTCGACCATGTGCACGCTCTGGGGCTGCAGTTCGGGCTCTGGTTCGAGCCGGAGATGGTCAACCCGGACTCCGACCTCGCCCGCGCCCACCCCGAGTGGATCATGGCCACGGGCGGACGCACCCCGCCGGCCGCCCGCCACCAGCAGGTCCTCGACCTCGGCCACCCCGAGGCCTACGCGTACGTACTGGAGCGCCTGGACGCGCTCGTCACCGAGTACCGCATCGCGTACATCAAGTGGGACCACAACCGCGATCTGGTCGAGGCGGGCCACTCTCCGCTCGGCACGCCCGGGGTGCACGCGCAGACCCTCGCCGTGTACCGGCTCATCGACGAACTGCGCGCACGCCACCCCGGCCTGGAGATCGAGTCCTGCTCCTCCGGGGGCGGCCGGATCGACCTGGGCATCCTGGAGCGCACCGACCGGGTGTGGACCAGCGACTGCATCGACGCCCTGGAGCGCCAGCAGATCCAGCGCTGGACCGGGCTCCTGCTGCCGCCCGAACTGCTCGGCTCACATGTGGCCGCACCCGTCGCCCACACCACCGGCCGGGCCCACACCCTGGACTTCCGTGCGGCGACCGCACTGTTCGGCCACTTCGGCATCGAGTGGGACCTCACCCTGGCCTCCGCCGGGGAGCGCGCCCGGCTCGCGGAGTGGGTCGCGGCGTACAAGCGGCTGCGGCCCCTGCTGCACTCCGGGACCGTCGTGCACGGCGACCACCCCGACCCCGCCCTGTGGCTGCACGGTGTCGTCGCGGCGGACCGGGCCCACGCGGTGTACGCCCTCGTCCAGACGGCCACGAGCGTGGAGTCCCCGCCGGGCCGCGTCCGCCTCCCCGGCCTGGACCCGGACGCCGTCTACCGCCTGGCCCCGCTCGCCCCCGGCGACCGCCCGGAAGGGCCGACCGGCTCGGAGCCGCCGTGGTGGGGGAGCGGCCGGGTGGAGCTGACCGGACACGTCCTGGAGACCGTCGGCGTCCAGGCCCCGGTGCTGTTCCCGGAGCGCGCGGTCCTGGTGGAGGCGCGCCGGGCCGGCACCTGAGGCGCCGGTGCGCGCTGTACGGCGCGCGTCTGTACGGCCCGTTTCCGTACGGCCGCGTCTGTTCGGCCCGTTTCCGTACGGCCGCGTCTGTTCGGCCCGTGTCCGTACGGCCCGTTTCCGTACGGCCGCGTCTGTTAGGCCCGTGTCCGTACGGCCCGCGTCCGTACGGCGCGCTCAGAGGGTCGCCGCGTGGTCCGGGACGTAGGTCTGCAGATCGCGCGGCGGGCGCTCGTAGCCGGTGGACTCCGGGCGCTCCGGCAGCTCGAGCACCGGCGGCGGAACCTCCTTGTAGGGCACGGAGTCCAGCAGATGGGCGATCATGTTGATCCGCGCGCGGCGCTTGTCGTCGCTCTCCACGACGTACCAGGGCGCCTCGGCGATGTCGGTGTGCACCATCATCTCGTCCTTGGCGCGGGAGTACGCCTCCCAGCGGGTGATCGACTCCAGGTCCATCGGGGACAGCTTCCACTGCCGCAGCGGATCCTCCAGCCGCTGCCGGAAGCGGTCCTGCTGCTCGGCGTCGCTCACCGAGAACCAGTACTTGCGCAGCAGGATCCCGTCCTCCGCCAGCATCCGCTCGAAGATCGGGCACTGGCGCAGGAACCGCTGGTACTCCTCCATGGTGCAGAAGCCCATCACATGCTCGACACCGGCCCGGTTGTACCAGGACCGGTCGAACAGCACGATCTCCCCGGCGGCCGGCAGCTGCTCGATGTAGCGCTGGAAGTACCACTGGCCGCGCTGGCGCTCGGTCGGCTTGGGCAGCGCCGCGATCCGCGCGACACGGGGATTGAGGTGCTCGGTGACCCGCTTGATGGTGCCGCCCTTGCCGGCGGCGTCCCGGCCCTCGAACACCACGACCAGGCGGGCGCCCTCCGTCCGCACCCACTCCTGCAGTTTCACCAACTCGGTCTGCAGCCGCAGCAGTTCACGCTCGTACGTCTTGCGGGGCAGCTTCGCCGTCCCCGTCGCCGCCTTCTTGTCGCCCATGACGCCGCTCCACTGCCGGTCGAACACCAGGACGCCACCGTACTTTCCCGCCCCGCGCCCCGCACCCGGACACCCCGCCTTCACCGGGACTTTGGGACAACGCCCCTTCCCGGCCGGTCACTTGGATCCGTCGCGTGCCGCCTCACGCCGGACTGTGCTGCCGTACGGCGGTGCCGGGCCCGGTCAGATGCGAGGTGAACCAGTCCCGGGCCAGCTCGGCGACCATGCCCAGCGTGCCGGGTTCGGTGAACAGGTGGGTCGCGCCGGGCACCACCGCGAGCCGGTGTTCGCAGTGCAGCCGGTCCGCCGCGAGCCGGTTCAGGCTGAGCACCTGCGTGTCGAGACCGCCGACGATCAGCAGCGTCGGCGCCCGCACCCGGGCCAGCGTGGCGGCGGAGGCGAGGTCGGGGCGGCCGCCGCGGGAGACGATCGCCAGGACGCCGTCGTCGTCGGCCGCGGCCTCCAGACACGCCGCCGCCCCGGTGCTGGCCCCGAAGTAGGCCACCGGCAGACCCGCCTCGCGGCGCAGCCAGTCGGCGCTGCCCCGCAGCCGCCGGGCCAGGAGCAGGGTGTCGAAGACATTGGCCCGGTCGCCCTCCTCGTCGTCGGTGAGCAGGTCGAGCAGCAGCGTGCCGAGGCCCGCCCGGTTCAGTTCGGCGGCGACGTACCGGTTGCGCGGACTGTGCCGGCTGCTGCCGCTGCCGTGGGCGAACGCCACGACGGCCGGGGCGCCGCCGGGCAACGCGAACCGCGCGGCGAGGCGCACACCGTCCAGGGGGATGTCCAGCTCGGGGTCGGCGGCCTCGCTTCGTCTGGGTGCGGGCCGCTTCTCGCGCTGTTCGGCGGCCCGTGACAGCAGCGTGGTGACCTCCGTGTCGGAGGTCTGGCCGAAGTCGCGGTACCAGGCGCCGACCGAGCCGAACGCGGCCGGCGCCTCCAGGCACAGCACGTCGTCGGCGACGTCGCGCAGCCGGGACAGCGTCCGGTCGGGGGCGACCGGCACGGCCAGCACGATCCGGGCGGCGCCCTGTCCGCGCACCACCCGGCACGCGGCCAGCGCGGTGGCGCCGGTGGCGAGGCCGTCGTCCACGACGACCACGGTCCGCCCGCGCACCGGGACGGGCGGACGCCCCACCCGGTAGGCGCCGACCCGCCGTTCCAGCTCGGCGCGCTCGCGCTCCTCCACCCGCGCCTGCTCGGCCGGGCTCACCCCGGTCGCGTCCAGCACGTCGTCGTTGAGGACCCGCACCCCGTGCTCGCCGATCGCGCCGAAGGCGAGCTCCGGCTGCCAGGGCACCCCGAGCTTGCGCACCACCAGCACGTCGAGCGGGGCGTCGAGGCCGCGGGCCACCTGGTAGGCGACCGGGATGCCGCCGCGCGGGAGCCCCAGCACGACCGCGTCCGCCCCGCGCAGGCCGTCGAGGGCGTCCGCCAGCCGGCGTCCGGCGTCCACGCGGTCGTCGAAGCGCATCCGGCCACCTCCTCGCGGGCCGGTCAGCCCGTCTTGTGGCCGCCCCAGCGCGGGCCGACCAGCTCCCATTCGCGGCCCCACAGGTCCAGGCGCCGCCTGTCCAGACGCCACCGCACGACGGCCCCGGCGCCCACGACCGTGCCGGAGAAGGCGATCGCGGCGGCCCCGCCGAGCAGACCGGCCTCGACGGAGGCCTCGGCGCTGGTGGGCGGTTCGGGGGCGAGCGTGCCCCGCGCGTCCTGCCAGACCACGACCGCGGACCCCGTCCTGTGCCCGCGCTCGACGAGGGCGACGCCGGTCCGCGTGGTGCCGTCCGGGGCGGTCCACCGCACCTTCGCCCTGACCCGGTCGGCGACGGTGCCCGCGTGCGGGCCGTCGGACGGGGCGTCGGCGAGGACCACCGCGCGTACGGGGGTGCGTTCGGCACGCTGCTCGGCGAACGAGGCGTCGGCGGCGCGGGCCACTAGGGCGCCGGTCACGATCCCGCCGACGAGGGCGATCAGCCACACGGCCAGCACGACCCAGGCCTCGACGAGGTCGTCACGCCGCCGCAGCGGATTCGTGCGCCACCGCCAGAGCCACCGCTTCGAGTACCCGCAGCCGTGCATCGGTTCGCACCTCTCTCCAAGGGTCACACTCCGCCGCGGCGGCGTCGAGCCCTGGCCCCGCTCCGCCGGGCGGGCCGGCGTGGCGGGGCCGGGTGTGCCGGGCCGGTGTTCGTCACCTGGTGACGGGTCCCGCCAGGTCCACGATGTCGTCGGCGGCCACGTCGTGCAGCCGGATGGCGAGGTCCTCCAGCGCGCGGCTCGCGGCGAGTTCGTCGCCGATCTCCGGGATGGGCCGGTCCATGGGGTTGCGCCGGGCGATGCCGCGCCCGATGACGCTGTCGGACTCGGCCGTGCCGCCCGTGGAAAGGACGGCCCGCGCCTGTGTGTCGTCGCCGCTCTCGGTGATGTAGATCTGCACGGTCCACTGCTTGGCTTCCATCGCGCTCACTCCTGTAGGGCCGCTCCCCCCTTCCCTCTCAGCGTGCGCCCCCGTGGCGCGGCGGTCCAGTTCCCCCGAACGGGTGTTGCGGACGCCCCGCCCCATGCGCTTAGACTGTCTGTACATACATTGGACTCACAGTCCAGACGGTGGGGGAGGAGGGCGGACAGCACATGGCCGGCGAGCAGGACCTGGAGCAGGAGCGGGACGCGATCATCGCCGCGCTCACCCCGGTCGTCGAAGGGATCGCGGCGACCTTCGGCCCCGTCTGCGAGGCCGTGCTGCACGACTACCGGCGGCCCGAGAAGTCCGTGGTCGCCGTGGCCGGTTCGGTGACGGGACGCACGGCCGGCGCGGCGATGAGCGAGATCGGCATGCGAGTCCTGGCGCGCGGCGACGAGGCCGCCGACGAGCTCGACTACCGCACCCGCACCCCCGACGGGCGGCTGGTCAAGTCGTCCACCGTCGTGCTGCGCGACTCCACCGGCGCGGTCTTCGGCGCCCTGTGCCTCAATCTCGACATCGGCGCGGTCTCCCAGGCCCACGCCCTGCTCGGCGCGCTCGCCGGACTGGGCGGCGCCCCCGCCGCCGACCTGCCCGTCACCACCTTCGCCCACGACATCGACTCCGTGATCGACGCCGTCGTCGACACCCACCAGCTCCACCGGCACCAGAACTGGGCCGGCCTGGACCGCGCCGCGAGACTGGACCTGTTCCGCAGCCTCGACGAGCGCGGCGTCTTCGCCGTACGCCGGTCCGTCGAGCAGGTCGCCGCCCGGCTCGGCATCTCCCGCGCCTCCGCCTACAACTACCTGTCCCAGGCCCGGGCCGCGGCACCCACCGACCCGGCCCCGGACCGGAAGGGAGCCCGCCCATGACGACCACCACCCCGCCCGTCACCCTCGACGACGTCCGCGCCGCCGCCACCCTCCTGGACGGCGTCGCCCATCGCACCCCCGTGCTGCGCTCACGCACCCTCGACGCCCTGACCGGCACCGAGGCCCACCTCAAGTGCGAGAACTTCCAGCGGGTGGGCGCCTTCAAGTTCCGCGGCGCCTTCAACGCCGTCTCACGCCTCACCGCCGGGCAGCGGGCGCGCGGCATCGCCGCCTACTCCTCCGGCAACCACGCCCAGGCCGTCGCCCTCGCCGCCCGTGAGCTGGGCACCACCGCGGTCATCGTCATGCCCGAGGACGCCCCGCGCTCCAAGCGGGAGGCGACCGAGGGCTACGGCGCCGAGATCGTCACCTACGACCGCTACAGCGGCGACCGTGTCGCCATCGCCGAGGCTCTGGCGGCGGAGCGCGGCCTCACCCTCATCCCGCCCTACGAGCACCCGCACATCATCGCCGGACAGGGCACCGCCGCCCTCGAGCTGCTGGAGGAGACGGGGCGGCTGGACTCCCTCGTCGTGCCGGTCGGCGGAGGCGGGCTGATCGCCGGGAGCGCCACCGCCGCCAAGGGGCTGTACCCCGGTACCCGGGTCGTCGGCGTCGAGCCGGAGGCCGGGGACGACACCAAGCGCTCCCTGGAGGCGGGCCGGCGCGTCAGCGTCCCGGTGCCGCACACCATCGCCGACGGACAGGCCCTGCACACACCCGGCGAGCTGACGTTCTCCCTCAACCGGCGACTGGTCGACGAGATCGTCCTGGTCACCGACGACGAGATACGGGCCGCGATGCGGTTCGCGTTCGAACGGCTCAAGATCGTCCTGGAGCCGAGCGGGGCCACGCCGCTGGCCGCACTGCTGACCGGCCGCATCGGCGGCGCCTCCCGCCGCACCGGACTCATCCTGTCGGGCGGCAACATCGACGCCGGCCGGTTCGCGCGGGTGTGCGCCGGAGGTGAGTGACCCCTCGTTCGAATGGCGGACTCGGGCTCCACGGGCGGACGATGAGAGGGAAGGGCCCGGCCCTCCGCGGAGCCGTTCCCGGCCCGGGAACGGGAGACGGGGACCGGACCCGGCCGTCGGGAGACGGCGGGAAGGAGGAGCGTCATGCTGGAGGCGAAGGCGCTCGACACGACCGATGATCGGCGCGAATTCCCCCACGGTCACCTCGAAGCGGTCCACCTGCAGGGGTGCGACTTCGCCGTGGCGACCTTCGAACCGGGCTGGCGCTGGTCCGAGCACATCGGCCCCCTCGCGGGCACCGACAGCTGCCAGATGAACCACAACGGCTACATCGCCCAGGGCCATCTGCACATCCGCATGGACGACGGCACCGAGAGCGACGTCGGCCCGGGCGACGTCTTCGTGTGCTCGCCGGGCCACGACGCATGGGTCGTCGGCGACGAGACCTGTATCGCCTACGACTTCGAGGGCCAGATGGCCAAGGAGTACGCCAAGGACAAGGAGGGCTGAGGCACAGGGGCGAGCCGGACAGGTGAGCCAGAGGGGCGAGACCGAGGTGCGATACAGCGGGGCCGGGCGGCAGTCCCTATGACCCCGGGTGTCCTCCGGCCGCTCACACGGGAAGCAACCGGCCGACCAGATCACCGAGTTGGCGCGCGGTGCGGCACTCGTGCATCTCCACCAGTCCGGCGTAGTCCGGCGCGGCCGAGTCACCCGTGCCCCACTGGGCGCGCGGCTCGGGGTTGAGCCAGTACACGCGGCGGGCCCGCCCGGCGATCCGGGAGAGCGCGGGGAGGTTCGGATCGGCCATGTTGGTCCGGGCGTCCCCCAGCACGAACACCGTCGTGCGCGGCCCGACCGCGTCGCCGTAGCGCTCCGCGAACTCGCCGAGCGCCATGCCGTAGTCGCTGCTGTCGTGCCAGCCGGCGATATGCGCCTCGGCGCGGATACGGGCGCCGAGCCCCTCGGGGTCGGCGCGGCCGTGCACCAGCAGCCCGGTCACCTCGTCGACCCGGTTGACGAAGGCGAACACCCGCACCTTGCTGAACTGGTCGTGCAGCGCCTGCACCAGCAGCATCGTGAAGTCCGAGAAGCCGGACACCGAACCCGACACATCGCACAGCAGCACCAGTTCCGGCCGGACCGGCCGGCGTCTGCGCAGCACCGGGCGCATCGGCACCCCGCCCGTGGACAGCGAGCCGCGCAGCGTCCGCCGCAGATCGATGCTGCCCCGCGCGGCCCGGCGCCGGCGCGCGGCCAGCCGGGTCGCCAGCTTGCGCGCCAACGGCCGCACGGTCCGGCGCAGTTCGGCGAGCCGGTCCTTGCCCGCGTACAGGAAGTCGACCCGGTCGGCGGTCGGGGCGACGGCCCGGCGGGCGATCTCGTCCCGGCCGCGCCGCTCGGCCACCCGGCGCCGTGCCTCGGCGGCCACCAGCCGGCGGAACTCCTCGATGCGCCGGCGGATCTCGTCCTCCAGCAGCCGGTCGGCGAACCCGGTCCGCGCGCCGCTCGCCCGTGCCTCGTCGCGGACCCGGGCCAGCAGCGTTTGCGGGCGCAGACGGTCCAGCGCCTGGGACGAGGACCAGCCGTCGGAGCCGGAGGAGCCGCCGTAGCCGCCGAAGCCGTCGACCGCCTCCACCGCGAGCCGGGCCATGGCCGCACGGTCGTCGGCCGCGAGCGCGGCGGCGAGCCGGTCGCGCAGCTCGTCCCGGTCCGCCGAGGACTCCTCGGGGCCGCCTACCGCCCGCGGGAAGTACAGGTCGAAGACCGGGTCGAACACCTGCCGCTGGGCGGGGGAGTGCAGCAGCGTGGCGGCCAGCCCCTCGCGCAGCACCTCGCGGTCGGTGAAGCCGAGTGAGGCCGCGGCCCGCGCGGCGTCCACGCTCTCGCCGGTGCCGATGCGCAGTCCGTGCGCGCGCAGCGCCGAGACGAGCCCGGTCAGCCGGGCCGTGACGTCCGCCGGGGCCGTCACACGGCGTCCAGGTCGAGCTTGGCGGCCGCCTTCAGCACGTCGTCCTGATGCTTGAGGACGACGCCGAGGGTGTCCCGTACGACAGTCTCGTCCAGGGTGTCCGCGCCGAGCGCGAGCAGAGTGCGCGCCCAGTCGATGGTCTCCGCGACCGACGGCACCTTCCTGAGGTCCATGGCGCGCAGCGCCCCCGCCACCCGCACCACGGACGCCGTGAGCGCCTCGTCCAGCTCGGGCACCTTCAGCCGGACGATGCGCCGCTCCAGCTCCTCGTCGGGGAATCCGATGTGCAGGAACAGACAGCGGCGGCGCAGCGCCTCGGACAGCTCGCGGCTGGCGTTCGAGGTGAGCACGACGAACGGGCGGCGGGTCGCGGTCACCGTGCCCAGCTCGGGCACGGTCACCTGGAAGTCGCTGAGCACCTCCAGGAGCAGGCCCTCCACCTCGACGTCGGCCTTGTCGGTCTCGTCGATCAGCAGCACCTTGGGATCGTCGCCCCGGATCGCGGTCAGCAGCGGGCGCGGGAGCAGGAACTCCTCGCTGAAGATGTCCGTACGGGCCTCGTCCCAGCTCTCGTCCCGGCCGGCGCTGATGCGCAGCAGCTGCTTGGCGTGGTTCCACTCGTACAGCGCGCGGGACTCGTCCACGCCCTCGTAGCACTGCAGCCGCACCAGCCGGGCACCCGCGACCGCCGCCACCGCCTTGGCCAGCTCGGTCTTGCCCACGCCCGCGGGCCCCTCGACCAGCAGGGGCTTGCCCAGCCGGTCGGCGAGGAACACCGTGGTGGCCACGGAGGGGGAGGCGAGGTACCCCGTCTCGGCGAGGCGGGCGGTGACGTCGTCGACGGAAGTGAACAACCGGGCCTCCGGCGGTCGGCAGCAGTGACTCCACCTATCTAAGCGCTTGTTCAGCACCGTGTCACTGCTTCACCGCCGCCGAGAGCGCCTACCCGCGCTCCAGGGCCGTGCAGACGCAGACCTTGTTGCCGTCCGGGTCGGCGAGCACCGTGTACGAGGGCGCGTTCGAGGTGTCGACGACCGTGCCGCCCGCGGCGACGGCCGCCGCGATCCGGGCGTCCGCCACCTCGGGCGCCAGCCACACGTCGAGGTGCCAGCGCTGGCGGGGTGTGTCATGTGGATCGGTGGGCTGGAACCACATACTCGGCACCCGGTCCGTGGGGTCGAAGACCGTGTCGTCCACGCTGTGGCCCGGCTCCCCGGTGAGCAGCGCGGACCAGAACGGCGCCAGCGCCGGCCGGTCGGCGGTGTCCAGCGCCAGCTCCACCTGCGCCACCTCACCGGGCACGGCCGTCAGTCCGTGCTCCTCGGCGAGGCCGCTGACCGTGCGGGCCAGCTCCACGTCCGCCGCGGTCACCCCGCGTGCCCCGGTCGTGCCGTCCACCGTGCACAGCGCGACGTCGACACCGCCCCGCCCCCAGCGGATCTCCGGCTCGCGCCCGGCATCGCCCGCCGCCTTCGCCACGGCGGCCACGAACACGGCCCCCGTCACCCGGTCCCCGACCCGGTACCGCGCGGCCAACGGCTGCGCCAGCTTCCGCCAGTCCCCGAGCCCTCCGGCCTCGATCTCCCGCAGCACTTCCCGATTGCTGAGCATCTCCATGGGGCCATGCTCCCAGCGAGGCGCTCCCGCGGTCGCCCCGACGCGGCGGGGCGGGGCTCATGGCGGGGGAGGGGCTGGGGGTGCGCGGGCGGCAGTGCTCCGGAGGCCGGGGGGAACGCTCGGGACGGCTGACCGAACGCCGGCGGCCCGCCTCCGGAAGTCGACGGCCACCCCTAGGGGACGTCTCGTCGATCAAGCCGGGCTCCCGGCGCCCGGCACCGCGCCTCGCCGCGTCGTCGTCAGTCGCCGACTCCCCCACTCCCGGCTTCGCTCGGGCGGGGGGACCCCCGTCGCGTCGACTCCTTCCTCCGCCTTGCGATGCACGGCACCGGACGCCGCTCGCTGATCCGGCCTGATCGACGAGACACCCCCCAGGCAGGACACCGGCGCGCCCCGCGGGCCGACGACGGCCGCGGATCAGCGGAACGCCTCCACATTGCGCAGCGCCCACTCCGCGTACGCCCGAGGCGCCCGCCCGAGGACCCTCTCCACGTCGGGGCTGATGCGCCGCTCCGCCTCGGTCGGTGCGCCGAGGATCGACAGGGTGGTGTCGACGACGGGCTCGGGCATGAACGCGGTCATCATCGCCCGAGCCGCCTCGCGGGAGAGCTCGACGAATCCCACCGGCTCGCCGAGCGCGTCCCCCAGCGCGGCCGCCTGCTGCCGGGGCGTGATGAGCGCAGGGCCGGTCAACTCATAGACGGCGCCCGCGTGTCCGCCCGAGCGGAGCGCCACCGCCGCGACCGCCGCGATGTCGTCCGGGTCCACCACCGGCA
The DNA here is from genome assembly GCF_044545925.1 of Streptomyces sp. NPDC053367. Lineage (NCBI taxonomy): Bacteria > Bacillati > Actinomycetota > Actinomycetes > Kitasatosporales > Streptomycetaceae > Streptomyces > Streptomyces sp. NPDC053367. The sequence goes on along the minus strand of NZ_JBITYN010000018.1, from coordinate 38,055 downwards.
GCCCTACGTCCCCGAAGGGCGCGGCCACCGTCCGTGAGGTGCGCACCGGCTCGGCCCACGCGTAGGTGTTGGAGGCGAACCCGCCGGGCCGCAGGACGGTCCACTCCAGGCCGGACGCCCGTACGGCCTCCTCGACGGCGTGTGCGACCTGCCCGTGCGAGGCGGAGTCGGGGCGGGTCACCACGCCCTGCGACGACAGCAGCACCACCTTCTTCACCCCGCCCGCCGCGGCCGCCTCCAGTACCTCCGCCGTGGGCATGAGATGGGCGGTCGGCCCGCCGTTCTGCAGGAACAGTGCCGACGCGCCGTCGAACACCGGCCGCAGACTCGCCGCGTCCGTGAGATCCGCACGCCGGGCGAGGACGCCCTCCGGCACGTCCGCCACGGAGATCCCGCGCGAGGTCGCGGTCACCCGCTCACCGGCCGCCACCAGCTTCCGTACCAGCGACCGCCCCACGTTGCCGGTCGCACCCGTCACCACGATCATGTCCAACTCCCCTGTACCCAGCAGTGATCGATGGGCGGCCACCGGGGCGGGAACCGCTCCCCGTGGCGCCGGGGACGACGCTAACAGCGCCGATATAGTAGGTACCTAGAGGAAAGTGACTACCTCGGAGGGATGCGCATGGCCGCCGACCCGATGCCGATCGCGCCCGTCGGCGCCGACCCCCAGCTCGCCTGTCCGATCGCGCCGGTCGTGGACATCGTCTTCAGCCGCTGGACCACCCCGATCCTGTGGGCGCTGCACACCTACGGCCGCCAGCGGTTCGTCGAACTGGAGCGCCGCATCACCCGGATCACCCCGAAGGTCCTCACCCAGCGGCTGCGCCAACTCGAACGCGACGGACTGGTGGTGCGCACCTACCACCCCGAGGTCCCGCCGCGCGTCGAGTACGAGATCAGCGACCTCGGCCGCAGCCTCGCCCCGCTCTTCGCCCACCTCGCCGACTGGTCCGCCGAGAACCTGCCGGAGGTGGAACGGGCCCGCGAGGCGTACGACGCCGGCAGTTAGGGCCTGTCGTCCGGATCACGCCGGCGTCGACAGGCCCCCGTCCTCGACCAGCACCACTTCGAGTGTGCGCGGGCCGTGCACGCCCTCCACCCGGTCCAGTTCGATGTCGCTGGTCGCGGACGGCCCCGAGATCCAGGTCGACGGCCTTGCCGGATCGAGCCGTTCGAGGGCCTGCGGCACCGATCCGACGACCTGCTCGGGGACACGTACGACACAGATGTGATGGTCGGGGACCAGCGTGATCCGGCGCCGGCCCTGGTCGGGAGAGCCGTCCAGGACGATCGTGCCGGTCTCGGCGATCGCGACGGCGCAGCCGGTGACCACGCTGTCGACGCGGTCGAGTTCCTGCGGGGTGCTCTGCGCGCGGTCGGCGATCCGCTCGACGTCGGTCGCCGCCAGCCAGCCCGCGTCGAGACCGGGCGGCACCAGCACCGAGCCGGCCCCCCGCTCCGCGAGCAACCGGCCGATGAGCGAGGGAAGTCCGGCGGACGTGCAGCGGTGCACCACCGCACGGTAGTCCGCCAGGTTCTCCGCCAGCAGCTCCACCGTCTCCGCCACGCTCCGGTCACCGTGCTCCCGGAGATACCCCCGCTCGACCGGCGCGTCCTCGCCCGCCACATCGGCGAGCGCGCGCCGCACCCGGCCCAGGATCCGTTCCCTGCTGCTCACTCGGCCTCGTCCTTCCCGCCGTTCGTCCGCTGCCACCAGTCCCGGAACGGCTCCGCGGGTACGGCGGGCAGCTCACGGGACGCGCTCCACGCCCGCCCCGGCCCGGGCAGTGACCGCGGATGCAGCCGCCGGGTGGCCGAGGCCAGCCGCTGTCCGGCCCGCAGGGCGCCCGGCCGGGCCAGCGCCCAGCGGGCCGCCCGCATCGCGGCGCGCTCGGCGGCATGACCCTTGGCCGGCCTGAGCAGGACCCGGTTGCCCGCCCGGGTCACCGGACCGCCCTCGGCCACCCGCTCCCGCAGGTGCACCAGCACTTCGGGGATGTCGATGGCGACGGGGCAGACGTCGTAGCAGGCCCCGCACAGTGAGGAGGCGTAGGGCAGGGAGGCGTCGACGGCGCTTGCCGTGCCGCGGAGCTGGGGGCTGAGGATCGCGCCGATCGGGCCGGGGTAGACCGAGCCGTACGCATGCCCGCCGGCCCGTTCGTAGACCGGGCAGACGTTGAGGCAGGCGGAGCAGCGGATGCAGCGCAGGGCCTGACGGCCGACCTCGTCGGCGAGGGTGTCGGTGCGGCCGTTGTCGAGCAGGACGAGGTGGAAGACGCGCGGCCCGTCACCGTCGCTCGTACCGGTCCAGGTGCTCGTGTACGGGTTCATGCGCTCGGCCGTGGAGGAGCGGGGCAGGGTCTGCAGGAACACCTCCAGGTCCTGCCAGGTGGGGACGACCTTCTCGATGCCGACGACGGAGATCAGGGTGTCGGGCAGGGTGAGACACATCCGCCCGTTGCCCTCGGACTCGACGACGACGAGTGTGCCCGTGTCGGCGACCATGAAGTTGGCGCCGGAGACACCGACTTTGGCGCGCAGGAACTTCTCGCGCAGGTGCAGACGTGCCGCCTCGGCCAGTTCGGCCGGTGTGTCGGTGAGGCCCTCGGGGGCCGGGCGGCCCCACCGGCCCATCTCACGGACGAAGATGTCGCGGATCTCGGTGCGGTTGCGGTGGATGGCGGGGACGAGGATGTGCGAGGGCCGGTCCTCGCCCAGCTGCACGATGAGTTCGGCGAGATCGGTCTCGTAGGCGCGGATGCCGGCGGCTTCCAGCGCCTCGTTGAGCCCGATCTCCTGGGTGGCCATCGACTTGACCTTGACGACTTCCGACTCGCCGGTGGCCGCGACGAGTTCGACGACGATCCGGTTGGCCTCGTCGGCGTCGGCGGCCCAGTGCACGACGCCGCCCGCGGCGGTCACCGACTCCTCCAACTGCACGAGGTAGCGGTCGAGACGGCGGAGCGTGTGGTCCTTGATGCGCTTCCCGGCCTCCCGCAGCTCGGCCCAGTCGGACACCTCCGCCACCGCCCTGGCCCGCTTGGCCCGGATGGTGCGGGTGGCGTGCCGCAGGTTCCCGCGCAGCGTCTCGTCGCCGACCGCCTCCCGCGCGGCCGCCGGGAAGGCCGGCATCCCCAGATACGTCCCGCTCATGCCGCCGGCTCCTCCTCCGTGCTCGCCAGGATCTCCGCGAGGTGCACCGGCCGCATCCCGGTGCGCAGCCGGGCCATCGTGCCGCCGATGTGCATCAGACAGGAGTTGTCGGCCGCGCACAGCACCTCGGCGCCGGTCGACTCGGCGTTGCGCACCTTGTCCGTGCCCATCGCCGCCGACACGTCGGCGTTCTTCAGCGCGAACGTGCCGCCGAACCCGCAGCACTCCTCCGCGCCCGGCAGCTGCACCAGCTGAAGCCCCTTCACCGCCTCCAGCAGCCGCCGCGGCCGGTCCCCGAGACCCAGGCCGCGCAGGCCGTGACAGGTCGGGTGGTAGGTGACCCGGTGCGGGTAGTACGCGCCGACGTCCGTCACACCCAGCACGTCCACCAGGAACTCCGTCAGCTCGTACGTCTTCGGCACCACGGGCGCCAGCGTGGCCGCGAGCGCCTCCCCGCGGCCCTCGGCCCGTGCACGCTCGCCCATGCGCGGATACAGCTCCCGCACCATCGCCCCACACGACCCGGACGGCGTCACGATCGCCTCGTAGCCGCCGAAGACCTCCGCGAAGTGCCGGGCCAGCGGCTCGGCCTCGTGCCGGTAGCCGGTGTTGTAGTGCGCCTGCCCGCAGCAGGTCTGCCCCATCGGGAAGTCGACCTCCACACCCAGCCGGGTCAGCAGCTTCACCACAGCGCGGCCGGTGTCGGGATACAGCGTGTCGTTGACACAGGTCAGGAACAGGGCGACACGCATCGCGGCTCCTCGTGATCGGTCGTCGGACGGTTGCAGGTTAATGCGGCGGCCTGCCCCGGCCCACCGGCGGCACGAGCCCCGTGCGTTCGCGGACCGGTGGGGTCGCCCAGGCGTGGTCACCCCGCGGCGAGCCGCGCCTCCGCCTCGCGCCAGCGCGCCGTGCCGCCCTGGGGCTCGTACCGCGTGAGCGACTGCGTTCGGATGAGCAGCCGCCGCATGTCGGCGAGGTCGCCGACGAGCCCGTGCGCACGCGCCTGCACGAGTACGTTGCCCAGCGCGGCGCCCTCGGTCGGCCCGGCCACCACCGGCAGACCGCAGGCGTCGGCGGTGAGCTGGCACAGCAGGGCGTTGCGGGTGCCGCCGCCCACGACGTGGACGACGTCGACCGGGTGCCCGGCGAGCCGCTGGGCGTCCTTGACGGCCCGCCGGTGCGCCAGTGCGAGCGAGTCGAGGACGCAGCGCGTGACCTGCGCCGGAGTCTGCGGCACCGGCTGCCCCGACGCCCGGCAGGCCTCCGCGATCCGCTGCGGCATCCGCCCCGGCGCGAGGAACGCGGCGTCCCCGGCGTCCACGACAGACCGCAGTGCCGGCACTCCCGCGGCCTCCCGCAGCAGCCGCCCCAAGTCGTTCTGCCCCCAAGCGCGTTGGCACTCCTGGAGCAGCCACAGCCCCATGATGTTGCGCAGATAGCGGACGGTGCCGTCGAGGCCGAGCTCGTTGCTGAAGTTGGCCGCCCGGCTCTCCTCGGTCAGCACCGGAGCCTCCAGCTCCAGACCGGCCAGCGACCAGGTGCCGGTGCAGATGTAGGCGAACCGCTCGCCCGAGGCGGGCACCGCGGCCACCGCGGACGCCGTGTCGTGCGAGCCGACCGCCGTCACCGGCAAGGGACCGGCCAGCCCCGTCTCCTCCAGCACCTCCGCCCGCAACTCGCCCGCCCTGTCGCCCGGTTGCCGCAGCGGAGCGAACAGCCCGAGGTCGATCCCCAGCCGCCCGGCCACGTCATGGGCCCAGTCGCGGGTGCGCGGGTCGATCAGCTGGGTGGTGGAGGCATTGGTCAGCTCGGTGCCCTGCTCGCCGGTGAGCCAGTAGGCGATCAGGTCGGGCACCAGCAACAGGCGCCCGGCGAGGCTCAGTTGGCCGGTCCCCTGGGCGGCGGTGAGCTGGTACAGGGTGTTGAACGGCGCGTACTGGATCCCGGTGGCCGCGTACAGCTCGTCCGCCGGAACGGTCGCCCACACCTTCTCCGCGACCCCTTCCGTGCGGGAGTCGCGGTAGTGCACCGGGTTGCCGAGCAGGGCCCCGTCGGCGTCCAGCAGGCCGTAGTCGACGGCCCAGCCGTCGATGCCGACGGAATCCACCCGACCCGCTGCCCGCAGCCCGTCGAGCACTCCCGTGTACAGGCCGAGGACGTCCCAGCGCAGTCCCTCCGGCACCCGTACCGGCCGGTTCACGAACCGGTGCGCCTCGGTCAGCTCCAGCGAGTCGGGACCGACGCGGCCGACCATGACGCGCCCGCTGGACGCGCCCAGGTCGACCGCGGCGTACGCCTTCACGCGCGTCACCGCAGGAAGGCGGCGGCGACGCCGGCGTCGACCGGGATGTGCAGGCCGGTGGTGTGGGTCAGTTCCCCGCCGGTCAGGGCGAAGACGGCGTTCGCGACATGCTCGGGCAGCACCTCCCGCTTGAGGATGGTGCGCCGGGCGTAGAACTCGCCGAGCTTCTCCTCCTCGATGCCGTAGGTGGCGGCGCGCTGGGCGCCCCAGCCGCCGGCGAAGATCCCGGAGCCGCGTACGACTCCGTCGGGGTTGACGCCGTTGACGCGGACGCCGTGCTCACCCAACTCGGCGGCCAGCAGCCGCACCTGGTGGGCCTGGTCGGCCTTGGTGGCGGAGTAGGCGATGTTGTGGGGTCCGGCGAAGACGGCGTTCTTGGAGGCGATGTAGACGATGTCGCCGCCCAGCCCTTGCGCGATCATCACCCGGGCGGCCTCCCGGGAGACCAGGAAGGAACCGCGGGCCATGATGTCGTGCTGGAGGTCCCAGTCCCTGGCGGACGTCTCCAGCAGGGGCTTGGAGATGGAGATGCCGGCGTTGTTGACGACGAGGTCGACGCCGCCGAAGGCGAGCACGGCCGCCTTGAAGGCGGCGGCGATCTGCTCCTCGGACGTCACGTCGACGGTCACCGCGACGGCCCGGTCCGGCCCGCCCAGTTCCTCGGCGACCGCGGCGGCTTTGCCGCCGTCGAGGTCGGCGACGACGACACAGGCGCCCTCGGCGGCCAGCCGGTGCGCGACGGCCCTGCCGATCCCGCTGCCCGCCCCGGTCACCAGGGCGACCCGGGTGGCCAGTGCCTTCGGCTGCGGCATCCGCCGGAGCTTGGCCTCCTCCAGCGCCCAGTACTCGATGCGGAACTTCTCCGATTCCTCGATCGGCGCGTACGACGACACGGCCTCGGCCCCGCGCATGACGTTGACGGCGTTGACGTAGAACTCGCCGGCCACGCGGGCGGTCTGCTTGTCCTTGCCGAAGGAGAACATGCCGACGCCGGGGACCAGCACGATCGCCGGGTCGGCGCCGCGCATGGCGGGGGAGTCCGGCCGGGCGTGGCGCCGGTAGTAGGCGGCGTATTCCTCGCGGTACTCGGTGTGCAGTTCCTTCAGCCGCGAGACGGCCCGCTCCAGGGGCGCGTCCGGCGGCAGGTCGAGGACGAGCGGGCGCACCTTCGTGCGCAGGAAGTGGTCGGGGCAGGAGGTGCCGAGCGCGGCGAGGCGCGGGTGCTCGGCCCGGGAGAGGAAGTCGAGGACGGCCTCGGAGTCATGGAAGTGCCCCACCTGCGGGCGGTCCTGGGAGGCGATCGCCCGGATGTGCGGCGCGAGCGCGGCCGCCCGTTCCCGTCGCTCGGCCTCGGCGAGCGCCTCGTAGCCGTCGATCACGGGCCCGAACGGGTCGGCCCTGCCCTTCTCGGCGAGGAACCGCTCGGCCGTGCGGATGATGTGCAGGGAGTTGCGCTCGCACTCCTCGGCGGTGGCGCCCCAGGCGGTGATGCCGTGGCCGCCCAGAATGCAGCCGATCGCCCGCGGGTTGGCGGCCTTGACCGCGGCGATGTCCAGCCCCAGCTGGAATCCGGGCCGCCGCCACGGCACCCACACGACCTGGTCGCCGAAGCACTCGGCGGTGAGCTTCTCGCCGTCCGCCGCGCACGCGAGGGCGATGCCGGAGTCGGGGTGCAGATGGTCGACGTGGGGGGCGTCGACCAGTCCGTGCATGGCCGTGTCGATGGAGGGTGCGGCGCCGCCCCTGCCGTGCAGGCAGTAGTCGAACGCGGCGACCATCTCGTCCTCGCGCTCGACAACGGGGTAGACGTCGACGAGCGCCCGCAGCCGGTCCAGCCGCAGCACCGCGAGGCCGGACCCGGTGAGCGTGCCCAGGTCGCCTCCCGAGCCCTTGACCCACATCAGTTCCACGTCCCCGCCGGTCACGGGGTCGGTGGCGGTGCCCTTGGCGGAGGTGTTCCCGCCGGCGTAGTTGGTGTTACGGGGATCGGATCCGAGCCGATGCGAACGATCGAGCAGAGCGGCAGCTTCAGGGTGAAGCGTCATCGAATGTTCCTCACATGGGAAAAGGGACACGGACAGCCACGCCCTTCAGGGGCGCGCGGAACTGCGCGACGAGTCACGGACCGCCCGCGGTCCGAGGACGGCAGGAGGGGGCAGAGGTTCACGCCCCCCAACCGGCCTGCGACCCTCCCACCCGCTCGGCAACGATCTTCGAGGCCCACCCGGACCGGGCGTACGCGTCCAGGGGAGAGGGGTCCAGCCCCGACTCCTCCCGCACCTCCCGCAGCAGAGGCCGCACATCCGTGGCGTAGGCGTCCATGAGGACGGCGTTCGCCGCGAGCACATCACCGGAAGCCTGAGCCGCGGCCAGAGCCGATCGATCGACCAGCAGCGCCTTCGCCGTGGCCTCCTGGACATTCATCACCGAGCGGATGATCGCCGGGATCTTCGCCTCGATGTTGTGGCACTGATCGAGCATGAACGCGACCTCGGAGGTGAACCCCCCGCCCCGGACGACCTCGTACATGATCCGGAACAGCTGGAACGGATCGGCCGCGCCCACCATCAGGTCGTCGTCCGCGTAGAAACGGGAGTTGAAGTCGAAGCCGCCGAGCTTCCCCTCGCGCAACAGCGTGGCGACGATGAACTCGATGTTGGTGCCGGGCGCGTGGTGGCCGGTGTCGACGACGACCTGCGCCTTCGGCCCGAGCTTGAGGCAGTGCGCGTACGCCGTCCCCCAGTCGGGGACATCGGTCGTATAGAAGGCCGGCTCGAAGAACTTGTACTCCAGCAGCATCCGCTGCCCGTCCCCGAGCCGTTCGTACACCTCGGCGAGCCCCTCCGCGAGCCGGTCCTGGCGGGCGCGGATGTCGTCCTGGCCGGGATAGTTCGTGCCGTCGGCGAACCACAGCTTCAGATCTCTGGAACCGGTGGCGTCCATGATGTCGACGCACTCCAGCAGATGGTCGACCGCCTTGCGCCGCACCGCCGCGTCGGGATGGCAGATGCTGCCGAGCCGGTAGTCGTCGTCCTGGAACGTGTTGGAGTTGATCGCCCCGAGCCGCACCCCGCGGTCCTCGGCGTGCTCGGCCAGCGCCGCGTAGTCGTCGACCTCGTCCCAGGGGATGTGCAGGGCGACGGTCGGCGCCACGCCGGTGAACGCGTGGACCTGGGCGGCGTCGTCGAGCTTCTCGAACGGCGTACGCGGCACACCCGGCTGCGCGAACACCTTGAAACGGGTCCCCGAGTTCCCGTACGCCCACGACGGCGTCTCGACGGCCTGGGTCTTCAGCGCGGCCTTCACCGCGGCGAGGTCGGTCACTTCGGGCTCCTGCATCAGTCGGAAGACTCCTCGATGAAACGATTCAGAACGCGAAGCTATGGGCCCCCGAAGGGCGTGTCAACCCCTCTGTCCAGGCCCGTTCAACCGAGGCGGACCGGCCCTTCACCTTTCGAAAACTTTCGAGACGGACCCCATTGACGCCGTATGGCCGACGTGCCTAACGTCCCGGCCATCGGTTGAAACCTTTCACGGCGAAGGGTAGGGACGCTCGGCCTCGGTCGCCGAGGAGCCCCATGACCCAGGGGCAACGGCATATGGCCATCGGCAAGGACGGCGGGCTCGGCCTCGGCAGGCCCGCCGTCTTCGGCGCGAAGAGCATCGACCAGTTCAACTTCTCGCAGGGGGGCGGTACTTCACCATGCAGCGTGTCTGTTTCCTGCTCAAGGTCCGTGCGGACCGGCTCGACGAGTACCGCGAGCGCCACGCCGCGGTGTGGCCCGAGATGCTGGAGGCGCTGTCCGCCACCGGCTGGCGCAACTACTCCCTCTTCCTGCGCGACGACGGCCTCCTGGTCGGCTACCTGGAGACGGAGGACTTCCGGGCGGCCCTGGCCGGGATGGAGGCCACCGAGGTCAACGCCCGTTGGCAGCAGGAGATGGCGCCGTTCTTCGAGGCCCTCGACGGCGCACGCCCGGACGAGGCGATGAAGCCGCTGACGGAAGTCTTCCACCTCGCCTGAGCCGGAAGCCGGAAGCCGGAAGCCGGAAGCCGGAAGCCGGAAGCTGGAAGCCGGACCCGCCCTCCCGACCGTGCGGGACGACCCGGTGCCCGCCGGGCCCCTGAGGCGCAGCGCCCGGGGAACCACTCCGCGGGCCCCGCACGTCGTGGACTTCGCCCCGCCCGCCGGCCGGGGCCCGTCACTCCGGGACGGCGGTAGTGTGAAGGCCTTCCCGCCGCCCTCGTTCACCTGGAGGACTTCGCCCGATGGCCCAGTCGGTGGGTATCAAGGACGTCGCCCGAGCCGCCGGAGTCTCCGTCGGCACGGTGTCCAACGTCATCAACCGCCCGGACACCGTCGCCGCCGAGACCCGCGCACGGGTGCTCAGCGCGATCGACCGGCTCGGCTATGTGCGCAGCGAGTCCGCGCGGCAACTGCGGGCCGGCCGCAGCCGCATCATGGGGCTGCTCGTCCTCGACATGGGCAACCCCTTCTTCGTCGACGTGGCGCGCGGCGCCGAACGGGCCGCCCGCGAGGCCGGCCTCGGCGTGATGGTCTGCAACAGCGCCGAGAGCGTGAGCGAGGAGGCCGAGTACCTGTCCCTCTTCGCCGAGCAGCGCGTGCGGGGCGTCCTGCTCACCCCGGCGGACGCCACCGGCCGCAACATCGGCGCCTTCCGCCGGCACGGCATCCCGTTCGTGCTGGTGGACCGCGTGTCCGAGGGCACCAGCGAATGCTCGGTGTCAGTCGACGACGTGGCGGGAGGCGCGCTCGCGGTCCGCCACCTCATCGACGCCGGGCACCGCTCCCTCGCGTACGTCAGCGGCCCGCCCGGCTTCACCCAGGTCCGCGACCGCCGCATCGGCGCGCTGAACGCGCTCGCGGAGGCCGGGCTCGGCCCGGAACGCCTGCGTGAGATCCCCACCGAGCGCCTCGACGTCACCGCGGGCCGTGACGCCGGCGCCCGGCTGCTCGGCCTCGCCGACCGGCCCACCGCCGTCTTCTGCGCCAACGACCTGCTCGCCCTCGGGGTCCTCCAGGCGATGTACGCGGCCGGCGTCGACGTCCCCGGCGACCTCGCCATCGTCGGCTACGACGACATCGAGTTCGCCGCCGCGGCCGCCGTACCCCTCACCTCGGTCCGCCAGCCCGCCGTCACCATGGGCGCCCTCGCCGCGGAGCTCCTGCTGGAGGAGACCGAGGAGACCGGCAGCGCCCACGAGCACCGCCGGGTCGTCCTGCAGCCGGAGCTGGTGGTCCGCCGCTCCAGCCTCTCGGCCCGCTGAGCGGCGGTCCGGCGACCGTTCACGATCCCCGGGTGCGGCACCGGGCTGTCCGTGTGCTGGACTGGGGGTGACCTGCACGAGGAGCCTGCGATCCGGGCTCTCCGACCGCACCGGGAGCACCCTTGACCCTCAGCTACCGCCAGCCCGGCGTCGTCCTCACCGACCGCCGCTTCACCGTGCCGCTCGACCACGACGACCCCGCGGGCGAGACCATCGAGCTGTACGCCCGTGAGGTGGTCGCGAGCGACAAGGCGCACCAGGGCCTGCCGTGGCTGGTCTACCTCCAGGGCGGCCCCGGCTTCGGCGCCAACCGGTTCATCGGCAGGCCGGCCTGGCTCGGCCGCGCCCTGAAGGAGTTCCGGGTCCTGCTGCTGGACCAGCGCGGCACCGGCCACTCCACGCCCGCCAACCGCCAGACGCTCCCGCTGCGCGGTGGCCCCGCCGAGCAGGCCGACTACCTCACCCACTTCCGCGCCGACTCCATCGTCCGCGACTGCGAGGCCATCCGCCCCCAGGTCACCGGCGGCGCCAAGTGGACCGTCCTCGGGCAGAGCTTCGGCGGCTTCTGCACGGTCAACTACCTCTCCACCGCACCCGAGGGCCTGACCGCCGCCCTGATCACCGGCGGCCTGCCCTCCCTGCACGCCCACGCCGACGACGTCTACCGCGCCGCCTACCCGCGCGTCGAGCGCAAGGTCGCCGGCCACTACGCCCGCTACCCGCAGGACGTGGAGCGGGCGCGCGCCATCGCCGACCACCTCCTCCACCACGAGGTGACCCTCCCGGGCGGCTACCACCTCACCGTCGAGGCCTTCCAGTCCCTCGGCATCCTCCTCGGCGGCAGCGAGGGCAGCCACCGCCTGCACTTCCTGCTGGAGCACGCCTTCGTCCCCACCCCGCAGGGCCCGGCCCTCTCCGACGCCTTCCAGGAAGAGGTCCAGGGCCTCCTCTCCTACGCCGGCCACCCGCTGTACGCCCTCGTCCACGAGGCCATCTACGCCCAGGACGCCCGCCCCACCGCCTGGTCCGCCGAACGCGTCCGCGCCGAGTTCCCCCGGTTCGACGCCGCCAAGACCCTCACGGGTGACGGCCCCCTGCTGTTCACCGGCGAGACCATCCACCCCTGGATGTTCGACTGCGACCCGTCGCTGCGCCCCCTGCGCGAGACCGCGGACCTCCTCGCCGCGCGCACGGACTGGACACCGCTGTACGACGCCTCCCGCCTGGCGGCGAACGAGGTCCCGGTCGCGGCCGCGGTCTACCACGACGACATGTACGTCGACACGGCCCACTCCCTGGAGACGGCGAGGGCGATCCGGGGCCTGCGCACCTGGGTCACGGACGAGTTCGAGCACGACGGAGTGAGGGCGGGCGGCCCGAGGGTACTGGACCGGCTCCTGGCTCTCGTCCGGGACGAGGTGTAGAGCCCCGGGGGCGCGGGGGACTGCGCGACCAGCCACAACCAACCGGTGTCCGGCACAGGACAGTTACCCTACGGCGCTACTCTGCGCACATGACAGTGATCAACCAGCTCCAGCCGATGCCCGAGGACTGGACCCGCGCCCTCGCAGTGGTCGCCCACCCCGACGACCTCGAGTACGGCTGCTCGGCCGCGGTGGCCCAGTGGACGGACGCCGGCCGCGAGGTCGTCTATGTCCTGGCGACCCGCGGAGAGGCCGGCATCGACACCCTGGAGCCGGAGAAGTGCGGTCCGCTGCGCGAACAGGAGCAGCGGGCCAGTGCCGCGGTCGTCGGCGTCGGCACGGTGGAGTTCCTGGACCACCGCGACGGCGTCGTCGAGTACGGCACGGCCCTGCGCAGGGACATCGCCGCGGCGATCCGCCGCCACCGCCCCGAGCTGGTGATCACCCTCAACCACCGCGACACCTGGGGCGGCACCGCCTGGAACACGCCCGACCACGTGGCCGTGGGACGCGCCACCCTGGACGCCGCGGCCGACGCGGGCAACCGCTGGATCTTCCCCGAGCTGGCCGAGCGGGGCCTGAAGCCCTGGAACGGCGTCCGCTGGGTCGCCGTAGCGGGATCGAGCAGCCCCACCCACGCCGTGGAGGCGACGGCGGGCCTGGAGCGGGCGGTGCGCTCGCTGCTCGAACACCGCAGTTACATCGAGGCGCTGACCGACGAGGACCCGGAGACGTACGTCCGGAACTTCCTCACGGGCAACGCCGAGGCGGCCGCCGCCCGGTTCGGTGACCGGCCCGCGGTGGCCTTCGAGCTGTTCGGCCGGTGATAATCCGCGTACATCTTGATCACGAACGGGGGGAACGGTCGTGCACGACAAGGACGTTCAGGCGGCGGCGTTCGAGGAGCACCGCGGTCGTCTGCGCGCGGTGGCCTACCGCATGCTCGGCTCGCTGGCCGAGGCGGACGACGCCGTGCAGGAGACCTGGCTGAAGTACCACGGGGCCGACGTCACCGAGGTGCGCAACCTCGGCGGCTGGCTGACGACCGTGATCAGCCGGACCTGCCTCAGCATGCTGCGCTCGCGCGCCTCGCGGCGTGAGCAGTCCATGGACGAGACGTTCGTGCCCGACCCCGTCGTGCGGCCGCTGTCGGAGATCGACCCGGAGCGGGAGGTCCTGCACGCCGACTCGGTGGGTCTGGCCCTGCTGGTGGTGCTGGAGAACCTGGAGCCCGCCGAGCGCCTGGCGTTCGTGCTGCACGACATGTTCGCCGTGCCGTTCGACGAGATCGCCCCGGTCGTGGAGCGCAGCCCGGACGCCACCCGGCAGCTCGCCAGCCGGGCCCGGCGGCGGGTGCGCGGGGCCTCCCCGTCCGCCGACCCGGACCTGGGCCGGCAGCGCAAGGTCCTGGACGCCTTCCTGGCGGCCGCGCGCGGCGGCGACTTCGACGCGCTGCTCGCCGTCCTCGACCCGGACGTCGTGCTGCGCGCCGACTCCGGCCCGCTGGTGCGCGGCGCGGCCGCGTCCAAGGTCGTGCGCGGCGCCCGGACGGTCGCGGAACAGGCGATCCTCTTCCGGCAGTTCGCGCCGAACGCGCGCCTTCTGCTGCTCAACGACGGGGTCGGGGTGGCCAATGTGGTGGACGGGCAGGTGATCTCCCTGATGGGCGTCACCGTCTCCGACGGCCGTATCTCCGAGATGTTCATCCTGGCCGACCCCGAGCGGCTCGCCCGCCTCGACATCCCTTCCTTCGCCCGGGACTGAGGGGGCGTCAGACGGACTCCGGGGTGCGGTGCGGGTCCACCACCCGCCCGTCCGGCAGGAGTTCACCTGTGTCGTCGAAGACGATCGTGCCGTTGCACAGCAGGCTCCAGCCCTGCTCGGGGCGGGCCGTGACGACGGCCGCGGTGTGGTGGTGCGGGCTCTCGGCGGTGGGGCAGGGCGGCTGATGGCTGCACATGACGTCGTCTCCTCGATCCGGTGGGACTCCAGCGGCGACCCGGTTCCTCACCCCAGTGGTAGCGGAGCTTGTTTTCGCCCGGATGAGAGGACCCCCACAAGTGGGGAGACTCAGCGGTGAGTTCGCGCCTCGGCGGGCGCCGGGCCCGCCGCCGGAGCGGTCCTCCTGCGCAGCCGCAGCCGTAGCCCCTCGGGCATCAGGGTGAGCCGCTCGGCGACCCGCAGCCGGTAACCGGGGTCGGGCACCAGCTCGTAGCGGCGCAGCAGCAGCCCGAGCACCAGCGTGGCCTCGTGCAGCGCGAACTGGCGCCCGATGCAGGCCCGCGCGCCCGTGCCGAAGGGCTTGAAGGTGTGCGGGGGACGCGCGCGTACGGCCGCGGCGTCGAAGCGGTCGGGGTCGAACCGCTCGGCGTCCGGCCCCCACGCCCGCGGATCGCGGTGCAGGGACCCGGTGAGCACCAGCGCCCACGCGCCGCGCCGCATCGGATACGTCCCCGCGAGTACGGTGTCCCGCCGGGCCTCGCGGGCGAACGCGGGCGCCGTCGGCCACAGCCGCAGCGACTCGTCCAGCACCCGGCGTACGTACCGCAGCCTGGCCACCTGCTCGTACCCGGGCGTCCCGGCGTCACCCCACACCCGGTCCACCTCCGCGCGGGCGCGGTCGGCGATCCGGGGGTGCAGGGCCAGGTAATGCAGGGCGAAGGACAGCGCGCCGGAGGTGGTCTCGTGGCCCGCGACCAGGAAGGTGATCACCTGGCGCCGGACGTTCTCCGCGGACAGCCGCTCACCGGTCCCGGGATGCGCGGTGTCGAGCATCCGGTCCAGCAGGTCGCCCCCGCCGCTCGCCCCGGACGCCCGCCGGGCCCGCACCAGATCGTCGACCGTGCGGTTCAGGTACGCGATGTCGGCGGCGTTGCGCCGCGCGGCCCGTCGGACGAGCAGCGGCGAGGGCACGGTGTTCAGCCGCTGGGCGTGACTGAGGGTGCCCACCATCGCGGTGACGAAGGGGTGCGGCCGGTCGCGTTCGAAGGAGCCGAAGTCATGGCCGAAGCCGGTGCGGGCGATCGTCTCCAGCGTCAGCTTGGTCATGTCCCCGGGCACGTCCACGGACTCCCCGGCGGCCGCTCGCGCGTCCCAGTGGCCCGTCAGCCGCGCGGCCACGTCCAGCATCATCGGGTGGTAGCCCGCCATCGCCTCGCGGCTGAAGCCGGGCGCGAGCACGTCGTGCGCCAACTGCCAGTTCGGCTCATGGTTGTACGCCGTGAACAGCCCGTCCCCGGCGACCGGCCGCAGGTTGGCTATGCCGAGCCCCACATGCTTGGCGAACCGCGACTCGTCCGCCAGCTCGGCGACCAGGTCCGCGCCCCACACGAACACGAACTCCCGGCCGAACGCCCGCCGCCGGAAGATCGGCCCCAGCTCGCGGCCGATGCGCGTCGAGTCCTGGAGCGGCGTGCGCGGGCCGACCCCGAGGACATCGCCCAGCAGGGGGAGCCGGCGGGGCGGGTGCGGGATGCGGTGCAGCTCGGGCCAGCCCTGCTCGGCGCTGCGGAATCCCCGGGGCAGCCCGTCCGGTCCCCGCTCGGTCGCCGTCTCCGCCATGACGCGATCTCCCTTGATCCAACGACAGGTCGAGCCTGTTGTACGCGGGTTCAACAGGGAGTCCAGTCTCGGCCCGTTGTTGAACCGACGTCAAGTAAAGTGCGGCCATGGCCGCGAACCAGGGTGAGCGAACACGTCGTCGGCTCAGCACCGAGGAGCGCCGGGAGCAGCTGCTGTCGGTCGGGGCGAGGCTGTTCTCGGAGAACCCTTACGACGACGTCTGGATCGAGCAGGTCGCCGAGATCGCCGGGGTCTCGCGCGGGCTGCTCTACCACTACTTCCCGGCCAAACGCGACTTCTTCGCGGCCGTGGTGGAGCGCGAGAGCGAGCGGATGCTGCGGATGACGGAGGCGGTGCCGGGGGTTCCGGTGCGGGAACAGCTCGGCGCGGGCCTGGACGCCTATCTGCGGTACGTGGAGTCCCATGCCCACGGCTACCGCGCCTTCCACCGCGCCGACGCCGCCGGTGACCAGGCGGTCCGCCGTGTCTACCGGCGCGCCCTCGCCGCGCAGGAGCGGCAGATCCTCGCCGCCCTCGCCGCCGACCCGGAGTTCGGTCCGGCCTTCGCGCAGCGCCCCGATCTGCCCCTGGCGGTGCGCGGCTGGCTCGCCTTCACCACGGCCGTCTGCCTGGAGTGGCTGCGCGGCGCGGAGCTCGGCCGGGAGCAGGTCCGGGACCTGTGCGCACGGGCGCTGCTGGGGGTGGTGAACGTCTGAGCGGGTTGGCGGGAGCCGTCATCTCCGATAGGTTAGGTGAGCCTTACCTAAGGAGGAATGTATGGGTGACCCCTGGACGGCCCTGCCCGGCGCGGCGGAGCAGGCGCGGTCGGTGCTCGCGACGGCTTGGTCGTGCGCGGTGACGGCGGACGGCGTCCGCGAGGAGTTCGCCGGCGCGCACACCGTCACCGACGACGGCCGGGTGGTGCTGCGGCTCCCGGACGACAGCTCCCTGCTCGCGGCCGCGCTCTGCGCGCCCCGCGGCGAGCCGTCCGCGGTCCTGGAGTTCGCCGACGTCGCCCCCGTCCCGGTACGCAGCCGGATCCGCGCCCGGCTGTGGATCGCCGGCTGGTTCACCCCCGAGGACGGCGGCCTCGCCCTGCGCCCCACCCGTGTCGTACTGCGCCGCCCCGCCGGTGCCGAGCTCGTCGACGCCGGAGAGTTCACGGCCGCGGCCCCCGACCCGCTGGCCGGCGCCGAGGCACATCTGCTGACCCACCTCGCCGACGCCCACCCGGACGCCGTCGAGCGCCTCACCCGCCTCGTCGGACCCGACAGTCTGCACGGCGCCGTCCGTGTCCGGCCTCTCGCGGTCGACCGGCACGGCCTCACCCTGCGCATCGAACGCGTCCGCGCCCACGGCGACGTACGCCTGCCCTTCCACGCCCCCGCCGACACCGTCGCCCAGCTCACCGAGCGCATGCACGTGCTGCTCGGCCAGGCCGCGGCCGCCGGCTGCCCACGCTCGCTACAGCGGCAGCGCGCAGACGGCGACCGCTGACGCGAACGGCCGCCCCGCGGGCCGCAGCGCGCCGCTCGCCGCGTCCACGTGGAACACGCTCACGGTCCCCGACCGCTGATTCGACGCGAACAGCAGCCGCCCGTCCGGCGACAGCGCCAGATGCCGCGGGAAGTCCCCGCCCACCGGCACGGTGTCCAGCAGCCTGAGCCGGGCGCCCTCCGCCTCCACCGCGTAGCGCGTGACGCTGTTGTCGCCCCGGTTCGCGAGATACGCGAACGCCCCGTCCGCGGAGACCACGAACTGCGCCGGATAACTGGTGCCCTCGCCCGTCCCTGTGGACTGCGGCTCACCGATCGTCAGCCGACCGGTCCCGCGGTCGTACGCGCACACGGCCACCGTGTTGTCCACCTCGTTCGCCAGGTACGCGTACCGGCCACCCGGATGGAAGGTCAGATGCCGGGGCCCCGCGCCCGGCCGGGTGTGCGCCTGCCCGATCTCCGCCAGCGTGCCCCTGCGCAGGTCCAGCCGGTAGCTGTAGACGGTGTCCGTGCCCAGGTCCACGGCGAGGACCGTCTCGGGATCGGGCCCGGTGACGAACTGGTGGGCGTGCGGGCCCTCCTGCCCGGGCCCGGGCGCGGGGCGGGTGTGCGTGACGACGTCGGTGCGCTCACCGAGCGCGCCCGAGGCGTCGACGGGATGCACGGCCACGCTGCCCGAGCCGTAGTTCGCGCTCAGCAGCCAGCGCCCGCCCGGATGCACCGACACATGACACGGCCCCGCCCCGCCCGTGCCCCGACTGCCCAGCACCTTCCGGTCCGCGAGGCGCACCGCGGTCACCGTGCCGCGCTCACGCTCGTTCACGGCGTACAGCGTGCGCCCGTCCGGGTGCACCGCGAGATACGACGGGTCGGCGACACCCGGGATGGTCCCGGCCTGGCGCACCCGCCCGCTGCGCGGGTCGTACGAGGCCACCCCGATGCCCCGGCCGCCCCCCTCGGCGGAGGTGTACGTGCCGAGGTAGAGGGGGCGGGGACCGGCCGGCGCCGGACTCGACGAGCTCGGCGTACGTGTGGTCGCGGGACCCGCCGTGGGCGGCGCCGGACTGCCGCCGCACCCCGCCAGCGGAAGGACCGCCGCGGCCGCAAGGAACCCCCGCCGGCTCCAGTCACCCATACCTCGCACCCCGGTTCGTCGCCCGTGTCCCAGAGGCCACCATGACGCGGAGGCCCGACCACAGCCAAACCGGACCGGTCACCCGGCCCAGGGAAAACACCCCGGCGGAGCCCGACGGGGCAGGTCGCCGGCACGTCGTGGGTCGTCGTGGTCCTCGGGTTCGCCCGTCCGGTCGGCGGGTCCGGTGGGCACCTGATCGGGCCGGTCGCCGGCCCGTCATGGGTCACCGTGGTCCTCGGGCTCGCCCGTCCGGTCGCGGCGGGGCCGAGTGGGTCCCGCCCGTGCCGTCGTCGGCGCGTCACGGGTCGCCGTGGTCCTCGGGTGCGCCTCTGCGGTCGGCGGATCCGGGTGGGCAACCGACCGGACCCGTCGCCGGCACGTCACCGTTCGCCGTCGTCCACGGGCTCGCCCATCCGGTCAGCCGGTCCGGGCGGGCACCGGGCCTGCCGGCCGGCTTCCTCACCAGTCGCCGTCCTCCACCGGCTTGCCCGGGGCGTCGCCGAGGGGCTTGACCTGGTGGGGGGAGGGCGGCTGCCACGGCTCGTGGTCGTCGCCCAGCCAGTCGCCGACCGGCTTGACCGATGCCAGGGTGTCCGCCGGGGCCAGGTCCTGGGCCTCGTCGTCGTAGTAGTCGAACCAGGGCAGGCCCGCGCGGGTGTACGCCGCGCGGTCGACCGGCGACGGCGGCGGCTCCTCGCCGGTGATGCGGCGCCACTCCGGGGGAGTCACCAGGTGGACGAAGACCCGGCCGGAGGCCTCAGTGGACCAGTCCGACAGGGGGCGGTCGTCCGCGAAGACCTGCTGTCGCATCGAGCCGCCCACACCGAGGCCCATCGCCGCCGCCCGGCGCGGGCGTCCCGCCGGAGCCGAGGCCGGTGCGGCCGGTGCGCCCATCAGCGCGGGGCCGCCGAAGGCCGCGCCCGGCTGGGCCGGCCCGTTCGGCGGGATCCCGGCGGCGTACGCGGGCCGTGCGTCACGCCATGCGGCGAGCGGGCCCTCGGCCAGCGGGAACGCCCGCAGCTGCACCCCGCCCCAGACCTCCTCGCCGGTGACCTGCCCCTCGACGGTCGCGCCGAGGCCCAGCGGTACGGCGACGAACTGGCGGACCGTGGCCTTGCCGGAGTTGATGCCGTCCAGCCACGGCTGGCGCGGCAGCACCAGGTAGTTCTGCGGGTCCCGGACCAGCCGGTCGCTCCACGGCTTGCCCGACACCGCGCACACCTTGCCCACCCCGACCTGCAGCGCGGCCGGCTCGGTCGTACCCGCGAAGCTCAGCCACATCGCCTCGCGCAGGTACACCGGCAGCATCACACCGCCGCGCGCCAGCCAGTCGGCGGGCACGGTGTCGGGGTAGTCGCCGACGCGGCGCAGCGGGAACTCGCCGAGGCCCGGCGGCAGCCGGTGCGTGCCCGTCTCGGGCAGCCGCAGGGTGCGGATGAAACGCACCGCCACCCCGCCCGGAAGCCGCAGTGTGTTCCCGTCGATCCGCACGCCGCCGCCCGTGCCGCTCATACACGCTCCCCTGCTCGCCCTGGTGCTCGTCGTCAGGAAGAACGCCTGCGGCCGGCCCGCCGGTTCCACCGCGGCAGCTGCAGCCGCTCGCGCAGCCAGGTCAGCCACGGCCGCCGTTCGCGCTGCTCGCGGGAGACGCGGTCCAGCTCCTCCAGGAGACGGCGCGAGCGGTGCTCGGTGTCCATCTCGTCCAGGATCCGGTTGACCTCGGTGAGCACGGCCCCGCGCAGCTGCCACTGCGCCGCGTCCAGGCGTACGTCGTCCAGCAGCAGGCCGGCGAGCTTGTCGCGGGTCGTGGCGGCCTGCCGCAGCTGCGCGGTGAGGCGCTCCTCCGCGGACTCGGCGTTCTCGCTGACATGGGTGGTGACCAGCACGGCGAAACTGACCACCGCGTCGGCGATCTCCGAGAGCAGCTGCTCGATGACCGCTCCGGTCTCCTCGCGGAACAGCGGCTCCGGCTCGCGTTCCTTGGCGAGGTCGGTGAGGGTCCGGGCGAGCACGCGCAGGACGACCGTGACGATCTCCAGCGTGTCCAGGCCGGTGCGCAGCACGATCCGGTGCAGCAGGCCCTCGCGGACGCGCGGGTTGAGCCGCAGGCTGTCCTCGGCCTGCCGCAGGGCCGCGTCCACGCCGACGATGTCGTGGTCCAACTGGCGTGCCTCGTGCAGCCGGGCCGCCGCGCGCAGGAACGGGGTGCGGCCCGCGGCCTGCTCGCCGAGACGCAGCATCAGCTGGCGGACCCGGCGGGCCAGCCCTTCGATGGACTCGCCCGCCTCGCCGACCCATACCGGTGGGGGCAGCAGCACATTGATGGAGAGCCCCACGACCGCGCCGATCAGCGTCTCCAGGACCCGCGCCCAGGCGTAGTCGCCGACCGCGGTGACGCCGAGCACCAGCATGGCGCTGATCGCCACCTCGGGGACGTACTCGTCGACTCTGACCAGATGGCCCACGGCCAGCGACGCCACGATCAGCAGTGCCAGGCTCCACCAGGTCAGGCCGACCAGAAGGCTGAACGCGATGGCCACCAGGACGCCCGCGACCACGGAGTTCACCCGGCGGATGCCGTTGGTGAGGGTGGCGTAGAGGGTGACCTGGACGACCAGCAGCGCGGTCAGGGGAGCGGTGAGCGGGGCCGCCTCCGGACTGAGGTGCAGTGCGACGACGTAGGCGATCGTCGCCGCGGCCGAGGACCGCAGCGCTTGCACCACCACCGGTTCCCTGCGCCGCCTCGCCATACGCACGAGGGGCGCCGGCCACTCACGTACCACGCGCATCTTTAGGCCTGTTCCCCATCAAGAGGCAGGTCGAACGCCTCTCATCCGTACAGCTTGTCGAGGAAGGCGTAAAGGTTCCCCCTCGTCCGGGCGATCTGTTCCTCGACCGTCAGTGTCTCCTTGATGCGCGGTCCGGACTCCGGGAGCTTCTTGCCGCGTACGTACAGGGAGCATGCCAGGTCGGTGCACATGTACAGCCCGACGGAGTTCCCCTCCCGGCCGGCCACGCCCGCCTTGCGTGCCGTCATCAGTGACACGCCGTTGCCGGGGTGCACGGTCAGGCACAGCGAGCACATGCTCCGGTGCAGGAAGCCGCGGTGCGAGGACGGGAACCGCAGCGAGACGCCCGTCAGCCGCCCCTCCCGCTCGGAGACCAGATAGCTGCGGTCCGGCGCCCCCGGATCGCGCCACCCGAGGAAGTCGAGATCCTCCCAGGGGAGCGACTCCAGCTCCCGCGGCACCGCCAGCCGCTTCGCCTCGCCCTTCGAGCAGTTCACGAACGAGTTGCGGATGTCCTGCTCGGTGAGTGACCTCATGACACGCCTCCGGAAACCTAAACCTTTTAGGGACTCACCTAGGGTAGGCAGCCAAGGGGAGGGGATCCAATGGATTTCCCGGGTCCGCGATTGCCGGGAAGGCGCCGCGCGGCAGCCGTACGCGGGGCAGGATCGGAGGGCGGTGTGGCACCCGCCGGTGCGAGGGAAGGGTGCCCGGCTTTGCTCATAGCATGAATTAAGGGCTGTCGAATGTCGCGCGGCGGCCCGTCGCGAGGGTATGTTGCAGGTCGGGCAGGGGGCGGAAGGAGCCACATGGCGGGGCGCAACGGGCGTACGGTACGGGATCTGCGGCGGGCCAACCGCGCGGCCGTCCTGCAACGGCTCTACTTCGACGGACCGCTCAGCCGCTTCGAACTCGGCCCGGCCACCGGCCTGAGCTCCGGCTCCGTCAGCAACGTCGTCGCGGACCTGCTCGCCGACGGCCTCGTCGAGGAGGCCGGCAGCGTCGACTCCGACGGCGGCCGCCCGCGCACCCTGCTGCGCGTGGCACCCGGCAGCGGCCACATGATCGGCGTCGACGTGGGGGAGACCCGGGTCCGGGTCGAGCTGTTCGACCTCACCCTGACCGAACTCGCCCGCACCCAGCGCCCCCTCGCCCCCCAGCGGTACGACGTCGACGTGGTCGCCGGACACATCCGCGACGGCATCGACGAGGTCCTGGCCGAGGCCGGCATCGCCCCCGACCGGCTCCTCGGCGTCGGTATCGGCGTCCCCGGCATCGTCGAGCGAACCCCCTCCCAGGGCGCCGTCGTGTACGGCCAGACCATCGGCTGGGACGCGGTCCCGCTGGAGGCTCTGCTGCGCGAGGGCTCCCGGCTTCCGGAGACCGTCTCCTTCTTCATCGACAACGGCGCCCGCACCCTCGGCCAGGCCGAGATGTGGTTCGGCGGCGGCCGAGGCGCCCGCAACGCCGTCGTCGTCCTCTTCGGCTCCGGCGTCGGCGCCTGCCTCGTCACCCCCGAGGTGGAGCACAGCCGGGCCGTCGAGTGGGGCCATCTGACCGTACGGGTCCGGGGCCGGCGCTGCCGGTGCGGTGCGCTCGGCTGCCTGGAGGCCTACGCCGGCGCCGAGTCGCTGCTGGAGCGCTGGCGCGAGGCGGGCGGGCTTCCGCCCGAGGGCGCCGACGAGGAGACCGCTCTCACCGCCATGCTCGCCGCCGCCTACCCGCCCGAGGGCACCGAGCCCGACCCGGTCGCGGTGGGCGTGCTGGAGGAGACCGCCGAGTACCTGGGCGCCGGCCTGTCCGACCTCATCAACCTCTTCCAGCCCGAGCGCATCCTGATCGGCGGCTGGGCCGGCCTCCAGCTCGGCCCGCACTTCCTTCCCTCGGTCCGCCGGCACGCCGTCTCCTACGCGCTGCGCCACCCCGCAGAGAAGGTCACCGTCGACCTCGGCCGGCTCGGCCCCGACGCGGTCACCGTGGGCGCCGCGATCCTCCCGCTCGCCGACTTCTTCGCCGCCGGCGGCCGACGCCGCGAGCCCACCCCCGAGGAGCCCGCCCCGGCCTGGCGCGCGGCCCTGGAGGAGCGGGCCCTGCACTGATCGCGTTTCACCCGGTACGGCCCGCGGTACCCGCGAGGGGCTCGCAGGACGCCGGGCGAAAGGAGCACGCCATGGACGACCACCGGCAGGAGGCCCCGGGCGGCAACGGCACGCCGGTGCCCCACGACATGCAGGACCAGGAGGCCGCGGCCGGCACCGACGACCGCTGGGACGCGCGGCCCGACCCCGACCCGGCCGGCACCCCCGACGAGGAGGTCCCGGACACCGACGAGGCCGGCACCGGCCGCAGGGGCGCCCCCCACGCCGCCGGCACCCACCCGGACCAGCCGGTCCCGGACGAGCCGTCGGCGTAGCGGAACAGGGACGGCGCACCCACGCAGGACCACGACGCGGGAACGACGGAAGACGGCGAAGACGTGCCACTCCGGGCCGGGCTCCCTCACGAGAGCCCGGCCCGAGGCGTTCCGTCAGCCCACCTTCCGCCCCCGCAGCGGCACCGTGTCCGCGCCCGCTCCCTGCCTGAGCCCCTGCAGGAACTCCTCGATCGTCTCGGTGGCGGTGCGCCGCGGCTCCCAGCCCAGCTCGGTGCGCGCACGGGTGGAGTCCATCAGCGGCAGCCGCAGGACCGCGTCGAAGAGGTGCGGCGAGGCCGGCAGCAGCCGTACGCCCCACGCGGCGGCGATGGCCGAGCGGGCGGCCGTACGGGAGAGCCGTACCGGGCGGGCGCCGAACATCTCGCCGAGCAGCTCCGCGTCCACCGGCGGGTCCGCAGCCAGATTGAACGCCCCGCGGACGTCCCTGTGCACCGCGAGCCGGTACGCCTCGGCCGCGTCGTCGGTGTGCAGCGCCTGCACCCGCAGCCCCGGGATGTCGGGCAGGAACGGCAGCAGGTCGGGACGGGCCAGCGGACCCGGCAGGAAACGCCCGCCGAAGATGCGCCGCTGCTCGCTGGCCGCCTCCCGCTTGAACAGGAACGCGGGCCGCATCCGCACCACCCGCACCCCGGGATGCTCCCCCTCGAACGCGTCCAGCGCCCGTTCCAGATACGCCTTCTCCCGGCAGTACGCGGCGTCCGGCCAGCCGTGCGTCGGCCATGACTCGTCGACCGGGCGGTCCTTGGGGCCGGGCGAGTACGCGCCGACCGACGAGGCGTGCACCAGCACCGGCACCCCGGCCGCCGCCACGGCCTCGAACACCCGGATGGAGCCCAGCACGTTCGTCCGCCAGGTCTTCGCCGGGTCGTGGGTGGGCTGGAACGCCCAGGCCAGATGGATCACCGCGGACGCGCCCGCGAACTCCTCCGCCAGGTCCGTCCCCTCGTCGGCCAGGTCGACCGTCGACCACTCGGTCTTGGGGGGCGACCAGTCGGGAAGCCGGCGCGCGAGCCCGCGCACCGACTCCACCTGCGGATCCTCCGCGAGCAGGCGCACCACGCTCGTGCCCACGTTCCCCGTGGCCCCGGTGATGACGATCCTGCTGCCCGCTGTGCTGCTCACTGTCGGCTCCTCTCGGCCGTCGGCTCGGCGGGGACACCGAGTACCCGGCCAGAGCGCACCGAACGCGGACAGCTGCGCGGCGGGGCGGTCAGCGGCCCGCCCGTCAGGCGAAGGCGTTCACGCCCGTCAGTTCGGCCGACACGGTCCACAGCCGGGCCGCCTGCTCCGGGTCGACCGCCCAGTCCTTGACGCCGACCGGCCGTGAGCCGTCCGCGGGCGCCGGACCGGCGATGTCGCAGTCCTCCAGATAGACGCCGCCCATGCCGTCCAGCTGGGGCGAGGTCGCGGCCCACACCTGGGTCGCGGCGCCCTGCGGCGGGGTCTTGAAGGCGTCGGGGTCGAGCAGGTTGCCCTCCGCGTCGATCCAGCCGCGGTCGATCATCTCCTGCTGCGGCAGATAGCGCTGGAGCGGGGTGAGGATGCCGCCGGGGTGGAGGGAGAAGGCCCGGACGCCCCGGTCGCGGGCGAGCCGGTCCAGGTGCACGGCGAACAGCACGTTGGCGGTCTTGGCCTGGCCGTAGGCGCCCCACTTGTCGTAGCCCTCGCGCCAGTCG
Source organism: Streptomyces sp. NPDC053367 (assembly GCF_044545925.1). Taxonomy (NCBI): domain Bacteria; kingdom Bacillati; phylum Actinomycetota; class Actinomycetes; order Kitasatosporales; family Streptomycetaceae; genus Streptomyces; species Streptomyces sp. NPDC053367. Next base: position 12,790 of record NZ_JBITYN010000018.1, on the reverse strand, counting down.
AGGTCGTGGAAGCGGATCGGGGAGAAGTGGTGGGCGAGGGAGGACACGGACACCACCCGGGCGCCGCCCGGCTCGATCGCCGGCCACAGCCGGTTGACGAGGGCGAAGTGCCCGAGGTGGTTGGTGGCGAACTGCAGCTCCCGTCCCGGCCCCACCCGGGTCTCCGGGCACGCCATGATCCCGGCGCTGTTGATCACCATGTCCAGGACGCGGCCGGAGGCCAGGAACCGCTCGGCGAAGGCGCTCACGCTCTCCAGGTCCGCGAGGTCCAGCGCCGCCACCTCGACCCCGTCGAGCCCGGCGAGGTTCTCCCGGGCCTGCTCGGGGCGGCGGGCCGGGACGACGACCCGGGCCCCGGCCCGCACGAGGGCGCGGGTGGTCTCCAGGCCGATGCCCGAGTAGCCGCCCGTCACGAGCGCGAGCCGGCCGCTGAGGTCGATGCCCTTCAGGACGTCGTCGGCGGTGCTGCGGGCGCCGAATCCGGAGTCGATGCCGTGTTGCGGGGTGATCGCTGAGGTCATGCCGGAACGCTACGGATTGGAGCGCGCTCGAAGTCAAGCCGCACCGGCCGACTCCGGCGACTGCGTCACCCGGCCGGGCACGGCAGTGGAAAGCCCCGGCCGCGACGGGGGAATCACGGCCGGGGCGGCTCTGTGGTGGGTGCGGACGGCGGTCGCCTCTCGGCGAAAGGCTCCACAAGGCTTCAGCCGGACGATCGTCCTTGTGGGCAAGAGGTGAGGCCCGGGGACACTGTCCCATCCGCACCCACGGTCTGTTCAACGGACAACCACCCCTCGGTGTTCCGGAGAAAGCCGACATCCCGGGTGATCCCCGTCACTGCGGCCGGACCGCCCCCGACCGCGTCCACTCCAGCAGCCTCTCCGCGGGCCAGGTGGTCACCACCCGCTCCGCGGGCACCCCGCACTCCTCCGCCCGCGCGCAGCCGAGGATCTGCCAGTCCAGCTGGCCCGGCGCGTGCGCGTCGGTGTCGATCGAGAACAGCACGCCCGCGTCCACGGCCTGCCGCAGCAGCCGCCGCGGCGGGTCCAGCCGCTCGGGCCGGCTGTTGATCTCCACCGCCGTACCGGCCTCGGCGCACGCGGCGAACACCTCCTGCGCGTCGAACTCCGACTCGGGCCGTCCCCGTCCGGTCACCAGCCGCCCGGTGCAGTGCCCGAGGACGTCCGTGTGCGGATCGGTGACGGCCCGCACCATCCGGCGGGTCATCGCGCGGGCGTCCATGCGCAGCTTGGAGTGCACGGAGACGACGACCACGTCGAGCCGGTCGAGCAGCTCCGGGTCCTGGTCCAGCGAGCCGTCCTCCAGGATGTCGCACTCGATGCCGGTCAGCAGCCGGAACGGCGCCCAGGTCCGGTTCAGCTCGGCCACCACCTCCAGCTGCTCGCGCAGCCGCTCGGCGGACAGCCCGCGCGCCACCGTCAGACGCGGCGAGTGGTCGGTCAGGACGGCCCACTCGTGGCCGAGCGCGGCCGCGGCCCGGCCCATCTCCTCGATCGGGCTGCCGCCGTCCGACCAGTCGGAGTGCAGATGGCAGTCACCGCGCAGCAGCGCCCGCAGCCCGGCACCCGCCCGGCCGGGCGCCGCCGAGGCCTCGACGGCCTCCTCCTCCAGCTTCACCAGATAGCCCGGCACCTGCCCGGCCAGCGCCTCCCGCACCACCTGGGCCGTCTTCGGTCCGACGCCCTTGAGCGACTCCAGCGTGCCCGCCCGCGCCCGCTGCCGTACGTCCTCCGGCCCCAGCGCGTCCAGCGTCCGGGCCGCCGTACGGAAGGCGCGTACCCGGTACGAGGGCGCGAGGGACCGCTCCAGCAGGAACGCGATCCGCTCCAGTGCCTGTACGGGATCCATGGCCACCTCCTCCTCCAGGGTTGCCCGGCCCCGGGCGGACCGCACCCGTTCGCGGGCCGGGGCGCCAGGACCGTCGGCTCCGAGGCTCAGGCCGATGGCGGGGGAGGTGTACCAGAATCGGCCATGGTGGCCGAATCCGCTCTACTCTCTATGACATGACCGAAATCGCGAGCCCCCACATCTCCCGTCCGCGGATCATGGTGCTCGGTGTCCAGCCGGGCACGCCGCCGTTCCGGATCGTGGAGATCGACGGAGAGGTGGTCGGTGAGGCCCGGGCCGTCACCGACGTGCTGGAGGCGGCCGCCGCCTTCGGCATCACGGTCCACGACCTGGACGACCCCGACGTGGTCCGCTGGGTCGGCGGCGACAAGTTCACCTGGACACGTCACTAGCGGCTGTCCGCGGACGCCGCCGCCGCGCGTGCACGGCCCGACCCAGCCGGCGTCCGAGCAGCAGGTGGCCGATGAGCGCGCCCGCGGTGTTCAGCAGGACGTCGTCGATGTCGAAGGCGCGCCCGGTGACCACGGCGCCCTGTGCCAGCTCCACCAGCAGCATGACCGTCGCGGTGAGCAGCAGCACGCGCAGCAGTCCGCGCGCGTGCGGCGCGAGCACCGGCACCAGCACACCGAACGGCACCCCCAGCAGCACGTTCCCGCCGATCTGCCGCAGCGCCTCGCCCGCCCGGGCGTGGTCGAGGTAGGCCCGCAGCGAGCGGCCCGGGTGCAGGTTGCTGTGCGTCAGCGCCTCCGAGGCCGGGGACGGCTCCAGGGTGAGCCGCGCCAGGACCACCGCGAAGGCCACCATGCACACGAACGCGAGCAGCATCGCCAGCAGCCGTATCGGCCACGGCAGGGGGTGCGTCTCGCGCGGCGGTTCAGTGGTGCGCGGACGCGCTCGCAGACGTAGCGGCAGAACAGCACGCGACATGGGTCCTCCTGCCCTCAACTTCCGTGCGTGCTGGGCCGGTTACCCACGGCACGCGGGCTCATGCCGTGGCCCGGGCGCACGCCGTTCTCCTGACCGCGGCGCGCGGGTCACCCTTCCCGCAGCGGCCCGTGCGCGGGAAGGGTGAAGGCGGCCCTGTTCCCCGACCGCTGCGCAGCGTCGGCCGGCACGCGCCGCACGGCCGCGCCCGTCGATCTGACGGGTCAGGGCCCGTAGGTGACGCGTACCTCGCTGAAGCCGAGGGAGTGCAGCAGCCCCTCCAGCATGTCGGTCGTGTTGCGTTCGGCACGTGCCGTCAGGCCGCTCTCCTTCGCCGCGTCCGCGATGTGCCGCACCGCGAGCTGCTGCACGGCCTGTTCGCCGTTGGGGTTGTCGGAGAACAGGTCGCCGAGCCGGTCCAGCAGGCCGCGCTGCTTGGACACGGCGTAGGAGCGGTCCGGGTCGAGGGCGGGCTTGCCGAGGGCGGCGTGCGGCAGGTGCAGGGTGGCCGAGGTGCGGTCCCCGTCGACCTGGACGTCGTCCGCGCCGACCCTGCCGAGATCGACGTAGGCGTCGACCGAGCCGGCGCCGACGTACAGCGTGCGCGTGCCGCGGATCGCGTCCGGCAGGAACCGCGTGTCCTTCTCCAGGTCCACGACCACCTGGAAGTTGCCCGAGGCGGCCTCGTAGCGGCTGATGTCCTTGATGGACTCCAGCAGGGCGGGGCCCGACCGGTCCCGGGTCTCGGTGCCGAAGACGTCCTTGAGTACGGGCAGCGCGCTCAGCGCGAGTCCGGCGGCCAGCAGCGCGAGCACCAGCACCACGGTGCCGGCCGCCCAGGCCCAGCCCCACCGGCGGCGGGGCGCGTGTTCAGGGGTGGTCGTCACAGGGGGCCTCCTTCCCTCCCTTCTCCCGGATGCCCGCCATCGGCCGTGGCAGACAGGCGAGTCGGCGCGTCCGGCGGCCGGCGCGCACGGGAGGGCGGAGGGCCCGCTCATAAGGTGCCGGAGGCGGTCTCCGTCTGCTCCAGGGCCGCCTCCAGCGTCGGCCGCGGAGGCAGCAGCCGGGCCATCCCGGTGACCCGCAGGACGCGCAGGGTCAGCGGGTCGGTGCACACCAGGTGCAGCAGGCCGTCCCCGTCGAGCACCCGGGTCCTCGCCCGCGCGAGCAGACGCAGTCCGGAGCAGTCGAAGAACTCGATGTGCCGGAGGTCGAGCACGACTCGGGCACCGGGCACTCCGGTGACGGCGTCCAGGTGCGGCAGGATCTCCGCCGCGGCGGCGATGTCGATCTCACCGCGGAACTCCAGGACGGTGTGGCCCCGTTCGGCCCGGACACGGAGATGCCCGGTGAGCGGCGCGGGATCCTGCTGCACGACGACTTCGCCTCCTGCCCGGGCGGTCCCAATTCCTCTTCCTGCCCCGCAAGTTACCCTCGAACGCATGTATTGCAGCATGTTCGATTGACATATGTCGTCGAATTGCGAGGGAGATCGCCCCCGGTGTTCGTCCGCGGTTCGCGACGGCCGCCGACGGGCCGGGACGCGGGTCGAACGCTTCCGGCCACTGCGGCGTCGTAGGAACGACACAGCGGCGCGGCGACAGGGGTGGGACATGCGGAGAGCGTTTCGGGCGGCGGGCACGGGACTGGTGCTGGCCGTCCCGGTGACGGGCCTGGTCACGGGGTGCGGGGCGGACGGCGAGGACGTCGTCGTCACCGGCACCCCGCCCGCCACGCCCTACCGCGGGCCGCTGCACGTTCCGGCCAGGGACCTCGACGGGGACGGCCCGCGGGCCCTGCGGATCGAGTCCGGGGCCGCGGGACGGGCGCTGGAGTGTGACGGGGAGATCTTCTCCGGCGGCGCGGGCGAGCGGTGGAGCGAGGGCGACGGCGGGGACACACCCGAGGAGGGTCTGGATGCCTACTTCGACATCGAGCAGCCGGAGGTCCCTCGCCACGGCTACCGGGTCGAGCGCGAGGAGGACGGCCGGGTGCTGTTCTCCCTCGACGTCGACGGCCGCACCAAGGTCGCCGTCGTGGTGGCCGAGGACCGTCCGCAGGCCCCCGGTTGGGGCCCGGAGACCAGCGCCGTCTGCGATCCCTCCGAACTCCCCGACAGCTATCTGGCGGACCGCCCCTACACCCTCTGGACCGACTCCGCCGGCCACCGCCTCCCCTACACGACCGTCCACAGCTACTCGGGCCCCGCCCACTGCGACTGGCAGTCCGCAGACTTCATCGCCCTCGGCCCCGACACCTACGCCCGCGACCCCCACACCGTCCTGCCGGAGGGCGCCCTCACCGCCCCCTACCTCCCGCGCACCCCCCTCCCCGCCGACGCCCGCCCCCTCGGCCACCACCACTCCGGTGACACCCTCTGGCGCACCCCCGACCCGGCCTACCTCTACGTCCGCACACCCGACGGCGTACAGGCCTGGCCGCGGGTGAGCGAGGATTTCGGATGCCGGTGAGAAGGGCACTGCGGGTGCGTCCGGCCGGCCTGCCCGTACGAATGGCCGAGAAGTGATCATCCGGCAGGCTGAACGCCGGGACGCACACGCGTTCCCGGCTCCGTCGAGGGCGGCCGACGGCTCGCCACGGCGGGGGAGGGACCGGACACCGCAACCGGTACCCCGCGCCGGTGCGTTCAGCTGGGGACGGGCCGACGTGCTCGCCGCCCGGAGAGCGTCTGCCGGCACGGCCGCAGGCGGTCCGAAGGCCCTGAGCCGACCGGCAGCGGGACGTGCCGCCGACCGACTGAAACCGCCGCCGGGGGATATCCGGGAGGGCAGGGCGCGACCGCGTCCGTCCCCCACCCATCCGAGGAGACGACCGCACATGGCAGCCGTGACCGCGGGCATCGTCGTGCTCGACTGTGCCGAACCTGAGAAACTCGCCGAGTTCTACAAGGAGTTACTGGCCGCCGAGGAGACCCACGCGACCGCGAACCGGGTCGAGATCCGCAGCGCCACCGGCACCCGGCTGGCCTTCCGACGCGATGTCAACGCCACCCCGCCGAGCTGGCCCCGCCCCGAGAACTCCCTCCAGGCACACCTGGAGTTCGAGGCGGACGACCTCGACGAGACCGAGCGCCGGATCGTGTCCCTCGGCGGCCGTCCCATCGACACCAAGGAACTCCCCGGCCCGCGCGAGGAGCGCGGCTACTCCGACCCCGCCGGCCACTCCTTCGTCCTGCGCCGCGTCCCGCCCACGGCCCCGAAGCAGGGCTAGGGCCTGTCGTTTGGATCATGTCGGCGTCGCGGGGTCTCGTGCGTGCGGCTGCCCGCGCCCCCTCAGGTACGTGCCTGAGGGGGCGCGGGCAGCCGCACGGTGACCGCGGGCCCGGCGAAGGGCGGCGTCTACGCGCGCCCCTCCTTGGGGTCGCCCGGCCAGACGCCGGTGGACCGCTCGATGGCCTTGGCCCCGCCCCGGTCCACCGCCGAGCGCACCGCCGCGAAGATCGCGCCCTGGATGGCGGCGGCGAGCAGGATCTCGCCCCAGCCGCGGTCGCGGTCCAGCGGGTCGGGGGCGTTGTCCTCGTGCCGCAGGGCCTTCCACGTCCGGCGGAAGGCGAGGCCGGACAGGGTACCGCCGGCATAGCCGAGGACGAAGCCGAGGGGCTTGTAGGCGAGCGGCAGCTTCTGCTTCTTCTGCTTCTTGGCCACGGAGGCTCCTTTCTGGGGTGGTTCAGGGCCGGCCGGCCGCGGGGACCTTCTCGGCGGCGGGGACCGGGCCGGGCGGTGTGCCGTCACCGAAGGGGCGTCCGCCCAGCTCCTGCCGGTGATGCGGAGTCAGCCAGCCGGACAGGTCCGGCCCGAGCGGCACGATGCGGGTCGGGTTGATGCCGGTGTGGACCTGGTAGTAGTGCCGTTTGATGTGGTCGAAGTCGACGGTGTCGCCGAAGCCGGGCGTCTGGAACAGGTCACGCGCGTAGGCCCACAGCACCGGGTTCTCCGCCAGCTTCCAGCGGTTGCACTTGAAGTGGCCGTGGTAGACCGCGTCGAACCGCACCAGCGTGGTGAACAGGCGGACGTCCGCCTCGGTGATCGTGTCGCCGACGAGGTAACGCTGCCGTTCCAGCCGCGCGGCGAGCAGCTCGAGCCGCCGGAACACTGCCGTGCAGGCGGACTCGTACTCCTCCTGCCCGGTGGCGAAACCGGCTCGGTAGACGCCGTTGTTGACGTCCTCGTAGACGTCGGCCATCACCGTGTCGATCTCGTCCCGCAGCCGCTCGGGGTACAGCTCAGGTGCCCCCTCGCGGTGCAGGGCCGTCCACTCGGTCGCGAGGTCCAGGGTGAGCTGCTGGTAGTCGTTGCCGACCAGCTTCCCGCTGGGCACGTCCACGAGCGCGGGCACGCTCACCCCGCCCGGGTGGCCGGCCTCCCGGCGGTCGTAGGCCTCGCTGAGGAAACGGATGCCGAGGACCGGGTCGCGTCCGTCCGGGTCGAGCGTGAAGCGCCAGCTGCGGTCGTCCTGGACCGGGTCCGCGATCGCCAGCGACAGCGCGTCCTCGAGCCCCAGCAGCCGCCGGGAGATCACCGCGCGGCTCGCCCACGGACAGGCGCGGCTCACCACCAGCCGGTAGCGGCCCGGCTCCACGGGCCAGCCGTCCCGGCCGTCCGCGGTGACCCGGTCGGTGAAGTGGCTCTTGGACCGCCGGAAGTCCCTTCTGCCGTACTCGCTGTTGCTCATCTCGGCCTTTCTCCCCGGCACACGGCTCCTGCCCGCCCCGGGTACCCCGTTTCGCCCCCGGCAACGGTGTGATCCGCACCCCGCGGGGCAAGCGGCGGGAGTGAGCGATACGTCCACGACAACGACCGCGTCCGCAACCGCATCCTCGACCGAGTCCACCGCCGCGTCCGAGGCCCGGAAGGCCGACCGCAGGACCCGCGTCACCGTGCTGGTGGCCCTCGCCGCCAACCTGGTGATCGCGGTCGCCAAGGTGGTGGGCGGCCTCGCCGCCGCCTCACCGGCGCTGCTGTCCGAGGCCGCGCACTCCGTGGCCGACAGCCTGAACGAGGTGTTCCTGCTCACCGCGCTGCGCCGCAGCCGCCGCCCCGCCGACCGGCGCCACCCCTTCGGCTACGGCAAGGAACGCTTCTTCTGGGCCCTCCTCGCGGCCGTCGGGATCTTCGTGACCGGCGGCTGCTTCTCGTTCCTCCAGGGCGTCGAGGCCCTGCGCGGCGGCTCCCGGCAGGACTTCGACGGCTACGCCGCCGGCATGATCGTCCTCGCCGTCGCGTTCGCCGCCGAGGGCGCCTCCCTGGTACGGGCCCTGTACCAGCTGCGCGTCCACGGCACGGCCGACGGCCTGCGCGACCCCGCCCTGCGCACGGTCGTCGCCGAGGACGGCACCGCGGTGGTCGGCGTGGTCCTCGCCCTCGCCGGGATGGCCCTGCACCGCGCCACCGGGCAGGCGGCGTGGGAGGGGGCGGCCTCGCTGGCCATCGGCGCGCTGCTCGTCCTCGTCGCGTTCCGGCTCGGCCGCGAAGCCCGCGACCGGCTGATCGGACAGGCCGCCGACCCGGAGGCGAGCGGCCGTATCCGCGCCCTGCTGGCGGCTCAGCCCGAGATCGACAGCGTGGAGGCCCTGTTCACCATGCAGACCGGCCTGGAATCGACGCTGGTGGCCGCCCGGGTCGATCTCATGCCGGGCATCGACAGCGAGCGCGTGGAGGAGGTCGCCGTGCGCATCAAGCGCTCGATCGCGCGGGCCGTGCCCGAGGCCGACCAGATCTTCCTCGACGTGACCGACCGGCGGGCCCGGGAGGCGTACGAGAGCCCCGCCGCGACGGGGGAACGCGGCGGGGCCTGACACCCGGATGCCCGGCACGGCGGCGTTCATGCGCGCCGCGCGCGGAAAACCACGGATCCGGCGTGATCAGTGCTGTCCGTCGACCGGTTCCAGCACGAAGACGGGGATCGTCCGGTCGGTGTTCCTCTGGTACTCGGCGTACTGGGGGAACGCCGCGACCGCCCGCTCCCACCACTCGTCCCGCTCGCGGCCGGTGACCTCGCGGGCCTTCATGTCCTGCCTGACCGTGCCGTCCTGCAGCTCGACGCGCGGGTCGGCCTTGAGGTTGGCGTACCAGACCGGGTTCTTCGGGGCGCCGCCCACCGAGGCGACGGCGGCGTAACTTCCCTCGTACTCGACCCGCATCAGGGGCGTCTTGCGCAGCTTGCCGCTCTTCGCGCCGACGCTGGTCAGGACGACCACCGGGAGCCCGGTGTCGAACAGGGTGGTGCCCTCGGTGCCGCCCGAGCCCTCGTACAGCTCCACCTGCTCGCGGACCCACTGGGTCGGGCTCGGTTCGTACTCGCCCTCAAGAGGCATGGAAACTCCGTCTCGTCGTCTGCCTGCACATGACCGGCGCCGTACGGAACAACCGCGGGCGCCGGAATCATCCCTACCGCGATGACCTTCGGCCGCGGCCGGTTTCGGCCACCGCCGCTGGCCGGGAGGACGCGGGGCACGGCGTGATTCCCACCGGCGTGATCGCGTCGTGCGGGCCGGTCGGGCACAGTCGTGATCCACCGCGTGCGACAGGCCGAAGGAGTGCGAACCCCCATGACCGCCACCCCCGAACCGGCGACCCGGTCCGTCGTCGGGGAACTCCTGCGCCGCATCGGGCAGGGCGACCCGGACCGCACCGCCGAGCTGTACGCCGAGCGCGTGGACTGGCGCCTCGACTGGCCGGAGGCCGAGCACGGGCGGGCCGCCACGCCGTGGATCAGACATCGCTCCACGCGCGCGGACGTGGCCGCGCACTACCGGGAGCTGACCGGGCACCATGTCGCCGAGCAGGCCGCGACACGCGTCGAGCGCATCCTCGTGGACGGGGCCGATGCGGTGGTCCTCGGTGAGATCCGGCAGACCTCCCGGGCGACGGGACGCGCTTACCGCGCGAGATTCGCGCTGCATCTGACCGTGGAGAACGGCCTGGTCGTGCGGCATCACGTCTACGAGGACTCGCTGGCGGTCGCGCAGGCGTTCGCCTAGCTGTCCGCAGGGCGCGGGCGCGGGCGCGCCGTGGTCTTCCGCGTCTCACGCGGGGGAGCCGCGTGTCACCCGCCGCTGCGCGCCCCCCGCAGCAGGGTCTTCGCGCAGTCCCTCGCGACCGCGGCAGGCTCCGCCGTGCCCGCGATGCCCGCCGTCACCATGGCGCCCTCCGCGAGGAGGAAGAGCTGGGGCGCCACGGCCTCCGGCAGGCCGGCGTCCTCCACCAGACCGGTCAGGTAGGCGCCGAACGCCTGCTTGTGCGCGCGCACCCGGTCCGCCACCGCGGGCGAGACCGCGCCCAGTTCGCCGTAGACGTTGATCCAGGCGCAGCCGCGGAAGCCGGGCTCGCGGAACCACAGTTCGAGCCAGTCGAAGACGGCGAGGAGACGGCGCTCCGGGTCGGAGGTGCGCTCGACATGGGTGGCGAGGCGGCCGCGCCAGCGGGTGTCGCGGCGCTCCAGACAGGCCACGACGAGCTGTTCCTTGGCCGGGAAGAGCTGGTAGAGGCGCTTGAGCGAGACCCCCGAGGCGGCGCGGACGTCGTCCATGCCGACCGCCTGCACCCCGCGCCCGTAGAAGAGGGCCTCCGCGGCGTCCAGGGCCTTCTCCCGGGCGGTCGCGCTGTCCATGGGGCACTCCTTGACGTGAGAACGAGCGTTCTCCTACGGTAGCAGCCAGCCGGAGAACGCTCGTTCTCCCTCAGTCCGCACCGGAGGACGCCATGACCGCCCGACCGCCCCTGCCGCCCTTCACCCGGGAGACCGCCGCGCAGAAGGTGCAGGCCGCCGAGGACGCCTGGAACACCCGCGACCCGCGCAAGGTCGCCCTCGCCTACTCGGAGGACTCGCTCTGGCGCAACCGCGACACCTTCCTCACCGGCCGCGCCGAGATCGTCAGCTTCCTGACCGCCAAGTGGGCGCGCGAGCGGCAGTACGCGCTGCGCAAGGACCTGTGGGCCTTCGACGGCAACCGCATCGCCGTCCGCTTCCAGTACGAGTCCCAGGACGCCGAGGGCCGCTGGTGGCGGTCGTACGGCAACGAGCTGTGGGAGTTCGACGAGCGGGGCCTGATGACCCGTCGGGAGGCGTCCATCGACGACGTGCCGATCGAGGAGGGCGAGCGCCGCATCCGGGGGCCGCGCCCGGATGCCGAACGCGGGCTGTCCTTCCCGCTCCAGTAAGGTCGTCGGGTGATCGGACAGTCCGGGGGGAAGCCCTTCCTCTACGTCGTCGTGTGCGCCGCGGGTATCGCCTCGGGCGTCACCGGGCTCGTGACCGCCGCGCAGGAGCGGGGCTGGGATGTCGGCGTCATCGCCACGCCCGTCGCGATGAACGGCTTCTTCGACGCCGACGCCGTCGAGGCCCTCACCGGCCGCCCGATCCGCTCGGCCTGGCGCTCACCCGCCGACCCGCGCCCCTTTCCGCCCCCGGACGCCGTGGTCGTCGCACCCGCCACCTTCAACACCGTCAACAAATGGGCCGCCGGGATCGCCGACACCCTCGCCCTGGGCACCCTCAGCGAGGCCTGCGGCCTGGGCGTCCCCGTCGCGGTCCTGCCCTGCGTGGCCGAGGCGCTCGCCGCCCACCCCGCCTACCAGGACAGCCTGATACGCCTGCGCGGCATGGGCGTGCGCTTCGGGGAGCCCTACTCCGGCGGACCCGGACCCGACGGCCGGCGCCCCGCGTTCCCCTGGGAGAGTGCACTGGACCTGCTCGGGCGGTGAACGCATAGGCTCCCTTCGAACATCCGTGCCGACGACGGGAGCAGCAACGATGCAGTACGTGAAGCTCGGTTCGACGGGCCTGGACGTGTCACGGATCTGTCTGGGCTGCATGACCTACGGCGTCCCCGACCGGGGCACCCACGAGTGGACGCTCGACGAGGAGGCGTCCCGGCCCCTGATCCGGCAGGCGCTGGAGGCCGGGATCACCTTCTTCGACACCGCGAACGTCTACTCCGACGGCACCAGCGAGGAGATCGTCGGCAGGGCGCTGCGCGACTTCGCACGCCGCGACGACATCGTGCTCGCCACCAAGGTGCACGGCCGCATGCGTCCCGGCCCCAACGGCGCCGGCCTGTCCCGCAAGGCGATCCTCACCGAGATCGACCACAGCCTCACCCGCCTCGGCACCGACTACGTCGACCTGTACCAGATCCACCGCTTCGACCCGCACACCCCGGCCGAGGAGACGATGGAGGCCCTGCACGACCTCGTGAAGGCCGGCAAGGTCCGCTACATCGGTGCGAGTTCGATGTACGCCTGGCAGTTCGCCAAGATGCAGCACACGGCCGAACTGCACGGCTGGACGAAGTTCGTCTCCATGCAGAACCACTACAACCTCCTCTACCGCGAGGAGGAGCGCGAGATGCTGCCCCTGTGCGCCGACCAGGGCGTCGGCGTCCTGCCCTGGAGCCCTCTCGCCCGAGGCCGCCTCACCCGCGACTGGGGCACGGTCACCGACCGCAGCACCACCGACGGTTTCGGCGCCACCCTCTACCAGGAGGGCGACCGCGCCGTCGTCGAAGCCGTCACCCGCATCGCCGAGTCCCGAGGCGTCCCCCGCGCCCAGGTCGCCCTCGCCTGGCTGCTGCACAAGGCCCCGGTCACGTCCCCGATCGTCGGCGCGGCCCAGCCCCAGCACATCGACGACGCCCTGGCGGCAACCGAACTCCACCTCACGGACAAGGAGTTGGAGGAACTGGAGCGCCCCTACGCCCCCCACCCGGTCGCCGGCCACTGAGGACGCCCTGCCGAGGCGTGGGAACGGCTCACTCCCTCGGCGCCCGCGCGGGTCGCCGTGCGCCACCTCACGACACCGCCGCCCCGGTCGAAGCCGCCGTCCGCACGGCACTGACGAACTGACCCGCCCCGAACCGGTGGCGGCCCGCCCCCCCCCGGCGCCCCCCCCCGAAACGGGCGGCGCCCAACCCCCCCCGTGCCCCCCCCACCGGTTGGCGGCCGCCCCGGGGGCGGGGCCCCCCCCCCGGGGGCGCGGG
>NZ_JBITYN010000017.1:0-99311 GCF_044545925.1 Streptomyces sp. NPDC053367 | reverse complement strand
GGGGGGGGGGGGGGGGGGGGGGGGGGGGGGGGGGGGGGGGGGGGGGGGGGGGGCGCGGGGGGGGGCCGGGGGGGGGGGGGCCCCCCCCCGGCCGCCCACCCCCAGCCCCACCCACTCACCTCAAGATCACTTCCGGCCCCCGCCCCCTCTGTGGGGGGCCGGGGGGTGGGGGGCGGAGCCCCCTGCATCTCCACCGACGGCGGGAGCCCGCCGGAACGGCGGACTGGCGCGCGGCCGCTTGGTGGCTCGTCCGGGTGTTCCCCGACCAGTACGGGCCGAACGCCAAAAGCCGGGACCATGTCCTCGAGAGTTCACCGCCCAGGAGCTCCACGATGAACAGAGCCGCCCCGAGTCCGCCGAACTCGCCGGCCTCCCGAACGCCTCCAACTCGCCCTCGTCCAGAACACCCCCGACACCCCGACCGTCGAACTCCCCACCGCTGTCCCGGCCTCTCCCGCCTGATACTCCCGACTCCGCATCACACCAGACCGCGGACTCCCGCCCGGGAATCTCGGCGGGGCGTCTAATCCGGAACGCAGCGTGACCCGGCCGGACGCCTTCATTGGGCCGGGCGTCCACGTCGCCGGTGACGGCGGGTCCGGGGCTGTCATGGTGACGATCCAGGTCCGCAGCTGCGCCGTTCGCGGGTCACAGCCTTGAGCCTGAGGGCACCCCGTCCTGTACGTGCCAGGCACTCCCGAAATAGGGTGACCCGCCGGAGCGCTACGGCCTTCGGGTCGCCACCTTTTGACGAGCAAGGACATTCCCGACTGATGGCAGTAACCCAGCAGGAGATCGAGAACCGGTTGTGGGACGCCGCTGACGAGTTGCGCGTGGCGATGCCTGAAGCGCAGTACTCCTCGGTCGTCTTCCCGCTGATGTTCTGGAAGTACCTGTCGGACACCTGGGAGCACCACCACCAGGAGTTCCTGGCCGACAACGAGGGCCTGGACGACCTCTCTACCGAGGAAGCTCGCGAGATCGAGTACCGCGACTACCAGTCGTTCGAGATCCCGTTCATCCACCCCGGCACCGTCGCCGAGCGTCGCGCCTCCTGGTCGTCCATCCTCGCCACCATCACTCAGCCTGGCCTCGGCCAGCGGGTCCGCGCCTCCCTGCAGGCCATCGAGACAGCCAACCCCGACAAATTCTCCCGCCTGTTCGGGTCCATGACCTGGACCTCCGAAGAGGTGCTGTCGGGGGAGGTGTTGGCGGCGGTCATGCAGGCGATGGACCGCACCCCGAAGATGCACGAGGGCAACATGTCCCACGACGTGCTCGGTGGGGCGTACGAGTACCTGCTGAAGCGGTTCTCCGACGGGTCCGGCACCCGCGCCGGCCAGTTCTTCACCCCGCGCGAGGTCGTCGAGCTGCTCGTCGAGATCCTCGACCCCAAGGGGCACGAGTCGGTGTACGACCCGACCTGCGGATCAGGCGGCATGCTCATCGCCTCCGCGAACCTCCTGAAGGCCCACGGCGGCCGTGGCTACACGCTCAAGCTATATGGGCAGGAGGCCGTCCCTGACACCGCCGGTGTGGCCCGCATGAACCTCTTCATGCACAACCTCACCCAGTTCCAGGTCGAGGTCGGCGACACCCTGAAGGACCCGCGCTTCAAAAAGCCGGACGGGTCCGTCGCGACCTTCGACGTGATCCTCGCCAACCCGCCCTACAGCCTGAAGTGGAAGCCCTGGACCAACGACCCCCGCGCCCTCGGCGGTGTCGCCCCGCAGTCGTCGGCGGACTGGGCATTCGTCCAGCACATGGTCGCGTCGATGGACCCGAAGAAGGGCCGCGCCGGCGTCGTCCTGCCCCACGGCGTTCTCTTCCGAGGCGGCCAGGAAGCAGCCATCCGCCGACGCGTTCTGGACGACAACCTGCTCGAAGCCGTCATCGGCCTGCCGGCCAACCTCTTCTACAACACCAGTATCCCCACGGCGATCCTGGTATTCCGTGCCCCCGGTACCAAGACCTTGGACCGGCAGGAGGGGGCCCTGTTCATCGACGCCTCCCAGCGGTTCGTAAAGGCTAAGAACCGCAACATCCTCACCGCCGCCGACGTCGCCGACATCGTGACCGCCTACCACTCGAAATTCGACGCCGACGGCAACCCGGTGGACCCCGATGGAGAAGGCGGACTGGCGGTACGGTTCGTCCCCACCACGGAGATTGCGGCGAACGGGTACGACCTCAACATCGGCCGCTACATCAAGCAGGCCGCAGCTGAGGCAGGGGATCTCGGCACCCTCATCGAGGCGTACAACGTCGCCCGAGCCGAGCGTCAGAAGACCGAGCGACGGATGCTCGACGTACTCGCCGCTGCCGGGATCGAGGGTTTCGATGAGTGACGGCTATCCACTTCGTCCGCTCGGCGAGGTGATGCGCCTCGATATCCAGCGCGTACCGATGAAGCTTGCAACTATCTACCGTTTGGCCGGGGTTCTAAACGCAGGACAGGGAATTGTTAATAAAGGCGAATTCGACGGCGGAGACACAGAGTACGCAGCAATGAACGTGCTGCGTGTCGACCAGGTCGTGATGCGAAAACTGACCGCGTGGGAAGGCCCGATCACCGTAGTTCCTGCCGAGTTTGATGGATTCGTCGTCAGCAACGAGTTCCCGACGTTCACACTCGGCCCAGAGCTGATGCCCGAATGGATGAGGCACGTCTGTCGCTCACCGCGACTCTGGGCCGAAATGAAGAATCGAGTGAGCGGGACGGTTCAACGGCGCAAGCGCCTCAACCCAGAGCAGCTCTTGCAGATCCAACTCCCGATTCCACCACGCGAGGCACAAGCACGGATCGTCGAGGTGCTTGATGCGGTCGATGACCAGATCGCCGCACTCGACACCGAGGCCGACGCGCTAGAGCACGCTCTCGATGGGTGGATTGCGACCGAGTTCTCCATCGCAGATAGCCATGCACCCCTAGGAGACATTGCTGAAGTCCGACTCGGCAAGATGCTCTCCAAGGAACGGGCTAAAGGACCAGATCAGGCTCCTTACGTCAGAAACGCAGACGTGCAGTGGCAGGGCCTGAACCTCACTGATCTAAAGACGATGACCTTCACCGAGAAGGACCGTGCACGGTATTCGCTGCGCGCCGGCGACATTCTGTCGTGCGAGGGCGGCGACCCGGGGCGAAGCGTCATCCTCTCCGAGGACCTAAATGGAATCTACTACCAGAAGGCCGTGCACCGCGTGCGTGCCACGGGAGTAGATCCACGTTTCCTCTATGTCGCCATCAAGCACTCCTACGCAAGTGGCGCGATTGCGGATCTGTGCACCGTTACGACCATCAAGCACTTGACCGCCGAGAAGTACCGGACTCTTCGGGTGCCGTTGCTCGGTGACGAACAGCAAGTGCGAGCAGTTGAGGTGCATGACGCGGTTTTCGCTCAGGTCGCCTCGATCCGTGCCGAAGCCAACAGGCTCCGTCAAGCTCGGACAGGGCTGCTGGCGGGATTGTTGGACCGGACCATCGAGATCGAGCCTGCCGAGCTGGGGGTCTGAGCCGTGGCGAAGGGCATTCGGGAGCGTGAGTTCCAGAACCTGGTGATCCAGTGGTCCCTACCGATGGGGTGGGGCTTCACGGCGGGCAGGGCGCTGCCGCGTGAGACCACGCAGACGGTGCTCGCCGGCCAGTTACGGGACGCCCTCGTCCGGCTCAACCCGGACGTCATCGGTGGGTTTGACGTGGACGCGGTGGTCGGGGAGATCGTCGCTACGGTCAATGCTGTCGAGGGCGGCCTGGTGCGGGCCAACGAGCAGGTGTTAGGCCTGCTGCGGGGCCGTAAGGAGTTTAGGGACGCCAACGGTATGTGGCACGCCCTGAAGGTCATCGACCTCGTGCACCCGGCCGCCAACACGCTGGTGGTGTCGGACGAGGTGATCATCACCGTCCCCGGCAAGACCTACCGCCGGTTTGACCTGGTGTACTGGGTCAACGGCCTGCCGCTGGTCGTGGTGGAGGTGAAGTCGCCGACCGCGAAGTCCGGGTGGGCCGACGCCGCCCGCGAAATCAACGACGTGTACGTCGCCGAGTACCCGTGGTTCTTCACCCCCAATGTCTTCGCCGTCGCCTCCGACGGGCTGAAGCTGCGCTTCGGTGCCGCCGGCGCGCCCACAAACCTGTGGCAGCCGTTCAGGTCCACCGCCGATGACGAGAACCTGGCCGGGCAGGCCGACGTGCAGCGCTCCGTCGAGCTGCTGCTGAACCCGGCCACAATCCTGGACATGCTCGCCAACTTCGCCCTCTTCGACACCTCCGGGGGCGGGGTGGACAAGAAGTACCTGCCCCGCTACCCGCAGATGGAGGCCGCGCACCTGATCCACCAGCGGGTTCTGGCGGAAGGGTCGAAGGGCCTGATCTGGCACCACCAGGGCTCGGGGAAGACGCTGCTGATGGTGTTCGCCGCCTCGCTGCTGCTGGCCGACACCCGCACCGAGTCGCCCACAATCATCCTGCTCTCCGACCGCACCCAGCTGGTCCGGCAGACCTCCGGGGTGTTCACCTCCGCGATGGGGGACGCCTACTTCCACCAGCCCGCCACCAGCGCCGAGCTGCGCGCCCTGCTGGCCGACGACGTGCGCGGCGTCATCTCCACGACCGTTCACAAGTTCGCCGACGCTGGCAAGAACCTGTCGATGCGAGACAACATCATCGTGCTGGTCGACGAGGCGCACCGCACCCAGTCCGCCCGGTCGAAGTCCCTGGCCGGGCAGATGCGCGCGGCACTGCCGCAGGCGAAGTTCTTCGGCATGACCGGCACCCCCGTGCGCAACCTCGCCACCGACACTTTCGCCCTCTTCGGTGAGGAGAGTGACCCGGGCCGGGTGTTGCACCGGTACTCGGTGTCCCGGTCCCTGCTGGACGAGGCGACCGTCCCGGTAATGCTGGACCCGCACCCGGTCTCCTTCGAGATGAACGACCGGGAGCTGCAGGACGAGTTCGACGAGTTCGCCGACGCCTTCGATCTCGACGAGCCCGACCGTGAGGCCCTGTCCCGCAAGTTCGGGCGCTTGACCTCGGTGTTCTCCAATCCCGACCGCATACATGCGGTCTGCCAGGACATCGTGGACCACTACCTGGCCGGCGCCTACCGCAATGGCCTCAAGGCCCAGGTCGTCGCCTTCAACCGTGAGCTGGCCGTGGCGTACACGAACAAGATCAACGAGCTGCTGGCCGGGTTCGAGGCCTCCCAGGTGCTCGCCGAAGTCGGCAGGCACGACCGGATCACCGCCGAGGTGAACATCTCCGTCTCGGACTCCAAGGACGAAGACCCCACCCTGCGGAAGTTCCAGCTCTCGGAAGTCCAGGAGGAGGAGCAGAAGCGGCGGTTCCTCACCCCGGACGACCCGCTGTGCTTCCTGGTGGTGACCGCGAAGCTGATGACCGGGTTCGACGCCCCCAACGAGGGCGTCCTCTACCTGGACAAGCCGCTGAAGGCCCACACCCTGTTCCAGACGATCACCCGCCCGAACCGCACCTGGATCTCCCCGACCGGGTTCGTGAAGACGCAGGGCGTGGTCGTGGACTACATCGGTCTGGCCGAAGAGGTCCAGCGGGCCGTCGCCGACCCCACCGCGGAGAAGACCGGCGGCAAGAGGAGCGGGTTCGTCACCGACGTGTCCGAGCTGGTCGCCGAGTTCCGCACCGTCTTCGCCCGCATCGAAGACCTCCTCGTGGACGTGGACGGCCTGGACCTCACGGTCCACGGATATGAGTCGGTGCGCGCCATCAACACCTTCCTGGACGCCCACCCCGGCGCAGCCGAGATGTTCACCAGGGACTACCGGCTCCTGGCCCGCCTGTATCCGCTCATCAGTACCGACAAGCGGGTCACCAAGTTTCGCGACGGCTTCGCTCTGTTCGGGTCCGTGTACACGACCCTGTTCAAGAAGTCCTCCGACGAGGAGCGCAAGGAACGGCTCAACGAGCTAGGGCCGATGGTCCTGGAGATCATCAACGCCCACGTCCACTCCTTCTCCGTGGTCGCCTCCCAGGAGGAAGCCCTCGTCCTGGACGCCCAGGGCATCTCCATACTCAAGGAGCTGCTGGCCCTCGTCCGCCCCCAGCCCGGCCGGGACGACGGTGGGGACAAGACGCCGCCGTCCGCGGCGGAGATCCTGGACCACATCAAGGCCGCCCTCGACAAGGACGTAGAACCGGGCTCCGCGAAGTACACCGCCCTCGCCGAGCGGATAAAGCAGTTGCGGCACCGGATCATCCAGAACGCCCAAGACGCCCTGGAGTTCCTGTCCGAGGCGCTGCGGGTCGCCCGCGCCATCGTGGACGCCGGGAAACACCCCGACGAAGCCGTCGTCGTGCTGGACGACGACCACGTGGGCGTCCTGTCACGGATCATCCACGACCACGCACCGTCCGGCCTGACCATCACAGAGAAGAACCTGGCCGAGGAAATCGACCAGGTGGTGACCCGCACCCTCGCAGGCTCCTGGGACAACGCGGACGCCCGCAACCGAGGCGTCCGCCGCGCTACCGCCGCGGTCTTCCGCCGGTACCAGTTGAAGCCGGTGGGAGAGCCGTACGACTCCACCGTCGCCTACATCGAAGCCCACTACCTCATCGACTGACGCAAACGGCGCGACGACATGGTCCCTACTCCGGGCGCTGCGCGGCGTCCAGGTGGGCCAGCGCCAGCCGCAGCGAGAGAATCGCGGTGCCGAACGAGAGGTTGTCGATCCCGTGCGCGTACAGCTGGCCGGGGTGCACGATGAATGCCTCCGACACACGCCGAGCCATGCCCTCCTGGTCGTTCGGCGCAGCCGAGCGCAGCAGGTCCTCTACCGCCAGCGTCAGGTCCGGTGTGCCGATGTCCGGCCAAAGGTGGCCGTCGACGCCCAGGGCCGTGTGCTTGATGTCGGCGATCGCCTCGGCCAGTTCCTCGCGGGCTTCCTGATGGTTCATGGCGGCAGTCTGTCGCAGCGGCGAGGCCAGATGAGGAAGATCGAGGAAAGAAGAAGTCTGTCTTTCAGACCGAGCCCTGCTCCTTCTGCTGCTGGGATGTGCGCTGCTCATCCTCCTCGAGGGGGCGTCTCGACCAGCCCTCTGGCCTCCAGAGTGATCGACGACGGCACAGCCAACTACATCGTGACGACGACCCCGGGCGGGATCGTCGTCCTGGCGGTCGGCGTGTATGCCGTGCTGGGCGGCTCCAGGTCGAGCATGCCGCCGTCGATACGGCGCACCAGTTCACCCAGGGTGACGTGGGTGGGGTTGAGACTGATGTGGTCGAACGGGGCTGCAGTCTGGCGGGTCATGCGCCAGCTTCTTTCTCTCGCAGGATGGCCATGGCCTTGGTGAAAACGGGGAGGAGTCCCTCGGCGAGGTAGTAGCCGCCGGTCTTCGACCAGCCGTTCTTGTCGGGGGTGGTGGGCCGGAACGGCGGCGTGATCTTCGGGGACCAGTGGCCCTGTTCGGCGCCGCGCTTGATGGCCTTGGTGATGGACTGGGAGGGACCGCGCAGCGCCCTCTCCCCCCACTCCGCACGGTAGGCGGGGCCGTCCACCCAGCCCCCGCCCTCGATCGCCGCCTCGACGAAGAGGAGCGTTCGGCTGTTGGTGTCGCGGAGCAGCTTGACGGCCCGGTCGACGGTCCATTCGGTGTCGGTGGACACCGCGGCGTCCGGCCCGATACGGGCGATCAGGTCAGTGAGCGCCTGCATGACCTCCGGCGGTGCCGGGTCCGGCAGTCGGATGGTGATCTCCACATGCTCCTCCATAAATAACCCTGGTTGCACCCTGCACTCACAGTCTGGCACAACTCGGCGACAACTCGCGGGGGTTCGGGTGTAACAACCTCCGCACGCGGCTCGTCCTCCCCCATGAGCCAGCCACCCAGCCAGGGCAGCAGCTCCTGTGCGTTCCAAGGCGGCCGCGCAGTCGGACGAGCGACAGATGACGGAGTCAGGGAGCTGTGAGCGAAGCGCCCCGCACCACGGACGAGGAGTTCCGGTCCTTCATGCGCGACCGGTTCCGCCCGACCGTCGGCCGGCTGATGAAACGCGAGCGCCGTCTTTCGCAGGCGGATGCAGAGGACATCGTGCAGAACGCATTTCTTGAGGCATACAAGTGGTGGAGCAAGATCCGAGATCCCGAAGGTTTCCTATGGGATCGCGTGAAAAAGCGGACTCTGGACCACTGGGAGAAGCAGAAGTCCACACCGGAAACTCCGTGTGACACCTCGGACAGAGCCTTCGCTCGCCCCGCTCCGAAGGGGGCAGAACCGGACGTCTGTGTGGAGTTCCTTCACTACGACGGGCTTATCAGCCAACTACCGCCCGAGACGCAGCGATTGGTTGTCATGGCGGCAAGGGGCGCTTCCGGTCAGGAGCTGGCGAAGGAGTTCGGCGTCAAGGAAGGAGCGATCAGGGTTCGCCTGGTTCGAGCGAGGCAGCAGCTGAGGGCGCTCAACGGGGAATCGGAGGCGCAGCGATGAAGGACGAGGACAAGCAGCTGGCAGCAGGCAGGGCGACCGAGGTTGTGATGGGCGTGGGCAGCGGGAAAGCACTAAGCATGGCGGCCTACTGGCGCCTACTGGGGACACACCTGAAAGATGAGGACGAGACCGACGGCACTGGGGAGGAGCGCTTCGCTCCCCTGTCCGACGAGGAGCTTGAGCAGCGGTTCGCTGCGCTCCAAGAAATGACCCCCGAGCCGCTCCCCGAGGAGATCGAGAACCTTTCCGACGTCAGCGACTTCCTGCTCTCCGACGAAGTGAAGGAGGAGGATCGGGAAAGCACCCAGGGATCTCCCAAGACCATTGCCGCAAATCCCGGCAGGGGTTCTAGGGGACTCTCCCCATGGCCGACCGCAGCCCTGCGTTGGCCGACGCCCGCATCCCTGCACGGCGGCGAATGGGAGGAAGCGCGGCGCGGTTTCTCCGCCGTTCTCCTCGTCTGTGCGGCAGTCGGCGGAAGCGCGAGGGCACGGCGCGTGCCGGTCCGGAACGCGCACAGGCCGCAGCGGGCCGCCCCGTGGACGGACGTGCTGTTCGACGTCCGCAGCTTCCGCGCGCTGAAGGAGCGGAAGCTGCGGACGGAACCCGAATGGGGTGCACTGTCGCCCCTGGTTCGCGAACCGGCAGGCACGAATCGCGAGTTGCTGCGCGATGCCGTTCGGACCTACTTCGACATGCAGCCGGCATCCATCTGGATCATCGTCGACAACGTGGGAGCCGCGCATGATCCGGGCGCGGCCCTGGCTTCCCTGCTCGCCGACGCAACAAGCTTCGCCGCCGCGGCGGGCGACGACGGCAGGTGGAACTTGCTGGTGACGGCACCGGCGAGCACCGAGCTATGCGGTCACGCCGTCAGCCGGCCGAGGCTGGCCATCTTGCAACTGCCCGACGATCCCCCCGACCTACAACCCGACTCCGCAAAGTCTCACGTCGGCGCAGGTACCCCGGCACACGAACCGGATTCAAATGACGGATCGCTGGAATTGGCGAGGAGGATTCTTTCGGCACTGATGAGCCTCTGAATAAATACCGCAGCACTAGAAAAACTTTGACCGCGCCGAGCAGGGCGCGGCATTCGGCGTGCCTGGATGCCGGCCGCGATCCCTGCAACTGGCGCCGGTAGGTGGTCGCACCGCCCTGGGGCCCGGCAACACCCTGGACGGCACAGGGCGCCTACGCAAATTAACCCGGCTTTGAGCCGGGTTTGCAAGGAGG
The DNA here is from genome assembly GCF_044545925.1 of Streptomyces sp. NPDC053367. Taxonomy (NCBI): domain Bacteria; kingdom Bacillati; phylum Actinomycetota; class Actinomycetes; order Kitasatosporales; family Streptomycetaceae; genus Streptomyces; species Streptomyces sp. NPDC053367. Next base: position 89,614 of record NZ_JBITYN010000017.1, on the reverse strand, counting down.
AGGGCGCGCCTCCCCGCTTAGGCGTGCCTTACCGGTTATTCTCCCGCTCGCGGAGCGCAACATTGCCGGCCGGTGGGCGGACGGCTCGCACACCGCGGACACCGTGTACGACCGGCGGCACGGCGTCGGCGAACGCGACCCCCTGGCCGCGGTGCCGCTGTACGGCGGACCCGCGCACGCTGCGGTCGCGGCGGCTTCCGCCGAGGAGTGAGGGAGCCCGCCCCCAGCGCTGCAGGGGCGGGCTCCTCGGGGCTCCTCTGGGGGCTGTTACTGGGCCAGTGGGTCGCGCATCATCGTTGCGAAGACCGGCGAGTCCTCGAAGGGCTGCTGGCTGCCGATCTGCTTGTAGCCCCACGACTCGTAGACGGCCTTGAGGCGGCCGTCGGACAGGGCCGGATTGACCAGCAGAGTGACCCGCTGCTCCTGGCGCTGCGAGAGCAGTTCCTCGTGCAGAGCACGCGCCATCCCGTTGCCGTGGGCGCCTCGCCACGCGCGCCGGACGAGGATTTCGTTGAGGGCGAGCGTCCGCCTTCCGTCTTCCTGGGTGTACTCGGCGGGGAGCGGTTCCTTCTCGGCGGTCCACCATCCGGTGTTCTCACCGAGGGGCACGGCGAACACGTAGCCCACCGGCTCCTCGTCCTGGTATCCGACGACGGCCTCCCAGCCGGGGCGGGAGGAGTACGCCGTCAGCCGCTCGTCGAACCGGTCGGGGTGGTAGAAGGGACGGTCCATCAGACCGAACTCCCCCCGCACCTCCACGTGGATATCGACGATGAGCCGGCGAACCTGTTCGACGTCGCTGGTCCGCTTGTAGGTGATCGTGCCGTTCATGCGGCTGCCCTCCGGTGCTCTAGCCACGCGATGGTCTCGGAGCTGCGCGGCGCCACGGCCGAGATCTTGCTGGTGAAGTCCTTCAGGAGCACTCCGACGCGGCCGCGCGCCGCGTCGGCCGGGACGTTCCGGGCCGACGCCACGGCCAGTTCCAAGTCGCCCTGCCCGAGCTGGGCGAGCGCCAGGTTGGCGTAGGTCAGGGCCCGGTTGCGTTCGAGGTCAGGCCGCAGGCCCGCGAGGCACCTGTGTGCGTGGCGCTCGGCGTCTTCCCACCGGCCGAGCCGCAGGTGCGCGAAGACGGCCAGGCTGTCGAGCTCGGCCTGGTCGTAGAAGCCCATCCACGGGGGACGGTGCTTCGTCTTGTCGGCTCGGTCATAGCTGGCCTGGGCGAGGCCGATGGCGCGCAGCGCTCCGCGCTCGTCGCCTGCGTCGGCGTGGTAGGTCGCGAGGCGTGCCAGTGCCAGGGAGGCGTACAGAGGATCACTGCGGACGATCGACGTGGCGCGAGCGGCTTCGCTGGCGGCGACTGCGTCGGCGGGGCGGCCGAGATGGCGGTACATGATGCTGGCGTGGCCCCAGATGCGGTACAGGACGGCTCGGTTGTTGGCCAGGCCTGCGAGTGTCACCGCCTGGTTGAGATAGGGCTCTGCCTCATCGAGGCGCCGGCCGTCGATGGCGGCCCACATGGCGCTCGCCGTGAACGCGGCTGCCACGCCGTACAGCTCCGAGCGGATGCGGCTGGACGCGGTGTGTGTGTTCTGGAGTCGGATGGTCTCTTCGGCGAGGCTGGCGGCGTGCTGCTGCAGTTCCGGCGTTCCGCCGTACTTGTTGTCCATGCTGACCACGGCGGCCAGCTTGGCGTTCATCCTGTCGACGTCGCCGGATCCGAGTCGGCGTTGCGCCGCGGAAGGCATGGTCAGTGAAGCGCCGGCGGCGGTGGCCGCGGTAAGGAATGCGCGTCGGTACACGGGATCGTCCTCGGGTCGCGGGGGGTGGCCTACCTGTTTGCTCCCCCGAGGAACGAACCCTAACTCTGCGGCTGTTCGACCCGTCACCCTCTGAAATGCCTCTCTCAAAACCGAGTTGGGGGATCTGTGCTCCCCGCGGAGCAGCTTGTAGATGTGCCGGTCGTTGACCCTCCCGTAGCGGCCGGTCAGATCTCCGATTGCCCCGTTGAGCAGGTCTCTTAGCTCTTCGACGGGCATCTTGTGCTGTTCCAGCCACAACGCGAGTGCATCGTTCCGTGTCCCCGGCATGACAGAACGTTAGAGTCCGGCGCCCGGATGACGAGTAAAGGGACAGTCAAAACGGCAGGGGGCCCGCGAGCAACTCCCAGCGCAATCGGCATCCACAACGACCACGGAGCGCGGTTACCTAACTACACGTGAGCAAGGAAGCCGCTCGGCGTCCCCCGCTCGCCCTCCCCCGAGGACGTGATGACGACGACAGCCGCACAGGCGTCCTGCCGGACCACTACCGCAACGGTGACGTGATGTACCTGAACCCCCCAGTCCCACTCGGCGCGGCTGCGTGCTCGACCGACGCCTCGACGTCCACCACGCCCGTGGCAGCCACCGAAGTACACCCGGTGCGCGCCACGCTCACCCTGTTACCGCTGATGGCAGACCCCGAGAGCCCGCGCTACGCCTGGACCACCAAGCTCCTGGCAAACGCCGCCGCAGGGCCGAACGCCCGGCTCCGCGTACGCCCCCGCCTCACGGTCGCCCGCTGGACGGGCAACGTGGATGCCGCCGGACAGGTCAGCGACAAGCTCGTGCACAACGCAGCCCATCACGGCAAACCGTTCTCCGACGGCTGCATCGACCTCCGGCTGACGGTGCTCGCGGAGACGGAAGAGCTCCGCATCGAGGTAGCCGATGCCGAACCCGCCTTCCCCGACTTCGAGACGGCCACCTCCACGCCCCCGAAGGGAAGCGGCCTGTGGTGGGTCCAGCACTACGGCGGCCGCCTGTCGTGGGACGTGAAGGTGGACGACAGCGGGCGTGTGGTGGGCAAGACGGTCACCGCGGTTCTGGCCGGGGTAGACGAGAGGGAGCCGGCGTGAGCCTCACCGAGCAGTTGCCCCGGCGCGGCGTCACTCCGCACCGGCAGCTGCCGGCCCCGGCCCCGGTCGGCTTCACCCCCACCTCCGAACTCGTCGACCCGCAGAGCGTCGCCCCCGACATGGGCGACCTGGCTGCCCGCGTGCGCAGCCTGATGGCGCTTCAGCAGCAGCGGGTGGCCCAGCTCCCCCTCGGCGGGAACCTCTTCGACATCGTCGTCACAGCCAGCGGCTCCCAGGCCTACGCCGCCATACGGGTCCTCGACGGCATCCAGCAGACCGGCGACGACCAGGCGGACGCGTGCGGGCCCGTCATCGAGGACCCGCACCGCTCCTGGCTCATCTGGCTCGTGCCGCCCGGCACCAGCGAACGGTGGGCACCGCACCGCCACGCCCTGTGTCTCGGCCGGCCGCACCAGGTGGCGCTGCCGCCGGTGACGGCGACGGAGCCGCCCGGCCCGTACTGGCTGCGCCCCTGCCGCGGCGACCGGCTCGTTCCGCCCGCAGCGCTGCGCCAGCTCCTCGACCAGTTCCAGCCCGGCCCCGCACCCCACGAAGCGCTCCTCGGATCTGCGCTCAGCACGATCGCCTGAACTCCGCGTGTGGCGCTGCCGCCCACAACTCCCCGGCATGGCGCCGTGCGCGGTCAAGCCGCCTGCCGCCGAGACCTTCCCCCCTCGGCGGCAGGTCCGACCTCTAAGGACCCGACGTGTTCACAGCTCTCCGACCCCAAGCCCGCGCCGAACGGCTGGAACTACTGCGCAGTCAGTACATGTCTGAGATCACTGCCAACGTCGCCCGTCATGGCCGCCGGCTGCGCGTTGCTCCGTACGTGCTCGTACAACCCGGCGCCGAGCGGCGCGCCGACCTCGAAACGATCGCCAGGTACGCAACCGAGCAGGGCTGGCAGGTCTCTTCCAGGACGTTCGCCGATATGGGTCAGCCGCGCCCTCTCGCCGAGCGGCCCGGGTTCACGGAAGCACGCAGGTACGCGGCGCAGGGCTTCGCCGACGGCATCCTCGCCATCGCCCGGCCGGCCATCACCACCGACAACGACACCTACGTGCGCGTGCTGAAGTACCTCTACCAGCGGCAGGTGTTCCTGGCCTACCTCCCTGCTGAGCCTGAGCTCACCCCATGATCCCCGCTCCTCGCCGACGCGGCCGCAGCGCTCGGTGAGGAGCAGGTTCCACCGCCTTGCGGCGAATCCCGTATCGCGATCCGCGGAGGTCTGCAATGACCGCACGACCGATCATCACTGAGGGGCAGGCCGCGTCCTGCTACTTCCGGACCACAGTGGACAACGGGCTCAGAAAGGCCCTCATCCAGGTCTGCGAACCTTGCAACGAGAAATGCGCGCACTGTTTCGTCTCGGCGACGAAGCGCGGTTCGTACATGGACCCGGAGAAGATCCGGGCCCAGCTCATTCCCCAGCTCGCCGCCGCCCGTGTCACGCGTGTCACCATCACCGGTGGTGAGCCGTTCATGCATCCGGAGCTCATCCAGATCGTGAGGGATTTCCGCACGGCCGGAATGGGTGTCGGCGTCTGCACGAACGCGACGATGGTGACCGACGAGCAGATCGCCGAGCTCGCCGCGTTAGATGCGCACATGAACGTGTCCCTCGATGGGTTCGCCGCCGAGTCCCATGGAAGGTTCCGGGGCCGCCCAGAGGGCTTCGAGGAGACCGTCGGGACCGTGAAGCGGTTCGCTACGGCAGGCATCCTCCAGGGACTCCTCTGCACCCCGAACAACCTCGCCAGGGATGAGGAGTACGTCCAGCTCTGCGAATTCGCCAAAGAACATGGCGCGACGTACGTCCTGATGAACCCGCTCGGTCCCATGGGCCGCGGCGCCAACAGCCAGGGCAAGCTCCGCCGGCCGGACGACCAAATGCGCAACATCCGGGACCTCACACTGCACTTCGCCGACGAGGGCCTGGACATGGTCCACATCCGGTTCCCCAACGATGACAAGCCACTGGCTGGGTGCGAGGCCGGGACCATCATCTACGTGTTCACGAAGGGCGGGGTCGCCGTCTGCCCCTACCTCGTCTTCGCAGCCCAGACGAAGGTATCCCAGCACTCCGACACGGACTTCCTCGTCGGCAACGTGTGGGAGGACGACGACATCGCCGCCCGTCTCGATGCCTACAAGTTCCACGAGCGGTGGGACCTCGGCGCCAACCCGACGTGCGGGAGCTGTTCGATGTCCTCCTCCTGCGGCAAGGGGTGCCCGGCCGCAGTGGTCGCCGCCGGCCACCGCATCGGGGCCGTCGACAGCGAGCAGTGCCCCATTGTGCCGAAGCAGTCCCGCATGCTGCCTGTGGTGGCGCTCTCGTGACCGACGCCGGAGTCTTCGTCACCCTCGACGGCCCCGGCGGCGTCGGGAAGTCATCCGTGCAGAGCGCCGTCGCCGAGCAGCTGCGCGCCCAGGGCCGCGCGGTGCACGCAACGCGAGAGCCGACCGATACGACGCTTGGGAATCTCGCCCGTTACGGCACGGAGCAGTACCAGGGCATGACGATGGCCTGCCTCATCGCGGCAGACCGATACCAGCATCTCGTCAAAGAGGTCCGGCCTGCGCTGGAGCGCGGCGAGATCGTCGTGTGTGACCGGTACATCGCCTCATCGCTGGTGCTCCAGGGCATCGACGGTGTCCCTAACGAGGTGGTATGGGATCTCAACCGTCATGCCGACCTGCCGGACCTCATGGTGTTCCTCACCGCGCACCCGGACGTCATCGCGGACAGGCTTGCCCGACGCGGGCCGCACAGCCGCTACGAACAGTTGCCCGGCAGCAGCCTGATCGAGTTCGGTCTGTACGCCGAAGCCGCTACGTTCCTTGGTGACCGCGGCGCGCACGTCCTCCATCTGGACACGACCGCCGCTGATGTGGAAAGCCTCGCACGCACCATTGCGGGCGAAATCATCGGAATGCAGAGCAGGGGCCACCTCAATGGATGTGCTGACGTTCAACCTCAACAACCCCTCCCGGCAGCGGGCGGAGCGGCAGCTTGCCTGGCTGGCGGACCGCCAGCAGCACGTTCTGGTGCTCACGGAGACGGCGCCGAGTGACGGCTGTGAGTTCCTGGCTGCCCGGTTCGAGGCTGCGGGATACCGGGTCGTGTTCCCGCGGCCGGGAAAGGGCGAGCGGGGCGTGATGATCGTCAGCCGGCTCCCTGTTGAGGATCCCGGGACGCGCTTCGGCTACCTGCCGCACCGGGGCGTCTCGGTGACCGTCGCGACTACGGCGGGGCCGCTCGACATCATCGGCCTCTACGTCCCCTCTAGGGATGCGACGGCGCCGAAGACGGAGCGCAAACGCCGGTTCCTTCAGGAGGCCAGCGCCGCAATCCCGGCCGGGACGACGGGAAACAGGATCGTCATCGGCGACTTCAACATCCTGGAGCCGAAGCACGAGCCGCGATACCCGTTCTTCAAACCGTTCGAGTACGCGTTCTATGAGGGCCTCGAAGCCGCCGGATACTGCGACGCGTTCCGCCACCAACACCCACAGGCCGCACAGTACTCGTGGGTCGGCCGGACCGGCGACGGCTACCGGTACGACCACGCCCACGTCTCAGCGTCCCTGACCTACGCGCTCCGCGGCTGTCTCTACCTCCACGAGCCGCGGACCCGTACAGACCGGCTCACCGATCACTCGGCCCTGGCCGTACAGCTCGACGTGACCCCCACAACGCAGCTGCCGGTATCCGACCCCACCACCCCGGCCACGGCCGGAGCCCTCTTCTGACCCCCGCCCCGTACGACACCTTCTTGGAGAACCTGATGGACAAACACGCCTGGGACCTCATCGAGCGGCTTCGCGACTGGCTGGACTCCGAGAGCCCCGTCACCGGCGACACCGCCAAGGCCATGCGCGTGCTCAAGATCGGCGAGGAGTTCGGGGAGGTCGCCGAGGCGCTGCACGGAGCGTTGGGTGCGAACCCGCGGAAGGGGGCCAGCCACACCTGGGACGACGTCCACAAAGAACTCTGCGACGTCACGATCACATCCCTGATCGCGCTAGCGTCGCTTACCCCTGACGCAGAGAAACTGTTCGAGGAGCGGCTCCACCACATCGCCGACCGTTCACTCACCTGATGGTCGTCCCACGGCCGGACTTCCGGCGCATGCTCCTCCCCGCCACCCCACACCGACGTAGCTCGCTGCCAAGCTGAGGCGAACCAGATAGGAGCTGATCGCCCTTCTCGCCTCCCTGGACCTGGACGAGCTGGTGGGCCCTGTTCGCGAGACGGCCCTGAACGACCTGGAATACACCACCTGACCGACACCCGCACCGCTGCGGGCTGCAGGGGGCCGGCGCCCCTGGGAGGCCGACGTGCTTGTTCCGCCCCTGCCTACACCCCATACAAGCTGACAGAACGATGCGCCTCCAATGACAGGCACACCAGGTTCCGGCAGCGGGAGAACGAGCTCGTCAACCGCGGCAAGGACGCCAATATCGACGAGGACCGGGCATCAACGCCACCCGCTGGGCGGATGAGGCCACGAGCGCCCTCGCCCCAGCCCTGTAGCAGGCCGCCACGGAGACGAGCCCACAGGCTGGGGCAAGTCCTAGCCGGCCAAGGCCGGGCCACGGCGGCCCTCGCCCGTGTCCTCTCGCCGCACCGTACGCCGGAGGGCCGTCACCAGCTGTCTCGGCGAGTTCGCGGAGAACCTCCGCGAACTCGCCGAGACGGCGCCGGACATGGACATCGACACCATCGTGGACACGGTGGGCGGGTGCTACAACTTTGCTGTGCCCGCCATACGCCCGGGTCGCCGAGCCATGCGCCGTCTCAACCGTCAACGGGCCGCTGACACAGTGGCAGAGACCGCCGGTCCGCTGGGTCACGCGCCATGAGGCCCGCGCGCAACTCCCAACTCCGTCAACGTGCCCGTGCTCGGGTGGGGCCTGTCCTTCGTGGGGCGAAGCAGGCCCACGCCGGTCAGGTGGAGAGCTTGGTCATTTGGCTCCAGTGGGCGTTGAGCTTTGGCATCATCCTGTCGAACTCCTGCGGCGTCATCCTGCTGATGAGGCAGTCGGCCACGGCCAGGCCGTCCTCGTAGGGGAAGCGCGCCACAACAGGCCGGGCCTCCTCCTCCCGCGGCTCGGGGATGCTATCCGCGCTGGGAGCGTCAGTCTCCAACGCGATCTGAGCCCGAAGACCCGAACCAGCGTCAACCTCGCTACTTGTCACGCCGTGAGAATCCGCTGACCCGACCTCGGCGACTGGCTGCGGCACCACAAGATCGGGGCCAAGGTTTACCGCGGTAAACCGGGCCTCAACCTCCGGCCCCGTCTCCCGCCCGCCCTGAGATGGAGCACCGGTCTGGTTTACCGCGGTAAACCGCTCAGATGTCGGTGGGTCTTCGCCCGGCTTCGCCGTCTGGGCACGCAGCCGGGCGCCCGCCTCCTTGTCCTGGCGGCGCCGCTCCAATTGCTCCGCCCATGCTGCGGCCTGTGCCGGGCCCGGCAGGCCAGCGATGTCCCGGGCGACCCGGACCGGCATCTCTCCAGCACTGACGAGATCCTGGAGCTCCGGAGTGAGCTTGAGGAGCTTGCGCTGCTGGCTCACCCACCCCTTGGTCTTGCCGTAGTAGGCAGCGACCTGGTCTGCGCCTCCCAGTTCAGTAACCATCGTCTCGATGGCGATGGCCCGCTCGATGGGGTCCAGGTCCTGCCGGTCGTTGTTCTCAGACTGCACTGCGTCCAGGAACGACGCGCGGGACGCGGCGACGTCCTCACGGTGCACCACCTCGAGGACTCCCCGGCCCACGAGGTGCGAGGCACGGTAGCGACGCTCGCCATTGGCGATGACGTATGGACAGGTGCCCACGTTGTCGGCCTCGTTAGGCCACAGCTTCAGGTAGGCGGCGCGCGAGACAACGACCGCGGGCTGGAGCTGTTCCTTCTTCAGCTTCTCGCCGAAGTCGCGTAGGTCGTCCTCGGTGCCGAAGTTGCGGCGGGGGTTGAAGCGGGTGCAATGCAGCTTGTCCAGCGGGAGGGTGAGCAGCACGGCGTCACTGCGTCCGGGGACGTCTTCGACCTTGGCGCCGGCGAGGGAGGCAAGGCTAGTGCGGCGACCCGCCATCATCGGCCTCCGCCGTAGCCGAGTTCGATGGCGAGGCGGTAGAAGTCCTCACGTGCCTTGAAGGAGGGCTTGTTCTCCTCGTACTGCGTAACTACGCGGCCCTCGACGGAGGCCCGGGTGTGGACCTTGTATCGCCTTATGGCTGTCTCGAGGCTGGGCCAGGCCTGCGCCTTGATGTAGTCGCGGGTCTCCTCGAGGTCAGCCCTGCCGTCGCGGGGGTCCCAGTTGTTGATGAGGACCTTGTACGGCAGGCCGCTGGGTTCGATGACCTTGGCGATGGTGCGCGCGGTCGGGTCGAACGCGAGGGGCTCGGGCGGCATCGGCACGATGACATCGTGGGCGTACTTCAGCGCCTCCAGAAGGAGGTTTTCGTCCTGGAGGCTACCTGGGGTGTCGATGAAGACGTGCTGCAGGTTTCCTGAACCCTTGAGGACGTCGGCGACGACGGCCCCGAGATTGAGGGTGATGGTGGTCTTGCCGACGCCACCCTTCTGGTTGGCGATGACGTGGACCTTCGCTCCGGTGTCCTTCAAGATCGCGAGGTTCTCCGGAGTCTCGTGCTCCTGGGAGAAGTCGAACGGCAGATCACCGATCCTGTTGGCCCACCAGACGGTAGACGCCTGAGGGTCGATGGACACGACATAGACAGCTGCTTGCATGAGTGCTCCGTATGCTTTCCCGTACGTTCCGGTACTTCGGGCATGGAGCATCTTTCCAGACGGATGAGCAGCAGTTGGTGGCGGCTCCGGCAGTTACCCCGCCCGGGCCGGGTTCTGGTTTACCGCGGTAAACCAGAACCCGGCCCGGGGGTCATCGTCCTCAGCGCACAGCAGTAAGTCATCGAGGACCGGCACGCGGGTGAAGTCCGCGGTCAAGGGCAGCTGCTGGCGCCGAGGAACGCGGCGGCCTGCGCGGCGGTGAACCAGATGTTTGCGCAGTTTCGGGCGGGACGCGGGCGCGTGGCTGGGAGCCCTCAGGCGGTCAAAAGTCGGGGCAGATGTGCGCGTGCGCTACCTCGAGGATCCGTTCAGCGGTGGCGGCGTCCCGGCCCTCGGGGTGCGTGGGGGATGTGAAGCGCTGCCGGGTCGTGGCAACCAGCTTGGCGCTGTCGTCGGGGTACCGCTTGAAGCTGCTGCAGGTGTCGATGCCGCGGCGGACGGCTTTCTCTTCCTTGCCGTGGACGATGTCGGCGTCGATGGCATTGAGGCCCTTGATATAGGCAGCCCATTCGGCCGGCTTCGGTGTCGGCGGCAGTCCTGCAGCCTCGCGGATGCTCGCCCTCTGCTCCTCTGTTAGTTCAGCGCTCGCGGATGCGGATGCGGTGGGCGAGGTCCTGACGTCGGCAGGTGATTCGCTGGTGCTGTCGGAGCAGGCGGTGGCGGTTAAGGCGAGTGCCGCTGTGGCTGCCACGACGGCGGCCGCTCGGTTGCGCATGGTCTCCCCAGGTGGTTGTGCGTCGGGGTTGCATCATGACGCGGTGTGCGCGGTGTGTGATGCCGGTGTGGCTGTTCTGTGACGTGGTATCGCTGGCACAATTCGGGTGCATGCATCAGGGGGATGCCGCTGTCTGGGCGGCGGGGATCGGTGTGGTCGGTACCGCGATCGGCGCTTTCGGCGGGTATCTCGCGGGGCGGATGCAGGGACGGGCCACGGTCGACGGGGTCAGGTTGCAGCTCACCGGGCAGCGTGAGGATGCCCTATGGCAGGCCGAGATCGACGCATTCGCGGCGCTCGTGGCTCAGTTCAACACCGCTCGGCTCCAGATCGGGTACTTCGCTGCTCTCTGCGACGCCACCCGGCGAGAACGTGTTCACTGGCAACCGTCGGCTTCGGCACCCCCGAGCAGGCGTTCGCCGCCCTCACCGAGTGCTTCAAGGAAGTCGTGACGCGGGAGAACGCTCTACGCCTGCGCACCGCGCCTGCCTACGCGGACGGGGCGACTGAGGTGAGGAAGCGAATGCTCGAAGTGATGGAGCCCCTGCGGGACTGGTACTTGGCTCGGGAGTCGCGGTCTCGCCACGCCGCCGCTCTCCGCCAGGAGTTCGACGATCGCGTGGACAGCTTCCGGACGGCGCTGGACGCGTTCGTGGAAGACTCGCAGGCTCGTTTCTCCAGGCCGCGGCCTGAGTGACCGCAGGTCTGGCGGTGGTCAGTCGTCTGCTCGGCGGTGGCCGCAGCGGGCAAGCGCTGCGGTGACGGTGCGGCCGGTCCAGCGGTTCGTGCCGTGCTCGGTGTCGTCGGGTTCGGGGCCAGCGGCCGCGCGTGAGGTCGGCGCGGATCGTGCTGGCCTCGACGCCGATGCCGGCGACCTCGAGGTCCTGGGCGGTGTATCGGACGAACGCGGCGACGGTTTGGGCGTCGTACTCCTTGTACCTTGCCGCGCTTGCCGACGGGGCGGGCCAGTCGGGGCGGCGTGCCTGAAGCCCCGGGGGGTCTGTTGCTGGAGTCAATGGGGTGAAACGCCCTTGCGTGCGGTCCGTCATGCCGCGCACATCGATCACCCCACCGGCCCCGTGCTCGCCCCCAGCGAGCCGCCTGCGCCCCGCAGCGCGGTCGATTGTTTTACTCCTGGTCCTCGCCGACTCCCAGGGTGAGGTTGGCGCAATTGGAGGCGAGGAACCATGCCCACAGGCCGGCCGCGACCTCCCCAAGTCCGAGGTATAGGGCGACGAACGCACTGAGCAATAGGACATTGCAGCGACTCTTGGGCGACAGATCGCCAGGCTCCCAAATTCCGGCGTGCAGATTCTCGATCTTCGCGGTCAGCACCTCGATCTCTTGATCATGTGTGCGGCGCAGATCCTGACTAGCTCGGCGAGTTGCCATGGCGAGCCTTTTCCGGTTGCGATAGAGCGGTGGGCCGAGTGTTTCGGGTTCCCAGAAGCGCTCCCAGGAGCGCTGCGCGGTGCCAGCCGCCACCGATTCGATGAACACAAGCATCTGTGGGTTGGTGACCGTCAGCCATTGGTCGCGCAGCGCTTTGCCCACGTCCGCGGCTTGGTGCATGTCCTGAGTGCTTAGGTGCGCGGTGTTCAGATGCCGTGTCCAGACGGTGTCTAGCGTCAGCAGGTTGAACGCTGCCGATAGCCAGCGTTGAGCGGTTGCGTCGTCATCTAGCTTGCTCACGTCTTCACTCCTGCCGTCGTCCGCCCTTCCACGGAACCGCGAGCTGCAGAGCGGTGGCGACTAGGGATGGGCCGTACGGGGACGGATGCTGGCCACTGCAGGACGAGTCTGACAGTGCTACTTCTTCGGCTTGCCAGGGACGGGCCTCTCCGGCTCGCGGTAGTGCCCGCCGCGCGAGGCCTGGTAGGTGGTGGCGTGCCGGGCGAGCTGCTCCTCGGTCATCGTCTCGCGCAGTTCGACCGGGGATACGGATCGGCGGAACGGCATGATGGGGTCTCCTGACTCGGGTCCGGGGCGGCCAGCTAGCTGCCAGGCGAACGGCCGCCCCGGGGTAGATGGCCCGGTAGACGGGCGGGTAGATCGGGGTAGATGACGCGGTAGACGCGCAGGTCAGGCGGCGGTAGATGTCTCAGCAGACGTCGCCTCGGCGGCGGCCGGGGAAGGGGCTTCGAGGTCGCGGCGGCGCACCCCCCAGGTCGGCACTCCGGCGACCTTGACGTTGCGGTCCGAGGGGATGCCCAGGCGCTCCAGCTGGAGGCGCATATCGGTGACCGTGCGGCCCTCCCAGTGCCCCTCCCTCTGCAGGCGGGCGAGGACGGTGCGGAGGTGGACCCCAGAGGCCTCGCCCATCAGCTCCAGCAGCAGGGCCCGGACGGCCGTGCCGCCGGGCAGTTGCGCGGGCTCATCGACAGGGGCGTCGGCGGGGGCCTTGGCGGGGCGGCCGGTCCTCCAGGCGGCGACGGTCCAACCGGCGGTGAGGACCCACATGAGGGCGGGTACGGCCCGCACCACCCGGGCGAGGGTGTACGCGCCGAGGATGAGGAGACCGGCGCGGAGGATGTTGCCGAGGATCGCGTGGACGCCGGTGAGGTCGTCGCGGCGGGCACGCGCGCACCACGCGCAGGCCCCGTTGCCGATGCGGCGGGCAAGGACCACGGACCCGGTGGCGAGCCGGTCGGACGCGGCAGCGAGGCGGATCACAAAATTCCCGTCCCCTGCACCGCGGCGAGCACCCCATCGCCAACGCCGTTGAGGACGCCGGGCAGCCAGGCCAGGGCGCCCGGCCACGCCTGCAGTCAAGCAGAGGGTGCTGCCGACGTAGGCGCCGCCGACGATCCTGCGGCGTTCCTTCTTCCCGGCGGCCTTGTAGACGAGGACGACGAGGGTGAAGGCGATGACGACGGCTGCCGCACCGGTGGTGCCGAGGCCGACGAGCTGCCCGGTGGTCAGGCCCTGGGCCTGGCTGGTGCCGGTGAGGCCCTGGCCGGCGCGCTCGCCGACGCCGTTGCCGACGGTGCCGGATCGGGAGTGGGCCCAGCCGAGGATGCCGCCTGGGCAGGCCGCGGCGCAGGCGGCGGCGCCGAAACCCTGTCCAAAATGCTTGAGTTGCGCTGCGTTCCGGCCGCCGGTCCACCAGGGGTGGAGGTTGCAGGTCAGGATGATCAGGGCGAGTAGCAGACCGCCCAGGGTGAGTGTGTTGGTGCCGGTCACAGGTTGACTCCGGTGAGCAGGTGGATCGGGTCCCACCAGTGCAGGACGCCGAGGGCACCGAGGCTGGCGGTGACGAGGAGGAAGCGGGGTACAACGCGGCCGGTGCGCCGGTCGAGAAGCCAGGCCCCGCCGACCGTGACTCCGGCGATGACGTAGGCGGCGCCGATGCTGGCCTCAGTGCGGGCCTGGTGGACGGTGTGCGACCAGATCCCGACCGGGCTTTGACCGCCCGCCCACGGGGTGAGGGCGGCGACGAGGGCGGCGCCCATGCGCCAGGTGGCGATGCGGTCCCATAGCCGCTCCCACCACCGCGGCTCCGGCTCGGGCTCGGGCACCGGCGCGAGGTCGACGGTGACGCGCACTTCGATCGGCCCGGGCGACGGGGGCGGGGCGGGAGCCCCCGGCGGGGGCGCAACGGGCGACGCCGGTGGTGGGGTCCGCCAGGGCGGGACCTCGCCGGGCTCCGGCGGCCGTGCCGGGAGTGGGGCACCGGCGGGGATGACGCGCGTCGGGGTGATGGGGCAGGGCTCGGGCATGGGTGGCTCCTGATGGCCGAGGAAATGGATGCCGAGGCGGTGGAGGTAGCGGCGGGCGCGGAGCTCGTCGGCGTCCTGGGCGGTTACGACGCGATGCGCCGGAGTGTCCGGGCGACGGTGTCGGCGGACACGTCCTGTCCGTGGACGGCGCGGACGTAGGACAGGACGGCGTCCTTGTCCGTGATGCCGGACGCAAGTGCTGTCCGGACGGTGTCCGCGACGGTCTGACCAGGGGGCGCAAGGGGACGGACGCGGCGGACAAGCGGACGCGTTGACCTGCTGTCCTTCGTGTCCGCGGGGTTGTCCGCGCCCGCGCCGAGGACAGCGCGGACAGTGTCCGTGTCGGTGTCGATCCCGGCGGCGGACAGGTGGTCGACGATGTCCTCGGCACTGGCGTCCGGGAAGGTGTCCGCGGCGGCGCGGACAGCGGAGCGGATAGTGGCGGCGCGCCGGTTGTCCGGGCGGACATCGGTGTCCGGCGCGGTGAGCACGTGTCGGGTCTGGACGGGGTCGAGGAGGTCGAGGCGGACACCGACCGCGGCGCGCAGCGTCGTCCAGGAGCGGCCCGGGTACATGATCCAGCCGAGGGCGGGGATGTGCGGGAGTCGCTCGGCGACGAGGCCGCGTGCTGCGCGCTGCTCGTCGCGGACGTCGCGGCGGTGCAGCTCGAAGAGCAGCTCGACGCCAGCGGACAGGCTGGCGAACCCGGCGCCCGCGGGTGTGCCGCCGATGTCGTTGCCGTGGTTCCAGTTGAGCAGTCCGGCGACGAAGACGAACGCCAGGAGGGAGAGGCGGGCAAGGCCTGCGGGGGTGCCGCGTTCGACGGCTCGGCGGGCGTAGGTGGCGCAGATGAGTCCGGCCGCGTCGAACATGATCGAGAGGGGCCAGGCGAGCCATCGGTCCATGCCCCAGCGCATGAGCTGGCCGGAGAGGGACCAGGCTGCGGCGATGAGGAGCATGCCGAGGACGAGGGTCCAGGCGGCGCGGATGGGGTTGGAGAGTTGGCGGCCGTCGCCGCGCAGAGTCTTCACGGTGCAGCTCCAGGGAGGGAGCCGCGCCCCGCCGGGGGGAAATCGCGGGGCGCGGCGGCTGGTGAGGGTCAGCGCGTGGTCGGCCCGTTGCCGTGGACGCGGTCCTCGTGGGAGAGGCGGTCGCGGTGGGCCTGCGCGGCGGCGTAGTCGTCCGCGGCGCGGGCGTGCAGCTCGGCAGCGGCGGCTCCGCGGGCGGCGATGACGGGGGTGGGCTGCGGCGGGGGTTGCTCGGTACGGTTGGGCACGTCGTTTCTCCTGTTCACGGCAGGGGATTCGGCTGGCCCCGGCCCATGTGGAGCTGCAACTCCGGGTCGGGGCCGTCGTGTTGGTGCCGTTCCACAGTGACAGAACTTATGGACATTGTCTAGAAGTTCGGGGAGGATGTAGCCGTGCCCAAAAACCCTGAACGCGAGGGGAGTCCGCGCTTGATCACCATCGGGCAAATCGCGGAGGAGCACGGGGTCAGCCGCTCATCGGTGCACACGTACCGGCGCCGGCCTACCTTCCCTCAACCCGTTTCGGTCGAAGGCTCCACGAGAACGCATTACCGCGCCGACGAGGTGGCCGCGTGGTTCGAAGCGAACCCACCTCAGCAGGGCAAGCGGACGGATCTCGCGCCCCGAGATGAAGGAGTGTCAGTGGAGACGAGAGGCCTCGCCGTCCCGCCCGGCGTGGAGCTGGAAGCGGCTCGCGAGTTCGTGCAGTGGCTGCGCGCCCAGCTCGACGAGGACGAGCGGATCGCGCGGGCGGCCGATGCGGAGCTGAGCACCGTGTTCACGCGGATCAGCAGCTTCGACCCCGAGATGGCCGCGGACGAGCGTCACATCATGCTGCACCGTCCGGCGCGGGTACTGCGCGAGATCGATACCAAGCGGCAGATCCTCGACCTGTACGCGAACGCGGTCGAGGCCCGGGTGGCACTGCGCGCTCGGATGCGCGAGCTTATCGACTCCGACCCCGACAAGTTCGGTCGGCTGCACCGTCAGGAAAATGGGCTGATCGAGACGGCGGAGCGATTTGGGCCGGTCGCGCGTTTCCTCGCCCTGCCGTACGCAGACCGGCCTGGCTACAGCGAGGAGTGGCGGCCGTGACGAGGTGACGATGGCGGCCGAGGGGCCCGCCTGAGCGCTGCGGCGAGGCGGGCCGCTGGCGCTACAGGAAGTTCTGGAACCACCTCGCGATCTCTTCGAGCCAGGTGCGACAGGTGTCGCCCATGCAGGCCTCGAAGGCCTGAGAGGTCACGTAGCGGATGATCGTGCGTGCGGCCCACATGCGGCCCTTGCGGAGCCGGGTGGGCCGTTCGTGACGGGACATTGATGTCCTCATTCTCTTGTGTATTCAGTTGTTCCGTAGTCGAGGCCGGGAGTCCCGGCCTCGACCGTCGTCAGCCAAGCATGGTAAGCATTTCGGGCGCAAGGCCACATCCGTGATGAATCAGATCACAGAGGGAGCGCAGGACCACTCACACCCGCAGACGACGGTTGCCTACCGGGCGCGCGTCGAGATCCGGTACTCGCCGACGGCGGCGCCGACCTCCGGGATGCGCTGGTGCGGGAGCAGCTCGGGCGGCACCTCGTTGCGGTGCCGTCGCATGATCTGCCGCAAGGCGCGGCCGCGGTCTGGGTACGGGCGGTGGGCCATGCCGGTCAGCATGACAGAGCGCTACGTCTCTTCCGGCCAGGTCGTCAACGCGCTGCCCGTCGTCTCGTCGGTCAGGGTGATGCGGGCGCCGGGCTGGCCGTGCTGCCGGGTGATGCTCGTGACCTTGCGTCGGGCGGTCGCCTCTTCGGCCCACCAGCCGTGAAGGGCCACACGGCCCTTCAGGGTGAGGTGACGCGATAGCGGCCGGGCCCGATGTTGCTGGTCACAGCGGGCCGGGCAAGGCTGACCCCCGCGCGAAGTGGCTCCCCTCCCGTGGCATGGGTCGGGGCGGCCACCTGAAGTGGTGACCGCCCCGAAGCCGTCGATAGCCGTTGCCGTGGGAAGGGTGCATTCAGCCTGCGAGGAGGCGGAGCTGAGCCGGGGCATCGGGCAGCGGTGCCGGCTCGCCGCCGTCAGGGTCCGGGTCGAAGCCAGTACCGGACCGCGGATCTGACCCGGACGGCAGCGGCACCGTCTTACCGGGGAAGGTCAGCGGCCACAGGTGCGTGGTCTCGTCCTTCAGGGTGTTCACCATGTGGGCCATGGACTCGTACGCGGCGAACAGAGGGTGGATCTGCACGCGCCCGTGGACGGTCCGTGGGTGAACCAGGCCCCGGTCCTTCAGCTCTCCTATGGCCCTGGACACCGACGGCACGGTGATGCTGAGGCGGGCGGCGAGCTCCTTCTGTGCGATGCGGACCAGCCCGCCCGGCTCCTGCCTTGCCTGCAGAATGTCGAACACGTCGCGGGCTGTCTTGCCGAGCTGCGCATCTGGCAGCCGCTCGAACATGTCGGGGTTCCGAACGAGTGCGATGCTGCTCATGACGGCCTCCCTGCCTCAGGGATCACGATGGCGTGTTCCTTAAGCGTCTGCTTCCCGAGCTTGCTGATCAGGGAGCGATGATTTCTGCTGCCCCACCGATACGCGTAGGTCGGATTCACCTGAACTACCCCCCTGCGAATCTTCCAGGCGAAGTGGTACGAGAACAACTCGTTCATGGCCTTGCTGATCTTCGGCTGTGAACACATGAAGTGCTCGGCGAGCTGCTTCTGGGTCGAGCGGATCTGTCCGTCTTTGTCATGCTCTGTAGCCATGAGGTCGAGCAAGTTTCGAGCTGTGGTCGTCAGCCCGAAGCGCCAGAGGTTGTTCTGGATGCCCGTGTCCAAGTTGATGTGCTGGCCGCTCGCGAACCCATACTTGCGCTTCGGCGGGTCGGCCGAGATGTACCCGCCGTTGGCCGCGACCCTATCGAGGGCACTGACCATGCTGCGGAGCAGATCCTCCGAGGGAGCCGGAGGTGGGGCGGGGGCAAGGCGCTGCGGGGCTACCGGCCGCGGCTCGGATGCCGGACGCCTTGCAGGTGTAGGCACGTGACCTGCCTCCTTCGTTCGCTCTGACGGGCAAAACTTACCAGGGAGCGCAACTTTTGCGTGAAACTATTCGCGTGTCGCAGCGATCAGGTTGACGATCCGGATCTATGCAGCTACACCGAATACATCTCGGCTCATCTACAGACGATGTATTCCGCCTAGGCCGAATACATCGCGCACATTTGCGCAGGTCAGCGGCGTGCCACTATCTGCAAGAAGAGGGGGGTGAGGGAGACCGGTCAGGTCCGGCACCGTACGGGTTGCCCTGCGGTCCTCGCGCTGCGCGCTCCGGTCCTCGGGGTGCCACGGAAGCTAGCGCACCAACTGCAGGCCTCCGAGGAGCCAGGCCGCAGCAGCAGTAAGAAGCGTGGCTGGGGCCGGAGGTGGTTGCTGGAGGCACACGCGCACCTGCTTGTTCGGCCGCCTGTATCGCTGTGGCGGACTTTCCCGGGCTGAGGTCCGAGCACCTGGTCCTTGCCTGGCCGTATGCCGTTGCTGAACGCCAACATGGTCGGCCCGATTTGCACGCGCCGTGGAGGACAGGAAGGCCTGTATGGCGCCGGCCGCTCCGGGGTGTTTCTGCCGAGGCTGGGTGTCGGACGCAGGCTCAGCGACAGTGGTGCTGAGCCCAATCGCTGGGCTCGCGTGAGTAGCTGTGCGTGCAGCTGCTGAAGAGGATGGAAAAAGCGGAGGCACGCCTTCAGGAGCAGGGCGCGGCCGCGTATCTTCCCCAGGCTGCTCGGCAGCCGCCTCTCGGTCCCTGCGCCTCTAGAGCGCAGCGGCACTTCGACCTGGCGCAGCGCCTGGCCGACTCCCTCGGCTTCACCGTCCCCGTCCGGCTCAAAATCGACCAGAACGGCCTTGGGCACGGCGCCGTCGGCATGCTCAAGATCTGGGCGGAGAACAGCCGGCACCGCGCCGAAATCGTCGGCGTCATGGTCTCCGAGTCCCCCGGCCACGACGACCCGGGCGCCGTCATGCGGCCCTTCAAGAAGCGCGACGAGATGTGGCTCGCCACCCGCGCGCTGCTGCAGCCGGACCCGGGCACTGGAGTCTGCCGGCTCCGGCTGCGCACCGACCGCAACGCCGCTATCCAGCTCACCACCCCGAAGCTGCAGTACAACAGCGGCGGCCACACGGTCATCGAGTCCAAGAAGGCGATGCGCGCCCGCGGCATGAAGAATCCCGACCGGGCCGAAGCCGTCCTCCTGGCCGTGTACGAGCCGGAGCCGATCATCCGCCGCGGCGGCGGCCTCCTGGTGTAACGCTTCGGGGAAGTCGGTCGTCTACTGGTCATGCGACGGGACGTACCGAACTGGTCGCGAGGGAACCGACGTCGAAGGGATGGAAGCGTTGTTATGAAGCCGTTATAGAGCCCAATGTGGTTCGCGGAAGCTCAGGTTGAGGGAGGGGGCATCTGACGACCCATCAACTCCTTTTACCGCGCACCTTCGACGCTCTGAAGGCCGAGTAGGCTCGAAGAGCAGAAGAGCCCCAGAGTCAGCACGGTTTCTCAGGCCAGGTGCTGACGGCGGGGCCCTTCCAGCGATCTCCAGACACTCACGGAATGAATGGAGTACCACCATGCATGCTAAGCCCAGGCCGCCCGAGCATGGCGACCCCACCCGCCGACGTAACGGCCTCGTGGTCTGGTGGCGGCGGAAGCGGGACCGCGTCGAAGCCTCCTGGTGCCGGAACCGCAGGGCCATCCGCCGGCGCTTCGTCCTCGGGGTGGCCTACGGAGCAGGATCCGGTGTCGGCGGCTTCGTCATCGCCTACCTGATCTGGCTGGTCCAGTCCCGATAGCTACTCCGCTCACAGGAAGGGGGCTCATCCCGAAGAGGGGGGAGCCCCCTTTCCGTACGCGCCGCGAGGCGGCTCGACGTCCGCGAGCACGGCCTGAGTCTGTGGGACCTATGGCCGCTACGAGATCATCAACCACCTTAAGCGAAACCGTGGCGGCAAGGTCTCTACACCCGGGCCTGTCGGTGGCGGCCGCCATGATGGGGGCGTGGACTACAGCCTCGTCATCGCCGCCGCGAACGCTGCCGGGCCCTGCGCGCCCGGCGAGGAACCCGCGTGGGGCCGCCGCGTGCACGCCCTCACCGTTGACCTGCACCTGGTCGCTCAGCAGGCCGCGCAGGACATCAGCCGCCTGGAGAGCGCCTCGCGGTTCGTGGCCTTCCTGGAGAAGGTCGAGATCGAGGAGTCCAGCCGCCGCGGCCTGCTGACCCTGCGCAACCCGGCGGGGGACACCGAGCACATCCGCACCGAGCAGCAGGAGACCGACCGAGGCCGCGACCTGATCGAGCGGGCCCGCGCCCTGCAGGGCCGCTGGGTGCTGGTCTTCCGGTACAACGAGAAAGCCTCCGCCACCAAGCAGGTCCGCATGCTCGCGCACCTGATGGACCTGGGGGACGGGGCCATCGCCGTGAACCTGGCGAAGAAGATCCTCACCGACGACGCTGGCGGCGTCATCCCCCGCGCGCAGGCCGCATGGGCGGAGGCGGGCCTGCCGGACAGCGGGGCCATCACGGTGGAGCAGTTGGAGAAGGCCCGCGCTCTACTGCAGGACACGTGAGCCCAGCCGACGCCGCGGTGTAACGCTCGCCGGAGGTGCCCCGTCTGTAGGGGTGACGCGCCCCCGGGGAGGCAAGGAACTCGAGCAATCTCCCCGCGGGCGCGGATCAAGCCATTAGATAACAGCAAGAAGCGGGTAGACCTCCGCGGGGCCAAGGCCCCGCCTCCGGGCAGCCCGGGGGTCGTATGAGGACCGTATCGGGCCTGCACGGACCAATTTGGTCCGACACGGACCGAGACGAGACCCGCAGCTGGCTGGGGAGGGACGAGGCAGGCTTCTTGCTGTTATCCAGGGTCTCGGCCCTCCCCACACGGGACGGTCCGCTTGATGACCAACTCGCTTGAACCGGGCTCGTACCCTGTCTGCCATGCCCCAACCGAACCCGCGCACCACCGACGCCCTCACCGCGATCGGCGCGTTCATGACGGCGCAGCAGAACGCCGGGTACGCCTTCGAGACCGTACGGCTGCGCGGCACCCTGCTCACCGAGTACCTGGAGCACGTCCTCAACGCGGAGAAGAGCACCTCCATCACCGCCGAAGAGCTGGTCCAGCCCGAGCGCGCGGACTCCTGGCTGGAAGCCGCCAACGTCGGCGAAACCCGGCGCCGCAACACCCTCCTCGGACCGGACGCCGTCGCCGCGCACGACTCCCAACGCGCCCGCATCCAGACCTACAACACCTTCGTCGACCACCTCGGCCTGTCCAGGCTGCAGCGCGCCTATCCGCCCACCGGGCACGGCGACCGGCTGGAGCCCGAGCAGGCCTACAAGCTGCTGCGTACCCTCGCCGTACGGCGGCCCACCGGCGCCAACGCCGCCACCGCCATCCGCACTGCGGCCGTGGCCGCCCTCGTCGCCGCCACCGGCCACTCCGTGCCCCAGCTCCACCAGCTCAACGTCACCGACGTCGACCTGGAGCGCCGCCCGGTCCCCGTCGTCACCGTCGCCGACCTCGACCACCCGCTCGACAAGCACACGGTGGAGATCCTGCGCCGCTGGCTCGACGTCCGCGCCGGCATCACCAAGGCTCTGGAAGGCAGCGACCCCGGTTACCTGTGGATCCCGACGAAGCCCGGCCGCGAGCGCGCCGGCGTCCAGCCGCCGAGGCCGGGCTTGACCCGGGCCGCCGTGCGCACCCTGCACGCTGCACACCGCAACCTCGTCCTGCAGGTGATCGGCGTCCCCCTGCGCCCGTACGCTCTTCTCCCCCGCCGGTGACGCCGGTAGACGAAGACGGTGACCGTTCGGCACTTCCGGGCCTTCACATTGGGGAATGACGCTCCTGGCGCCGCTCAGGGGCGTTCTCGGCGATGTTCTGTGGAGGACGTGACGAGCTGTTCCACACTCGCGGGGACCTGTACTCGCTGGGCTGCCTGCTGTACGAGCTGCTGACCGGCCGCACCCCGTTCGGTGATCTGAACATTTCCGCCCTGATATACGCCCATGTCAACACCCCGCCCGCACCGCCCTCCAGCTCGTCCCCGCCTCCCGGCTCACCTGCCCGCCCGCACCCACCACCCCGGCCCTCGGCCGACACAGATGTTCCCCGAGGCCGTGTAAGCCCTGCGCAGGAGCCGCTGAGCCCCGCTGGGCGTCAGGCGGATGGGACAGACGCGGCGAGGTCTGTGCCGGTGGGCGGCCGACTGTCTCCGCAGGTCGGCGTCGGCGTATCACGATCGAGGTTTTTGGCCTTGGTCGGTAGGGTCCGGTGGGGATGGCGTGGCATGTGCGTGCTGGCGTGCCGCGGGGAGCCTCTGGTACGGGGAGAAGCGCATGGGGGATGAGCTCGCGGCGTTAGACACGGAAGCGGGGACCGCCTCCGAGACGGAATCGGCTGCCTCGCCTGGTCAGCTGTCTCTTCCTGAAGGAGCTGAGCCGGTCGACGGCGTGACGGGCTATCACGCGGTCATCAAGGGCAGTTCCGTCACCGTGTTCGGTCCGGACGGCACCGAGATCGGCTCCGCCGCCCGACGGGGGTACAGCGACGCTCTGGTCGGCCGGGTCGGGGACACGCGCCTGGTGAGCGACGGGTACGGGGACGGGCGGTTGTCGTCGTTCGCGATGCTGGCCGCGCGCCATCACCGGGCGGCGGTGGACCCGGGCGTCCGCGACAAGGTGTGGGTGCGGTGGGAGGAAGACGGCGTCGCCGCGGTGTACGGCACCGACAAGTACGACGACGACGACCGCCGGGCGGTGAAGGCCGGGAACCTGTACTGGTCGGGGCAGCGCCAGGGATGGGCGACCGGCCGGAAGTGGAACCCCGGCACCCGCGACCGCAACCTCGCCGCCGTGCTGCGGGCGTTCGCCCGGCAGGACCGCAACATCGTGGTGCTCGGGCCGGGCCAGACCCCGCAGGATCTGGTCGCCTCACCGACGGCGGCCGCGGCTGTTCCGGTGCAGCAGGCTCCGCCGGCGGCGCCCGCTCCCCCGCCCGAGCCGGAGCCGGAGCCGCTGGACCTCACCGGCCTGTCGTACGAGGAGCTGGTGGAGGCGGAGGGCGCCGCCGCCGTTGAGCGGTCCCGGAACTTCAGCGCCGCGGCGGAGGACCGGTTCCATGCGGTGAGGCAGGAACGCGGCAGACGGCTGCTGGACCGGGTGACGGCGTCGGCGCCGGTCACCGAAATGCGCGACGAGGACCTGGCCACCGAGAGCGAGTGGTGGCAGGCGAACAGCTACAGGACGCCGTTCCTGTCCTCCGATGAGGAGTACCGGACGCTGGAGCGCCACTACCAGGCGGTGCGCACCGAGCAGTACGCGCGCATCTCCCGGGTCCTCCTGGCCGGTCCGGCGGCGGCGGACCTGGACGACGAGGCGCTCGAGAGCACCCACGAGCAGATCGGCCGGACCTGGACACGCCTGCCGCGCGACCATGAGCTGCACGACCAGGTCGCCGACTACCGCAGGGCCGTCCAGGAGGAACGGACCGCCCGGCGTGCGCGGTCCTACGGCGAGCGGACGCCGGTGGGCGAGATGACGCTGGAAGACCTGATCGCCGAGAACGCCGAGCTGGCCTCGAGTCTCAACGCCCGCAACGAGCAGTCCGCCTACTCCTACAGCGAGGCGGTCAGGGAGGCCCGGGCACAGCGGCTGCAGGCCGTGGAGGCGGAGTGGTTCCAGCGGGGTATGGAGCAGCACCCGGAGGCGACCCGCGCGAGCTTGGGCGGGAGCATCGCAGGCCGCCGCACCGTGCTGATCGACGGCTCGGTTCACACCTACGGCTACGTGGAGCGCCAGGGCCGGACGTTCCGGGCCCTGGCCGACTACGACCAGCGCAGCAGCATCGGTGACTTCGACTCCGCGCCGGCCGCGATGGCCGCCCTCGTACAGCGCTACGACCAGGACCCCGAGACGCTGCCGCGGCGCACCTGGGGCCTGGAGCGGGAAGTGACCCTGCCGGTCAGCTCCTACGAGCCGCTCGTGTCGTGGCTGCGGCGCAGGCCTTCGGAACTCTCCCGCGAGTACGACCGGGTGCTCACCCTCCTCACCCCCTATCAGCTGCCGACGCAGACGAAGGTGGTGAACCCGCTCACGAACCAGGTGATGCGGGCCTACCTGTTCGACTTCGAGGAAGGGCTGCTCGGGGAGCTGGCGCGGATCGCGGAGCGGACCACGGAGGACCTGCGCGAGCAGTCGCTGGACGAGAACCTGCCCAGGCGGGAGAGGGAGGCGGCCAAGCGGCGCATCCCGGCGATGGGTGCCGCGCTCATCGGCATCAACGCGGTGATCGAGCAAGTGCGCGCTGCCGGCGGCGACGTCGAGCGGCGCGGGGTGGACCAGTCCCGGCTGGCGGCGCAGATGGCGGCGCTGACCGGTACCGTCAACGAGCAAGAGGGAGGCCCGGCCGATGGCGACGATGAGCCAGTACGAGACGCTTCTGCGCAGGCACTGGGAGGAGTTCCGGCCGCGGGAGCTGGCGGCGATGCAGGACCCGGACGGCCGCTTCCGGAAGCTGGGGGCGCAGATGAGCGAGGCGATCGCCGCGGCGGAGGAGGACCTGGAGGAGACCCTGGAGCCGGAGACGGATTACCAGGCCCGGGTCGGACAGCTGGAGCAGATCAGGGCGACGGCGCGGGAGCAGGTGCTGCGCGAGATGCTGCCGCCGCCGGAGGACGCGGACAGCCCGGCGGCGCCGCTGAGTCCGGAAGCGGCGGAGCTGGCGAAGATCCGCAGGGAGCTGGAGAACCTGTAGCGCGGTTCCGCCCCGACCCGGCCGACCTGCCGCGCGGCCCGCTGGCCCGCGCCGAGGCGAACCTCGAAGCGGTCAAGGTGCTGCGGACGCTGGAGAGCGACCGCCGCGGCGCCACCGCCGAGGAGAAGCGCGTCCTGGCCCGCTGGTCGGGCTGGGGCTCGGTCCTGACCGTGTTCCTCGACGAGCCGGACCCCGATGAGCCGATCTACCGGCCCGGCGGCGAGTGGGAGGGCAGGTTCGAGGCGGACCATGCCCGCTGGGAGTCCTACGACCGGGTGCGCGGCGAGCTGCAGGAGCTGCTGGACCCCTTCGAGTGGCGGGCGGCGTCCCGGGCCGTGCTGTCGGCCCACTACACCCCGCAGGGCGTCGCTGAGGCGATGTGGCAGGGCCTGGCCGCGTACGGCTTCGACGGCGGTGAGGTCCTGGAGGCCGGGTGCGGGTCCGGCGCCTTCTTCGGAGTGGCCCCGCAGACCGCGCGGCTGACCGGCGTCGAGGTGGACCCCACCACCGCGGCGATCGCGGCCCGGATCTACCCGCACGCCAACGTGCTGTCGGAGTCGTTCACCGACACCGACGCCCCGGCCGGCACGTTCGACCTGGTGATCGGGAACGTGCCGTTCGCTCAGGCCCCGTTCGGGGAGCGCCGCTACGGCGCGACCGGGCACTCCCTGCACAACGGCTTCATCATCAAACAGCTCGCGCTGCTGCGGCCGGGCGGCTACATGGCCGTGATCACCTCGCGGTGGACGCTGGACGGCGAGGACACCTCCGCCCGCCGTGCCATGTCCCGCTGGGGCGACCTGGCGGCCGCATACCGGCTGCCGGCGGGCACCTTCGGCGAGACCGCCGACACCGACGTGGTCGCCGACGTGCTGGTCTTCCGCCGCCGCGCGCAGGACGAGGAGCCGGGCGATCAGACGTGGATCGACGCGCCGGAGCGGGACCTGGGCGGCAACACCCTGACGGTGAACGCCTACTTCACCGAGCACCCGGAGCACGTGCTGGGGCGCCTGACATCCGAGACGGGGCCGTACGGGCCGCGGGTGACGGTGCAGGGCGACCCGGGCGAAGCCCCCCGGCTGCTGCGCGAGCGGATGGAGGCCTCCGCCGCCGCGGCGGTCGCCGACGGCCAGGGCTACGTCCCGCACGAGGACGGACCCGACCGCGCGCCGCTGCTGCTGCAGACCGCCCGCGAGAAGCACGCGACGGACTTCACCGGCCGCCTCTACACCGACGACCACGGGCAGATCTGGCAGCACGTCAACGGCGAGGGCCCGGTCCGGGTCATCGCCGCCGACGGTGTCACCGGCACCGAGCAGCTGCGGATGCTGCTGTCGCTGCGCGACACGGCGAGCGAACTGCAGGAGCTGGACCGCACCGGCAGCGACCCCGACCGTGCGCGCGAGGTCCGCAGCCAGCTCGCCCGGCTACACGCCGCGTACACCACGGCGCACGGGCCGCTGTCCCGGCCCCGGCAGACCCGGATGGCGCTGCCGACCGACGAGGCCAGGGCCGCCGCCCGCGCCGCCGGCGCCGAGCTGGACGACCACGAACGCCTTCCCACGGGCTGGGGCTGGTTCCGCCAGGACCCGCACGCCGCCGTCGTGCTGGGCCTGGAGCACTGGGACCGGGCGAACGACCGGCCGGTGCCCTCCGAGGTCCTCACCCGGCGGCCGGGCGCCCGCCGCGACGACCTGGAGCCCACCGACGACCCGAAGACGGCTCTGACGGCCGTGATGGGCGCCACCGGCAGCGTGGACCTGCCGCTGATCGCCTCATTGCTCGGCACGACTCCCGAAGAGGCCCGCCGCCGCCTGGGCACCGAGGTCTTCGACAACCCGGTCACCAAAAAGCTGGAGCACGCCGGCGCCTACCTGTCCGGGCCGGTCCGGGTGAAGCTCGAACAGGCCCGCGAGGCGGCCGCCACCGATCCGACGTACGCGGTGAACGTCGCCGCGCTGGAAGCGGTGCAGCCGCCGCCCAAGCGCCTGGGGCAGTTCACCGCCCAGCTCGGCGCGCACTGGATTCCCGCTTTTCTCGTGCAGGGCTTCCTGCGGGAGTACCTCGGCGACCCGACTCTCCAGGTCAGCCATAACGAGCGGTACGGCTGGTCCCTGGCCGCAGGCAAGGTGCCAGACGCGATCAACGCGCTCAAGGGCACCGAACGGCGCTCGGCGGTGCACATCGCCAAGGCCCTGCTCGGGCGGGCCTCGATGGTGGTCAACACCCTCGACGGCGACGGGGTGGACGAGGACGCCACCCGCGCGATGCGCTACAAGGCCGACGCGATGCGGTCGGCGTTCGAGGACTACTGCACCGCCAGTACCGCCCGGGTCACGCTGCTCACCGACGCCTACAACCGGCAGATGAACGGGCACGTCGTCCGCAGCTACGACGGTCTCGCCCCGACCCTGGCCGGGCTCACGACCGAGCGGACCCCGCACCCGTGGCAGCTCTCGGCGGCCGCGCGGATGCAGTTCGAGCGGGGTGTGGTCCTCGCCCACGAGATGGGCCTGGGCAAGACCACCACGATGGTGATGGGCTCCCAGGCCCTGAAGGCCTCCGGGCAGATCACCAAGCCCTTCGCGGTGGTCCAGCCGCACCTGGCCCGGCAGTGGCTGGACGAGGCCAAGCTGCTCTACCCCAACGCCGACATCCACCTGATCACCTCCGACGACCTCGCCGACGGCAACCGGCGCCGGGTCCTTGAGTGGCTGCGCGCGAACACCCCGGACCTGGTGATCTTCACCGAGGGCGCGTTCGGGTCGATCCGGATGAGCCCCGAGCAGCAGGAGCTGTACCTCTTCCGCGAGATCGAGTCGCTGAAGGAACAGCTCAAGCGCGAGCGCGGGGTCCCGCACAACGCCTTCGCCCTGATGCAGCTGGAACGGCGCCTGACCACGGTGGAGACCCGCATCCGGCGCAATGCCGCGCCGATGCGCACTCCGGGCGAGGTGTACTGGGAGGACCTGGGGTTCGACTACGCGCTCGTCGACGAAGCGCACCGCTTCACCGCCGTGGGCTTCCGCTCCAAGGAGGCCGGCGGCGAGGCCGCGAGCGTCCGCGCGGTGGACATGCACCAAAAGCTCAGGTGGCACCACCAGGTGGCGGAGCTCCACGGCGGGCGTCCCACCGTCACCCTCGGCACCGGCACGCCGATGGAGAACTCGATCTTCGAGCAGTACTCGGTGCTCGAACTGGCGACGCCGTGGCTGCTGGACCAGTTCGGGGTGCACGGCCCGGACCTGTGGGCGGAGACCTTCGGGCAGAAGGTCCAGCGCATCGAGATGGCGCCGGACGGCAGCGGCCTGACGATCGTCGAACGCTTCTCCCGGTTCGTGTCGAAGTCCACGATGAAGACGATGTGGGGGCTGGCCGCCGACACCAAGACCGGCGACGACGTCGGGATCGTACGGCCCAAGCTCGCCGGCGGTGCGCCGGAACTGGTGCTGGTGGAGCCGACCGCCGACCAGCGTGCCCGGCTCCAGACGCTGGTGGCCCGCGGCCAGGCCATTCACGCCGGGGAGGTCACCCGCGAGGAGGACAACATGCTGGCCGTCTCCGGCGAGGGCCGGGCGGTCGCGCTGGACCCACGGCTGGTGGACGCCGGCGCACCCGCGGCGAACAAGCTGGTGACGGCGGCCGACATCATCGCGGCGGGGTACCACGCCCACAAGGACCGTACCTACGCCGTCTCCAGCCGCAACGACACCCTGCACCCGGTCCCCGGCGGACTGTTCTTCCTCTTCTGCAACAGCGGCACCCCCGGCGGCAACAACAAGGGCGGCTTCGACCTCTACGCCGAGCTGCGCGACCTGCTCGCCGCCCGCGGCGTCCCCCGCGACATGGTCCAGTTCGCGCAGGACCACCACACCCCGGAGAAGAAGGCCGCGATGACCGAGGCCGCCAACAACGGCGGCATCGCGGTCCTCATGGGCTCCAGCGAAGTTCTCGGTACGGGCTTCAACGGCCAGAACCGGGCCTACGCCCTGATGCACCTGGATCAGGACTGGACCCCGGCCATGATGATGCAGCGCGACTTCCGCGTCCTGCGCCCCGGCAACCAGCACGAGGAGGTGAACATCTACTTCCTGGCCACCAAGGGCAGCATGGACGCCTGGCAGGTCGGACTGCTCACCTCCAAGGCGGAGGGGCTGCGCGACATCCAGCGCCCGCCCGGCGAGGGTGACGACGACAACGACACCGTCGAAGAGATCGGCGCGAGCGACTGGGACTACGCCACGATGGCCGCCGAGATCGGCGGCAACCCCTTCATGCGGCAGTTCATGGAGGC
Source organism: Streptomyces sp. NPDC053367 (assembly GCF_044545925.1). Classification (NCBI taxonomy): domain Bacteria; kingdom Bacillati; phylum Actinomycetota; class Actinomycetes; order Kitasatosporales; family Streptomycetaceae; genus Streptomyces; species Streptomyces sp. NPDC053367. Next base: position 60,360 of record NZ_JBITYN010000017.1, on the reverse strand, counting down.
CAAGGTCCACCTCCAGGGCCTGGAGGCCGACCGGCGCAACGCGGCCGCCGACCGCGTCCGCCAGGCGGAGCTGCTGCTGGCAAAGGAGAACGAACTCGCCAGCACCCAGCGTGCCATCGCCCTCCGGGATGCCGCCCTGCCGAAGGTCACCGCCACGATCCGCGGCGACGCCTTCCAGATCCGGGTCGGCGGCCGCGACTTCGACAAGCGCGGCGAGGCCGGTCCGCTCGTGCGCCAGGCCGTCGCCGACGCCCTGCGCGGCCACAGCAGCCTCGGGACGGGGCCGTGGACGACGATCGGCACCTTCGGCGGGCTCGACTTCGCGGTACGACCGGAGATCCTGGACGGCGGCTCCGAGATCCGTGCCCACGTCGGCTTCCCCGACCTGCGGCACAGCGAATTCGTCTGCTCCATCGGCGACCTGGCCAACCCGAGGTTCGGCGGCACCATCATCGGCCGCCTGGCGACCGCGTTGGAGAAGGCCGAAAACCACCAGCTCATGGACCGCGAGCGCCTTCCGGTGCTGGAAGCCGAAATCACGCTGCTCACCGCGCAGCAGGCCTCCATCGACTACGGCCCGGCCATCGAGCACGCCCGGCGCCGCGTCGAACTGCTGGACGCAGTGGTCGGCGCGATCACCGAGCGGGACAAATTCCCGGAGCTGACCGAGTCCATGCTCGACCCGGAGAGGTACCGCACTCCCGAGAGCCGCAAGAAAGCCATCGCGGAGCGTGTCGAGCAGCGCGCACCCCATCAGGCCAAGGTCGACCAGGCGGCGGCCGCCCTTGCCGCGTTCGACGAGACAGCACCCGCCCCGGAACTGCCCACGGCCCCGGCGCCGGCGCCGCACCCGGCACCCACGCCCGCGCCCGTGCCCGTGCCCGCTGAAACGGCCGCCAGGCCCACCCGCGGCTCCGGCAGCCGCCCCGCCGAGGGCGCCCAAGTCCGGCCGGAGCCTGAGGACGGCAGCACCGAGGAACCGCCACAGCAGACCAGCGAGCCGCCCGGCGACGCGTACGGGACGGCCAACCTGTACGAGGAGTTCGGCCTGACTCCGCCCGACCACGTCCCGAACCCGGCTTTGCAGGATGAGACGGAGCCGGACACGGAGGCGGAGGAGACCGACGGCGTTCCGGAGGGGCAGATGACCGTGGAAGAGGTGCAGAGCGAAGCAGCGTCCGCTGACCCGGTCGACCGGCGGCCCGACTCGTCCGCGGCGGCGCCGACCGACGTCGAGCAGCCCACGCAAACGCCTGCCCCCGACCAACCCCGCGCCCGGACAGAGGAGGGTGCCGCAGAACAGCTCGGGCTGTTCGGCGACCCGGCCGTCGGCGGCGGCGAGGGTCCTGCCTCCTTCCCTGCCCAGTTGCACGACGGGGAGAGCGTCCGGCCCGGTGACCGCGAGAACGACTGGATCGTCACCTCTGCCGGGGGCGTGGAGTATCGGCTGCGTGGCATCGCGGTCGGCACAGCCGATGAGTTCTGGATCATCAAGACGCTGCCGGAGGCGCCGGACACCGGCCGCGCCAGTGACGCCCCGGACGACCAGACCCCCGATCGGCTCATGACCTGGCTGCGCACCGACTCCGCCAACCGGGCGCTGGTGCGAGAACGGGCCGAACGCCACCCAGCCCTGCCCTCGGGGGAGATCCCTTTCACGCTCGAGCCCGTCGTCACGCAGCTCGAAGACAACTACTGGCGGGTGACCCGCTACGGCGTCGAGGGCCGGGTCAGCCGCTTCCACTGGGGCTTTGTCGGCCATCCGGTCGAGCAACCGGTCAGCGGCGGCACCCCAGACGGCCGTGGCATGCGCCGTGAGTACGCGATCTGGAGCTCCACGGTCCATGGCCTGTCCAACACGCCCACCGAGGACCTGCAGATCCTGGGTCCCCACTTCGGGACCACAAAGGAGTGCGCCGCGCACGGTCCGGGATTCGCCGGCAGCTGCCAGAAGACCGACCCGCGCCTGACGGTGGAGCTGCAGGGCGCGGGCCCGGTCGTGATGTGCGTCGCCGCGATGACGTCCCGCCTCATTGCGCACACACAACTCCTCGACGCCGCCCGGGAGCTGGACGAGTCCTGGACGACCACCCAGGAGCGTGCCCAGGAACTGGTGTGGGATCGCGCCGGGGCGGCGCAGCGCGGGGAGTCCCTTCCTCCCCTGTCGGATGCATGGGCCGCGATGATCGAACAGGCCCGGACTGAGCCAGAGCGTCGCTCTGCACGTCCGCGCCGCGCCTCGGGCGGGCGGCTCCGGGAGGCTGCCGTGGCGGCGCCGACGCTGGAGGACGTCGCACCGGACGACGCCCCGGCCACCGCCGCGTTGCCGGAGCTGGATGTGGTGCTGCAGGACGTGGACTTGGCGACTCTCGCTCCCGGCGAGCCGTACGACGTCGACGAGGAAGCACGTGCGGACATCGACCGGCTGACCGCGGCGTTCACCCGATGGGAGGCCCTGCCAACCGTTCAGCGCTACTACGAAGCTGACCAGCAGCAGCGACCCGACGGCGACGGTGACCCGACCAACCCCATCGCCCAGCTGGCGGCCGCCTACCGGGACGCCGAACAGTCCCTGCGCGACAGCCCCGCAGGGTCCTTGGACGACCTGCTGCTCCACATCCACACGGTGGCGGTGTGGAGCGGCGCCCTGGAGCCCGCGGTCGACGAGGATCTGCGCGGCCCGCTGGGACAGGTACGGGAGGCCGCCGCTCTCCTGGCAACCCGCTCGCGGGCGACGGTCGCCGCCTTCGAGGCGGAGCTGGCCGCCCTCGCTGCGGACTCCGCGGAACAGAGCCCTGCCGTTCCGGAGCGGGCAGCTCCCGAGGCAGAGACCGCCGAACAGCCTGCGGGCATCGCGGGCGCTCCGGAGACCCGCACCGAGTCGGGTCCTGACGATCCGGCCGCGGCCACCGGTGCCACGCAAGACACCCCGGCGCCGGGCCCCCAGGAAGCCCAGGAGTCACCGGCCGGCGTCGGCCCCGCTCCAGGCGACCCCGTGGCAGACATCACCCAGGACACAGAGCCCGCAGGTGCGGTCCTGCACGAGGAGATGCACGAGACACGGCGCGAAGCACCGTCCACCGGCCATGACAGACCTCAGACGGCGGACGGCGACCTGCAGACGCCGGAGCCCGGCACGGCAGCCGCGCCGACGGCTCCGGCCCCCGCGGAGGAGGACGCCCCCAGTGACGAGACGGCGCAAGACGCTTCGGAGGAGCCGACCATGACCACCCCGCCGGTCCCGGAAACCGCCGACACACCAGGCGAGCCGCTCACCGAGGAGCCGCCCGAGCCTCAGCGCTACTTCGAAACGATCCCGTTCACCGGGGACCTCCGCTACCGGCTGCGCCTGTCCGGGCTGGACGGCCAGCCGGTCGACTCCGGCCAGGTGCTGCAGGGCGACCTCGTCATTGCCACCGTGCACCGAGGAACCGAAGGCGGCTGGGTCGCGCAACTGGCCACCGAGGGACAGCCTTCGGACGTCACCTACCCTGCCGATACGCCGCAGGACGCGGCCGCCTGGGCAGCCGTCATGTACTCCGCGTTCACCGGCGTGCCGTACGGTCCACCGCTCGGCCCGGCCGCCGCCGACGAGTCGCGGCAGCGAGTCGACGTCCTGCGGGCCAATCTGCGCGAGGTTGCCCTGGAGCATCGCGCTGCCTTCGCCAGCGCGGCTGCCCAGCCCGCCGTCGCACAGAACCCACACCTTCAGGAGCTGGTCGGCAGCCTCGACGGCCTGGCAGCCGCTGTGGCTGAGAGCTACAGCTCACAGCAGATGACGCAGCACATCGACGCCGTCCAGCAAGCCGTCAACGCCTGGGGTGCAGCGCTGCCGACCGACCCAGGCCATCCTGAGCGCAGGCAGCTCGCCTTTCCCCTGGCCTATCTCCTGTACGACTCCCGTCGCCTGCACGAACACGTACAGGCGACGCTGGCCGCGGCCCAGGCAGAACGAGCCGCCGTCCACGACCAGAAGGCAGCCGCAGCACCTGAGACCACCGCGCCGGAAACCACGACGGCACAGACCGCGCTGCCGGTCTCGGAAGCGTCCGGAACTCCCGTAGTCCCGGACTCACAGAGTCCCAAGGCAACGCAGGACACCGGCCCGCAAGCCGACACAGCAACGGATGACGGACGGGCTGCCCAGGCCGGGCCCGACCCCGTGGGGGCCGCACCGACCGCCCCAGACCCCGCCCGGCCGCTCCAGGAGACGGTCGAGCCTGCGGCATCGGCCAGTGCCCAGATCGCCGTGCAGAGACCTGAAGCCGCGGCCGACAGCGTCCGGCAGGCCGGAGATGAGACGCATACCGATGCACCGGAGCTCGTCACGTCCGGCCCGGATGCCGTGGAACCGACCTCGGAGGAGTTGCCGCTGTCGACGACCACCGAGAGCCGCAGCATCCAAACGAACGACCATCCGGCAGACATGGTGGCCTCCTTCTCGGACGTCATGGAGGCATGGAACGAGACCATTCCCGCCGAGCAGGGCACGGCTGCGGACCTGTGGGCATCCGTGGAAGCCGATTTGCGCACACTCCAGCAACAACTTGCCGAAGCCGTCGCGGGGGGCCCGCCCGAAGCCGCGCCGGACTCCGCGCCTGGGCCGAGCACGCAGACCACACTCGAAGCGCCGGCGGCTCCTGGGTGGGCGAGCCCTTCTGCGTTGCCCGCGGACCCCGACGACGCGACACACCTGGCGCAGGTGGTCAACGTGGCTCTGCAGCAGGCCGACGCGCACGCCAGCACCTTGCAGCAACTGCCCGAGTGGCAGCGGATCCAGACGGTCCGCGGCGCCTTCACCCATCTATGGCGCGTGATCCGGGAACGGGCCGGAGAGCACTGGGGGCGGCTCCTGCAGGACGACCGTGTCGGAAACTTCTTCCGCGGGGTGGGGGTGCGGGTTTGTGAGGGCATTGCCAGCTGGGCACAGCGGGGCGCCGACCGGCTGCGGCGCTCAGGCCAGGAAGCCCTCACCACCCTCCCCAGCGCCGAGGCCCTCCTTCGTCTCGGTGATGCCGCCCTCGCCTACAGCGGCCGCCCTCACTCCGCCGGTACCGCAGTCCCGTCTGTCCCCGTTTCCGGCCGTGAAGTGGACGTCCCGACTCTGCGCCGGATGGGACAAGCCCTGGCACGCCCGCTCCCGGCCCAGCAGGGGGTGCGGACGCCGCCAGCGCCTGCGGGCCCGCGGGTTTCCGCGGCGGCCGCCCGGGCCCGCTCGAACACAGTCGCGCGCAGGCCCGCAGGACCCGCGAGCAGTGCGGAACAGGCAGACCACCTGCGCCGGAGCAGCGGCGAGCAGCAGCCCGGGCGCAGGCCCAACCAGCGGTAGCCACCCCCACCGTTGGGCCGTCAGGAGACCGGCGGCGTCACGGCCCCGGGCGCCGCACGTACGACTGAGGCGCCCGGGGTCAGCTCGTCACTCTGAAGGCAGCACGCCCCCCATGTGGCCCTTGAAGAAGTCGCGGTGCTCGGGGTGCTTGTACAGCGGGGGAAATCCGGCGGCCAGGCAGGCGTACCAGACGGCTTCCACCATGTACTCGGCCGCCTCGTGCCACTCCTCGTCACGGTCGAACGGTACGCGGGCGGCCGTGGCCATGGCCCGAGCAGCGCGACGCGCGGCTGCGGCCGCGGGTGTGTCCGGGCCGTGCAGCGGTGCGGCTGTCCGGTAGGTGAACGGGGCGCGTCCCCGGGAGCGGACGATGTCCGAGCAGTACAGGGGGTCGTCGTCGAGAACGTCCAGTGCAACGCGGGCGAGGTCCCGGCCGTCGGTGAGCGTGCCAGCTCGGAGGAGGGCGAGGTACGCGCAGTGGTAAGCCTCGGCTTCGATGTCGAAGGAGTGGGTCTCGAACCCCGCCCGGTTCAGAGCTCTCTCAGCAGCGACCCCGCACGCGCGGTACACGCGCTCGCCCTGCTTGTAGTCCTCGGTGTCGAAGAACAGGCCCTGAACGTGCCCTCCGGCCTCGTACCAGGATCCGGCCTCGGCGGCGACGGCCGCGACGCTCTGCAGGTTGTCGGCCGGGCCTGTCAGGCCAGCCGTGCGCAGCTCGCTGGCGAGCGCACTCCAGGTGCTGTCAGGGCGCTCGCACAGCTTCAGGCAGTCGGTGTAGGACAGGCCAGAGACGGCCTGGATCTGGCGGGCGAGCTTGGCGGCACGGGCCTGGCGCTTCGGCATCGTGATCTCGGATTCCGGCGGGCTGTGCCCACGCTCCTGCCCGCCCCGGGTGCTCGATGCGTTCGTCGACTCTACGGGGACGCGGGCCCTGTGGGACCTTCACCCGCACATCGCTTGCTGCGTGGGAGCAAGCGGCGGGAGGCAGTACGCGCCTTGCCGTGCGGCAGCGTAGCAACAACTAGCCGGTTGTGGACGCCGCTCGATGGTGTGGCCTCGCCGACGTCGCCGTGACGCGGACCGGGCACCGCGGTTGAGCCGATCATGAAACGACGACTCCTCCAGGTGCTCCTGGCATCCGCGGTGACAGCCACCACGTTGGCCCTTGGTGGTCATGCCGACGCGCATCCCGCCGCCGCCCGGTGCGTGACGCTCCAGGTCACCGGCAAGACCGCGGCCGTGCGTAAGCCTCGTGGCAACGCGGTCTCGGCCAGCCCCAGCAGCCCCGTGCAGTACCGCGTGCGGCGCGGTGACCGGCTGCGCTCATGCCTCATGACGCATAACCGCACGACGTACCGCGGGCAGACCCTGTACACCATGTGCGGCCGCGGCGGCGTCGACTGGTACTACGTCAGGGGCGGGCAGATTCCGCAGACCTGCGTGAAGGTCGTCTAGGGCGGTCCGCTTCCTTCACTCGCAGTGGTGGACCGGGCCGCGTCGGACCCCATGCCCTCCGTCCCGGTGGACGACAGTGGGCTGGTGCCCCCGTCTCCTGTCCTTTGATCAAGACGCCGATCGAGCGATGACCAGCCCACCTTGGAATATACGGCGGCTTATCAACCCTCGCTGGCAGTCAAACTTCGGTGGCAATGAATCAACCTTCGCTGACACGGGACAGCCGAGGCACGGTGCGGCCGTGCCGCTGCTGCCCGGCCGGCAGCAGCGGCGCAGGGTCAGCGGGCGAGGAGTTCTCTGGGCAGGTGGTCGGTGGCGATGAAGGCGCCGAGCTCGGAGCCCCAGGGAACGGCGCGGGCGAATCCTTCGGCGAGGTGGGTGGCGGAGCGGACTGGCTGCGGCAGATGGCGTTCTCGCCTGAACCCCAGCAGACGGGCCATGGCGCGCCAGACGCGGGCGTCCGGTGGCTGCCCGACGGCGGCGTGGTGGGCCGCGAGGAGATGCGCGGCGAGGGCGTCGCCGGCGCCGGCGGCGAAGCGCCACCAGTACAGGGCGCTTTCGCGGCGGTCGAGGGTGTAGAGCAGGCAGGCGAACGTGCGGGCGCCGGTTTGGTCGTAGTCGGCGGCGAACGCGGCGAGGGAGTCGATGTCGTTGGAGCGCAGGACCGTCTCGCACAGTCTGCGGACGTGGTCGATGACGGCGGTCGGGGTGGTGGTCGGGTCCGTGGTGAGAATGGGTGTGGGGCGACGGCGCACCCCGCGGCGCGTGCGCGGCCGGGTGCTGGCCGGGTGGCTTGGCGCGGGTGCACCGGTGGGAGGCGCGAGCTGGGCGGGCGGGCTGGGTGGTGCGGCCGCGTCGGCGGCGGCCGCCGCCCCGCCGCGGGTCACGCATGGTGGGCACGTCTGCGTAGCTGAACTCGCCGTAGGTGACCTCGCGTCCGGCGGTGCGGGCTCGGCGGCGGTAGAAGTCGGTGATCGCGTCGCTCAGGATCCGGTGGGCCAGCGCGATGGGGTTGGCGTGGGCGAGGATGCGCGGCCACTTCCGGTACATCACAAGTGCGGCGTCCATGAGGGCCTCGTCCGCGTCGCGCGGGTCACGCAGCCGGGCGGCGGCGATCCGCAGGAACTCGCGGTGGTAGCGGGTGAAGAACACCTCGAAGTCGGACGGCAGGTCGGCCGGCTCGATCACGTCGGACTGCTCGTCAGGGTTCACTGTTGCTCCAGTTCAATGGGGGCAGTGACGGGTCCCGGGTCGATCGGGAGTCCCCTGGACGAGATGGCCGGCTGCGCAAGGTGTGCGGCAGCAGCGTTGGGTGCGGGTACGCGTGCACGCAGGTGGTGCTCGTCGCGAGCCAGCGAGGCAGTGCGGACGGTGCGCCGTACAACGGCGTCGAAGCCGACCACGGTCATCCGGTAGGCGCCGACCACTGCCAGCGCGTACCAGGCCCATTGAAGCCCCACAGACCCTCCTTCAGTTCAACTAGGCCCCCGCGCCGCACAGTTGCCGCCCGGGGGGAAGACCGAGGCCCTCATCCCTCCCACCGAAAGCCAGGACCCCGGGAGTTAACTCTGGGACACGCGTTCTGCACGGAGCGCCAGCATCCAGATGTGACGGAGCGTGTGACCTGCACCCACGCATCGTGCTGTGATCGGAGTCACGTTTGTCGGTCATATGCTCGCCATCCCGCGCCACCCCTAGCCACCCCGCGCACTACCTCCCCCGCCAGCCAACTGGCCGGAACACCACATGCCCCCCGGGCAGCCGCGTGCCCGCGTACGCCCCTGCGGCGGCCACTGACGTTGTCTCGGGTCCGCATTGACCGTCAGGCATGTAGGTCATGTGGATCTGGGAGACCGTGCCTGACAGGTATCAGCGAGGTGTTCAGGCATGTTCGGCACGTTGGCGATGATGCGACCCCCGGGCTTCCCTGTTGCTGCTGTCTCCGGCAGCTGGGCCCCGTGCTGGCGCTGCAACAGATGCGAGACCTGTGCCGTCAGGCCGACGGCGTTGCCGAACCCGGCATCGTCGGCCTGCCACGCCCACTTCGGGTAACTGGAAGGCCACTGCTCGGCCTGCCCGTCCGGCCTGGCCAGCGGCCCGAAGGCCCGGGGACAGCCAGCCTGCGCACCCGGATCACCGAGGGCTGGGACGTCGAGGGGGCCGCTACCACCCCGGGCGGCCGCGGCTGCCCGCGCACTGACTGCCCAGGGTCACTTCGATATGGCGGGCAGCTGTCCCACAGCGACGGGCACGACGGCGATGCCGCTCGCCCCAGCGGTCGCCAGTTCCAGCCGTCGTCGCTCGGCGCTCGGCTCGTCGTAGGCGACCGCCGAGGCCCGCTTGGTGCCGTTACTGTCGGTCCAGGTCAGTGCGTAATTCTGCATGGTGATGGTCATGGGGTCATCATCGTCGGGACCACTGACACTGCGGCCCGGTTACGGGTCGCGGCGCCTGCCTGTGTGGGCACCGATGAGCAGGAGCAGCAGCGTCAGCAGGGCGAGTCCGGCGAAGATCAGGGCGGCCTGGATCTCGATCACGGCGAGGACGACGAACACCGCGACGGAGAGCAGAGCGCCCAGCGCGGCGTGACGCGCGGGCCGTTGCTTGCGTCCGGGGTCTCTCCATGGTTTCGCTTCGTGGTAGGCCATCGCGCACCTCCTGGAACAGGGGCCCCTGCTCACCAGAGTGCGCTTCGCGGACCGCATGGTCGCGTCGAAGGGCGGCGATGCGCTCAACGGGGTCGTGTCCAGGCCGACGTCCTGCCAGTGGAACGCACCGCAACCGTGAATCGGCGTGGATGGTCTTCATCCTCATGACAGCTATGCGGCGGCCGCGTTCCGCCTCGGACGACCGGGAGTTACGACTGTGGAAGGTCGGCCGAGCCCTGACGGCCACCTTCGCTGCCGCAGTCCTGGCAGCGGGCAGCGTCTTCTACACCCTGGTCGTCCTGCTGGACGTCCGGGAGATCGACAGCACCGCGAAACTCGACCCCAGCACGCTGTTCGACCTCGTGAAGCTCTCCTTCGGAGTGGTCGCCGGGGCCGGTGCGCTCGTCGCACTGGTCGTCGCCTACCGCCGCCAGCGCGTGGACGAGGCCGGCGCCCACCGCGACGCCACCCGCCTGCACACCGAACGCTTCACCACCGCCGTCTCCCAGCTCGGTGACGACTCCCCCGCCGTCCGCCTCGGCGGCGTCCACGCTCTGGCCGGCCTCGCCGACGACGCCCCCGACGACAGCCTGCGCCAGACGTGCATCGACGTCCTGTGCGCCTACCTCCAGCTCCCCTTCACCCCCGACCCCGGTGACGACTCCGCCCACCAGGAGGAACACCACCGATACCTCGCCCTCCGAAAAGTCCGCCACACCATCCTGCGCCTCATCGGCGACCACTACCGACGTCCCAAGGGCACCTACCGCTCCTGGCAGGGCTGCGACCTCGACCTCACCGGCGTCACCATCGACGGCGACATGGACTTCAGCAACGCGACGTTCTCCGACGGCACGGTGTCCTTCGACGATGCGACGTTCTCCGACGGCGCGGTGTCCTTCGACGGCGCAACGTTCTCCGACGGCACGGTGTCCTTCGTCAGCGCCACGTTCTCCGGCAGCGAGGTGATTTTTGGCAGCGCAACGTTCTCCGGCAGCTGGGTGCACTTCGACGGCGCAACGTTCTCCGACGGCACGGTGGCTTTTAACGGCGCGACGTTCTCCGGCGGCAAGGTGGACTTCAGCGACGCGACGTTCTCCGGCGGCACTGTGCACTTCAGCTACGCGACGTTCTCCGGCGGCTGGGTGCTCTTCAGCGACGCGACGTTCTGCGGCGGCACTGCGCACTTCAGAGACGCGACGTTCTCCGAAGGCACGGTGTACTTCGGCCACACAGCGTTCTCTGGCAGCACGGTGTCCTTCAACCGTTCGACGTTCTCCGACGGCACGGTGTCCTTCGACGATGCGACTTTCTCCGGCGGCACGGTGTCCTTCGACCCGGCGAGTGGCCCAGCTCCCGGAGGGCTCCTCGTTGCCGTAAGCACTCCCGCTCGTGCGACCGTCACCCTGCCCCTGATCTGGCTGCCCTCTAACCCCTAGGAGACGCAATCGGCTGGCCCGTCTTAGCACCCGGCATCTGATCCGATCGGTGGGAGTTAATCGGGCACTCGCCTTCCTTACTCGCCCCCTCAGGTGCAAGAACCAGGCGAATCCCAGCTCAGCCCGGCCAGACCTCCGGGCCGATGCCCCGCCAGTCGATCAGCGAAGACCGGACGACGTCCATCTCGCCCCAGTCCTGCAGCCCGGCCTCCTGAAGGAAGGCGACCACGTCCAGAAGGCTGTAGGCGATGCCGATGTAATGGCCGTCGATGCGGACGCGGCGGCCGCCGTCCCCGCCGGGCGGGGACAGGACGACAGGGTGGTCGGTGGCCATGGCGCCAGCCTCGCGCCGGGGCGGACGCTGCGCACGGTGTGGTGCACCGGCAGCGTGGCGGTCATAGCCTGGAGCTGCTCGGGGCTACCGCGGAGGTCCTTCATGCCCCGGAGCATCTGGAGCGGCGCCATCTCGTTCGGCCTGGTCAGCGTGCCCATCAACGTGCAGTCCGCGACGGAAGACCACTCCGTGCGGTTCCATCAGTACCACCGTGAGGACGGCGGCCGAGTGCGGGTGCGCAAGTTCTGCGAGATCGAGGACCGCGAGGTCGCCAGCACGGAGATCGGCAAGGGCTTCGAACTGACCAAGACGCAGGTCATCCCGATCTCTGACGAGGAACTGCACAACCTTCCGCTGCCGACCGCCCGCGCGATCGAGATCGTCGCGTTCGTGCCGCTGGACAGCGTCGATCCCATCCAGATCGGCGAGGGCTACTACCTCGCGCCGGCACAGCCGGTCGCAGCCAAGCCCTACAAACTCCTCGCCCAGGCCCTGGGCCGCTCCGCGAAGGTCGCCGTCGCGAAATACGCCTGGTCGGGACGCGAACGGCTCGGCCTGCTCCGGGTACGCGACGACGTGATCGTTTTGCACGCGATGCGCTGGCCCGACGAAATCCGTGATCCCTCCGAGCTGTATCCACCGCCGGTGGAGGTCACCGACGAGGAGATCGACGGCGCGCTCGCACTGATGGACACCATGGCCATCGACGACCTCGCCGAGGGCGGGTTCCGCGACACATACACCGACGCACTCGAGGAAATCATCGACGCCAAACGCGAGCACCGCGCACCGCCCGCGGCACCGGAGCCGGAGCAGCCGGGCGCCGTGCTGGACTTGATGTCCGCGCTGCAGGAGTCCGTGCAGAAGGCGAAGGCCTCCCGCGGCGAGACCGGATCCCCGGCAGACGTGCACGAGCTGCCGCCGAAGAAGACAGCGAAGAAGGCACCGGCGAGGAAGACGACCGAGAAGAAGCAGCCTGCCAAGAAGGCCTCCGGGCGGCGGCCGCGCAGCGCGTGAGGTGCGGCGGGCGCCACGCGCCCCGGATCGCCCGCCGCGCGGCGATCGTCGCTGTCACCCGTCGAGATAGCCGAGGGCCGTGTCCGGCCGGCAGTGGGTGCAGGCGGGCGTGCCGTCCGTAAGAGCCTGCAGCGCTTCCTCGCGGCTGATCCCCCGCGAGCGCCCACCCGTATCCCAGCAGTCGCCGACGTGGACGTGCACGGGTGGGGCGGCCCGGTTGAGGCCCATCTCCAGCAGCCAGGCGGGCGGCTCGGGCCGGGCCTGGATGCCGCGCTGCCGCTCGGCCTCGCGCTGCTCGGCCGCGGCGATCGCCCTGCGTACGTCCGCCAGCGCGAGGGCGAGCCAAGTCTCCAGGACGAGGAGTCTGGGCAGGTCGGGCGGCAGATTGGTCACATCTCCAGCTTGCACCAAAATTCGAACAAGGTTTCTACTGGCGGCATGGCCAGGCACAAGGTCGAGCACCTCACCCCACTCCAGGAGCGCATCCTGCGCGTCATCCGCCAGTCCATCACCGACCAGGGCGAGGCGCCGCTGGTGACGGAGATCGGCGAAGCTGTCGGGCTGAGCAGCCGCGCCAGCGTCCACTACCACCTCGTCGAGCTGGAGACGAAGGGCGCGATCCGACGCGAGCGCGGACGCAAGCGCGGGATCCGGCTGACATGAGCCCCGGCCGCTACTACCTCACCCTGCTTATCGGCGGCCGCCCGGTTCAGCATGGCTGGTGGGCGGACCAGGCGGTGGCCTTGCGCAAGTTCACGGAGTGGGTTGGGGAGCGCGGCCGGCCAGGCGCGCGCATCACGCTGGTCGACGAGGAGACCAACACCGTGGTGACGACCTGGCCGGAGCAGTCGTGACCGACGACCAGCCGCCAGGGGCGGCTTATCCGACAGTTCCTGGCCTGTACCCCCAGCGACATGTCGTCAGTGGTAACCGGACGAATCCCCCAGCTCCTTCGGTTACCTCACACGACATGTCGTCAGTGGTAACCGGACGAATCCCTCAGTTCCTTCGGTGTCGTCACACGACCCTTGCCGCCGACTTAGCTTCCGTCGCGGCTGCTGCGGGCCCTGCGTGGCGAGGTCACCGGGCGGGCCGCTGCTGGAGCGCTTTGCCGGACCATGTAGAGGGAGGCCGGACCGTCTTTGTGGAAGGTCTGATCCATGTGGAGCCTGCCGGAGCCGATGCTCGCCGCCCCCGTGGCCGATTCCGCCCTGCTGCCGGGGTGGGCTGCTGAGGTGAAGTGGGACGGCTGGCGGGCACTTTTGTCCCTGGATGCCGGGCGCTTGGTGCTGGTCTCCCGCAAAGGCACGGACCTCGTCCCCTACTTCCCCGAGGTGCGCTCCGGCGCCGGGCAGCTGCCGGACGCCACGGCGCTGGATGGGGAGCTGGTGGTGTGGGACGGCGGACGGCTGGCCTTCGAGCGGCTCCAGAGCCGGTTGCGGCGGCGCGGCGGCCGCGCGGTGCGGGCGGCGCAGGAGTGGCCCGCCCACTTCGTCGCCTTCGACCTGTTGCGTCATGAGGCCACTGACACAACCAGCTGGCCCTACCGGCGCCGCAGGGCAGCCCTGGAAGGCTTGTTCGCCGAGCACCAGCTGACCGCACCGTGGGCGCTGTGCCCGTCGACCACCGATCCGGACACCGTGCGGGAATGGCTGTCCGGCTGGACTGCGGTCGGCCTCGAAGGCGTGGTCTACAAAAGGCTCCAGGACGCCTACGCCCCTGCCGTGCGCGGCTGGCGCAAGTACAAGGTGCGCGAGACCGAGGACGCCGTCGTCGGCGCCTACACCGGCTCCGCGGCCGCGCCGCGCACGCTGCTGCTGGGCCGGTACGACACAGGCGGGCGGCTGCGCTACGTCGGGCGCAGCACCACCCTCCCGCAGGCGGCGGCCCGGGACGTCGCCGCGCTCCTGACCCCCGCCGCGGCCGGGCATCCCTGGACGGGCTGGTCGTTCTCCGCCGGCTGGGGTTCGCGGGAGAAGCTGCAGGTCACGCTGGTGCAGCCAAAGCTGGTGGTGGAGGTGGGTGTCGACGTCGCCCGGGACGCCGGCGGCCGGTGGCGCCACCCGGCGCGCTGGCACCGCACGCGCGTGGACCTGTCGCCCGCCGACGTCCCCGTCTTCGAGCCCGGCCCGGCGGACTGACGCGACGGCTACCGGGCGAACGTCACCTTCACCGGCTCGTTCAGGCACTCCTGCGTGCCCTCGGTGAGCGCCTGGCGCTCGGCGTCGTCCACCGTGAGCTGCCAGCGCATCTTCACCGCCACCCAGTCGGCGAGGTACTGGCACCGGTACGCCGCGTGCGGCGGGAGCCACGTCGCCGGGTCCTGGTCGGCCTTGGACCGGTTCGAGCGGGCGGTCACCGCGATCAGGGAGCGCTCGTCGCCGAGGTCGTTGGCGTATGCCTCGCGTTCCTTGGCCGACCACTGCCCGGCCCCGGAGTCCCACGCTTCGGCGAGCGGCACCATGTGGTCGATGTCCAGGCCGGACGGGGAGGTCACGTAGACGCCGTCGTACGGGCTGAACCACTCGCCGTCCGACAGGGTGCAGCGCGCGCCCTGGAGGGGGGCGATGAACGCCTCGGCCTTCAGCACCTCCGCCCGGGTGGAGCACCCGTCCCTGTCGGCGTCCGTCCAGTGCCTGAACGAGGTGCGCTGGTAGCCCTCGCGCGTCTCCTCGGCCGCGGGCAGAACCTTCACCGCCTCACTCAGCGGCATCGCGAGCGTGCCGCCCGCCTCGCCCAGCGGGCCGTCGGCGTGGGCAGGGGTGATCAGAGCGGTGAGCGCGGCCGTGGCGGTGGCGAGAGCGGCGAGGATACGCACGAGCGTCCCTTTCGAAGATCCAACGTGGTCGGGATCTTCGTAGCGGGACTGGGCGGGCAGCGGGTGCGGTCGACGGCTGGTTCACTCCCGTGCGCGGAAAGTCGGACCACCACACCTCAGGGTGGGACATCCACCGTGCAGTCCAAGCAGCCGTCAGGGAGGCTCCGTCATGCCCAGGCTGGACGCGCTTGTCCCGGCTCGTAGCGGTCCAGGTCCTCCGGGTTGAGGTCGTAGACGTTGCGGCTCCGGAAGTGATCCTCGAACAGGCCTTGGTGAACGGGACGGCGCCGCACCGAGACCAGGCGGTGGTCCGCCAGCTCGTTGAGACCCTTGCGGCGGGTCTCATCACTCAGGTCGTAGCGCTCCTGTCCGATCCGGGGGGACAGCCACACGGTCTTCTCCTCGCCGCGCTTCTCGTGCAGCACCACCAGGTACATGGCGATCGCGGCGCCGGACAGTTCCATCACCCACCCCTGGGTCCACAGGCCGGCGGGCAGTTGAACGTAGAAGTGTTCTTGCTTCTGCGCTCGGGACAGGCGCTTCATGGCGGGGCCAGGGGCCTCGTAGGGGCGCCCGGTACCGGCATCACTGAGCAGATGGACGGCAGACGGGGCCCCCTGGCGGTGCTGCAGGCGGACAAACGCCTGCTCGTCCAGCCAGCGCAGAGCCTGCTGAATACGCCGGGCCCCGGCGGCATCCGGCTTGTCGAACCCCAGCAGCCGGGCCCACTGGTGCGCGGGGTAGTCAAACCGTGGAGCGTCCTCATTGCGCGACAGCCAGAGCATGGACAGGTACAGCTTCAAGCGGGCCGCGCCGCCCTTGCCGCCCCCACCGCGTAGAAGTCTCGCCAACGGCGGAGCGTCCTCCTCCGGCCCGCCCCTGGCGATGAAGCGGTTGCGCACGGCAGCACTCCGGGCCCCGCCGGCGCGAGCTTTTGCCTGCGCAGCCGCAAGGCGCTGCGACATTTCCGGGTCCTCATACGGCTGAGAAAAGTCCGCGAAGTTCTCCACGATCAGCTCCTAGCTCAAATAGTCAATTACGTCGCGTCAGCACAAGCGTATGAGCGTCGCCGCTGTAAACGTAGGGGTTAGATCGTTATAACACGTCTTGCAGCCGGGTTACCGGTGTGGTACCGCTCCTGTAAAAGAGTAAGCGTTGCGGCCTATCGTCGCGCTCCTCTAAACTTCGGGGTACGCCGAGGCGGTCACCCGACACGGAGCGACACGGTCCGTCGCACCAGAGGGAGCGGGCGCCAAGGCGAGCGATGCACGCGGGAGACATCTGGCGGGCCCCCTAGCACAAGGGTTGACCCCCTGGGGTATCCGGGTGTGAGTAGTTGACGTACAGGAAATCCCAGTGAGATTGATCTTGGTCGGCTAGCACACCGTTCCGTGGCCTCGCTGAGGTTCGAGGAAAGATCGTCGAGCGGGTGCCGGCGCTGGCTACGGTCCGGCTCGTGCCGGTGGAGTTTCTGACTGATGAGCAGGCCGAGGCGTACGGGTCGTTCAGCGAGGTGCCCACGCGCCCGGAGCTGGAGCGGTTCTTCTTCCTCGACGATGACGACCGTGATCTGATCGCGCTGCGTCGTACGGACGCGCACCGGCTGGGCATGGCGGTGCAGATCTGCACGGTCCGCTACGTCGGCCGGTTCCTGGGCGAGGACCCGCTCGCGGTGCCGTGGGAGGTCGTGGAGTACCTGGCCGGGCAGCTCGGGATCGCGGATGCCTCGTGCGTGAAGCGCTACGCCGAGCGGCGCTCGACGGTGTACGAGCACGCGGACGAGATCCAGCGGCGGTTTACGTACCGCGACTTCACCGACCGGAAGTGGGGACGGGAGTTCCGCGGCTTCCTGTACGGGCGGGCGTGGACGCACGCCGAGGGGCCGGTGGCGCTGTTCAACCACGCGGTGACGTGGCTGCGGAAGAACCGGGTGCTGCTGCCGGGTGTCTCGGTGCTGGCCCGGCAGGTCTCCGAGGCCCGTACGGCGGCAGAGCGGCGCCTGTACGAGGCGGTGGCCCGGGCGACGGTCCGGGCGGATGCGGCGCTCGCGCCGGCGCTGGCCGGGCTGCTGGTGGTGCCGGAGGGCAGGCGGGTCTCGGAGCTGGAGCGGCTGCGTACGCCGCCGGTGAAGTCGACGGGCACGGCGATGGTGCGGGCGATGGAACGGGTGGAGGAGATCTCCGCGTTCGCGCTGGGGCGGGTGAACCTGTCGCGGGTGCCGGTGAACCGGCTGTCCGCGCTGGCCCGGTATGGGCAGCTGAGCAAGGCGCAGACGATCGAGCGGGCGCCGGAGCCGCGGCGGACCGCGCTGCTGACGGCGGTGGTGCGGCAGCTGGAGGCGCAGGCGGTCGACGACGCCCTCGACCTGTTCGCGGTGCTGATGGCGAACCGGCTGATCAGCCCGGCCCGGCGGGCGTCGGACCGGGAGCGTCTGGCGTTGCTGCCGCAGCTGGAGAAGGCGGCCCGGATTTTGGCGAAGGCGTCGAAGATCCTCACCGAGGAGTTGGACCTGGTCGCCGAGCATGAGGCGGACCTGGACGTCGCCGCGCTGTGGGCGGCGGTCGAGGAGGCCGTGCCGCGTACGGCGGTGGCCGGGGCGGTTGCGACTGTCGAGGCCCTGGTGCCCGAGGACGACGGCTCGGCCGAAGCCGCGATGCGCGAGAAGCTGGCCCTGCGCTACAACACCGTGCGCCCCTTCCTCTCCCTGCTGGGCGAGTCGGACGCGCTGGACGCGGCGCCGGCCGGGCGGCGCATCCTCAAGGCCGTGCGGCGCCTGCCCGCGCTGGCCCGGCGCCGGGTCAAGGGCCGGCCGCTGCTGCCCCGCGAGGTCGAGGCCGAGCTGGTGCCGGCGATGTGGAAGCGCGCGGTCTTCTCCAACACGAAGCTGCCGCAGGGCGCGGTCGACCGCGACGCGTATGTGGTGTGCGTGCTGGAGCAGTTGCACCGCGCCCTGAACCGGCGCGATGTGTTCGCTGCCCCGTCGAACCGGTGGGCGGACCCGCGCGCCCGGCTGCTGGACGGGCCGCAGTGGGAGGCGATGCGCGCGGACGTGCTGGCGGGCCTGTCCCTGACCGAGGATGCCGAGGAGCACCTGGCCCAGCTCGCCCGGGGGCTGGACGCGGCGTGGCGGCAGATGGCCGACCGCTTGTCGGAGGCCGGCGCCGACGCGAAGGTGGAGATCGTCGTCCCCGAGGGCGGGGGGCGCGCCCGCCTGTCGGTGGACAAGCTCGGCGCGGTGGGCGAGCCGGAGTCGCTGACCTGGCTCAAGGCCACCACGGAGGCGATGCTCCCGAGGATCGACCTGCCGGAGCTGCTGTTCGAGGTCCACTCCTGGACTTCGTTCCTCGACGCCTTCGGGCATGTCTCCGAGCGGCGCACCCGCATGGAGGGCCTGCTCGTCTCCCTGGTCGCGCTGCTGGTGGCTCAGAGCTGCAACATCGGCTTCACCCCAGTCATCGACCCTACGATCAAGGCGCTGACCCGCTCGCGGCTGTCCCACGTCGACCAGAACTACCTGCGCGCCGACACCATCGCCGCGGCGAACGCCGCCCTCATCACCGCCCAGTCCCGCATCGAGCTGGCCCAGATGTGGGGCGGCGGGCTGCTCGCCTCCGTCGACGGCCTGCGCTTCGTCGTCCCCGTGAAGAGCATCAACACCGGCCCCTCGCCCAAGTACTACGGCTACAAACGGGGCGTGACCTGGCTGAATGCCGTCAATGACCAGGTTGCGGGGATCGGCGCGATGGTCGTACGCGGCACCCCGCGCGACAGCCTCTACACGCTCGACACCCTGCTGAACCTCGACGGCGGGGTGAAGCCGGAGATGGTCGCGACCGACAACGCCTCGTACTCCGACATGGCCTTCGGCCTGTACAAGATGCTCGGCTTCCGCTTCGCTCCGCGCTTCCGCGACCTGGCGGACCAGAGGTTCTGGCGGGCCGACCTGCCCGACGGCCAGACGCCGGCGGCCGGGTATGGGCCGCTGGAGGCCGTCGCCTGCAACAAGGTGAACCTGAAGCGGATCGCCACGCACTGGCCGGACATGCTCCGCGTCGCCGGATCGCTCATCACCAACCAGGTCCGGGCCTACGACCTGTTGCGGATGTTCGGCCGCGAGGGCCACCCGACCCCGCTCGGCGCCGCGTTCGCCGAGTACGGCCGGATCGACAAGACCATGCACCTGCTCGCGCTGGTCGACCCGGTCGACGACACCTACCGTCGGCTGATGAACCGGCAGCTGACCGTGCAGGAGTCCCGCCACCGCCTGGCCCGTGCGATCTGCCACGGTGGCCGCGGCCAGATCCGCCAGGCGTACCGCGAGGGCCAGGAGGACCAGCTCGCCGCCCTCGGCCTGGTCCTCAACGCCGTCGTCCTGTGGAACACCCGCTACCTCGACGCCGCCGTCGCCCAGCTCCGCGCCGAGGGCCACGGCATCAAGGACGAGGACGTCGCCCGCCTCTCCCCGCTCAAGGACCGGCACATCAACTTCCTGGGCCGCTACCTGTTCAACATCACCGCCAGCGGTCCCGGCAAGGGCCTGCGCCCGCTGCGGGACCCGGATGCGGTCGTGGACGACGAAGCCGAGGAGTGACGGGCGGCACATCGACCTGTTGGGCCGTTCGTTGTGTAAGAGGGCCCCAGTACCTCGTGGCAGGGGCCGGGGCCGGGGCAGCGTAGATGCCTTTCAAAAGCATGGAAGCGCCCGACGGCGCGAGCCCGGCCGCGCTATCCACCAGGCTGTCCAATGATCTACGACTAGTCGAACTTGCCCTCTTCCCGCTTCTTGCGATCCTCCTCGGAGAGCTGGTCGGCGGTGTGGACGATCTCGTTCTGGCCTGCTTCGGAGCCGATCAGCTTCCCCACGCCGCGCTTGATCTTTCCTCCGAGCTCCTCGGCGGCCCCGTTATCCCGCTTCTTGTCATCGTCGGTCATGACTCTCCTCGGGTTGAGATGGTGTGGAGTCCTTCCCAGGAACGCACGAAACACCTTGTCAGGACGTATTTAGGTCGTCCGTTCGGGTGTGCCAGTGCAGTCTCGCGCGCTCATGCACAAACGACAGCACACCTCAGCCGTGGATGGTGAGTGTGCCCCTCTCGCCGGCGCCGCGGTGGGGAGCGCAGTGGAAGCGGTACTCGCCCGGAGGGGTGTCGAGAGGGATCACGGTCGTCTGCTTCTGGCCCGGGCTGAGCATCATCTTGGGGCGACTGAGCGAGCGGGCCAGGTCCTCCGTGAGAGCGCCGGAGGCTTCGAAGACGACGTTGTGCGGGGCCACCTTGTTGCACACCCACTCGATGGTGTCGCCGGGAGCGGCGGTGAGCTTCTGCGGATCAAACGCGAGATTGCCCTTGTCCGTACCGATCTTGACGGTGAATGTCTCCATGCTTCATGCAACGAGTCTCATGCCGTGTGGTTATGAGCAGCTGACCGTGAGGGCCTGCTGCCAGGCCGCAGCTCCGCTGTCCGGGGCGCGCAGGCGGATGTGCGCGGGGCTTGTGCAGCCGATCGGCCAGCGCCCTGCCGAGCCGACACGCTGTTCACTTTGCGTGACTATGCGAGTACTGGAAGTGTTCGGTTGGTGCGAAGAGAGGCGGTTGCAGTGGACGGACAGAGCGATGTCGGGACGACGGCCGGGCGGAAGGACCCGCTCACCCGTGAGGAGCGGCTGGGGCGGGTGAGCGGGTGGCTGTCCGGGACGAGCGGGAACGGTCGGCGGGTGCGGCAGATTCGTGATCGGGAGGTGCGGCTGGGTACGGGGTTGTGGCTGCACACCGCGGCGCGTGCGGATCTGGGACTGGAGCTGACCGGGTGGGAGAAGCGGCTGCTCGCCCCGCTGGCGCAGGTGCTGGGGGAGGAGGAGCTGCACGCTGTCGGGCGGCTGTACCGCGAGCACCGCGAGGCGGGCACGCTGGCGGTGGTGCCCCGGGCGGTCGCGGCGCGCAGTTTCGACGAGCCGTTCAGCCCGGAGGAGATCGCTCGGCAGGTGGGCCGGCTCGGGGAGCTGGCGATGAGCGAGCCGAACGTGGCGTGGGTCAACCGCAACCGGGTGCTGGCCGGTGAGGGCGTCGACAGTGAGGAATTCATGGAGGCCGCCGCGGCGGCCGGTTACGGCCTGACGGCGTTCAACGGTGCCGGGTTCACCAGCGCGGAGGCCGGGCAGGCAGGCGGGGCGGAGACCGCGGCGCTGACGCCGTTCCGGGCCCGCCTGGAGTGGGACGGCTTCTACTGCCATGAGGCGGTCGGCGACCAGGGGGGCAGCCGGGACGAGATCTACTGGACGGCCGGCTGCAACACGGTCGACTACCAGCACACCACCCGCACGCTGGAGACCGGGTCGGTCACTGCCGGCCGCCACTACTCGATCGACGGCGGAAGCGACGGGCAGGCCTTCTTCGACGCCTCCTTCGCCGGCTCGCTGGGAGCGATGCTGATCACCTGCTGGGAGGCCGACCAGTCCAGCGCCGCCTGGTACACCGCCCTAGGGAAGGCGCTCAGCGACGCGGTCGACACGCTCAAGCCCGCCGACTACATCACCAGCTTCGTCCCCTCCCCCGACCTCATGGGGCACATGATGCTGGCGCTGGACCTGGTCAGCTCGTTCTGGGAAGAGATGCGCAACAAGGACGACCACGTCCTCACCCGCGGGTTCGCCTTCAGCCGCGACGACCTCAAGGCCCTGTACTACAGCCCGGAGCGGCGGATGAAGCTGACCTTCAACGCCAGCTCCGAGGGCATGGGCCACTTCTCCCTCTGGGTCAAGTACACCGGCGCCGCGCCCCCCGGCCCCCCGCCCGAGGGCAGCTTCAAGCCGATCTCCATCCACTGGAGCGGCCTGATGGGCACCACCTTCACCAGCGACCTCGACGCCGCCTGCGCGGTCCCCGGCCACGACGCCGATGTCTACCTGTTCAAGGGCGACCAGTTCGTGCGCTACAGCACCTCCACGGAGGAGATGCGCTACGGCGGCATCAGAAGCATCAGGAACTCCTGGACCGGCCTGCCCGCCTACTTCACCAGCGGCCTCGACGCCGGCTGCGCCGTACCCGGCAGCCGGAGCGACGTCTACCTGTTCAAAGGCGACCACTTCGTGCGCTACGACCTGGACGACGAGACGCTCAAGTACGGGGGCACCCGAAGGATCAGCGACTCCTGGTCCGGCCTGCGCGGCACCTCCTTCACCAGCGGCCTCGACGCCGCCTGCGCCGTACCCGGCAGCCGGAGCGACGTCTACCTGTTCAAAGGCGACCACTTCGTGCGCTACGACCTGGACGACAACAGTCTCAAATACGGAGGCATCCGGAGGATCAGCGACTCCTGGCCGCGGCTGGCCGACACCGAATTCGCTCACTCCATCCAGGCGGCGTGTGCCGTACCGGGGAGCAGAAGCGACGTCTACCTCTTCAAGGGCAGCCGGTACGTCCGCTACACCGTCTGACCTCAGCCACCGCCGGCCCCGACCCGACCGCGCCAGGCAGCCGACCGGATATTCACCTCACCGGATCACGCCGAGCGTGCAGTACGTCACCCGCTCGGCTGTATCCGGCGCCGTTTGCCCTGGCAGGCGGCCACCTGGACGTCAGGATGGGCGGCATGAGTGCCGACACCACCCGCCGCGTAGTGATCTTCCGCCATGCCAAGGCCGACCGGTCCGACGTAGACGACCACGATCGCCCGCTCGCTGAGCGAGGCCGCAAGGAAGCGCCCGCCGCCGGCCGCTGGCTGGCAGAATTCGGCATCACACCGGACCTGGCGCTGTGCTCGACCGCTGAACACTGCCGAGAAACCTGGAAGCTCGCGGTATCCGAGCTGTCGCAAAGGCCCAGGACGAAGTATGACGACCGCCTGTACGAAGCCTCGCAGGATGAGCTGATCACCGTCCTGAACGAGATCTCCGAAGACGTCAACGACGCAGTGCTCATCGGACACAACCCCGGCCTGCACAGCCTCGCCGACGCCCTCACCGGCGAAGCCGACGGCGACCTGCAGACCCGCATGGACCGCAGCGGCTTCCCCACCTCCGCCGTGGCCGTACTCACCTTCAATCGCTCCTGGAGCGACGTAAAGCACGGCGCTGGGCGACTGACCGCCTTCTGGACCCCCCACACGCTGAGCTGACCGCCCCTGACCTCGCGCCAAGGCGGCTCTCCCCGGCTGCGCCGCGTGCGGACCGGCGCTGTCCCGGTCACGCCCCGCAGCCCGGGCCTGTGACGCGGACTGCTTCGCCGGGTACGCGTGACGGCCCCGGGGCCCCGCACTGGAACAGGCCGCCTGTCGCCAAACGATCGTTTGACGACAGACAGCCGATCCGTCCAATGAACCCTTGTGATTCGGGGGTTCGCGGCGGCCCGAATCCAATCAGATCCGATGACGATTGCCGACAGGGTTTGACGACAGATAGGGTCCGATCCTCTGTACGGAAAGGGGCCCTTCGGTGGCGAACCTGGTCTACAAGCGGGTCTCGACCGACCAGCAGTCCACCGCCCGGCAGAACCTCGTCCTTCACGAGGCCGGGATCGAGGATCCGGTCGTCTTCGAGGAGGACGGCGGCACCTCCAGCCGCCTCCACCCCCTCCAGCGCCCGAAGTTCCGCGAACTGCTCACCTACGCGCGGCCGGGCGACACCGTGCACATCTCCGAGATGTTCCGCCTCGTGCGCGGCACCGGACACATCCTCGACGTGCTCGACGTCCTCCACCACGACCAGGTCGCGCTGCGCATCCACGACGGCGCGTTCTCCGCGATGGACCTCACCGCCCGCCACCCCCGCACCGGCGAGCTGCTGTCCACCGTGAAGTTCATGGTGCAGACCCTCGCCGCCGCCGGCGAACTCCAACGCGACCTCCAGCGCGAGCTCACCTACGACGGGCTGCGCGCCGCCGAGGCCAAGGGCAGCAAGGGCGGACGCCGCCCTGCTGTCTCGGCTGAGAAGACCGCCGACGTGCGCACGGCGTACCTGGAGGGTCGCTGCATCGCCGCCCTCGCTCGCGACCACGGCGTCAGTCGCGGAGCCATCCGCACGGCCGTCGCCGGCCTCCTGCCCGACCACACCGCCGCCGAGGAGCACGCCCCGGCCCCGGAGCTGCTGGTCACACTCGACATGCCCGGCAAGGTCGCCGACTTCCTCCGCACCGCCGACTTGGAGCCCGCCGAGCGGGCCGCGCTAGACCAGGGAGCGGTCGTGCGGCGCGGCCAGGGGTACACCCTGCGCGTTACCGCGGTCCCGATCGTGCACCGCCGGCTCCTCGCCCTCTGCCAGCCGCTCGACGGCGGCCAGGGCACCCCGGCGGTCCCGGCTCAGCGCAAGGCGCGCCGCGAGTACAAGAACCGGGTCAGCGCGCTCGCGCCGACCGGTCCATGATCGTTCTCACCGGGATTTCCTGTACACCAACTACTCACACCCGGTATCCGCGTCTCGCAGTCCCTCGGTACGGGGCTGACCGCAGGTTCGCGGAGGAAGGGGGGCGCCCCGGGGCGCCCCCCTTCCTCATGGGTACCGCACCTCGCCTCAACCGGTCGGTCGAACT
Organism: Streptomyces sp. NPDC053367; assembly: GCF_044545925.1. Lineage (NCBI taxonomy): Bacteria > Bacillati > Actinomycetota > Actinomycetes > Kitasatosporales > Streptomycetaceae > Streptomyces > Streptomyces sp. NPDC053367. Next base: position 35,799 of record NZ_JBITYN010000017.1, on the reverse strand, counting down.
CCGCCCCAACCCCACCACCGACGTGGCCGTGGAGCCGCCGTCTATGACGTGGCTTTGAGCTCCTTGAGAACCTCATCCAGGGTGTCGAGCGTGACGGCGGCCGCTTCCATGCGGGTCTGGTCCTCCTCGTCCAGGACGACCTTGGAGACGAGCCGGTACCTCAGCCGGGCCGCCTCCCGTGCCTCCTCGACCTGCGCGAGCGTCTTGCCCTCGACCGACCGGCGGGCCCGCCGCGCGAGCATGGCCTTCTGCGCCGCGCTGAGGACGTCGGGGACCTCGGTGGCAGGGAACTCGACCAGGTCGGCTCCGCTGGCCTGCCGCCAGCGGTCCAGCTCCTGCTGGTGGGAACCCGTCGTGGTGGCGGCCGCCACCGCCTTGACCTCGTCGGGTCCGGGCTGCATGCCGTACCGCTCGATGAGCGTCAGCGGCCACACCGGGCCCTCGGTGCGCGGGGTGCGGCGGTCGGGGGTGAAGAAGTCCAGCGGACCGAGGTACTCCCAGACGGTGCCGGCCGCATCGCGCACGCGGTCGTGATCCGTCAGCATCTCGTAGGGACGGCAGAGGAGTTCGACCGTCATCGGGTCGACCGACCACAGCCGCATGATCAGCTGACCGGCGCCGTCGCCCGTGCCGACCGTCTCGCTGGTGCCGTACGGCAGTACGGCAACCACCACGTCGGAGTCGGCGGGCGGACGCTTGGCCTCGCGGTCGACGGCGAGCCAAACGGTGTCGGTGTAGGAGACGTGGACGACGGTCGGCGGCAGTTCGACGGTGATGACGTCGTCCTCTTTCAGACCCCTCAGGCGCTGCGGGGTGTTGCGGAACGGGGCGGCGAGCTGCACGGGCTCGTCCGTGTCCGGGAGTTGCAGCACGAACGTGGGCCGCCGGGTGGCGTCCGGCTCCGTCCACGGCCACTCGACCAGGAGCGTGGACTCGTCCCAGACCTCGACCACCTTCACGTCGCCGGCCGGGCAGGAAATCCGCAGGACGTCGCCCCGCTCGATCGGGCAGTCGGGGTGCCCGATGCTGTCCCGGGGGACGCGGTCGCCTGGCGCGGCGAGGATGCGGCGTCCGGCTGGTGTGTCGTGGCGTACGGCGTCGACGGCCTGGCGGTGGTTCCGTCCGTCGCCCCGTGCGGCGCGGGCAGCGTTCTTGCGGGCGTGGTTGGCAACCATGCTCGGTCTCCTGATCTCGGCGCGCACGGCCCGTGAGCTGGCACGCCCGAGTCAGCGAGCAGACGGCTGCGTTCTCGCCGTTGATGCGTAGCACCTGGGGCCGTGGGCGCTCCGGCCGGTCACGGGCCGTTCGAAGCTGGGCCGGGCCGACGCGAGGGGCGGCCATCGGCGCCCACGATACCCACCTGTGACGGACCGGCGGGGCCCAATGCAGGCGCGGGCCTGGAGGTGTCGCGCCGTGGCTGCCGGGGGCCTTCGCCGGCCCCCGGACCCCCGCTTCCGTGGCACCGCCCGGCGCGGCGAGGAGTGTGGGCGCTCCGGCCGGTGCGCGCCGGACGGCACCACGGCCCGAGGTGCCGCTCCCGGCCGACCTGACTGGCTATGACTCGCTGGCCTCCTGGGCATCCGGGGCGACCTTGCGCAGCCGCTCGGCGGCGTGCCGCAGCCGGGATGTCTCCACGGTGACGGTGGCGTGCGCCTCGTGGTCGGAGGGGATGAATTGGGCGCCCTCGTCGAGCAGTCGGGCGGCCAGGTCGACGACGTGGGCGGCGTCGCGGATGCCGCCGTCCAGGTCGCCGCGGGACGTCAGCCGGTCCTCGGCGCGGGTCAGCGGGTCGTTGGGTTCGACGCCGTCCCGCTCGAACTCGGCGCCGGCGTTCTGGGTGCTGTCGACGCGGATGGTGGTCAGCCCGAGGGCGGGCAGCATCCGGTACTCGCTGTCCGGGTTGTCGGGATCGGCCGGTTCGGCACCGGGGGTGAGGTGGGCGACCACGGCGTGCACGGGGTCGTCCAGGGGGCCCGGGTGGGAGACGACATGGTCGGTGACGAAGAGCGGGGTGGCCTCAGGGAGGCGGGCCAGGATCGCGGCGAGTTCGCCGGTGGTGGTCACCTCGCGGGCTCCCGGCAGGGCGCGCAGGAACCGGGCGGTTGCGGTTTCCGTCTGCGCGGTCTGTTCCGCGTCCATGTTGATCCGCGGCTGGGCCGGTGCAGGAGTCGGCAGCGGGCGCAGCTGGGGCGGCTGTTCGGCGGAGGGGGCCCGGTCCGCGTTGAGCAGGACCCGGGCCATGTCGAACTCGCTGGCCGATCGTCGTCCGTACGAGTCTTCTCGGCTTCCGGCGGCGAGCAGTTCCTCGATGAGTGGCTCGTCCTCGGGGGCGCTGGCCTGGTCGGGGTAGGCCGTGGCCTCGATCAGCTGGTCGACGTGTCGTAGCAGGGCATGGTCTTCCGGGGTGAGCTTGTCCCCTCCCAGCGGTTGCCAGCCGGGCAGTTGGGTGCGGCGCCAGGCGGCGCCCTCGGTGACGGCGGGAGCGAGGGTTCCTTCGCGGCGGGATGCGATGGCTCGCGCCGCCCAGGCTCGGGCCGTGGTTCCCCGGTTGAGGTGCAGCTGCCGGTCACGCATGTCCGGGAAGTGGTGACCGGCCAGTGCCTCTTCGAGGTGGGCGCGCATCTGGTCATGGGTCGGTCCGTCGGGCCAGCTCATGTTCCAGCGGGGCCCGTTGTCGTAGACCAGTTCGACGCGGACGCCGGTGACCTCGCTGAGGTGGGCGGCGAGGCGGGCGGCCTGGCGGGTGCGGCTCACGGCGTCTCCTTCGAGTCGTCCTCGGGGGCGGGCCAGGGGGTTCCGGTGCCGGGGGTGGCGCGCAGGGCGGCTGCGCGGGCACGGTCCTTGGCGATCCATTGGTGGATCTCGTCGGGGACGACGGCGTCCTCGCGGAGCATGCGTTCGTAGAGCGCCGCCCGGCGTTCGGCGATGTCGGCCTCGGCGTGCGGGTCGGGCACGAGCTGGTCTTCCAGCAGCCGGGCGGAGACGTTGCCGAGGAGCATCAGCATGGAGGTGGTGGAGTGCCGGGGCAGGCCTGCGGTGACGGGGTGCTCGTCGCCGTGCCAGTGGTCGGTCGGGCCGGTGTGCTGCAGAAGCCACTGCTCCAGCCTCTGGGCGTGGTCCTCGGCGGTGCCGTACTCCGGCCTGGGCACGCCCGGGGCGTAGCGGGCGCCGTAGGGGATGCGGTCGTCGTCGGGGGTGCCGTCGGGCAGGACCCGGGCGGGCCGGTCGAGGGGTGCGCGCCAGGCCTCGACGGTGCCGGCGAACCGCTTGTGCGCGGACTGCTTGGTGATGCCGAGTGCGTCGCCGATGTCCTCCCAGCTGGTGCCGCGTTCCCGCTCGTAGACGGCGGCGCGACGCATCACGTCCTCGGCGAGGGCCAGCAGGCTGGCGGCCTCCCGGACGAAGCCGCCCGGCTCGGTGAAGTCGGATCCGTCGCTGTCGGTGGGGATGCGGCCCAGCGCGGTCTCGGCGACCTCGCGGTAGGCGTCGCACAGCAGGAGGCGGGCGAGGGCGGTCTCGGTGTACGGGTGGGCGGCGTCCGGCTCCGCCGCGGCGGCGGGCACCTCGGTCTCGGTCATGGACGTCACCCTAGGGCTGACGGATATCGTTCGTCAGCCTCTAGCTGACTATTGGCCTGCGTCAGACCGAGTATGACTGAATCAGATCGTCAGCTTCCTGCTGACACCGGGTCCGCGTCAGTCTTCGGGTGACGTTCTGGGCGCCGGTCCGAACGCACAGGATAATCACCGTTATCCTGTGCCTATGCTGACGCCGGATCAGAACGCCCTGCAATCAGGTGAATCACGCTCATTTGCCGGAGTGTCGGCAGCAGACCCGAACCAGCTCGACTTCCCGCCGGTCCGCAACGGGGTCGACTACCTCGTCAGCGTCGTCGACCACCTCACGGCCGACCCGATCGACCCCCGCCACATCAAGTACGCCGTGCTTCATCTTCAGGCGGCGACCGAAGTCCTCCTCAAGGCCCGGCTCGTACGAGAGCACTGGAGCCTGGTCTTCGAGGATCCAGGCGCGGCCAGCGAGCGGGCCTTCCGCTCCGCCGACTTCAAGAGCTGCACCGTCGGCGAGGCCGTGACGAGACTGCGCAACATCGTCGGCATCACCATCACGGACAAGGAGCAGGAGGCACTCGACGCCCTCGCCCGGGACCGCAACGCCTTGCAACACTACGGCCTCAGCCACAACGCCCGTGCCGTCGAAGCACGGGCCGGGCGTGTGCTCGACCTCCTGGTCCGGTTCCTGGACGACGAGCTGCTGCCGGGCCTGGAACTGGACGAGGCCAACGCCATCGGAGCGGACATGATCCACGTCCGCGACGGCCTGACCGGCGTGCAGACCTTCGTCACCCAGCGCCTGCGCCGACTGCGCGGGGAACTGCAAGGCCACGAGGACCGGACGGTCCACTGCCCCCACTGCGAGCAGCTGACACTGATCGCCGAAGGGGCAACGAACCGGTGCCTCTTCTGCGGCGCGACCGTCACCACGCCGGAAATGATGATCTACGTGTACCTGGGCTCTCCCGACGACGAGGGAGGCGTCATCGATATCTGCCCCCGCTGCGCTCAGCACACCGTCATGCTCGACACTTTCCTCGCCACGGGCGACCGGGTGCCCTTCTGCTTCAACTGTCCGGGTCCCATCCCGACTGCTGCCGACGAACCGCCGGCCGACACTCCAAGGGGGCGCCCATGACCACGGCACTGGCCCGCTCGCCCAGGGCGATGCTCTCCACTCTGCAACGTGACCCGCGCGACCTGTGGCCCGAGCACGCGAGAAAGCTGTACGACCATCTCGTCGGCATCTACGGCGAGGACGACGTGCTGCCCACCCTCGCCGCTACCTGGATCGCCCACCAGCGCTCGGACAACACCCGCCGCGCGTACGCCCGCGGTTTCAAGGTGTTCGAGGAGTTCGCCCGCGAGCACGGCACGCACCCGATGGCGGTCAAGTTCGCGCTGGCCGACGCGTTCCGGCTGTGGTTGGAGCAGACGCAGACCTGGGTCCGCGTGAAGGGCGGCCTACGCGGCGAGATGGTGCGCGCGGGGAAGCCATACTCGGACGCCTCCCGGGCCAACGCGCTGTCGTCGGCCTCCTCGTTCTTCTCCTACTGGGACAAGGTCAGCGACGACGGGGTGAAGAACCCCTTCGACGCCGTCCAGCGGCCGGTGATCGACCCGGACTTCTCCGCCACCCCCGGCTACACCGAACAGGAGTGGGCGAAGCTCGTCGTCACCGCGCGGGACCACCACCGGGTGGCGGCGTACCGCAAGCGCGCCTACGCCCTGCTGCTCATGCTCTACACCTGCTGTCTGCGCATCGACTCACTCCTCAACGCCCGCGTGGAGGACCTCGGCTACGACCAGGGCCACCACGTGCTGCTCCTGGAGAAGGTGAAGGGCGGCGGCCGGAAGAAGAAGCCGATCCCGCCGGTGGCCTGGGACGCGCTGCAGGACTACCTCGGCGGCCGGACCGAGGGATGGCTGTTCTGCACCGTGAGCGGCGGCCGGCTCGACGAACCGGCCGTATGGCGCCTGCTGCAGGCCCTGGCCAAGCGTGCCGGACTCCCCCCACGGGGCCCACACGGCGTCAAGGGCGACGCCGTCACCCACGCCCTGGCCAAGCCGGACGCCCGCCCCGACAAGGTGCAGCGGTGGGCCGACCACAAGGACTCCCGCACCACCCAGCGCTACAACCGGCGCAAGGAACTCCTCGATGACAGCCCCGGCTACAGCCTCGGCGCCGACGTAGCCAGCACGCTGGCGCACGGTGAAACCTGACTGAGTCCCGAGCCTCACGGTTGGCGTTCTGTGTGGCGGCTCAGGAGTCGTCGCTTACGAAGGGAATGCAGCGACACCCGCCAGTTTAACTACAGGATGTGCCGCCAGCTGATTCGACGCACCTTAACTCACCCCTCCCACATGGAAGCTCCTTCACTTCTACGGACACTGGAAAGGCGTTGCCCGCACGCCGCTCTTTTAAGGCATCCGGTCCGCCCCAGCGTTAAAACTTGTCTTTAAACGCCTACAACGTTTATATTGGGGGCCTTGGTCGCTCACCACTTCCAAGACCCCCTGGCTGTCAGGTGAACTGGATGTACTGGATCAGTACCTGAACCTGGACAACTGACGGAAGCGGCACGTAGTAGAGGCCACCGAAGAGCACGATCACGAGCACCACCAGAGCGGCCGCCTGCCGGGGGTTGTCCAGAGCCAGCCTGATCGTGAGGCCGAGCTGCCTCCACAGCTCGGCTCGCGGACGCCCGCCGGGGTTGATGTCCTCGTCACACATAACTGCATTTCCTTTCGTAGGCAAACATCTGCCGACTGCACGACTAGCGGCGAGTCTCGCGATACACGCAAGACTCGCCGCCGATCTTCATGCGGTCGGGCCCCGGATGGAGCCGTGGGAGTGCATTGGCACCCGCAGATGCAGCCTGTCAGGGCGAAAAAGCCCCAGCTGGAACAGTAAATGAGATTCCCTTTGATTTCCACTGGCGTCCAAATTTCGGAATAACCGAATTCGGTGCGCATTCAATCCGCTACGTAGGCAGTAATGCATTTCTCCGAGTGCATCCTCTACCGACGTCAGTTATTGAGGATCTCGGGGTCTGGCACTTCACGACTGTCAGGACTCAGGGCAAGATCGGCGCGTCCGCGTCGGTAGCCGCCAGTGCGCTGCTTGCTTGCCCTGGCGGCCCCACATCCCCTCAGGGGCGCTCAGTTCTTCGCTGGGCGCTATCCCTGCCCTTGGCAGGGAAAGGCCAGGTCAGGCCCCTTTTAGGCTCGGATACGGCACATTATCCGAGGCGAGACGCGGCGGGCCACCACATCACCCGAACTCGTTTAGATTTCTTGCCCAGTTCTCCCCGGCCTAGACGGAGAGGCCTCCGGAGGGGCACACTGCCCATGGAGACCCGGGAGAACCGGGTAAGAATCCGTCGGAAGGTTCTCGTGAAGATCACCATTGAGGGTGCGAGCGAGGAATTCGCCCGCGAGGTGCTCGCGCTCGCCGCGCAGCAGGGCGCGGAGCTGACCGTCGCCACCGTACAGACCGGTTGGACCGTCGACCGCGCCGAACGTTACCTCCGGTCCCTTCCCGCCGGCGCCCGCCGGTTCGCCGAGATGGTCATCGTGGACGGTGACGGCTACCTCGACGCCGACCAACTGCGTTCCGTCATCGGGCGGTTGAACGGGCCGACGGTCGCCCTGTCCCGCGCCGTCCCGCGCGGGGTGAAGAAGGGCTGGTGGCCCGAGGGCACCAGCGCGCCGATCACCCCGGTATCCGACCCGGACAACCCCAGCTGGCACCAGAACATCGCCTACCGGATGGATGCGGATCTCGTGCCCGTCTTCCGGGAGGCCCTCGTCCGCATGGTCACCACGCAGAGGGGCACCGACCACGAAGACGGACCCGTCACTGCCGGTGCCTGGGAGGGCGATGCCCCCAGCGCGCTTGCTCCCGCGCCGGGCTGGGGATCGACGGATGACGTGCCGCGTGTGCTGCCCAGCGAAGGCGAGGACCGGTGACGGCCGGGACTTGCGGGGCTAACCCCGCGCTCCAGCACAGTCGGCGCGGCCCGGCCAACCGGCGGGCCGTACCGGCTTGATGGAGGTCCCCTGTGTTCCCCGCCCGCAGCGCCGTCCGCTCCGTTCACGTCTCGGAGTGAGGCCCTCATGTCGCTGCTCATCGACGCCGTGCCCGACCTGCTCAGCGCCATCGGTGCCGCCGCTGTGATCGCGCTCGCCTCCGCCTCATGGCGCCGCCTGTCATTTCGGAGGGCGGCCGCGATCGCCGCGTTGGACGAGTCCCGCACGCTCCGCCGCTACACCCTGCTGCGCACCGTCGGCCCGCACGGCGTCCCGGAGCAGTACGAGACGACCCGGCCCACCGGCACCGTCATCACCCACCGGGTGGACGGCCGCCCGCAGCGCTTCGAGCTGACCGACGCCCCGCTCGGCGACGGCACCTTCGCCGCCGAGCCTGTCGACCACTGGTAGAAGCCCGAAACCGCCGCTACAGGGTCATCTGTTCAGGCATGATCACAATGTTCGATCGAGAGGAGCGCGTCCTGTGTCAGCTGCACAGTCTGCAGATCGGTACGACAACGTCCCCACCGCCGCGGTGTACGACACATTCGCAGAGACGGCCACTCGGCTCGCCGGCCGCTACACCCGCTTGTCCGACACCGCGCCGTCCGCCGCGGAGCGCGAACGGTGGTGGCAGAAGACGCTGGAGCTGCGCACGATCAAGCAGGCGGTACCCGCCCACGACCGCGCCCAGCTGATAGCCCATATCGACGCCTGGGAAGCAGAACTCGCGCGCCTCCGGAACGACCGTGTCTGAGGCCCGGGACTACTTTCTCACCGAGGAACAGCTGCGAGCCCGCTTCGAGGAACGCGTCCGGGACTTCGTGTTTCACGGCTACGCGCCCCAGGAGCAGCCGGTACTTGTCCTGGTAGGCGCGCAGCCCGCTGCCGGAAAGAGCCAGGCGATGGCGGCCGCCGTGCAGCGCCACGCCGACCGGCAGCTCGTGCCGCTGACCGGGGACGAGCTGCGCGCCTTCCATCCCCAGTACGAGGAACTGCTCGCCGAGCAGCCACTGCTGTTCCCCAATGCCACAGGCCAGGCCTCCGGGGCGTGGGTGCGGATGAGCATCGAACACGCACGGGCCCACGGCTACAGCCTGATGTTGGAAGGCGTGTTCCGGAACCCGGAGATGACCGTGGCCACGGCGGAGGAGTTCGCCGCCGCTCACTACGTGGTGGAGGTGCTCGGCCTGGGGGTCCGCGCCGAGCGTAGCAGGCTGGACAGTCTGCACCGCTATCTGGAGTCCGGGCGCTGGACGCCGCCCACCGCACACGACAGCGCCTACGAGAAGATGCCGCAGACCATCGCGGCCGCCGAGGCCAGCCCAGCCGTCCGGCGGCTTACCATCACCGACCGCACGGGCGCCGACCTGTACGCCAACGAACGGAACCCTGACGGCCATTGGCGGCACGAGCCCGCCGGCGTGGCCGCCCTGGAGGCGAGCCGGGCCCGGCCGCTGCCGCCCGGAGAGGCGGCCGGGTGGCTCGCCCGGCACCGCGACATCCTGGTCGAGTTCGCAGCGCGCGGGCAGATCGTTGAAACGACTCTTCCCGTCCTGCGCGCTGTGACCCGGGATGCCGACGCGGTGGCCGCCATGGACCCCGACCCGCGCGGCGCAGTCCGGCGTGAGTACGCCGCACTGCGCCCCCTCGTGCACGCCCTGGTGTCTCGGCCGGTGACCTCCACCGGGGCCTTGCCGCTGCCGCTCCTCCCCGTCGAGGCGCTGACCTCTCGCCCTCACCGCGACGCCGCGCTGGTCGCTACGGAGCTGGCCCGCCGAGCCGATCTTGCTCCCGCCGAACGGCGCGCTCAGGAGGCGTTCCGCCGACGCCTCCACGACCAGATCCGGTCCCCGGCACCAGGCTCCGAGGCGCCGTCGCACAGCCGTCCGTCGACCGCAGCGGCCCGCTCCCGGTCAACAACGATCCGGGCGGCCGACGGAAGGAACCGGCCCGCCGCTCCCGGCGGCGAGCAGCCGTCCCACCTGCGCCGCTCTGGCCCCGATCAGGCACGCGGTCGCGGCCCACAGGAATAGGTGTTATGTCGGGTGTCGAGCGGGCGACAGGCATGTGAGGCATGTTCCCTCAACGCTCCGTGCCTGACGGATATCTACGAGTTGTTCAGGCACCTACGGCATCTCGCGACATGGGGCCTCCCCGACGCTGCCTGTCACCGTCGAGCCTGAACCGTTCCCGTCCCCAGGGCGTCCGTACGGGCCCCTGACATTGTGGAGTCGCCGCACCATGAGCACATCCGAACCGCCAGCCTGGCCGCACTGCGCACACGGCGCAACCCCCGCTGCCGACCCCGTCGGCTGCCGCGGCATCCACGTCCCCGGCCACACCGCGTGCCTCGCCCATCTGGCCGACGCTGACCGCGACGCTTACCTGGCAGGCCTGATTCCCGGCGCCAGCATTGACCACCGGGGCACCACCTTCGACGATTACCTCCTCGACGCCTTGCTCAGCGCCCTCCGTGACCCCGCAACCGGTAACCCTCACTTAGGCAACGCCGAGTTCCTGTGGGCGACCTTTGAGGGCATCGCCGAGTTCGAGTCGGCGACCTTCGAGAGCGACGCCGGGTTCCAGTGGGCGACCTTTAAGAGCTACGCCGGGTTCAAGTCGGCGACCTTCGAGAGCGGTGCCGGGTTCGGGGCGGCGACCTTCAAGGACTACGCCGAGTTCGAGTCAGCGACTTTCAAGGGAGCCGCCAGGTTCGAGTTGGCGGCCTTCGAGGACATAGCCGAGTTCGAGTCGGCGACCTTCGAGAGCGACGCCGGGTTCCAGTGGGCGACCTTCAAGGGAGCCGCCAGGTTCGAGTCGGCGACCTTCGAGAGCATGGCCGGATTCGGGGCGGCGACCTTCAAGGGCATCGCCGCCTACGAGTCGGCGACCTTCAAGGGAGCCGCCAGGTTCGAGTCGGCGACCTTCGAGAGCATGGCCCGGTTCGGGTCGGCGTCCTTCAAGGGCTACGCCGAGTTTGTGTCGGCGACCTTCAAGGGCTACGCCGAGTTTGTGTCGGCGACCTTCGAGAACTACGCCGAGTTCAGCTCGGCGACCTTCGAGAGCCACGCCCGGTTCCCGTCGGCGACCTTCAAGGACTACGCCGGGTTCCTGTCGGCGACCTTCAAGGGCTACGCCGGGTTCGAGTCGGCGACCTTCAAGGGCTACGCCGGGTTCGAGTCGGCGACCTTCAAGGGCTACGCCGAGTTTGTGTCGGCAACCTTCGAGAGCATGGCCGGATTCATGTCGGCGACCTTCGAGGACATAGCCGAGTTCGAGTCGGCGACCTTCGAGAGCGACGCCGAGTTCCAGTCGGCGACCTTCGTGGAGGCCGACAGGGTCGGGCCTTTGGTGTGTGCCGGGCGGGTTGTGCTTTCCGGCGCGAAGTTCGGCGTCCCGGTGACCCTCTCCTTCGCTGCGCGCCGTCTGGAGTGCCGTCGCACTCGCTGGTCGTCGACAGCGGAGATCCGTCTGCGGTATGCCACGGTGGACTTCGCCCATGCGGTGTTCGAGTACCCCCTCACGATCGCCGCTGAGCCGGATCCGTTCGTGCTTACCGACGGCCGACAGCTCGCCGAAGGTCCCTTTTCGAGCACGCCCGGCCCCGGGGTGCGGGTGGCGTCGCTACGCGGGGTGGATGCGGCCCACCTGGTACTCGCCGACCTCGACCTGTCGGGTTGTCTGTTCGCCGGCACCGTGCACCTGGACCAACTCCGTCTGGAGGGCTCCTGCACCTTCGACACGGCACCACCCGACATGCACTGGCGGCGCCGGCCGCCCGTGCGGTTCACCGAGCGGCGCATCCTGGCCGAGGAGCACCACTGGCGCGCCAGCCGGCCGGGGGCAGTGCGGGGCTGGAACGTGGCGGTCCTCGGCGCCGGGCGGACGGGGCCGTTGCAGCTGGCGCCGGTGTACCGGGCGCTGCGCAAGGCCTTCGAGGACGGCAAGCACGAGCCGGGGGCCGCGGACTTCTACTACGGGGAGATGGAGATGCGCCGCCACGCCGACGACATCCCCCGCAGTGAACGGGGTCTGCTGACCGCGTACTGGGCGCTGTCCGGCTACGGCCTGCGCGCCTCCCGGGCCCTGGCCTGGCTCGGCGCCGCCATGCTCGTCACCATCGTCCTGCTGATGGCCTTCGGCCTCGCCCAGACCACTCCGAAGCAGACTGCGACCGGCACCGTCCCGGTCGGCGGGGGCAAGGTCGCCTTCGAGATCGACAAGGACGATCCCCAGAACCCCACCGGCAACCGGTTCACCGGCGAGCGCTTCGAGAAGGCCCTGAACGTCACCCTCAATTCGGTGGTGTTCCGCTCCTCCGGCCAGGACCTGACAACCGCCGGCACCTATATCGAGATGACCTCCCGCCTGACCGAGCCCGTCCTGTTGGGCCTGGCCGTCCTCGCCGTCCGCAACCGCGTCAAACGCTGACTGCTCTGCACTCGCCCCCGAACACAGGGCAGCACCGCGGGTCGGCAACGAATACAGCCCCGGCCTCCGGTCCGGATGAGGACGGAGACAGGGGCTGCAGGAGTAGAGCTGCGGTACCCCGAGGTGAGGGCGAGCCCTCACCTCGGGGTACTGGTGATCTAGCGGTTCAGGATCCCGAACCAGGCGCCCGCCCCGGCGCCGAGGGAGCCGAGCAGCGCCAGGGCCTGCGGGGAGACATAGACCCCGAAGGTGATGTCGACGTGGCGACCCACCTGAATCTGCAGGCTGCGGCGCTTGCCGTCGTCAGCGCCGCCCGACTCGGGACCGTTGGGAGGAGAAGAGGTGCCAGGCATGGCAAATCCAATCGCTTCGCTGATGCATGTCCAGGTCACCCCTGCGCTCCGGCCAAAGAGATCGAGGTGTCCGTGACGTCATTCTGATGCACAGACGAACACTGCGTGTGAGCGGACAAAATAGTGCAAATCACCTGATGACGCAGGTCACACCCCTGCGGTCCCTCACAGTGATTCTGTCGAGCGTGAGACCTATCACACTCCACCGACAGCACCCCGCGCTTGACCCGTCACTCAAAGTGAACTTTCAGTGTGAGACTGGTCACAGTCAAGCCCCTAACCAGCAGCGATTACAGAGCGCACAGCCTACATAACCCAATGTCGTGGAAATCTAGCTACGATGAATCACGGATTGAGACGAAAAACTCACTCTGTGTAGTTGCTTAGCCGCAGTCGGTACTTCGATGTCCGATGAACGTGTCTAAGTAGTCTCGCTTCGCTGAGAACCCGCCACTTCACGCTCCGGCCAAAGAGATCGAGGTGGCGGGTTTCGCGTTGTCGCAGGTAAGGCCTCTCCAGCAGCCCAGGTCAACACTCCGGACTCCGGTCCTCGGCAACCACTGAGGACCCGCAGGCACACCGTCATCGCGGGCCACGAGGTCGCGTCCCCCCTCCGGCACTGGCCTCTGCACTCAGAGTCAGTCCTCGGCGTGTGTCCAGGCACTGGGCACAACGCTGGGCATGCGGTGGTCAATCTGGTGCTCACCCTTGACGCAGCCAGCGAAGGGGCCGGTGGAGGCACGGAGTTCACGAACAGCGGGGTCCAGGTGGTCGCGGTGCCAGACCGAGGGTCCGGTGTAGCCGCAGGTGGCCGGGTTGGTCAGTTCCTGCCAGGCCAGCCATACCGCGTGCAGGCGGGCGACGGCCACAGGGTGCTCCCACCACAGATGGCACCAGCGGGCGTCGGCAGACGGCTCACCGAGGTAGCCGGGTACGAGGACGCCTTCAACCCACTCGATCAGGGCCCGCAGCTCCTCGTCGTACAGCGGCGAATCGAGCAACAGGATGAACGGCGGGTACTGCCACTCGTCCTCCTTGTCTTCCTCGCCGCCGTCCTCGGTGCCGGCGGCCACCTCGTCGTCGACGAAGGCCTCGCCGAGCCCGCCGTCGCCAGCTCCGGTGAAGGCTGCGAGCTGGGCTGTCAGCCGTGCGACCTGGGCTTTGAGGTCTTCGATGTCCTCGAACATGCCGACCGGCACCTCCAAGGCCGGGACGTCGTCGGGCTCATCGGCCACTGCGCTCCGCCTTCCGCTGCTCGTACGCGGCGACCGCGCGCTTGGTGATGGCGTGCTCCTCCGCCTTCATCTGCGGCCCGATGTGGGCCATGGACTGCTCCGCGTACCAGGGGCGCAGGGCGATCTGCGCGACGGGCATGCCGGTGGACAGCAGCAGTGCGGTGCCCTTGCGCATGGCGCGGATCTCGGCGGGGTCGAGGACCTGCTCGCGCTGCTCGGAGTAACTGTGGGAGTAGCCGTCCTTGCCCTTGGAGTACGAGCCGCGCTCGACGTAGTGGGCGCCCGTGAGCGTACTGACGTCCTGGGCGAACCGGGCGTCGTCCAGGCCGACACCGATGATCTTCTTTGTGGCCGCGCTCCACATGGAGTCCATGCCGACTTCGCCCCAGGCGGCGACGCCCTGACGGTAGCTCTGCAGGATGACGAACGGGGTGATGCCGCGGCTGCCGAGGTGGCTGTAGAGGTCGGGCAGGTCCTTGATCCGGCAGATGTTCGCGGCCTCGTCCAGCACGGCCCGCATCGGCTCGGGCAGGCGGCCTCCGTGGCGTTCGCCGGCCTCGGCGGCCGCGGTGAACACCGCGTCGGCGAGCGCGGCGACGACCGCGGACGCGGGGCCGCCCTTCTTCGACAGCAGGTAGAGGGTGTCCGTGCTGAGCGCGAAATCCTCGGGGTCGAACCGCGGGTGATGCTCGTCGGGGGTGACCCACGCCAGCACCTTCTCGTCGCGCAGCGCGCTGACGGCGGTCCGGGCGTTCTGGTAGATGCCGCTCTGGGTCTCCTCGGCGATGGAGATGGAGGAGTCGACCTGCTCCGCGAGGACGGGTTCGTGCTGGTAGAGGATGCGCAGCGGGGCCTTCTCCTTGGGGTCGGCCAGCCAGCGCATGACGTCGCGGACGGTGCCGCCGTCGTGGTAGGCGGCCCGGAACAGGCCCACCAGCAGGTCCCCGGCCGACTGGCTCCAGAAGGGGTCGGCCTGCTCCGAGGTGATCTGGTTGACGAAGTGGCTGGCGAGTCGCTCGGCGCCCTCCAGCGTCTCCGCCTGGGCGATCATGTCCCACCACATCTGCCGCTCGACCTGGGCCACGCCCTGCGTGTCGAGCACCCAGGTACGGCCGACCAACGACCGGCTGGCGAGGGTCGCGGCGTAGACGTCGGCCTTGTTGCTGGTCATCAGCAGGGCGCCGGGGGCCTGTTCCGCCACGGGGATGGCCAGCGACGTCGACTTGCCCGCGCGCGGCGCCATGATGGCGACGTAGGTGTCCTCGTCGCTGCCGCGCAGCTCCACCCCGGACGGCAGGTGGTCGCCCAGGAGGACGCCACGGTCGCACGGGGCGACCTTCTTGGGGTCGGTGCCCTTCAGGGAGGCCCGCAGCCGGGTCGCCGTGCGGGCGGCCCGCTTGGGTGCGAGCTCGCGGACCTGGTGGAGGGTGGCGAGGGAGGAGGGGTTGCGGAACCAGCGGAACGCCGTACGCAGCCCCCACACCACCAGGGCGATGACGGCGAGGTTGAGTGCGATCGCGCCGACGGCGGAGGCGGTCTGGGAGTGCGGCCACACCGCCGCCCAGTCGGTGGCCATCTTGTAGACCGTCAGGGGGCTTGCGGGTGCGGCTTCTTCGCCGGTGAGGACGGCGCCGGCGGCGGCTCCGGCCCAGCTGGTCGCCGCCAGGGCGGCCGTGCCGAAGAACGCGATGGATCCGACGAGCCAGTTTTTGTCGTTCTCGGTCATCATCGGCCTGCCACCCCCGAGGTGGTCGTGCGGCGCCGGTTGTTGTCCGTGCGGTACAGCCGTGCCTCGGTGGCGGTCAGCTCCAGCGCGGCCGCGATGCCCGGGCGGGTGCCGATCTTGATGAGGTACTTGCCGCGGCCCGGGTGCCGTGCGGACTCCTCCTCCGCCGTGCCGCCGTCGTCCTCGTCGAACGTGGTGGGGTCGATGTCCAGGCCGGTGCTCGTCGCGGAGGCCCACGAGCTGATCATCATGATCTCCTGCTCGGTCAGGGAGCGTTTGCCGGTGACCCGCTGCAGTTCCTCCTGGGTGCTCGCGCCGAGCACCCAGGTGTCGCAGCGGTCCATCAGGCCTCGCGCCTTGGCCCGGTCCATCTCGGTGGGCAGGGCCTCTACGTCCTGCAGGGAGTGCGTGACGTAGATCGTCACGTCGTCGGTGGTCCGGTTCAGGCGGGAGATGGCGTCCATGGCGTCGACCAGGCCGGGCCCGGAGCGCAGGGCCCGCCACATCTCGTCCATGGGCAGCACGAGTTTGCGGTCCATCATCCCGATGCTGCGGGCGGAGTCGACGGAGGAGTAGGTGTAGGACCAGGTGGCGATCATGCCCGCGGAGATGACGTCGTTGCCGCGGGCCCGCAGGGCGGAGATGTCGACGCTGACCGCGGGCGCGTGCAGGTCCAGCGGGCTGGTGGTGGGACCGTCGAACAGCCCTTTGAGGGGCCCGCCGACGAGGTTGTCCAGGCCTGCGATGACCGACCGGGTGAGGTTCCAGTAGGTCTCGCCCCCGGCGGCGAGCTTGTCCTGCAGAACCTGCGGGGCGGATCGCAGGACGCGGGTGACGTCGGTGATGACGGGGTCGGTGCCCTCGTCCTGGGCGGCGGAGGCGACATGCACGGCGGTGTCCAGCGCGCTGCGCTCGACCTCGTCGGGGCTGCGGCCGAGTCCGTGCTTGGTGGACAGCAGCGCCACCAGGGTCTCGAGTCTGCGGGCGTTGAGGACGTCGAGCAGGGCGGCACGGCGGTCGGCGGGCAGCGACGCCACCCGGCCCTTGAGCGGGCCGGAGTCGAGCGGGTTGATGCGGCCGATGCCGTCCCCGATCCGCACGACGGACCCGCCGAGCTCGCGGATCAGCTCCGTGTACTCGCCTTTGACGTCGGCGGGCACGCACATCATGTAGCCGAAGCTGCTGTAGACCAGGCTGATCCGTTTGACCAGGGCGGACTTGCCCGCGCCGGGCTGGGACATCACCCACACACCCGGGTTGGTGGTCAGGCGGCCGGTCCAGCCCGAGGGGTCCAGACACACCAGCTCGCCGGTCAGCACGTCCCGGCCGACCGGAACGCCCCGCGGCGGCAGACCCGCTCCCAGCAGGAACGGGTAGATCCCGCCGGCCTGGATGCTGGGGCCGGTGTAGACGGTCCCGGTGTCCTCCACGGGTGCGCGGCCGCCGAACCGGCCGCCCCAGCCCAGCCGGGGGGCGAACCGGGCGCGCAGCTTCTTCTCCGCCCGCCGCTCCTCGCGGGTGGGGCCCTGGTCGACGACCGGGACCAGCCGCCTGGGGGTGGTCACCACCGGCGGCTTCGGCTTGCGTGTCATCGTCAGTCCTTCACGAGCGGGTTGTAGCCCAGCGGCAGCCCTGCGGCGAACACGGCGGCCTGGGCGCCGTAGGCGGGGCGCATGCGGATGCCGCGGGTGGCCTTGATCGCGCGTTCCAGCTCCTGGCGGGCGGCGGGCAGTTCGGCGGTGCTGCGGGCGGTGACAGTCACCATGAGCGTCCAGTCGACGACCTGGGCGCCGCCGGCGACCTGGGCGGCCGCCTTCTCCGCCCGCTCGGTGTCGGCGCGCTGGCTCCACTTCGCGCGGCCCTTGACCTCGGCGGTGGCCTGGGCCCGGTTGTGGGCGTGACTGATCTCCCGCTCCAGCACCCGCTCCCCCTCGTACGGGTCCAGGACCCGGTAGGCCAGGGTGATCCGGCGCTGGTAGCGGCCCGGGGCCAGCAGCGGCAGCAGCACGCTGTAGGGGATGGGCCTGCGCGGCATCTCCCGCAGCACCCACGACGTGGAGACCCCGCCGTCGTGGGCGTAGGACTCCCAGTCGTCGTCGGCGGCCTGCGGCCCGCACTCCGACCACGACAGTTCCTCGAACTCACGGTCGCGGGCGTGGAAAACGTCGGGGTCGTAGGCGGCCCGCACCAGGCGCCGCAGGTCCACGTCCGTCGCGCGTCGCTCGATGTCGGTGCCGGTGCCGCTCAGGTCGATGCCGTCGACCACCTTCAGCGCCTCGGCGACCTGGTCAGGCAGTTCCACGGGCGGGTTCGCCGAGGCGGCCGGATCCACGGTGACGCTCATCCACGGCGCGACCGAGGCGGTGGCGTGCGGCGTCGTACGCACCAGCTCGTCCACCACCTGGCGGGCCAGCTTGGGCGCGTAGGGGTCGGTGCGCGCCTTGACGTCGTCACCGAGCGCTTCCCCCGCGCCGGGGGTGATCTGGATGGTGACGCTCGCACCCTTGATCTGCTCGTCCGTGCTCATCGCGTCCAGCACGGACGACCAGGTGCGCAGGCTGCTCTGCACGGTGCCGGTGGGGGCCATCAGACTGCCACCCGGAGCGAGCAGCGTGGTGATGGTCATCCGTCCGCTGCCCCGGTCGTGGACGACCCCGATGTGCTTGCCGGTGGTCGGGTCATAGGCCTTGATCAGCGTGGAGGACGCGCCCACCCCGGGCAGGTCCAGGGCGTAGGGGTGGGGCAGCAGGACGCGCCGGTAGGCGTTGGCGTCCAGCCGGGTGGCCCGCCGCCAGGCGAACCGCGCCCAGTAGTAGGCGAGCGCGGACATCCCGTGCCGGCGGGAGACGGCCAGGAGCAGCACCATGAACGTGACCGGCAGCGTGACCAGCAGCATGGCCGGTGCCTGCATCGCGGCCATGCCCTGTGCCACCAGCACGACCGTCGCGGTCATCGTGCCGTTCTTGGACAGCCCGCCGAACCCGAAGGACTGCCGGACGCGAAAGCCGTCGACCATCAGCTGCCGCGGTACCTCGTGCTGCGTGCTCACCGCTGGCCGCCCCCGTTCCCGATCTCGTTACTAGCGCTCTGCACACCCTGGTTGACCCCGTCCAGGACCTGGATGGCCAGCCCGACTCCGGCTCCGGCGCCGGTGGCGGCCGTCCCGGCAGCCGCGGCTTTCGTGGCACCGGCGGCCGTCCCCGCAGCCTGGGCCGCCTGGTCGCCGGCCTGACCCGCGCTGGTCTGGCCGGGCACCCGGTTGGCCTCGTTGCGGGCGGCCTGGGTCTGGGCGTCCTTGCCCGCTTCGCCGTCCCGGCCCGCGCCCCCACCGCCCTGGCTGCCCATGGACTTCTCCACCCTCTGGACATGCTCCAAAAGAGGGGCCGGAGCAGCCACGGGGGCGCTGCTTGCATCGTCCCCGCCGCCCTTCTTGGCCATGAAGTACCCGGCGGCTCCGGCGAGGGCGCCGCTGGCGCCGCCGGCCGCCATGCCCGACCCGACCGCTTCCCCGAACGGGGCGAACACCTTGGTCAAGGGACCCGGCGCGAGGATCGCCAGGACCAGCGTCGCGCATCCGCGCAGCCACTCGGTCAGGCTCTTGGCGTGCCCGAACTCCGCGAAGCCGGTGCAGACGATCACCGCGAGGATCGGCTTGTAGGTGATGACCACGCAGATCGAGGTGATCAGGCGCGGCGCCCACTGCCGGGTGGCGTCCCCGCCGACCCGGCCGCCCGCAGCCACCGGCAGCAGCAGGCACTGGATCGGGATGGCGCTCTGCCGCAGGAAGATCATCACCATCTGGATGAACCCGATCAGCAGCAGGACAGCGACGATGCACAGCAACGTGACGGGGTTGGCGACGCCGACCGGCACCATGACGGCGACGATCCGCTCGTAGGCGGCGCCGTCGTCCGCGAACGTCTTGTCGATCAGGCCGGTGGTCAGGGCGTCCCCGGCGACCAGGAGCAGCGCGACCAGGCCGACTCCGGCCGCGGACAGGATCGTCTGCTCCACCCAGCCGAGCATCGCCCGGCCCACGTGTTTGGTCTGCCCGGTGAGGGCGCCCTTGCCGATCTGCCACATCGCCCCGGCTGCCGCGATCACCACCCCCAGCCAGGTCAGCATGCCTGCGAGCGTGGCATCACGCCCGAAAAGGCCGGTCCCTTCCAGGTCGACTGACGGGGTGGTCAGGGCATAGGTGAGGGTCTTCTTGATGATCCACTTCACCACGTCGGCGCCGGAGCGGATCACGTCGCCCAGGACGGAGTTCCAGACCGCGTTCCAGGCCTTCTTGATCTCCTTGGCCTGGGCGTCGCCGAGCTTGTCGCAGAACTCCTCGTGCTCCTCATCGGAGGGGCCCCCCGGGATGACGTTGTCGATGACGGGCGTCACCGTCCAGTCGCACAGCGACTCGAAGCCGCCGTCGAGCCACCCGTCCGGTGGGTCGTCCGCGGCCGCGGGCGCCGCCGCGAGGAAGACCAGGCCCAGCAGCGCCGTTAACGCCAGGCACAGCGCGGTCAGGCGCCGTCTCACGACGCCTCCCGGATCGCCGTCCACCCCGCGGCGTTGAACGCCGGATCACCCGGTGCGGCGATCGTCGGCCGCTTCCCGGAAGCGTCGCGGACCTTCTGCGTCACGGAACCCGACAGCCGCCAGTCACCGTCCTGCCATACCGCGCCCACGAGCACGCGGGTGTAGCCCGCGGACTCCTTCGCACTCTCGCCGCGCTTCATCACCGCACGCGCCAGCAGCCAGGCGCCCACCTCGTTCTCCGACTGCAGCACGACCTTGTACCCGATGACCGTGTTGCGGACGTAGGCGCCCGGCGGCAGCGCCTGGCCGGCAGGCGTACCCATCTGCTCATGCAGCCGCTTGTCGGTCTCGATCGCGCCCAGCTCGATGCGCTCGGCCGCATCGGGGCTCTGGTCGGAGCGCGCCACGTACGAGCGGTAGATCCTCATCTGCTCGGCGGCCGTGTCGCGGTCGTCCTCGATGACGGTGGAGTTGGCGGCCGCGAGCATCGCCACCGCCCCCTCGGTGGTGTGCGGGAAGCCCACCTCGCTGCCGTAGCGGTCGGTCTCGGCCCCGCGAGGCAGCGCCGTCCAGCGTTCCGGCTCGGTCCAGTCCTCCGGAGCCTGATAGCTCGGTACCGGGCTGGCCGTGCTCGACGCCCCCGGCCGCGCACCCGCCCGCCCGGCGGCATCAGGATCGCTGTCACCATCGCCGCCGAGCATGGCATAGCCGGTCAGCGCGAGCAGCGCCACGAGCGCTCCACCCGCCAGCCAGGTGCCCTTGGTGTTCCATGTCCCCCTGGTACGTGACACGTCCCGTCAGCCCCTAGCCCGCGATGCCGTTGAGAATCGCGATCAGCGAAATGGACAACAAGATCGCCGCCGCGCCGCCGCCCATCCACTTGAACGGCTCCGATCCGCCGCCGCCGCGCTGCTTGTCCGACACCGCCAGCTTGTACACGCCGAACCCGGCGCCTCCAGCGCCCGCCAGCGCAATCACCCACAGGCCGTAGCCGAAAAGCTGGGCCACCGGACCCTCAAGTCCCGGAATCGGCGTGGGCTTCGCGCCGGGGATGAGACCGGCGAGGGTCACCATGGTCATCACGTCGTCACATTCCTTCCATCTGGCGCCGCAGGCCCTCGGCCGCGGCCCTCACGTCCTTGTGCTCCATGGCCTCATCGGCGCTCTCGACGGTGCGCAGCACCGGCAGATACGGCACCCGGGCCACACCGGCCAGGCGTGCCTCCAGGGCGCGTACTCGATAGCGGGCAGCAGGCACGGGACGAGCGGGAGCGTCGGAGATGAGCACCAGCGCCGGCCGCGGTAAGCCCTCGGTCCAGCCGCGCAGCATCTGCTCCACACACACCGCGCCGTACACCGTCGTCTCCGCCAGCAGCACCGGCAGCGCCCCGTAAGGGACCGCCTCGCCCGGCAGCAGCTGCCGCGCCGTCCCGGCCCCGTCGGGGTCGAGCATCTGCGCAACCGTCGCACCAGCAATGCCGTAACCGTGCACCGGGATGAGCGCGTACCGCAGCGCCACCGGAGAACCGCCGGGCGCCGAGGACGCCACCGTTTGGGTGATCAAGCCGCAACTCCCCCCTGTCGACCTGTGTTTGCCCGATCAAGATCTTGGGCTCATGTGCCTCATGAGGCTAGCGTGTTCCGCTGGCAACAGTGAGTAGCAATTTTCGTAGGGCGGAGGATAGTTCACAGGTGACGGCGTACGACGGTGCTCGCGCACGCACGCTGCGCCGTGCGGCGGGACTCGGGATCGAAAGCCTCGCGGTCGTCGCGGGTGTCAGCCCCAGCACCATTCGCACATCGGAATCCGGCCACCATCAGCCACGCGCCCGCGTCGCCGACGCCATCGCACGCGCCCTCGGAGTGACCCGCGCAGACCTCCTCCAGCCCTGCCCCGCGCGCACCCTGCGCGAGATACGCACTCTCCTCGGCCGCACCCAGACCGAGATAGCCGCCCTCGTCGGAGTCGTCCGCCAGCGGGTCTCCCAGGTCGAGCGCGGCGTCGTCATCAGCGTGCGCGCACCCGAACGATGGGCCGCCGCCTACGGCTTAACACCAGCTCAATGGGCCTGCGCGCTCCAGGCGTCCCAGAACCAGGCCCGCAAGAGCATCACGGCGCAAGTGCCGCGCCGGCGAAGAACACGTCCACGGGGGGACACGTGAAGGTCGTCATCCAGATCATCGCCACGATCGTGGCCTTACTCGTCGTGGCCATCACCGGCGTGATCGTCATGGTCCTGTCTGACGAGGACGCCGAGGCCACCGAGATATCCGACGGCGGCCGCGGCCTTCGCGGCGTCCCCGCCGAATTCCGGCCATGGATCTTCAAGGCCGTCAACGAGTGCCGGGAGCCCGAACTCACCCCCGCGCTCATGGCCGCCCAGCTCAACCAGGAGAGCGGATTCCGCACCGACCGCGACGCCGTCTCCGATGCGGGCGCCGAAGGCCCCGCTCAGTTCATGCCCGGCACCTGGGCCACCTGGGGACGCGACGCCGACGGCAACGGCGTCGCCGACCCCTACGACATCGGCGACGCCGTCACCGCCCAGGGCCGCATGATGTGCTCCCTGCTCAAGCAGGCCAAGACCGCCAACTACGGTTCCGACTACCAGGCCCTCGCCCTCGCCGGCTACAACGCCGGATGGGGAGCCGTCCAGCGCTTCCACGGAGTCCCGCCCAAGTCCTGGGCCCACGGCCAGACCTACGACTACGTCCACTCGATCCTCGCCGCCCTCCCACGCTTCCAGGGCTCCGGCATGGTCGAGATCTCCGGCTCCGGGGCAGGCGCCGACGCCACCCGACGAGCAGCCACCCGGATCGGCACCCCCTACGCCTGGGGCGGCGGCGGACCAGGCGGCCCCAGCACCGGCTTCTGCGACGGCACCAACGGCTACCTGAACGGCAGCTGCGCCGCCAGCACCACCGTCGGCTTCGACTGCTCCTCCCTGGTCCAGTACGCCTACTGGCCCGACCTGCACCTGCCGCGCACCGCCGCCGCCCAGTACGGCGCCACCTCCGACCGCGCCGTCTCCCGCCAGGACCTCCAAGTCGGCGACTTGCTGTTCTGGTCCAACAACGGCGGTTCCGGTTCCATCTACCACGTCGCCATCTACGCCGGAGACGGCAACGTCATCCACGCTCCCCGGACCGGAAAGACCGTCGAGGTCGTCTCACTCTCCTCCGCCATGCCCGACAGCGACTACTACGGCGCCACCCGTCCCTGAACCGTCTGTGAAAGAGAAGTGCCTTGAATCTGGTCATGACGCAGGAATACGCGGCCCTCGTCGTAGGGGTCGACATCGCCCTACTGGTCGTCGGGACCGTCCAGTTCCTTGGCCTCCTCAAAGCGGCGGTGGCAGACTTCACGAAGCTAGTGGCACGCGAGGAGGCGGCGCTGAGGGTGATCAGCGACCGACTGCAGGCCGGTGAAGAACCAACACGCGATGAGCTGCAGCTCGCGGCCGACCAGACCCGCCCACGCCAGGTCCTGCGTCCGATCGGCCTGATCGCCCTGGGCCTGGCCTGGGCACTGATGTCCACGGCTCTTCTCTTCGGCGTCGTGTTCACGGTCTTCTGGTCCGCCGACGAGGACGAGGGGCCTGCCTCGTTGCTGGCGACCTACACCGCCTTCGTCACGGCCATCAGCGCCACCCTTCTCGTCGTGGAGGCCCTCGTGCAGTCCATGCGCCTGCTCAATACGCCTTGGAGCGAGATAAGCCCGGAGAGGGCGGGCATGAGCCCCACCCTCTACAACGCAGCTGTGGCCACGGTGGAGGAGTATCGCCGCACCCACCGCAGGACCATCCCTGTCCAGGCCGACCCGGACTCCCCCACCACAGCTGATACCTCTGCTCAGTAGGCACGGCGAACCAGGGACGCCCCGCGCGCTCTCGAAGGTGACGCGCTCAACCTGACCCTTCCAAGAGTCGCCCCGATCTTGGGCCACCGATGCTTGATCGGACCAGCGACACAGGCCCTGATCACTGATCCTTCATCAGGAGATGGAGCAGTGTCACAACTGCGACACCCGTCACGAGGGCGGCGCCAAGTATGGGGTTCTCAAAGGCGACATACGTGGCCCCGCCCCCGATAAGCAGGAGCAACACCGTCCGCTGATCTATCTGACCGCCCACGGCCGATCCCCTCTCCTGGATGGACTTCGGGTTGAACAGCAGCCGCCGACCCTGACTCATCGCGTGCCGACCCCATGTGCGCCGGCCGGGTCACGAAGCGCAGGGTGGTCCGCCGCGATCCGAGAACCGTTCCAGGCGCCTTGTTGCGAGGAGTACAAGTACCAGTAACCCGGGGCTATCTGCTGGTCGTGGCAGTCGCCGATCCTTATAACGGAACCTATTCACGCCTCTACGAGAAGCCGACTCATGGCTACGAGCTCGACGATGCTCATCGAGCGGAGTCCCGACACGGCTGTGCCGCCGTCCGTCGGTCTACCGGGTCCGGCCACGCTGCGCGGCAGGCCCGGCTTGCCGGTGCGCGGCCACTCCTGGGATGACCGGTGCCGCGCTCCTCGCGGCCGCCTTAGCAGGTGCCACACTCGGTGACGTAGACCGGGCCGCCGTACTGTTCACTTCTCGGGTCGACTCGCCGGATCCCGCCGGCGCACCGAGCGGCTCGCGCAGCGCGGCGTTGGCTGCCTGGATCAGTCGCATCCCCATCTGCGACGGCGGGCCCAGCAGCCAGTCAGTGTCCTGCGACAACCGGGCCAGGTGCGCCGCGACCGGCTGGCCCTTGCTCTCCATGTCGGCCATCCGATAGGCGATCAACGGCCAGTGACGCGCCGACATGAGCAGTCCCGCCTCCCGCTCCCTGCCGGGCAACGCATCACGCACCATCGACGC
This sequence comes from Streptomyces sp. NPDC053367, assembly GCF_044545925.1. Classification (NCBI taxonomy): domain Bacteria; kingdom Bacillati; phylum Actinomycetota; class Actinomycetes; order Kitasatosporales; family Streptomycetaceae; genus Streptomyces; species Streptomyces sp. NPDC053367. Next base: position 11,058 of record NZ_JBITYN010000017.1, on the reverse strand, counting down.
GAACTTCTGGTTCTCCGAGGGCAGGATGGCCAGTTGCCGAAGGGCCTGTTCCCGGTCTCCCAGGTCGAGGTCCCTGGGGATGTCCAGACCGATGGTCAGCGGCCCGTACGACAGCTTCGCGTCCCGGCTCGTGGTGGGCACCTGCGCTGCCCCGAGCACCTTCGCGACCGCCTGATCGACGCCCACGCCTTCCTCGTGCGCGGACGCGAGGATCGCCCTCACGTCGACCCCGTGCTTGTCCAGCTTCGCCATCGTCGCCGCGATCTCCGGCCACTTCGGCGACGACAGGATCGCCTCACGCACCGGTCCCGCCGGCAGCGTCTCGCGCAGCGCCCTCGCCCACTCCTCCGTGCCCTCGCGGGCCACCTGCTGGGCATTCGCCGCGACCTGGTCCCGCACCGTCACAGCGATCTCACCGACACGCGGGAGCATCGCCTCCAGGTCCACCCCGGCGCTCCTGAGCGCCATCAACTGCTGCGCGAGGCCCGGCCAGTCCGCGCTCTCCAGCATGGCCGTGCCGATGTCCTCCGGCAGGAGTCTCTTCACCTCTGCCGAGGCCTGCGCCGTCGACTTTTCCGCGTCGGGGAGGTCGCCCTCCTTTCCGGCCCTCTTCTGCTGCTGACGGCGCACCGCGTCCGCGATGGCCAGCACTAAGCGGATCGCCATCACGGACGTCTGCACCGCCTCGGCGGCCGCCTGCGCGAACGCCTCCCCGGCCTGTCCCTCTGGGGTTGGTGTTGCCATGCTCGCTCCCCTCGATTACCGGGCCCGTCGCGGACCCCGATGCTGCTCGTCACCCGGTGGCCGCCGTGTCGCTCCAGGGGTCTCCGGCTTACGCGTCGTACCCAAACGGTCGGTGCCGCCCGGCGCCGTCGACAACGAGCCTCCGCCGTTGGCGGCCGCCGTCGCACCGCGCTCACGCTGCCACCCGTCCAGCCGCCATGTAAGCACTTCGGCGACCGAGTCCGCTGAGCCCAACTCCCTGCGGGCGGCGACCGCGGCGAGGACGTCGACCGGGTCCTCCCCCGCCTTCTCGACCGCTGCCAGCCGTGTGCGCAGCGCGGGCCACGCCGGGTCCGCAAGCACCTCACGCGCATGCACCGGAAGCGCCTCCTGGACCACACCGGCCATCGGCCTCTCGCCTGACGCCGCCGGTTTCCGGCGGACCCCCGCGGAGCGGGCGGCGTTGCGCTTCGGACGGGGCCTGTACGCGCGTGCCGCGCTCGCGCCGGCGGTCACCTCGACCGCCTCACGCAGGAGTCGGCCAGCCTTCCCGGAGGCCTCCGCCTGCGCACGGTGCTCCTGCGCCTGATGCCAGCGACGGGAGGCCTCGATCGCGGTCACCAGGGCGAGCAGGAACCCCAGTCCGCTCACCGTGTCACTGCGTCCTGCCGCGGCCGCCGACCGGGACAGCAGGTACGCCGACTCCCGGTAGAGCCTGCGCGACTGACCTTCGAGCGCCCGGTCACCCGGGACACGCGATGCACGCTCGAACTCGAAGGCCACGTCCTTCAGCCGGTCGCGCACCATGCGCGGCGCAATGACCGCAGCGATGACGATGAGATCGCCGAGTGCGGCGACGTCTCCCGCGCCCTGGTGCAGCCCTCCCGCGCCGAGCTGTTCAGCCGCCGCCCGCACCCGGAGCTCCGCCTCACGCCACATCTCCGCCGGCGCAACCGCAGGTACACGCACCGGGTTCTGCCAGCGCTCCCGCACGCGTGGCAGAGACAGATCGGAGGCGAGCCGGGCACCCGAAAACCACACCGCATGCTGCCCGCCGTCACGGTCACCAGGCATCGCGACGGAGTAGCCGGTGACGTTTCCGTCCGGCGCCACGCGCTGCTTTACTCGGACCCCAGACGCGGTGAGCCGAGCGAAGAAGTCGGAATCGCTGACCGCGGCGGCTGCGGCTTCACGTACCGTGCGCTGGAGTGTCTCGCGGACCGGCTCCGAAAGCCCTCGACGGGCCGCCTTCTCCTGCTCCCCGGTCTTCGGCCATATCCGTGCGGTCTTGTCGCCGTGTTTCAGACGCCGCAGTCCGAACTCGACCTCGAAGTTCCTCGCGACCGCGTGCATCTGCACGATGTCCTGCCGCAGCCGCGGCAGCCGTCCGTCCTGCCGGGCCTGCGTCGCGACAATGTGGATGTGGTCATCGGCGTGTCGGATCGCGACCCATCGGCAGGCTTGGTCGTCACCGTGTGGGGCGATGCCGGAGGCATGCATCATCTCGCGTGCGACGCGCGCCCATTCCTCATCCGTCAGGAGCCGATCCTCGGGCGGGTTGCGCACCGCCACGTGGTACACGTGCCTGGCCGGTCGCTTGCAGAGCAGGGCGTGCACCGGAGCGTCCAGGATGAGCGCCAGGTCGGCGATCGTCATGTTGAGCGAGCGTGCTGGGTCCTCGACGTACGGGTCGTCCCACGAAGCCACCATGTGCGGGTCCGTGTGCTCGTCCCTCTTGCCCGGCCCGTACAGGTAGTCCAGCAGTCCCCAGGTGTCGGTGCCGTCTCGTGCCTTCTTCGGCATCACGGCCGCGGACGCCGTTCACGCATCACCTGAAGCGTCGCCTCGTCCAGGCGCTGAACGGTCTTGCGGATGGCTTCCAATGTGGCCGCGAGCTGTGCATCGGGGATCGTGCCGTCGGCGTTCAAGGCCCTCGTCATCTGGTTGACGTTGTTGCCGATACGCGAGGCCTGGTTGCGGGCCTGGATCAGCTCCGCGAGGACGTCGCGGGAGTCGGTAGAGACGGGGACGACTTTCTCGGCGGCCACATTCAAGGCGGCGGCGCCGACCCATGAGGCAAGGGCCTGGTTGTCGCGTGCGGCGGCCTCGGTCACGATGGCCAGCTCAGTGTTGTTGTAGGAGATCTTGATGCGGTTGTCGCGAGCTCCAGCGGCCTCGCGTTCGCGGCGACGCTTCGGCACGCGGCGCCGGCCATCCGCTGCCGGTGGCTCGGTCACAGCAATCCCCCTCCAAACCCCGGTCCGTGCTCGGACCAAAGATCACCGGCCGCCCACAGTAGTGGGCCGAAAGCCGGAGATCATGCTTACTGGGCCCAGTAAGCACTAACTCGCTTCCGGTGGTTACTGCTCCCTCAGAAGGCCTGAGCTGCTCGTGACGTGAGGTCAAAACCGCTGCCGCCTGCGGCACTAGGCCGGATATCAGGCGGCTGCGTTAATGCCGAAGCTACGATCACTGCATGCCAAGCGCGGATGAGATCTTGCAGAAGATGAGGGCACTTCAGGAACGCCGGGAAGCGGCGGCGGGCCCGCTCGTGGAGATCCTGGCCAAGCGGAGCATGCTGCTGGAGCAGCTCGCCGCACTCGACGAGCCGTACGGCAAGGCGTACGTCGATGCTGAAGCGGCGGGCTGGACAGCGGTCGAGCTGGCGGATCTGGGCGCGGACGAGCCGGTGAAGCGGCCGCGGAAGCGATCCCGTTCGGCAGGAAAGCGGATCGGTGGACAGGCGTCTGAGGCGGCCGACGCGGGCGGCTCGCCGGCGGGCGGCATCCCAGCACAGGACAGCTCCTCCACGGCCGCCGATGTGTCGTCCGCCGCCTCCGTGTGACAGGACCGGGACCGGACACAGAGAAGGGGCTCCGCTTTGCGGGGCCCCTTCGTCGTAGTGGTGCGTGCGCCGGTCAAGCGACAGGTGACCGGACAATGTAGTGCGTCGGGACGCGCGGGGCGAACAGCCTCCGCAGAAGCGCCTGTCCGCCTCTCTCGACCGCCGCAGGGCGGTAAAGCTCCTCGACGTACGCTCGGACCTTGGTCTCCCACTGCCGATCTCCGAGGATGCGGCCGAACAGCGCTGCCGACACCATCGGGCAGACGACATCGGCGGCCTGCTGGGCCTGGGTTCGCACCCCGCGGCCGCGGCCGACATGGCGCCACGGGTAGTCCGCCGGGAAGCCGACCAGACGACCGATGTCCTCCTGCGTGATGCGCTCGCCGGTCTCGGCGCAAGTCCAGCCGTAGGCGGTCGCCGTCACACACGTCGACGGGAGGTCGGCGCTGCGGGAGCTGCCGCCCTTTGCGCGGCCGGTGACCGGGTCGACGGGGCGGTTGCCGCGCGTCAGGTAGGTGCGGCCGGTAGGCCAGCCGACGACCGCGGCGAACGTCGTCACGGGGAACGGCCGGGTGGGCGTGAGGTCGACGAACGGGTGCTCACCGCGGTAGGCGGCCATGAGGCGGCGCTTGCGGTGGGAGGCAGAGCCGTAGTCGACCGCGTCCAGGGTGAACGCTTCGGTGGTGTGCCATCCGGCCTCGCTCAGCCGGGTCATGAGTGCGGCCTCGATCCGGGCGGGCAAGGCGCTCGACTGCTCGACAGCGACCCATTCCACGTTGCCGCCGCGGGCGAGCATCGCCAGGGGCCAGATCACGACCTCCGCCATCAGCCCGGCGCGCGCGTCCTCAAGCTGCTCCAGCGGTTCGCGGATCTCGTCCCAGGTCATCTTGAGGCGGGGTGCGTAGCCGTCCTCGCAGCCGGGTGCCACGTCGCCGCCCTCGGGGGTGATGACCGGGCAGAAACCGGCGGCTGCGGCGGCCTCCAGAACTGTGTGCTCGATCAGCTCGATTGCGCCCGCGTAGTGGCCCTTGCGCAGGCCCGACGGGTTGTACGCCTGGCACGGCGGGGTGAGCGCGATACCGGTGACGTGCTGCAGGCACGGGTGCTCGGGGTCCAGGTCGGTTACGTCGGCGTGGATGACGCGGTACCCGGCGGCCGTCGACGTCGCGACGGCACCCCGGTCCAGGTCGACGCCGACCACGTCGACGTTGGCCTGCAGGATGCGCAGGATGCCGTGCGTGAGGCCGCCCGGTCCGGTGAACAGGACCACGATTCGGGGGCGGATCACGCGATCCTGGTCGTCCTTCGCCGGCGGGAACAGCCACTCCATCGGCCAGGGCGCGGCATACCACTGCAGCAGCTTGTAGGTCTCTCGGTCCAGGCCCGCGAGCCGGTCGGCGGCGGTTGCCTCGGACTCCAGCCTGTCCAGCGTGATGGCGGCACGCTCGCCCTTGGCTGCGCTGCCGCACTCGGCGGCCTCCTCCATGTCGCCGTCTGCGATCGCGTACGCGCACTGGATGACGCGGAGCATGGCGTCCAGTGCCCACCCTTCGGCGTCCTCGCCGAGGTTCGTCTGGGCAAGGTCGGCGAGCAGATCGGCCGTGCGACGGCACTCGATCAGGTCCGGGTGTCCTGCTGCGCGGCACAGGACCGCCGCGTCCTCCTCCTGGTCCTCCGCCACGTCGGCGAGCCATTCGGGCAGTGCCGCCCGCTGCGCTGCTTCGGTCTCGATCATGTGCCCGTGGTCCTTGTCGTTGAGGCTTCTCGGTGGTGCCGGTCCGGGATTCCCGCCCCGTTCCGACACTGCTAATTCAATCAAGTTTTAGGGGGTGCGTCAAGGCGTTTGCGCAGGTCACATGACGTTTCCGCCCCGGCGTCGGGACGCCGTACGACCGCCCCGGTCGGGGGGCTCCCTCCTCGGTCGGGCAGGCGTCAGCCGACCGCGGGCCGTGTCGGGGTGCCGGGCTCGCCGGAGGCGACCGCCGCAGGCGGCTTGGCCTGGCGGCCCGGCGCGGGCTGTGGTCCCCTTCGGGTGCCCGTCCGGGGAGGGAGTCCCCCGGCCGCCCCCCCCCTGCACCACCCGCTCACCGCGAGGTCGGCACGCGTCCCCCCGCCCCCTCCGAGAGAGGGCCGGGGGGTGTGGGGGGCAGCGCCCCCCGCGTCACCACAAGGCGGCTTGCACGGCGCTCTCCTCGGGTGCCCGTACCGGCGTCGCGGCCGGTGCCGGGGCGAGCGCGGGCGCCGTCGGCGGGGCGGCCGGAGCGGGCTTTGCCTTCGCCGCCGGACGGGCCGGAGCGGGGCCGTCCTTGGGGCACGCGCACCGGCACCACCACACGCACGGCTCGCCGCCGGGCCGGGGGATGAGCCGGGCGACGTTGCGGCCCCGATGGTCGGTCACCCAGTCCTGGTTGCGGTCGACGTCCGGGCCGCCCTTCTGGCGGTGGACGCAGATGTCGCACCGCCCGGAGAGGCAGTTCCAGCAGGTGCCCCGCTCGCACATGCTCCAGCGTGCGAAGCCGTGCGGGTACTTGCGCTCGATCTGCTGGAGGTGCTCGGGCCACACGTGCTCGCGCACCCACGCACCCGCCTCCTCCGGCATCGGCGAGGCGTTGGGGACCGGATCGATGATGCCCATGATCAGGGCGCCCTGGAAGTTGAGCGCGGCCGTGTCCCGTACCCGCTCGCGCTCCTCGGCGGTGAGGACCCGCTGGGGGCGCCGGATGACGGTGTGGAGGTCGTGCGCGGGACGCTGTTTGCGTGCGGCGCGCGGGGCGAACAGGCGCCGCAGCAGGGGCTGCTCGGCGCGCACGGCGGCGGCCGTCGGCGGGGCCGTCTCGGTGGACGTGGGGAGGGCGGCGGGCTCCGCCGGGGCCGCGTCGTCGGCGGGCCGCTGCTCGCCCTTGAAGTAGCGCCCCTCGGACAACAGCGGGTAGCCGTTGCTGCGCTTGGGGAGCGGGGTGAGCTTGGCGTCCTTCGCGGCTGCCTCGGCGACGCCCTGGCGCTTCGCACGCCACAGCAGGCGGACCACCCGGCGTGCCGTCGGCGACTTCACCAGACGGCGGCCGGAGCTGTCCAGGTGCACGTCCAGCAGCCCGGCCGCCCACAGTCCGGTCACCCGCGCGCGGGCCACGCGCTTGTTGACGTCCCAGCGGTCCGGAACGCAGTCCAGGGCCCAGAACCCGTCGTCGTACTCGCGCAGTTCGGCGTGCTCGGCCCGGTGCAGCACGGTGCGCTGCGCGTCCGACAGCGGCCAGCGCTCCACCTCGGCGATCTCCTGCTCGGTGAGCAGGTCGTCGGCCGGGCGGTGGGCCTCGTCGTAGTGCGCGTAGGCGGCGATCCGGGCGTCGCCCTTGTCGTCCCACTTGCCGGGCAGCGGGGCGCTGACGCCGGGCACGCACCGGCCGCACTCCAGCCCCCACCAGTCCCGGTAGCGGGTGGACATCAGCGACACCAGCCGCACCCCGGGAGGCCAGGGAAGCTCGTCCGCAGCCGGTGCCGGGGCGGGCTCCGCGGCCGCCGCCGGCGCGTCCTCGGTCCGGGGTTCGGCGGCCGGGCGGGGTGTCTCGGTGCCGGGCCGGAGTCCGCTGCCGGGGCAGTCCTCGACCGCGGCGCGGGTGGCCTTGTGGGGGGTGAGGACACCGGCCACGGTGACCTTGTGCAGTCCGCAGCAGGGGCACCGGGCGGTGTCCTCGACGGCGGGAGCGGGGGTCGGGACGCCGGGGCAGTAGCCGCCCTCGTCCTCCCACTGCTCGGCGGCCTCGCGCTCGGCGCGCACCTCCTGCTCGGCGAGCGTCACCGGCCGCCGGTACAGGCGCACCGCGCCGTACTCCAGGGCGGGCAGACGGCGGGCGGCGGCCTTCTTGTCGTCCATGCGCTTGTACCGCTTCGCGACGCGGGCGTACCGGGCCTCGTACGCCGCCGTGTCACTGTCGTACAGGCCCGCCGGATACAGCCGCGCAAACTCCAGGGCGACCTGCCCCATCGGGGTGGGCTTGAGCACCTGGGCGCCGTCGGCGGCGGCGACCGCCGTGAGGAACCCGGCGGCCCGCAGGTCCTGCGTCCGCTCCCGGTGGACCCGGCGGCCGCCGCTCCACACGCCGTGCGCAGCGGCCTGCCGGGCCTGTCCGTCACGCCAGTACAGGCGGCCGGTCTCCGCGGCCTCCATCACCCGGACGTGCCCGGCGCTCCAGCCGAGTGCAGGCACGGCGCTCTCGGCGAAGTAGGCGTTCATCCGGGCCAGGTGGCGGTTGTCGCTGTCCATGCCGGTGGCGGCCCGCTCGGCGGCCTCCTGCTCGGCCTCCCGGCGGCGCAGCTCGCTCTCCAGCTCCGCGTGCTCCTGGGCGGTGAGCCTGCGCTCCAGCTCGGTCCGCAGGGCGGCGGCCGTCACCTCGACCCCGGCCGCCTCCTGGGCGCGCACTGCGTAGTCGACGGCGCCGCGGGCGCAGTGGCGCAGCGCGCTGTCCGGCATCTCCGGGTCGGCCGCCCACTGCTCCGCCCGGGCGGCGTGCCCTTCGGCCTCGACGGCCTCCCGGTGCACCGCGTGCATGACCTCTTCCAGGCGCGCTTCGTTGCGGGAACTGCTGCGGCACACGGCGCTCAGCGCGTGGTCGTCAGCGGCGGCGGCGAGGGCGGCGGCCTCGCGGGCGACCCGGAGGCAGGTCTGCGGGGTCGGCTCCCCCGGCTCGGTCTCGGTCATGGACCTTCCTTGATCGTTGAGGGTTCTCGGTGGCGCCGGTCCGGGATTCCCGCCCCGTTCCAACACTGCTAATTCAATCAAGTTCCGAGGTGCAGGTCAAGGCTAAATCGCAGATCAGGGCCGGTTTCCTGACCTTCTCACGGATGCGCCAGCGGCCAGCGTCCGCCCGGTCGGGGGCGGGGCTGGCCGGGCGCGCTCCGGTCGCCGGTCAGCCCTGCTTGCGGGCCTCGGTGACGATGCTCTTCCAGGTGCTCAGGCCTCCGCCGTGACGCTCGGCGAGGGCGGCGGCCATCTCCCCCGCCTTCCGGCCGGGCTCGGCGGCCAGGGCCTCGACGGCCAGGGCGATGCGGGGGTCCGGCCCCTTCGCCGGCGGGCGGCCGGCCGTCCCGGCCCGCGGGCGGGAGTCGGCGTACTCCCACAGTTGGCGCCGGGTGCGGTACTCGCGCACCCGGCCGCTCTCCAGCTCCGTGGTGCGCACAGGGGCGGGCCACCCGGGCGGCGGGTTGTCGCGGTAGTGGCTGATCGCGCTGACGTCGATCCCGAGCACCCTGGCCTGACCGGCCGGGGGCAGCTCCTCGTCGGGACTGCCGCTGTAGTCGACGCCGTTGCGCTGGCGCTGGTAGGCAGTGAACCACCGCTCCCACTCCTCCAAGTCCCAGTACAGGGCGCGGTCGATCCGGCGGGCGGGCGGGTGCCCGTTGTCCTCGCGGTCCGCCCAAAGGGCGCGCAGGGTGGCGTCCCCCTTGTACCCGGCACGCTCGGACAGCTCGGCCCGTGTGGCGTACAGCCGTCCGTCGATGGTCTTCATCAGTCCTGCTCCTCGGTGTGTGCGGAACGCGTCTACCATGTTGGCGTGCTCGGTTGACGGCCTGTTGAGGGCCTTCGGTGGCCGGGCCTTGCGGCCGACGGGATTCCCACGCTTTTGCGCCCCGTCGGCCGCCTTGCGTCTGCGGCCGGCGCCCGCCGGCTCGTTGGTCGTGAGGCTGCCTTCCCACGACCAGTGGCCAGCCGGGCCCGGGGTGATCCGGGCCCGGCTGGCTGGGCGAGCGGCGGGGCGGAGCTACTGGCCGTAGGCGGCGATCAGCTCGCGGACCTTGGCGTCACCGAGGCACCCGGCGGGCGCCCCGAACTCGGCGGACGCCGGGTGCCGGTAGGTGCTGGGCGGTTCGCCGTTGCGGCCGCGCTGGTGCGACCAGTAGCGCGGGCCCTGCCAGCCGCACAGCTCGCATTCCTGCCACCACGGGTTGTCGCTGCCGGGGAAGCCGGTGTACGGCTTCCAGCGGTGCAGCGCCAGCGCGGTCATGACCTGCTGTGCGGTCTCGACGTTGCGGGGGGTCTGCGGCATCCGCGGGTGCAGCAGCGGCACGTCACCGTCCGGCACCGGCACGGCGGCCGTCACGTCCGCGAGGGACATAGCCGTGATACGACCGGCCGCGTACTCGGCGGCCACGTGCGCGGCCGCCGCCTGCGCGGCCGCCTGGGGGACGCCGCGGCGGCCCTTCTCCGGGCGGCCGAGGTTGTGTTCGCCCTCGCTGGTGAGGGCGAGCCAGTCGCGGTGCCAGCGGAACACCGCGCCGATCACGGTGTTCTCGCCGATCAGGACGGGGTAACGGCGTTCCCAGTCCGGGGTGCCGAGTCGGAACGCCAGGGTCGTGGTCGTGGTCATGCTCGTGCCTTTCGTTGAGGTTGATCGGTGTCGGGCGGCCGGGCCGGTGGCGCGGGCGGGGATTCCCGCCCCCGCCCGCGTCACCGGGGGCCGCGGGTCAGCGGCAGGTCGGGGTGCCGTGGACCATGCACCTGTGCCGCAGGTGGGTCATGGCCTCCAGGTGCTCCTCGCGCATGCGGGGCGTCCACGGCGTCAGCGGGGAGATCGGGAAGTAGGTGCACTCCTCGGGGTGCACCTGGGCGGCAAAGGCCTGCGCATAGTCGCCGTACAGCTCGCCGTCGCTGCCGCCGTCCGTGATGCGGACCGCGACCCACCCGCAGCCGCCGTACCCCAGGTGCGTGTCGATGACCTCGCCCATCCGGACGGCGGCGTTGAACACGGCGTACTCGAGCCGGGCGATGGCGGCGGCGTGCGCGTGGCTGACGGCGCTGACGGTCAGCAGGCTCAGCGACTCCGATCCGGCGTCCAGGACGGAGCCCGACAGCTCGTCCCACTGCGCCTCGCGCTCGACCGGGTGGTCGGCCTGGCGCTCGACGTGCACCACGCGCCGCTCGGGGAGCCGGTCCTCGCGCATGTACTCAGCCCAGTTGGTGAACGCGTCCTGGTCGTCCGCGATAACGAGGTACTGCCCGCGCCGCTTGACGAGATCCACAGTGATCATGGGTCTTCCGTTCGGTTGAGGTGATTCGGTGCCGGGCCCGGGGGCCCTGGTGTCGGCCGGGGATTCCCGCCCCCTTTCGACACTGCTAATTCAATCAAGTTTTGGGGGGCAGGTCAAGCCGAAATCGCAGCTCAGGCCGCATTTTTCCGGGTTCCCTCTGGCGTCCGCACGCCACATACCGTCCCGGTCGGGGTGCTCCCTCCGCGGTTGGGCAGGCGTCAGCCGACCGCGGGCCGTGCCGGGGTGCCGGGCTCGCGCTTGCGCGACCGCCGCAGGCGGCTTGGCCTGGCGGCCCGGTGCGGGCTGTGGTCCCCTCGGGTGCCCGGCCGTGGAGGGAGCACCCCCGGCCGGCCCCCCCCCCCCCCCCCCCCCCACCCAAAAAAAAAAACCCCCCCCCCCCCCCCCCCCCCCCCACAAAAAAAACCCCCCCCGCACAAACCCCAACCCCACCCCCACCCCCCCCCCCC
>NZ_JBITYN010000016.1:0-125946 GCF_044545925.1 Streptomyces sp. NPDC053367 | reverse complement strand
CCGTGCGTGGTGTGGAGCCTAGACACCTCCACCACACCGGAGGTCTTCGCCATGATCAAGACCTGCCGGCGTTAACAACGCTTGTGATCAATACAGCTAGGGCTTGCCAGACAGGCCATCGAGCCATCGCCCTGCCGTCGACGGCAGATCGGGCGCCCGTGCGCTCTGCTGTCGGCCCTCCGGGCCGGACGGCGGCGGCCGACTCGGTCTCGGCTGGACGGTTGCTGCGTGTCAGTAGACGGCGGCAGAAGGTGCATCTTGAACATCTGGGCGCCGCGACCACTGCTCTGCTCCGCCCGGCCGTCGAGGTTCCGGGCGACGGAGTCAGTAGCGCAGGGCGGTGGCGATCGAGGCGCGTACGTCCCCGGAGAGCTCGCGGTGGCTGCGCGCGGTGGCGTCGGCGGACCGGTCGGCGGCCACGTCCTTGAGGGTGATGACGACCGTGTCGAGGACGTTGCCGTCCTTGTCCTCGAAGTTGACCTGTACGGCGAAGGACTTCGCGGAGTCGGCGGTGTTGCGCGCGGTCACGGGGGCCGTGGCCCGTCCCTCGCCGTCGAAGGTGACGTCGCCGAGCTGCACGTCGTCCTTGGCCTCCACGCCGCCCTTGGCCTCGTCGAGCCGCCGCTGGGCCTCGGCGCTGGCCGAGGCCAGGGCGTCGGACGCCTCGGACGCGAACGAGGACGCCGCCGCCGACGCCTCGGAGGCCACCGATGCCGCGGCGGACCGAGCGCTGCTCGCCACGTCCGACGGGCTGCTGCTGCTGTCGTCGTCCGAGCACCCGGCGGCCCCCGTGGCCACGACCGCCGTCAGCAGCGCAGCCGCCGCACTCCGTGTCCAGCGTGCCGGCATACGGCCTCCCTCTGAGAAGTAGCATTCCTCTCCCAGTGAACGGCCCCTCGGCCGTGACTGCATGCGCACAGCCGGTGTTCACCCGCTCGGCTCACCTCCCGCCGCATCCGGCCGTCACGGCGTAGCCCGCACGGCCTGCCGGGCGAAGGCCGGTCGGTCGGCGCCGAGGTCCTGCTCGCACCAGGCCGCGCCTGGCGCGCGTGTCCGCGTCAGGGCTGGTCCCACAGGTCGGTGACGGCCTGGTCGGCCCGGCCGTGCGAGCCGTCGCCGTCCAGGGCTGCCGCGAGCCGGTGGGCCCGGACCGAGGGCAGGGCACTCGGCCGTACCCGGGTCAGGCGCGGTGCGACGTCCTCGCGCCCTCGAGGTCGGCCGCCGCGGGCCGGTCCCCCGCGGGGTGGAGGTCTGCCATGGGGGAAGTACCGGCACGGATGGCACGGGCAGCGACTTGAGTGACCCGCTCGTTCCGTCCGGCCGGCCGCCCACACGGCTGACGGCCGGCGCCCGCTCAGCCGGTCTTCTTCGCCTTCAGCAGGACCGCCGCCCCTACCCCCAGGCCCGCCACGCCCGCTCTGACGAGCGGACTGCGCCCCACTTCCGCGGCCGCGTTCTTCAACTGGCCCGGGTCCCGGGCCGCGTCCCACCAGCGGGTCGCCTCCCATGCCTGCCGCTCGTGGTCGAGTCCGAGCGACCTGTGGAAGTCGTCGACGGCGAGGGCGACCCGGTTGACGGAGCCGACCACCGCGCGGGACGTCGTCGCGTGCAGCAGCACGTGGGAGTCGGCCGCGTCGGCGGCCGCTTCCATGCGGGCCATCAGATGCCCGGTCTCGCGTGAGATGCGCTCCCGCCACTTCCGCCGGTCGGCGCTCAGCGCGAGACGGTGTCCGTCGAGGTCGTCCGGCGACTCGTCCAGCACGCGGTCCAGTCGCAGTACGTCGAGCGCGTCCTGCAGTCCGAGGCAGTGGGCCAGGACGACGAGCAACTCCCGGACGTCGGAGGCCGCTTGCTCGGCCGTCCTGGCGAGGTCACCGATCTTCCCGGTCGCGCCCTCCACTCTCGCCGCGACGGCGTCGAGCCGAAGCAGCGTCCACCCCAGGGCGTCGGTGATCGTGTGGGTCCTGCCCTGCACCGTGGACCAGGTGATCGCGTCGACCCGGTCGGTCCGCTCCCGGACGGTCATCGCGGAGTCGATGTCGAATCCCGCTCCGACCACCCTCGCCACCTCGGCGTACTTCTGGCCGCGGAGCACGTCGTCGACCTTCTTGTCGATCGTCGCCAGGCGGCTCTTGATCTCGTTCATCTCATGCTGCCGCGCGAGCTGCGCCATGATCCCCGCGGCGCCGGAGAGCACCGCCGGGTTGGTCAGGAACGAGCCGGGCCCCTTCGCGACCTGGAGCCAGGACTTGATCACGCCGGGCTGCCCCACCATCGCATAGCTGACGCCCGGCGTCCCGCTGTCCATCAGCCCGTGCTCCTTGACCAGTCGCGCGGACTCCTCGGTCAGTTTCACCCAGCGGCCCGCGCAGGCGGCGATCCCGGAGCCCGCCTGCGCGACTCCGGCTCCCCTGCGCAGCAGAGGTCCGAGCCGGGGCAGACCGAAGTCCCTGGACAGCGACAGCAGTCCCTCCGAGGCGAGGAAGCGCTCCACGGCGGCCGGCCTTCCGATGACCGCGAGTCCGTCACCGTCACCGATCAGCTGAATCTCGTCGTCCATCGCCCGCCCCTGTAGCAACCCTTCTGGCGCTCAAGGGTAGTTGCCCTGACGAGGGCCGCCTCCGCGGTTCGCGGATCCCATCAGCGGTGCGGGTCGGTGATCTCCCCTCGACCAGGACCCGCAGGGCACGGACGCCGCCGCGGGAGGCGGGCCGGTGGTGCTCCCGGGTGGTGTCCGCCCGGCTCGGCGTCCCGGTGTTCTTCACCTCGGACGCGCCCGACCGGGCCCGGGTCGTCGTCGCGGTCGTCGTCGCGGTCGTCGTGGCCTGCTCGGCCGTCGCCGTCCGGCGATGCCGGCACCCGCCGCCCGCCCGATCGCGGCCGAGCAGGTCTGACGCGCCCCTCCGCCCACCGGCCCGGCCAGGTCTGTCCCTCGCTCCGGATAGTGTCCTGCACCGAAGTGGCCGAGGCGGCCGGGCCGGTGCGGGCGCTCGCGCGACCGGCCGGCCGCGACGTCCGGCGCGGGTGCGCCGGCAGGCCCATGAAGCCGGCCAGGAAGCCTCTGGCCCGTCCGGAGACGGCGTGGTCGGCCGCGTGGGCGGCCGTGGCGGGCCTCCCGAGGGCCAGGTGGTCGAACATCGCGCTCATCACGGTCGCCGATGTCCCGCCGATCAGGCCACTGACCGCAGCGGAACGCACCGCAGTTACCGCCCGTTCCGCAGCGGCGGCGGCCTGCGCGACAGCCGGCGCCGGTCCGGCGACGCCCCGGCCCGCCGGGTCCCGTGCACCGCCGCCGCGGCCCTCACCTGCCCGTCCTGCGAGCCGATCCCTCACTCGTCCGGGTGAAACCGAGGGCCCTCGCCCGCTCTCCTCGCATGGGCCGGGCCGTGCTGGAGATGACTTGGGCAACGAAGCCGTGCGTTCGCGGAAGGAGGCCGTGATGAGCGAGGTCGTCTTCAGCGCCGATTTCACCTCCGACCGTCAGTGGGTCGCGGGGCGCTCCTGGGCGTATCCCGGCGGCGGACCGACCAATCCGGGGGACAACAAACTCGACCACCTCACCGCGGATCCCGCCTACTCCCGCACCGGTACGTTCCGCGCCACACGCCGCTCCGACGGCCTGTGGGACACGGGCCTGCTGACCACCGAGGAGAGCGCCGACGGTTTCATGGTGCGCACCGGGGACCAGCTGGACACCAGAGTGCGGCTGCCCGTCGGGATGGGTGCCTGGCCGGCGGTGTGGACCTGGCGGGACGGGGGCAACGAGGTCGACGTCTTCGAGTACCACCCGGACAACCCCGATCTGCTGGAACTCACCAACCATGTCCGCGGGGGCGGGAGTTACGTCCGCGACGACGCCGTCCGTCCGGGCGGTGTCATCGACCTGAGCGTGACCTTCGGCCGCCGCAGCGTGGTCTGGCGGCTCAACGGCAGACAGGTCTTCGCCGACGGCCGCGGAGTCGGTGCCTACTGGCGGGCCTCTCTGATCGTCAACCTCTCCGTGTGCGCGGGGCGTTACCACCCCCCGCCCGACGCCGGGGTGGACGAGCTGTCCTACGCGGTGGAGAGCCTGACCGTCACCCGGGGACGAACACCCCCGTGGCCCTAGCAGGTTCGGCCGCCACCGGGCAACGCCCGTCCGCGCACCCGCACGCAGGGGCGGAGTCCGTGCACCTGCTCCGTACAACCTTCTGGTCACCGCGGGTGTCTGGGAAGCGGCGAACGGCAGTACGACCCCGTTCGCCGTTTCCTTCACCGCCGCACCGACCGGGAGACCCGCCCCGTGAGCCGTACCACCACCGAAGCCGTGCGCGCCGCCGCGTTCGGCTTCGCCGCCGTCGCGCTCTTCCTCTGCCTGGTGTACGACCGTGCGGACGGGGCCCGTTGGGACGTACTGGCCGCGCTCGCCGCAGGTGCGGTGTGCGCCGGGGTGTGGGCCTTCGCCACCCGCGGGGAGCCCGTGCCCGCGCCCGGGCCGCGGCAGTGGCACGGGCTGCCGTCCGTGCTGCCCCGGAACCCGGTGGACCGGTTCGCGGTCGCGGGCATGCTGCTCGCGGCGACCGCGCCGTTCGCGGCGTACCGTTTCGCCGCGCACGGTGAGGTGCACGACGGCTTCCTGGTCCTCGGGGCCCTCCCGCTGGTCGTGTGGCTCCTCGTCTTCGTCCCGGTCCTGTGGAGGCTGCTGGTGCGCCGTCTGCCCGAGCGGCACCGGCTCCTCGCCCAGGACGCGGAGGCGGGACGGGTCGTGGCCGTGCGTTTCGAGTCGGCGGGCGCCGAATGGGCGCGGATCGTGGAGGAGGACAACCCCAGGCTCATCGACCCGCGGCCGGAGATCGCCCGGATGCTGAAGGTCCGCGACGAGCACGGCAAGTGGTACGGCGTGCAGGGCCTGCTCCCCGGGCTCTTCGGCCGGAGCACCGTCGGCGAGGTCTCCCTCTTCGGCGCCCGCTTCAAGGGTGAGCACATCTGGATCATGTGGCCGGAGCGCTGGGAGGCGGTTCTCGCGGTCGCGCGCAGACAGCGCCCTCCGGCGTACCCCGTGGCCGTCGTCTCCGAGACCGGCGAGATGATCTGGGGCTACGCGGCGATCGACTACACCGACCGCTACCTCACCGACCCGGCGAACCTGCGCCCCACCGTCCCCGGCCTGGCCGGGCGCCCGCTCCGCCCCCGGCCGGCCTTCCGTACGGCCGTCCACGGCCGCATGTACCTGCGCCTGGCGGTGGCGCTTGCGGCCCTGACGCCGCTGCTGCTGGACCTGGTCTCCGGCGCGGCGAGCGCCTGGCTCGGGTTCCTGGCCGCCGTGGCCCTGGCCGACGCCCCCTTCGCCGCGTCCCGTGCGAACGCCCGCGTCCCCGATCCCACCCGCTGGACGGTCCCGCCGGTCGCGGACCTGCGTACCGGCGGCGGAGCGGCTCGGTAGGACGAAACAGCCGGCGGCCGCCGACGGCGTGGGCAGGCAGGACGAGGGTCGCCACGCCGGTGTCGACTGCGGCTGTCAGACTGGTTCCATGCCGAAGAAGCGAGCGTCCGAGAAGAACTTCGCCGAGGTGGTCGCCTCACTGGAGCCTGCCGAGGGACCCGGTCCGGCCGAGGGCCGGCTCTCGCCCGCCAGTGCGGGTGAACTCGTCGACACGCAGGGCCGTACGTGGACGATGAGCCGGGGCCCGCTGGACGTGCGGCTGGCCAGACGGCTCGTGCGCGGCGCGGAGGAGATGGTCATCGGCGAGAGTGCCGGGGAGGTGCTGCGGCCGGTGCCGGCCGACGGGCGTGAGGAGGCGTGGTCCCTGATCAAGGACGCGCTGGAGGAGCCCGAGTCCGGACGGTACCGGGCGTACGACTTCCGCTCGGAGGACGGTCGAGTCCTGCTGTACGTGGAGGAGTTCTGCTGACGCCGTACGGGTCGGCGTGCGGCGGTACGCGTCGGGGCGGTCAGGAGTTCCTGACCGCCCCGACGTTCATGTCACCTCTCCCGTGTCACGACCGCGGTGTTCACCAGCGGTAGTGGTTGGTGCGGAAGATCCGTCCGAATCGGTTGATGAAGTCGACGTGGACGTGGGTGCCGGAGCTGCACGGGCCCCGGTAGCGGCAGCGGCCTCCGTACCGGGCCACCTGCTTCGCCTGACGGATCGCGGCCGCCTTGCTCTTGGCCCTGGGGGCCCACCAGTTCACGACGCCGCGCTTCTTGGGGATGTACTTGGCGCAGTTGTGGACCAGTGCGGACCGGCCGTCGGTGACCACGAAGTAGGTGTGGCTGCCGGCGACGGTCAGGTTGAAGACGGTGCGGACCGCGTGGGTGCGGCTGGTGGCCGTGACGGTGGGCGCGTGACCGGTCGGGTTCGACAGGCGCGAGCCCGGGGTCAGCTGGAACGCGTCGATCCAGCCGCGGCCCTGGACGAAGAACGGGTGCTTGGCGGTCGCGGTGATCTTCTTCGACCGGCCGTCGCCGTCCGCGTCCACGGACAGGGTGACGAGATCCTTGGTGCCGTGACCGATGATCACGTCGGAGACCGGGGAGACGGTGGTCTCACCGGTGATCTCGTCGACCGCCTGGACACGGTCCCCGACCTGCACCTGGCTGATCGGCAGCGTGCTGCCGTCGGCCATGACGACGGGCGTCTCGGGCAGGAAGGAGTTCCAGCGGCAGCTGCGGCCGATGGCCCGGGCGGCCCGCAGGGCGCGGTAGCCGCGGTAGGCGCGGTAGCCCCAGGCCGCGGCGCCGAGGCCGGGGATGAAGCCGGCCGCGGTGAGCGCGATGTCCCACTTGTTGCGCCAGGCCCAGCGCTTGGCCTTCTTGAAGAACTTCTTCCAGCCCCACTTGCCGTCGAGGTCGAAGCAGTTGACCGGGTCGGCCGAGCAGTACTCGTAGGCGTTGGCGTTGCCGCCGCGCTGCGGGTCGGTCGAAAGGAACCGGCCGGTGGCGGGGTTGTACTGGCGTACGCCCATGAGCGTGAAGCCCGCCACCGTCTCGCTGGAGCGCTGCTTGCCGCCCAGCCAGCCGTAGCGCACGGCCTGCTGCTTGTCGCGCGGGTTGCCGTACTCGTCGGTGTCGAGGACGATCGGCGCCTCTCCCGCGTTCAGCGGGAGTTGCAGCGCCACGTCGCCGTGGATGTCGGTGAACTGCAGCACCGTGTCACCGGTGGCGCTGGTGACCGCGCCGAGGTTCCCGGACAGGGAGTCCACGTTGCGGGTCAGGGCACCGGTGGCGGTGTTCTCGACGATCCAGCGCGGATTGTCGTTGTCGCCGTCGTAGTGGTTGAGCTTGCTCTCGGTCGGCGACCAGGTCCCGCCGCTGTTGGACTCCACCGTCCAGCCGCGGAAGCGCAGGGCGGCGTCGAGGGTCCAGGTCTGCCGCTTGCTGCCGCTGGTCTGCTGGTAGGCGAGGTCGTTGGCGTAGTAGCCGACGCTCACGCCGCCCGGCAGGGCGGTGGTGCGGCCGAACGCGTCGTAGACGTAACCGGCGTCGGTGATGCGGTCGGCGCTGTCGAACGTCGAGGTCCTGCTGGTACCTCCGGTGGCCGGGCAGTCCAGACCGGGCGCCGAGGCGGCCGTGGTCAGGGACGTGCGGTTGCTGTGCTTGTCGAACCCGTAGGTGCGCCGGGTGCAGACCGTGTCCACGGTGTCGTCGACCTGCACGAGGCGGCCGGCGGCGTCGTAGCGGTAGGTCTGGTCCGACCAGCCGGCGTGGCTGGTGGTCTGGCCCTGTACGGACTCGGTGACCGCGTCGGACATCACGACGGTGCCGTCGCTGTCACGGGTGTAGGTGCGGTCGACCGGGGCGCCGGTGGTGTCCTCGGTCTGGGTGAGGGTGTAGCCGCCGGGCAGCTTCTCCGTGGCGACCGAGCCGTCCGCGTCGTACGTCGCCTGGAAGACGCCCGCGACGGAGTCCGTCGCCTTCGTGGCCAGGCCGCGCGGCTCGACGGTGTGGTCGTAGGTGAAGGTGACGCTGGACGGGACGGTGTCGCTGACCTTGACCGGGCGGTCCAGCAGGTCGTACTCGGTGGTGGTCCTGCCGCCGTCGGCGTCCGTGTAGGAGGCGAGCCGGCCGAGCTTGTCGTAGACCCGCGTGATGGTGCCGCCGGTGGGCGACGTCGTACGGATCTCCTCACCGGTGGCCGGGTCGTACTCGGTGGTGGCCTCCGGGACGGCCTGGCCGCTGCCGCCGGTGACCTTCACGGTGACGGGGCGGCCGGCCGCGTCGTACGTGGTGGTCGTGGTGCGGGTGACGCCGTTCGCCGTGTCGGTGCCGACGGTGGCGTTGCCCCACCAGTCGTACTCGGTCGTCGTGGTGGGCAGTTGGGCCGGGTTGCTGCCGCCGCCGGTGATGGCGCCGCCGGGGCCGGTGGAGCAGACGAGGTCGGCCCACTCCGGCCGGCCGGCGCACGGGCCGGTGCCGGTCGCCGACCAGTACGAGGTCACGACGGTGCCCGCGTCGGCGCCGGTGCTGCCGGTGTTGTACGTCTTGACCACGCGGCCCAGCGCGTCGTACTCGGTCGTGGTGGTGATCGCCAGTCCGGCCGGGTCCTGGATCGACTTGACCGGCAGGCCCTTGGCCCAGTCGTACACCGTCTGCACGACCCGGGTCTCGCCGTGCACCCCGGGGTGCTCGCGCACCTGGGCGCCGGTGGTGACCTTGGTGACCTGGTCCTTGACCTTGGCGGTGCCGTCGGTCGGGCGGCCCGTGTCGTACTCGTTGACCGTCCAGCTGCGGGCGGTGACGGGCGAGCCCGCCGCCACCAGCGTGGTCGTGCCGGACTTCAGGTCCGCGGTGAGGTCGACGCGGTGCAGCGGGCCGAACTCCTCCAGCTCCCGGGTGCCGTTGTCGTTGTAGACGGACTCGGTGCTGAGCAGGTCGGCGCGCTCGGCCGAGGCGAGCGAGGCGATGCCCAGCTCGGCCTGTGCGGCGCGGTCCGCGGCGGTCGTACCGAGCGCCAGGGCCCGGTTGGCCGCCGTCAGCTCACGGACGGTGTTGCCGAAGCGGTCGTACTCCGTCGTCGAGATGTGCCCGCCGGGCGTGGCGGCGTTCACCGCGCGGCCCGAGACACCCATGTACGTGACGTCCGCACGCTGGTACGACGTGGCGGTCAGGGCGCTGCCCGCGTTCGACGCGGGGACGGAGTCGGCGGGGAACACGGCGGTCGCGTCGGTCGGCGCGTCCGTCTGGCCCCATGCCTTCACATCGGCGGCGCCCATCTTGTACGGGGCGGTGGTGCCGGTCAGCGGCACGTCGTAGACGACGCTGGTGGCGGCCTCCCCCTCGACGACGTCGAGGGTGCCCTGCTTCAGCGCGGGACGCGACGCCTTGAGCAGCATGCCGTCACCGGCCGCGCTGCTGGAGCCGGCCTTGCCGTAGGTGAACGTCCACGGCAGCTGCCCGGGCGGGGTGACCTGCGTGACGCGGCCCGCGCCGTCGTAGGCGTACTGCGTCTTCAGCACGGGGCTGATCAGCGGGTTCCACGTCTCGGTGAGCCGGCCTGCGGCGTCGTAGCGGTAGGTCTGCACGGCCTTGGAGGTCGCCGCGGCGGCGCCGGGGTCGGTCGACCAGAGGCGGATCTCCTTCACCTGGCCGGCGAAGTCACCGAGGGTGGAGGCGGTCGCGGTGGTGGCCGTCGCGTAGACGAACTCCAGCGAGCGGCAGCCCTTCGTGGCCGGGGTGGCCGTGCAGGTCGCGGCGGACGCCGCCGACGTCGGCGCGATGACGCGCTTGGGGCGGGCCAGCGTCCTGCCGTCGACGTTCACCGTCTCGGAGACCACGGTCGTCGAGGTCTGGGCCAGGCCGTCCATCAGCGCGCTGGAGACCTGCCAGGTCGTCGCGGCCGGGTCCGGCTTGGTGAACTCGGTGACGGTGCCCTCGGTGTCGGAGAGGGTGAAGCTGCCGGTGACGCTGCCGGTGAGGGTCAGCTCCTCGGAGCCGGGCTCCGGGATCCAGCCGGTCTTCGCCGCGTTGGCGGTGAAGGAGATCTCCTCGCCCTCCAGGTCCACCACGGCCACGGCCGTGTCGGAGATCCTGCGCAGGTAGGAGTAGTCGGAGTCGGTGGCCTCGGCGGCCGTGCCCGACACCCACTCCTTGCCGAAGATGGCCACCTGGCCGGTCTGCTGTGCCCCGGCGTCCGGCTTGCGGGAGGACGCGGTGCGGGTCACCGACAGGTCGAAGTGGGTGGTGTCGGTGGCGGACAGGGTGTAGTCACCGGTCAGCAGGTTGAGCTCGCCGGGGCCGATCTCGTCGGTCGCGGCACCGGACGCGGTGCGGTCGACGACGACGGTCAGCGGCTGGGTGCTGCCCGAGGCGCTGCCGGGGCCGGTGAAGTCGGCCTTGATCTGGACGGTGCCGTCCGGGTCGACCGTGGTGGTGGCCTCCCACACCAGCTGGGCGTTGCGGCCGGCCGTCAGAGGCACCGGCCAGGCGGTCAGCGGGGTGCCGCCGGAGGTGACGTGCGCCGCCGGGATCTGCACCCACGGGTCGGCCTCGGAACGGCGCCAGGAGAACGACACCTTGTCGAACTTCGAGCCGTCGGCCTCCGCGACGAGCGGCAGCCGTCGGGCGGTGCGCTCGCCCTCGTCGGGCTGGACGAAGCCGCCCGGCCCGGCGTGGAAGGTGTAGTCGACGGCCTCCGACTTGTTGTCGGCCTTGTCGACCTGCCGGACCTGGAGGGTGTGGGTGCCGTCCTTGGGCGGGGTGACGCTGATGGCCTTCGCGGCGGTCGAGCCGCCGGTGGCGACCTTCGTCCAGGTCACACCGTCCAGCGACCACTCGAGCCAGTTGTGATCGGTGCCGTTGGGGGTGACGGTGAAGGTGCCGGCCTGCCCGGCGCCCTTGACCCACGCGGTGGACGGGTAGTCCGTCGACGTGATCGAGGCGGGCGCGGACGGGGCGGTGGTGTCGACCGTGAAGGTCTTCCACTCCGACCAGCCGAGGTTGTAGTGCGTGCCGTCGTACGGCGAGGTGCGGAACTTGTACGTCTTGCCGTTGGTCAGCACCCCGGCCGGGACGGTCACCGAGGCGACCTGCCCGGAGTTCACCCACGGCGACACGATGACGTTACCGACCTGGGTGTTGGTGGCGGCGTCGAAGATCTGGAAGGTGCCGTTGACCTTGTCACCGTTGGGATCGACGAACGTGTCCCGCAGGGTCGGGGTCAGCGTGTTGACGACGTAGGCGCCGCTGTAGGAGTAGTACGGCGGGCCCGCTTCCTGCTTGGTGCCGGTGCGCGGGCGGTAGTTGTAGGTGACGACCAGCTTGGGCGGGTTCGACGCGGCGTTCGCGGAGTTGACGCGCTTCCACTGCCCGGTGACGTTCTCGTCGGAGGCGCGCAGGCCCAGATGGGACCTGGCGGCCTTCGCGGAGGCCCACTCCTGCACCAGCGTGGTGACGTTCGCGTTGATCCAGCCGTCCGGCTGGGTGCTGCAGGAGGCGTTGCCCCGGGTCTCCGAGGAGGTGGCCTTCTCCGCGATCCACGCCGGCTGGGCCGTCCACCGCGAGGAGGTCGACGCGGCCCCGGTGGACCACACCTCCCACGGCTGGTTCGGGCAGGACGAGCCGGTGTAGTTGCCGGAGTGGAAGTTCCACAGCGACAGCTTGGCGTCCATCACCAGCGCGTCGGCGATCGGCGCGGTGTTCCAGGAGATGAAGGAACGCGCCGTGCGGAAGGTGCCGTCGGCGTTCTTCGTACCCGGGTTGCCGAGGTCCAGCTCGGTGTCGGCGGACCAGTCGACGGTCTCGCCCTGCTGGACGTACGTGTCGAAGACGTTGCTCAGCGCGGAGGTGGACGGGTCAACCGTCACCGGGTACTTCGTCTTCGGGTCCGCGAGGAACTTCGCGTCGGGGGTGAGGACGAGGTCGACGGAGCCCTTGCGCTGGACGACCTCGAGGCCGACCTTGGCGCGGTGGGTGTGTTCTCCGGAGACCTTGTCGGTGGTCGCGTCCCACATCACCGGGGCGGGCATGACGGCCCGCCGCTTGTTCTTCCGGTCGGTGAAGAGGAGGCTGCCGTCCTTCTGCTGCTTGACCTTCAGGCCCTTGGCCTTCAGCGGCAGGGTGTAGGTGTAGCCGTCGGTGGCCGGGCGCTGCCGGATGTCGACGTACTGCTCGTAGCCGGTACGGGTCGCCTCCACGACGACGTCCGCGCCGGGTACGGCGTTCACGTAGGTGGCGCGCGTGCCCTCCAGCCGCGGCTTGGGCAGGCCGCCCTTCCACTGGAGGGTGATCTGCTGGTCGCCTTCGCCCAGGGTCACGAGGTCGCGTGCCGCGGCGGTGGCCGTCTCCCGCAGTGAGCGGGCCTTCGCGCCGCCGCCGGCGTTGAGCCGCAGCCCGTTGGGGTGGCCCACGGGCTCGACCGCGCCGCCGGCCTGTTGCACCAGGGTGAGGTCCACCGGGTGCCAGCGGCCGTTCTCCTGGTAGCGGATCGGGCCGGCCGTGAGCTCGGTGGTGAGCGAGCCGTCCTTGTTGGCCCACGTCGTCGAGGTCTCGGTCCGTTCGGAGAGGGCCTCGACCCGTCTCCCCGACAGTCGTGCGGCCACGCGGGCGGACGGGATGTCGGCCGCCTGCGTCACCGCGGGCTTCGGGTCCTTTCCTGCCTTGTCCGCCTCTGCCGCGAACGCCGTGCCGGTGGCGTCGAGCAACGAGACGGCCAGTGCGAGGGCGACGCCTCCCGCAGTCGAGCGGAGTGTCCCCCCGGACCAAGGCCGGCCCCGTTCGCTGGGACCGGGTATATGGATCGTCATGACTCCTCGGTCTCTTGTGAGTTGCTGTGCGTCAGCTGTGTGTGACGCTGTTGCAAAAGTAATGGGGAGGAAGTGAACTGGAATTGCTACAAGTTGCGACAACTGAGGCCGGAAGGTGCTCAAACTGCCCCGTGATCTAGGCCACTTGTGCCATCCGGGCGCACGCCGTGCGGTGTCTGCCGTTCCCTCGGGTGAACGCGGGGTGCCGCGGCATGGGGGCGCCGGTGAACGGCTCCGTCCAGGCGTTCGTCCGACGCTTCACCCCAGCCGGGGACGAGTCGGCGGCGCCTGAGCCCTCGGCTCGGAGGTGCCGGGCGGAGGCGGCTCCCGCCCGCGCAGGCCGGACCGTGCCGCGTGCCGCTCAGCAAGAGCGCGAGCACGAGCGCGGTCAGCACGAGCGCGGTCAGCCGGAGCGCGGTCAGCCGGAGCGCGGTCAGCCGGAGCGCGGACAGCGGGAGCGCGGACAGCGGGAGCGCGGTCAGCGGGAGGGCGGCGAGGGCGGCGACGCGGCCTGACGGCACAAGGGGGGCTGACGGCAAAGAGGGCCTGCGGCTCCTCGCGTCCCGGGCAGCCACCCGGGGCGTCGGCCCGCCCGCGGAGCGATGAGCCGGACGAGGCCGTGACGGTCAGCGCAGTGCGCTGCGGGTCAGCGGTCGGACGACGGCTCGGCTTCGCCCTGACCGGGTGCCGCGCCCTGCTCAGCCGTGCTGGGGCCCAGCCGGACGCAGCACTCCCCCGGCTCCGGGGCCTTCGCGGCCAGCGGGTGGAAGGGGCAGTTGCGCAGCCGTACCCGGGTCGGGGTCTCCCGGAGGGCTTCGTAGCCGTGCTGGTCGAGGAGCCGCTCGCAGGCGGTCAGCCCTCGCGTCGTCGAGCACTTCGCCCGCCGCCCCCAGGTCCAGGAGCGCCTCACCAAGGAGGTCGCCGACTGGCTGCAGCACCATCTACAGCCGAAGGGCGTCGGCGTGGCCATCGAGGCGGAGCACTGCTGCATGACGCTGCGCGGAGTGCAGGCCACCGGCTCCAGCACCATGACCTCCACTCTCCTCGGCCTGACGGGGAGCGGCCTTCTGACCACGGCGCCCCGGGAGGGGGCGAGCGGGCTCAGGCGGTGGCGGGCCGGGACTGCGGAGTGAAGGCCCGTTCCAGGAGGGCGTAGAGCGTGTCCCGCTCCTCGTCCGAGAGGCGGTCCAGGCCGGCGCGGGTGGCGTGCATCTTCCCGCGGATCACGTCGATGACGCGCTCGCCCTCGGCGGTGAGGACGACGTTCTTGACGCGCCGGTCGGTCGGGCTGGGCTCGCGCTGCACCAGGCCGCGCTTCTCCAGCCGGTCGACGATGCCCGTCATGTTGGAGGCGTCACAGGTCAGGATCTCGGCGAGAACGCGCATGGCGGCGGGGCCCCGGCGCAGCACGTTGAGGGTCTTGGCCTGGCTGGCCGTGAGGTTCTCGCTCGCCGCGGCGGCCGTGAAGTCGCCGTAGTAGGCGGCGAGCGACACCGAGAGCAACTCCATCAGCCGAGCTGTGCCGACACCGCGGGTTCCTGTCATGAGACTCACCCTACGCCCGGAAGCTTGACTATCTCAAATATTGAGGTCTACCGTCAGGGCGATTGCTTGAGATTCTCAAGCATCGCGATCCTCAAGCTTTGCGATCCTCAAGCATCGCGGGTTCCACACAGTTAGGGCAGAGCTTCCGTGTCTCACTCTCAGCAAGCGGCGTCGTCGTCGAGACCGTCCGGGCAGACCGGGATCATCCTGGTGCTCGGGCTGGCCGCCATGGTCGTGTCGATGATGCAGACCCTGGTCGTGCCGATCCTGGGGATCATCCAGAACGACCTCGACGCCACCACCGCGAACGTGAGCTGGGTGACCACGGCCACGCTGCTGTCCGCCGCCGTGTTCACCCCGCTGCTCGGCCGCTTCGGCGACCAGCACGGCAAGAAGCCCACGCTCGTCGGTGTGCTGCTCGTGATGATCGCCGGCTCGGTGCTCGCCGCCACCACCACCTCACTGACCTGGCTGATCGTCGGGCGGGTGATGCAGGGCGCGGCCACCGCGATCTTCCCGCTCGCCCTGTCCGTCCTGCGGGAGGAGGTCAGGCCCGAGAAGCTGCACGGCGCGATGGCGCTGGTCAGCGGCACGCTCGCGTTCGGCAGCGGGCTCGCCCTGGTCGGCGCCGGCCTCCTCACCCAGGGTTCGCACCCCGACTACCACCGGGTCTTCTGGCTGGCGGCCGCACTCGCGGTGGTGGCCCTCGCGGGCGTGCTGTTCGTAGTGCCCGCCTCGCGTACGAAGACGGGCGGCCGGACGGACTGGCTGGGCGCGCTGACCCTCGGAGCGCTGCTCGTGCTGGTGCTGCTGCCTCTGTCGCAGGGGCACGAGTGGGGCTGGACGTCCGGCCGCACGCTCGGCGCCTTCGCCGGCGCGGTCGTGATGACGGGTGTCTGGGTCCTGACCGAGAACCGGGTCGAGGAGCCGATGGTGGACATGAAGATGTTCGTCCAGCGCTCGGTCCTGTTCACCAACCTGGCGGGCCTGCTGCTCGGCTTCGCGATGTTCACCCAGTTCATCGGCGTCTCCTACCTGGTGCAGATGCCGGAGGACCTCGTCGGCTACGGCTTCGGCGCCTCCGTGCTCGCCGCGTCGGTCGTCTACCTGCTCCCGACCACGCTCGTCTCCCTGGCCGGCGCCCAGGTCGGCGGGGTGCTGGTGGGCAGGCTCGGCGCACGCGTCACCCTCACCGCGGGCGCCTGCTTCGGAGTGCTCGGCTTCGCCTGGCTGACCCTCGCGCACGACACCAGTGCCTCCGTGATCGGCGCGGGCATGCTCATCGGCCTGGCGATCAGCTTCGGCTACGCCGCCATGCCGGCGCTCATCGTCGCCAGTGTCCCGGCCCACCAGACCGGCATCGCCAACGGCATCAACTCCATCTCCCGCTCCGTCGGCAGCGCTGTCGCGAGCGCCGTGATCACCTCCCTGCTGGCGTCGAAGACCATCGAGCTGCCCGCCGGTATGCCGGCCCTCCCCCAGGAGAGCCAGTTCACGACCGGGTTCGCCCTCGCCGGTACGGCGTTCGTCCTGGTCGCGGCCGTCGCCCTGTTCGGGCTCAGGAAGGCGCACACGCCGTCCGCGGCCAAGGCGCGCAACGTCGCAGCCGCGGAGCCCGCACCGGCCCAGCCGGCGGCCGAGACCGTCTGACCGGGTCCGCTGCCCGCAGCTCCTCCCGTGTGCCGGGCACGGCTCCCTCGCTCACCGCATCCGATCCAAGTCCACCGCAGAAGGGCACCCCACGTTGAACCCCCCGCAGCACAGCGACAGCGACGCACCGGCCCCGGTCGACCACCGCTCGGCGATCGCGGCGGAGACCGCCCGGTTCGTCGCGGCGCTCACCCACGCCGATCTGACGACTCCCGTGCCGAGCTGTCCCGGCTGGACCCTGGCGGACCTCGTCAAGCACACCGGCAGCGTCCAGCGCTGGTTCGCGGCACTCCTGCACGCGC
This sequence comes from Streptomyces sp. NPDC053367, assembly GCF_044545925.1. Taxonomy (NCBI): domain Bacteria; kingdom Bacillati; phylum Actinomycetota; class Actinomycetes; order Kitasatosporales; family Streptomycetaceae; genus Streptomyces; species Streptomyces sp. NPDC053367. The sequence continues at coordinate 109,729 of NZ_JBITYN010000016.1, read as the reverse complement.
GCATCCAGGAACCGCCCCGGAGCCGCGAGGTGGACCTGCGGCTCCCGGACCGGCAGGACGGATACGCCGACTGGCTGGCCGAGAGCGCGACCGTCGCCGAGAAGGCCTTCGCGGCCACCGACCCCGACCTGCCCATGTGGGCCTGGGGCGTCGACCAGCACGCCCGCTTCTGGGCCCGCCGTATGCTCTTCGAGACCCTGCTGCACCGGGTCGACGCCGAACTCGCGCTCGGGCTGCGGCCCGTGATCGAGCGCCGGTCGGCCGTCGACGGGATCGACGAGTTCCTCGTCAACCTGCCCTTCGCCGCCTTCTTCGCACCCGACGTCGCCCAGCTGCGCGCACCCGGCGGCACCATCCGCTTCCGGGCGACCGACGGTGACGGCGACTGGCTCGTCCGCCTCCGGCCCGACGGCTTCGGCCTCGACACGACCGCGTCGGCGGCGGAACCCGCCGACGCGACCGTCCGGGCCACCGCTGCCGACCTGCTGCTGCTCGTCTACGGTCGCCTGCGCCTCGGCGAGGAGGCCGTCACGCACGACGGTGACGAGGACCTGTTGACTCTCTGGTTCGCCAACTCGGCGTTCTGACCGGCTCACTCCCGGGCCCGCTCCTCGATCGCGGCCGGACGCGGTCGCGCGGCCCGGCTCCGGCTGACGTCGAGCTCGACTCCGCGGTCGAGGCGTCCGGTGCGTGTGAGGTGGACGGCGATACGGGGGGCTCCTCGCCCCCTGGTTGTGCGGCGCGTACCGTGCAATGATCCCTACTCGGCAGTAACTCGCGTTTCCCCGTCGAGAGGCAGCACCATGTCCCGCGTGTTCACCGTGAGCGACAGCATCATCGTCGACGTCGCGCCGGCGGTCGCGTACCGCGCGGTGAGCAACCCGTCCGAGATGGGCCGCTGGAGCCCGGAGAACCTGGGGACGGCCCCCGGAGCGGCGTCCGGCCCGGTCACGGTCGGGACGACGTTCGTCGGGCGCAACAAGCGCGGGAAGTTCCGCTGGGTCACGCGGTGCACGGTCACCGCGGCCGAGCCGGAGCGCGCATTCGCCTTCCGAGTGCACGAGATCGGGCTGACCCGGCCGCGCCTGCGCGCCCCGATCGCCACCTGGGAGTACCGCTTCGAGCCCGTCGGTGACGGCACCCGCGTGACCGAGACCTGGACGGACGACCGTCGGCGCTGGCCGGACTCCGCCGCCGGCCTCTTCGACCGGATCGCCACCGCGGGCAGCACCTTCGCCGACTTCCAGGCCCGCAACATCGCCAGGACCCTGCGCAACCTCAAGCGCGAGCTGGAGCGGGAGCCGGGGCCGGAGCGGGAGCAGGCGGAGGGGAACGTCTAGGGGCCGGCCGGACCACGCGGCCGGGACCCCTCCCGCACGTGCGCGAGGCCACGGGCAAGGACGGCTGACAGCCGGCAGCCCTGCCCTGATCGACGGCCTGCGCTCCACCGCCTCGACTGCTTCCCCCCACCCCTGCCGTTTGCCCCTGCCCCTGCCCCTGCCCCTGCCCCGAAGAAGGGTGTGCCGGGGGCGGGCGGAAACACATCCCGAACACCCCCACGTTCTGCTGGTGGGGCGGGACGACCTACAGCCGCGCCGACGTCCCGCGGTCCACGGCGCACACGGGCTGGAGCCTCAAGTTCCCCGAGTGAGGAGCGCAGGCGCCCGTCGCGGTGCCCTGCACGGCCGATGACACCGGCCTCGCCGCCTACTCGCCACACTCATGGGCGGCCCGGTCCACCACCACACGGTCCAACAGGCCCCGCAGGAGCTCCTGTTCCGCCTCGGTGAGGTTGCCGAACAGCTCGCGCTCGGCCTCGCTCACCGCCTGGTCGATGTGCCCCAGGGCCTCCTTGCCGGCCGGGGTGATCTCCACGATGTGACGCCGCCGGTCGGCGGGATCGCGGCGACGCTCACACAGCCCGGCGGACTCCAACTCGTTCAGTACCGCGACGAGTTGACTGGGATCGATCTCCATCGTCGCGGCCAGTTCGCGCTGGCTGGTGGCACCGGGGGCGAGCTGCATCAGGGTCATCGCGTGGCGCGGGTGCAGTCCCGTGACGGCGACGGCGGCACGGATGCGTGCGCCGGTGAGCTCCCCACGGAAGGAGAGCAGGAAACCGAGGCGGTCGTTCGGGTGCGCAGCTGCCATGCCGTCCACGGTAGCAGCGGGCTGATTATGGACCACCGCAAATCATTGTTACGCTTCAACGGTTTCCCCTCCCCAATCGTTGGAGTCATGCCATGTTCGTCGCCTACGTGATCGTCGCCGCGCTGCTCGCGTTCGCCTGCACCGCCTCCGCCTTCCTCACGTTCACCCGTAACCCGCAGGTCGTGAGCAGCATGACCAAGGTGGGCGTGCCGGACTCCTGGCTGCCCTGGCTCGCGACCGCGAAGGCTGCGGGCGCGGCCGGCCTGCTCGTGGGCCTGGCGGTCCCGGCGCTCGGCGTGGCCGCCGCCGTCGGCCTGGTGCTCTACTTCGCCGGCGCGGTGATCAGCCACCTGCGCGTGAAGGACTACAACGTGGCGCCGGTCGTCGTACTGACGCTGCTGGCGGTCGCCGCGGTGGGCCTGCGCACGGCCTCGGCCTGATCCCGGCCCCCGAACGCCCGCCCGGAGAAGCGGGCCACGCCCTCCGGTCACACCACGGCCGGGCGCGGCCCGCTCTCGGCGCCACTCCTCAATCCGTCGAACGCGGCGCGTCGAATACCTATACGGGGTTCGACACAGCGTGTACGGTCTCGGGCCGACGGGTTTTGGGAGCGCTCCCATTCGGCGCGACTCCCGCACCGCACGGCACCACCCTGCACCGCACCGCACAGCACCAGCACCAGCACCAGCACCAGCACCAGCACCAGCACCACGCTGCATCGCACCGCACCGCACCGCACGAGGAGGAACGCCAGTGAAACGCCTTTTGTCCGGGCTCGCGACCTGTGCGACGGTCCTGGGCCTCACCACACTGGCCGGCTCGCCGGCCGAGGCCGCCACCGGCTGCAAGGTCGACTACACGATCACCAACCAGTGGCAGGGCGGCTTCCAGGCCGGAGTCAAGGTCACCAACCTCGGCGCCCCCGTCACCGGGTGGACTCTCAAGTTCACGATGCCGGACGCGGGCCAGAAGGTCGTCCAGGGCTGGAACGCCACCTGGTCGCAGTCCGGTTCCACGGTCTCCGCCGCCAACCTCGACTGGAACCGCACCCTGTCCACCGGCGGCACCGCCGACCTGGGCTTCATGGGCTCGTTCACGGGCTCCAACCCCAAGCCCAGCGCGTTCACGCTCAACGGCGTGGCGTGCACCGGCGATGTCGGCGGCGAGGAGCCTCCGCCCAATCCCGACCCGGGCGGCTCCACGCCCGTCGGCACCAACGGACAGCTCCACGTCTGCGGAGTGAACCTGTGCAACCAGTACAACCGCCCCATCCAGCTGCGCGGCATGAGCACCCACGGCATCCAGTGGTTCAGCAAGTGCTACAACAACGCGTCGCTGGACGCGCTGGCCAAGGACTGGAAGTCGGACCTGCTGCGCATCGCCATGTATGTGCAGGAACAGGGCTACGAGACCGACCCGGCGGGCTTCACCAGCCGCGTGAACAGCTACGTCGACATGGCCGAGGCCCGCGGCATGTACGCCCTGATCGACTTCCACACCCTGACGCCGGGTGACCCGAACTACAACCTCGACCGCGCCAAGACGTTCTTCGCGTCCGTCGCCGCCCGCAACGCGGCCAAGAAGAACGTCATCTACGAGATCGCCAACGAGCCCAACGGCGTGAGCTGGACCGCCATCAAGAGCTACGCCGAGCAGGTGATTCCCGTGATCCGGGCCGCCGACCCGGACGCCGTGATCATCGTCGGCACCCGCGGCTGGTCCTCGCTGGGCGTCTCCGACGGCTCCAACGAGTCGGAGATCGTCAACAACCCGGTCAACGCCACGAACATCATGTACGCGTTCCACTTCTACGCCGCGAGCCACAAGGACAACTACCGGACCACGGTCAGCCGGGCGGCCACCCAACTGCCCCTGTTCGTGACCGAGTTCGGCACGGTGAGCGCCACCGGCGGCGGAACGATGGACCGGACCAGCACCACCGCCTGGCTGGACCTGCTGGACCAGCTGAAGATCAGCTACGCGAACTGGACGTACTCGGACGCCAATGAGAGCAGCGCGGCCTTCAGGCCCGGGACCTGCAACGGCACCGACTACAGCAGCAGCGGTGTGCTGACCGAGTCCGGCGCCCTGATCAAGAGCCGGATCAGCACCGCCGACAACTTCCCGGCCGGCTGACGCACCACGGGGCTGCGGCTGTGCCGCAGCCCCGCACCGGGGCCGTCAGCCCCTGACGACGGCCCCTTGACCGACGGTCCCCCGACGGCCAGGCCATTGCTGTCGGCCCCTGCCGTCGGCCGCTCCCCCTCCCCCGAACTGGGAGCGCTCCCGAAACCTTCCCCAAGCTCCCAAATCTTCCCAACTCCCTTCGATGGAGGCACAGATGTACTCCCCTCTCCCCCGATTACCGCACCGGCCCTGGGCGGCCTTCGTCACGGTCGCCGCACTGCTGGCGTCGTGCTTCACCGCGGCCGCCACCCTCACCGCGAGCGGCGCGGAGCCGGCGGAGTCCGGCTGCCGGGTCGACTACACGGTGAACGAGTGGAGCGGTGGTTACACCGCCCAGGTCAAGCTGACCAACCTCGGCCCGTCTCTCAGCAGTTGGCGTCTGACCTGGACCTACACCGGCGATCAGCGAGTGACCTCGGCGTGGAACGCCACCGTCACCCAGTCCGGCGGCTCCGTCGTCGCCGTCAACACGTCATGGAACGGCACCCTGGCCACGGGCGCCTCCGCCGAGTTCGGCGTGCAGGGCACCTGGCGGTCGGCCGACCCCGCACCGGTCGACTTCGCCCTGAACGGCATCCCTTGCGGCGGCACGGGCACCCAGCCGCCGACCACACCGCCCCCGACCACACCGCCTCCCACGACACCGCCGCCCACCACTCCTCCGCCGGGCGCGGGCTGCGAAGGCGCGGTGATCTGCTCGGACTTCGAGGACCAGACCGGCCCAACACCCACCGGGGCCTGGCGGTTCACCGCGCCCGACTGCCAGGGCACCGGCACGGCGGCGGTCGACACCTCGGTCGCCCACAGCGGTGGCAGGTCGCTGCGGATCGACGGCCGGGCCGGCTACTGCAACCACGCCTTCGTCGCCGCCACGGCGGACCTGTCCTCGGTCGGCCCGGTGCTGCACGTCCGCATGTGGGTGCGGCACACCACCGCGCTCCCAGCGGCCCACGTCACGTTCGTCTCCCTGCCTGACACCTCCCAGGGCGGCCGCAGCCTGCGCGTCGGGGGCCAGAACGGCGCCCTGCAGTGGAACCGGGAGAGCGACGACGCCACGCTCCCGGCGCAGAGCCCGGCCGGGGTGGCACTGAGCCGGCCGCTGCCGACGGGAAGCTGGCAGTGCCTGCGGTTCGCGATCGACACCACTGCGCCCAGGCTGGACACCTGGCTCGGCGCCGACCAGATCCCGGGGCTGCACGCCGACGGTGTTCCCACCCAGGACATCGACCAGCAGTGGCTCGCCCGCACCACGCCGCCGCGCCCCACCGCGCTCCGGCTCGGCTGGGAGAGCTACGGAGTCGGTGACGACACCCTGTGGTTCGACGACGTGGCCGTGGGCTCCACCCCCATCGGCTGCTGACAGCACGGCAGTCGGCGGCACTACCGCCGTCGCCGGCAGTGCGGCGCGACGCGACCGCAGCCGACCGGAAGCAGTCCGGTGCCGCCGCCCCGCGGTCCGTACGCTGGAGCGGTCACGGATCGCGGGGGGGCGTCATGGGACGGACGGTGTGGCTGGGGTCGGTCGAGCGGGTGCAGGTCAGGGTCTCCATGCATCCAGGGGCGACGCTGTTCTCGGTGCTCAAGGACGTGTTCGGCGGGCACCGCCACGGGGTGCCGGCGCCGTGGCGTGAGACGGTCCGGCAGGCGCTCCCACCCCGTGCGGCGGCGGTCGTGGGCCCCTCGCTGGCGTCGCGCGACTGCTGGCTGCCGGACCGCCTGGCGCTGGTCGGGGACCTGTGGGCCGCCGATATGCGGGGCATTACCGGCGAGTTGGCGGAAACGGACCCGGAGCTGTTCGCCGCCGAGGTGGCCGGTCACCACGGCAGCGTGACGCCGCGCGCGTGGCGGCAACTCGTGGACGATCCCCGTGGGTTCCTCACGGCGTACCGCGAGGTCGTGGGTGCGGCGTGGGACGCGTTCGCGCCACTCTGGCGACGGGCGGACCCGCTTCTGGGCCGGGAGAGCGAGCGGGTCGGCCTGGCCACCGTGACGGGCGGACTCGACGCGCTGCTGGCCGGGCTCGACACCGAGGTGCGCTACGCCGCGGGAAGGCTGGACCTGCCGCACGAGTGTCCCCGTGAGCTCACCGAGTTGGGAGGCCGACCGCTGGTGCTGGTGCCTCTGGCGTCCGGGTCGTCGGCGCAGATGTACGGCGCCGACCGGGACGACGCCCTCTGGATCGCGTACCCCGTGCCCGGCCTGGGGCGGATCGCGGGGCGGCGGGGAGGCACCGACGCCGCCCCGCCGCCCGCGGACGGGCTGAGCACCGTCCTCGGCCCGGTACGCGCCGAGATCCTGCGCCTCCTGCCCTACCACCCGACGGTGAGCGCGCTCGCCCGGCACCTGTACCTGAGCGTCAGCACGGCGACCTACCACTGCGGGCAGCTGGCGGAGGCCGGCCTGCTCCACCGCGAGCGCCACGGCCGTGAGGTACGCCTGCTGCCGAGCGAGCGCGGCCGTGCCCTCACCGAACTCCTCGCCGCTCCCGCCCCCACCAGGATTCGGTGAGGGCTGCGCTCGGTCGTCAGGTCGTTGCGGAAGTACGGCTGCGCGCCGGCGGTCGCGGTCGGTGTGCCGGCGCGGCCGTGAAGTCTCACGGGATTGCTTTTGGCCGGGCTTCAAAACTCGGTTGCCGCCGTGGCCTGCCCACAGGCCCTGCTCGGCCGTCGGTGGATCCGGCCCCAAAAGCTTGAGCACAAAATCCACACATCCTCTCTTCATATTGCTCGCGATGGTCTAGATTGACCGTGCTTCAGCTGTTGGGACATGAGGCGACCAACAAATGATCTTTAGGTTCCAGGTGATCGATTGAATGATCATTTCCTGGAGCCCGGGACGGCCTTGGGTGCGGGGAGCGCCCGGGGTTTCGACGGGTTCCGGTGCATCCCGAGAGCTGTGAAGTAGCCGGGGTGCCGTACGCGGAGGGGCGGGGGCCTCCCGAGGGGAGGAACAGTGCGGGAGGCGGGGGCCTCCCGAGGGGAGCAACAGTGTTAGGCGACCACGTCGAACCACTGGGGACCTGGGGGGTTCTGTGCGGCAAGGGGGACTTGTCAGCCCGTTTCCGTCGGCCGGCGGGCATCTGGCGAACGGTCCGATCAGCCGGCCCGCGAGCGACTGGGAGCAGCGGTACCGCCGTACCGTGATCATCAGCGACACCGTGGCCACCGCCGTCGTGGTGGCGGCGATCGGCAACTTCTTCGGGGCCCGTGACGCGGCCAACTGGCACGAGAAGTGGGGAATTCTCGCATTCGGCACCGAACTTCTGGTACTGGGTTCCCTTGCGGTGACCCGGTCATGGGCTCCGGCTGTTCTCGGCCAGGGCGCGGAGGAATTCCGCCGACTCGGACGTTCACTTTTCACAGCGACCGTCGTACTCGCACTCGGTGGGATCGCTCTCACCTCGCGCAACATCAAACTCTGGATCTTCGTCGCGATTCCCGCGATCGCGCTCGTCACGATGACCGCGCGGTATCTGCTGCGTCTGTCCCTGCACAAACAGCGCAAGGAAGGACGGTGTCTGAGACCCGTGCTGGCCGCCGGGAGCGTGGCCACCGTCCGCGATCTGATCAGCCGTACGCGCAAGTTCCCGCATCTCGGCTGGCGGGTGGACGCCGTGTGCACGGACACCACCGGGCTCCCCGGCGACCAGCTGGACGGAGTGCCGGTCGTCGGCCGGCTGACGGACGTCGCGGGCCATGTCCGCCGTTACGGCTACCGGGTCGTCGCGGTCACTCCGGACCCGCACTGGTCGCCGGACCGGCTGCAGCGGCTGGCCTGGAACCTCGAGGGCAGCGACGCCGAGATGGTCGTGGCGCCCGTACTGATGGAGGTGGCCGGACCGCGGCTGCACGTCGACGCGGTGCTCGGCATACCGCTGCTGCGGGTCAGCATGCCGACCTTCACCGGAGGCCGCCGGGCGGTCAAGGAGGTCGTCGACCGGGTGGGCGCGGCGGTCCTGCTGCTGCTGTTCGCGCCGCTGATGCTGCTCGTCGCGCTGCTCGTCCTGCTCGACAGCCGGGGCGGGGCGTTCTACCGCCAGCGCAGGGTCGGCAAGGACGGCCGCGAGTTCACCATCCTCAAGTTCCGCACCATGGTCCCCGGCGCCGACCGGGCCCGGGCCGAGCTGGCCGAGCGCAACGAGGGCGCGGGCCTGCTGTTCAAACTCCGCCGGGATCCGCGGGTGACCCGGGTGGGGGCGGTGCTGCGCCGCTACTCGATCGACGAACTCCCGCAGCTGTTCAACGTGCTCACCGGATCGATGTCGCTCGTCGGCCCGCGGCCCCCGCTGCCGGAGGAGTGCGCCGCGTACGGGCCGGACATCCGAAGGCGGCTGCTGGTGAAGCCGGGGCTCACCGGCCTGTGGCAGATCAGCGGGCGCAGCGACCTGCCGTGGGAGGAGGCGGTCCGCCTCGACCTGCGGTACGTGGAGGACTGGTCGCTCGCCCTGGACACCGTGATCTTGTGGAAGACGCTGCGTGCGGTGGTCCAGGGGCAGGGGGCGTACTGATGCGCGGGGGGCGGCGCCGTCGTACGGCCGGCGCTCGGACCGCAGGCCGCAAGGGCCTGTCTGGGGGGAGGAACGCGTCATGAGGGTCAGTGTCTTCGGACTCGGCTACGTGGGCTGTGTGTCGGCCGCGTGCCTGGCCGGGATGGGCCACGAGGTCATCGGGGTGGACGTGAACCAGGTGAAGGTCGACCTGGTCAACGACGGCAAGGCCCCGGTGGTGGAGGAGCGGATCGGCGAGCTCGTCGCCGACGTCGTGCGGACCGGAGCCCTGCGCGCCACCGGCGACGTCCGCGAGGCGATCATGGACAGTGAGATCTCGCTGGTCTGCGTGGGCACGCCGTCGGAGCCCAACGGCAGCCTGTGCACGACGTACTTGGAGCGGGTCACCGAGCAGATCGGTGCCGCGCTCGCCGAGCGGGGCGGACGGCACACCGTGGTGTTCCGCAGCACGATGCTCCCGGGCACCTGTCTGAACCTGCTGGTGCCGATCCTGGAGAAGTACGTCGGCGGCACGGCCGGGGTGGACGTCGGGGTGGCGGTCAACCCGGAGTTCCTGCGCGAGGGCACGAGCGTGCGGGACTTCTTCGACCCGCCCAAGACCGTCGTCGGCGAACTCGACCCGGCCAGCGGCGACGCGGTGCTGGCGCTGTACGAGGGCCTGCCCGGCGAAGTGTTCCGGGTGCCGATCCCGACGGCCGAGGCCATCAAGTACGCGGACAACGCCTTCCACGGCCTGAAGATCGGCTTCGCGAACGAGCTGGGCGCGGTGTGCCAGGCACTGGGGGTGGACTCGCACCAGGTGATGGACGTGTTCCTGGCCGACCGCAAGCTGAACATCAGCCCCGCCTATCTGCGGCCCGGCTTCGCCTTCGGCGGCTCCTGCCTGCCCAAGGACCTGCGCAGCCTGGTCCACGCGGCGCAGCGGGCCGATGTCTCGGTGCCCATCCTCGCCCATGTGCTGGCCTCCAACGCCGACCATCTGCAGCGCGCGGTGGAGCTGGTCGAACGCACCGGCAAGCGCCGGGTGGGCCTGTTCGGGCTGTCCTTCAAACCCGGCACCGACGACCTGCGCGAGAGCCCGCTCGTCGAGCTGGCGGAGCGGCTGTTCGGCAAGGGGTACGAACTGAGGATCTACGACGCCAATGTGAGCCTGTCCCGGCTGCTCGGCGCGAACCGCGAGTACATCGAGACCCGGCTGCCGCACCTCGCGCAGCTGCTCGCTGGCTCCGTGCAGGAGGTGCTGGAGCACGCCGAGGTGTGCCTGGTCGGGACCAGGGACCCGGCCGTGCTGGCGGCGCTTCCGCACGGCGGCGCCCCGGTGATCGTCGACCTCGTCCACCTTCCCGACGCCGACGCGCGCCGGGCCGAACCGGGGTACATGGGCCTTGCTTGGTGACACGACCGGCGGCGGCGGTTCCGGCCGGCGCGCGCTGATCCTGGTGGAGAACCTGTCGGTGCCGTTCGACCGGCGGGTGTGGCAGGAGTGCACGACGCTGCGCGACGCGGGCTGGACGGTGCACGTCATCTGCCCGCAGGGGAGCAAACGGGACACCGAGCCGGAGGCGCTGGTCGACGGGGTGCGGATCCACCGCTACCCGTTGCGCGCGGCCACCGGGGGGCCCGCGGGCTATCTGCGGGAGTACGGCTCGGCGTTGTGGCACACGTTCCGGCTGGCCCGCAAGGTCGGCCCGGTCGACGTGGTCCACGCCTGCAACCCGCCCGACCTGCTGTTCCTGCCGGCGCTGTGGCTGAAGCGGCGCGGCGCGCGGTTCGTCTTCGACCAGCACGACCTGGTGCCCGAGCTGTACCTGTCCCGGTTCGGCCGCGGCGAGGATCTGCTCTACCGCGCCGTGTGCGGGCTGGAGCGGCTGACCTACCGGGCGGCGGACGTCGTGATCGCGACGAACGAGAGCTACCGGGACGTGGCGGTGCGCCGTGGCCGACGGCGGCCGGGGGACGTCTTCGTGGTGCGCAGCGCACCCGACACCGACCGGTTCCGGCCCGTACCGCCCGAGCCGGAGCTGAAGCGCGGCAAGCCCCATCTGCTGTGCTATCTCGGCGTCATGGGGCCCCAGGACGGCGTCGACTACGCCCTGCGGGCCCTGGCGAAGCTGCGCGACGAGGTCGGGCGGACCGACTGGCACGCGGTGTTCGTCGGTGCCGGCGACACCTTCGACGAGATGGTGGAGCTGTCCCGGCGGCTCGGGCTCGCGGACCAGGTGGAGTTCACCGGGCGTATCCCGGACGCCGACCTGGCGCGCTACCTGTCCACCGCGGACGTGTGCCTCTCCCCCGACCCGCGCAATCCGCTCAACGACGTGTCGACCATGAACAAGGTCCTGGAGTACATGGTCATGGGCCGGCCGATCGTGTCGTTCGACCTGAAGGAGGCGCGCGTGTCCGCCGGGGACGCCGCCCTCTACGCGCCGGCCGACGACGAGGCCGCCTTCGCCGGGCTCGTCGCGCTGCTCCTCGACGACCCGGAGCAGCGGGCACGGATGGGAAAGATCGGCCAGGAGCGGGTCAACGGACCGCTGTCCTGGCGCAATTCGCAAGTGTCGCTGCTCGCCGCCTACGCCGCTGCCTGCCGTGACCACGCTCCGGTGTCGCGGGCGACCCGGGCCGGGCAGGGAAGAGGCACTGCTGTTGAGCGATGACACCATACGCCTGGTCACGATCGGCCGGATCCTGCGCCGCCGCCGGCGGCTGCTCGCCCTCCTCGTCGTGGTGGGGGCACTCGTCGGCTACGGCACCTCGCTGCTGTTCCCGCCCCGCTACACCACGTCGGCCTCGGTGCTCCTGCCCGGGCAGTGGGAGGAGCGCGAGCTGCTGACCCAGGCGGAGATCGCGACCAGTTCGGTGGTGGTGGACCGGGCGGCCGCAGCACTCGCGTGGCCCGGGGTCGACGGAGGCGAGCTGCGGGACCAGGTGAGCGCCAAGGCCGCCGACGGGAACATCATCAGGATCTCGGGCACGGCCGACACCCCGGAGCGCGCGCAGCGGCTCTCCGACCAGGTGGCCCAGCAGTTCGTCGCGTTCGCCGCGCGGCTCGCGGGCGACAACGGCGACCCCGCGGCGGCGGCGGGGCCCGAGGCGTTGCGGAAGGCGGTCGAGCAGACCAACCGCCGTATCACCGACCTGGCGGAGGCGGCCGATCCCGGCCGGACGGTGGAGAGTGTGCAGGCCCGCACCGATCTGGAGAAGCTGCGCACCACGCTCCTTGAGGCCATGAGGAAGCTGGACGAGGCCGACCCGGCGAGCAACAAGGCCAACATGGTCGTCATGGGGCCGGCGGCCCGGCCGACGGGCGAGGCGGCGCCGACGAGGACGCAGTTCGTCGTGGCCGGGGCGCTGCTGTTCTTCCTCCTCGCGGTCGTCGGCCATCTCACCGCCGCCCGGGTGAGCCGCCGGCTGCGCACCGCGCCGGAGATCGCCGCGGCGCTGGGCTCCGCGCTGCTGGGCACCGTGGACGTACCCGACGAGCGGCACGCGCGCCGGCCGCACGGACGTGACCGGCGGACCGCGTTGCGGCGGCTGCTGGGCGTCGACACCCGTTGGGACGTGCCGGACCCGCAGCCGTCCGACGGCGAGGCCGGCCGGCGGATCCGCTACCGGCGGCTGTGCGCGCGGCTGCGGGACCGGCTGCCGGTCCCCCGGCGGCTGCTGGTCGTCGTACCGGAGGGTGACGAGACCGGCCGCCTGGCCGCCGGGCAGCTCGTCGCCGAGGCCGGGGGCGATCCGCTGCTGCGGGTGGTGGAGGTGGCCGTGTCCCGGCCGCTGGTGCCGGACCGTGACACCGAGTCCGGTGCCCTGGTGCTGCTCAGCGCGGGCGACTGGACCGCGGCGGAGCTCACCGGCCTCGCCGAGGCGTGCGCGGACGCGGGGCACGACGTGGTCGGCGTCGTCGTCGCCGGCACGGTCCGCTCCCGTGCGGCGCGCTCTGCCGACGGCCCCCCGGACGAGGCCGCTCCGGCGCTCGCGGGGCGGGGCCACGCGACGGGAGGTGCAGTGTGACGACGGACAGGACCACGGAGTCGTCGGCATCCGCTCCACTGCTGGACCTGCAGGCGCTGGTGGTGGCCGTGCGCAGGCGCCGTCGCCTGTGGGGCTCCCTGGCGCTGCTGGGGCTGCTGGTGGGCGCGGCGGTGGCGGTGCTGCTGCCGCCCCCGCCGACCGCGGTCGCCAAGGTGCTGGTCGCGCACCAGGAGGACCAGCCCAACGACACGGGAACGCTGATCCGCACCGACGTCGAGCTGCTGCACACCACCCGGATCGCCGGCGCGGCGCTGCGGTCCCTGAAGTCCCCCGAGAGCCCGGAGGACTTCATGCGGGACTACCGGGCCACCGGCCTGACCAACAACCTGCTGCAGATCGAGGTGACGGCCGGCAGCGACGCGGAGGCGGTGCGGCGGGCCGGGGCGCTGGCCGACGCGTTCGTCGCCGACCATGTGCGGCGGATGCGGGAGAGCGCCACGGCCGAGGCCGAGGCCCTGCTCGACCAGCGTGACCGCATGCGCAAGGAACTCGCCGAGGTCAACGAGGCGATCGGCGACGGGGTGCCGGAGGGCGACCCGGAGGGCTCGGCGAGCCTGGAGTCGCTGTTCTCCCGGCGGGCCGAGCTCACCTCCCGGGTGGCGGACTTCGACCAGCGCGCGGAGGAAGCACGCATGGGCACGCCCCGGATCGTCGCGGGCACGCAGATCGTGGACGCCCCGCGCGCGGTACGGCACTCCCTGCCGAAGGCCGCCGCCACCGACGCCGTGATCGGGCTGGTCCTCGGGCTGGTCCTCGGGCTCGCCGTGGCGGCGGTCGGCGTGGTGGTGGCGGACCGTCCCGTGCTGCGCCGGGAGATCGCGGCGAACCTCGGCGCCTCCGTCGTCGCGGAGCTGCCCCGGCGGTCGCCCTGGTTGTGGAGGCGCCGGCGGACCCGGGCGGCACGCGAACGGCTCACGGTGTCCCTGGCGCGCACCGTACGCGGCACGAAGGACCCGGTGTCGTTTCTCGAACTGGGCTGTCCGCGCACCGCGGGCGCCATCGCCCTGGACGTCGCCGGAGCACTGGCGGCGGAAGGTCCCGCGGTCGTCGTCGACGGGCTGCCCGGCAGGCAGCTCGCGGGCCGCCGCCACAGGCCAGGAGACCCGGCCGTGGTCCACGGCGAGCGCGCCGAGGCCGTGTCACCCCAGGAGCGCCGGATCGGTGTCGGCTCGGTCGCGCCCGGCACGGCATGGACCGACCTGCGGTACCTGGGCACGCAGACGGTGCTCGTCGTACGGGCCGGGCACGGCAGCGCCGCATGGCTGCACACCGTGGCGCGGCAACTCGCGGACCAGCGGATCGCGGTGATCGGGGTGGTGCTGATCGACCCGGACCCGCGGGACCGCACCGACGGCACGCTGTGGGACGGGCTGCACACCGCGCTGCGCGGCCGGAACGAGACCCTGCCGCGGCAGAACGGTGGGAGTGCCACCCATGCCGTTGAGGCAGTGGGTGAGGGCAGGCGGCGGGCTGAGCGGCTGCCGCTGTGGGCGGCGCGGGTCCCGGACAGCGACCAGGAGGCGCGGTAGCACATGTGTGGCATCGCAGGCACGTACCGGTGGCCGGACGGGAAGGCCGTCACCGACCGGCTCACCGACACCCTCGCCCACCGCGGTCCGGACGGGTCCGGCCGCTACAGTCACGCCGCCGGTGACGGCGAGGTGCACCTGGGGCACCGCAGACTGGCCGTCATCGACCTGTCCGACACCGGGGCCCAGCCGATGGCCAAGGACGCCCTCGTGGTGACGTACAACGGCGAGCTGTACAACGCGCCCGAACTGCGGGCCGAGCTGGAGTCGGCCGGGGTGCGCTTCCGCGGCACCTCCGACACCGAGGTGCTCCTGGAGGCCTGGCGGCGCTGGGGCACGGACTGCCTGCCCCGGCTGCGCGGCATGTTCGCGTTCGGGGTCTTCGACGAGCGGACCGGTGAACTGGTGCTGGCGCGCGACCAGTTGGGCATCAAGCCGCTGTTCCTGCTGCGGCGCGGCGAGGGTCTGGTGTTCGCCTCCGAGCTCAAGGCGCTCGCCGCCGTGACGGGCGGGTCGCTGGAGGTGGATCCCGGGGCGCTGGTGGCGTCGCTGCTGTACTACTGGGTGCCGGACTCGCGGTGCGCGTTCCGTGACGCGGAGAAGCTGCCGCCGGGGAGCTGGCTGAGGTGCCGGCCCGACGGCCGGGTGGAGCGCGGCCGGTACTGGAACCTCAGGGACGTCGCCCACGAGGCCCGCGACGGTGAGGTGCCGGACCTGGCCGCCGTCGTCGAGGAGTCGACCCGGCGTCACCTGCTGTCCGACGTACCCGTGGCGACGTTCCTGTCCGGGGGTCTCGACTCCAGCTATCTGACCGCGCTGGCGGCCCGCGACCGGCCCGGGATCTCCGCCTACACGATCGGGTTCCGCGCGGAGGACGCCCGGTTCGAGGCGATGCCGGACGACCTGCGCTACGCCCGGCGGGTGGCCGAGCGGTTCGGCGTCGACCTGCACGAGATCGAGATCGCCCCGGACGTGCTCGACCTGCTGCCGCGGATGACGTACCACCTGGACGAGCCGATCGGTGACCCCGCCGCGATCAACACGTTCCTGATCTGTTCGGCCGCCCGGGAGGCCGGGGTCAAGGTGCTGCTCTCGGGGATGGGCGCCGACGAGCTGTTCGCCGGGTACCGCAAGCACCTGGCCAACCTGCTCGCGCTGCGCTACCAGCGTGTCCCGCGGCCCGTGCGGCGCGGGGTGTCCGCGGTGGTGGAACGGCTGCCGGTCGCGACGGCCCGCCGCGGCTACCGCTCGGTGCGCTTCGCGAAGCGGTTCCTGTCCTTCGCCGGTCTGCCGGAGGAGACCGCGTTCCGGCGCAGCTACACCATGTACGACCAGGAGGAGCTGCTCGCCCTGGTCGATCCGGATCTGGCGGGCACGGTCGAGGACGTGCTGACCGAGCACGCGGACGTCTACCGGGACAACGACCTCGACGACTTCGTCAACCGCATGTGCCTGGCCGACGCCCGGATGTTCCTGCCGGGCCTGAACCTCACGTACACGGACCGCTCCAGCATGGCCGCGTCGACCGAGGTGCGGGTGCCGTACGTCGATGTCGAGGTGGTCAGGGCGGCGTTCGCGGTGCCCGGCGACCGCAAGATCGTCGGACGGCAGGGCAAGGCCGTCCTGAAGGAGGCGGCCACCTCGGTCCTGCCGCGGGAGATCGTGTACCGGCCCAAGGGGTTGTTCAGCGCCCCGCTGCGGGCCTGGATGAGCCGGGACCTGGCACCGCTGGTGCGCGAGGTGGTCCACGACGGCGAGCTCGTGCGCTCCGGGTTCCTGCGGCGGGACGCGCTGGCGCGGATGGTCGCCGAGGACGCCTCCGGGCAGCGGGACTTCTCCAAGCACCTGTGGCATGTGCTGACCCTCGAACACTGGTACCGCGGCGCGACCTCCGGGTCCGCCCGGACCCCTTCCTGAAGGCCCCGACACGCACGGCCCGGGGGCAGATACGGCCCCCACGCACGGCTCACACACAAACGGCGCAGAGACAAGAGGACTTCGGGTGAAACAGGTTGTGCAGAACTACAAGAGCGGCGAGCTGGCGCTGCTCGACGTGCCGGTGCCGGGCTGCAAGCCGGGGGGTGTGCTCGTCCGCAGCGCCTACTCGCTGATCTCCACCGGGACCGAGCTGATGAAGGTCTCCGAGGCCGGCATGTCGATGCTGGGCAAGGCCCGCTCCCGGCCGGACCAGGTGGCCAAGGTCGTGCAGAGCGTGGCCACCAACGGGGTGCCCGCCACCTACCGCAAGGTGATGGGCAAGCTGGACTCCTACACGCCGCTGGGCTACTCGCTGTGCGGGGTGGTCGAGCAGGTCGGCGCCGGCGTCGACGACGTGAAGGTCGGCGACCTCGTGGCGTGCGCGGGCAACGAGCACGCGCTGCACGCCGAACTGAACTGGGTGCCGAAGAACCTCTACGTCCCGGTGCCGGACGGACTCGCGCCGCGGCACGCCGCCTTCGGCACCGTCGGGTCGATCGCGATGCAGGGCGTGCGCCAGGGCGAGCCGCAGCTCGGCGAGGTGGCCCTGGTCGTCGGCCTCGGGCTCATCGGACAGCTGGTGGTGCAGCTGCTCGTCGCCTCGGGGGTCCGCGTCGTCGGCGCCGACCCCGACCCGGCGCGCTGCGGGCTCGCCGAGCGCCTGGGCGCGGCCGCCTGCGGCGATCCCGCCTCCGCGGCCGTGGAGAGTGCCGTCGCCGAACTCACCGGCGGCCACGGTGTGGACCAGGTGTACCTGGCCGCCGGCGGCGGCAGCAACCAGCCCGTCGAACTGGCCGCCAGGCTGAGCCGGGACCGCGGCCGGGTCGTCGACATCGGCAAGTGCCGCCTGGACCTGCCGTGGAACGCGTACTACGAGAAGGAGCTCGACGTCCGGTTCTCCCGGTCGTACGGCCCCGGGCGCTACGACCCCGCGTACGAGCTGGAGGGCCGCGACTACCCGATCGGCTACGTGCGCTGGACCGAGCGCCGCAACCTGGCGTGCTTCCTGGACCTCCTCGCCCGTGGCAGCGTCGACGTGGAGCCCCTGATCTCCCACGTCGCCGACTTCGACCACGCCGTGGAGACGTACCAGAGCCTCAAGGACGGCGAGCTGAAGGCCGTGGCCGTGCTGTTCCGCTACCCCGCGGAGCAGGTGGCGGAGGCGCAGGCCCCGGAGGTGGCCGTGCCCGAGGTGCGCGTGCCCCGGAGCCCGGTCCGGGCCGCCGGGTCGCCGGTGCGGGTCGCGTTCGTCGGCGCGGGCAACTATGCGACGTCGATGCTGCTGCCGCATCTGGCACAGCGCGACGGCGTCCAGCTGTCCACGGTCGTCACCACGACGGCGCTGTCCGCGGCCAACGCGCAGCGGAAGTTCGGCTTCGCCGCGGCGACCACCGACCTGGACGCCGTGCTCGGCGACGAGAGCATCGACGCGGTGTTCGTGGTCACCCGCCACAGCTCGCACGCCGACCTGACGCAGAAGGCGCTGCTGGCCGGCAAGTCCGTGTTCGTGGAGAAGCCCCTGGCACTGACCGAGGACGAGCTGGCTGGTGTCCTCGCGGCGGTGGAGAGGTCCGGCAACGACCGGCTGCAGGTGGGCTTCAACCGCAGGTTCGCGCCGCTGCTGCGAGAGGCCAAGGAGCGGTTCGGCGCCCGCACCGGCCCGGCGAGCCTGCGCTACCTGGTCAACGCGGGCCGCCTCGACCACGGCAGCTGGTACCTCCAGCAGGGCAGCGAGGGCTCGCGGTTCGCCGGCGAGGGCGGGCACTTCATCGACACGGCGAGCTGGCTGCTCGGCGCCGACCCGGTCTCGGTGTACGCGCTCTCCCCGTCCGGCGACGACGACCTGCAGGTCGTGCTGCGCTACCCGGACGGGTCCACCGCCACCATCAGCTACGTCACCAGCGGCCCGGCCGGCTTCCCCAAGGAGACGCTGGACCTCGTCGCGGACGGCAAGGCGCTGCGGCTCGACGACTTCGTCCGCGCCTCGGTGTACTCCCGTAAGCGGTGGGTGAGTTCACGGCTGCCCAGGGCCAGGGACAAGGGCCAGAACGCCGAACTGGCCGCGTTCGTCAGGGCCGTACGGACCGGCGGGCCGATGCCGGTGCCGCTGCAGTCGCTGGTCGCCACCACGGCGGCCACCCTCGCCGTGCCCGCGGGGCTGGCCGGCGGCGCGCCCGTGACACTGGCGGGGGCGCGATGACGATGAGCCCGGGCTGGTACCTGCGGCGGCTGTCCCGGATGGGGCCGCGGGAGGTCGGCGGCCGGACGGTCGACGCGCTGCGCAGGCGGCGGTGGCGGTCGGCGCCGCCGGACGGCCCGGCGGTCACCGGCGCCCGGTTCACCGCGGTCCTGCCCGCGGGGGCGGTCGCCGCGGTGCCCCCCGACGCCGCGAAACGCCTCGTCGCCGAGGCGGACCGGCTGATGGCCGGGCACGCGGAGTACTTCGGGGTGGACCGCGACGACCTGGCCGACCCGGACTGGTCGTACGACCCGAAGACCGGGCGGCGCGCCCCGTCGGGCTACGCCTTCGACGTGCCGTACCGCAGCGAGGACGCGGTCGGGGACATCAAGCAGATCTGGGAGCTGTCCCGGCACCAGTACCTCACCGTCCTGGCCGCCGCCTACGCGCTCACCGGGGACGAGCGGTACGCCGAGCGCGTGGCCGGGCACCTGCGGTCGTGGTGGGCGGCCAACCCGCCGCTGCGAGGCGTGCACTGGGTCAGCGGCATCGAGCTGGGCATCCGGCTGCTGTCCTGGGTGTGGGTGCGCCGGCTGCTGGAGGGCTGGCCGGGCGCGGCCGGGCTGTTCGAGGGCAACCCGGTGGCGCTGAGGCAGATCTGGCACCACCAGCGCTGGCTGGCCGCCTTCCCCAGCCGGGGATCGTCGGCGAACAACCACGTCGTCGCGGAGGCCGCCGGGCAGTTCGCCGCGGCCTGCGCCTTCGGGTGGTTCCCCTCCTCGGCGCGGTGGCGGGCCGACGCGCTGCGGTCGCTGGAGCGGCACCTGCGCGGCAACACCTTTCCCTCCGGCCTCAACCGCGAGCTGGCCAGTGAGTACCACGGACTGGTGCTGGAACTCGGCCTGGCCGCGGTGGCCGAGGCGGACAGGGCCGGCGTGCCGGTGCCCGCGACGGTCCGGCTGGTGCTGCTGCGGATGACGGACGCGCTCGCCGCCGTCGTCGACAACCGGCTGCGGCCGCCGCGCCAGGGGGACTCCGACGACGGACACGGTCTGGTCGTGGACGGCGCGGGCACCGACCGCTGGGCCTCCCTGCTGGCCACCGGGGACGCCGTGTTCGGGCGGCTCGCCTGGTGGCCTACGGTGACCGGCACCGACGTGCGCACGCCGCTGCTGGCCGCGCTGATCAAGCGCACGGAGAGCACGGTGACCCGGCCGGCGGGCAGGCCGGCCCACTTCGCCGACGCGGGGCTCACCGTCCTGCGCGGCCCGGGCGAGATCTGGTGCCGCTGCGACGGCGGTCCGCACGGCTTCCTGTCCATCGCCGCGCACGCCCACGCGGACGCGCTGTCCCTGGAGGTCCGGCACGACGGCGTCGACGTGCTCGCCGACCCGGGGACGTACTGCTACCACGGGCAGCCCGAGTGGCGGCGGTACTTCCGGTCGACCCTCGGCCATAACACCCTGGAGCTGGACGGCGGCGACCAGTCGGTCTCCGGCGGGCCGTTCCTGTGGACCCGGCACGCCCGAAGCCGCGTCCTGGTGGCGGAGCCGTCCGGCGACGGGGTGGCCCGCTGGTGCGCCGAACACGACGGATACCGGCCCTCGGTGCACCGCCGGAGGGTGGAGCTGACGGCGCAGAGCCGGGAGTTGAGGGTGGTCGACGAGGTGCGCGGCGGCCCGCGCCGGGCCGTGCGCCTGGCGTTCCATCTCGGCCCCGCTGTCACCGCCGACCTGGTGGGCGACCGGGCGCGGCTCACCTGGACGCGGGACGGCGAGGACCGCTCCGCCGTGCTCGCCCTGCCCGGTCGGCTGGACTGGCGGGCGCACCGCGGGGAGAGCGACCCGCCGCTGGGCTGGTACTCCGCCGGCTTCGGGCGCAAGGAGCCCGCCACCACGCTGGTCGGCACCGGTTTCGCCGACGGCACGGAGGAGTTCGTCACCGTACTCGGGTTCGGCGGCTAGGGAGAGGGAGGACGCGTGGGGATCAAGTGGCGGCGCTGGGCGTGGCCCGTGGCACCGCTGGCGCTGGCCCTGCTGGCGGCGGCCGGCTGTGAGGGCTCGTCGGGCTCCCCGGCGGCGGGGCCGACCGCTGCGCCCTCCACGTCCGTGGCCCGGGTGTGCGCCAAGCCCGCGGCCGGTCCGGCGACGGCGCCGGCGGGCGCGGTGACGGTCGACCCCGCCGTGGTCGGTGATCTGGCCGAGAAGACCGCCGGCAGCCCGCCGAACACCACGTTCTGGCTGCGACCGGGCACGCACCGGCTGGAGCCGGACCGCTACGCCCAGGTCATCCCCAAGGAGGGCGACGTCTACCTCGGCGCGCCGGGCGCGGTGCTCGACGGCCGGAAGACCAACCAGTACGCGTTCGGCGGCAGCGCCCGCAACGTCACCATCCGCCATCTGACCGTGCAGGGTTTCGTCGCGCCGCACGACGAGGGCGTGGTCAACCACGACTCGGCCGACGGCTGGGTGATCGAGCACGCCACGATCCAGGACAACTCCGGTGCCGGGCTGATGGCCGGTGCCCGCCAGCAGGTCCGCGCCAACTGCCTGCGGGGCAACGGCCAGTACGGCATGAACGCGTACAAGGCGCCAGGCCGGATCAGCGCTCTGGTGGTCGAGGGCAACGAGATCGTCGGCAACAACCGGGACGACTGGGAGCGGCGGCGGCCGGGCTGCGGCTGCACCGGGGGCGTCAAGTTCTGGGCCGTCGACGGCGCCGACGTCCGCGGCAACTGGGTGCACGACAACCACGGACCCGGGCTGTGGGCGGACACCAACAACAACGACTTCCGTATCGAGGACAACGTCCTGGAGGGCAACGACGGTGCCGCGCTGATCTACGAGACCAGCTACAACGCGGTCGTGCGGGGCAACACGATCCGGCGGAACAACTGGGTCGAGGGCCGCAAGGCGGCCGACCGCGGCGACACCTTCCCGTTCGCGACCGTCTATGTGTCGGAGTCCGGCGGCGAGCCGCGGGTCCCCGCCCGCACGGACAAGATCGAGATCTACCGGAACGTGCTGGAGGACAACTGGTCCGGCATCACCCTGTGGGAGAACGCCGACCGGTTCTGCAACAGCCCGGCCAACACCTCGTCCGGCCACTGCACGTTGCTGGTGAAGGACGTCGACCGCTGCGTCCGGCCGGCGATCGCCAGGGCCCCGCTGTACTCCGACTGCCGCTGGAAGACCCAGCGGGTGGACATCCACCACAACCGCTTCGTGCTGGACAAGTCCGTCCTCGACTGCACGGTGCGGTGCGACAGCATGGCGGTGCTGGCCAACTACGGCACCTACCCAGACTGGTCGCCGTACCAGGGCGAGCGGGTGGCCGAGGCGATCACCCGGGGGCAGCACAACCGCTGGCACGACAACGTCTACCTCGGGCCCTGGACCTTCGTCGTCCACGACCCGGGCCGGACGCTGGACTCCTGGCAGTGGCAGAGCACGCCGTACCAGCAGGACACGGGCAGCGTCTTCCGCGCACAGGACGGTGGTTGAGATGGGCGCGGACGTGGTGGGGACGGGCGCGGACGTGGCGAAGACAGGCGCCGGCGTGGTGGGGACGGGCGCGGGCCGAGCGCCGAGGGCCGTCGGGACCGTCTGGGGGCTGCTGGTCCTCAACACGCTCGGCTCCGCCGGGGCGAGGACCATCGTCCCGCTGCCCCGCTCCCTGATCCAGATGGTGACCATGGGCGCGCTGGTGGCCGCGTTCACGCTGGCGCTCGCGCTCAATCTGCGGCTGCGTGTCCGGCCCAGCGCCTACCTCTTCCTGCTCACCCTGCTGCTGGTGCCGAGCGTGATCTCCAGCGCGGACCTCCAGTCCGGGTTCGGCGCGCTGTTCCGCTGCGCCCGGCTGGCTCTCTTCGTCGGCACGCTGTGGCTGCTCAGCCGGTGGTGGGACGGCCGCGAGACGTTCGTACGGCACCACATCCGGATGTACTTCGCGGTGCTCGGGTCGGTGGCCGCCGGCCTGGCCGTCTCACCGGGCGCGGCGATGCCGGAGCTCTACGGCGGGCGTCTGGTGGGCGCGTTGTGGCCGCTCACGCCGCCGCAGATCGGGCAGTACGCGGCGGTGATCACCGGGCTGACCGTGCTGCTCCTGCTGGGCCGCCGCACCGACCGGCTCAGCGCGGCGGTGGTCGTCGTGCCGTCGCTGGTGCTGCTCGCGCTGACGCACACCCGGACGGCCACGCTCGGTCTGCTCGTCGGGCTGGCGCTGGCGGTCGGCTCGCTCGTCCTGACCAGCGGCGCCGCCCGCCGGTTCTTCGCCTGGGCGGTGCTGTGCGCGGCGGTGGCCGCGGTGGGGTTCGGCTCCGCGCTGCAGGCGTGGTTCCTGCGCGGGCAGAGCAGGGAGAACTTCTCCAGTCTCACCGGCCGGGCCAAGGTCTGGGACGCGCTGCTGGCAGCGCCCCGGTCGGTGCCGGAGCAGTTGTTCGGCGCGGGCCTGGGCGACAAGTCGTTCGGCGGGCTGCCGATCGACAACAGCTGGCTGGCCGTCTACCACGAACAGGGCCTCACCGGAGTCGCCCTGGTTGCGGGGATCGTCGTCGTGCTGGGCGGTGTCGCCCTGCTGCGGCCGCCGTCGCTGTCGAGGGCCTGCGCGGTCTTCCTCATCAGCTACTGCGCGATCGCGTCGTACACCGAGGCCGGGCTCGGCGACGCCTCGCCCTATCTGCTGCATCTGGCCGTGGCCGCCTCGCTGCTGGCGGCACCCGTGCCCGCCGCCGCCACTCCCCTCCCGGTGCCCGCGGCCCCGCGACGACGCGTCCCGCGCTGGGCCCGGACCTCGGAGGTGACCTGACCATGCACGTCCTCGTGGTGCACAACCGCTACGCTTCGGCGCAGCCGAGCGGGGAGAACAAGGTCGTCGACCAGGAGACGGCCCTGCTGCGCCGGGCCGGCCACCGGGTGGAGCTGTTCGAGCGGCGCAGCGATGACATCGCCGCCAAGTCCCTGCCGGGCAAGGCCGCGCTGCCGTTCCTCGTGCCGTGGAACCCGGCGGTGCGCAAGGAGCTCGCTGCCCGGCTGCGCGCCGAGCGGCCGGACATCGTGCACGTCCACAACGTCTTCCCGCTCCTGTCGCCGGCGGTCCTCGCCGCCTGCGCCGACGCCGGCGTGCCGGTCGTGGCGACGCTGCACAACTACACCCAGGTCTGCCCGCCCGGCACCCTGCAGCGGGACGGCCGGCCGTGCACGGAGTGCGTCGGGGCGGCGCCGCTGCCCGCGGTCCGGCACGGCTGCTACCGCGGCTCCCGGCTCGCGACGGTGCCGCTCGCGGTCAGCCTGTCGGTCAACCGGCGGCGGTGGTGGTCCGGTGTGGAGCGGTTCCTCTGCATCTCCGCGGCGCAGCGCGACGTCCTGGTGCGGTCCGGCATGCCGGCCGAGCGGCTGGCGGTGAAGCACAACTTCGTGCCGGACCCGGGCATGTGCCGGTCGGGCGACGGCGAGCATCTGCTGTATCTGGGCCGGCTGGCGGAGGCCAAGGGCGTACGGCTGCTCATGGCCGCGTGGGACGAGATCGCCGCGGGCGGCGGTGTGGGCGTGCCGCTCGTGATCGCCGGTACGGGGCCGCTGGAGGGAGAGGTGACCGCGTGGGCGGCGGGCCGCGACGACGTGCGCTACGCCGGCCTGCTGGACACGGCGGAGTGCCGTGAGGCGGTGGCGCGGTCGGTGGCGGTGGTGGCTCCCTCGACGTGGCTGGAGGCGTTCGGCCTGGTGGTCGTGGAGGCGATGGCGGCGGGGGTCCCGGTCGTCGCCGCCGGTCACGGCGCCTTCGTCGAACTCGTCGAGGACGGCGTGACCGGGCTGCTGCACCGGCCGGGCGAGTCCGCCTCGCTGGCGTCCTGCGTGCGCCGGATCGCGGCCGGGCCGGCGCTGGGCCGGCAGATGGGCGAGGCGGCCCGGCGCCGTTACGAGCAGGGCTTCAGCCCGGCCGTCGGGCTCGAGCGCCTGGTGGAGGAGTACCGCTCCGCGATCGCGGGTCGGTCGGAATCAGTGGGGGACGAATCAGTGGGGGGCAGTAGATGACACGATGCCGACTGTGCGGCTCGGCGGCGCTGGCGAGCGTCGTCGACCTGGGGGCGACCCCGCCGTGCGAGAGCTTCCTCGCCGCGGACCGACTGGACCTGCCGGAGCCGGCGTACCCGCTGCACCTGCGGGTCTGCACCGACTGCTGGCTGGCGCAGATCCCTCCGCTGATCACGCCGGAGGAGACGTTCGAGGAGTACGCGTACTTCTCCTCCTACTCGACGTCCTGGGTGGAGCACGCGCGCAGGTTCGTCGACGACGCCGTGCGCCGGGTGGGGATCGGCACCGACGTCCCCGACGCGTTCGTCGTGGAGGTCGCGAGCAACGACGGGTATCTGCTGCGGCACGTGGTGGACCGGGGGATCCGCTGCCTGGGCATCGAGCCGTCGGTGAACGTCGGCGCCGCCGCGCGCGAGGCGGGTGTGCCCACGCTGACCGAGTTCCTGAGCCCGGAGACCGGGGCGGCGGTCCGCGCCGAGCACGGACCGGCGGACCTGGTCGTCGCCAACAACGTGTACGCGCACATCCCCGACGTGGTCGGGTTCACCCAGGGGCTGCGCGCCCTGGTCGCCGACGACGGCTGGGTGTCCGTCGAGGTGCAGCACCTGCTGATGCTGATCGAGCAGAACCAGTACGACACGATCTACCACGAGCACTTCCAGTACTACACGGTCGCCTCCGCGATCCGGGCCCTGGCGAGCGGCGGACTCGGCCTGGTGGACGTCGAGTTGCTGCCCACACACGGCGGCTCCATCCGGCTGTGGGCCCGCCCCGCCGAGGCGGCCGGCGAGCCGTCGCAGCGGGTCGCCGACGTGCTCGCCCAGGAGAAGGCGGCCGGGCTGCAGGAGCTGTCCGGGTACGCCGAGTTCTCCGCGCGGGTCGCCAAGGTGCGCCGGGACCTGCTGAAGTTCCTCATCGAGGCGGCCGAGCGCGGCGAGACGGTCGTCGGCTACGGCGCCCCGGGCAAGGGCAACACCCTGCTCAACCACTGCGGCATCCGGCCCGACCTGCTCGCGTACACGGTCGACCGCAACCCCTACAAGCACGGCCGGTTCACCCCGGGCACCCGCATCCCGATCCTGCCGCCGGAGCGGATAGCCGCCGACCGGCCGGACTACGTCCTCGTCCTGCCGTGGAACCTGCGGGCGGAGCTGGTCGAGCAGTTGTCGTTCGTGCACGAGTGGGGCGGCCGGCTGGTCTTCCCCATCCCGGAACTGAGCATTGTCGAGGTCAAGCGATGAAGGTCGTCCTGTTCTGCGGCGGTTACGGGATGCGGATGCGCAGCGGTGCCGCCGACGACGTGCCCAAGCCGATGGCGATGGTCGGCCCCAGGCCGCTGATCTGGCACGTCATGCGCTACTACGCGCACTTCGGGCACACGGAGTTCATCCTGTGCCTGGGCTACGGGGCGCACCACATCAAGGACTTCTTCCTCAACTACGAGGAGACGACGTCCAACGACTTCGTCCTGCGCAAGGGGCGGACGGAGCTGCTGTCCACCGACATCGCGGACTGGACGATCACGTTCGCGCAGACCGGCATCGAGTCCCCGATCGGGGAGCGGCTGCGCCGGGTCCGGCACCACCTGGACGGCGACGAGATGTTCCTCGCCAACTACGCCGACGTGCTCACCGACGCCCCGCTGCCGGAGATGATCGAGAACTTCTCCCGGCGTGACGCCGGTGCGTCGATGATGGTGGTGCCGCCGCAGTCGTCGTTCCACTGCGTGGACCTGGGCGAGGACGGCCTGGTGGGGGGCATCACCGCGGTGAGCGAGCTGCCGCTCTGGGAGAACGGCGGCTACTTCGTGCTCCGCCAGGAGGTCTTCGACCACATCCCCGAGAACGGCGACCTGGTCGCCGACGGGTGCGGTCAACTCGCCAAGCGGGGGCGGCTGGTGGCGTACCAGCACCGCGGCTTCTGGAAGCCGACCGACACCGTGAAGGAGCGGGCCGCGCTCGACGACGCCTACGCCCGCGGCGAGCGCCCGTGGGCCGTGTGGGAGCACGACGGCGTGGGGGTGGGCGCGTGATCCGGCTCGGGGCCGGGCCGCTGGAGCGGATCGTCGCGGTGGGCGCGCACTGCGACGACATCGCCATCGGTGCGGGCGGAACCCTGCTGACGCTGTGCCGCGCGCGGCCGGGCGTCCGGGTCGACGCGCTGGTGCTCTCCGGCGGCGGCGGTGAGCGCGAGCAGGAGGAACGGGCCGCGCTCGAGGCCTTCTGCCCGGGCGCCGACCTGCGGCTGACCGTGCTCAAGCTGCCGGACGGCCGGATGCCCGTGCACTGGGACGAGGCCAAGGCCGCGGTCGAGGAACTGCGCGGGCGCACCGAGCCGGATCTGATCCTGGCCCCGCGCACCGACGACGCCCACCAGGACCACCGCGGCCTGGCCCGGCTGATGCCCACCGCGTTCCGCGACCACCTGGTCCTCGGCTACGAGATCGTCAAGTGGGACGGCGACCTCGGCCGCCCGGCGGCGTACCAGCCGCTGACGCCTCAGGTCGCCGAACAGAAGGTGGCGCTGCTGCAGGAGCACTACCCCTCGCAGCGGCACCGGCCCTGGTACGACCGCGAGGCCTTCCTCGGGCTCGCCCGGATCCGCGGCATCGAATGCCACGCGCGCTACGCCGAGGCGTTCGCCGTCACCAAACTCACTCTCAACCTGGGGGGTTGAACCTTGCGCGTACTGCTCACCGGACACCAGGGCTATCTGGGCACCGTGATGGCCCCGGTCCTCGCGGCCGCCGGGCACGAGGTCGTCGGCCTGGACGCCGGCCTGTTCGCCGACTGCGTCCTCGGCCCGGCGCCCGCCGACCCGCCGGGCCACCGGGTGGACCTGCGTGACGTCACGGCCGAGCACGTGGCCGGGGTGGACGCCGTGATCCACCTGGCCGCGCTGTCCAACGACCCGCTGGGGTCGCTGGCGCCGGAGCTGACCTACGACATCAACCACCGCGCGTCCGTGCGGCTGGCCCGGCTGGCCCGCGACGCCGGGGTGCGGCGGTTCCTGTACGCGTCGACGTGCTCGGTCTACGGCGCCGCCGGGGGCGACGACCTGGTCGCCGAGGACGCGCCGCTGCGCCCGGTGACGCCGTACGCGGAGTCGAAGGTGCGGGTGGAGGACGACCTGCACGTGCTGGCCGACGGCGACTTCACCCCGGTGTACATGCGCAACGCCACCGCCTTCGGCTACTCGCCCCGGCTGCGCGCAGACATCGTGCTGAACAACCTGGTGGGCCACGCGCTGCTGTCCGGCGAGGTCCTGGTGCTCTCCGACGGCACCCCCTGGCGCCCGCTGGTGCACGCCGCCGACATCGCCCGGGCCTTCACGGCCGCGCTGACCGCGCCGCGGGAGGCGGTGCACGACCGGGCGTTCAACATCGGCAGCGAAGCCAACAACGTCACGGTCGCCGAGATCGCGGGGCAGGTCGCCGAGGCGGTGGACGGCGCGAAGGTGGTGATCACCGGGGAGACCGGGGCCGATCCGCGCTCCTACCGGGTGGACTTCTCCCGGTTCCGGGCCGCGATACCCGGCTTCGACTGCGAGTGGACGGTGAAGCGGGGCGCACTCGAACTCGCCGACGCCTACGGCCGGTACAAGCTGACGCGCGAGGACTTCGAGCGGCGCTTCACCCGCCTGGCCGTGCTGCGCGCCGCGTCCGACGCCGGAGCGGTCGACGACACCCTGCGGTGGCGCCCGTGACCGAGGAAGGCCAGGAGATGTACGCGCTGGTGGAGCGGCTCTACCCGCTCTGCCGGAGCATCACCGGCGACGGGGTGCGCGCCACCCTGGACATCGTCGGCGAGTACATCCCGCTGCACACGCACGAGGTGCCGACCGGGACGCAGGTGCTCGACTGGACGGTGCCGCAGGAGTGGAACATCAGGGACGCGTACATCGCCGACGGCGCCGGCCGCAGGGTCGTCGACTTCGCCGCGTCCAGCCTGCACGTGCTCGGCTACAGCGTGCCGGTGGCGCGGACCATGCCGCTGGCCGAGCTGCGCGCGCACCTGCACACCCTGCCGGACCACCCGTCCTGGGTGCCGTACCGCACCAGCTACTACAAGCCGGACTGGGGGTTCTGCCTGGCCCAGGAGACCCTGGACGCGCTGCCGGACGGCGACTACGAGGTGCGCATCGACTCCACCCTCGCCGACGGCCACCTGACCTACGCCGAGCACGTGGTGCCGGGGCAGGTCCCCGACGAGGTGATCGTGTCCTGCCACGTGTGCCACCCGTCGCTGGCCAACGACAACCTGGCCGGCGTCGCGGTGGCGGTGTTCCTGGCCCGCGCGCTGGCGGAGCGGACGCCGTACTACACCTACCGGTTCCTGTTCGCGCCCGGCACCATCGGCGCGATCACCTGGCTGGCCCGCAACGCGCAGCGGGTGGAGCGGGTCAGGCACGGGCTGGTGCTGGCCTGCGCCGGTGACCCGGGCCCACTGACGTACAAGCGGAGCAGGCGCGGGGACGCGGAGATCGACCGGGTGCTGGGGCACGTGCTGGCCGCGTCCCGGCGCCCGCACGAGATCAGGGAGTTCACTCCGTACGGCTACGACGAGCGGCAGTTCTGCTCGCCCGGGTTCGATCTGGGCGTGGGCTCGCTCACCCGGACCCCGTACGCGGGCTACCCCGAGTACCACACCTCGGCGGACGACCTGGACTTCGTCTCCCCGGAGGCGATGGCGGACACCCTCGCCGTCTGCCGCGAGGCGTTCGCCGTGCTCGACCGCAACCGGCGCTATCTCAACCTCAGTCCCTACGGCGAGCCGCAGTTGGGCCGGCGCGGGCTGTACGACGCGCTCGGCGGCCGCAGCGACACCAAGCAGGCGCAGATGGCCATGCTGTGGGTGCTCAACCTCTCCGACGGCGAGCACAGTCTGCTGGACGTCGCCGAGCGGTCCGGGCTGCCGTTCGGCACCGTCGCCGACGCGGCCGACGCCCTGCACGGCGCCGGGCTGATCAAGGCGTGAGGCCGATGAGCACCGAGGAGGAGAGTCCCCCGAGCACGGCACCGGCGGCGGGGTCCGCCCGGCGGGCCCTCCTCGGCCGGCTGTCCTGGGGGCTGGCCGACCAGGCGGCCTCCAGCATGTCCAACTTCGCGGTGGGCCTCTATGTGGCCCGCTCGCTGGGGGTGACCGCGTTCGGCGTGTTCAGCCTGGCCTGGGTGACGTACGGCGTGGTGCTCAACGTCTCCCGGGGGCTCGCCACCGACCCGCTCGTGGTGCGGTTCAGCGGCGTGCCGGACGCGTCCTGGCGCGGGGCGGTGGCCCGTTCCACGGGTACCGCGCTCGGTGTCGGCGGCGCCATCGGCGCGGTGTGTCTGGTGGCCGGCCTCGCGCTCGGCGGCCGGGTGGGGACCGCGTTCGCCTGTCTCGGCGTCATGCTGCCGGGGCTGCTGCTCCAGGACGCCTGGCGGTTCTCGTTCTTCGCCGCGGGAGCCGGGCGCAAGGCGTTCGTCAACGACGTGGTGTGGGGTGTCGCGCTCGTCCCGGCCATGGTGGTGGCGGCCCACGCGGGTACCGTCGCCGCGTTCGTGCTGGCCTGGGGCGCGTCCGCCACCGTGGCGGCGGTGTACGGCCACGTCCAGTCCGGCATCCGGCCCCGCATGACCGAGGCGCGCGGCTGGCTGCGCGAGCAGCGCGATCTCGGCTACCGGTACCTCGTCGAGAACGTCAGCCTCAGCGGTGCGAGCCAGCTGCGGGCGTACGGGCTCGGCGCGATCGCCGGGGTCGGCGCGGTGGGCGCGGTGCGGGGCGCCGAACTGCTGCTCGGCCCGTTCCTGGCCGTGCTGATGGGTCTGTCGCTGGTCACCGTGCCGGAGGCGGCACGGGTGCTGCGCCAGGCCCCGCACCGCCTCGGCTCGTTCTGCCTGCTGCTGGGCGGCGGGCAGGCCGTCGCCGCGCTGCTGTGGGGCGGGGCGCTGCTGCTGGTCCCGGACCGGCTCGGCGAGTTCGCGCTCGGCGGCGTGTGGCACTCCGCCTCTCAGCTGATCGTGCCGGTCACCCTCGGCGTCGCGGGCGCGGGCCTCGGCACCGGCGCGGCGGCCGGGCTGCGCGCGCTCGGCGCGGCCCGGCGCAGCCTGCGCTGCCAGTTGTTCTCCTCCGTCTGCTACGCCGGCGGCGGGCTCGGCGGGGCGGCCGTCGCCGGCACGGTCGGCTCGGCCTGGGGCGTCGCCGCCGCGACGGTGAGCGGCTCGGCCGTGTGGTGGCTGCAGCTGCGGTCCGCCCTGCGCGAGCGCCCGCGCAACTCCGTTCCCGAAGTGAGGACCTCATGACCGACCGCCCCAGGCTGAGCATCGGCCTGCCCGTGTACAACGGCGAGGAGTACCTGGCCGAGTCGCTCGACGCCCTGCTCGGCCAGACGTACGAGGACTTCGAGCTGATCGTCTCCGACAACGCCTCGACCGACGGGACCGAGGACATCTGCCGCGAGTACGCGGCGCAGGACTCACGTATCCGCTACCTGCGGCTGCCCCGGAACATCGGCGCCACGCCGAACCACAACCGGGTGTTCGCCGAGTCCCGCGGCGAGCTGTTCAAGTGGGCCTCGCACGACGACCTGTACGCCCGCGACCTGCTGCGGCGCTGCGTCGAGGCGCTGGACGAGCGGCCGGACGTGATCCTCGCGCACTCCGACCAGGCGGTCATCGACGGCGACGGCCGGGTGAAGGTCCCCTACGCGTACACGCTCGCCACCGCCTCGCCGCACGCGCCCGAGCGGTTCCGCAGCCTGCTGTTCGAGCCCGGCGGCGACGATTTCTACGGGGTGATCCGGGCGGACGTGCTGCGGCGGGTGAAGCCGATGGACAGCTACCACCACGCCGACCGCACGTTCGTCGCCGAGATCACCCTGCACGGGCCCTTCCACCAGGTGCCGGAGCTGCTGTACTTCCGCCGCGACCACCCCGCCCGCGCCGAGCGGGCCAACCCGTCCAAGCGGTCGCGGTGCGTCAACCTCGACCCGCGCAGGGCGGGCCTGCTGCACCCGACGCCCCGGCTGCTCGCCGAGTACGTGTGGGGCTTCGCCTCGGCGGTCCGGCGGGCGCCGCTGTCCGCGGCCGACCGGCGCGCCTGCTACCGCCACCTGGCCGCGTGGATGACCAGCCGGGCCCGGCCGGGCGCCGGCGAGCGGGTCGAGGACCGCGCCCCGGTCGACCCGGCCGAGCTCACCGTGTCGGTCGACGCCCTGGTCGCCGGCCGTGAGGGGAGGCGCACGTGACCGCCGCCCGCGTAGGGGTGTTCGGCCTGCTCGGGTCCGGCAACCTCGGCAACGACGGCTCGCTCGAAGCCGTCCTCGGCTACCTGCGCGCCGAGCACCCGGACGCGGTCGTGGACGCGCTGTGCGGCGGGCCCGAGGCCGTGACGACCCGGTTCGGGATCCCCGCCGCCCGGATGCACTGGAACCGCGCCGAGTACCGGACCGCGTCCCGGGCGGGCGCCGTCGCGGCGAAGGGTCTGGGCAAGTTCGTCGACGTCTTCCGCACCGCCGCCTGGGTGCGCCGGCACGACGTGGTGATCGTGCCGGGGATGGGCGTGCTGGAGGCCACGCTGCCGCTGCGGCCGTGGGGCTTCCCGTACTCCCTGTTCCTGCTCTGCGCGAGCGGCCGGCTGCTCGGCACGCGGGTGGCGCTGGTCGGCGTCGGCGCCGCCCCGATCGGCAGCCGGCCGACGCGGGCCCTGGTGCGCTGGTCGGCGCGGCTGGCCGCGTACCGGTCGTACCGGGACGCCCCGTCACGTGACGCGATGCGGGAGATGGGCGTGGACACCTCGCGTGACGCGGTCCACCCGGACCTCGCGTTCGCCCTGCCGACGCCTCCCGCGAGCGCGCCCCCTAACCCGCCGGGACCGGTCTGTGTCGGTGTCATGGACTTCCACGGCGGCAACGACGACCGCGCCCGGGCCGAGGAGATCCACCGGCGCTACGTCGACGGGATGATCCGGTTCGTCCGCGCGCTGACCGTCGAGGGCCGGCCGGTCCGGCTGCTCACCGGAGACGACTGCGACGCCTCGGTGGTCACGGCGATCCTCGACGCGGTGGACTCGCCGCTGGTCACCGCCGCCGAAGCGGCCTCGCTGGCCGACCTGATGAAGGAGCTGGCGGCCGCCGACACGGCGGTGGCGACGCGCTACCACAACCTGATCTGCGCCCTGAAGGTCGGCACACCGACGCTCGCCCTCAGCTACGCGACGAAGAGCGACGCGCTCATGGACCGGATGGGCCTCGGCGCGTACCGCCACCCGGCCCGCGAGGTCGACGCCGGCCGGCTGCTGGAGCAGTTCCGGGAGCTGGAGCGTCGGTCGGCCGAGCTGCGCCGCACGCTCGCCGAGCGCAACCGGGTCGCCGCCCGGCAGCTCCAGGAGCAGTTCACCGCCTTGACCACGGCCCTGTTCCCCACGGCCGTCCACGCGTATCGGGAGGCTCCATGAAAGCGGTCCAGGTCCCGGAGATCGCCGGCGCGTACCTGTTCGAGCCGACGCCATACGCCGACGAACGGGGCTTCTTCTGCCGCACCTTCGACGCCGACGTGGTCCGCTCGGTGGGCCTCGACCCGGGCGCCTTCGTGCAGGACAGCGTGTCCCGCTCGGTGCGGGGCGTGCTGCGCGGCCTGCACCTGCGCTCCGGGGCCGGCGAGGCCAAGCTGGTGCGCTGCTCGTACGGGCGCGTCTTCGACGTGGTCGTGGACCTGCGGCCGGACTCGCCGACCTACCTGGGCCGGGCGTTCTTCGAGCTGTCCGGCGAGACGCAGGTGAGCCTGTACATCCCGGCGGGGTGCGCGCACGGCTTCCAGGCACTGACGGAGACCGCCGACACGTCGTACCGGATCGACCGCCCGCACGATCCGGCCGAGGACGTGACGATCGCCTTCGACGACCCCCAGCTCGCCGTTCCCTGGCCGCTGCCGGTCACGTCGATGTCCCAGCGGGACCGGGAGGCGCCGAGCCTCGCCGAGGTCCTGAAGCACAAGGAGAGGTGAGACCGCCGTGGACACCGAAGACACCGAAGAGTTCCGGCTGCCCCGGTCGCGGACGGCGAACGAGCGGCTGCACGCCCTGATCCCGGGAGGCGCGCACACCTACGCCAAGGGAGACGACCAGTACCCCGAGAACCTGGCGCCGGTCATCAGCCACGGCCGCGGCGCCCATGTGTGGGACGTCGACGGCAACCGCTATGTCGAGTACGGCTCCGGGCTGCGGTCGGTCAGCCTCGGCCACGCCCACCCGCGCGTGCTCGAGGCGGTGCGCCGGGAGCTCGACCGGGGCAGCAACTTCGTCCGGCCCTCCGTCCTGGAGGCCGAGGCGGCGGAACGTTTCCTGGCGACGGTGCCGACCGCGGAGATGGTGAAGTTCGCGAAGAACGGCTCGGACGCGACGACCGCCGCGGTGCGCCTCGCGCGGGCCGCCACCGGGCGCCCGCGGGTGGCCCTCTGCGCCGACCATCCGTTCTTCTCCGTCGACGACTGGTTCATCGGCACCACCCCGATGTCCGCCGGGATCCCGGCGTCGACCACCGGCCTCACCGTGTCGTTCCCCTACGGGGACCTGGCCGCCACGGAGGAGCTGCTCACCCGGTACGAGGGCGAGGTGGCCTGCCTGATCCTCGAACCCGCCACCCACACCGAGCCGCCGCCCGGATACCTCGCCGGGCTGCGCGAGCTGGCCCACCGGCACGGCTGCGTCCTGGTCTTCGACGAGATGATCACCGGTTTCCGCTGGTCCGAGGCCGGCGCCCAGGGCCTGTACGGCGTCGTCCCGGACCTCTCCACGTTCGGCAAGGCGCTGGGCAACGGGTTCGCCGTCTCCGCGCTGGCCGGGCGCCGCGAGCTGATGGAGCTGGGCGGGCTGCGCCACTCCGGCGACCGGGTGTTCCTGCTGTCCACCACGCACGGCGCGGAGACGCACTCCCTGGCGGCGGCGATGGCCGTGCAGACGACCTACGTGGAGGAGGGCGTCACCGCGCGGCTGCACGCCCTCGGCGAGCGGCTGGCCGCCGGTGTCCGCGCCGCGGCGCAGAGCATGGGCGTGGGTGACCACGTCGTCGTCCGGGGCCGGGCCAGCAACCTGGTCTTCGCCACCCTCGACGAGCAGGGGCAGCCGTCGCAGCGGTTCCGCACCCTGTTCCTGCGCCGACTCCTCGCGGGCGGGGTGCTGGCCCCGTCGTTCGTGGTGAGCGGCGCGCTCGACGACGCCGACATCGACCACACCGTCGACGTGGTGGCGCAGGCGTGCGCGGTGTACCGGAAGGCGCTGGACGCCGGTGATCCCACGCCGTGGCTGGGGGGACGTCCGGTCAAGCCTGTGTTCCGGCGCTCGGTGTGAGGTGACCTGACGCCGCTGATCCCGCGCCGTGGCCGGCCCGGTGTTCCGCCGGTCGGTGTGGGGTGAACTGACGCCGCTGATCCCGCGCCGTGGCCGGGCCGGTGTTCCGCCGGTCGGTGTGGGGTGGCCTGACGTCCGTGAGCCGGCGCCGTGGCCGGCCCGGTGTTCCGCCGGTCGGTGTGGGGTGGCCTGACGTCCGTGAGCCGGCGCCGTGGCCGGGCCGGTGTCCGGCCCTCAGTCTGAGGTGACAGCCGGTCAGCGGCGTTGCTGCGGGCGGGAGCCGGTGGTTCTTCGGCCGGCCAGGCGGTCGGCCGTCCGGTCGATGAGCCACGCGGTCGCCGGTGTCACCGCCAGCGCGGTGCACCAGCCGCCGAGGACGTCGGTCGGGTAGTGCGCCCCCAGGGCGACCTGCGCCCACCCCATGGCGGCGCCGGCCACCAGCGCCGCGCCGAGCACGAGTGCCGTGCCGGCCGCCCTGCCGAGGCCGAGCCGGCCGGCCGCCGGCAGCGCCACCACGAGCGCGAAGGCGGTGGCGAAGGCGGTGTGCCCGCTGGGATAGGACAGGTTTCCCGCGCCGTGGATGGTGCGTCCCACCAGGGGCTTGAGCACGGTCGTCGTCCCCACGGCCACGCCGACGCCGGTGACGGCGAACACCGCCGCGCGAGGCCACCGCCGCAGCAGGCAGACCGCCACGACGGTCCCGACCAGCGCCGCCGCTCCCACGGGCTCCCCCAGGAAGTCCGTGGCCAGGGCGACCCGCCGCCACGGCGGACGCACACTGTCCGCCGTCGGGTGGACGATCCACCTGTCCACGCCGGCGGGCTCGCTGTGGCCGGCGTACAGGGCCCCGACAACGACGACCACGAGGGCGGCGAGGGCCGCGATCAGCCCGAGCGGCGCGCGCAGCGACGGGGGCAGCACCGGGGGCGCCGGGCGGCCGGTCACACGCCCACCGCGGCCGAGGAGGACGCCCGCACACCCTCGCGGACGGTCCGGCGGATGCGCTGCACTTCCCTCTCCCGTCGGGCCGACCTCACAACTCCCCGAAGGCGAGTCTGCGCGTGCCACCCTAGCCAACCACACGGCCGGGCACGCCGACGCCGGAAAGCGACCCGCGTCCGAGTCGCTCTGCCCACAGCCGAGAAAAGCCCGACAGGCACCCGGCTCTCACTACAGTCCGGTCCCATGACGACGGTCACCACACGCACAGTCGAATACCCTGCGGACGGCCTGACGATGATCGGGCACCTCGCGCTCCCCGCCGGTGGGGACCGCCGGCCCGCGGTCCTGATCGGCCCCGAGGGCCCCGGCCTGAACGACTTCCAGCGCCGCCGGGCCGACGCTCTCGCCGAACTCGGTTACGTGGCGCTGGCCTTCGACATCAACGGCGGGCGCTGGTTCAGCGACCCACAGGAGATGCTGGCGTACGTGAACCCCCTGCTCGCCAGCCCCGACCGGATGCGGGACATCGGCCATGCGGCGCTCGACGTGCTGCGCGCCGAGCCGCGGACCGACCCGGACCGGATCGCCGCCATCGGCTACGGCACCGGGGGCGCGATCGCGCTGGAACTCGGGCGCGACGGAGTCGGTCTGCGCGCGATCGGGACGGTCAACGCGCTGACCACGGGGCGGCCGGGCGAGGCGGCACGCATCCGTTGCCCCGTGTGGGCCGGGGTCGGATCGGAGGACCCGATCATGCCCGCGGAGCAACGGGACGCCTTCGCCGCGGAGATGCAGTCCGCCGGGGTCGACTGGCGCCTGACGGTCTACGGCGGGGCCCTGCACGCCTTCCACCACCCGCCGGTCGGCCACGCCGTGCTCCCCGGTGTCGGCCACCACCCGCTGCACGCGCGGCGGGCCTGGCAGGACGTCGTCGGCCTGCTCGCCGAGTGCCTGCCCCTCACATAGCCCCCGGATGTGGGCGATTGAGCAAGATCGTCCCCCTGCTACGGTGGCCCGATGGCATCGGTCAAACAGTTCCAGGTCACCTTCGACTGCGCGGACCCCGAGCGTGTCGCCCGGTTCTGGTGCGAGGTGTTGGGATACGTCGCTCCGCCCCCGCCGGAGGGGTTCGCCACGTGGGACGAGTTCAATCGGTCACTGCCGCCCGAGGAGCGGGGTGCGTGGTTCGCGTGCAGTGACCCCACGGGCGTGGGACCGCGGCTGTACTTCCAGCGCGTGCCCGAGGGCAAGGTCGTCAAGAATCGCGTCCACCTCGACGTACGGGCCGGCACCGGCCTCGTGGGCGAGGAGCGCCTGGCCACGCTGGAGGCCGAGTGCGAGCGGCTGGTGGCACTCGGCGCGGTACGCGTGCGGCTGCTGCCCGCCGACGAGGAGAACGAGTCGTGCATCCTGATGCAGGACGTCGAGGGCAACGAGTTCTGCCTGGACTGACCGTGCACGGGTGTCGACCGCATGACGGGCGACGGCCGCACGGCGGGCACCGCCCGCACACCAGACGTGGGCCGCGCGCCAGGCGTCGTAGTGCTCAGGCGACCCCCGCCTCCGCCAGGCCGGCCAGGGCGCGTGCCGTGATCTCCTCGACCGGCCCGGTGGCGGGGACCGTGACCAGGATGCTCGCGTAGTGGGCGAGGAGAGGCGCGGTCCGGCTCTCGTACACCCGCTGGCGGTGTCGTACGACTTCCTCGGTGTCGTCGGGCCGACCGCGGCTCAACAGGCGTGCCACCACGACGTGTTCGGGGGCGGTGAGTTCCAGCACCGCGTCCAGGGCGGCGCCGGTGGCGGCCAGGACGGTGGCGAGTTCCCGGGCCTGCGGCACCGTACGGGGGAATCCGTCGAGCAGGAAGCCGTGCCGGGCGTCCGGGCGGGCGAGGCGTTCGCGGACCATGGCGCCGGTGAGGGTGTCGGGGACGAGTTCGCCGGTGTCGAGGTAGCGCTGGGCGTCCCGGCCGAGGGGTGTTCGGCGGGTCACATGGTCCCGGAACAGGTCTCCGGTGGAGATGTGAGGGACGCCGAGCCGCTCGCTGAGCGCGGCCGCCTGGGTGCCTTTGCCCGCTCCCGGAGGGCCGATGAGGACGATGCGCATCAGGGTGACAGCCTTTCTGTCGGTCAGGTGGAGGTGGGCCGGTCAGGCGGCCCGGCAGCCAGGTGCGTCGCTCAGGACGAGCACGGGGCCGTCCGCGGGGTCCGTACCGTGGGTCAGCAGCTCGCCCAGCACCTGCGGCACGGCCTGCCGGTAGGCCACCGCCCCCAGCGACGGGCTGGGCATCAGGGTGTGGACGTGGACACGCGGGGCCAGTTCGGCGGCGAGCCATTCGGTGAGCTCGGTGAGAGCGCCCAGGGCGGCGTCCTGGGGGCCGCTGCGGGCGGTGTCCGCCACCACGTTGACCACCGATCCGCCGTGGGCGGCCATCCAGCGCCAGTAGGCGCGTTGGGTACAGGCCAGTGGGGTCACCAGGTCGTGGTGCAGGATGTCGCGCAGGGCCAGCGGGTCGAGTTCCATGAGCGGGCCCGGGCTGGGGCGGGCCGCCACCAGGTTCACCAGGTGGTCCAGGCGGCCGAGACGCTCGACGACCGTGTCGACGGCCCGCGCGGGCCCGGCCAGGCCGTCCCCGGCCGGGGGCAGCGCAAGCAGCGCGGAGCCCGGCCGTGCCGTGCGGCGCGTCTCCTCGGCGTCGGGTCCCGCGAGCGCAACGACGGCGCCGTGGGCCAGGAGGCCTCCCGCCGTGGCGGCGGCCAGGTCGCCGCCGCCGGTCACCAGGACTGTCCGGCCGGTCAGCGTGGGTGCGTGTGCCATGGCGGTGCCTCCTGGGGTTCGCCGGTCAGCCGGCCTGACGCGATGTGCCGGTCGGGCCGGCGTTGATGAGGTCCATGACGGAGGCGTCCGCGAGCGTGGTGACATCGCCGACCTCCCGGTTCTCCGCGACGTCCCGCAGCAGCCGGCGCATGATCTTGCCGGAGCGGGTCTTGGGCAGCTCGGGGACGACCATGATCTGGCGGGGCTTGGCGATCGGGCCGATCTCCTGCGCCACATGGTCGCGCAGGGCACCGGTGGCCACCTCGCCCGCGGCGCCCGCGCGCAGGATGACGAAGGCGACGATCGCCTGGCCGGTCGTCGCGTCCGAGGCGCCCACCACGGCCGCCTCGGCGACAGCGGGGTGGGAGACGAGCGCGGACTCGACCTCGGACGTGGAGATCCGGTGCCCCGACACATTCATGACGTCGTCGACGCGGCCCAGCAGCCAGATGTCGCCGTCCTCGTCGTAGCGGGCGCCGTCCCCGGCGAAGTAGTAGCCCTGCGCCGCGAACCGGGACCAGTAGGTCTCCCGGTAGCGCTCGTCGTCGCCCCACACCCCGCGCAGCATCGACGGCCACGGCTGGTCCAGCACCAGATAGCCGCTCTCGCCCCGGCCGACCTCCTTGCCCTGGTCGTCGACGACCTTGGCGGAGATCCCCGGCAACGGGGTCTGCGCCGAGCCGGGCTTGAAGTCCGGGCTGTCGGGCAGCGGTGCGATCATCACGGCGCCCGTCTCGGTCTGCCACCAGGTGTCCACGACCGGTGCCCGGCCGGCGCCGAGGTGCTCGCGGTACCAGCGCCACGCCTCGGGATCGATCGGCTCGCCGACACTGCCGAGCACACCGATCGAGGACAGGTCGTAGCGGGCGGGGATGTCCTCGCCCCACTTCATGAAGGTGCGGATGAGGGTTGGGGCCGTGTAGTAGGCGGAGACGCCGTACTTCTCGATGATCTCGAAGTGCCGCCCCTCGTGCGGGGTGTTGGGCGTGCCCTCGTACAGCACGGACGTGGTGCGGTTGGCGAGGGGCCCGTAGACGATGTACGAGTGCCCCGTGATCCAGCCGATGTCCGCGGTGCACCAGTACACGTCGGTGTCCGGGTCCAGGCCGAAGACCGTGCGGTGGGTGGAGGCGGCCTGGGTGAGGTAGCCGCCGGAGGTGTGCAGGATGCCCTTCGGCTTACCCGTGGTGCCCGAGGTGTAGAGGATGAACAGCGGGTGCTCCGCGTCGAACGCCTCGGGGACGTGCCGGTCGGGCTGGGCGTCCACCAGTTCGTGCCACCACAGGTCCCGGCCCTCGGTCCACGGCACCTCGGTGCCGGTGCGGCGGACCACCAGGACGTGCTCGACGCCGGGCGTGCCTGCTGTCGCCTCGTCGGTGTTCGCCTTCATGGGCTCGGCCCGGCCCCGGCGGAACTGACCGTCCGAGGTGATGAGCAGCCGTGCCTCGGCGTCCTCGATACGGGACTGCAGCGCGGCCGGCGAGAAACCGCCGAAGACCACGCTGTGCGGCAGCCCGAGCCGCGCGCACGCCAGCATGGCGATCACCGCCTCGGGGATCATCGGCAGCTGGATCGCGACCCGGTCCCCGGCCCGCAGGCCCAGGGACAGCAGCGCGTTGGCGGCACGGCAGACCTCGCGCCGCAGTTCCTCGTAGGTGACGGTGCGGGTGTCGCCCGGCTCGCCCTCCCAGTGGAAGGCCACCTGGTCGCCGTGCCCGGCCGCCACATGCCGGTCGACGCAGTTGTACGCCACGTTCAGCTTCCCGCCGGCGAACCAGCGTGCGTAGGGGGCGTCCGACCAGTCGAGGACCTGGGTCCACTCGGTGTCCCAGGCCAGTTGCGCCGCCTGCTGCGCCCAGTAGGCCAGGCGGTCGTCGCCGGCTCGCACGGGCGGGACGGACCCCGCCGTGGGCTGGGGGCGGGGCGAGTGGTCGGAACGGGGAGACATACGAATCCTCCAGTGCGGTGCGGGTGCCGGGACGCGGCCCGTCCGGGGGCGGGCCTGTCCCCGTGGGCCACTGTGGGCGGACAGGGTTGGCGGCAGGTTGGCGGGACGGGCGGGCTCACTACGGCTGCGGTCGTGCGCCGGTCCAGCGGCTCACCACGCGCAGCGCGAGCCGGGGCCGCAGCGGGGCGGTGGTTCTGTGGCGCGCCGCGCCCTGCCATACGCCCCAGCCGTAGGCGAGGTCGTCCAGGCGGCGCAGCGCCACATGCGCCAGGGGCGTCAGCGCGCTGCCTGAGCGCCGGTGGTCGAGCAGTCCGTCGGCGACGGCGGCGGCGATCAGTACCTGCCGTGCGCGGCGGTTCACGCACGCCGCGGCGAGCGCGAGCGGCCAGTGGTGGCGGGTGGCGCAGCGCAGCAGTTGCTCGGCGGTGCCGCGCAGCGCGGCGAGCGACAGCAGCGTGCCCGCGCGGGCCGGGTGGTCGGCGTCGGGCATCCGGCGGGCAAGCCGTAGGGCCGTCGCCCCGGTCAGCACGGTGGCCGCGGCCACCGGGAGCGGCCTGCCCCGCAGGAGCAGGGCGCACGCGGCCAGCGACCAGGGCGCGGCGTAGAGCGGCGGCACCTGGCCGGGGTGACGCACAGCCAGGGCGGCGGCTCCGGTGCCGTATCCGACGCGCTGGGCGAGCCAGCTGGGCAGGTCGGTGCGGTGGCGGTGGCCGACGCGGGCCGAGGGGACGTAGCGCAGCCGCCAGCCCGCCTCGTGCAGCCGCATGCACAGGTCGACGTCCTCGCCGACGCGCAGCCTCGGGTCGAATCCGGCGCCGACGGCCGCCCGGCGCACCACGATGGTCGCGCTGGGGACGTAGGACAGCGCCGACACGGGCACCACGGGCCCTTCCGCCGGCCCCATGTCCAGGGGCGAGCGGACCTCCTCGTACCGGTCCAGCAGCCGCGGTGCGGTCACCGGCAGCGCGACCACCCGGGGCGCGGCGAGCGCCACCGCCGGGTCGGCGAACTGGGCCAGCAGCGGGGCGAGCCAGCCCGGTTCGGGAACCACGTCGGAGTCGCAGAACGCCACATAGGCGGTACGGGCGTGGCGCAGGCCGGTGTTGCGTGCCGCGGCCGGGCCCCGGTTGTACCGGTGGACCAGCAGCCGGGCGCCGTGCCGGCTGGCCACTCCGGCCAGAGCGGCAGGGTCCTTGGAGCCGTCGTCCACGACCAGCACCGGCAGGGCGGCGGTCGCCGGATCGCCGCGCAGGGCGCCGAGGAGCCGGTCGAGCGGGTCGGCGCGGTCGCGGACGGGGATCACGACCGTGGTGTGCTCGGCCGGCGCCGAGGCCGGGGCCGGTGCGGGGCGCGGGTGTGCCACACCGGCGTCCAGGAGGCGTCGGGCGAGGGCCGCGCTCGGCGCGTCCGTCACGGCGAACCGGCCGTCGCCGAGGCGGCGTACCGCCGCGTCGGTCAGCCGTATCAGCCGCAACGGCGAGCCGCCGGTCATCAGCCGGCCGTCCCGTGAGCGGTGGGTGCCGGGGGCGAGTTCGACCGTGAACCCGTCGGGCAGGGTGAGGTCCGCCGGGGACGCGAGTGCGGCCGGTGAGGACAGGGAGCGTAGGAGTGTCATGCGGTGAATCCCCCGTCCGCGTGGAGTACGGAGCCGGTGACGGCGAAGGAGTCGGCCGAGCAGGCCCAGGCCACCACGGCGGCCACCTCCTCGGGTTCCAGTGGGCGACCGGTGAGCTGCCGGTCGGCCAGGTCGTGGACGTCGGGCAGGCCGTAGAGGGCGGCCGTGGCCCGCAGCATGTCCGTGCGGGTGGAGCCGGGTGACACGGCGAGGGCGTTGACGCCGGTGCCGCGCAGGTCGCAGGCGAGGCCGCGGACCAGGCCGACCACGGCGTGCTTGGCGGCGCAGTAGGCGCCCAGGTGCCACAGTCCGCGGTGGGCCGCGGCCGAGGCGAGCGCCACGAACCGGCCGCTGCGGGGCCGCGGCCGGCGCAGCAGGGCGGGCACGGCTGCGCGGGCCAGCCGCGTGACGCCCATGACGTCCACGTCGAGCAGGGTGTGCCACTGCGCGTCGGTGTGCTCCCAGAGCGGGGCGCCACCCAGCATGACGGCGGCCCCGGCGACGGCGGCGTCGAGTCCGCCGAACTCGCGCTCGGCGAGGTCGACGGCCTCGCGCAGCGCGGGCTCGTCCCGGACGTCCGCGCGGACCGTACGGACCAGCGGGAACCCCCGGGCGACGACGTCCAGTCGAGCGGGCTCGGCGAGCGGATAGGGAACCTCGGGGTCGTCGGCGCAGCGGTCCACTGCGACCACCGCCCAGCCTTCTCGGGCCAGTCGGCGTACGGTCGCCGCCCCTATCCCCCGGGCGGCACCGGTGACCACGGCGACCCTCGGGCCGGTCATCGCCCCGTCCCCGCGGTCTGCCGCTCGGGCAGCCCCAGCCGGCCCCGCCCGGAGACCTTCCAGGCGCGGATGTCGGCGGCGAGGCGGTCCGCCATGGCGGCCAGGAGCCGTTCGCCCTCGCTCGCCCGGGCGCCGGTGGGATCGCCGAGCACCCCGGAGGGGCTGACCCCGCGCACGGACTCGCCGATCAGGCGGTCCATGAGCAGATGGACCGGATCGGTCGGTCCGGCGACGGCCCGTTCCCGGCGGACCGCCGAGGAACGCAGCCGCAGCATCATCGAGGTCTCGGCGTGGCCCGCGTGGGCGTCCGAGCCGGGTGGCAGACACGG
The DNA here is from genome assembly GCF_044545925.1 of Streptomyces sp. NPDC053367. NCBI lineage: Bacteria > Bacillati > Actinomycetota > Actinomycetes > Kitasatosporales > Streptomycetaceae > Streptomyces > Streptomyces sp. NPDC053367. Next base: position 66,379 of record NZ_JBITYN010000016.1, on the reverse strand, counting down.
CCACCAGGCCACGTCCCGGCTCTCGCGCCGCAGCCCGGTCACCGCGTCGGCGAGGCTCACCAGATTGCCGCCGTGGCCGTTGACCACGAGCAGCCGGCCCGCCCAGCGCAGCATCGAGCGGCCGATCTCCGTCACCAGCAGGCGCAGCGCGTCATGGCCGACGGACACGGTGCCCGGGAACCCCTCGTGCTCGCCGCTGGCCCCGTACGGCTGGCACGGCGCGACCAGTACGTCGGCCTCGCCGTGCAGCCGCTGGGCGGCACGCGAGGCGACCACACAGGCCACCGTGGTGTCGGTGTCCAACGGCAGGTGGGGACCGTGCTGTTCGCACGAGCCGAGGGGCAGCAGCACCAGCGGGGCGCGGTCGGTGAGGTCGGGCCAGGCGAGGTCGGCGAGACGGGGCGCCGGGGAGCCCCCCGCCCCGCCCGGCACCGCGGAGACCCGCGCCCCCTCCGACGCCGCGGAGACCCGCGCTCCCTCCGCTCCCTTCGCGGGGACGGGACCGGCCGCCATCTCAGGCCGTGCCCAGCGTCCGGGTGAACCCCGGCGGGATCACCACGTCGTCGCGGCTCAGCTCCTGCACGGACGAGCGGCCGAGTCCGAGCAGCGCGGAGTCGATACCGCCGCGCAGGATGTCCAGCACGTTCTCCACGCCGGTCTGGCCGCCTGCGGCCAGGCCCCACAGATAGGCGCGGCCGATCATGACGGCCCGTGCGCCCAGCGCCAGGGCCTTGACCACGTCGCTGCCCCGGCGGATGCCGCTGTCGAGGAGGATCTCCACCTGGGAGCCCACCGCGTCCGCGATGGACGGCAGCACGCGGATCGGGGCCGGGGTGCTGTCGAGGTTGTTGCCGCCGTGGTTGGACACCGAGATGGCGGTGACGCCGGCGTCGACCGCGCGCAGGGCGTCGTCCACCCGGCACACGCCCTTGAGCAGGAACGGCCCGTCCCACCGCTCACGCAGCCAGCGCACGTCCTCCCAGGACGGGGGCGGGGTTCCCATCCACTCGCCGTAGGCTCCGAAGAACGTGGGCGCGTGCTGGCCGGGGTCGGCGAGGTTGGGTGCGGTCAGATCGGGCAGACGCCCGGACTTGGCGAAGTCCAGCAGCCAGCGCGGGCGGGCGAGCGCCTCCGGGGCGAAGCGTGCCATCGCCTTGAGGTCCAGCCGCTCGGGGATCTTCGGGCTGCCCCAGTCGCGGCCGTGCGAGAAGGACCAGTCGAGGGTGACGATCAGCGCCTTGGCGCCGGCCTCGTACGCGTACTGCATGCGGCGCAGCATCGCGTCCTTGGAGCCCATCCAGTACATCTGGAAGAACGTCTGCGGATTGGCGGCGACGACGTCCGTCAGCGGCTTGCTCGCGAAGGAGCTCAGGCCCATCGCCGTCCCGCGGGCGGCCGCCGCGCGGGCCACCGCCACCTCGCCGTCGGGATGCACGGCCTGCACACCGGTCGGGGAGATGATCACCGGCATGGAGATCTGCTCGCCGAGCACTGTCGTCGACTGGTCCCGCTTGGCCGACAGTCCGGCGACGTGCGGCGCGAAACCCAGTTCCGCGAACGCCTTGGTGTTGTCGTCGTAGGACGTGCCCTTCTCCGAACCGGCGAGCAGCGCGCTGTAGACGGACTTCGGCAGTCGTCTGCCGGCCCTTCGCTGCGCCTCGGCGACCGTCTCGAACCACTTGCTCATGACGTTCCTTTCGTGTCGTGCGGGGCGGCGACGCCTGCCAGCGGGCTCTCGTCGCAGAAGCGGTCGGGGCGCGCGGTGCGCACGGCGGGCATGCCGAGGGGCACGGTCCGGTGCGAGTGGTCGTTGCCCTGGCGCGGCAGCGCGTCCGGCCGCACGGACGCCAGCGCGGCGGCACCATGGCCCTTCACGCACTCCGGGTCCGGGCCGTCCAGCGGCAGCCCGGTGAAGAACTTCGCGGCCATGCAGCCGCCCTGGCAGCTGTCGTAGGCCGAGCAGCCCGAGCAGGCGCCCCCGGTGGCGGGCCTGCGCAGCTCGGCAAACAGCTCCGACTCCCGCCACACCCGGTCGAATCCGCCCGGGGTACGCACGTTGCCCGCCTTGAACGCGTCATGGATGGCGAACGGACAGGCGTACACATCGCCGACCGGGTCGATCAGGCACACCACGCGTCCGGCGCCGCAGAGGTTCAGGCCGGGCAGCGGGTCGGAACCCAGCGCGTTGAGGTGGAAGAAGGAGTCACCGGTGAGCACGCGCTCGCCGTGGCCCAGCAGCCAGTTGTAGATGGCGTACTGCTGCTCGGCGGTCGGGTGCAGCTCGTCCCACACATCGGCGCCCCGTCCGGACGGGCGGAGCCGGGTGATGCGCAGCTGCGCGCCGTACCGGTCGGCGATCGCGGCGAACGCGTCGAGCTGTTCCACGTTCTGACGGGTCATCACCACTGAGATCTTGAAGTCGCGGAAGCCCGCGTCGGCGAGGTTCTCCATGGCCCGGATCGCCATGTCGTACGAACCGCGGCCGCGGACCGCGTCGTTGACCTCTCGGGTGGCTCCGTCGAGGGAGATCTGGACGTCGACATAGTCGGTGGCGGCCAGGCGGCGTGCCCGTTCGGGGGTCAGGCGCAGCCCGTTGGTGGAGAACTTCACGCCCACCTGGTGGGCGACCGCGTAGTCCAGCAGCTCCCAGAAGTCGGGGCGGACCGTGGGCTCGCCGCCGCCGACGTTGACGTAGAAGACCTGCATGCGCTGCAGTTCGTCGATCACGGACTTGATCTCGTCCGTGGACAGCTCCAGGGGGTCGCGCCGTCCGGACGAGGACAGGCAGTGCGTGCAGGACAGGTTGCACGCGTACGTCCACTCCCAGGTCAGGCAGATCGGGGCGTGCAGGCCGCCCTTGAACTGCTCGACGAGGGCGGGCACGCGTTCGGCGGGCGGGGGATCGTGCAGGGTCGTCATCTCGGCGCTCCGGTGGCACTGCGCTGGGGAATGATCATGTCGGCGGCGGCCAGGGAGGCCAGCGCGCGCAGGAAGACGGCCCGCCGGGCGTCGGGCACGCCGGCGAGGGCGTGCCCGATGCTGGGGTGGCGGTCGAGTCCCCGAACCAGTTCGACGAGTTCCGGTGCCTTCAGGAAGGACAGCCGGCGGTTGCCGAAGTGGTAGGCGAGCGCACCGAACGGCTCGGGGCGCAGCGCGACGGAGGGGTTCAGCCGGTACGCGCTCGCCATGTCGAGTGCGGCGGCCGTCGGGGCGTTCGCGGGGATGGTCATGGCCGCGGGTCAGTAGACGCCGCACATGCCGTCGATGGAGACCTCTTCGACGAGGACCTCCTCGACGACGTCGTCGGCATTGTTCACAGTGTCCAGCTCGGCTCTGATCTGGTCCTCGTTCACGGCGGAACTCCTTGAAGGGAAAAGGGGTGGGAGGCCGGTGCCGTCATTCGCCGACCGGCCGCCTTCGACGCTACGGGCGGCCCGTCGCGGTGCTCGCCCTGCTTCCGGCCGCCCTCGCCCTGTCCGGTCGGACAGGTGCGCCCCGCCGAAGCCGGTGCCCTCGGCGTCCCCCCTCCGATCGGACAGGTCCCGCCCCCTGCGTCCGCGCCCCGCAGCCGTCCGAGCGGCCGGTGTCGCCACTCGACGCGTTCCCGGAGGGTGAGTCACGCCACGAACACCCGGCACGTCCGTGCTCCACCCGGACCCTGCGCCGCCGGCGACGGAGCAGTCGACGCAGAACGCGCGCCCTGTTGCGCGGAGAGGAAAGTCGCGATCATGCAGGTCGAAGAACTTCTCAAGCCTTTCCCGATCAAGGAGTTCCACCCCTTCCCCCGGGCACTGATGGGCCCGGGCGCCCATGAGCTGATCGGTCCGGAGGCCAAGAAGCTGGGGTTCCGCCGCACGCTGGTGATGACCACCGGTCTGCGCGGCAGCGACACCGTGCACAAGATCGTCGAGTCGCTGAAGTATCACGGCCTTGAGGTCGTCGTGTACGACAAGGTCGAGTCGAACCCCAAGGACTACAACGTCATGGACGCCGTGGTGCTGTACCAGGAGAACAAGTGCGACTCGTTCGTGTCGATCGGCGGCGGCTCGTCGCACGACGCGTGCAAGGGCGCCCGTGTCTCCGTCGCCCACGACGGCCGCAACGTCAACGACTTCGAGGGCTTCAACAAGTCCGAGAACCCCAAGAACCCGCCGCACATCGCCGTGTCCACCACGGCCGGCACCGGTTCGGAGACGTCCTGGGCGTACGTCATCACCGACACCACCACCGACCCCGACAACCCCCACAAGTACGTCGCGTTCGACGACGCCTCGGTGGCCACCCTCGCCATCGACGACCCGACGCTGTACTACGACTGCCCGCTGGACTACACCGCCCAGTGCGGCTTCGACGTCCTCGCGCACGCCTCCGAGCCGTACGTCTCACGGCTGAACTTCCAGCCCTCGCTGGGCAACGCGCTGCACGCGATCCGGCTCACCGCGCGCCATCTGCGCCAGGCCGTGTGGAACGGCCAGGACCTGGCCGGCCGCGAGGGCATGATGTACGCCCAGTACATCGCGGCGCAGGCCTTCAACTCCGGTGGCCTGGGAATCATCCACTCCATCTCGCACGCGGTCAGCGCGTTCTACGACACCCACCACGGCCTGAACAACGCCATCGCGCTGCCCCGTGTGTGGGCGTTCAACATGCCGGCCCACTACGAGCGGTTCGCGGACATCGCCGAGGCGATGGGCGTCGACACGCACGGCATGACCAAGGTGCAGGCCGCCGAGGCCGCCCTCGCCGCGGGCATCCGGCTGCTGCGCGACGTCGGCATCCCGGAGAAGTTCACCGACGTCCAGCAGGACACCTACTCCAAGAACCGCCTCGGCCAGGGCCCGACGAAGTTCTACGAGCAGGCCAAGGTCATCAAGGGCGACGCCGAGGACGTCGACCGCGTCACGCACCACGTCCTCGGTGACGCCTGCACCCCGGGCAACGCCAAGGAGTGCACCTTCGACACCGTCCGCCCCGTCGTCGAGCACTGCATGACCGGCGATCTGGACGACCTGCTCGGCTGAGCACCACGAACCGGGAGCGGGGGGGTTCGCACTGTGGGAGGTCACCCCCCGCTCCCGCCCCACCGGACGGAGAAACCGTGCTTGCCACACCCGAGAACCCCGCTTTCGCCTCGGTCGACGAGGTCACCGAGCGGTTCGCCGCCCACGGCTACATCGCCGACCGACGGCTCGCCACCACCGTCTACCTGCAGACCCGCCTCGACAAGCCGCTGCTCCTGGAGGGCCCGGCCGGCGTCGGCAAGACCGAGCTCGCCAAGAAGCTCGCCGCCGCCACCGGCCGCCGACTGCTGCGCCTGCAGTGCTACGAGGGCCAGGACGAGAGCCGCGCCCTGTACGAGTGGGACTACGGCAAGCAGCTGCTGTACACCCAGATGCTGCGGGAGAAGATCGGCGACCTCACCGCCGACGCCCCCGACCTCGCCACCGCCGTCCACCGGATCGAACAGCAGGACAGCGTGTTCTTCTCCGACCGGTTCCTCGCGCCCCGCCCGCTGCTGGACGCCGTGCGCGGCGAGCAGCCGGCCGTGCTGCTGATCGACGAGGTCGACCGGGCCGACGAGGCGCTGGAGGCCGTGCTGCTGGAGTGCCTTGCCGAGTACCAGGTGTCGGTGCCGGAGATCGGCACGTACACCGCGAAGATCGCGCCGTACGTCGTCCTGACCTCCAACAACACCCGTGACCTGTCGGCGGCGTTGAAGCGCCGGTGCCTGCATCTCTTCCTCGACTATCCCGATGCCGGGCGTGAGCTGGAGATCGTCCGGGCCAAGGACACCGGCCTGCCCGAGGCCACCGCACGCCAACTGGTGGACGTGGTGCGGGGCCTGCGCGAGCTGCCGCTGCGCAAGCGCCCCAGCATCTCCGAGACCGTCGACTGGGCCCGCACCCTCGCCGTGCTGGGCGTCGACGAACTCGACCCCGCGGTCCTCGCCGACACCGCCAACGTGGTCCTGAAGTACGAGCGTGACCTGCACAGGGCGCTGGACGTCCTGCCACGCCTGGTCGACCCCAACCGCACGCTGCCGGAACCCGGCCATCACCATCACCCTCACCATCACGGACCCGGGCACACGGGGCACGAGGAGCCCGACGGGCGCTCGGTGCGGGCCGCCATGGACCGGCAGGGCCGTCACGACGAGGGCTACTACGGCGCTCCGGGAGCGGGTCCGACGCACCACACCACATCCGGTACCGGGCAGGGCGCCCGCTCGTTCGCCGCCATCGCGCGGCGCCGCACCGACTGATCGGGAGGCGTGCATGGAAGCCGGCGTGCACCGATTCGTCCGCCTGCTGCGGCTGTTCGGCCTGCGGGTCTCCGTGGCGGAGGCGATGGACGCCATGCGCGGCGCGGCCCAGCCCGGCGTGCTCGGCGAACGCGAGACCCTGCGCGAGGCCCTGCGCATGACACTGGTGAAGGACCGCCGCGACCACGCGCTGTTCGACGACCTGTTCACCGCGTTCTTCTCCCTGCACCCGGTGTCCCCCGACACCGACGGGCACGGGCACAGCCACGAGCACGACGACCTGAGCGACACCGGCGAGCTGGAGTCGTTCACCGTCTCCGACGAGCCCTCCGAGACCCCGCAGCAGGGCCACAGCCATGGCAGACCGTCCGACATCCGCGACTACTTCGACCAACAGGACCTGGCCCAGCAGTACAACCTGCACCAGGAGGCCAACAAGATCGACCTGGCCTCGATGACGGACGAGATCGTGCTGTCGAAGGACGGCGCCGCCGGCGGCCGCGACGACATGCCGTCCGTCCAGCTGGAGACCGAACGGCTGCACGGCGCCGGGATCCCTGGCCGGCTCGCCGCCACGTCCGGGCAGCCGATCGACACCACCCTGACCGTCGCCCAGCACGACGCCCTGCTCGGCTGGCTCGCCGGCCAGGACGACGACCCCGACCGCGATGAATCGGCTGTACTGCGACGGCGGTTGAAGGGTCTCATCGACAACCTGCCCGAACTGCTCAAGCGCCATCTCGACCGGCTTGCCGCACTGCAGTCGGTCGCCGTCGAGTCCACCCGGATCGCCGAACGCGCCCGGCTCGAAGCGGTCGACGAACACGAGCGGACCCAACTGGAGGAAGCGCTGCGCCGGGTGGGCCGCAGCCTGGACGGCGCCCTGACCAGCCGTAAACGCGCCACACCGAACGGCCGGGTCCATCCGGGCCGGACCATGCGCCGCAACATGCGCTACGACGGCGTACCGTTCCGGCCCGTCACGGTCACCCGCGCCGAGGACCGGCCCCGCCTGGTGGTCCTGGCCGATGTCTCACTGTCCGTGCGGGCCACCGCCCGCTTCACCCTGCACCTGGTGCACGGACTGCAGTCCCTGTTCGGGCAGGTCCGCAGTTATGCCTTCGTCGACGAACCCACCGAGATCACCGAGCTGTTCGCGGAGCATCCGCTGGAGCGGGCGCTCGGGCTGGTCTTCGACGGGCTGCCGGCCGGCGGACTGCTGGACGTGGACGCCACCTCCGACTACGGCAGGACCTTCGAGACGCTGCTCGCCGAACACACCCCGGCGCTGTGCCGCCGCACCACCCTGCTGGTGCTGGGCGACGGGCGCGGCAACGGCAACCCGCCACGCACCGAGACGTTCGCGGAGATCACCCGCCGGGTGCGCCGGACGGTCTGGCTGACCCCGGAACCCCGCTACTCCTGGGGCCTGGGCAGCTGCGACCTGCCCTCCTACGCCGAGTACTGCGACCGCGTGCAGGTGGTCGCCGACCTCGCCGGCCTGGACCGCACCGCCCACCGCATGGCGGCGCAGTCCTCGGGCCGATGAACACCGCACACCGTCCGGGGGAGCCGTCGTGAGTGTCCCGAGCCTGCGCAGCGCGATCGCCGCGCGCCGCATCGACCCGCTGGCGCCGAACGCGTCCGGCCTGTACGCGGACCACCTGGTCCGGGTCGTCCGCCACGACCGCGCCGCCGGGGGCGGGCCGTCGCAACCCATCGTCCGCACCCAGCACTTCACCCTGCACCGCCGCGGCCGCCGCGTCGAGCTGGGCCACCGCCTGCGTCCCGAGCAGCTGGACAACGACCTGGCCGGACTGCTCGCCGAGGAACTCTTCGCGCCCGGCTGGCTGTCCGGCAGCGACATCTTCGAAAGGGTCTTCACCGGGGTGGTCCGCTCCTGCGTGGACGGCCCGCTGCCCGCCTGGACCACGTTCTACGACAACACGCTGACCCGCATCGGACAGTACTGGCGGACGCCGGAGCCGGCCGTGCACTCCTCCATCGCCGGGTTCGCCCCGGTGTACCGGCGCACGCTGGACCTCGTCGGGCCAGGCTCCGTGCTGGACCTGGGCTCCTGCTTCGGCTTCCTGCCGCTGCTGCTCGCCGAGCGCCACGGGCAGTCGGTGATCGCCTCCGACCTCTCGCGGGGCACCATGCGCCTGCTCGGCACCGTGGCCGGCGCCCGGGGCCTGATGCTGGACGTCCTGGTCTGCGACGCCGCCCAGGTGCCGCTGCCGGACGCCTCCGTGGACACCGTCACCGTCGTCCATGTGTTGGAGCACCTCGATCCCGAACACGGCGACGCCGTCCTCAAGGAGGCGCTGCGGCTGGCCCGGCGGCGCGTGGTGGTGGCCGTGCCGTACGAGGACGAGCCGACCGCCGCGTACGGGCACGTGCGGTGCTTCAGCGAGGAGCAGCTCGCCGCCATGGGCCGCCGTACGGGCCACCGCTTCCAGGTCGGCACCTTCCACGGCGGCTGGCTGGTCGTCGACCCCGGCTGACACCGGCCGCCCCCAATACTGCGCCGCCCGATACTGCGCCGCCCGAAGAAGAAACACGGCAACGCAAAGGAGCGTTCATGTCCCTCTCGGAAACGGACGCGGTGGGCAATGCCCCCGCGGCCCACGCGACCTCCCGGCCACCGGCCACCCCAGGCCCGCTCGACGGGGATCCGGCACTGATCGGCGTGCCCACGTTCATCGTGGGTTCGATCGCGCTCGGCCTCACCCTGGTCGGCTACGTCCCGGCCGGCACCGCCGGAGCACCACTCGCGATCATCCTCGCGGCCACGGCGCTCGGCCAGCTCATCGCCGCGGTCTGGGCGGCCGCGCTCGGGCAGAGTGCCGTCGCGGCGATCTTCGGCGTTTTCACCGGGTTCTGGCTCAGTTACGCCGTGCTGGTGCTCGGGCTCCTCCACGGCTGGTTCGGCATCACGGCGGACACCGCGGTCCGGAGCCAGGCCCTGTTCCTGATCTCATGGCTGGCCACCGTCGTACTGCTGACCGTGAGCACGCTGCGGCTGCCGGCCGCCTTCACCGTACTGTTCACGCTGATCGACCTGGCCCTGGCACTGGTGCTGTTCTCCACCCTGAACGGCTCCAGCGCCCTGCAGACGGCAGCGGGCTGCACCGTCTTCGCCTTCGCCGCGGTCGGGGTCTACCTCTTCCTGCATGTGACGTCGCTGGCCACCGGAGGGCGCGGGCTGCCGCTCGGCCGCCCGGCCGTGATCTGACACCCGAGGGAAGGAGCCGGAAGCCGCCGACCAGCGGCTCCCGGTTCCTTCGCGTCAGATCACACCCAGCTTGGTCGCCTCGTAGACCACTTCGGCCCGGCTGCCCGCGTCCGTCTTGCGCATGATGTTGCGGACATGGAACTTCACCGTCGTCTCGGAGATGTACAACTCCGCTCCGATCTCCCGGTTGCTGAGCCCATGGGCGAGCAACTGCAGGACCTTCAGTTCGCGTTCGGTGAACCGCGGACGGTCCGGCTGCACCCGCATGGAGCGCACCATCGCGGCGGCCGCGTGCGAGTCGAAGGCACTCTCGTTGCGGGCCACGGCACGGATGGAGCGCAGCAGTTCCGTGGTGTCGACGTCCTTGACGACATATCCGCGCGCCCCGTGGTGGATGGCTCGCACCACCAGCGAGTCGTCGAGGAACGTGGTGAGGACCAGCACCGCCAGGTCCGGGTGACGCTGTGTCAGCCGGGCGCAGAGGTCGAGGCCTTCGGTGTCGGCCGCGGTGGACAGTTTCAGGTCGAGAAGCACGATCGCAGGACGGGTCCGCTCGACGACGGCGGCGGCCTCGGCAGCCGTGCTGGCCTCGCCGACCACCTCCAGGTCGCTCTCGCGTTCCAGGATGGACCGCAGCCCGTGCCGGACGATCGCGTGGTCGTCGACCAGCACGATCCGCAGCGCCTCGGTGGGCGCCTTCGCCCGCTGTTCGGTGGTCATTCCGCCGCCTCCTGAGCACGCTTCACCGGCAGCGGGACGTCGACCCGCAGCAGGACGCCTCCCATCCCCGACCGGCGGATGGACAGTCGGCCGCCGAGTTCCTCCGCCCGGGCGACCATGTTCGCCAGACCGCGGTGGCGGCCGGCCAGGTCGGTGGCCCTGGACAGGCGCAGGGCACGCCGCAGCTGGGCCGGATCGCCGCCGCCGTCGTCGGAGACGGTCAGCGCGATCGCGTCGGGCAGATAGCGCAGCCGGACCAGGGCCCGGCCTGCCTTGCCGTGGGTCGCGGAGTTGAACAGGGCCTCGCCGGTCAGCCGTAGGATGGACTGCTCGGCCTCGGGCCGCAGCGGCACCGGCCGGCCCGCCACCTGCACCCGTACGTCCAGGTCCGTCGGCAGGTGCACCGTGGACAGCCGCTCCAGCATCACCGGCAGCGGCCCGACGGGCTCCTGGGAGGTCCGGTTGAGGGCGTAGATCGCGGCGCGCAGCCGCTCCACGGCCTGCCGGTTGAGGTCCTTGGCGCCGGCCAGCCGGTCGGCGATCTCCGCGGCCTGCCCGCCCAGGGCCGCCAGCTCGGCCCGGCACACCTCGACGGTCATGCCGGCGCTGAGCACGTACTGCGAGACGCTGTCGTGCAGTTCGCGCGCGATGCGGCGCCGCTCGTCGTCGAGTGCCTGGCGCTGCATGGCGTCCAGCAGCCGTGCCTGGGTCGCGGCGAGTTCGGCGCTGCGCGCGGCGAGGTCGCGGGCCTGCTGCTCGGCGGCCTCGGACAGTTCGTCGGCCCGGCCGCGCAGGGTGGTCGCAGCGTGGAACAGGAAGGTGTGGTGCAGCGCGACGGCCGCCTGGTTGGCGAGCACCCGCAGGATGGCCAGGTCGGTGTCGGCGACCTCCACCCCGGCGCCCGGCTGGGCGGCGATCCCGCCGACCGGTTCGTCGTCGAGGGTCATCGGCGCGCGCACCCAGTCGCGGCCCTGGCCGGCCCCCTGCGCCTCCCAGGGACGGGTGCGCAGCAGCTGCAGATGCTGCCGGGCCTCGGCGGGTATCCGGGTCTCGTCGTCGATGAACACGTCGTCCGTGTACAGCAGGAACCGGGGCCTGGCGGCCCGCAGGGCCCCGTCCGCGACGGCCAGCAGGAGCCAGCGGGCGCGCAGATGCTCGGCGGCGGTCCGTACGACGGTCTCGACCAGGGCGCGCGGGCCCTCCGCGGTGCGCACCAGGGCGCGGGAGATGCCGTCGAGCGCCTCGACCGTGCGCTCCAGCCGCTCGGTGGAGCGGACGTAGGCGGGGTAGAACGAGCGCTTGCCGGACCGCAGTCCGGTGAGCACTCCCAGGTCGGCGGTCTGCGGGGACCGTTCGGGGTCGCTCACCGCGATCGCCTCACAGCGCTTCGCGGAACAGTGTCTCCACGTCCCGCAGTCCGACGATCCGGGGGTTGGTGGCCATGCAGGCGTCCTTCAGTGTCGTACGGGCCAGCACCGGCACATCGCGCTCGGCGACGCCGAGGCTCGCCAGGCCCTTCGGCACGCCGACGTCGTCCGCGAGCGCCCGCACCAGGTCCGCGAGCCGGGCCGCCACCTCGTGCGGCGGCACTCCCTCGGTCGGCAGACCGGCCGCCGCGCCCAGCGCGACGAAACGATCCGGCCAGGCCTCGGCGTTGAACCGGATGACATGGGGCAGGAGCACCCCGTTGACCACGCCGTGCGGCGCGTCCAGCAGGCCGCCCACCTGGTGGCTCATGGCGTGTGTCGCGCCCAGGATGGCGTTGGTGAAGGCCATCCCGGCCTCCAGCGCGGCCTGCGCCATGGCGAGGCGGGCACCGAAGTCCTTGGGGTCGATCTGGGTGCGCACCAGGTTTGCCGTGATCAGCTCGACCGCGTGCAGGGCGTGGATGTCGGTGAGCGGGTTGTGCGCTCGGGACACGAACGCCTCGATGGCGTGCGTCAGCGCGTCCAGGCCGGTGGCCGCGTTGAGCCAGTCCGGCATGGTGGTCAGCAGCCGCGGGTCGATCACCGAGATGTCGGGCACGAGCGTACGGCTCACGATGGTGATCTTGATGTGTGCGGTGGTGTCGGTGATCACCGCGAACTGAGAGACGTCCGCCCCGGTGCCGGAGGTGGAGGGCACCATCACGGTCGGCGGGATCGGCTGGATCACCTGGTCCACGCCCTCGTAGTCGAGGATGCGCCCGCCGTTGCCCGACAGGATCGCCACGCCCTTGGCCGCGTCGACGACCGAGCCGCCGCCGACGCCGACGATCACGTCGCAGCCGCTCTCCGTGTACCGCTCGAACCCGGCCTGTACCTCGTGGTCCTTCGGATTGGGGGTCACGTCGGACCACACCACGGGCCGCAGTCCGGCCCGCTTCAGATGGGCCACCGCCTCGTCCGCCCAGCCCGCCGCGATCAGCCCTGGGTCGGTGACCAGGAAGGGGCGGCGGCCGCCCAGGCGCAGCGCGCAGTGACCCAGCTCGGCGAGCGAGCCGGGCCCGAACACGATCTCGGGGACATGGAACTTGGCCAGCCGCGCCGACTGCCGGACGGCGTCCGTGCTCGTCTCCTGCGGTCCCAGGAGCTCGCACCGGCACTCGTCGCGGCTCCAGTCGGCGCTCGGGTCGTTCCCGCCCGTCACCATGGCTTCGGACGTGAGCGGCATGCGACCTCCCAAGGGCGTGAAGCCCGCAACGCAGACGCAATCTTGATTTTACCGCCGGGGTGGCTGATAACACTGGCGTCTGACTCAAGACCACGCTAGGCGCGCACTGCGGCCTGCGGCACCTGTCCGATCGGACAGGGTCGACGGACCGGCCGGACAGGTGCGCCGGCGCGGTCACAGCGGACAATAGTCGGTTGTTCCCGTACTACGGCAGGGAAAAGCACATGTCACAGCGCAGTGACCTGCGGCGGCGCAGGGTCAGGCTGGAGAGCGAGTGGTCCCGCTGGGTGCCGCGGATGAAAGCCGCCGGATCGAAGCCGGTCGGTGTCGAGGCGTTGCGCAACGACGTGACCGAGTCCTGGATGCGCTCGCTCAGCAGTGTGGACCCGGCCCGCGACAGCGCGCCGGTCAGCGACGGTGGAGCGGTGCACCACCGCTGGGACGGCTCGCCGCTGCGCCGGCCGGTCGACGGCCTCGCCGGCGAGCTGCGCGGCATCGCGGAGGACGCCGGGTTCGTCACCGCCGTCACCGACGCGTCCGGCACCATCCTGTGGACCTGCGGCGGGCCGACCATGCGCCGCCGGGCCGAGCGCGTCAACTTCGCGCCCGGCGGTCGCTGGGACGAGCAGGCCATGGGCACCAACGCCCTGTCCCTCGCCCTGCGCACCGGCCGCCCCGCCTCCGTGTTCTCCGCCGAGCACCTGGTCACCGCCCTGCACGGCTGGGTCTGTTACTGCGCGCCCGTGCACGGCCCGGACGGGCGGATCCTCGGCGTGCTGGACATGTCGACCACCTGGGACCGCTCCAACCCCCTGGCCATGGCCACCGTGCGCACGCTCGTCGCCACCATCGAGTCCCGGCTGCGCACCGAGCTGCCGCGCCAGGCCCGGCCCCACCCCGAGCACACCGGCCCCGTGAGCCTCACCTGCCTCGGCAGCGAACAGGCGCGGCGTGACGGCGTCCCGCTAGCCCTGCGGCCTCGCCAGGTGGAGATCCTCACCCTGCTCGCTCTGGAGCCGGACGGCTTCTCGCCCGAACGGCTCCGTGAGGCCCTCTACGGCGACCGGGCCGTCACCGCGTCCACGTTCAAGGCGGAGATCTCCCATCTTCGCCGGGCCCTGGACGGCGGCATCGCCACCCGCCGCTACGCGCTCACCGTCCCCGTCTCCTGCGACGCGGCCGAAGTGCTGCGCGCCCTGGCACAGGGCGACACCGAGACCGCGCTGCGCCTGTACCGCGGCCCGCTGCTGCCCCGCTCCGAGGCGCCGGGCATCGAGGAGTGGCGCACCCACCTCGAAGTGTCCGTGCGTGAGGCCGTCATGGCGAGCGACAGCCCCGAACACGCGCTGCGCTACGGCGAGCGGGCCCCGTACGACACCGAGGTCCACGAGCACGCGCTGCGCCTGCTCGACGCCCGGGACCCGCGCCGCGCCCTGGCGGCCGGCCGGCTCGCCACGGCCCTGCGGGACTGACCTCCGGACCCGCGGGCGGCACCAACCTCGCGCCAACCTGGTGGTCGCACAGTGCGGTGCAGCACGACGGCACCGGCCGTCGGAGCACCGCACTCGTAGCCACCGAGGAGAGCCGCCATGGTGTACGCGCAGCCGGGAACGGACGGCAGCATCGTCAGCTTCGCCCCGCGATACGACAACTTCATCGGTGGTGACTGGGTCGCCCCGGTCGAGGGCCGGTACTTCGCCAACACGACGCCGGTGACAGGCAAGACGTTCTGCGAGGTCGCCCGCTCCTCCGCCGCCGACGTCGAACTCGCCCTGGACGCCGCCCACGCGGCCGCGCCGCGCTGGGGCCGCACCTCCACGACGGAGCGGGCGAACATCCTGAACAAGATCGCCGACCGCCTGGAGGAGAACCTCCAGAAGATCGCGGTCGCGGAGACCTGGGAGAACGGCAAGCCGGTGCGCGAGACGCTGGCCGCCGACATCCCGCTGGCGATCGACCACTTCCGCTATTTCGCCGGGGTGGTCCGCGCCCAGGAGGGCAGCATCGCCGAGATCGACGACGACACCGTCGCCTACCACTTCCACGAGCCGCTGGGCGTCGTCGGCCAGATCATCCCGTGGAACTTCCCCATCCTGATGGCCGCCTGGAAGCTGGCGCCCGCGCTGGCCGCCGGCAACTGCGTGGTCATCAAGCCGGCCGAGCAGACCCCGGTCAGCCTGCTGTACGTCATCGAGCTGATCGCCGACCTGCTCCCGCCGGGCGTCCTGAACGTCGTCAACGGCTTCGGTGTAGAGGCGGGCAAGCCGCTCGCGTCCAGCCCGCGCGTCGCCAAGGTCGCCTTCACCGGCGAGACCACGACCGGCCGCCTGATCATGCAGTACGCCAGCGAGAACATCATCCCCGTCACGCTGGAGCTGGGCGGCAAGAGCCCCAACATCTTCCTGCCCGACGTGCTGGCCGCCGACGACGACTTCCTGGACAAGGCCGTCGAGGGCTTCGTGATGTTCGCGCTGAACCAGGGCGAGGTGTGCACCTGCCCGTCCCGTGCGCTCGTGCACTCCTCGATCTACGACGAGTTCATGTCCCGCTGCGTCGAGCGTACGAAGGCGATCGTCAGCGGCGACCCGCTGGACCCGGCGACCATGATCGGCGCCCAGGCCAGCAACGACCAGTACGAGAAGATCCTTTCCTACATCGACATCGGCCGGCAGGAGGGCGCCGAACTCCTCACCGGTGGCAACCCGAGGTCCGTTCCCGGTCTGGAGGGCGGCTACTACATCGAGCCGACGATCTTCCGCGGCACCAACGACATGCGGATCTTCCAGGAGGAGATCTTCGGCCCGGTCGTCTCGGTCACCACGTACGACTCCGTCGACGAGGCCCTGAAGATCGCCAACGACACGCTGTACGGCCTCGGCGCCGGCGTGTGGACCCGCGACGGCAACACCGCCTACCGCCTGGGCCGCGGCATCAAGGCCGGCCGCGTGTGGACGAACTGCTACCACGCCTACCCGGCGCACGCGGCGTTCGGCGGCTACAAGAAGTCCGGCATCGGCCGCGAGACCCACAAGATGATGCTGCACCACTACCAGCAGACGAAGAACCTGCTGGTCAGCTACTCCGGCCAGAAGCTCGGGTTCTTCTGATGGCCGCCCGCACCAGGCGCGTCGAGCTGACACCGGCCGCCGAGGACCTGGTGCGGCGGCTCGCCGCGGCGCACGGGCCCGTGATGTTCCATCAGTCGGGCGGCTGCTGCGACGGCAGCGCACCCATGTGCTACCCGCGCGGCGAGTTTCAGGTCGGCGCCGCGGACGTACTGCTCGGCCACATCGCCGGCGACACCCCGTTCTGGATGAGTGCCGACCAGTACGCGTACTGGCGGCACACCCACCTGACCGTCGACGTGGTCCCGGGGCGCGGGAGCGGCTTCTCCCTCGAAGCACCCGAGGGCGTGCGCTTCCTGATCCGCTCCCGGGTCCTCACCGACGAGGAGTGGGCACGCCTCGCCGCGGAACCCCCGCTCCCGACCGGGGCGGACACCTGACGACCACCGCGCCGGCGCAGGCGGTGGCACGGGGGGCCGGACACCTGGGTGTCCGGCCCCGCGCCGTTCCGTTCCCCCTTCATCCGGACAGGGTGGATGCGCCCCGTAGTCCAGCTACGGAGCACCGGACATCTGCGTAGCGTCAGAAGTGGCCCGGTGGGCCCGGAGGTCCCCCACCGACAGGCCCGCTCCGACCCCCTTCCTGCCAGCTTTGGGGCCGACCATGTACACCACGCTCCTCGACGAGACGGGAAGGCCGCCGGCCACCGCTCGTACGCTCCGGCGACCCACCGCTCCGCCGCCCCCGCGCTCCGACCACCCGGCATCGGCACCGGCCGCTGCCCCCGCCGACGACCGTACGAACGCGGGCCGCGAGGCCGTGCTGGCCCTGCCCGCGGAGGTCCGGTGGGTTCCGGTGGTCCGACGCTGTGTCGTGGCCGTCCTGGCCCAGTGGCGTTTTCCGTCCGCCGCCCGCGAGTCCGCCGAGCTCATCGTCGGCGAACTCGCCGCGAACGCCGCCGAGCACGGCCGCCACGACATGACCGTCCGCCTCTCCCTGCACGCCGGAGTCCTGTGGATCTCGGTGACGGACTCGGGAGCCCCCGCCACCTCCGAGGTGCCCCGCGAGGCCGACCTGGAGGAACACGGACGAGGACTTTTCATCGTGGAGTACCTCGCCGCCACGCTCCGGGTCCACCAGGGCCCGTGGGGCCGCACGGTCGACGCGGCGCTCCCCGTGGCGGCCGTGCCGACCCGCGACGTGGCCTGAACCGCACGCCCTACTCGCCGCGCGGCACCACCCGGAAATCGAAGGGAACCGTCCCGGGATCCAGCGCCGTCGCGCCTCCGTCCACGGTCAGCACGGCGCCGTTGACGAAGGACGCGGCCGGCGAGAGCAGCCAGGCGATGGCCTCGGCCACCTCACGGGGGTCGCCGGGGCGGCGGGCCGGCAGCAGCCTGGTGGCCTCCTCGTACGCCTCGTCCACCCCGCCGGGTCCCAGTCCGGCGTCCTCGGCGAACCGTGTCATCCGGCGATCGGCCATCTCGGTGCGCACCCAGCTGGGACACACGGTGTTGGCGCGCAGACCGCGCGGCCCGTAGTCCACCGAGAGGGACCGGCACAACTGCAGCAGTGCCGCCTTGGACGTGGCGTACGCGGCATTGCCCACCCCGTTGCGCAGCGCGGACACGGAGGCGACGGCCACGACGGAGCCCCGGGCTCGCAGCAGGTGCGGCAGCGCCGCGCGCATCAGGAGGAACGGGCCGGTGAGGTTGGTGCGGAGCACCAACTCCCAGTCCTCGTCGGTCAGTTCCCCGACGCCGCCGCTTCTCCCCACGCCCGCGTTGACGACCAGCCCGTCGAGTCGGCCGAAGCGCGCGACGGCGGTGTCGACCAGCCGGCGCACATCGTCCGGGTCGGTGGTGTCGGCCGGGCAGGCCAGCGCCCCGGTCTCCTCCGCGACGAGGCGCAGCGGCTCCGGCCGCCGGCCCGAGACGACGACCTCGTGTCCGGCCGCGCGGAGCAGACGCGCGGTCGCCGCACCGATCCCCGTTCCCCCGCCGGTCACCACCACAACACGCCGCTCGTCCATGCGCGTCGGCCTCCTGTCACTCGGGCGATCCGGGACATGATCCTATGCGCATGCATGGTTCCGGTACGACAGCTCCGGCCGACGCGGCGGCCGAGGCCCGGGTCTCCGCCCCGCGCGGCGCTCCCTGAGGCAGCCCGAGCCCCGGCCGCCCCGCCTCCGGCCCTGGCAGATCTCCCCGCCCGCCGACCGAAAGTGCAGGTGAATGGCGTATCCGGCGGCGTGTCAGGTGGCGCAACACTTCCGCAACACCACTATCCCTACCGGATAGCTATGGTTCGGACCATGCCTCCCACCGACCGCATCCGAGACCACGCCGGCCAGGGCGCGCCCACCGTGGCCGCCCAGCGCACCCGGCGTCGGCTGCGCGCGGACCAGGCACGCCAGCTGGCCGACCTGCTGCGGCGCGAGCTCCTCGGCGGGGCCTTCCCGGCCGGCGCCCTGCCGCACGAGTCGACCCTCGCCGCGGACTACCGGGCGTCCCGCAACACCGTCCGTCAGGCTCTCGACCTGCTGCGCGCCGAGGGCCTCGTGGAGCGCCTTCCCGGCGTGGGCACGGTCGTCGTGGGCCAGAAGTACCCGCACGGGCTCGACCGGCTCATGGGCCTCGCGGAGACCCTGCGCGAGCACGGCCGCGTCACCAACGAGGTCCGCACCATGGGCCCTGCGCCCGCACCCGTCCCCGTGGCCGAACGCCTCCGGGTCCCTCCCGGCAGCGACGTCCTCTGCATCGAACGGCTGCGCCGCCTCAACGGCCTTCCCCTGTCCCTCGACCTCACCTACATCCCGCTCGACATCGGCACCGCCCTGCTCGGCGCCGACCTGGAGAACACCGACGTCTTCCGCCTGCTGGAGGCCGTCACCGGCCACCGGCTCGGCCACGCCGAGATCACCCTGGAGGCGGTGAACGCGGACGCCCACTCCGCCGCCGTCCTCGAAGCACCGCGCGGCGCGGCGGTCCTGATGCTGGAGCGGCTCACGCACCTCGCGGACGGCCGCCCGGTCGACCTGGAGTTCATCCGCTTCCGCGGCGACCGCATCACGATGAGCGGTCTGCTGCACCGCTCCCGGTGACAGCCCCGCTCACCGACAGCCCCGCTCACCGTAGAAACCCCCGCTCACGCACCTTCCCGGAGACCGCCATGCCCCTCGTGCCCCAGCGTGCCGACGTGCCCGTGACCATCGACGAGTCGAAGTGCATCGACGGCTGCACGCTCTGTGTGGACATGTGCCCGCTGGACTCCCTCGCCATCGACGAGACCGACGGCAAGGCGTACATGCACGTCGACGAGTGCTGGTACTGCGGCCCGTGCGCGGCCCGGTGTCCCACCGGAGCCGTCACGGTCAACATGCCCTATCTGCTCCGCTGAAAGGCCCGAACTCCCATGAAACGCACGGCAGTCGCCTTCGCCGCGTCCGTTCTGCTGCTCCCCCTGTCCGCGTGCGGCGGCAGCGCCGAGGCCGGCGACGGCTCCACGGTCACCGTCACCGTCGGATACCAGTCGAAGACCATCAACACCGTCACGGCCGGCACCCTCCTGCGCTCCCTCGGCTACTTCGAGAAGCAGCTGAACGCCCTGGGCGACGGGAAGACCTACAAGGTCGACTGGCAGGACTACGCCACCGGCGCGCCCATCACCGCGCAGATGACCGCGGGGAAGATCGACATCGGGTCGATGGGCGACTTCCCGCTGCTCATCAACGCGGCACGCGGCAAGCAGCTGAACCAGCCCACCCACCTGGTCTCGGTGACCGGCTACAACCTCAGGGGCGGCCTCAACACGGTCGTCGTCGCACCGGACTCCGAGCTCGCCTCGCTGAAGGACCTGAAGGGCAAGAAGGTCTCCACGAGCGTCGGCTCGGCGGCCGACGGCACCCTCGTACGGGCCCTGCAGCGGGCCGGCATCGACCCGGTCGAGGGCGTCGAGAAGCTGAACCAGCAGCCCGCGGTGGGTGCCTCGGCGCTGTCGGCGGGCAGCGCGGACGCCCTGTCGCAGTTCGTCGCCTGGCCGGGCCTGCTCGCCTACCAGGGCAAGGCCAAGGCCCTGTACGACGGCGCCCGGCTGAACCTGCCGACGTTCCACGGCGTCACCGCCCGCGAGGACTTCGCCGAGCGGCGCCCCGCCGTACTGGAGGCGTTCCTGAAGGCCCAGGCGGAGGCGACCGAGTACCTCAGGGCGCATCCCGTCCAGGCCGCCGAGAAGGTCGCGCAGGCCACCGGTCTGCCCGCCGAGGTCGTCTACCTCTACAACGGCGCCCACGGCATCTCCACCTTCGACCCGGCCGTCAAGCCGCAGCTCGTCGCCGCGCTGAAGGAGGACGTGGCCGTCCTGAAGGCGGCCGAGCTGACCGGCGACATCGACGTGGACTCCTTCGTCGACGACCGGTACGTCAGGAAGGCCCTCGGCGCCGGCTACGCCCGGCAGCTCGCCGCGGTCCCGCCCGCCGCCGCGAGCGAGGTCTGGCCCGAGGGCGCCGCCGAGACCAGGACCTTCCCCTCCCCCGCGAAGCTCCTCGCCCACGTCGCCGGGCATCAGGACGGCATCCGCGCGGCGTACGTCCCCGACGCGACCACCGGCACGCTGTGGTTCGCCGACAAGGCCGTCTGGGTCGCGGACGGCAAGGAGCTGCTGCCCTTCGTCGCCCCGGAGACCGCGCAGGACTATCTCGCCGGTCACCGCGGCGCCCGGGTGATCACGTACGCGGACGCCCTGGGACGGGCCTCGTGAGCCGGTACCCCCGGCGGTCGGGCCGGCTCGCGCTGCGGGCCGGTTCGCTGGCCGCAGCGCTCGGCCTGTGGCAGCTGCTGACCGCCTACGACGTGGACCTGTGGGTGCGGTTCTCGCAGTTCCCGACGGTGACCGACGTGGCCCGCACCTTCAGCGACCGGCTGTCCGGACCCGACTACTGGACCGACCTCACCGACAGCCTCACCCGGATCCTGACCGGCTTCCTGCTCGCCGCACTCCTGGGCGTGGCCACCGGCGTGCTCGTGGCCCGCTCGCGGCTCGCCGAGGATCTGCTCGGCCCGGTCCTGGAGGTGGTGCGGCCCGTCCCCGCGATCGCCATGGTCCCGGTGGCGATCCTGCTGTTCCCCTCCAACGAACAGGGCATCGTCTTCATCACCTTCACCGCCGCCTTCTTCCCGGTCCTGGTCTCCACCCGGCACGCGGTGCGTGCGCTCACCCCCGTGTGGGAGGAGGCGGTGCGCACCATGGGTGGCGGCCGGTGGCGGATCCTCGGCTCGGTCGTCCTGCCGGGCGCGCTGCCCGGCATCTTCGGCGGCCTCTCGGTCGGCATCGGCGTGTCCTGGATCTGTGTGATCTCCGCCGAGATGATCTCCGGCCAGTACGGCGTCGGCTACCGCACCTGGCAGGACTACACGATCGTCGACTACCCGGGCGTCTTCGTCGGCATGGTCACCATCGGCCTGCTGGGCTGGCTGACCTCCACCGCCGTCGAGCTGGCCGGCCGCCGGCTGACCCACTGGCTGCCGCGCACGTCCTACGTCCCCGGCGCCCGGCCCCGGCCCGCACGGAACCCGGCGTCCACGACCGTACCGGCCAAGGCCGAGGAGGCACGCGATGAGCACCTCGTCTGAGACCCGGCCGACCGGGGCCCGCACCGCCCCGGCGGCCCCGCGCGGCACCCGCCTCACCCTGCGCGGCGCCATGCTCGGCCGGCCGGACGCCCCGGCCGTGGCGGGCGTCGACCTCGACGTCGCGCCGGGCGAGATCCTCACCGTCGTCGGCCCCTCCGGCTGCGGCAAGTCGACGCTGCTGCGCACCTTCGCCGGTCTGCTGCCCCCGCTGGACGGGGCGGTGGAGCAGGACGGCCGGACGGTGACCGGCCCCGGCGCGGACCGGGCGCTGGTCTTCCAGGAGGACGCCCTGCTGCCCTGGCGCACCCTGCGCGCCAACGTCGAACTGCCCCTCGCCGTCCAGGGCCTGCCGCGCGCCCGCCGCAGGGAGCAGGCCGATGCCTGGCTGGCCCGGGTCGGACTGGCGGACCATGCACGGCAGTTGCCGCACCGCGTCTCCGGCGGGCAGCGACAGCGCGCCCAGCTGGCCCGCGCCCTGGCCGGCCGGCCGCGCGCCGTCCTCATGGACGAGCCCTTCGGCGCGCTCGACGCCCAGACCCGCGCCGGTATGCAGGACCTGCTGGTGGAGGTGCTGCACGGCACCGGTGCGACCGTCGTCTTCGTCACCCACGACGTCGACGAGGCCCTGTTCCTCGGCGACCGGGTGGCCCTGCTCGGCGCCGGCCGGCTGACCGCCGTACGCGAGGTGCCGCGTCCGCGCGAGCGCGCCGCACACGACGATCCGGCCCGTGTGGCCCTGCGCCGCGAAGTCCTCACCTCGCTCAGTTCCTGAAAGGCACCCTGGTGGACACCCCCCTGCAGATTCCCGCCTTCGGCGACGCGGAGGAGCTGACCTGCGACGTCCTCGTCATCGGCGGCGGCACCGCCGGCACGATGGCGGCCCTGACGGCCGCCGAGCGCGGCGCGGACGTGCTGCTGCTGGAGAAGGCCCACGTCCGTCACTCCGGCGCGCTCGCGATGGGCATGGACGGCGTCAACAACGCGGTCGTGCCCGGCCGTGCCGAGCCCGACGACTACGTCGCCGAGATCACCCGCGCCAACGACGGCATCGTCGACCAGAGCACCGTCCGGCAGACCGCGACCCGCGGTTTCGCGATGGTGCAGCGCCTGGAGTCGTACGGTGTGAAGTTCGAGAAGGACGAGCACGGCGAGTACGCCGTCCGCCAGGTGCACCGCTCGGGCTCGTACGTGCTGCCGATGCCGGAGGGCAAGGACGTCAAGAAGGTCCTGTACCGGCAGCTGCGGCGGCGCGAGATGCGCGAGCGGATCCGCATCGAGAACCGGGTGATGCCGGTACGGGTGCTGACCGCCGAGGGGCGTGCCGTGGGGGCGGCCGGCTTCAACACCCGCACGGGGCGGTTCGTCACCGTCCGCGCGGGCGCGGTGATCCTGGCGACCGGCGCCTGCGGCCGGCTCGGCCTGCCCGCCTCCGGGTACCTGTACGGCACGTACGAGAACCCGACCAACGCCGGCGACGGCTACGCCATGGCGTACCACGCGGGCGCCGAACTCACCGGCATCGAGTGCTTCCAGATCAACCCGCTGATCAAGGACTACAACGGTCCGGCCTGCGCCTATGTCGCCAACCCCTTCGGCGGCTACCAGGTCAACCGGCACGGCCAACGCTTCGTCGACTCCGACTACTGGTCGGGCCAGATGATGGCCGAGTTCGCGGCGGAGGTCGCGGGCGACCGGGGCCCGGTGTACCTGAAGCTGAGCCATCTGCCGGAGGAGTCGGTCTCCGCCCTGGAGACGATCCTGCACTCGACCGAGCGCCCGACGCGCGGCACCTTCCACGCCGGCCGCGGGCACGACTACCGCACCCACGACGTGGAGATGCACATCTCCGAGATCGGCCTGTGCGGCGGCCATTCGGCCTCCGGGGTACGCGTGGACGACCACGCCCGTACGACGGTGCCCCGGCTGTACGCCGCCGGGGACCTGGCCTGCGTCCCCCACAACTACATGATCGGCGCGTTCGTCTTCGGGGACCTCGCGGGCGCGGACGCGGCCCGGTACACGCCGTACGAGGGCGAGTTGCCGGCCGACCAGCTCCAGGAGGCGCACGAACTGGTCTACCGCCCGCTGCGCAACCCCGACGGCCCGCCGCAGCCCCAGGTCGAGTACAAGCTGCGCCGCTTCGTGAACGACTACGTGGCCCCGCCGAAGTCCGGGGCCCGGCTGTCGCTGGCCCTGGAGGCGTTCGAGCGGATGCGCGCGGACATCGCCGCGATGGGCGCACGCACCCCGCACGAGCTGATGCGCTGCGCGGAGGTGAGCTTCATCCGCGACTGCGCCGAGATGGCCGCGCGGGCCTCCCTGGCCCGTACGGAGTCCCGCTGGGGCCTCTACCACGACCGGCTGGACCACCCGCGGCGCGACGACGCCTCCTGGTTCCACCACCTCGACCTGTACAAGTCGCCCTCCGGGGCGATGGAGTTCACGGCCCGTCCCGTGGCTCCCTACCTGGTGCCGGTGGACGGTTTCCCCGCGGTCGGCGGACCCTCCCGCCACCTCGGCGAGGTCCAGCCGGAGCAGGTGGCGACGGCCGGGCCCCGGGAGGCGGCGCCGGTGGCCCTGCGCCAGGAGCCCGCCGTACCCGGCACCACCGCACCGGACGGTGCCGCCGCGGACGCGGACACCCCGGCCACCCCGCGCCTGCTCGGACTGCTCTCCCTCGCGGAGGACGAGCCCGGGCTGTCCGACCTCGCCCCCTACCTCACCGACCCCGACCCGGGCGTACGCCGGACGGCCGTCACCGTCCTGACGGAGACCGTGCCCGCGGGTACCGGACCGGCCCTGGCCGCAGCTCTCGCCGACGCCGACGCCGGTGTCCGATCCGCCGCGGCCGCCTCGCTGCGCGAACTGGTCGAGACGCTCACCCCCGAGCCGGCCCTGCGCGAGGGCCTCGTCGCGGCTCTGTCCGTGGCCGACCCGGTCGCCCGTGCCACCGCGCTGGACGCCCTGCGTGTCCTGCGCCTCGGTGACACCGCGCTGTTCGCGCGGTCCTTGTCGGACTCCGACATCGCCGTCCGCATCGCGGCCGTACGGGCTCTCGTGTCGGTCGACGCCGTCGGGGAACTGTCCCGCGCGGCGGCCGGCGACCCGTCCCGCGAGGTCCGCGTCACCATCGCCAAGGGCCTGGCCAACGTGACCGCGCCCCGGGCCGGCGACACCGCGCCCGCCCTCGCCGGCCTCATCGACGATCCCGACGCCCTGGTCCGTGCGGCGGCCTACGAGGCACTGGGCACCCTCGGCTGCCCGGCCTCGCACGCCGCACGTGCCGAGGCGGCCCTGTCCGAGCCGGCCTGGCAGGTCCGGGCCGGCGCCGCCACCGCCCTGTCGGCCGCCGCCCCCGACCTCGCCGTGCCCGCCCTCGCCAAGGCTCTCGCCGACGCCAACGCCGACGTCCGCAAGGCCGCGGTGAAGGCACTGACCCGCCATCGAGCCGCCGCACAGGCCCGCGAGGCCCTGGCCGACGCGACGACGGACCCGGACGCGGACGTCAGGGCGTACGCGGCACGGGCACTGTGACCCCGACGCCGACGCCGCACCGCACGGCGGCGTCGGCGCCCGTCACCGAGGTACGGAGGCGTCCCCGTCAGCGCGCCGCAGGCCGGGCCACATGTCGCCATACGCGGCGTCCATGAACCGCGCCTGCGGCTCGCGCAGCTCCGACACGTCCGCCGTGTCCCCTCGTGCCGCCGCGGCGAGGCTGAAGGCATAGCGGTAGGCGGCGCCCCGCAAGGACTCGCTCCGGGCCGCGAGGTCGATCTCCGCCTGGGCCAGCCACAGTTCGTCGACGAGTTGGCCGAGGTCGGCGTCGGCCCCGCCGCCCTCGGAGCGGGTGAGCGCCGACTTCTCCAACCGCAGGGCGACGCCCACCAGTCTCAGGACCGCGTCCTTCACCTCCGCGCGGTGAGCGGCCGCCTCCTGCACCTCGACCTGGCGGGCGCTCACCCGCGAGACGAGGTACTGACCGAACAGCGAGCCGCCTGCGCCGAGCACGACTCCCGCGAGGGACAGCAGCGCCGGCCCCAAGGTTCCCCAGGATCCCATGGCCGGATTCTCTCAACTCCGCCTGGAAGGACGGTCATCCGGTCGGCAGGCCCAGCCCGTAGTAGGTGACGTCGTAGCCGTCCACGTACGAGGCCTCGCCGCCGACGATCAGGTCGGTGGGCTCGCTGACGCCCGCCGCCCGGGCCGTCGCCACGAGCATCTCGGCGAGCCGGCGGCCCTCGGGCTCGCCGGGTCCGCCGGCGTCGACGCGCCACACCGGATCGTCATCGCTCCAGACCGACGCCGTGGCCGGGTGCTGGGCGACCGTGCCCCAGCCGAGTGCCGCCGGATCGAGGTCGTCCGGGGCGAAGCAGCCGATCGACAGCCGGTCGCCGCAGGTCACGTCGTAGAGCAGCGGAGCGCCGCGGTCGTTGCGGCCGTAGAACGGCATCCCGATCGTGATGCCGAGGGCCGTGGTCTCGGCAGGCAGCGCGCCGAGGAACGCGTCCAGCGACCGTGTGACGGTCTCCCAGCTGCGGGCCGTCCAGCGGCCCGGGTAGCCGAGGCCGGCGTTGGCGCGGTCACGGGTGCTGCCGAAGAAGCCGCTGATCGAGTACTCCTCTCCGACGCCCTGACGCCAGAACCAGTTCTCCGCGGGGTCGGTGGGCTGCAGCACCAGTTCCGGCCCCGTCCGCCCGGCGCGGAGTTCCAGGGTGTCCGGCCTGCCGCGCCAGCGCACGAACGGCGCTCCCCACAGCGGGCCGCTGCCGTAGAAGGGGCCCATGTCGCCGTGCGAGCCCATGACGGACGGTTTGCCCAGCGCCCCGGTGAGTTCCCGCAGGGCGTCACGGAAGGCGGCGGCCTGCGCGGCGGCGTCCGGTGCGGCCTCGGCCACCGGGACGGCGAGTTCGACGTACGACTCGCCGTCCACGTAACGCTCCTCGAACCGGCCGACCGGACGCAGGCGGGCGTCGCCCGCGGAGCGCCCGGTGACCAGGACGGGATGCGCCGGTGTGTCCGACCAGGCCCAACCGAGCCCGGCCGCCAGGGCCTTGACCCCGTCCGGCGTCCAGCCCCCGCTGTCCGCGGCGACGAGCCGACGCGCGAGTTCCGCCACAGTCTCGGTTTCGGTGCTTCCCCGTTGTGCGTTCACGTGATCATCGTGCCGCACGGCGGCGAGGGCCCTGCGGGCGGGTGCCGGGTGGACGTCCGGCAGTCGTCGCCGTCGCCCATGTCGGCCCGTACGCCGGGTTTCAGGTCGAGGTCGACGGCCCGCACGACGTCCACAAGGGCCGGCCGCTCCCCGGGCTACGCGGCGTGCGCCGCGCGGCGGACGGCGTCGAGGGTGCGCGCGACGTCGTCGTCACCGGTGGACCAGTTGCTGACGGAGATGCGCAGGACGCGGCGGCCCCGCCAGGTGGAGCCGCTGATCCAGGTGGTGCCGTCGTCGAGGAGGCGATGGATGACGCGGTCGGTGCGCGCGTCGTCGTCGAAGGCGGCGCAGACCTGCGTGAACACCACGTCGTTGAGCACGGTCGCGCCGTCGACGGCGGCGATGCCGTCGGCGAAGGCGGCGGCGTGCCGGCACAGCCGTTCGACGAGGTCCGAGACCCCCGACCTGCCCAGCGCCCGCAGGGCGGCCCAGACGGGGAACGCCCTTCCGCGGCGGGAGAGTTCGGGGACCGTGTCGATGGGGTCGCCGCGGGTGTCGTGGATCAGATAGGCGCCCTGGTGGCCCATCGCGGCGCGCAGTGCCGACGCGTCGCGGACCATCGCCAGCCCGCAGTCGTAGGGGACGTTGAGCGTCTTGTGGGCGTCGGTCGCCCAGGAGTCCGCGTCCGGGCACCCCGCGGTCAAGGGGGCGTACCGGGGACTGGCGGCGGCCCAGAGTCCGAAGGCTCCGTCGACGTGCACCCAGGCGTCCGCCTCCCGGGCGGCGTCGATCGCCTCGGGGAAGGGGTCGAAGGCGCCGCTGTGGATGTTGCCCGCCTGCAGGACCACGATCGTGGGTGCCGGCGCGCCCGCGGTCAGCGCCTGCCGCAGTGCCTCGGGCCGGATCCGCCCCTGCTCGTCGGCCGGCACGGGCTCCGGCTCGCCCAGACCGGCGTAGCGCAGGGCCAGGTCGACGGAGATATGACGGTCCTCCCCCACGACGACCCGCACTCGCGGTCCGCCGGCGAGCCCGTCACGCACGGCGCTCCAGCCGGCCCGGTTCAGTACGGCGTCCCGTGCGGCGGCCAGGCAGGTGAAGTTGGCCATCGTGGCACCGGTCGTGAAGCCGGCCCCGCTCTGCGCGGGCAGCCGCAGCAGGTCCAGCAACCAGGCGGCGGCGATGTCCTCCGCGGCCGCGTAGGCGGGGGACGCGGCACGCATCACGCAGTTCTGGTCCCACGCGCTGACCAGCCAGTCCGCGGCGAGCGCGGCGGGGAGGGTGCCGCCGACGACGAAGCCGTGGAAGCGGCCGCTGGGGAAACCCGTGAGCCCCGGCTCACAGGCGGTGGCGAGCAGATCGACGACTTCGTGCGGCGGTGTCGGGCCACCCGGCAGTTCCGTGCCGAGCGCGCGCACGATCTCCTCGGCCGTGGCCCGCGCGGGCACGGGCCGGTCCGGCAGGTCGGCCAGCCAGCGCAGGGCGTGGTGGTAGGCCTGGAAGAGCGCCCTCTCGCGCGCGTCCATACCTCGCACTATGGGACGGGGCCCGTCGGCGGGCAAGCGGAGCGGGCGGCCTCCGCGCGGGCGGGCCGGCCCACCGGGGGACGCCGGACAGCGGCTGGCCGCGGACCCGACGGCGTACGGTCAGGGCTTGGTGCGGCGGGCGTCACGACCCCCGAAGCCGGCCCCGGAGGCCGGCCCCCGAAGCTGGCCCCCGAAGCCGGCCCCGAAGCCGATGAGGACGACGCCCGTGGTCCGGCCGAGCACGCGGGGGCCCGGGGTCTTCGGGGAAGTGCCGGGCCCTGGCGTCTTGGCTTGTCGCACAGTTCCCCGCGCCGCTGGGTGCTGCGGTCAGCCCGCGTGCAAGCGGGGGAGCGACCCGCTCGGGCTGGAAAGGCGCCGGCCGGCCTTCCCCCTATTCGACCGCGATCCTCAGCCGGACTCCCCCAGGTGGCCCAGAGCCTCGCGGAAGTCGTCGAGGGCGGGCCCGAACGCACCGACGGCGGCGTGGAAGGCCGACCGTTCCAGCAGGACCTCGGCCAGCACGGGCGCTCCCTGTGCCGGGTCGTGCCGGTGGAGTCGGCGGGCGAGGTCCACTCCTTCGTCGAACAGCGAACGCGCTCGCTCCCAGAAGAGACGGGTGCGGTGCTCGCAGGAGACGACGGAGCGGACGGTGAGCACCCGCTGGAGCCGGACCAGTTCGGCCAGATGCCGCGGATCCACGGCGGCCCGCGCGGTGAGGGCGTCCACCTCCGCCCGCAGCGCGACGCGGCTGTCGTAGTAGCGCCGCCTGACATCGGGCGACCAGTCCAGGGGCTGGGCCCCTCGGGGCGGACGCGGTTCCCCGGTCGCCGGTCGCTCCCTGTCGGCACCGAAGCAGGAGAGCAGCACCGCCCAGTAGGACTCCCGGTAGCCGCTCCAGGACCTGCCCTCCCCTGTCGCGCCCAGCTTCTTCAGCAGGGCGAGCGCCTCTTGCCGGGCGGCGGCCGCCTGCCGGCCCCTGCCGCGGGTGTCGAGCATCCGCGCGTACCCGATCAGCGAGTGGAACGGGCAGTCCACGGGGCCGCGGTCGTGCGCGGCCTCGTCCCGCTGCATGCCGATGAGCGACTCGAACGCGGCCAGGGCCTCGTCGGTCCGGCCGGCGTCATCGAGGGCGGCGATCCACTCCACGAGCGACCAGGTGAGGCTCCCCCCTTCGAGCCCGCGGGGCAGGAGCGCGGCGACCCACTCCCCCAGCGCGTCGGCGGCCTCGTCGTACCGGCCCTCCTCGGAGCAACCCGCCGCCCACTTGCGCAGCCCCCAGACCACATCACTCCCGGCCGGCTCGGCCCGCGCCCGCCCGACGGAGAGCATCTCCGCCCGCATGGCGAGCCCTTCGGCGCGTCGGCCCACGTCGTACAGCTCTCTCTGACACGCGTCGAGGGCCTCGTACAGAAGGTCGTCACGGGCGGGTTCGGCCGCGTCCACGGTCCGCGCCACGGCGACCGCCTCCTCGCACAGCGCCAGGCTGTCCGGCCGTCTTCGGCCGACGCGGGTGTCGTAGCTCAGGTCCAGCAGCGCCAGGACCAGGCGCGGCAGATAGGAGAGCGGACTGACCTGTGCGAGCACCCGGTAGGCGTCCACCTCCTCCCGCGCAGTGCGGCGTCCCGAAGCGAGCAGTACGTTCCGCGCCCGCAACACGGCATCTTCATCGGCTTTTCCCCCAAGCGTCACAGCGGCGATTCTGAGCCTCGCGGACTACGCCGAACAAGCCTGCGCAGCTGTGCCGTTCGTCCTACGCAAACGGCCTCTGACCTGTCATGATGGGTGTGTCGTGACTACCGTCGGCCTCGATGCCGCGCCTGTCCGCATCCTGTGACCGCCGGCCGGAGTCCCCGGGCGGCCCCCTTCAGATCGTCACCTCCTCACCCAGCCGCGGGGTGAGGACCTCGTACGTCTCACCGGCGGCCGCGTCGAGGAACCGGGACAGCTCGTCCGGCCGGGTGTCGTAGAAGCCGTCGACGTGGAAGCCGTCGTAGTGCATGGGGATGGCGGCCTTCGCGCCCAGCAGCCGGGCGGCGAGCGCCGCGTGCCGGGCGTCGAGAGAGGCGGGGAGGGGGCTCGGGGGTTGGCAGTGGGGGAAGCAGACGGCGGGGCCGTTGATCGGGGTGAGCACCGCGTCGAAGGGGCCGTACCGGTGGGCGGCGCGCCACCAGTAGCCGTGGAACATGCTGTCGCCGAGGTGGATCACACGCTTCCCGCCGGCCTCGACCGCCCAGTGCACCTGGGGGTCTCCGACGGCGTCGACGGCGGGTACGGCGGCGATGGTGAAGGGGCCGATCGTGGTGGTCTCCCAGAGGGCCATCGCCCGCCTGGGCAGCTTGTAGGCGTCGAGTTCCGCGTCGGCCTTGAGCGTCCACAGATTCTCGTGGTCGTCGCCCCCGAACGACTGCGGGTGCAGGACCTCCGCGCCGGGACGCAGGGCCGCGGCCAGCGCACCGGCGTCGGTGTGGTCCCGGTGCAGATGCGTGCAGAGGCCGGCGATGACGTCCCCCTCCGCGCGGGGGCGGGTGACCTTCGGCAGGGGGGCCGAGAGCGGTGTGCCCTCCAGGACTCCCTCGGGGCGGCCGAGGAGGTCGATGACCACGCTCTCGCCCTCGGCCTCGATCTCCATTCCCGCCCAGCCCAGCCAACGGACACGCATCGGCCCACCCACCCTCGATTTAGCGTACGTTCGTTCGCCAAAACTTAGCACACGAGCGTTCGGTAAACTGGTGGGCATGAGGAGATCGGCCGACGAGGCCCAGCGCACCCGAGACCGCATCGTCAGCACCGCCGTCATCCAGGCGTCCGCCGCGGGACTGTCCGGCCTGACCATCGGCTCCCTCGCCGAGGCACTGGGCATGAGCAAGGCCGGAGTGGTGGGTCCCTTCGGTTCCCGGGCGGAGCTGCAGCTCGCCGCACTGGCCAAGGCGGTGGACATGTTCACCGAGGCCGTCGTGACCCCCAGCCTCGCCGCCGAGCCCGGCCTGCCACGCCTGTGCGCGCTGATCGACACATGGTGCGACTACCTCGCCGACAGCCCCTTCCCCAACGGCTGTTTCGTCACGGCCGCCTCCTGCGAACTCGACGGCCGGCCGGGAGAGCTGCGCACCTACCTCCAGGACGTCGTCGTCCGCTGGCGCCGCTTCCTGTACGAGCAGGTCCTGGCCGCGCGGACCGCCGGGCACATCGGCACCGACCTCGACCCGGACGACCTCGTCTCCGGACTCGCCGGCCTCGCCATGTCGGTCAACCAGGAGATCCAGCTGCTCGGCGACGACCGCGCGGCGGCACGCGGGCGACGCCTGATGTACGCCCTCGTCGGCGTGGAGCCACGGCCTTAGGCGACAGGGCCGGCCCGGCCGGAGGCTCCGCCGTGACGGTGCCGCGGCCCGCCCTTCTCCCGGGGCGCAGCCGGTCGGACGACGTCGTACGTCAGGTGGGTGGCGGTCGAGGTCGCGGTCACGCTCCGCTGGACCAGCGTGCGCGGAGCCCGGCCGGTGAACAGCGGGGTCCCCGAGCCCAGCACCACGGGCGCGAGATGCAGGGACAGCGTGTCCACCAGCCCGGCGTCGAGGGCCGAGCCGACCGTGGCGCCGCCGCCCATGAGGACGACGTCGAGATCCCGGCCGGTGGCCGACGCCGCCGCCTCGGCGCGTTCGTACGCGGCGGCGACGGCGTCGGACAGGCCGGTGGTGACGAACGTCCAGTCGAGGTCGGTGAGGCGCACCGACTCCGGGATCGAGCTCGTCACGACGACGAACGCGGGCTTTCCCACCTCGCCGGCGCCGTAGCCGGTGGTGTCGTCCCAGCCGCCCGGCCCGTCGACCACGTCGAAGAGCCGGCGGCCGAGGACGACGGCGCCCGAGCGGGCGGTCGCCTCACGCAGCACCCGCCGGTCGTCGGGGTCGTCGGAGAACGCCCAGGTGTGCAGGGCCTCGCCACCGCGCCCCAGCCCGTTGTCCGGGCCGGCGCCGGGGCCGGTGACGAAGCCGTCGAGGGAGACCGAGATGTCGGCGATGATACGGGTCATACCCGTACAGACTCCGCCCGCCGTACGAACTCATCGCTCGGTCACCAGCCGGTTCGGCGGCCGTGTCGGACCGGGTCACGCGCCGGGTGCCCCCGGCGGCCCGGTAGGTCAGGGCGACCTCGACGTAGCAGCCCTGGGCGTCGAGTTGACGAGCCTGTCGGCGAGGTAGGGGCGGGAGACGTCCTGATGCGCAGCCACCCCCGCACCTCGCACGCCGTCACGCCCCGCGGTCCGGGACCGGCCCGGCCGTCGGCCGCCGTGACCGCCCTGACTCCGGGGTGCGGGCCTCGCCCGTGCCCGGGTCACGGCCCGTCGGCCGCCGGGCGATGTGCCCCGCCCACGAGAAATCGCCTCGACAGCCCCCTACCCGCCTCGGCAGAGTGGGCGCCCGTGACAAGCAGTGAGCTGTGGAACCGCGCGACCGCCGACCGCTACGACGCCGAGGAAACCACGATGTTCTCGGCCGCCGTCCTCGAACCGGCGCTGGCCTTCCTCGCCGAGCTGGCGGGAGAGGGCCGGGCACTGGAGTTCGCCATCGGCACCGGACGCGTGGGCGTCCCGTTGCGCGAGCGCGGCGTGCCGGTGGTGGGCGTCGAACTGTCCGAGCACATGGCGGCGGTCCTGCGGCGCAAGGTCGACGCGGACACCCTGCCGGTCGTCATCGGGGACATGGCGACGACCGTCGTCCCCGGCGAATTCACCCTGGTCTACCTCGTCTACAACACCATCTCCAACCTGCTCACCCAGGACGAGCAGGTCGAGTGCTTCCGCAACGCCGCACGCCATCTCGCGCCCGGCGGCCGCTTCGTCGTCGAACTCGGCGTGCCCCCGCTGCGCTCGCTGCCGCCCGGCCAGGTCGCGGTGCCCTTCGACGTCTCCGAGCGGCACCTCGGTTTCGACACCTTCGACCTGGTCGAGCAGATCCTCGTCTCGCACCACTTCACCCGCGACGGCGACGACGGCCACTACCGCCGCGACAACTCCCGGCACCGGTACGCCTGGCCCGCGGAGCTCGACCTGATGGCACGGATCGCCGGCCTGGAGCTGGAACGGCGCGTCGCGGACTGGGACGGGTCGCCGTTCGAGCAGGACTCCCCCAAGCACATCTCCGTGTGGCGCAAGCCGATTTGAGGCGGGAGTCCCGGAGCTTCCCGCCGGACGGGGCGAGGTACTCGCGGTGCCGTCGCCCTGCCGGTTTCACATCCCGTGCGCTCTTGAAATCCCTCTGAAGCCGCCCTGAATCGGCAGTCCCCCAGGCTCTGCGGCATGACGTCGACGCCGGCTCCGGGAGGGGCCGCGGCCTGGGAGGGGAACACCATGCGGGGTCCGCGTCCGATCCGCCGGCACACGGCGGCCTTCCTGCGCTTCGCCGCCCTGGGCAGCGGGGTCACCCTGGCGGCTTCGGCGGCACTGGTCCAACTCGCCCAGTGGATGCCCTGGATGGCGGCGAACGCCCTGACCACCGTCGCCTCCAGCGTCCTCGCCACCGAGCTGCACGCCCGCGTCTCGTTCGGCCACGGACGGCCGGGACCGGCCGGACACCTGAAGAGCGGGGCCACCGTCGCCGCGGGCTGGCTGGTGACCTCGGCGGCGGTCGGCGCACTGGCCGAACTCCGCCCGGACGCGGGGCTCGTGCCGCAGCAGACGGTGTACCTGACGGCCACCGCGCTCGTCGGAGTCGGCCGCTATCTCGTACTGCGGCTGGCGGTGTTCGCCCAGCGCCCCCCGCGCAACCAGCGCAACCAGCGCAACCAGCGCACCCAGCGGCCCCGGACCGGCACGGACACCGACACCTACACCGACACCGGCACCGGCACCGGCACCGCCACGCCCACGCCCACGCCCACGCCCACCGCCACCGGCCTCCGCGTCGACGTGCGCCGACCGACCAAGTACCAGGCGTCGGCCTGAAGCCGGGCGCAACGCGCGGAACCGGTGACGGGACGGCCACCCGGGCGCCGATGCGAGACGGCTCGCCGGGCGCCGATGCGGGACGGCCCGCCGGGCACCGGAATCGCCGCGTCCAGCACCCCGCACGCCTACACTCGGCGCATGATCTGTCGTCTGTGGCGGGGCTGGACCACCAAGGAGAACGCCGACGCGTACGAGCGCATCGTGCGCGGCCAGGTGATCCCCGGGATCGAGGCGCGGCGCATTCCCGGGTTCCTCTCGATCGACCTGGCCCGGCGCGAGCGCGAGAACGACGTCGAGTTCATGACCCTGATGTGGTTCGACGCGCTCGACTCCGTACGGGCGTTCATGGGCGAGGACTACGAGACCGCGCACGTACCGGCCGCGGCTCAGGCCGTGCTGCTGGACTTCGACAGGACGTCGGCTCATTTCGAGGTGCTGGACCGCCGCGAACAGCCCAGGTGACACCCCCCTGAAGTGCCGCCCACGGACCCGCTCGCGGCGGGAGTCCGGGCCGTGCGGTGACTACGAGTCCGCCGACGGCTCCCGGATCTCCTGGAGCGCCTCCTCGAACAGCGCCCGCGCACGGGTGAAGCAGTCCGTCAGCACCGCGATCTCCTCGTCCTCGTAGTCGGCGAAGAGAGCACCCAGGCGCTGGCTCGTCACCTGGGCGCTCCACCTGGCGGCCGGGGCAAGCCGAGCGGGCCCCGTCCGGCCGAGCAGTGGGACTGGCGCGTCCGGGACACCGGGGCGCGGGCGGGGCACCCCGGCTGCGTGGGATGCCGTCCGGCGGGGCGGAGCGGGGCCCGCCGTACGCGACCCGTGGCCGTGCGGACGCCTGCCCGCGCCGAGTACCCGGTCACCACGTCCACGTCCGGGTGACCGCCGACCGGGGACGGCCGGGATGCCGTCAGCGCCGGACGCCGTCCGCGACAGGGCCGAGCCGTTGCGACAGGAACGCCAGGATCTCGTCCCGGGCGCGGATCGTGGGATGCCCCTCCCGGTCGACGAGATGGGCCGTGACGACGCTGTGGGCGCAGCCGACGACGTCACGGAAGAACGGCGGCGGATCCGGGTTGGCCGCCCCGGCGGGAAGGACCCGGCCGTCGAAGGCGTCGCCGAGGAGCGCCCGGTAGGCCGCGAAGCGCCGGCCCGTGCACCAGGTGTCGTTCTCGAAGCGGTAGGCGAGCACCGTCAGCCCGTCGCGCCGGACCCGTTCGGCCACCGCGGCGGCGTCCTCCTCGTCCATCTCCAGTCCACCGGGGTCGTCCAGGGGAAGGGACGGGTGGTTCACCACCGGCGCGACGACGGCCGGTTCCAGGGCCATCGTCAGGGCGAAGTTGCCGGTGAAGCACAGCCCCACGGCGCCGACCCCGGGCCCGCCGCACTCCGCGTGCGCCCGTCGCGCCAGGCCCCGCAGCCATGCGACCACCGGGCTGGTGCCACCCCCCGCGAACGCGCGGAACTCGGCACTGACACAGGCACGCCGCACCACGGTCTCGACCGCCTCGGCGCGCGGATAGGCCCCGTCGACGCCGAACAGCGACGGCAGATACACACGAAAGCCCGCCTCCCGCGTCCAGCGGGCGAAGCGGGCGACGTCGGGGCTGATCCCCGGCATCTCCGGCATGAGGACGACAGCCGGGCCCGTTCCGGTGACGTACACGCGTCTGCTGACGCCGTCCACCTCGATGTCCCGGCGCTCGAAGTCGTCCAGAGGGTCGTCGCGGCGCGCTTGCTCGGTTGTCATGACCGGAATCCTGGCGGCAGGCTGTGCGCGTCCAGAAGCGGCGATACCGCCAGGTGTCCCGGGTATCCCGCCATCCGTCGTCCGGCAGGGGTGCGGCATGAGTGCGTTGCGGGTGAGTGTGCTGGCCTATCCCGGCTGCTTCGCGTCGGAGGTGTACGGCGTCCTCGACCTGCTCACCATGGCCGGACATGTCGCCGCCGCCCAGGGGGCGACCGCCCCCTCCTACGTCTGTTCGGTGGTCTCGCCGCGCCGGCGGGTCGTCGCCTCCGGCGGGTCCCCGCTCTCCTGCTCGGCGCTCCGCCCGGCGGACGTGCTGATCGTCCCCGGGTTCGAGGCACCGCCGGGGCCCGGCCTCGACGCCGCCCTCGCACGGCTGGCGCCGGAGACCGCCGCCATCCGGGAGCAGGCCGCGTCGGGCGCCGCGGTCGTCTCGATCTGCGTCGGCGCCTTCCTGGTCGCCGACGCCGGACTGCTCGCGGGCCGCGACGCGACGACATCGTGGCTCTACGCGGACCGGTTCGCACGCCGCCACCCCGATGTGCGCCTGCGCCCCGAAGAGTTGGTCGTGACCGACCGCGGGGTGACGACCACGGCGGCCTTCAGCGCCATGTACGACTTCGCGCTGCGCCTCGTCCGGGAGCACGACGGCCCGCGCGTCGCCCGCGGCACCGCGCGTGTCGCGCTCCTCGACGACGCCCGCTCCACCCAGGCGCCGTACGTCGACACCGACCTCCTGCCGACGGTCGGGCACGGCTTCGCCCCGGACGTGATGCGGCACCTGGACCAGGAGCCGGCCGCCCCCTACGACCTGGCCGCCCTGGCACGGCAGTTCGGTGTCAGCACCAGGACCATGCTGCGCCGCTTCAAGGACGAGACCGGCCGGACCCCCCTCGCCCATCTGCAGGCCGCGCGGGTGCGGCGGGCCCGGCACCTGCTGGAGACGACCGACCGGACCGTCGCCGCCGTCGCCGCGGACGTCGGCTACCGCGACCCGGGCACGTTCACCCGCATCTTCGTCCGCCACACGGGCCGGCGGCCGAGCGCGTACCGCGCGGCGTTCCGGCGCGGCGACGGGCGGTGAGTGCGCCCGACGTGCCTGCGTGGCAGGCCGGTTGCCGGAGGTGTCAGCAGGGCAGGGGCTCGCGCGCCGCGTGCCAGGCGGCGGGGAGGGCGGCGACGCCCGTGCGGGCGGCGATCACCCCGCCCGCGACGGCGCAGGTGGTGTCGATGTCCCCGCGCCCCGCGACCGTGAGCCACAGGCCCTCGTGCAGGTCGTCGAGGTGACTCGCCGCGCACCACAGGGCGTAGGGGACGGTGTCGGGTCCCGACATGCGGTAACCGGAGCCCAGCACCTCGGCGGCGTGCCGGACCGAGGTGCGCTCCGGCATCCTGGCCGCGATGCGCACTCCCGACCGGACGTCGCTGCTGGGGAGCCGCTCCGCCACGGCCTCCAGGAAGTCCGGCCGCGCCGGGGCGGGACCGCCCCGGCTGCGGGTGGCGAGCGCCGCGGCCAGGGCGACCGCCACCGCCCCCGCGACGGCCTCCGGGTGGTGGTGCGAGACCACGGCCTGGCGGGCGGCCTGCCCGGCGGCCGCGTCGAGGTCGCCGGCGTGCCAGGCGCCGAGCGGGGCGACCCGCATGGCGGCGCCGTTGCCCCAGGAGCCCTGGCCGCCGAACTGCCCGGCGACCACCTCCCGCCATGGCTCGCCGGCGCCGATCCGGCGGAGCACGTCGTGCATCGAGGCGCCGTAGCCGCGGTGCGTGTCGTCTTCGTAGGCGGCCGCCAGCCTCAGCGCGAGGCGGTCCTGGTCGACGATGCCGCCGCCCTCGGCGAGTTCCCGTACGAGCACGAGCGCCTGGGCGGTGTCGTCGCTCCACCGCCACAGCGGCTCGGCGGGCGGCGTCCGTGCCTCCAGGGACGCCGAGCCGTCCCGGCGCAGGATGCCGAACCAGCGGTCGCCGAAGGCGTCACCGAAGGCGAGCCCTTCCAGGGAATCCAGCGCGGCGGCAGGCGTGTCGATCATCGCTGCAGTATGCCTCGCGGTGTGAACGGGCCGGGGTGAATGGCCTGAGTTCGCCCTGGGCGGGCCTCCGGCCGCTTCCTACGATGCGACCGCTCCGGTCCTTCACGGCAAGTTCATTGATTCTTCACAGTTCCGCCGGGGAGCGGCCGGCGCATCCACCCCCCACCGATCCGAGCAAAGGGGAGAGACCATGACAGGTGGGCTGCTCCTGAGCGGCGCTGTCGCCGCTCTCGTCACCAGTGTCCTGCCCGCGCACAACCCGTCGACCGGGTTCGTCGACCCGCCCCCGGACAAGATCGTCATCAACGTCGCCACCGTGAACGGCTCGGGCTGCCCCACGGGCACCGCCGCCGTCGCCGTCTCCGAGGACAACACCGCCTTCACGGTGACCTACAGCGACTACCTCGCCCAGGCCGGCGGCAACTCCGACCCCACGGCGTTCCGCAAGAACTGCCAGCTGAACCTGGTCGTGCACGTCCCCCAGGGCTTCACCTACGCCATCGCCAGCGCCGACTACCGGGGCTTCGCCTCCCTGCAGCCCGGCGCCTCCGCCGTCCAGCGGGCCTCGTACTACTTCCAGGGCTCGTCGCAGACGGCGTACATCAGCCACCCCTTCACCGGCGCCTACAACGACAACTGGCACGCGACGGACGTCACCGACTGGGCGCAGCTCGTCTGGGCGCCCTGCGGGGTCCAGCGCAACTTCAACATCAACACGGAGATCCGGGTCAACGCCGGCACGGCCTCTCCCGGCCGGGTCAGCTTCATGACGATGGACTCGACCGACGGCGACATCAGCACCGTGTACCACATGGCGTGGAAGGAGTGCCCCGGCAGGTGAGAGGAGGGCCGCCCGCCGAGCGGGCGGCCCCGCACGGCCCTGCCGCATCACCCGGGCCGGCTCCCGGGGCACTTCACCTCCGCTTGACCCCTCACGCCCGGCCGCCGACCGCCGCCACGACCGGGCGCTCGGCCACACGGGCGAGCGCCCCCGTCGCGCTGCTTCACCTCGCACCGGCTGCTTCGAGTCAGTGGCCGGCCGACCGCCGCTGTGCAATTCTCTCAACGCCTTGGGGGGGAATAGCGGAATTTTTCCGGGGGGACTCATATCCGGGCCGTGCGGCTTTCCGCCGCCGTGCCGCCACAACGCGCGCCCATCGTGCCGATCACACCTGTGCCCGGCGCGAGTGCCTCTGCCGTTCTCACCCTCCATCGCCCCGTGCCCGGCAGGAAAAAGGGGAAGAGATGAACACCACCGCATCAGGCAGCGCCGCGCGATGGCCGGCCCGCGTACTGCACCTGCTGATGACGCTCGCGCTCACCGCCGGAGTCGTCGCCCTCACACCCTCCACCGCTCACGCCGCGGCGACCCGCGGTTCCGCCTACGTCTGGGCGAACCAGCCGTCCGCGGCGCTCAACACGCCCTACACGCCGTCCGGTTACTACAGCCGCAACTCCACAGGCGCGGTGAACTCCGTGGTCCGCACGGGCGTCGGCCAGTACACCGTGCGCATGCCCCGGCTGGGCCTGCTCGGGGGCACGGTGCACGTCACCGCGTACGGAGCGACGAACCACTCGTGCAACGTGGCCTATTGGTCACCCGTCGGGGACCGGCTCGACGTGCACGTACGGTGCTACACGGCCACCGGTCACCGCGCCGACGGCTACTTCACGGCGAGCTACGTCAACACCGCCTACCTCGGCGGCAGTTTCGGCTACGTGTGGGCCGACCAGCCGTCGACGGGCGCGTACACGCCCTCGACGACCTACCAGTTCAACTCCGCCGGGGTCCGCAACACCGTCACCCGCGGCGGCCCGGGCCAGTACACGGTCCGCCTGCCCTCCATCGGCTCCGCCGCCGGACATGTGCAGGTGACGGCGTACGGCGATGTCCTGGCGCGCTGCAAGGTGGTCAACTGGTACCCCTCCGGCACCGCCCAGATGGTCAACGTCCGCTGCTTCACCCTCGGCGGCGCCCTGCGCGACACCCGCTTCACACTGACCTACACCCGCGGCACCGGCCTGCTGCGCACCACCCCGGCCGCGTACGCCTGGGCGAACCAGCCGACCACGGCCTCGTACCTGCCCTCGGCGGCGTACCGCTACAACTCCGCCGGGTACACCAACCGGATCACCCGCCAGAGCGTCGGCGTCTACCGTGTCTCGACCCCCGGCATGCCGCTCGGCTACGGCGACGTCCAGGTGACCGCCTACGGCTCCGACTCACGGCACTGCAAGGTCGACCACTGGACCCCGAGCACCGGCATCCAGGTCCGCTGCCTGACCGCCTCCGGGGCGCCGGCCGACACCTACTTCGACGTGTCGTACGTCCGCTGAGGGCGGGACCGACGGGCGCCGGGCCACCGCCCCGGCGCCCGTCGGCCGTGTCTGACCGCGCAACGCCTCCGCCGAGGCCGGGACCGCCTCGGGGCGGCTGTTCCCCTCCTCGACGAAGCGGGTGCGCAGCGAGCGGCACGCGGTCTCGTAGCCGCCCTCGGTCGGCCCGGGCAGGACATGGCCGGCGAACCGGACCTTGACGGCGTCCTGGCCGGCGGGGAGACGATGTCCGCCTTCCACTCGCCGGGAATCCCGCACTCGGCCGAGGCGAGGAACCGGGTGCCGATGTTCACCCCTGCGCGCCCGGCGCCGGCGCCGCGGCGATGCCCCGGCCGTCGGCGACACCGCCGGACGCGAGCACCGGCAGCGGTCTCACCGCGTCGACGACCTGCGGCACCGGCGCCATCGTGCTGACGCTCCCGCTGAACCCGCCGGACTCGGTCCCCCGCGCGCTGATGACGTCGACGCCCGCCCCGGCCGCGCGCCGGGCCTGCTCGACCGTGGGACGTCCTCCCCCCGGGGACCGGGGCGACCCGTCGTACACGTCCGGGCACACGTCGTTGACCTGCTGTGTTCCGGCCCGGCGCGGGCCGGGGAAGCCGTGGTCGATGCGGTGGGCCAGAGTCTTGCGCGAGGGCGTCATCGAGCCTTCTACTGTCCTTCACGTCCTCGTCCCTCGTGCAGCAGGGCCCGTGACGCATCCTTTCGCCTTCGCACCGGGAAACCGGTGGCAGGCAGCACCTCCTCACCCAGAAAGACCGAAGGCCCCGTGCCCGTACCCGTCGTGCTCACCGGCCGCCTGACGCGGCTGGAGCCCCTCGCTCCGCACCATGCCGAAGGCCTGGCCCTGGCCGGAGCCGAGGACCGTACCTCGTACGCGTTCACCCCCGTGCCGCACGGCCTGGACGCGGCCCGCGGCTATGTGAAACGCGCGCTCGCCGAACAGGCGGCCGGCCGCGCCCTGGCCTTCGCCGTGGTCCGCGCGCAGGACGGACGGGTGGTCGGCTCGACGCGCTTCCTGGAACTCGACTACTGGCAGGGGCCGCTGGTGTGGCCGCCCATGTCCGGTGTCCCGGTCGGCGACCCGGTCACGGCCGTCCCCGACGCCGCGGAGATCGGCAACACCTGGCTCGCCCCGCACGCCCAGGGCACCGGCATCAACACCGAGGCCAAGCTGCTCATGCTGCGCCACGCCTTCGACACCTGGCGGCTGCGGCGGGTGTCCTTCCGCGCCGACGCCCGCAACGTGCGCTCGCGCGCCGCGATCGAGCGCCTCGGCGCCACCTGCGAAGGCGTCCGCCGGGCCCACTCGCGGGGTCTGGACGGCGTCGTACGCAGTACGGCGTTCTACTCGATCCTGGACGAGGAGTGGCCGGCCGTCCGCTCCCTCGTCGAGCTCAGGCTGAGCGCGGGCCGCTCCCCCGCGGTCTGCCCTCAGCCGCGTGGCGTCGACGACCGGCTCGTCCCCGCCTGACCCCCGTCCGGCCGTCAGAGCGGGCCCTCCATCGCCGCGTCGGCCTCGTCGCGGCCGTACGGGCGCAGGGCCAGCAGGGCGACGTCGTCGTCGTTGCGGGCCGGGCGGACGCGGTCCAGCAACTGGTCGGTGAAGGAGGACAGGGGCCGGTGCGCGAGGGCGGCGGCGTGCCGGCTGAGCCGGTTCAGGCCCTCGTCGATCGAGCGGCCGGGTTCTTCGATGAGGCCGTCGGTGTAGAGCAGCAGCGTGGATCCGGGGGCCAGGAGCGCCACGGCGTCGGGGCGCGAGCTGCGTTCCGAGACGCCGAGGAGGATGCCCTGGCCGCTGGTGAGGTAGGTGGCCCGGCCGTCGCGGCTGATCAGCAGCGGGGGCGGATGGCCGGCGTTGCTCCAGGACAGCTCCCAGTGGCCGTCGGCGGACTCCTCGATCCGGCCGAAGATCATGGTGGCCATGGAGATGTCGGTGAGGTGGGTCACCGCCGCGTCGAGCCGCTGGACGATCCGGCTGGGGGGATCCTGCTGGGCCCAGGCGTAGGCGCGGAGCATGTTGCGCACCTGGGCCATGCCGGCCGCCGCCTCCAGGTCGTGGCCGACGACGTCGCCGATGGCGAGTGCGGTGGCCCCGCCGGGCAGGGGAAAGCTGTCGTACCAGTCGCCGCCGACCTGAGAGGCGTGCGGGGCGGGCAGATAGCGGGCGATCATCCGCAGCCCCGCCACGGTCGGCAGCTGGGGCAGCAGGTGGTTCTGCATGGTCTCGGCGACCTTGCGCTGACGCTGGTAGAGGCGTGCGTTGTCCAGCGCGAGGCCGGCGCGGCTGGCGATGTCCTCCAGCAGCGGAAGGTCCGCGGTGGTGAAGTCCGCGGCGCTGTCGGAGCGGCCGAGGGTGAGGGCGCCCAGGACGGCGCGGGCGCTGCGGATGGGGACGATGGCCGCGGAGCGGATGCCGGTCGTCTCGAAGAGGCGGCGCTGCTCGACCGCGATACCGGAGTCCGGGGCGCGGCGGTAGGTCTGTGGGCCGGCCACCGTCGAGGCCACCCCGCGCAGGGCCCGCGACAGCGGCATCGGTGACTCGTCCAGGACCGGCGGCATCGGCCCCTGGAGATCCTCGTGGTGGACCAGGCCGCCGCTCTCGGCGTGCACCACGGCGGTGCGCCACACCTCGTCGCGTTCCGCGATCAGGTCGACGACCACCCAGTCGGCCAGCCGGGGCACGACCAGCCGGACCAGGCGGCCCACCGCCTCCTCGGTGTCGAGGGTCGAGGCGAGCTGTGTGGTGGTCTGTGCCAGCAGGGCCAGGCGTTCGAGTTCCGTCAGCGCGTTGGCGGCCGGTTCCGACGGCTCGTGCACCTGCCGTTCGGGGTCGTGGGCGTGGAACATCACCAGCGTGTCGGCGGCGGTGCCGCCGCCGTTGTCGTACGGGGTGACCAGCCAGGACACGGTCAGCAGGGCGCCGTCCCCCCGGGCGA
Organism: Streptomyces sp. NPDC053367; assembly: GCF_044545925.1. Classification (NCBI taxonomy): domain Bacteria; kingdom Bacillati; phylum Actinomycetota; class Actinomycetes; order Kitasatosporales; family Streptomycetaceae; genus Streptomyces; species Streptomyces sp. NPDC053367. Next base: position 23,149 of record NZ_JBITYN010000016.1, on the reverse strand, counting down.
AGTAGTCGCGGTGCTCCTGGGCGGTGCGGCCGGCGTGGAACGCCTGGCGCATCCGGCAGCGGCTCGCCGGCACGGGCTGGCCGTGCCGGTCGCGGTGCAGCAGGTCGTGGGCGTCGTGGCCGACGAGTTCCTCGGCGGGGCGGGCCAGCAGCTCCTCGGCGCGGGTGTTGGCGGCGAGGATGCAGCCGCGGTCGTCCACCACGTACGCCGCGGTGCCGATGGCGGCCAGTACCCGCGACAGGGCGGCGGTCCCTGGGACCAGCACCTCGTCGAGCCCGTTCGTGCTCTCCGGTCTCGCCATGCCCGCACCTCCGCCGTGCCCGCCGTGCGGGTCTTCCGCTCGTCGCCTGTCGTGCCTGTCCGGCTGTCCCTCTAGGGTGTGCCCCGCGACTGGCGCACCACATCATGCGTCTCGCGCGGATCGGCGGCAGGCTGACGGCATGGCCACCGATCAGCCCGTCGTCGTCTATCCGCCCGCATCCGACGGGGGGCGGCGTGTCCGTATCGACGGCCGGTTCGTGGGGATCGCCTACGGCCTCCTCGACCTCGTCGCCTTCGTACAGGAGGCGGGGCTTCAGGACTGGGACGAGATGGACGTCGCCCGCGCCTCGCTGATCGAGTGGCGCGGGGGCGGCCCGGATGTGTGGTCGCTCGAAGAGCTGGACGAGTGAGCGGAGCTCTACGGGCGAGCCGGCCCGGGCCGCCCCGGCCGTGCGGAGCCCCTGCCGTCGGGGGCACGGCAGGGGCTGTCCTCATCCCTTCCGCCGGGGAGTCGGAAGGGCACACGGCACCGCCCCCGGGGAGGTGTCGGACCACCACAGGGAGCACCGACGGGGCGGTGGCGATCACAATGCGCCACCGTGGCCGAAACGCACAAGAGTCTGGACGCCCCCGCTTGTTCTGCTTCACGCTTGCGCTCGGTCATCACCCACGTCCACCCTCCGGCCGGCGGCCGGGCACCGGGGAGACAGGCGCCGTGGCGGTGGTCCGGGCAGAATCGAGGGGAAAGACGTGAGGGAGGTGCTGTGGGCGGAGCACAGTGGGCCGGTGGTGTGGCGGGGCCGGTCCAGCGGTTCCTCAAGGGGCACCGGGCGCTGCGCGACGTCCTGTCGCCGGTGTCCGAGATGCTGGCGGCGCGGCACCGGCTGACCTGGCTGAACGCGGCCGGCCTGCGGATCGGCACCACGCTGGATCTGAGCCGTACCGCCGAGGAACTGGCCGACTTCACGGTGCCGGAGCTGGCGGACGGCTGCGCGGTGGACCTGCTGGAGTCGGTGCTGCGGTTCGAGCAGGGCGAGCGCCACGAGGGGGACGGGGTGCCCCTGCTGCGGGCCATGGCGGTGTCCCAGATCGGCGGTCTTGATCTGGCGCCCGATCCGGTGGGACAGCTGACCGTGCACACCCCGCAGCGTCTCGGCGCCCAGTGCCTGAGGTCCCGCAGGCCCGTCCTGCTCGGCCGGATGCGCCCGGCCGACTACGACACCGTGGGCCCGAGCCCGGAGGCGGCGGAGCTGATGCGCCGCGCGGGCGTGCACTCGTACATGGCCGTCCCGTTGATCGCGAGGGGGATGCTTCTCGGGCTGGCCGACTTCATCCGGGCGGGCAGGCGTCCCGGGTTCACCCGTGCCGACCTGGCGCTGGCCACCGAGCTGGCGTCGAAGGCGGCCGTCTACATCGACAACGCGCGCCTGTACGGACGCGAGCGCATCCAGGTCGTCACCCTGCAGCGGACCCTGCTGCCCAGGGCCACCCCCAGCACCCCGGGCCTCGAGGTCTCCTCCTGCTACACCCCCTCACCCGACCCGGCCGGCGTCGGCGGCGACTGGTTCGACGTGGTGGCGCTGCCCAGCGGGCGCACCGCGGTGATGGTCGGGGACGTGATGGGCCGCGGTCTGGCCGCGGCGGCGACCATGGGCCGGGTGCGCACGGCGGCGCGGACCCTGATGGCGCTGGACATCGCGCCCGAGCGGGTGCTGGCCCGGCTCGACCTCGCCGTCCGTGACCTGGAGGAGGATCAGGTCGCCACCTGTCTGTGCGCGGTGTACGACCCGTGCGGCAGCACCTTCCGCATCGCCAGCGCCGGACACATGCCGCCCCTGCTGACCTCCCCGGACGGCATCGCGTCCTTCGTGGACCTGCCGGTCGGGGCCCCGCTGGGCACCGGGATGATCCCGTACGACCCCATCGAGTACGCGGTGCCGGCGGGCGGGCGGCTGATGCTGTACACCGACGGGCTCATCAGGTCGCGTACGGCGGACGTCGACGAACAGCTCGCGGGTCTGCTGCGGACCGCCCGCTCGGCCCCCGCGCAGGCGGCGGCCGTGTGCGACGCGGTCCGCGCGGACGCGGGCGGCGACCCAGCGGACGACGCCATCGTGCTCCTCGCCGACACGGTTCCGCTGGGCCCGGACGGCGATGTGTACGTGTGCGCGCTGCCCCCCGACGGGTCGGCCGCCTCCCAGGCCCGCCGCACCGTGCGTGACCTGCTGGTGAAGTGGGGGCTGCACGACCTGGTCGACAGCACCGAGCTGGTGGTGAGCGAGCTGGTGGGCAACGCCCTGCGCTACGGCCACGCGCCCGGCGAGCTGCGGCTGGTGCGGCACGAGCGGCTGTCCGTCGAGGTGTCCGACACCGGCCCGGACCTGCCGCAGATCCAGCACGCCGGCCTCAGCGACGAGGGCGGCCGCGGACTGCAGCTGATCAACATGATGTGCCGGCGCTGGGGCGCCTGCCGCACCCCGACCGGGAAGGTGGTCTGGGCGGAGCAGGACCTGCCGTCCTGAGGTGACGAGGCCGGGAAGCGGGCGTGCGGCAGGCAGGCCGGGGGGCGGGGTCGCGCAAGGCGCGCTCCCGTGCCGGCGGGGTGACCATGGTGATGTGAGAGCCGGGCCGCAAGCCGCTCCCGCCGGGCGGCCGGTGGAGCGGACGGACGCCTCCGGCGGGACGGGCGCCTGCCGCGCGACCCGGTTCCCGCCGTCCGGGCGCCCGCGCGGTCCCGCCGCCCGGCGACGGCAAGGAGGCGGCCCGTGACCGAGCCCGTGGAGGAACTGATCAGCGGCGCCGCCCGGGATGCCGGAGGGTGGATGGGCGCGCTGGCGATGGCGCAGGTGGCCACCAGCGCCGACGGCACGGTCGTACGGTGGAACCGTGCCGCCCAGGAGCTGCTGGGGCACACCCCGCACGAGGTGGTGGGACGCCACATCGCCGAGCTCCTCCACCCGGGCGTGGACCGCAGTCTGGGCCGTTCCCTGTGGGAGGCGGCGGCCGACGGGCGCAGCGTGATGGGGACCGTCACCGCCTGGCACGCCGACGGGCACCCGGTCGAGCTGGAGATCTGGGCCAGCCCCGTCGTCGACCGGCGCAACGACACGGCCGCGGTGATGGTGTTCGCCGCCGACGCGCACGCCACCCGCCGGATCCGGGGCTCCTCGGCCGTGTGGGACGGCCTGTTCGCCCGTTCACCGGTCGGCATCGCGGTGCTGGACACAGAGCTCCGGTTCCTGCGCGTCAACCCGGCCCTGGAGCGGATGAACGGCCTGCCGGAGTCCGCCCACGTCGGGCAGCGGCTGTCCCAGCTGCTGCCGGAGGTCAACGCGCACGACATGGAAGCGGCGATGCGCAGCGTCATCGACAGCGGGCAGCCGGTGCTCGACCGCCGCCGGGTCGGGCGTACCCCGGCGGACCCCGAGCGCGACCGGGTGTGGTCCTGCTCCTACGTCCGGGTCGAGGATCCGGCGGGCCGGCCGATCGGCGTCATCGCCTCGCTGCTCGACATCACCGACCAGCAGCGCGCCAGCCTGGAGGCGGAGGCGGGACGCCGACGTCTCGCGCTGCTCAGCGAGGCGTCGATCCGCGTCGGCTCCAGCCTGGAGCTGGAGCGCACCGCGCAGGAGCTGGCCGACCTCGCCGTCCCGCGGCTCGCCGACGCCACGACCGTCGACGTGCTGGACACCCTCGCCCGCGGCGACGATCCCGGCCCGGGCCTCGCCGCCGGCGTCGGGCTGCGCCGGCTGGGCAAGGCCCCGCTGAGCGGCTCACCCGTCACCGACGTCCTCGCCCCGCTCGGCCGCACCCTGGTCTACCCCGCCACGGCCCCGTACACCCACGTCCTCGCCGGGCGGCAGCCGTACCAGCTGGCCCGCCTGGACGCCGCGGCCGTCGCCGGCGCCTCCCGCCACACCAGACGGCCCGCCCAGCTGGTGGAGCTGGGCGTGCACTCGCTCATGATGATCCCGCTCGTCGCCCGCGACCTCGTGCTGGGCGTGGCCACCTTCTACCGCACCCGTCCCCTCGGCCCCTTCGACGGCAACGACGTGGCCCTGGCAGCCCAGCTCGCCGCGCGCGCCGCGATCAGCATCGACAACGCCCGGCTGTACCACCGCGAGCACGAGACCGCCGTGACCCTGCAGCGCAGCATGCTGCCCCAGCACATCACCCCGCCCGCGGGCATCGAGGTGGCCCACCGCTATCTGCCCGCCAGCGACGCCAACGAGGTCGGCGGCGACTGGTACGACGTGCTGCATCTGCCCGGCGGCAAGGCCGCGCTGCTCATCGGGGACGTCATGGGCCACGGCATCACCGCCGCGGCCGTCATGGGCCGGCTCTCCTCCAGCGTCCGCGCGCTGGCCCGCCTGGACCTCGAACCGGGCGACATCGTGGAACAGCTGGAGGCCGCGCTGGACGACCTGACCGAGCCGATGATCGCGACCCTGCTGTACGCCGTCGTCGACCCGGCGACCGGCCTGTGCCGCCTGACCCGCGCCGGCCATCCCCCGCCCGCCCTGGTCTCCCCGGACGGCCGCGTACGCCTCCTCGACCTGCCGCCCGGCACACCCCTGGGGGTCGGCGGCTCCCGCTGCGTCACCGTCGACATGGCGCTGGAGCCCGGCAGTCTCCTGGTGCTGTACACCGACGGACTCATCGAGTCCCGGGGCAGCGACATCGACGAACGCCTCGCCGAGCTCACGGACGCGCTCGCCGAGCCCAGCCCTTCCCTCGACGCCCTGTGCGACGGGCTGCTGGCCCGCCTGGTGCCGGCGTCCGCCGACGACGACATCGCCCTGCTGGTCGCCCGTACGCGGCGGGTCGTACCGCGGGGGCGGGGCGCCGGGTCCGCGGTAGGCGGCGGATGAGCGCCGTGCGGGAGTCGGCGCCGGGCTTGGTGGGAGGCGGGCGAGGTCCGACTTGGCGCTGCTTGGGAGGCGCTGTCGGGCGGCCGGCGTGACGCCTCACCCCGGCGTGATGCAACCGGCGGCTTTCCGGGCGACCACTCGCCGGGGCGCCTGGCGCGCCAGCGCTGCCGCCGCGAGTCCGATCGCGCCTCCGGCGGCCACGTCCAGGGGGTAGTGGGCGCCGCTGAGGACACGCTCCGCGGCCACGACCGCCGCCGAGGCGCCGCACACCGCGCCCATCGCGGGCCAGGTGGGCGCGACGGCACCGGCGAACGCGAACGCGGCAGCGGTGTGTCCGGAGGGGAAGGAGGAGCTGTCCGGGCGGTCGTCGAGCGCCTCCGGCGGAACCCACTCGCGCGGTGGCCGCCGGCGCTCGACGAGCTGCTTGCAGACCGCGTTGGACAGCACCTCGGCGGCCGCCATGGCCGTCACCCCGGCGAGGGCCGCCCTGCGGCCCCGCCACCCGCCGAAGGCGGCCATCGCCGTGGCCGCGACCCACCACACCTTGGTGTGCTCGGCCGCCTCCTCGACCACGGGCGCGCACCGGCGCACCCACGGAGGCCCCCAGCCGACGACTCTCCTCGCCAGCCGCCGGTCCTCAGCGGGTACGTCCGCCGTCACTTCCATGAGCCAGCCGATCACTCTCACGACCAGCCGGATTCCCGCACCGGGCGGCTTCACACCCGCCCGGTGCGGGCCGGTTCAGCTCCCGAGGCGGCGGTGGTCCTCCTCGTCCCACTTGCGGGTGTCGCGCGGCTGGACGTACGGCTCCTCGTCGGCGGGGTGCCCGCCCGCGACGGCGCGCCGTCGGGCCAGCTCCGCGTCGAACTCCAGGCCCAGCAGGATCGCCAGGTTGGTGATCCACAGCCACACCAGGAAGATGATCACTCCGGCGAAGGTGCCGTAGGTCTTGTTGTAGGAGGCGAAGTTCGCCACGTACAGCGCGAAGCCCGCCGAGGCGGCCATCCAGATCAGCAGGGCCAGGAAGCTGCCCGGCGTGATCCAGCGGAAACCCTTGACCTTGGCGTTCGGCGTCGCCCAGTACAGCAGCGCGATCATGACCGTGACGAGGATCACCAGCACCGGCCACTTCGCGATCGACCACACGGTCAGCGCCGTGTCGCCGACGCCCAGGGTGGAGCCCACCTGCTTGGCGAGGCTGCCGGTGAACACGACGATCACCGCGCTGATCACGGCCAGCACCATCAGCACCAGGGTCACCCCGACGCGGACCGGCAGCACCTTCCACACCGGGCGCCCCTCGGGGATGTCGTACACCGCGTTGGCGCTCCTGATGAAGGCGGCGACGTAGCCGGAGGCGGCCCACACCGCGAGCAGGAAGCCCACGATCGCCATCACCGAGCCGATGCCCGCCTTGCCCTGCATCTGCTGCACCGCATTGCGCAGGACGTCCTGCGCGGCGCCGGGCGCCAGCTTCTGGATGTTGTCCAGCACCTCCTGCGTCGCCGATTTGCCGGCCACCCCGAGGAGGGAGATCAGCGCCAGCAGGGCCGGGAACAGCGCGAGGATCCCGTAGTACGTCAGCGCCGCCGCCCGGTCGGTCAGCTCGTCCTTCTTGAACTCCTTCAGGGTGCCTTTGAGCACCGCGGTCAAGGAGCCCTTGGGCAGGGACCCCGGACTGTCCGGCGCCCTGCGTTCCACGTGCTCGTCCGGCCCGGCTTCGGGGCGCCTCTCCTGCTCGGCCGCGGGGCCGGGCTCGGGCGCGTTGGATCCGCCGTGCCTGCCATGCTGTTTCACCGTCCGTGCCATGCCGCCCGGGTAACCGGTCTTGGCCCGGCCATAACGACAATTCCGGCATGTGATCCGTTCACCCCACCCCGGTGGGGTGACCCGCTCGGATGACAGCGGTATCGAGCCACGTACGGTCGTCGGTGAGCGGGGCAGGTTCGCCCGCGGCTTTGTTCCCGGCCGCGCGCGTGGGTTAGCCTGCCGCGTATTTCTCATCGCGTAGAGCCGCGAACTGCGGCGATACGCGCGGCGCGCCGGAACCAGTCGGTGCGCGTGGGGACTCCTGGACGGCTGAGCGAGGGGTGCGCGTGACGAGGAACAGCGCCGGGACGGTCGAACCGGCACCGGGCGACCAGGAGCTCAGACGGCTTCTGGCGGGACTGACTGCGGTCCGGGACGGCGACTTCGGGACCCGTCTGCCGGACGACGGCGACGGGCTCATGGGCGACATCGCCAAGGTGTTCAACGGCATGGTGGACCAGTTGTCGGTGTTCACCTCCGAGGTCACCCGGGTCGCCAGGGAGGTCGGCACCGAGGGCACGCTGGGCGGTCAGGCCCAGGTGCCGGGGGTCTCGGGCACCTGGGCCGACCTGACGGACTCCGTGAACGCGATGGCGGGGAACCTGACCACGCAGGTGCGTGACATCGCCCAGGTCGCCACGGCGGTGGCCAAGGGCGACCTGTCGCAGAAGATCGACGTGCCCGCGCGCGGCGAGATCCTGCAGCTGAAGGAGACCGTCAACACGATGGTCGACCAGCTGTCCGCCTTCGCCGACGAGGTCACCCGCGTCGCCCGCGAGGTCGGCAGCGAGGGCCGCCTCGGCGGGCAGGCGCAGGTGCCGGGGGTCGCCGGCGTGTGGCGGGACCTGACCGACTCGGTCAACCACATGGCCGGAAATCTCACCAGCCAGGTGCGTTCCATCGCCCAGGTGACCACCGCGGTCGCCCAGGGTGACCTCTCGCAGAAGATCACGGTCGACGCGCGTGGCGAGATCCTGGAGCTGAAGAGCACCATCAACACGATGGTCGACCAGTTGTCCGCCTTCGCCGACGAGGTCACCCGCGTCGCCCGCGAGGTCGGCACCGAAGGACGCCTCGGCGGGCAGGCCGACGTCAAGGGTGTCAAGGGCACCTGGCGCGATCTGACCGACTCGGTGAACTTCATGGCCGGCAATCTGACCGGCCAGGTCCGCAACATCGCCCTGGTGGCCACGGCGGTCGCCCAGGGCGATCTCTCCCAGAAGATCACCGTCGACGCGCGCGGCGAGATCCTGGAGCTGAAGAACACCATCAACACGATGGTCGACCAGCTGTCCGCCTTCGCCGACGAGGTCACCCGCGTCGCCCGCGAGGTCGGCACCGAAGGACGCCTCGGCGGGCAGGCCCAGGTGCGGGGGGTGTCGGGCACCTGGAAGGACCTGACCGACAACGTCAACGTGATGGCGTCGAACCTCACCCACCAGGTGCGTTCGATCGCCCAGGTCGCCACCACCGTCGCCCGCGGCGACCTCTCGCAGCGGATCACCGTCGAGGCCAAGGGCGAGGTCGCGGCCCTGGCCGACGTCATCAACACGATGGTCGACACGCTGTCGGCCTTCGCCGACGAGGTCACCCGCGTCGCCCGCGAGGTCGGCACCGAGGGCCGCCTCGGCGGCCAGGCGCACGTGCCGAACGTGGCGGGCACGTGGAAGGACCTCACCGACAACGTCAACTCGATGGCGAACAACCTCACCGGCCAGGTCCGCAACATCGCGCTGGTGACGACCGCCGTGGCCCGGGGCGACCTGTCGAAGAAGATCGACGTCGACGCGCGTGGCGAGATCCTGGAGCTGAAGACGACCATCAACACGATGGTCGACCAGCTGTCCGCCTTCGCCGACGAGGTCACCCGCGTCGCCCGCGAGGTCGGCACCGAAGGACGCCTCGGCGGCCAGGCCGAGGTGGAGGGCGTCTCCGGCACCTGGAAGCGGCTCACGGAGAACGTCAACGAGCTGGCCGGGAACCTGACCCGGCAGGTCCGGGCGATCGCCGAGGTCACCAGCGCGGTCGCCGAGGGCGATCTGACACGCTCGATCAACGTCGAGGCCTCCGGCGAGGTCGCCGAGCTCAAGGACAACATCAACTCGATGGTGGAGTCCCTGCGCGAGACCACCCGGGCCAACCAGGAGCAGGACTGGCTCAAGACGAACCTCGCCCGGATCTCCAGCCTGATGCAGGGGCACCGCGACCTGCCCGTGGTCGCGGAGCTGATCATGGACGAGCTGGTTCCCCTGGTGTCGGGCCAGTACGGCGCCTTCTACCTGGCCGAGGACGGCGAGGAGGGTCCCGAGCTGCGGCTCGTCGGCTCCTACGGCTACCCCTCGGACGCCGATCTGCCCGCCCGGGTCGCCTTCGGCCGCACCCTGGTCGGCCAGGCCGCCCGCAGCAAGCGCGCCATCGCGATCGACACGCTGCCGCCGGACTACGTGACCATCTCCTCCGGGCTCGGCCAGGTGGTGCCCACCAGCCTGGTGCTGCTGCCCGTCGTGGTGGAGGGACAGGTCCTCGGGGTGATCGAGCTGGCGTCGGTGACGCCGTTCACGCAGATCCACCGGGACTTCCTGGACCAGGTGATGGAGACCATCGGCGTCAACCTCAACACGATCGTCGCCAACGCCCGCACCGACGAGCTGCTGGCCGAGTCGCAGCGGCTGACCGCCGAACTGCAGGCACGCTCGGCCGAGTTGCAGGTGCAGCAGGAGGAACTCCAGCGCTCCAACGCCGAACTGGAGGACAAGGCCACGCTGCTGGCCGCGCAGAACCGCGACATCGAGGCGAAGAACCTCCAGATCGAGCAGGCGCGGCAGGAGCTGGAGACCCGCGCGCAGCAGCTGTCCCTGGCGTCGAAGTACAAGTCGGAGTTCCTGGCCAACATGAGCCACGAGCTGCGGACGCCGCTCAACAGCCTGCTGATCCTCGCCCAGTTGCTCGCGCAGAACCCCTCGCGCAACCTCACGCCGAAGCAGGTGGAGTACGCGCAGATCATCCACTCGGCGGGCTCGGACCTGCTGCAGCTGATCAACGACATCCTCGATCTGTCCAAGGTCGAGGCGGGCAAGATGGACGTCACACCGGAGCGGGTCGAGCTGCGGCAGCTCATCGAGTACGTCGAGGCCACCTTCCGCCCCATGACGACGCAGAAGAGCCTTGAGTTCACCGTGACCACCGCCGCGGGCGCTCCCGCGGACCTGCTCACCGACGACTCCCGGCTGCGGCAGGTGCTGCGCAACCTGCTGTCCAACGCGGTGAAGTTCACCGAGTCGGGCAGTGTGGAGCTGTGCATCGAGCCCGTCGACGACTCGGAGGCGCCCTCGGACGTCGTACGGGGCGGCAGTGTCGTGGCGTTCCGGGTGACGGACACCGGAGTCGGCATCCCGCCCCAGCACCTGGAGACCATCTTCGGCGCGTTCCAGCAGGCGGACGGCACCACCAGCCGCAAGTACGGCGGCACCGGTCTGGGACTGTCCATCACCCGGGAGATCGCCACGCTGCTCGGCGGTGTCGTCACCGTGGACAGCACGCCCGGGCAGGGCAGCACCTTCACGCTGTTCCTGCCGGTGGCCCGCCCCGACTTCGCGGAGCTGGTGCGCCACGGACGGCCGGCCGCGAGCGGCTCGGACGGGATCGCGCTGGAGGCGCCCGCCGAGCCGGGTGCGGTGCCCGAGCCGACCAGCGGTGCCGGGCAGCGCCCGCGGCGCCTGCTCGTCGTCGAGGAGCGCCCGCGCGGTCTGCTCACGCTGGTGGCGGAGAGCGTCGTGTCGGACCTCACGCAGGGCCGCGCCGACGCCGGCGGCCCGCGCATGTCGGTCGACGTCATCGCGGCGGCCGGCGCCCAGGAGGCGGCCGGTGCGCTGGCGGCGCAGCCGTGCCACTGCGTGGTGCTGGACCTGAGCATGCCGGACGGTGAGGCCGCCCGGTTCCTGGACGCGCTGCAGGGCGACTCGGCGCTGTCGAGCGTGCCTGTCCTGGTGCACACCGGGCACCCGACCGACATGACGCTGCAGGAGAGTCTGCGCCCGCGCGCGGAGGCCGGTGCCCTGGAGTTCCTGACCAGCCTGGACGAGCTGCGCGAGCGCATCGCGCTGCATCTGTCGGCCGAGGAGCCGGGGGACGTGCTGTCGCTGGTGCGGCCGGACGAGCAGCGGCCGCGCGCTCCGCACCAGGTGGACGATTCGCTGTCCGGCCGTACCGTGCTCGTCGTCGACGACGACGCGCGCAACCTCTTCGCGCTCAGCGGCATCCTGGAGCTGCACGGCTTCCGGGTGCTGCACGCGGAGAACGGCCGCAAGGCGATCGAGACGCTCGTCGGCCATCCGGACATCTCGCTGGTGCTGATGGACGTGATGATGCCGGAGATGGACGGCTACACCGCGACCGCCGAGATCCGCGCGATGCCGCAGTACGCGGAGCTGCCCATCATCGCCGTCACCGCGAAGGCGATGCCCGGCGACCGGGACAAGGCCCTCGCGTCGGGTGCCAGCGACTACGTCACCAAGCCGGTCGACACCCACGACCTGATCGCCTGCGTACGGAGCTGGCTGCCCGCATGAGGACCCCGATCCGCGGAGCGCGGCGTCCCGCGCCGCGCTCCGCACCACCCCGCAGCCGAGGAGCCTTCACATCGTGAGCATCTTCGAGTCGTCCAGGGAGGCCGGCGACGGCGCGGTGCCGCCCGGCGCGACGCTGCCGCCCGGCCCGCGGCCGTCCGCCGAGCCGGCGGACGCCGCGGCGAGCGGGTCCACCACGTCCCAGGTGGGCAGGCTGGCCGCCACCGTCGACCGGCTCAGCCGCGCGGTGCGGGCCGCGCAGGCGGAGGCGGAGGGGCGTGCCCTGATCGAACTCGCCAAGGGCATCCTCGTCGAGCGCCTGGGCTGCGGCCCGGCGCACGCCGCGCGCCAGCTGACCGAGCTGGCCGAACAGGCGGGGACGACGCCGCTGCAGTTCGCGGTCGACGTCATCAACCAGGCCACCCGTGACCGGCTGTCCGAGGCGACGGACGCGTTCCTGGCCGCCACCGCGGACAGCCGGGCCGCGGACGCCGCGTCCCTGGACCCGGAGTCCGGGCATGCCTCGCTGCGGCTGCGGGCCGCCGAGAGCGGGGCGCTGGCCGCGCACGACACCCAGGCCGCCGCCCACGCCCTGCTGGAGCACGCGCTGCAGCCGCTCGGCGCGGTGGCCGTCGCGATCTGGGCGGCGGGCACCGACGGGTCGCTGAGCCTCGCGGGTCACGCCGGCTTCTCCCCCGCCGAGGCGGCCCGTTGGCGTTACGTTCCGCCGGACGTGGCGACCGTCGCCCGGCGGGGCCTGACCGAGCGCACGGGCCAGTGGATGACCTCCCTGGCGAAGACCGGACTGCCCAGTGTGGGCAGGCAGCAGTACCCGGACGGCGGCCGGGTGGCGCTGCCCGCCGGAACCGGTGGCCGCATCCACGGGGTGCTGGAGATCGTCTGGCCGGTCCCGCTGACGCCGCAGCCGCCGCAGGTGGTCCGGCAGGTGGAGGCCCTGGCCGAGCTGTGCGCGCACACCCTGGAGACGTACGAGCCGCCGGGCGACCCGGCGCAGGAGCGGCGGGTGCTGCCCGACGCCGCCGAGCTGATGGACCTGGCGGACGCGCTGCACGACCCCGCGCTGGTGCTCGTGCCGAACGTCGACGCCGACGGGGAGCTGACCGACTTCCGCATCCAGCACGTCAACGACCACTTCCAGGACCCGGCCGGGCGACCCAGGGCCGTCGTCAACGGGGCGCTGCTGCTGGAGGCGTATCCGATGGCGGCCGGCGAGAGCGGGCTGCTGGAGAACGTGGAGCGGGTGTATGCCACCGGCGAGCCGTTCCGGGCCCAGCGCGCGCAGCTCACCGCGCTCGTCGACGAGGTGCCGCTGCGGTCCGTGGCGGACATAAGCATCAGCCGGCACGGCAACGCGGTGCTGCTCATCTGGCGCATCGAGGACGACGCGGCCCGGCTGGCGAGCCTGTTGCAGCACGCCCAGCGGCTCGGGCGTATCGGAGGGTTCGAGGAGAACCTGCTCACCGGTGAGATCACCTGGAACGACCAGCTGTTCGACCTGTACGGCCGTGCCCCCTCCAGCGCTCCGGTACCGCTGGAGGAGCTCGGCTCCTACGCCCACCCGGACGACTTCGTCGCGATCGGCCGGTTCCTGCGCACGGTGTTGCACCACCGCAGGCCCGCGTCGGCGGCCTTCCGGCTGCAGCGGCCGGACGGGGTGACGCGGCACATGCGGATCGTCGCCGAGCCGGTGCTGGACACGGCGGGCCGCCTGCTCAGCGTGCGCGGCGCCTACCAGGACATCTCCTCCCAGCACTGGACGGAGGTGGCGCTCGCCGCGACCCGGGACCAGCTCGCCCACACCGAGCAGCAGGCCAGCGAACGCAGCAGGCTGGCCCTCCAGCTGCAGCAGGCGATCATGCCGCCCACGCAGGATCCGCTGCGGATCGACGACCTCCAGGTCGCCGTCCGCTACCGTCCCGCCGAGGAGGAGCAGCTGGTCGGCGGCGACTGGTACGACGCCGTCGTCCTGCCGTCCGGGCTGGTGCTGGTGTGCGTCGGGGACGTGGCCGGGCACGGCATGGACGCCGCGACCAGCATGGTCGTCCTGCGCAACGCGCTGCGCGGCCTGTCCGTCACCGGGGCCGGGCCGGGCCAGCTGCTGTCCTGGCTCAACATGGTCGCGCACAACCTCACGGGCGCGGTCACGGCGACGGCGGTGTGCGGCCTGTACGACCGTGAGCGGCGCACGCTGCGCTGGGCCCGGGCCGGCCATCTCCCGCCCGTCCTGGTCCGCGAGGGCAGCTCGAGCGCCCTGCCGCTGACCAAGGGCCTGCTCCTCGGCGCCGTCCCGGAGGCCGTCTACGAGGAGGCCGAGATGCAGCTCTCCCCGGGGGACACGCTGCTGATGTACACCGACGGCCTGATCGAGCGCCGTGACCGCTCGGTGGAGGAGTCCATGACGTATCTGCTGACCACCGCTCGTGCTCCGCTGACCACCCTGGACCAGCAGCTGGACCGGCTGCTGACCTACAGCAAGTCGGACACCGACGACGACACGTGCATCGTGGGGATCCGTCTGGGCTGACGGCGGCGGCACAGGGCGGCGGGCCCGCGGCGGACGATGCGATGTGGCGGCCGCCGCGGTTGCGCTGCGGGGCGCGGGGCACTCGGCGGTGGCCGATCGATCGAGGCCAGACGACGTCCGGAGGCACCCATGGCTGTTCGCCACCGTCTGATCAAGGCCAGTCCCGCCGTCGTGTGGGGCGTCCTCGCCGACAGCGGGGCGTACCCGCGGTGGGTGGTGGGGCCCTCGGCTGCCGAGCCCGTGCGAGGGCAGTGGCCGCAGACCGGGGCGGCGATCCGCTACGAGATCCCGCTGGGCCCGCTGCGGCTGTCCAACGAGACGGTCGTCCGCCGCTGCGAGGAGGGCGCCGCCCTGGAGCTGGAGGCCCACGCGGGCCCGCTGGGCACCGCGCGCATCGCGATCGAGCTGCGGCCGTGGGGCGAGCACTGCCTGGTGGTGGTGGACGAGCATCCGCTGCAGGGGGCCGGCGGCGCGCTGCACAACGTCGGCTTCGAGCTGCTCATCCAGCTGCGCCACCGCACCATGCTGCACCGCCTCGCCCGGCTCTGCGAGCAGGTGGCGGACGCCCCCGGGGCCGCTGTCGCGGCGACCGCCTCCGCCGATCCGGGCGGGGCCGGCCATGCCTGACGCCGTGGTGATCGGTGCCGGCCCGAACGGGCTGGTGGCCGCCAATCTGCTCGCGGACGCCGGCTGGAGCGTGCGGGTCCTGGAGGAGCAGCAGGAGCCCGGCGGCGCGGTGCGCCACGACCGGGGCGTCGACCCCGCGTTCGTCAACGACGTCTTCAGCTCGTTCTATCCGCTGGCCGTGGCCTCCCCCGTGCTGTCCGCTCTGCGTCTGGAGGAGCACGGACTGCGGTGGAGGCACGCGCCCAGCGTGCTCGCCCACCCGCTCACCGACGGCTCCTGCGCGCTGCTCGACCGGGATCTCGACACCACGGCCGGCTCGCTGGACGCCTTCGCGGCCGGGGACGGGGACGCCTGGCGCCGGCTGCACGAGCTGTGGCGGCGCCTGCAGCCCGACCTGCTGGGGGCGCTGTTCACGCCCTTCCCGCCGGTGCGCTCCACGGCACGCCTCGCGCTGCGGCTGCGCGCGGCGGGCGGGCTGCGCACGGCCCGGTCCCTGGTGCTGCCGGTGCGCAGGCTCGGCGAGGAGGAGTTCCGCGGGGAGGGCGGCAGGCTCCTGCTGGCCGGCAACGCGCTGCACGCCGACCTGGCCCCCGAGTCGGCCGGGAGCGGCGGCTTCGGCCTGCTGATGGCGATGCTCGGGCAGACGTACGGCTTCCCCGTGCCGGCCGGCGGCGCCGGCGCGCTCACCCAGGCACTCGCCCACCGGCTGCGCTCACGCGGGGGCCGGATCGACTGCGGGACACGCGTGGAGCGGATCGTCGTACGCGAGGGGCGGGCGGTGGCCGTGCGCACGGCCGGGCAGGAGACGGTGCGTGCGCGCCGGGCCGTCCTGGCGGACGTGTCGGTGCCCGCCCTGTACGGCGAGCTGGTGCCGGCCGAGCATCTGCCCGCACAGCTGATGGACGACCTGCGGCGCTTCCAGTGGGACTTCGCCACCTTCAAGGTGGACTGGGCGCTGGACGGCCCGGTGCCCTGGCAGGCCGAGCAGGCGTCCCGGGCCGGGACCGTGCACCTGGCGGACGGCATGGACGAGCTGACCCGGTTCGCCGCGCAGATCGCCATGCGGCAGGTTCCGGACCGGCCGTTCCTGCTGTTCGGCCAGATGACCACCACCGACCCGTCCCGGTCCCCGCGCGGGACCGAGTCCGCGTGGGCGTACACCCATGTGCCCCACGACATCCGGTCCGACGCGGGGGCGGAGGGCATCACCGGGCGGTGGGACACCGCGGACCGGGAGCGCATGGCGGACCGGGTCGAGCACCAGGTGGAGCGTTTCGCGCCCGGGTTCCGCCGGCTGGTCCGGGCCCGCAGGATCCTGGCGCCGCCGACCCTGGAGGCGCTCGACGCCAATCTGGTCGGCGGTGCCCTCAACGGCGGCACCACCGCCCTGCACCAGCAGCTCGTCTTCCGGCCCGTGCCGGGCACCGGACGCCCGGAGACCCCGGTGGCCGGCCTGTTCCTGGCCTCCGCGGGCGCGCACCCGGGCGGGGGCGTGCACGGGGCCCCCGGCGCCAACGCCGCCCGCGCGGCCCTGCGCCCGAACCGCGCGCTCACGGGCGTCCAGCGGCTGCTGACCCGGCGCGACCGCACCGGCGCGCCGCGACGCTCCCCCACCGGGTGACGAACCGCGGCCCGGCGATCTCCACCCACGAGCAGACGCCGGGCCGGGACCGCCTCCCCGGCCGGTGACGACCCGGCCCGGAACGACCAGGAGAGCCCATGACCGGCAGTCCGCTGACCCACCGGACGGTGGTGGTGACCGGTGCCGCCCGCGGCATCGGTGCGGCGCTAGCGCGGGAGATCGCCGCGCGCGGCGCCCGGGTGGCGCTGCTCGGCCACGAGCAGGCGGCTCTGGACGCCGTGGCGGCCTCGCTGCCCGGCCGCGTGCCGGCCCTGGAGGCGGACGTCACCGATCCGGAGGCCCTGCTGGCCTCGGCGAACGAGATCCGCGCGGTCCTGGGCCCGGTCTCGGCGGTGGTCGCGAACGCCGGGATCGCCGAGGGCGGTCCGTTCCTGTCCTCCGAACCGGACACCTGGCACCGGGTGATCGACGTGAACCTGGTCGGCAGCGCGCACACCGCACGCGCCTTCCTGCCGGACCTGATCACCACGTCCGGCTACTTCCTGCAGGTGGCGTCCCTGGCCTCGATGGGGGCCGCGCCCCTGATGAGCGCCTACTGCGCGTCCAAGGCCGGCGCGGAGGCGTTCGCGCACAGCCTGCGGGCCGAGGTGGCGCACCTGGGTGTCGGCGTGGGCATCGCCTACCTCAACTGGATCGACACCGACATGGTGCGCGACGCCGACCTGCACGCCGCCCTGCGCGAGCTGCGTGCCGGTATGCCGGGGCCGGCCCGCCGGGTGTCCGGCGTCGAGCAGGCCGCGTCGCGCCTGGCGTACGCCGTCGAGCGCCGGCGGACCGCCGTGTACGTGCCGGCGTGGCTTCGGCTGGTACAGCCGGTGCGGGCCGCGCTGCCGCCCGTGGTGACACGTGCCGCGCGCCGCCGGCTCCCCCGGCTGGAGGCGGTCGCCGCCCTTGGGCACACCGGCCCGCTCGGCGCGGGCGGCAGAGCCGACGAGGCGGCTCGCCACCGGCACGGCTGACCCTGTGTCAGCGCTGGTCGTGGACGTGGCACAGCAGCAGGCACACGTCGTCGTCGTGCTCGGAGTCGTCGAGCAGCGGGTGCAGCAGCCGGTCGGCGGAGGCGTCGAGGTCGCCGGCCAGGTCGGCCGGGGGCACGGCCGACAGGGCGTGCGCCAGGCGCTCGATGCCCAGGTCGATGTTCTGGGCCCGGCGCTCGACGAGCCCGTCGGTGTACAGGGCGAGCGTGGAGCCGGGGGGCAGTGGCGCGGTGTGGTCGGCGATCTCCTGGTCGAGGGGGATGCCGAGCATCGCGCCGGGTCTGGCGTCCAGGGTGTGCACCTGCCCGTCGGACGTGCGCAGCACCGGGGGCGGATGCCCGGCGGCCGCCCAGGTGAGCTCGGGCACGCCGGGCTGGAAGCGGGCGATGACGGCCGTGGCGTACAGGTCGAGCCGCAGGTGGTGCAGGAACTGGTGCAGCCGGGTCAGCAGCGCGCCGGGGCTCGCGCCCTCGACGGCGTAGGCGCGCAGGGCGGTGCGCAGCTGGCTCATCATCACGGCCGCGTGCAGACCGTGGCCGGTGACGTCGCCGACGACGGTGATCAGGCTGCCGTCGGGCTGGCGGAAGGCGTCGTACCAGTCGCCGCCGATGTTCATGCCGCTGGTGGCGGGAAGGTAGCGGGCGGCCAGGTCCATGCCGGGGATGACGGGCAGCTCGGTGAGCAGGGCGCGCTGCAGGGTCTCGGCGATGTCGCGGTTGTGCTCGTAGCGCCGGGCGTTCTCCAGGGCGATCCCGGCGCGTCTGGTCAGCTCGATGAGCATGACGGCGTCGTCGGGGTCCCACCGCTCGTCCGGCGGGGTCAGGGTGAGGACGCCCTGCGTCGCCCGGTGGGTGAGCAGGGGGATGCACAGCAGGGGCCGGTCGGGGGCGAGGGCCGACGGCGGCCGGTCGTCGACCCCGGGGAGCCCGCCGGGGTGGTCCGCGGCGTACTGGGGCCGGCCGCGCCGCGCGGCGACGACGGCGGCGGCCGGACGCGGCGGCGTGCGCCGCATGACGTCGGGTGTGTCGAACAGCCAGACGTCGACGGTGCGGGCGTAGCGCGGCACGAGCAGGTCGGGCAGCAGCCGGACGATGGCGTCGGGGTCGAGGGAGGCCGTCAGGGCGGCGCTGGCGTCGGCGAGGAAGGTCAGTCTTCCCCGGGCGCTCTCGGCCTCCTGCCTGGCTTTCTGTTCGGCGGCGAACAGCTCGCGCTGCCGTTCTCCGGCGGCGTCCAGTTCGGCGTGCAGGGCGACGACGCCCTGGTTCGTCTGGTGCAGCTCCTCCCGGTGGAAGGTGACCAGAGCGTGCTGCTCGTCGAGCTTGTCCAGCAGGATCCCGGCGTCCTCGTCGGCGGAGAACAGTGCCTCGGCGAGGGTGGCGGTGTCGTCCGGCACGTGTCCGGTGGGGGCGGTGCCGGTGCCCGGGACGCGGGCGGCCGACGCATGCCAGACGGTACGTCCGTCCGCCGGCCGCAGCTCGACGGTGAGCCGGTCGGCCCGGGAGGGCTCGCCCGGCCGTGCGGTCACGATCCACGTGCCGCCTTTGGTGAGGCTCTGTCTGAGCTGGGCGGTGAGCGCGACCACGAGACGGGTCCGCTCGACGGGACTCACTCCGCATTCAGCGGCCAGCCGGGCGGTGGCGATGCGGGCCCGGGCGGCGTCGGTGACGGTGCGGACGTACCAGGTGTGGTTCATGACGGGCGATCCGGCGGGGTGGGGTTCAGCACGACGACGGCGGTGTCGTCGCGGACCGGGCGGGCGGGGCTGCTGGCGTCCCGCACGATCGCGGCGGCGACGACGGCGGGGTCGGGGGTGTTGTCGTGGTCGAAGGGGCCGGCACTCCAGCGGCTGGGCAGGCCGTCGCTGTGCAGGACGAGCAGGCAGTCGTCGGTCCACTCCTCCGTGTGCACCGGCAGCTGGGCGGGAAGGTGGGCGCCGACTATGCCGGGGTGCGACAGCAGCGGCCGCCACCGGTCGCCGCGGCGCAGTCTGGCTCCTATGTTGCCGACGCCGGTGAAGGACAGCCGTCCGGTGGCGGTGTCGAGCTGGGCCACCGCCGCGGCCGCGCCCCGCGTGTCGCGCAGGGCCGTGTGCAGGGCCCGCAGCAGCCGGTCCGCGGACAGGTGGGCGCAGCGGTGCACCTCGGCCACCGCCGCGGAGGAGGCCCGTGCGGCGTGCTCCCCGTGGCCCAGGCCGTCGGCGAGCATCAGGGTCAGCCGGTCGCCCGAGTGCGCCCAGGCCCAGGCGTCGCCGGAGAACTCGGCTCCCGCGAAGGGGAAGTTCACGCCGCCGGCCCGGGCCGGGCCGGGCACCACCGGGGTGCGGCCGGGGCCGCGGGGGCCGATTCTGGCCAGGGCGATCGTGCCCCGGCCGGGTTGGCTGTGCAGGGCGAAGTCGTCGGCGGTGCGCCGGCAGGTGCCGAGGCCCGCGCCGAGGGAGCCGGTGGTCGAGTGGCCGTCGCGCAGTGCGGCGGCCACGTCGGGGATGCCGGGGCCGTGGTCGACGGCCAGTATCTGCACGGCGACGGCCCGTTCGCCGCCCGGGGCGGGCGTGGGCGGGCTCGTGGGCTCCAGCAGCACCCGGCCGCCGCCGCCGTGCTTGAGGAGGTTGGTGGCGAGTTCGGTGGCCACCAGGGCGGCCCCGGCGGTGCGGCCGTCGTCGAGCCCGGCCCACCGCGCGGCGGCCTCGGCGGCCACCCGTACGTCGCGGACCCGGGTCGAGTCCTGCACCGGCACCTCCCACACCCGCGGCATCAGCGGGCCTCGCGGGGCCGGGGCGGACGGGTCACCCACGAGGTGACCGTGACGGTGGTGCCGGAGCCGGGGCGGCTGTCGATCTCGAACTCGTGGACGAGGCGGCGCGCCCCGCCCAGCCCCATGCCCAGCCCGCCACCGGAGGTGTAGCCGTCGGACAGGGCCTGTTCCACGTCGGCGATCCCCGGCCCCTCGTCGCTGAAGGTCAGCCGCAGCCCGGGCACCCCGCGACTGTCGACGCGGACGCACTCCACCTGGCCGCCGCCGCCGTAGACGAGGGCGTTGCGCGCCAGTTCGCTGGCGGCGGTGACCAGTTTGGTCTGATCCACCAGGCCGAACCCCACGTTCACGGCCATCTGCCGTACCTGCTGGCGCACCCACACCAGATCGAGGTCCGACTGGATCGGCAGGCGGACGGAAGTTTCGCCCGCGGTGTGGGTCACGGACGCTCCCGGCGTTCGCGACCGCCCCGGGCGACGGACGCGGCCTCGGCGCCGAGCACCCGCATCGCCTCCTCCGTGCTGAGCGCCGTACGCAGTCCCGGCAGCGTCAGTCCCAGTTCCACCAGGGTGATGGCCACCGCGGGCCGCATCCCGGCCACCACGGTCTGCGCGGCCAGCAGCCGCGACTGCGCCGCGATGTCGCTGATCACGCGGCCCATGAACGAGTCGATGATCTCCACACCCGACAGGTCGATGACAAGGCCCGAGACGCCGCTGTCGGCGACGGTCTCGCCGATGTCCTGCTGGAGTTGCTCGGCCGTGCCGTCGTGCAGGTCGCCCTGCAGCGTCACCAGCAGCACGCCCCCGAGCCTGAGCACCGGCACCCGCCCCTCGGGGGGCGGGGTGTACGCGGCCCTCACCGCGGAGCCGTGCCGTGGTCCGCATGCGGCACGATGTCGGTGCCGAGCTGCCGCAGGGCGTAGGCCAGCGCGTCCGCGAGGCTGGCCCGGGTGAGGACGGAACTCAGGTCGATGCCCAGGTGGACGATGGTCTGCGCGATGGCCGGACGGATGCCGGAGACGATGCACTCCGCGCCCATGAGACGAGCCGCGGCCACGGTCTTCATCAGGTGCTGGGCCACCAGGGAGTCGACCGTCGGGACCCCGGTGATGTCGAGGATCGCGAAGCGCGCCTGCTGGTCGACGACGGCGTTCAGCAGCGTCTCCATCACGACCTGGCTGCGGGCGCTGTCGAGCGTGCCGATCAGCGGCACGGCGACGACGCCGTCCCACAGACGGATCACGGGCGTGGCCACTTCCAGGAGCTGCATGCGCTGCCGGTTGATGAGTTCCTCCCCCGCGCTGATCATCGTGTCCTGGACGACCAGGCGCAGCGTGCCCATCAGGACCGTCAGCGTGGTCGTGCACTCCAGGACGTGTCCGGCGGGCGCCGCCGAGAGGTCGGCGGCGAGGAGTTCGGTGACCGGCAGCCGCAACGCGTCCACCTCGGAAGAGATCTGACCCGCGGCGGCGCCGGCCCGGGACCGGGCGTCGGCGGTACGGCCCAGCTCCTCACGCACGACGGCGAACGCGCCGGCGTCCGGGTCGTCGACCCGCCCCTCCGCGGCTACCGCGGCCAGGGCCTCCACCACCGACCGGCCGACCTCCACCGCCTCCTCCCGGGAGACCGTGAAGACCGTGCGGAAGAACGTCGCGTCGGCCCAGCGTTGGGCGATCTGCTCCCGCCGTCGCCGCAGGAATTCGGCGACCTCCTCCGTCGGCGGCGTCGGGTGCGCTGACGTCTGTTCCTCCGGCACGTACTTCTCTCCTCACCTGTCGGGCCGGCCCCGTGTCCCCGCGGAGCACACCGTTCCCTGCCGGCCGCAACCCACTGTAGGAAAACGATGATCCAAGGCAACCCTCGGCCGCACCAAACCGCTCCGTCGGGTAATGGTCCCCGTCGCGCGTCAACCGACCGCCGAGAGCGCCTCGTCGACGCTGTCGAGCATCGGGACGGTCAGGCTCACTCCGGTCAGGTCCAGGATCCGCCGGACCGCAGGGGTCGGCCGGATGACGTAGACGCCGCCCGCGCAGTCGCGGACCTCCTGGTAGACCCGCAGGATGATGTTCATCCCGGACGAGTCCATGAAGGGCACGCCGCCGATGTCCAGCAGGAAGTGCCGCCGCCCCTGGCCGAGTTGCTCGGCGAGGTGGCGCTGCAGCGCGGTCGCGGTGGCCGAGTCCAGGTCTCCTTCGACCGTGAGGAGCACGGCGTCCTCGCGCGGCAGTTCCACCTTGACGGACAGTGAGTTCTGAGCGTCGGACACGAGACCTCCCAAGGCGCTGGCGATCGGGACGTGTGCCCCGTCGGACGGATTCCATGCATGCGAGGGTGCCGGAGCACCCTGTGCCGGTGATGCTTCGTCGACCCGCGCGCGTCTTCGTGCGTCCTGTGCGGGTATCTGTCTGCCTTGCTCATCTTTTAGTGCATTATGCACGTTTTTTCGTGCGCCCTGTACGTCGTTCAGCGGAAACACTTCCGTAGCTCGGGGGCTCCGGGTCGGAACCGGCGGTGTCGTCCCCCGCCTTCCCGGCTTCGCGCGGATCACTCCCCCGCACTTCCGCAAACGCCGAGGTGGGCCGCCGCTTCGGCTTGATCTCGCCCGTTCCTCGCGCCGGGCCGGACGCACAGCGACTTGCCCAGTTTGCGGCCGGAACGGTGGGGCAAGCGGGAGTACGTGCTTCGGACCAGAGGCACCGCCGGCGGAGGCACCGCGCCTGTTTGCGGGCCGCCATGAGCCCCGCCGCCTTCCACTGCCAGTCCCTGACACCTGCGTTCAGGAGCTCTTTCGCATGCTGGTCGAGACATCCGCACACGCCACCTCCGACACCACCACCGCCCCCGGCGCGCCTGCCGCCTCTGCCGCGGCCACCGCGCCTGCCGCGGCCGCACCCCGCAGGCACCCCCACGACGACGCACCCGACACCGCAGCCGCCTTCACCCGCCTCGCCGCACTCCCCGACGGCCCCGAACGCGACACCCTGCGCGAAACCCTCACCGAAGGCTGGCTCCCCATGGCCCACCGCATCGCCGGCCGCTTCCGCAACCGCGGCGAATCCCTCGAAGACCTCCGCCAGGTCGCCGCCCTCGGCCTCGTCA
>NZ_JBITYN010000015.1:15275-195953 GCF_044545925.1 Streptomyces sp. NPDC053367 | reverse complement strand
CGACGCCCTCGCCGCAGCGGGCCTCACATGCTGGGCGGATAAGGCGTATCAAGGAGCCGGCAGACCTGTCCGCGTCCCGTTCCGGGGCCGCCACCAATCGTCGTAGCGAGCGCCCGCCGCAGGTCACCCGCCTGGATCGCGGCACTGGTACGGCCATGCCCGACAGCGGCTGACTGGTTCTAACGAGCTGGGACCACTTGGAGCCGCTGCTGCAGCGTGAGCGTAGGTATCCGGGGCGCAAGCCGTTGCCTGACCGGGACGTGCTGTGCGGAATCTTGTACGTGCTGCACACAGGCATTCAGGGGGACCACCTGCCGCAGGACCTCGGCTTCGGGTCGGGCATGCCTGTTGGCGGCGGCTGCGGGGCTGGGGTGGCGGGTGGCGATCGCGCGGAACTGATCGAGGCGGTTGAAGCAGCGCTCGACCACGTTGCGGGCCTTGTGGAGCCCGCGGTCGAAGGCGGACCGTCTGCCGCCGGCCTCCCCTCGCCGTCGGCGAGACGAGGGCGCCCGGCGCCTGTCCGGGGCACCCAGCCCATCCAAGGCGGTGGAGTGGTTGACGTCGCCGGGCGCGACGACGACAGCCAGGCAGGCCCCGGCCGTCGCAGGCGAGGTGGAGCTTGGTGGTCACCCGCCCCGGGACCGGCCCAGCGCCTGGCCGGCCGACGGACGTGCCGGATCTTCCAGATCGTCCCCCGCCGCCTCTTTGTACGGGCCCCGGCGGCGTGCTGACGGGCCCGGCTGATCGTGGAGTCGACCGACACCGTCCACCTCACGGCTCCGACGGAGTCGTCGCGGACCTGGACCTGCTCGAGCAGGCGAGCCCAGGCTCCGTCCGCTTCCCAGCGGGCGAACCGTTCACAGGTCGTCTGCCACGGCCCAGGGCCCGTAGCGTTCCGGCAGGTCACGCCACGCAGCGCCGGTCCGCAACCGGCACAACACCTCGTTGCTCATCTGCCGGTGATCCCGCCACGGACGGCCGCGACCGTCAGTACCAGGCAACAGGTGCGCTGTCCGCTCCCATGCCGCATCCGTCCACTCACCCTGCAGGGTCCGCACCTCTGACCACATCGACGACCGACCTGGCCATCAGTCACGGCAAGCACCCTTGATCACTGGTTTCTCACGATGCGCCACCGGTTGTCGGCCGTGCCGTCGTCCGAGTCCTGGATGGCGAACGCGCCCACAGCGGTGGAGTTGTTCGCGATGGCGAGCAGCTTGCCGCTGTGCACGTTGCGGATCTTGTAGGTCCCGTCTCCCTGGTCGAGTAGCGTCCATCTGTGGTCGGCGGTGCCGTTGTCCGTCCACTGCAGGACGGTCGCGCCGTCCGTGGTGGCCATGTCCTGGACGCCGAGCACCTTGCCGCTGTGGGCATTGCGGATGCGGACCGCGTTTCCGTCGGTGACCATCTGCCAGTTGTGGTCGGCGGTGCCCGAGTCGTGCCACTGCAGGGCGCGGCCCCCGTCGGCCGTGGACATGTTCTGGATGCCCAGCACGAGACCGCTGCCCGCGTTGGCGAGACGGACGGTGCCGGTGCCGCTGGTGTTCCAGTAGACCGTGTAGTTGTGGCCGTGCGCGTCGTGGAACGGGCCCAGGTGGACGGTGGAGCCGTTGGCGGTTGCGGTGAAGGCGAGCGAACTGCTGCTGGTCCGTGAGATCGAGGACGTGGTCAGCGACGGGAGGGAACTGAGTGCGGAGTCACCGTAGTTGCCGGACAGGACCACCGGGCCATAGGTGATCGCGGCGACGTTCGCGTTGTCGTTGGCCGCGCGCACGACGATCCGCATGGGCAGGCGGACGGTGACCGTGTCACCGGCAGTCCACGAGCGGTTGAGAGTGGCGTAGCTGCCGGGCTGGGTGGCGATGTTCTGCGCCGCGCCGTTGACACTGATGGTGGCCCCGCTGGTCCAGCCCGGGATGCGGATGCGCATCGCCCAGGTTCCGCTGACGTTGCCGGTGACCTGCAGGGTCGTGGTGTCGCCGACGGGGTACGACGTGGTCTGGGTGACCGTGATTCCGCGCTCCGACCAGTTGAGCACCGAGGGCACGAACAGGTTCACGATCAACGTGTCGTCGCTGCGGAAGTAAAGGGAGTCCATCAGCCTGGTGTGCATCTCCAGGCCCGTGCCCTGGCAGCACCAGAAGGTGCCGTAGTCGGTGCTCCAGGTACCGCCGCCCCACGCGGGGCCGACACCGCGTCGGCCTCCCGGGTTGAGCGGGGTGAAGTAGGTGACGTGGCCGTGGGGGTCGGCCGGGTTCTGCTGGCCGATCATCTGGTTCAGCCAGGCCCGCTCGTAGTAGTCGAACAGCTCGGCCCGGTTCGGGTCGAGCGCGAACAACTCCCGAGTGAGGCTGAGCATGTTGAAGGTGTTGCAGCTTTCACACGTGTCCTTGTGCAGGTAGCCGGCGATGGCGTTCGGGGCGCGGAAATGCTCCGCCTGGCTGTTGCCGCCGATGGCATAGGTGTGGTTGCTGACGCAGAAGTTCCAGGCGTTGGTGGCGATGTCCCGGTAGCGGGTCGTGCCGGTGGCCTTGTACTCCCGGACGGCCCCGATCCACTTCGGCACCTGGGTGTTGGCGTGCAGTCCGTTGAGCTGGTCCTGGCCGGACGCCAGAGGGTCGAACACCGCGGCGTGGTCGAACCGCCGGGCGACGGTGAGCCACCGCGCGTCGCCTGTCTGCTGGTAGAGATCGGTCAGCACGGCGTTCATGCCGCCGAACTCGGTTCCCAGCATGGCCTGCATCTGCTGGCCGCTCAGCCGGCCGGTGCGCCGGTCGACCCATCCCGCCAGGGCGAGCAGCACGTCCCGGGCCTGCGTGCTGCCGATGTGGCGCCATACGTCCAGCAGGCCGGCGAGGGTCTTGTGGATGGTGTAGTACGGCACGTTGCCGTTGCTCAGGGTCCGCTGCTCGAGAGCGGTGAAGTCGGACTCGGGGTAGCCGGAGAGGTACCCGGCGTCGAAGCCGGCGGCACTGTTGTTGGCCTGGCATCTGGCCAGCTCCGCGACCATGTGGATCGCCTTGTCCCGGCAGGTGGTGTCCCCGGTCACCGCGTACAGCTGTGCCCATGCCGTGAGGAAGTGGCCTTGGACGTGGGTGCGGAAGGGGAAGTCCGGCGCGTCCCAGCCGCCGTTCGCCGCCGCGCCGTTGGTGGACAGCCGGTGGTTGGCGCGGAAGTTGTACAGCAGCCGGTCGACATCGACGAACCGCAAATAGTTCCGCGTACGGTCCTGGTTGTCCAGCCACCGGCTCGCGGTGAGCCGGACCTGGCCGAGTGCGAAGGGGTGCGCGGAGACCCCGATGTCGGCCCTTGCGGGAGGGACGGCCGCCGCGTGGGCGGGTGCACTGCCGATGAGGGATCTGGTGGCGGAGGCGGCGGCGGTGGCCCCGGCCGCTTGCAGGAGGTGCCGTCTGCTGATGGGGGAAGACATCGTGCACCTTTCATGACGAGAGAGTCCGTCGAAGCCGCCCGAGGGTAAGAGGCAGCAGTGGTGGCTCACTGGGTGTAGAACGTGGCGTCGGCCCGGTCGGTCGCCGTGCTGGGAGCCTGGACCCGCAGCAGGTAGTCGAAGTGGCGGATGTAGCGGCCCGGGAGGTTGTACGACTCGTACGAGACGCCGGCGGAGTCGGACAGGCCGGCCCGGGCGGTGAAGGAGGCGTCACCGGCGAACAGCGGCGTTCCGTCGTTCTTCTCCACCCACACCTCGTAGTTCCTGTGGCGCAGGAACCAGCCGGGGAGGTTCGCCGACTCCAGGGAGACGGTGCCGCTGCCGGCAAGACCGGTGACGACGCGGAACTGCGAGTCGGCCAGCGGGGAGACGTTCGGCTCGATCCTGGCGCGGTACTCCCAGTGCCGGACGAACCGGTCGGGGAAGTTGTAGGAGGAGAGTCGGATCGGAGTGCTCCCGTCGGCGACCGGGATGCCGAAGTCGGGTGTGCCGTCGGCCCTCCAGTAGATCTTCTGGACGCGGGTGCGGCGGTTGGGGTCGTTGAGAGGGGCACCGCTGATGTCCCTGTAGCCGCGGTCGTGGTAGACGAGGATGTCCGACCTGCCGTCCTCGGAGACCGTGAACTGGTTATGCCCGGGGCCGTACTGGCCGGTGGCGACGTTGCTGGCGAAGACCGGGTTCGCGGTCTTGGCCCACGACGACGCGCGCAGCAGATCGGCCGAGGCGGACGCGGTCAGCAGGCCCATGCAGTAGTTGGCGTCCGTGGCACTGGCCGAGAAGGTCATGAAGACCTTGCCGCCCCGCTGGATCACGGCCGGCCCCTCGTTGACCGTCTCGCCTCCGGCGGTCTCCCACGAGGCGGTCGGCCGGCTGATCATGACCGGTGTGCCGGTGATGGCCCACGGGCTGGACATCCGCGCCATGTAGAGGTTGGTGCCGCGGCCGACGGCCGGATCGTGCTGCGCCCAGGAGAGGTAGCGGGTGCCGTTGACGGCGAAGGTCGTCGCGTCCAGGGAGAAACTGTCCAGCGGCAGTGCGATGCGGCCCTTCTCCGTCCAGGCGCCCGCGATCGGGTTCGCGGCCGTGCACTCCAGGACGTACGGCCGGATCCGCCAGATGTCGTTCGCGTCGCCGGCGGCGAAGTAGATGTACCACTTGCCGTCGATGAAGTGGATTTCCGGAGCCCAGATGTGCGCGCCCATCACACCGCTGGAGTGCTTGGTCCAGACGGTCGTCTCGGGGGCAGACGTGAGGCCCTGGATCGTGGTGGCCCGGCGCAGCACGATTCGGTCGTACGCCGGGACGGTGGCGGTGAAGTAGTAGAAGCCGTCCGTGTGTTTGTGTATGTGCGGATCGGCCCGCTGCTCGGCGATGGTGTTCGTGTACGTGACACCGGGGGATGCGGGAGCGGCGGCGTGGGCGGTATCGGCCGATACACCGCTGAGGGCGGCGGCGGCCGAGCCGGTGATCATGCCGAGGGCCTTTCGACGGGTGAGCGCAGGTCTCACGGAGTCTCCCTCCGGTGTCGGTATCTCGAACGTCGTTCGTAAACCCGGCCAGAACATAGATCCTGCACCTGCCCGGGTCAACGCTTCTGTCATGAAAGGCGGTTCGAGGGCTTGAAGGTGGCCGGGAGGGAGGTTCCGGCGTCCGGACTCGGTCAGGCCGGACGTATTGACGCCCCCTGTTTCGCCCCCTATCGTCTGCTCGATCTTGCGAACGCCGTTCGATATATCGCACAACTCGGCTGACGGGACAGCGGGTTGGCCGCGGCGGCCGCCCCGGCCGACCACCGGGAGGAAACGCCGCCCGGGCGCAACAGCTGTCGCCGAGAAACCACCAACCGTCCCGCTGCGCCGCGCCCAACCGCGCTCGGATCAGCCCACCGCATCGTCCGGCCCCGCCGCCCCACACGGCAGAACGACAGGAGATGTGCATGTCCGTGCTTCGCGCCCGGCTGTCGGCGATACTGCTCGCCGCCTGCCTCCTCTTCACCGGCCAGACCGTGACCACACCGGACCGGGCGGCCGCTGCCGACCCGGGCTACCTGATGGCGCACTTCATCGGTGAGGGGTCGACCGGTCAGCAGATCCACTTCTCGCACAGCACGGACGGCCTGAACTGGAGGGACCTCAACGGCGGCGGGATGACCCTGCGTTCCACGGTGGGCACGCGCGGGGTGCGAGACCCCGCACTGGTGCGCTCTCCCGACGGGAGCCGGTACTGGATCATCGCGACCGACCTGTGCATCGGCTGCGGGCAGAACTGGGACCAGGCCATCAACGACGGCAGCCGCAACCTCGTGGTGTGGGAGTCCACGGACCTGGTCACCTGGTCACAGCCGTGGCTGCTCAACGTCGCCGGCGCGATCCCCGACGGGCGCAACGCGTGGGCGCCGGAGGCGATCTGGAACCCGGCCACCAACGACTACGTCCTGTACTGGGCGACGAACAAGCCGGTCAACGGCGTGAAGAAGCACCGCATCTACTACGCGCGCACCCGCGACTTCCGCTCCATCACCACTCCGCAGATCTACATCGAGCGTTCCGGCACCCAGGAGATCATCGACACCCAGATCGTCGCGCTGCCGGCCGGCGTCGGCAGCCACCGCTACGTACGGGCCTCCGGCGACGGCCAGATCACCCTCGAAGGCAGCAGCTCGATCCTCGGCCCCTGGACCCACCTCGGCAACCTCTCCGGCATCGGCCTGACCGGTGCCCAGGTCGAGGGCCCGATGTGGATGAAGTTCCGGGACCGCAACGAGTGGACTCTCTACCTCGACCAGTACGCCTCGAACCGCGGTTACCTGCCGGTCGTCACGACCGACCCGTCCGCCTCCGGCACCTACCGGCTTCCGGCATCGGGAAGCTACTCCATGGGCGGCACGAAGAAGCGGCACGGTTCGATCCTGGAGCTGACGGCCGCCGAGGAGAGCCGCGTACTCGCCCGCTGGGCCGACAGCCCGGCCAAGCGGCTCCAGTCCTACAACTTCCCGGACCGGTACGTGCGGCACGCCGACTTCGACGTGCGCATCGACCAGAACATCACCGGCCCGGACGCCCAGTTCCGGCTGCGGCCCGGCCTGGCGGGCTCCGGCACCGTGTCCTTCGAGTCGGTGAACTACCCCGGCTACTACCTGCGGCACTCCGGCTACGACTTCCAGCTCGCCCACAACGACGGCACCACCCAGTTCGCCGCCGACGCCACCTTCCGCCAGGCCGCCGGGCTCGCCGACCCGACCTGGTCGTCCTTCCAGTCGTACAACCATCCCGACCGCTACATCCGCCACTACGCCTACCAACTCCGCCTCGACCCGATCACCACCGCGACGGGACGCGGAGACGCCACCTTCCGCGTGACGAGCTGACCCGACGCCGACAGGGATTCCGGCCGAGGTGCCCGCACCGTCCGGCTCCTTACGTCATGCCACAGTGCTGAAGGAGACGGTCTCGGGCGGTGTCACCCCGCCCACCCACCCCCACCCAGGTCGCTGCAGTCGGTCAACTACCCCGGCCGGTGCGCCGTGGTGCGCTCCGACAGCCTCGGCCACGTCGATCCGGTGAGCGCCTCCACCAGCACCGCCGTCGAGCAGAGCGCGGCCTCCCCCTCGTGCCCGGCCTCGCCGAAGCCAACTGCCACTCCTCCCGCGACTCCGCCGACCGCACTCAAAGAATGAGGACCCCATGCACAGGAGAATCTTCAGCCGCAGATATCTGTCCGTCGCGCTCGCGGCCCTGGTCGCTTCAGCGGCGACGCTCGTCGCGAACCCGGCTCAGGCGGCCACCAGCGGCGCCTTGCGCGGTGTCGGTTCCGGCCGGTGTCTCGATGTGCCGGGCGCCAGCCAGACCGACGGCACGAACGTGCAGATCTGGGACTGCCACGGCGGGACCAACCAGCAGTGGACGCTGACGGACAACAACCAGCTCACCGTGTACGGCAACAAGTGCCTGGATGTTCCGGGCCACGCCACGACCGCCGGGACCCGGGTACAGATCTGGACCTGTTCCGGCGGCGCGAACCAGCAGTGGCGGGTGAACGCCGACGGCACGGTCGTCGGCGTGGAGTCCGGACTGTGCCTGGACGTCAGCGGCGGCGCCACGGCCAACGGCACGGCGGTGCAGCTCTGGAACTGCAACGGCGGCGGCAACCAGAAGTGGACCGGACTGTCCGCGCCGCCGGGCGGCACGTGTGCTCTTCCGTCGGCCTACCGGTGGACCTCGACGGGTCCGCTGGCGCAGCCGGCGAACGGATGGGCCTCGCTGAAGGACTTCACCACCGTGACGTACAACGGCAAGCACCTGGTCTACGCGACCGCCTCTGACGGCTCGTCGTGGAAATCGATGGGGTTCAGCACGTTCACGAACTGGTCGGACATGGCGACGGCTACCCAGACCGGCATGAGCCAGTCCGCGGTGGCGCCCAAGCTGTTCTACTTCGCGCCCAAGAACATCTGGGTGCTGACCTCGAACGGGTGGGGCACCCAATGGCCCTTCGTCTACCGAACGTCGAGCGATCCCACCAACCCCAACGGCTGGTCCGCGGCGCAGCCGCTGTTCACCGGCAGCGTTCCCGACGGCAGCGCGATCGACCCGACCATGATCGCCGACGGTCAGAACATGTACATGTTCTTCGCCGGTGACAACGGCAAGATCTACAGGTCGACCATGCCGATCGGGAACTTCCCGGCCAGTTTCGGCTCGTCGTACACGACGGTCATGAGCGACACGGTGAAGAACCTGTTCGAGGCACCGGAGGTCTACAAGGTTCAGGGCCAGAACCAGTACCTCATGATCGTCGAGGCTCGGGGTGCGACCGAGCAGCGCTTCTTCCGCTCGTTCACGGCCTCCAGCCTGAACGGTCCGTGGACCCCGCAGGCCGCCACCGAGAGCAACCCGTTCGCGGGCAAGGCCAACAGCGGTGCCACCTGGACCAACGACATCAGCCACGGCGACCTGGTCCGCAACAACCCCGACCAGACCATGACCATCGACCCCTGCAACCTGCAGTTGCTCTACCAGGGACTTTCCCCCAACATCCCGCCGAACACCCCCTACGTGCAACTGCCCTACCGGCCGGGCTTGCTCACCCTCCAGCGCTGACCTGACCGATCCACGATGAACCCCAGCCGCGCGTCGGCCGGCGTTCTGGGCCACAGGAGGTCAGCCGAGCAGAGCGGCGACCTGGGCCCCCGGCGGACGTAGATCGGAACGCGCTCCAGCGGGGCGCCCGCTTCGGGGAAACCGAAGTCCAGCGGCCGCTTCGGGCGGGGGCGCCGCCGGCGGTGATCCAGTAGTCAACTCGCCCGTGCGTGTGGCGATCCACCGGGTGGTGTCGGCGCCCCAGCTCGGCGCGGCCCGTGGCGGGTCGTGGTCAGAGCAGACCACCTCTGGTTGGCGCCGCCGTGGCAGGTTCAGCTCGAATACTGGAAGGCGCCGGGGCCGAGGGGTATCCATCACATATCCCTCGGCCCCGGCGTTGCGTGTCAGCGCCAGGTGTCGTTGACGGTCAGGGTTCCGGTGGGCGGGGTGACGACGGTGCGGTTGTCGCCGCTCTCCCAGGTGAGGGTGTTGTCGGGGTTCTTCTTGAAGTACTTGTACTGCACGGTGGTGTCGGGCGGCAGCTGGTGGGTGCCGGTCCACTGCGGGTAGGTGGCGGAGTTGGTGGTGAGGGGGACGGCCTTGGCCGGGTCCCAGCTGCCGAGGTCGGGCAGGTTGCCGGTGATGTAGAGGTTCTGGCCCCAGCTGGTGGTGACCGTGGCGCGGAACGTGGCGGAGACGGGGCTGACGTTCCACCTGTCGTGGTTGCCCGGCGCGTCCGGTGAGACGGTCAGGGTGCGGTTGGGGGTGCTCTCCCATGTCACTGTGCCGGTGGGGGAGCGCTTGAGGTACTTGTACTGCACGGTGGCGCCGACGGGCAGCTGGACGCCGGCCGACCAGCTCGGATAGGAGCTCGCGGTGGTGCCCAGGGGGACGGCCTTGGCGGGGTCCCACGTTCCGAGCTGCGGGACGTTGCCGGTGACGAGGAGCGTCTCTCCTGCGGTGGTGGCCTCTACGCGGAAGGTGACTGCGGTGTCCTGCGCGGTGGCCGCCCGGGCGTGGGGGGCCGTGCCGGTGAGCAGTCCGGCGATGAGCACGGCGAGCATGAGCAGCGGCCGCAGGGCGGCGGGCGCGCGGTGAGGTATCGAGAGCATGACTTCCCTTCGACGGAACGTGGCGGCGGATCCGCGCCCGCCGACCGCGCACATCCCAACACAGGTTGAAGTCGGATGGTGACTCCATGCGCTCGAAGCGTTCAAGGATGCATTCAATTCGGCCGTGACACACGGCTCACCTAGCGACTTCCTTAAAGTTGTGAACGAAACATCGAGATTCGAGGCGGCTAGTCGATCAAGCTGGTCGCCGAGGGGATCGCCGCGTGCAGAGCCCTGCCGGCTTGCGTCCACGGGCCACCCCGCGTCGGTGATCAGGCCCCCGCGTAGGTCTCCCCGCGCTTGCGCAAGATGACGCAAAATCTTTCAGGCTCCTCGGCCCATGTCGTCTCTGCAGCCGACCCGGCCCTTTCGTGCCGAACGTGAACGCGACGACGCCCCCGACGAGGAGCCGTCGTCGCTCAGGCGGTTGGGGCCGGCTCGGTCGCCGGCGACGGGGGAGTGGTCGTGGGACCTGCTCAGGGTTGTATCGGGTGCGTCCCGTCAGGGGCGGCGGATAAGTCGATGATGTGCAGCTGGACGTCGGGCTCGCAGTGGGTGCAGGCGCGCAGCCCGGTGGCCAGGAGGCGGCGGGCTTCCTCGCGGCTGACGGCCTGGCGCCGTCTGCCTGCCATATGGCAGGTGCCGGCGTGGACCTGCACCGGCGGCCGGTCCGCGCCGATGCCGAGTTCGACGATCCAGTCCGGCGGCGCCGGCCGCACGCGGCGGCCGTGCTCCTCTTCCGCCTGGCGCTGCTGGACCGCGGCGATCTGTGCGTCGATGCGGCGCAGCCACAGCGCGTGCCACACCCGCAGGGTGCGCAGGCGCTCCAGATCGGGCGGCAGGTCATCGAACACATTTTTGATTCTACGCACATGATCCACCGCTTGCGCCCTCGCGTGTTCGAATTCCCGTTCGATATGGTGAGGGGAGGAGGTGACGGGCGATGACCAGCAACGATCGGGGCCAGCGACCGGCGACCGTGATGCATGTGCGGTGCCCCGACCGGCTGCCGGAGGAGGTCTACCGGCAGGTCCTGGAACTGCTCGCCGACCTGTCCCCGGTCGTGCAGGCCCTGCCGCCGTCCGCCGCCCTGGTGGAGCTCAAGGGGGCGCTGCGCTACCACCACGCCGACGCCCGCCGCCTGGGCGAGGTGCTGCGCGTGCGTGCGATCTCCCGTCTCGGCACAGACGTACGCATCGGGATCGGACCGTCGATCACCGTGGCGGCCACCGCCTCGGCCCGGATCGAACCGCCCGGCGGCGTCCTTGCCGTCGCCCCCGACCAGGTCACCGACTGGCTCGGCCCGCTGCCCGTACAGGCCCTGCACGGCGTCGGCTCCCGGCAGGCCGACATCCTGCACGACTATGGCATCCACACCGTCGCCCTGCTCGCCGCAGTGTCCCCGGCCACCGTCCAGCGGCTCCTGGGCGGCCGCGCCGGCCGCCTGGCCGCCGACCGGGCCCGCGGCATCGACCCCCGGCCCGTCATCCCCCGCGCCCTGCCCGCCACCCTCAGCGTCCGCCACTGCTTCGATCAGCACGTCCTGGACGGAGCGGACGCCCGCGCCGCCCTCCTGCGGCTCGTCGTCGAACTGGCGATGCTGCTGCGCCGCCGCGGTCAGGCTGCCCGCGCGCTGACCCTGCAGCTGACCTTCGCCCAAGGCGGCAGCTGGGAGAAGACCCGGCGCCTTCTCGAGCCGTCCGCGCACGACGACGACCTGCGCACCCTCGCCTACCGGCTGATGGACGCCGCCTGCCTGCAGCGCGGCCGCCTGACCCGCATCGCACTGCGCGGCGACGATCTGATCGACGCCGACCAGGTCGCGCAGCAGATCAGCCTGGACACCACCCGCGAGGCCCGCCTCGTCGCGGAGAGCTCGGTCGACCGTGTCCGTGAGAAGTTCGGCGCTGGCGTCATCGGCCCCGCTGCCGCATTCCGCCGTGCCTCATAGATGCCCCAACTCGGCCCGCTGCTACATGCGGGACGACGGCCGCAGGCTGGAAACAACAGTCTCCAACTCGTACGAAGCCGATCGAACGGCAAGCGCCCGTGGGTGTCCGCGCGGCGTACACGGAAGGGTCAGCGCCTCCCGCACGGCCTGCTGCCCGCGCCAGAGCACGCCGCTGTCTCTGAGGCTATGGCCTTCTGAAACACCACGCCACGCCTGCCACCGCCACCCGACGAAGCTTCGGCTGGGCGTAGGGGCCTGTGAGCGGACAGAAGTCGAGTCATCCGGGGCCGCTCCCGGAGGGTGTCTGCGGGTCCCGGTGCCAGGTGAGCGTGACGGTGAAATTGGCGGTGGCGCTTGCGGCGGCGATGAACGCACCGGCTTCCGCGTGCAGATTCACTCCGAAGGCGACCTGGATCTCATCAGGGGACTGGGCGGCAGACTGGATGTGGGCGACCACCGCGTGCATGGCCGGTTGTACCCGGTATATGGCTTCCTCGAAGGAACGCTTGGCGCGATCGGCGACCTCAGGGCCACGAATGCCACGGGTCACAACTCCGCCCGGTTGACCGCTCACTTCGACGAGTATCGAACTGCCGTCATCGGTGGAGAACTCGACGAGCCGCCCCATGATCGGCCCTCCTGTCCTTCTGCTGACGGTAGGAAATCACTCGAAGGTCCACAGGGTGACGGCAGTCTGGGTGCCGATGGCAAGCCACGTGCCGTACGGGCTGAACGCCACCGAATTGACAGGCTCGTCGTAATTTATTCGGCACATCAGTTCCCCGTCTGACGTGTCCCAGATGCGCGCGGCGCCATCCTTACTGCCGGTGGCGAGGGTAGTGCCGTTCGGGTTGAACGCCACTGAAGTGACGGGACCCTCGTGGACCAGTTCCTCCACCTCGCCCGAAGTCCACAGCAATGCTGTGCCGTCCCTGCTGCCCGCAGCGAAGCGTTTGCCGTCGGGGCTGTAGGCGATCGACTCCAGAGAACTCCTGCGATCCTCGAAGTCCCTCTGCTCGGTGCCCAGGTTCCACGCGTGCAGTCCTAGCCGGTCGGCGATGACGAGCCGGCCTCCGTCCGGGCTGAAGGTCATCGCCTTTACTGCGTGCTGCTCGGTTCGGAAGATTTCCTCGGCGGTTTCGGCGTCCCAGACGCGGGCGCTGTCATAGGTCCCGGTGGCGATCCGGCTGCCGTCCCGGTTGAAAACTGCCGCGGTCACCCTCTGCCGGAGGGAGAGCTGGAGGATGCTCTCGCCTGTGTCGGCGTCCCATATGGTTACCCCTTTTCGTCCCTGACTTGCCAGCCGCGTGCCGTCAGGGCTGAATGCCAGGACGTAGGGTGGCCCTTTGTTGGAGGTCTTGACGCTCAGCCGCTCGTCGCCTGCCATGTCGTATATGCGGATCCGTGGATCGTCGGACAGGTTGACCGCTAGCGACCATCGCATGGACGCCCAGGCCAGGCACCCGCACGGTGCGTCGATCTCCCGGGTCATGGTGATGTACGCGGGCGCTTCGTCGGGGGTGTCGGAGACGCGTTCTTCGGAGTGGAGGCGTTCCAGACACATGGTGCGCCGCTGCGTACTGTCTCTGTATTCGCCGCCGGACATTCGTGCCAGGTCGTCGTAGCAGGCGATGGCGGTGGCCCAGTCCTCTGACTTTTCTGCCGCGCGCGCTCGGGTGTACAAGTCGAGTTGCGTTATGTGCGCCGCCTGAGCCAGTTCTTGGCGTGCGCGTGAGGTGAGGCCGTCGGGGTCGGCCGTGGTCGGATCAAGCAGGCGGAGTTCTTCGCTGATCTCGATCACGGCCTGCCATTGCTGTGTGTGCGCCACGCGGCGCAGTTCGTCCTGGAGTACGGCGATGCGTTGCCGGTCCAGGCAGTGGTCGCGCCGTGTAAGTGCGTCGCGGTAGTGGGGGGAGTTGCGCAGGACCTTTTCGTAGCCGTCTATCGCAGCGGCCCAGTTCTCGGACTGCTCGGCGGTGTAGGCGCTGTCGTACAAGTCCTCCAGCTGTGCTGCCCGTGCGGCCGCTTGAGCGAGTTGCTGGCGTGCGCGTGTGGTGAGTCCGTCGGGATCGGTGGTGGTGGGGTCGATCTCGTTGAGCTTTTCACTGACGTCGAGCACCGTCTGCCATTCTTGTCTCTCTGCGAGCTGCCGTAGTTCGTCCTGAAGGGCTTCTATCTGTTCCAGCTCGCGGCAACGGTCGCGCCGTGAGCGGACGTCGCGGTACTGAAGGTCGTTCTGGAGGATCTGCTCATATCCCTCGATGGCGGCAGCCCATTTTCCGGCCATTTCCGCGGTTCGGGCACCGGTATACACGTCTTCCAGTTGAGCGGCCAGCGCGTCCTGCGCAATCTTTTGGCGGGCGTATGTGGCCAGCCCGTCGGGGTCGTCCGTGGTCGGGTCGATCTGCTTGAGCTCTTCGCTGACCTCGAGGACCGTCTGCCAGCGTTGGGCTTCTGCGTGCTGGCGCAGTTCGTCCTGAAGGTCTCCGATGTACTCCTGGCCGCGACAAAGGTCGCGTCGCGAGGACACATCCCGATAATCGGGCTCTTTCTGCAGGATTTGCTCGTAGTAATTGATCGCCTCGGACCATTGGCCGGTGTCCTCCGCCTCCACTGCCAAGGTGTAGAGCTCACTGAGCTGCGCCTGGTCCGCGGCTCGAGAGCGCAGCATGATGGCGTCGCTGTGATTCGGGTTGAGAGCGAGCAGATCATCCAGCAATTCGACAGCCGTTTCGGGGTTTCCGACGCGGAGCTCGGCCCTGGCCCTGACGTAGAGCTTGCGGGCCTTCTCGCCGTAGTGGCTCTCCTCCGTTGCTGATCCGGCTGCCGACTGCTGCTGCCTGGTATGTGGTTCCCTCGCGGGTGCGGCCAGGTTGAACAGCAGGTTGGCATCACCGTGCATGTACAGTACGGGAGTTATCCACTCCAGCGACTGGCTCATGCCGAGCATGGAGATGCGTCCGCTCTTGACGGCGTTGTCGACTCGACGCCCATGGGCCAGCGCCGTGTAGAAACCCCGGGCAAAGCTCACCGAAGCCAGGTCGGTGACCGCGAACTGCATAGCCGCCACCGCGCTGATCCCACTGCGGACAAGAGCCGCTCCCATGCTGGAGAATCCGTCGTCGACCCTGCCCTGAGCCGAGGCGCAGGAATTCAGCACCATGAGCCGAGGAGTCGGTTCTGCCTCTCCGAGGAGGTCCGCCAGGCGAGAAGCCTCCACCATGTTGGGGGCGCCGGTCTGGCCCACCAGCGCGATCTGCCCTTCCTTGGCGTGCTCACCGTAGTCACCGTGGCCGATGAAATGGACTATGTGCCATGGGCCGTCCATGAGACGACTGTGCAAGGTGTCCCAGCTCGCGTCGGTCAACCAGGCCAGCTCGACCAGTTCGGAGTCGACCTGCTCGGCGAGCGCCTGCTCGAGTTGCTCCCGTTCCCCTTCGGAATCCAACAGCGGGAGTCCGCGCGGGGACGCGATCACCACCAGGATGCGCAATGGCGGTTCCACGGGCAGGGGATCGGGGGTGTGGGCGGCGGGAAGATGGCGGACCATCGGCTCGTGTCGGCATACGTAAGCGTCCAGCTGTGGGTCGAACAGCGCCTCCCAGGGCAGGAGCGTGAGCTCCGGTGGCTCCAGGCGAAGCACTATCTGCAGTCGATCCTGCCGTTCCTGTGCCACGCTGAGACTCGCCCGGTAACTCCCTGAGACCGGTCCGTCGAAGAGTGCTTCGAACAGTTGCTGTCCCACCTGCTGTACGGCATGCTCGCTCGGCGCCATCGCCCGGCGCACCCCCTGCGCGGAGAGCACCACCTTGTCCTGCAGTGTTTCGCGCCGCGCCAGCAGCTCGTCGACATCGAGACGCAGCGACCCACGGGCGCCCCCGCCGGCGGCAGCCTTCACCACCCGAACCTCGTACCCGTCTGGGCCAGGCCCGCAGATCTCCAGTTCCAGGGTCGTTGTCATCGCCACCCCGTTCCCGGTGCCTGCTGCTGCGGCGCGTGAAAGGACTCGCGGCCGCTCCTCGTCACGGGAAGCGGCTGATTCACCTACCCTGCGTCACACACTGCGGCTGAATCAGGAGTGCCCGCCAAATTCCCTTGGGTCAGGGATGTCGCGGTGTGGAGTGTCCGCACATACTCTTGACATCCGCAGCTCATGCGCGACTGTCCTTTCCTTGCCCGGGTGCCGGTTGACAACACTCACGGCCCTGATCGGTCAGGTTGCGTGTCGTGAGGCGTTGGGCTTGCATACAGCCTCTCGCACACCTCGCCGTCGCCCACGAACTCCGAGCACATGTCGCACTGCCGGCACCGACTGCACAGAAGTCGTCATCGAAGCCCTGGATATCCGCGCGTTTCAGCATTTCCCCGGCTTCCTGGGCCCTGATGATCGGCAGAGCAGCTTGCTCCAGAGTCTTCGACGTCCGTCGGTGAGCTGCTGCCTGGTCGCAACCCAGACATGCACACTCCTTGAGCTTTTGGACTCGTCACCTCGATCGAAAGTACGGCCGTGCCGTCAGCGCGGCGTCACACCTTCGTCAACGCCCAGCTGGAAACGTTTGTCAGGGGTGCTTGGTGGGGGTTCGTGCGACGAGGAGGGCGATGTCGTCGGCGTGGTCGGTGGCCATGCCGGCGAGGAGTTCGTCGCAGAAGGTGTCGAGGTCTTCGCGGGCGAGGGCGGCTGCGTGCTGTCGTAGGCGGGTCATGCCGTGGGTGAGGTCTTCCCCACGGCGTTCGATGAGGCCATCGGTGTACATGAGCAGGGTGGAACGGGCGGGCAGCGTTTCGGTGGCGTGGTGCCGCGGGAGGCTGGGGTCGACCCCGAGCAGAAGGCCGCGGCCGCCTTGGAGGTAGTGGGTGTCGCCTTCATGGGTGACCAGCAGGGGCGGTGGGTGGCCAGCGCTGGAGTAGGTGAGCGTCCAGCCTCCGTCGTCGCCCTGGTCGAGGAGGGCGTACAGGCATGTGGCTGTGGCCTGCGGATAGAGGATGTGGTGTGCGAGGTCGAGGCGGCGCAGGATGTGCCCGGGGGGTTCTTGGCGGTCGCAGCCGATGCCGCGCAGCATGTTGCGCAGCTGGCTCATGGTGATGGCCGCCCGAAGGTCGTGGCCGGTGACGTCGCCCATGATCATGGTGGTGCTTCCGCCTGGCAGGGGGAAACTGTCGTACCAGTCGCCGCCGACTTCGGCGGTGGTCGCGGCGGGTGCGTAGCG
Organism: Streptomyces sp. NPDC053367; assembly: GCF_044545925.1. Classification (NCBI taxonomy): domain Bacteria; kingdom Bacillati; phylum Actinomycetota; class Actinomycetes; order Kitasatosporales; family Streptomycetaceae; genus Streptomyces; species Streptomyces sp. NPDC053367. The sequence continues at coordinate 179,157 of NZ_JBITYN010000015.1, read as the reverse complement.
GGCGGCCATCTGCAACGGTCCGGATTTGGGAAGGGTGGGCAAGAGGGAGCGCTGGAGGCGTTCGGCGATGTGCTGGGTCTCGCGGTGCAGCCGGGCGTTGTCCACGCCCAGAGCGATGCGGTGGGTCAGATCCTCCACCATGGCAAGGTCGTCGTCGGTGAGGGGAGCGCGGTCGGCGGAGCGGGCGATGGTCAGGGCGCCGAGGACTTGCCGGCGGGCGCGTACGGGGGCGACCACAGCGGTGTGGGTGCCGAGCTGGTCGAACAGCTCGAGTTGGCGGGCGTCCAGTGGGTCGGCAGCCTTGTCGGGGCTGGGGATGTCGGCCGCGGTCAGCAGCAGGGGTCCGGCACCGATGAGCACGCGTGAGAGCGGCCCGACGGGATCTTCCGGGATGTCGGGCAGCAGCCCGGTCAGACCGCCGACCGGCAGTATGTCGGGATTGCGGTGCACGACGCTGACCCTCTGGGGGCGGCCCTCGTCGTCGAGGAGGTCGACCGCGCACCAGTCGGCCAGCTGTGGCACCAGGATCCGGCACACTCGTCGCACCGCGGCATAGGAATCGAGCGTGCTGGTCATGGCGGTGGTGGTCTCCGCCAGAAGAGTCAACCGGTCCAGCGCCCGCTGGACCACCTGGTCCACCTCGAAATCGTCCATACCCTCCTTCTTCCCGCCGGGCCCACGGAGGAGCACCGGACACGGAACGCGTGTCCCTCAAAGAGCCTGACAGCTCACGAGGGGACCCGATCCCGCTCCCAGGCAGGAAAAGTCCGCAGGGCGGCCAGCTCAGTCGGTGGCTCGGGGCATATGGCTGCTGGAGGTGTGGCCTGGGCCCCGCAGCAGGGGAGGAGCGGACGTGCGGACTGCAGCAATGGTCCGGTGCACAGCCGCTTGTGTCGTCTGCCTTGTCCGGCACAACACGACGGTCAGTCTCCTCAGCAGGAGACCCGGGATACCGGGCACGCCACCCCTTCCCTCCTGGCGGGGCACAGCCCGCGTCCGGCATTCAGCGCTGGGCACGTATTCCCGTCCGTTCGCCGATCATGCGCTGCTGTCTGCCGCCGGACGGGGGCAGGTGCGGGGCGAGGATGGCGTCGTTTGCGATGCGGGCGATGCAGGCGATGCGGAAGTCGGTGAGCTTCATGGTGCGGTCGGTGGTGCGCTCGTGCCGCTTCGGGTCCCCTCACGGCTCCAGCCACGACCGGCGCCACGGGGCGACGAGGCCGCCGATGTTGATGTTGCGCTCCGCGCTCCGGGGCGGGCACTGGCCGGGGCGGGCCGAACCGCTCGCAGGTCGAGCGGCGCACACTCCGCAACAGGGTCACGGCGTCTTCGACGCGACGGCGCAGCACGCCATCGCCGCTCATCGCCCTGGTGATCATGGGTCGGCATGCACTTCCACCACGTAACTCGCCGACGAAGCGAGCGCGTGCTTCGTCGGCGAGTGCCCGCAGGTCGTAGGGGAACAGGGGCGTGGGTGTTTCCGGGCCGTATGGCGTCTCGACGGGGGGCGCCTTCCGGGCAGTGCGCCGCGATCAAGGCGGCGCGGCCACCGCCTCCTCCGCTTCCGTGAGACGGCAGGTTGCGTCGATCGTTCGGACGAGGACGCCTCGGATCAGGGCTTCTCGTGTCTCGGGCTCGGCTTCGTCGACTGCGCCGGCGAAGCCTGCGGCTGTGTCGTTGTCGAAGGGGCCGGTATCCGTGCTTCGAGCCTCTATGCGTACTGCCTCGGCGTTCACGTCGACCGTCAGAACCGCCACGTCCGTGATCGAGGGAACAACAAGGCCTCCAGCCGGAGCACCACTTCTTCCACGGGCCGAACTGTCGGCCACACCCATCTGGGTACGGGTCGATCCGGGGCAACTTCTTTGCGGTCCGCCCACCACAAGCGGGGGCACCGGGTGCGGCTTTCGCACTTCTCCCGCGGGCTCGCGACCGCCACCGATGGACGCGCACTACCAGGGCCGCCGACCGCCGTCGGCCCTGCGTTCAGAACCGGTGGGCCGACTCGACGAGCCGATGCCCAGTGCCGTGCACGACCACGCGCCGAGAAACCCATCGGACCCGCCGGGCCGGCCATGATGGCGAGGACGGCAGCCGTTCTCGGCCTCGGACTGCCGGTCGTCACGGTCGAGGCGGAGGGCGCTCGGTGCCGTCCAACCGCCCGGCGCCGCGGCTTCCGGCGGACTGGCCGGCGCCGCCATCCGGAGCACGATCATCGCAATCGCGCGGCCCGCCGCCGCCGAAATCGCCTCTGCCCCCGCCACAGCGATCGTCCACCAGGTGACGACCGGTGGGGCGTAGAGTTCGAACGTCCACCAGGCGACGACCGGTGGGGCGTAGAGTTCGGACGCGAGCGCCGGTCCGATGGCCGAGGCGACCGTGGCGAGCGAGACACCACCGACGACGACCTACAACAGCGCCCGCCACCCGGACGCACGGCGTCGGCGATCTCGCCGCGCCCTGTGCGCACTCCTGATCGCTCACGCCGCTCACTTCTTTCGTCTGGCACATGGACAGCCGCATGCCGGCGACGGAGGCTGTGCGCAGGCCGGCCCCGTCCCGCAGGCCGGCCCCGTCCCGCAGGCAGCTGTCGGCGTCAGGATCTGGCGCATCAAGTGCCTGTGCCGGGCCGGGCGGCGCCGTGGCTGCGTTCGCCGCCCGACCCGGGGTTTCAGACGGCTACCACGAGTTCGTGCTCGCAGGTGCCGTCGATGCCGTAGGTGTCCCAGGCGGGAAACGGGTCGCCGGGCGGCAGGCTTTCACCGGCGGCCATGAGGCAGCCGGTCAGTGCCGCGTGCAGGGCGTCAGCGCACAGGTGTGTGCCGATGAAGACCAGTTCCTGGCACTCGGGGCTGTCGGTGTCACGGGCGGCGGAGGGCTCGAAGCGGGCGACCGAGCCGGCCTGTGACCACAGTCCTGTCACCTGCGGTCGGCTGGCCAGCGTGAAAAAGCCCTTGGAGCGCAGGATCCGCCCGTACGCGCCGCTGTCGAGTCCCTCGGTCACGAAGGCCCACAGCCGGTCGGGGTGGAAAGGCAGTCCGGCCCGGAAGACGGTCGAGGAGATTCCGTACTCCTCGGTATCGGGGACGTGGTCGCCGTTCAGCTCCCGCACCCAGCCGGCGGCTTGCTGGGCCCGTTCCAGGTCGAACAGCCGGGTGCCGAGTACATCCTCGGCCTTCACACGGCCGTGGACCGCCGGGACGACGCGCGCGGCCGGGTTGAGACGGGTGAGCGTCGCCCGCAACCGGTCGGCCGACTCCTCGTCGACGAGGTCGAGCTTGTTGAGGACGATGACGTCGGCGAACTCGACCTGGTCCATGAGCAGGTCGCTGACGGTGCGTTCGTCTTCCTCGTACTGGTCCAGGCCGCGTTCGACGAGCTCGTCGCCCGTCGTCAGCTCACACAGGAAGTTCGCCGAGTCCACGACCGTGACCATGGTGTCCAGACGGGCCACCTCTTCGAGGGTGGCGCCGTCGTCGCGCGCGAAGGCGAAAGTCGCGGCGACCGGCATGGGTTCGGAGATGCCGGACGACTCGATGAGCAGGTAGTCGAAACGGCCTTCGCGCGCCAGCCGGTCGACCTCCTGAAGCAGGTCGTCTCGCAGGGTGCAGCAGATGCAGCCGTTGGTCATCTCGACCAGGCGTTCCTCGGTACGCGACAGGGCCGCCTCGCCGCCGCGCACCAGGGTGGCGTCGATGTTGATCTCGCTCATGTCGTTGACGATGACCGCGACCCGAAGACCCTCGCGATTGCCGAGGACATGGTTGAGGAGGGTGGTCTTGCCCGCGCCGAGGAAGCCGGACAGGACGGTGACGGGCAGCCGCCCGAAAGGCTCGGAAGACTCGGAAGACATCGAGCGTTCAGTCCCCGGGGCGCAGCAGGCCGCGCTCGTACGCCTTCACGAGACGCTGCGGCACCAGGTAGGAGACGCCGTCGACGGTGACCGGGACAAGAGTTGGCGTCGCCGCTCGCCACTGGGCGCGACGGTGACGGGTGTTGCTGCGGGACATCTTCCGCTTGGGAACAGCCATGGGGTCCTCCTGACTAGACAGGCAGGACGCTACATGAAAATGGAAGTCATTAGCAATCGTGTCCCGGGGCGGGTGGGTCCGAGGGAGGCCGGCCTGACTCCTCCCCACGCCGAGTGCGGTAGCCGCCCGCAAGTCGGCAGGCGACGCAGAGGACGTAGAGGGTGAAAGAGGTGGTCGTGACGTGGGGTTGATGGGCATCCTGCCTCCCAGGGCGAGTAGGATGCCGCCCTCGGTCGAGGCAACGGCGAAGACCACGCCGAGCAGGGCCGACAGGACCGGCGAGGCTGTGACGCGGACGGCGGCCGCGGCAGGCGTCACCACCGGGGAGAGGGCCGGCGATCACCGACGAACTGGACCGACAGGGCGACCGCGCGTCCCAGCACACGCGTGAAGGTGATCGACTCCCCGTCGTCGGGGCCCAGCTGGTCGATCACCCACATCCGGAGCATGAAGTCCTGATGGGCCACCCGCACCGAGCAGCCCCCGGCGCCGTCGAGCATGCGCCGGTTCGCCAGCAGCGACAACTTCGCCCACTGGCGACGGACGTGCCCGCGCCGGCCGTCGTGGTACGCCTGCCCTTGCGCGACGACGCGCGCCGGCTCGAGGTGCGGGCCGGCCGCAGGTGCCGAGGTTGATCGCCTCAAGCCGGTCGAGTGTCCACGCGCTCGGGTCGTTGCCTGGCTCACCTTGGTCTGCGCCGCTTCTCAAGTTCCCCGCTTCTGGGTCGTAGCCGTGGGACCGCCCCTCGGGGGCACCTGCCGAGCGGGGCGAGCTCGTCCTCGGCGCCTCACCGGGAGTTGCTCGCCGAGCGGGTCCGTGGTGAGGGTGGGGTGGGGCGCGCAGACGCCGCCCCCTCTGCCCCGGCTTGCTCATCGCCCTGCGATCCGGGCGGCGCCGCTGACGGCACCGCCGACGGTGGTCAAGAAGGCGATCACTCCGTACGGGAGACGCTGGACGGTGACATGGAGTCCTCCGAAAGGCAGCTCGAGCAACGGCGTGGGGGAGGGAGACGTCGCCAGGCCCCAAGGAGTGGGGCAGGCGTAGTGCGTCTGGACCGCCCGATCGGGCGACCGCCTGGACCACCACTGCTGGACCAGAGGCAAAACGACGGTTGCACCTGGACCTACATGTTCAAACAGACCGACGGTGTCCACGGGTGGGTTCGTGACGACCCCCTCAGCGACAACGGAAGCAGGGTCTACTGCGGCTTCCAGCGCTTCGCGCTGTCCTGACCAGGTGCTCGGCACAGGTCGGTCACGACGGCAGTGCCGAAGCGGACTCGGGGCCGGTCCGCCCGATCGGACGGACCGACCCTGTCGCCGCGTGGACCTGGATGTGCCCCGCAAGGTGAGGCCGCCCGCGCAGAGAAGGTGCGCTGCGTCTTCCGCGGGACTCGGCAGCCGGGAGAAGTCCTGAATCGCTGGAGCCGCACGGCGGCCCGGGACGCGGGGCCGGCACCCGCACGAACGAGAGCCGGCTCAATATTCACCGGCACTCATACGAGAGGCGATCACCCCCCGTCTTCAGGTGGACGGCGCGGCACCCGCCGCGAGCGACCACCAACTGCCGGGAGGGCTTCACCATGACCAGCACGTCACCACGCACGGGCGGACGCAGGCAGCAGGCCGGACCCGGGCCTCGTTCTCCCTTCAGGGCACTGCGTTCTCTCGCCGGGGTTCTCGTGGCCGTCGTCTCGATCCTGGTCTCGGTCGCACAGCCGGCGGTCGCACACCCGCCGAGTGGGTCCGTGTACGTGTGGGCGAGTGATGTGCGGGTGCGTACGTGCCAGAGCACGGCTTGCGACCTCGCCACCACCGAGCGGCTGACCCGAGTCACGGTCCAGGCGTACTGCCAGATCGACGCGGGTGAGCGCGGACGCGTGACCGACGGCCCGTACACCAACACCTACTGGGTCCAGATCATCACGCCCGGAAGGACTCTGGGCTGGATCTCGGCGGTGTACGCCGGCGGCGGATCCAACAACTCCCCGGTCCCCGGCGCCCCCGTCGACAGCCCCACGGACCCGTCCATCGACTGCGAGTACGTCTGAGCTCAGCACCGCCCCCACGGGCCTGCGGCTCACCAGCACCCCGGGAACCGGAGGAGACGATGAACGCACGCGCAACGGTCCGGGAGCCGGCCACGGTCCACCACTCCGCCGCCGCGACCGGATCCCTGGCCACCACGACCGTGACCGCAGCCACGGCCGGAGAGGAATCCCGGGCGGGGGCGACGGAGTTCAGGGAAGGCAGCTCATCACCGACTCGGGCCACCACGGTCGGTGGTGGACGCACCTGGGTCACCGAACGGCCAATGGGCCCGGTGAACGACGTGCCCCTCACGGGGGACGAACACCTGGCACACGTCGACGACTGTGAGAGCTGACATGGCCCGCTTCCACAGCCGAGGGCGCCGAACCCGCCCGGCTCCGGCGATACCTCTCCTGCTCGTGCTGGCCGCCCTCACCGTCATCGTCGGCGGTTGCACGGCCGGCAGCGGCGCGGAGGCCCGTCGCGACGTCCCGGCACCTGTCGCCACTCTCGCTCCCGTCTCGAACGCCGAAAGGTCACTGCTGCACGACGCGGAACAGACGCTCGTCCGCCGCTGCATGAGCCGGCACGGGCTCGGCTACCGGAAGGTGCCGGAGCACGCGATGAAGGAGCAGCGGGACTTCCCCTACGTGGTCGACGACGTGGCCTGGGCGCGCGAGCACGGGTACGGGAGCGAACTGGAGCGGCGGGCGCGTGCGCTGCGCGACACCGACCCCAACCGGCGCTACGCCCGGTCACTCGACCCCGAACGCCGGGCAGAGGCGATGGACGTCCTGCACGGGCGGCAGCGCAACGCCCTGACGGTGACACTGCCCTCCGGGGCCCAGGTCGGCCGCAGCGACGAGGGATGCACTGCGGAGGCCGAGAGGGAACTCTACGGGGACCTCGCGGCCTGGTTCCGCGCCCAAGCCGTCACCCAGGCGCTGTCCGGCCTGCGCCGGTCGCAGGTGATCGCCGACCCCGCCTACACCCGGAGGGTGCGCGCGTGGTCCGCCTGCATGAACCGGCGTGGCCTGCACCTTTCGGATCCGCAGGCCGCCCGCGCCCGATTCCTGGACGCACCCGGCAAGGCCACCTCCACCGAGGAACGGCGCACGGCGGTCGCCGAGGCGCAGTGTGCGCTGAGCAGTGGTCTGTCCGACACGGCCGGCCGGCTGAGCAGCCGGTACGGCGATGCGCTGAAATCCGAGCATCGCTCGGTGTTCCGCGAGCGGGACCGCCTTCAGCGAGCGGCACTGCCACGCGCACGCCGGATCGTGGGCAACGACTGACCGGCGCCGGACGGCGCGGGCTGCCCCCGAGGCAGGGCTGCCGAGAACGATGCAAGAACGTCGAGAAACCAACCTGTCGAGAAGGTGCAGAAATATGAAGACCACTGTGCTTCGCGCTGGGCTGGCCGCGGCCGTTCTGACCGGGCTCACCGCGTTCGCGCTACCGGCGACGGCGCAAGCGTCGGACACGAACGGCGCCGGTACCACCGAGCCCGCGACTACGACCGCGGCGGCCTCCGCGGCCGACGGAAACTTCTATGCCTACGAGTTCGTCGGTCTGATGGGCGAGTACTGCGCCTGGGCCGGCGACGATGCCAACTGGAGCACCTGCTCGCCCCGAGGCGGTATCCGCAACCAGGCGAGCTCGGTCGAGAACCGGGGCTTTCCCGGCGCGTACGAGGACGTCCTCGTGTACTGGGACAACGCGGACGACGCGGGAGGCTGGGACGGCGCCCGGGCCTGCATCCAGAACGGCTGGTCGTACGGACACCTGTACGCGAATCCGTTCCCGGAGAACGGGGAGGGTGGCGGAGAGAAGATGGAGAACAACATCTCCGCCCACCGCTGGGTGCACTCCTGCACCGAGGACCCCTTGTAGGGAGAACGCGAGGCAGTCCCGGAGCGGTGCCTCGCCTTCGTCCTGCGACCGGACAGCAACGCGCTCACACGGCTGGATGATTGCCCGGGCGAAGGGCGTACTGCCGATGTGTGCGCCGGCGGTCGGCACACCTGACCGCAGCTCAGGGGCTGGCCATCACACGGCGTGTGCCGGAGCGCGGCAGCGCGCACGCAGCGTGCGACGGCACTTGGAGCGCGCGCGGGTGCGTCCACCGGGGCCGCGCGCCCTCTGCCCTGACACGGACCGGCGGGGCAGGGTGGGCGGTTGCCCGGGGAAGCTGCCGTCCCGGAGCGCCGTCCAGGAAGATGGGTGAGCCAGGTGGACGAGGGGTGCGACGAGCTCCGTTTCGACGGCCGCGTGGTCGTGGTGACGGGCGGGGGCCGGGGACTGGGCAGGGAGTATGCGCTTCTCCTCGCGGCACGCGGCGCACGGGTCCTGGTCAACGACGTGGGGACCGCGACCGACGGCCACGGGGCGTCACCCGTGCCCGCGCAGCAGGTGGTCGAGGAGATCCGGGCGGCGGGCGGGGAAGCACTGGCGGACGGACACGACCTTGCCACCGCGGCCGGCGCGGGGGCTCTCACCCAGGCCGCGCTGGAGCGGTGGGGGCGGCTGGACGTCCTGGTCAACAACGCGGGCATCTCCATTCTGCGCCCCTTGGACGAGCTCACCGACGACGAGTGCCGACGGGTGCTGGATACGCACGCGGGCGGGACGCTGAACATGCTGCGGGCCGTGTGGCGGCACATGGCCACCGCCGGGTACGGGCGGATCGTCAACACGTGCTCCGACGCCCTGTTCGGCGACACCGGGCTCAGCGCGTACGCCGCGGGCAAAGGCGCCGTGCTCGGGTTGACCACCTCCTCGGCAGCGGAAGGCGCCGCATACGGCATCAAGGTCAACGCGGTCGTACCCGTCGCCGCAACCCGTATGTCCCTGGAGGCGGTCCGAGACGACGAGCGCACGACCGCGCTGCTCACCGACTTGTTCCCCGCACGCCACGTCGCCCCGGTGGTGGCATTGTTGGCCCACGAGAGCGCCCCCTGCACCGGCCAACTCCTCCATGCGGCCGGCCGCCGCACCGCCCGGATCTTCCTGGGCGCCACCGAAGGCGTCGTGTGGACGGAGGACCCCACACCGGAGATGGTCCGGGACGGCTTCCCGCAGATCGGCGACACCGGAGTGTTCCGCACCCCGGGAAGCGTCAGTGAGTCCTTGGGCTATGCCCTCACCCGGCTGGGCGCAGGGGCGGCCGGGACGCCGGCCCTGGACCTCACGACTCCGGCTTCCCGCGATTGAGGTGCGCAGATCTGACCCGCGCCGTCCGCCACGGCTCCGGGAGGATATGTGCCGCAGTCCGCCACGGCTCCGGGAGGATCCATGCCGCAGGACATGAGCTTCGACCTCCCCGTGCCCACGGACATCAGCCCCGGCCTCGAAGACGCCCGCCGGCACAATCTGGACTGGGTGTGCCGTCTCGGCCTGGTCCCTGACGACCGGTCCCTGGCCTGGTACGTCTCCTGGGACATGCCGCGCCTGGCCGCACTCGGGTTCCCGCATGCCCGAGGTCCGGGGCTGGACCTGTTGGCGGACGCGATGGGATTCTTCTTCGTCTTCGACGACCAGCTCGACGGTCCCCTCGGCCGCGACCCCGCCGAGACCGCCCGCGTCTGCCAGGGGCTCATCGACATCGCGCACGGCGCCCCGCCGGCGCCCGGCGCGGACCCCTGCACGATGGCGTTCGCCGACATATGGGCCCGCAGCACCGATGGCGCCCACCCGGCCTGGACCGCCCGTACCGCACACGAATGGGAGTACTACTTCGCCGCGCAGGCCCACGAAGCGCGGGGCCGTCTCCGCGGCACTCCGGCGGACCTCGACGCCTACCTCCAGGTCAGGCGCGGTATCGCCGCCACGGACCTGCCCTTCTCGCTCGGGGAACGCGCAGCAGGTCTCACCGTCCCCGCGTCCGTCTTCCACAGCCCCGAGCTGCGCATCATGCGCCGGGCTGCCATCGACGTCACCCTGATGTGCAACGACGTGTACTCCTTGGAGAAGGAGGAGGCTCGCGGTGACATGGACAACCTCGTCCTTGTCCTCGAACGGGCCCAGCAACTCACCCGCGACGAAGCCCTCATCGCGGCCCGGAACGAGGTGAACCGGCGCGTTCACCGCTTCCACGACCTGGCTGGACAGGTACCCACCGTCTGCACGCAACTCGCCCTCACCGAGCGGGAGCGGGCCGACGTCGTCGGTTATGTCCGCGTCATGAGCGCGTGGATGAGTGGCTACCACGCCTGGCAGACCGAGACCCAGCGCTACCGGAACGCACCCCAGGTCGTGCCGCCCTCGGGCCCGGGCCACCTGGGCCAGGTGCTGCACACCGGCGTCCGCCGGCCACCGCACCCTGGGCCGAATCCATTACCGGCTCAGTGATCGGCCGGTTCCCTGCCACCGTCGGCGGTGTATGCAGCGGGATCGCCATAGTCGAACCGGACCTACGGTGGAGCTTGGCCCACATCCGGGCTTCGGCCCACCGAACAGCGGTCATGCACAGCCGACGGTGTCTCGACGTCCGTCGCGGCCGGTGCCGTCGGGGGACGGCGTCCCACTCCTGTGCGGCTGCCCTTCTCGCCACGGTCGGCGACGGCGAGCGGCGATGCCGGGAACCGTGTGGGTCTGCGCCGGGTGGCTTTCGGGGCGCCCATGCCCGGCCGTGTCGCCCCATGTGCCGCGTCGCGCCGTCAGTAGTCAGTGAGGTCCACGATCACGTCACAGTGCGGATCGTCGGACGGCTGGTGCAGGTGCTCGTTCGCGAGGAACGCGGGGGAGAGGAGTGTTCCCAGCAGGCCGGGGCCGATATGGCTGATCATGACATCGACACCGTAGGTGCGTGTTCGCTCGGGTGATCGGAAATACAGACGCATGCGATCAGCGGCGGTGATGACCGCGCCGATGAACAGCGGCTTCCATTCGACATGTGTGGTGACGAAGCCGCGTACGAGTTCGAGCAGGCGGGCCGTGGCCGCATGCTCGTCGTCGGGGTGAGCACCTGTTGCCCTCTGGCCCATGGCTGACGGTTGTTCCCTTGGTGGTTGTGACAGTACGCCGTGCTGACACCGATCTTCTGACCGCGCCCGGCGTCCCAGCGGTTGCGGCGAGCGTCGCGCGCGGCGGCGGCCGCGTTGTGCTCGCGCAGGCGCGCCAGTCGGTCGACGCCTCTGCGGCTTGGTATGAGGCCTCCTCTCTCCATCGCGACGAGGCACTCCTGAGCAAGAGGGGCGGAGCCGCCTGGAGGGCTGGGCGCAAGGGGACGGGGCCATCTGGAGGGGCCCGGTGGCGCGGAGGATGTTTCATCGGGTGCCGGGGCCGCTGACGTGCGGCCGTGGGGTGTTGGCCGCAGCCTGCACCGCACATCGGACGAAGGCCCGAACCGAGCCGGTCTCGTTCGACTCCAGCCATATCGGTGCCCACTGCACGGGCGGTGCGTCGGTGAGGGGGATGTAGGTGAGGTCGGGGCGGGGATAGAAGCGGGCTGCGTGTTCTCCGACCGGGAACACGCCGTGGCCGGAGGAGACCAGGCCCAGGATCTCCGGGAAGGTGGCGGCCGTGGGGCCCGTGCGGATGGGGCGGCCACTCGGGGTCGCCGCGGGAACGCGGTGCAGCCGGGTCTCCTCGGGGAAGGTGTCGGGCATCTGGACGACCGGGTGATCGGCGAGCACCTCCCGGCTCACGGTCGCTGCACGAGCGAGAGGATGTGCGCGGGGAACGACCAGCATCTGGGGTTCGGAGAGCAGGACGGGGCCGACTCGGACGCCGTGTACGGGCAGTGCGGTGATCAGCACGTCGACGTCCCCGTCGAGCACGCGGGCGCAGGCGTCGTGGACCTGGGCCTCGTGGAGGCTGATGCCGCAGTCCGGGTGGCGAGTGCCGAAGAGAGCGACGGCCTTGAGCAGGAGCTGTCCCGCGGCCGCCCCCAGGAACGCGACCTTCAGTGTGCTGTGGACCCCGCGCCCGGCCGCGACGGCCTTGCGTATGGCTGCGTCCATGCCCCGCACGTGCGGTTGGAGATCCGCGACGAGGGCGGCACCGATGGAGGTCAGTGCGACGACTCTGCTGGTGCGTGTGAACAGGGCTGTTCCCAGGCGGCGTTCGAGACTCTTGACGGTGCGGCTGACCTGGCTGGTGGTGAGCCGTAGCCGTTGCGCAGTGCGGCCGAAGTGGAGTTCCTCGGCCAGGGTGAGGAGCACTTCCGTCTCCACTCTTTCCAGCATGCGCCCCCGATCGTTGTGCCTGGCGCAACGATCGTAGCGATAACCGGCCTTGATGACGGTTTTGCGTCGGGCGATGGTTGTCCCAGTCACCGCAGAAACGACCACAAGGGAACACCATGACGCAACGCAGGATCGTGACCGGGCTGTTCATCTCCGCCGACGGCGTGGTGGGCGCGCCGGAGCAGTGGACCTTCCAGCACACGACCGAGGAGGCGGGCGCGCTCATCGGGGCACTGGTGGCAGAAGCCGACACCATGCTGCTGGGGCGCACCACGTACGAGGTGCCCTGCCCGCGTCTGCCGGCGACTTCGGCGCACCTTTGTGACCCCTGACCGGCGGGAGTCCGCCGGCGAGGTGTGGTGCGCGACAGGGCCGCCTCTGGCCTGAGGCATGATCGCCGCCGCCCTGGGCGTCGGGGTGCAGGCGCGGTGCGTGACCGGCGACCAGGGGCACGGGGGAGTGCCGGAATCGTCGCGAAGGGCCCGCGCCGCCGCGACCGGATGCCGGAACATGGCGTTGTCGACGCCTGAGCGGCGTGTCGCTTCGTCGAGCGAGTACTGGAAGACCGCGGCCCTCTTGGGCGTTGTCTCCGGGCATGAAGATCAGCGAGGCTTCCAGACTCAGCGGTGTGAGTGCCAGGTCGTTGCGGCACTACGAGGATGAGGGCTTGATCGTCCCTGGCCGTTTCAGCAACGGGTTCCGCGACTACTGCCAGTCCACGATCGACCGGGTGCTCGTCGTCCGCTCGCTGCTGGACTCCGGGCTGCCTGTGCGGTTGATCAGGGAACTCCTGCCCAGGCTCACCGACGGATCCGATGCCGGCAGCGACGCGTTGTGCGCGGAGTTCGTGCAGGAGGTCCAGGACTACCGTGATCGGCTTGCTGCTCGCATCGCCGCTCTCAGCGATCAGCAGGCGGCACTCGACGCCTACCTTCGAGAGGCCCGCCGTAATGATCTCCGACCGCCACTTGACCTTGACGCAAGTGTCAAAGTCCTACGTTCGGTGCATGGAGATCGACGAGCGGCAGAACACCGCTGAGCAGACGATACGAGCACTGGTGCAGAAGTCCCGTCGGGGGCCGAAGGATCTGACCCTGACGACCGATCAGCGCCGCCCCGTCCCTGGCCCCGGCGAGTACCTCATCCGCGTGAGCGCCGCCGGGATCAATTTCGCGGACGTCATGCAGACCCGTGGGACTTACGGCGGAGGCCCGCAGGCCCCCTATGTGGCGGGCTTCGAGGCCGCCGGAGAGATCGTGGGTATCGGCCCGGACGTCGAACATCCGCTTCAGCTGGGCACCCACGTCGTCGGAGTCGGCCCGGGCGCGTTCGCTCAGTACATGACGATGCCGGCCGCGAGTGTCCTTCCGGTGCCCGCCGGCTGGAGTGACGCCGAAGCTCTCGGGCTGGTGCTGAACTGGGCCACCGCCCTGGCGGCGCTGAAGCCGCTGGGCGAGGTCAAGGCGGGGGAGGTGGTGCTGGTTCATGCAGCGGCCGGCGGGGTGGGACAGGCCGCCGTGCGCCTCGCCCGCCACTACGGTGCGCGCGTGATCGCCACGGCGTCACCGTCGAAGCACGCCACTGTGCAGGCACTCGGTGCCGACGAAGTCCTGGACAGCCGGCACCCCGATCTGGCGGCGGAGATCACCCGCCTGACCGGCGGCGTCGACCTGGTCCTCGAATCGGTGGGAGAGGCCACGTTCGGGGCCAGCCTGTCGGTCACCAGACCCTTCACCGGACGCATCGTCGTGTTCGGTGCCGCTTCCGGCGACGCCACCCTGACCACACACGATCTGGTCTTCACCCACCCGGTCCAGGTCAAGGGTCTGCACATCGGTGCGCTGGCGGTCGCCGCCCCGTCCATCTATCAGTCGTTGCTCGTCGAGATCGAGGCCCTCATCGCGCACGGCGTATACGCACCCGGCACCCCCCAAGTCCACGCCCTGGCCGAGGGGCCGGCAGTGCTGCAGCACCTCGAGGCCGGCCGGACCCGCGGCAAGCACGCCGTCGACCCCTGGCGCTAGCGACGGCTGGGACTCGCCGCCATGCTCAGTTGTGCGCGAAGGGACGGTTGCGACCGGTGCACCGTCGCCAGAACCGCCCGATCGCCCACGCGGCGGCCGAGCTGGACATCTCCCTTGTCTGCGGTCGAAATGGGTCGGTCGCTGCCGGCGGCACGGTGAACCGGTCTGCTGGAGCGGTCGTCAACACCACGTCGTCAACCGACCGCAACGAGTCCTGACATCGCAGCCGGGATCGAGGTGCTCCGCCGTTCCGAGAAGTGGTCCGCGTCCGGAACCAGCCTTCCATTTCAGGGATGCCTACGAGCGGGCGTAGGCGATTCGGCTCGGGTGCCGTCTCCGATGTGGGCACCGACGACGAACACACATCAGCGAGCCGGATCTTCGCCGGCGGAGCTCGTCGAGTCGAACCCTCAGCGCCTCGGCCGCGACCAGATCCGACCAGAACGCGTGCGGCGTCTTCATGTCGCACCCCTGCTCGACGACGATCTTTCCGGCCTTGGCCTCCTGCAGACCGGCCTCGGTCATCTCTGCCATGAAGCGGGTGGAGCCACGGATCGCGACGATGTGCGGGAGGCTCAACTCCTGCCTTGTGTCGGCGAGGTACTCCTCAGGAGAGTGGTCGCGGGTACGACACCAAGTCCTCCTGTCGGTGGGCCCGAAGGATGCCTGCGGAGAGGAGGACAAGGGTGTCCTGGCCGGGAGCACTACCGCGTAGAGCCCCAACAAGGGGGTCGCATACGGGGAGTCCGCGTACCCCTGGGTTCCCGGCGCTTGTGCCACGCTCCTGTCACCGTAGGCCGCGGGCCCGCGAACCGCATGAACAACGGCCGATGGCGTGGGGCCCAAGATGCGCCCGCAGGAAAGGTCTCGTTGCCCCCGAGGCCGCAGAGGCATCCGCTGGCCGGGGGGCTCGATTGCGACTCCGGTCGCACAGGGCACGCCTCGGGCTGCGACTCAGGTTGTACGCGATGGCGACCCGGGACGGATGTGGCAGGACGTACTCCGCACCGAGGATGGCCGGGTGACCGAGATCATCGCGGGGCTGTACATGTCCCCTCCGGAAATCCTCACCTTGCTGGGTGCCGTCGTGCTGGTAGTGGTGCGCTGGCTTCCCGCTGGTGCCCGCCCAGGCGTCACGATCGCTGCGGGGGCGGTTCTCGTACTGTCCGCGATCGCGCTGGGTGTGGCGGGGATCCGCTGGCAGATGCTGCCGGTACTGGCAGCATCTGTCATCGCGCTGCCGTTCGCCGTCTCTCCTCTGATTCGACGTCGTACCGGCCGGCCGGTGTGGCGGGCTCGACGGTGGCCGGCGGCGACGGGGTCGGTGGCCTGCCTCGGCCTGATCGCCACGGGGCCGACGGCCGCCTGGGCCTTTCCTGTACCTGTGTTCCCGGAGCCGTCGGGCCGTTTCGCGGTCGGCACTCGCGTGGTGCAGTGGACGGACCCACACCGGGCAGAGAGCTTCACCGCGGATCCGTACGACCGGCGCACGGTCGTGGTTCAGCTCTGGTATCCCGCGCAGAAGAGCCCCGCTGGGGCGAAACGGGCCCAGTACCTCGGACGCACGAAGCATGAGGCGCACACCGTTTCCGATGCCCTCGCTCGTCAGGTCGGCGTGCCTGGCTTCCTGGTCGACGGCGTCCCGGGTGCCCGGACGCATGCGGTCTTCGACGCCCCAGTGGCCGGTGGGCGCGGACGGTTCCCCGTCGTGCTGTTCTCTCCCGGGTCAGGCGGAGTGCGTACTCAGAACACCGCCTGGGCGGAGGAACTGGCCAGCCACGGCTATGCGGTCGCCGCCCTCGACCATCCGTACGACTCCGCCGCCGTCGTCCTCAGCGGCGGCCGAACGATTCACACCAGAACCGTTTCCACAGGGGACCGGGAAAAGGACGACAAGCTGGCGGTCGACTGGACGGCTGTTCGGGCCGCTGACCTCAGCTTCGTCCTCACTCAGCTGGATCATGCAGGCCGAGGTGAGATCACCGGCCCGCTGGCCGGACGCCTGGACACCGGCCGAGTCGCGGTCGCCGGCCACTCCATGGGCGGTGCCGCTGCCCTGCAGGCGGCTCGGCAGGACCGCCGATTCGACGCCGTCATCGACCTGGACGGCTATCCCCACGGCCCCGCCACCCCCTCCCTGCACCAGCCGACGCTCGCGCTCACCCAGGCCATCACCCCCGCCACGGACCGGCACTACATACCCCGCCTCACCCACGCCCTCAAGCGCAACACCGCGACGAGCTACCGGCTCACCATCCCTGGCGCCGCGCACCTCACCTTCATGGACGGCCCCCTGTACCTGCCACCGGTGCCCTCGATAGTCGGCTCCCTGGGCCGATCCGAGAGCCCGCACGTCGTCGCCGCAGCCACTCTCGCCTTCCTGGACACCACCTTGCGGCACGGACCCGGTGACCCGGGCACAGCTCTGTCGACTTACGGCGACCTCAGCGTCTACCCCGCGGGCAACAGCCGCTGACCGGCTGCGCTGCGGCAGCCGAGGCACGGCCACTCCTCTCCAACGGCAGTGCAGTCCGCGGTGACGCCCCGCCGCGGACGGCAGGTCGGGGAGGGCTTGCGTACCCGCCGTCGCCTGTGGTTGCGGTCAGCCCTCTCATCGACGACTTCTGCGACGCAGGCGATCCTGCGCCGTGACTGGGCAGGAGTCGGCGGACCGAGGCCGCGCGCGCCGGCCGCTCCGGCCGTCAAGGCCGTGGGCGGTCGGCGTCCTCGTCCGGGGCGGTCGGGTCGTGGCGCACGACGCCTATACGGCCGAGCCGGGCTGATCGAGTTCGGCAGCTTCGAGCAGGCCGTCGCGGTGTACGAGAGCGCGGCGTATCAGGAGGCGCCGGCCGCCCTCTTCGACGGCGTTGAGCGAGACTTCCGCATCGTCGAAGGCCTCGACTGACCGAGGCCCGGTCGGATCGTCACCGCACGTCCATGGCCGCTCGAACGTCACGCGCAGCATGTGCCTGCCGGGAGGAACAGTCTCGGGTGCCGGGACATCGGTCGGGTCTGTGACGTCGACCAGCGCACGAAGCGGGATCCCAGCGGGCGTCGCTCTGTCACGAGCGGGTGGCCGGCATGCGCTGCAGCGGCCGGACGCCTACCGGTCGTCGTGGGGTGTCGGCCCATCAGGTCGCCCACCGCGGCGCCCCGTTGATGTGGGAGACGGATTGCTGACGCTGGCACAAAGCTGTCGACCCTGGCCGAAATCCGGCGCCGTGGATCATTCGCGGCCCCGGGTGGTGACCTTGGCGGTTGACCTTGACACGGTGCCAAGGTCTTCACTGCCTCCCAAGGAGGTGGTTGCGATGACCATGACGAGACACGACGCGGATGTGGCACGAACGCTTCAGGGGCTGGAGCACAGTCGCTCCTCGGTGCGCCTGCAGGCCGCTCTGGCGGCTGGTACGGCGCCTGACCCGTACTTCGTGGGCAAGCTCATCGAGCGGTCCGCGATCGAGCCCGAGTTCTTCGTCCGTGACACGCTGACCTGGGCACTCACCCGGCACCCTGTGTCGTTGACGCTGGCCGGGCTGCTCTGCGAAGTCCGCTCGAGGCATGCGCGGGCGCGCAGCCAGGCACTGCACACTCTGTCCAAGATCGGGGACCGCAGGGCGTGGCCGGCGATCACGCGGGAGCTGATGTCCGACGCCGACGACGAGGTGGCGAGGAGCGCCTGGCGGGCCGCCATCGTCCTCGTGCCGGGAGGCGAGGAACCCGCGCTGGCTTCGGTGCTGGCAACCCAGCTCGGACGGGGTGAGCGGGAGACCCAGCTGAGTCTCAGCCAGGCACTGGTCGCGTTGGGTGAACTGAGCGTGCCGGCTCTGCATGCCGCGGCTAAGGCGTCCGACCCTCGGGTGCGCGCGCACGCGCTCGCCACACAGCGTCTCTCGCGAGACCCGGACGCCGGCTTCGAGGCGGCGATCGAGGAGGCCAAGCGCGTCGCCGCCCTCACCGGAGCTCCCACGGCGGACGATGAGAAGTATGTTGATCGGTGAGGTGGCACGACGGTCCGGGGTCAGTGCCCGCATGCTCCGACACTACGAGTCGCTGGGCCTGGTCCGGCCTTCGGGCCGCACGGGCTCGGGCTATCGGGAGTACTCCCACGACGACATCCGGCGGATCTTCTACGTCGAAAGTCTGCGGTCGCTGGGGCTGTCGCTGCGTGAGATCGGACGGACACTTGACGACTCCGGGTTCACCCCCTCGGCGCTCGTGGGGGACCTTATTCGTCAAACGCGTGAACGCATCACCGCTGAGAGCGAGCTGCTCACGCGGCTCCGCCGGATCGATGCCGCGGGGCCGACAGACTGGGAGGGCGTCCTCCAGGTCGTTGCTCTCCTCCAGGCACTCGGGTCGAAGAGGGCCGAGGTGCGTCAGCGCGCGGCTCTCTCCTCGGCCGACGAGGTACCGGTGCCGGTAGAGGCGCTGGTCGAGGCCGCGCTGAGCGAGTCGGAACCGAACGTCGCCGGTGCCCTTCGCTGGGCGCTGGCACGATCGGACAACGACGCCGGTCCGGCACTGCTGGCGAGGGGCCTCGGCTCGCAGGAGGCCGCGGTGCGGGAACGCGCTGTTCAGTCCCTCGCCGTCATGCCCGGTGATGAGGTGGCCGCGTACCTTCTCGACGCCCTCGCAGACGCCGACGCCGGGGTCCGCGGACATGCGGCTCTGGCGCTCGGGGCACGCGGAGTTGCCGAAGCGGTACCGACGCTCATCGACATGGTCGTCGCGGGAAGGAACGACACCGACGCCGCCGACGCACTGAGCACGCTGGCGAGCGACACCTCGGCGGCCGAGCGGATCGCGGCAATACTCGTCGACCGCCTCGCCACCACCACTGAAGCGCCCGCGCGCGGGCGGCTGACCCAAGCACTGGCGGACATTCCGGGGACGACGGCGTCTCGTGCCTTGATGGAACTCTCGCACGACAGGGACCGCGCCGTCGCACTGACTGCGACGTACCTTCTTCGGCTCCGCGACGCGCACTGACAACCTGTGGGATCGTGTGGCTCCGCTGCTGCCGCCGGCTTCTGAGCGCAGCCGCCGCTGTCCGGGCGGCTGCGCCTTCTGATCGAGCGGCACTCGCCGGCGTGATGTTCGTACTGCGGACGGGTGTCACCTGGCGTGATGTTCCCGCGGAGACGGTGGGCTCACCGTCACCCTCAGTGGCGGCAACCGGCTCGACGCCATCCAGCTCCTGCCGCTACTCGGCGCCATCCCGTCGGTCCGGGGTCTTCGGGGACGTCCCCGCCGCAAACCCTGCGCCTATATGCCGACCGGGGCTACGACTTCCACAAGTTGCGCCCCCCTCCGGCTACCGGTTGACGGACCGCATGCCCGCCTCGTCGTACCGCTCACCGGCCGCCTCGGGCAACTCCGCGTCAATCCGCGCCAGGTCGTCCTTCGTCAGCTCGATGTCGACAGCGGCGGCGTTCTCCTCCAGGTAGGTGCGGCGCTTGGTTCCCGGGATCGGCACCAGGTCCTCGCCCTGGGCCAGCACCCACGCGAGGGCCAGCTGAGCCGGCGTCACGTCCTTCTCCGCGGCGATCTCCTTCACCTTCGCCGCCAACCGCAGGTTCGCCTCCAGATTCGCGTCCTGGAAGCGAGGATTCTGGCGGCGCCAGTCGTTGGCATCCAGGTCGTCCGGCGAGGTGAACCGTCCGGCGAGGAAGCCGCGGCCGAGGGGCGAATAGGGTACGAAGCCGATGCCCAGCTCCCGGCAGGCGGGCAGCACCTCGGACTCCACGTCCCGCGACCAGAGCGAGTACTCGCTCTGGACAGCCGTGACCGGATGCTCGGCGTGCGCACGCCGGATCGTCCGGGCGCTCGCCTCACTCAGGCCGATGTGGCGCACCTTGCCCTCGGCGACCAGTTCGCCCAGTGCGCCCACCGTCTCCTCGATGGGCACCTTCGGGTCGACCCGGTGCTGGTAGTACAGGTCGATGTAGTCGGTTCCCAGACGCCGCAGCGAGCCGTGGACGGAGCTGCGGACGTGTTCGGACGAGCCGTCCTGCGGGCCCACCGTGCTGATGTCGCCCGGTACGGCGTCGTCCATTCGATAGTTGAACTTCGTCGCGATCACATAGTCGTCGCGGCGCCCCCGGATCGCCTCGCCGATGAGGGACTCGTTGGTGAGGGGTCCGTACATCTGCGCGGTGTCGAGGAAGTTCACCCCGAGATCGAGGGCGTGCCGGATCGTCGCGGCGCCCTCCTCCTGGTCGGCCGTTCCGTAGAAGGCGGACATGCCCATGCACCCCAGGCCGATGGCCGATACCTGCAATTCCCGCAGACCACGCTTCTGCATGTCGTGGACCAGCCTTTCCTGCACGCTTGATCGTCCTTCGGGCGGCGCGAAGTCTCTCGTCCGTCCAGGCACGGATGTCACCACCCGGCATCCCCGAGAGGAGCCGGCGCCGAGACGGCCTCGTGCGCCCTTGCGTCCTCGACGCTATGACTTCGAGCGCACTCCATGCCAAGTCAGCCGGGTCCGGGTCCTGTGTCTGGCTGCCGGATCATCCGGTGCGTCCGCCGCGGCCCACGCGGGTGGGCACCCACCCGGTGTCGTCCGCCCGGCCGGCCGCCGGTCGTTCTCGACCATGGTCACTCCCAGGTGGCGCATGCCTCCGGCATGGAGGGCCACCGCTGAGGACGGAGTACCTGGCGGCCTGCATCTGCTGTGCGGTGTCGGGGCGAAACAGTGTGGAGAGCAAGGACCGCGGAGGAGAGAGTGTGACCGACATGGGCACGGGCCGGGGCACGGGGCCGCCGAGAAGCGTGACGTCGACCGCAACGGGCGGTGATCACCGATGACGAGATGGACACCGCGGCCCGACGGCGGCCGGCCCTCGGGGAAACCCTGCTCCCACACCTGGACGGCTGACCCACCTCCGCTGAGCGAGACGTGCCTCTCCTGCACGGCGCACGACCGCGCACCGGCCGGCTTGCTGCTGTGCCTGACCTGCGGCCACGTGGGCTGTGACGACAGCTCTCGTGGCGCTCACGCCACGGCCCACTTCGCCTCCAGCGCACACCCCGTGGCCCGGACTCTGACACGCGACCGAATGTGGGCCTGGTGCTACGAGGACGAGGTGTACCTGGATCCGCTGGAAAGGCCCGCGCCGCGTTCCACCCCGCGCACGCCCGAGTCGGTCTGGGACTACCCGCGGCCGCCCGTCGTGCGGGAGGACGGCCGTGACGTGCGGGTGGAGTGCGCCGGACAGGTGGTGGCCGAGACTCGCAGGGCCGTCCGGGTACTGGAGACCAGCCATCCCCCGGTGTTCTACATCCCCCCGCAGGACGTCCGTATGGAACATGTGTTCCCGGCGGCGGGGGGCCGGACCTGGTGCGAATGGAAGGGGTCGGCCCGGTACTGGGACATCGTCGTGGGAGACGACGTGCGCGTTCGCGCCGCTTGGAGCTATCCCCACCCGGAGCCTGGCTACGCGCCCCTCGCCGGCTTCTTCGCCTTCTACCCGAGCCGCATGGACCGCTGCACGGTCGACGGAGAGGAGGTCACGGCACAGGAGGGCGACTTCTACGGCGGCTGGATCACCGCGGAGGTGCGCGGGCCGTTCAAGGGCGGCCCCGGCACACAGCTGTGGTGAGGCGGCGACGGCGGGAGCCGGTCGGTCGAAGGTCGGGGCCGCTTCCCCCCCGACGATCTGATCGCGGGTTTCGTTCCTCGGTCGTTCGCTGATCGCTGCCGTAGTGACCCTGTGACCCTGTGACCGGTGCAGCGGGACGGGTAGGGGCGGCCGAAGGCCTCACCGAAGCACCTGGCCCGACGGTGGCCACGGGGTTGATCGGGCCGACGAGGTCGGTCCCTGTTCCCGTCGACGATCTCCGGACGTCGCACTCCGGCCTCACCCCGGAGCCGGTCGCCGTTCTCCGATCTTCTTCACCAGCCGGGTGAAGGCGCCCGCGGCTTCAGTCAGGGGGACGCCGACGCCGACTCAGGACATGATCCGAGAGACATCGACTAATGGATCACGGCGTTCGCCAGAATGATCAGTAGGCCGATGAGCATGTCAAGGCCGCCCGCCCTGCACGAGGACAGCCATCGCT
This sequence comes from Streptomyces sp. NPDC053367, assembly GCF_044545925.1. Classification (NCBI taxonomy): domain Bacteria; kingdom Bacillati; phylum Actinomycetota; class Actinomycetes; order Kitasatosporales; family Streptomycetaceae; genus Streptomyces; species Streptomyces sp. NPDC053367. The sequence goes on along the minus strand of NZ_JBITYN010000015.1, from coordinate 156,820 downwards.
GCCCAGCCGTACGGGCGGCCCAGGTGCCCAGGCCGAACAAGGCAATGGTGTTGAGCGAGAGGGCCACGTCCACTGCGGTGTCCTCTGCCCACCACCCGGCCACCGCGGCAAGCAGGAGCCCCACCGTGGGCAGGACGGCGGCGACCAAGGGCCACTCGGCGAGCACCAACCGCAGTCTGCTCGCGGTGGCCGACCCGTCTGCGGACGCACGTCGGGCGATCAGGTGCGCGTATCCGTGGGCGGCCCCGGACGCCAGCGCGGTGATCAGCACCCACAGCGCGTCCGCGCCGGGATCGGCCGTGTCCCCCGTCGCGTCCAGCGCGGCCACCATGGCGCTGGCCAGCACCAGTCCGTAGATGCCGCTGAACAGCCACTGCTCCGACGGCTGTCGCCACAGGTTCTCACTGGGTGCGGCGCCCTTGCGGCGGACGCGGTCAGCGCGATCGGGCATCGCGTCCCCTCGATGGTGGGAAAGGGTGAGGCCGGGCTCACTCACACATGCTCACCCGTGTGGCGTTGGGCGACACGACACCACGCGGGTGAGCATCACTGTTGTGCCCGAAGGGAGGTCACGCCGCGTGCAATCTCGGCGGGGTCGAGGACCTGCTCGCGCTGCTCGGAGCAGCGGTGGGAGGAGCCGTCCTTGCCTTCGAAGGGCGAGCCGCGTTCGACGTAGTGGGCGCCGTTGAAGGTACTGACGTCCTCGGAGAAGTCCGCGGGCGGCACGCGGGGCGACCAGGCGCCGCAGCAGGGGCTGCTCGGAGCGCACAGCGGCGGCCGCCGGCGGGGCCGTCTCGGCGGCCGCGACGATGCGCGGCGACGTGCCCGATGAATGGCGCGGTCGGCCACCGCCCGCCCGCCGGCCGACCGGTCCGGCAGTAGCAGATGCGGGGCGTGCTCGGCCAGGACGCCCCGCCGCACCGCTCAGTCCCTGCCGTCGTCCTCGAAGACGAAGTACACGCTCAGCACGCACGAGAAGGGTTCCCCGGCGGGGGCGTTCTCCCACGCCGTGTCGATGATCCGGACATGGTGGGCCTGGACCCATGCGGCGGCTTCCGCGAAGGGCTCCGCCATGGCCGACCCGAAGAACATCTTCCGCGCCATGGGGTGCACTTGGGAGTCGGCGTCGTAATCATCGAAGTCGTCGGGGACCATCAGGTGAAGCCGGGGTTCAGTCCTCATGCGAACACCTTTCAGCGTTCGGTCGCCTGGTCGCGACCCTCACCGTGAGGACTCCACAGCGCGCTTCGAGGTTGATCCTCGGGGCAGTTCAGGTGGCACGGCCGTATCCGGCCTCACTCAAGGAGAACCGGATCACACGTCTCCTTGGGTTGCACGCCGATACCGCGGTCCGGTAGTTCGACCTCGATCCCCAGCCGGTCGGACGGTGGCGAACTCGGCGCCTGAGGGACCCCCACGCGGAAGATCAGCCCGACCTGCGCGGTGGACGCTCCGGCAGCGGCACCAGGACCTCGCTGGCCGGGTGCCCGGAGTACGGAGTACGGAGTTCAGGGTGACGGCGTCGTCGGCGCCGGCTGCGCGGCCGTGCAGGATGCCCGACGCCACCCGGGTCGACGGCGTCTCGTGCACGGTTGAGGTCGGCGAGGTCACGCCCGACCAGATCGACGACCGCGTCTCTAGCACGGCGCACCTGTTCCAGCACCGCATCGTCAACGTGCCACCCGCGTGGCTCAGACAGGTACGGCCCGGCGGGGAGATCCTTGTCACCGTATGCGGCTGGATCCGTTCACCGCGACGAGGACCGCTGGCTCGTACGCCAGGGCGGACCCGCATGCCGGTGGGACCAGATCGAAGACCACCTGACCCGGTGGCAGCACGACGGCGGTCCCGACCTGGACCGCTTCCTCATCACGGTCACACCCGACGGCCGCGACATCACCTGGCCACGGTGACCGTCGGCAGCGCGTGACCCGCACATGACTCGGCCCCGACGCGAAGACGTCGCTCTCGAACGTGGCCAGGTCCTCCGAGTTTCCCTCCCCGGCAGCCAGGACCTCCCCGATGCCCTTCAGCGTGTTCGGCAGCGGCCTCGCGGCAGATCCCGGAGAAGCGCGACCAGATCGCCAACCGCAAAAGGCGCGGCTCCACAGCGGCCGACGGCCGATGCTCGACAAGGCCGTCCACCGCGAGCGCCGCGCCGTGGAGTGCGGCGTCAACCGTCTCAAGCGCCACCGCGCGGTGGCCACGCGCTACGACAAGCTTGCCGTGCGCTACGAAGCGACCGTGCTGGTCGCAGCTGTCAGCGTGTGGATTTGACCAGCACTATCGATAGAGCGCCTGGCGAACGCAACCACGCCGGAAGTCGACCCACCCCCCACTCCCAGCTCTCCCTCGAAAATCCGATGACCGCATCGTGCACGTCGACCTACACTCCGGCCATCATGAAGCGCCGTGTTGAGTTCACCGAGCGAGCGGCCCGGCTCCGCGACTACCTCCCACCTGGTGATCGCCGGATCCTGAAGCGTCTCGTCGATCGGATCACCGATGACCCCTATGGCCCTTCCACCCACCTTGCCTTCACGAACGACGACCTCACGCGTTCCAGCCGGCTGGACGGAGCCATGGTCCATTTCATCGTGACCACACACGTCGTCTACGTCGTGGATGCCGACATCTATGACGCCGCCCGAGGCTTCAACGTCGTCTGAACGACTGGTCCGACCTGTCCGCCACAGACCATTGCGTCGGCGCAGCCGCCTACTTCATCACCGGCCTACCCGCCCTGCACACCAACAGGTCTGGGCCAGAGTCGGGTTTGCGAAGACCACTCAGCAGACCACAGCCCCCTCCCGCCCCGCGCAGCGCGACCGCACGGTGAGCGAGGCCCTGACCTACCGGGACCTCGTCCAATGCGCCGGCTGCGGCGTGCCCGGAACCGCCTCCGGCGAAGACCTCTGCCCGGGCTGCCTCGGCTGGCCGCCATGCCGCACCGGCCCGGGGCCGACTCGATCGAGGAACTCGGGCGGGCGGTGAGCAGTGCCTTCGTCTGCGACCGCATGGCCGACGCCGCGCCGAGGCGCGAGATCCGCGAGGGCTTGCAGGTGGTGGAAGACCGGAACAGCGAACAAGGACCTCTGCACGGCACGGACGGTGACGTGGCCGGGGCGGACGAGGAGTCCCAGGAGGTCTCCATGGTCGCCCTGCAGCTGCACCTGCTCCGGTCCGCCCTCGTGCACGCTTCAACACGCTGCTGATGCAGCAGTTCCTCGCCGATGAGAAGTGGGCCGGCACGCTCACTGCCGACGGCGCCGTGACCGGGGGCCGGTCACGGTGGCCAGAAGGCTCTCTTGCGGCACCGCGTGCCGGGGCCGGCCGACTGCCGGAAATCGGGGAGGATCAGGCGGCGGCCAGGGCGGTCAGCGCGGCGTCGAGCCGGGCGGTGGCTTCGTCGGCGACGGGCTGGAGGGCATCCAGGCCGGTGAGGGTGACCATGGTGCCCGGGTCGAGGGCCTGGACGAGTGTGTGGTCGCCGTCGCGGCGGACGACGACGTTGCAGGGAAGCAGCAGGCCGATGGAGCGGTCGGCCTCCAGGGCTTGGTGGGCGAGCGGCGGGTTGCAGGCGCCCAGGATCAGGTAGTCCTCCATGTCGTGGCCGAGCTTGGCCTTCAGCGTGGCCCTCACGTCGATCTCGGTGAGGACGCCGAACCCCTGATCGGCCAGGGCCTGGCGGACAGCAGTGACAGCGGCGTCGAAGTCGGTGACGGCCAGACGGACGGTGCGTTCGTAGGACACGGTGCGCTGCTCCTTCGGTGCGGAGAATCCCCCTTCCTTGATACCCCACCCGGTACCCGCCGCAGGGGGAGCGATGCCGGGCCGGGGGCCTCCACCAACCCGACCGGAATACCCCCCTGGGTATCCCTGTTAGAGTGAGTGCCAGATACCCCCCGGGGTACACCGTTTCTTGTGGAGGAGCCGCAGTCGTGTTCTTCGTCGACACCCTGGAGTCCGAGGGCCTGGGCAACCGCAGCTACCTGGCCGGCGGGGCCGCGTCCGCGGTGGTCATCGATCCGCCGCGCGACATCGACCGGGTGATCGCCGCCGCCGCCCGGCGAGGGGTGCGCATCGCCTACGTGGCGGAGACCCATGTGCACAACGACTACGTCACCGGCGGCCTGGAGCTGGCCCGCGTCACCGGCGCCTCCTACCTGGTGCCGGCCGCGGCGCACGTGTCCTTCGCCCGCACCCCCGTCGCCGACGGCGACACCGTGGGCGTGGACGCGGGTCTGGAGCTGCGGACGATCGCCACCCCCGGGCACACCCCGCACCACACCTCCTACGTCCTGGAGCAGGACGGGCGTGGCGTGGCGGCGTTCACCGGCGGATCGCTGCTGATCGGGACGGTGGGCCGCCCCGACCTGGTGGAGCCGCGACTGACCGAGCAGCTGGCCCGGGCCCAGCACGCCTCCGCCCACCGCCTGGCGGCCGAGCTGGACGACGAGGTGCCGGTACTGCCCACCCACGGGTTCGGCAGCTTCTGCTCCTCCGCCCAGTCCGAGGGCGACGCGACCACGATCGGCAAGGAACGCACCAGCAACGACGCGCTGACCCTGGACGTGGACACCTTCGTCGCCCGGATGCTCGCCGGACTGGAGGACGTGCCCGCCTACTACGCGCACATGGGTCCGGCCAACGCCGCCGGCCCCGCCCCCGTCGACTTGACCCCGCCGAGGCGTGCGGGCGCAGGCGAGATCGCCGACCGGCTGGCCGCGGGCGAGTGGGTGGTGGACCTGCGCAGCCGGATGGCCTTCGCCGAGGGGCACGTGGCCGGGTCGTTCAACTTCGAGGGCGAGGGCAGACTCGCCACCTACCTGGCCTGGCTGATCCCCTGGGGCAAGCCCGTCACTCTCCTCGCCGACACCCCCGCGCAGATCGCCGACGCGCAGCGGGAACTGGCCCGGGTCGGCATCGACCACCCGGCCGCCGCCGCCACCGGCAACCCCGCCGACTGGGTCCGCTCCGGCGAACAGCTCGCCTCCTTCCCCCGTGCCCGCTTCGCCGACCTCGCCCAGGCGCGCGAGCGCGGCGATGACATGGTCGTCCTGGACGTGCGCCGCGACTCCGAGCGGGCGGGCGGCTGGATCGACGGCTCGGTCCACATCCCGATCCATCAGCTGCACGGCCGTATCGGCGAGGTGCCGCACGGCACGGTGTGGGTGCACTGCGCCGGCGGGATGCGCGCGGCGATCGCCGCCTCCCTGCTCGATGCCGCAGGCCGCGACGTGGTCGCCGTCGACGACGGCTTCGACGCCGCGGCGGAAGCCGGGCTGGCCCTGACCTCCGGCTGATCCGCCGTTCCCCCCTCGCAAGGAAGGAAGCGTGTGATGTTCCTCTTCCGCCGAAACGGGCCCCGCGTCACCGTCGACGAGGCACGCAGCCGTACCAGCGGCGACTGGCCCGACGCGGTCCTGCTGGACGTTCGCGAGAAGCCCGAGTGGAGCGCGGGCCACGCCCCGGGCGCCGTCCACGTGCCGCTGACGAAGCTGCTCGCCGGCGCCACCCTGCCCGCAGAAGCCGAAGGGCGCCCGCTCGTGGTGATCTGCCGCAGCGGACACCGCTCCCAGCAGGCCGCGAAACTCCTCACGCAACGCGGAGCGCAGGCGGTGGACGTCGAGGGCGGCATGAACGCGTGGGCCGCCGCCGGGCACCCGGTCGTCGACGAACGCGGGAACAGCGGCCAGACAGCGTGACCGTACTCGTTCTCGCCCTCATCGCCGGGGCCGTCATCGGCCTCGCGCTCGGAGCCCTCGGCGGCGGCGGCAGCGTCCTTGCCGTACCGGCACTGATCTACCTGCTCGATTTCACTCCCGCGGCCGCCACCACCGCCGGCCTGATCATCGTCACCGCGACCTCCGCCACCGCCCTGTACGCCCACACCCGCGACGGCAACGTGGCATGGAAGACAGGGACGCTGTTCGCCGCGGCCGGCATCGTCCCCGCCTTCCTCGCCGGCGCTGTCGCCGGGCGCCTTCCCGAAGCGGTACTGACGGCAGCGTTCGCGGGCATCGCCGCGCTGGCGGCCCTGCGCATGCTACGGCCGTCCGCGTCGGAGCCGCCGGACCGGATCCGTCCCGGCAAGGCAGCCGGCGCCGGCGCCGGACTCGGCGCCGTGACGGGCTTCCTCGGCGTCGGCGGCGGCTTCCTCGCCGTGCCCGCCCAGGTGAGCGTCCTCGGACTGACCATGCGGCGGGCGGTGGGCACCAGCCTGCTCGTCATCATGGTGAACTCCCTGGCCGCCCTCGCCGCTCGCACCGGCACCACCGGCGGGCTCCACTGGGAGATCATCGGCCCCTTCACCGGAGCCGCGATCCTCGGCGCCTGGGACGGCAAACGCCTCGCGACGAAGATCTCCGGCACCAGCCTCCAGAGAATCTTCGCCGGCGTCCTGCTGGCGGTGGCGGCCTTCATGCTCATCGACGCGATCGCCTGAACACCAGGGCCGCCAACGGCCCCGGACCCGAAACCAGCAGAACTTCTCCCCAGCCCACCGCAACCCCAGGACCGCCTCTCGGTCCCCCCGTCAGACCAAGCCCCAGCACACTCCGACACACCGAGGACGACCTCCGCCATGACCACCCCCACGGCCCTCGCCACCCACCAGGCACGCACCCGCCTGAACGAACTGACCATCATCGACGTGCGCACCCCGGGCGAATACGCCAGCGGCCATCTCCCCGGCGCGCTCAACATCCCCCTCGACCAGATCCAGCGCGCACTGCCCGACATCCGCCACGCCACCGACCGTGGTGACGTCCTGGTCGTCTGCGCCTCAGGCGCCCGCTCCCAGAACGCCTGCAAGATCCTCGCGGACAACGGCATCACCGCCGCCACCCTGTCCGGAGGCACCGGAGCCTGGGCCGCCGACGGCCACGAACTCCACCGCCCGCAGGGCACCTCCCGTGCCACCTGGGGAATGGAGCGGCAGGTGAGGCTCACCGCAGGCGCGATCGTGCTGCTCGGCCTGTTGCTCGGTCTCGTCGTCCACCCTGCCTTCCAGCTCCTCTCCGCGGGCATCGCGGCCGGGCTGGTCTTCTCCGCCCTGACCAACACCTGCGGCATGGCCGCCCTGCTCGCCAAGCTCCCCCACAACCGCCCCCGCGCCGCCGACCTCGACCACACGCTGGCCGCACTGCGCAACCGCTGAACCACACCACAAAGGGGAGGAATTCAGCTCCGGGTTCCTCCCCCCTTCGTCGTACGTCAGGCCATGTGGCCACCCGCCCGAACCAGGCGCGTGATCCGGCACCGCGGCACCACAGCTCAGGCCAGCGAAAGGAACAGCTTCTCCAGCCGAGTACGCATCTGCTCCCGGTCACCGGAAGCAGCCATGTCCGCGTCGGTCAGGCAGTGCTGCAAGCCCGTGGCGATGATCGCGAAACCGGCCTTGTCCAGAGCCCTGGACGCCGCGGCGAGCTGGGTGACCACGTCCTCGCAGTCCCGCCCCTCCTCGATCATCTTGATCACTCCGGCGATCTGGCCCTGCGCCCGGCGCAGCCGGTTGACCACCGTCTTCAGTTCCTCAGCCGCCATCGCCAGCTCCACAACCCACACTCCTTCGAGATACCCCCTTGGGTATCCTACCGAAGGCGTAACCCCCGCCGGGCAAAGGAAAATTTCCGCGGCTCCCACCAGTGACCCGGCCGCTGCACTGGACCTGCCTGCCTGGTGCCAGATGACCGGCCACCACTACCTCGGTCCTGTACCGGACGCCGCCGATGCGCCTGTGTACGCACTGCGGATCGCTGCCGGTGCACGCCCTACCGAGCAGGCGTGCAGATGACCCGGAAGGCTGACGGCCCGCCTCACCTCGGCAGCTTGGCCGTGCGTTCGGGACGGGCGGTCCCCACGTAGTGCATCGCGGTCTTCTCCGTGATCCCGAACAGGCGCATCGGCTTCAGCGGATCGCCGCACTCGAGGCGCCTCGTCGACGATCCGGTCCTGCCGCAGGCCGTCCGACGTCACGCCTTTGGGCAGCACCCCGCGGAGCGTGCCGATGTCGACGGCCGGCTGGTCGGGGTCGAGCGCGGTCTTCTGGCTGACCAGCAGCCGCGGGTTCGTCGGGACCGGCCATCGGCGGTGCCGGTAGTCACCCACTCGGCGACCAAGCGGTGTGTGAACGGCCCAAGTCAGAGGGTGTAGCAGACCGCGTCGGATCTCGACGGTGCCGCGGGCGAGGTCCACGTCGGCTGTCCGGATCGCGCGGATGTCGTGGCCGGAGACCGCGTGCACGGCGGCCAGGGCGACGGTCGGGCGAGACGCCGTGGCTGGGGGAGTTACGTCCAGCGTGTGACGGCTGGACCGCGATCATGGTAGCTGCGGCTCAGGGGCATGCCGAGGGCTTTGTCCCGGAGCACCGGCCATCACCGAAGGGCGCCTGTGACCGCTCTGGTGCACCGTAATTCCGGGCGCTCGCCCCTCGGCGCACCGCGCCTGGTGATCTTGGCGCTGCCGGCGTTCACCGTACTTCTTGGCCAGGGGTATCGGTTGTGGTCTGGGGGTCCGGGTCGGCCTGGACGGGGACGGCCTGGCGCTGGGTGTGGCGATACTCCTCCACCTTGGCCACGGCTGCGTTGTAGAGGGCGGGGCTCATGCCCGCCCTCTCCGTGCCTTCCTCTTCCTCCAGCGCATTCATCAGGCGGGCGGACTGGACCAGAGCCTCCAGGACGAGAAGTGTGGCGCTGATGGCTGTGATCCATGCGGTGTAGGTCGCCAGCAACCGGGCGGGGCCGGGGTTCTCGTCGGCGGCCCAGAAGACGGTGACCACGATGGCGAGGAGAAGGGCTGCGGAGACCAGGGCCCACAGCAAGCCCAGGAAGCTCAAGCCGATCGGTGGCAGGACCTGGCGCGGGCGGCTCTGGTCGACGGCTGCCTGTAGCTCATCGCGTGTTGGTTCGTCGCCGGCCTGCAGCCGGTCGCTGATCACTGTCAGTGCCGCATCCTCGCGTGCCACCAGCTTCTTGAAGTCTGCCACCGCCGCTTTGAGGAGACTGAGAATCTGCACGGTCCCGACGACGAGTAGGGCGATGTCGACCCCTACGACGAGGGCCGCGTATTCCTGAGTCATGACCAGAGCCAAGGCACTTCTCTTTCACAGGCGGTTCAGGGACAGGTGGCGCCGTAGTAGTAACTGTCGGGCATGGCGGAGGTGAGGGGGGCGACTTCGACGGACTTGCCGGTGCGGGGGGATGACGTGTCTCTGGCGTAGATGGCAACGGGGTGGATAGGACCGGAGCCGCCGTTGTCGGACCAGAACAGCGGGTCGCCGACTTGTGAGTCCTGCCGGGAGGCGGTGCGGTCGGAGGTGGTGCCGTCTTGGGCGGCGGCGGTGCGCGGCAGGTGCAGGTCGGGCCAGTAGGCCTACTGGACCAGGGAGGAGCAGTCGAAGCCGCGCCCCCGCTCGGCGACGGCACCGTCGCCGCCGAACCCGTCGACCATGGGTGGAAGCCCGGACACGGCCGCCACAGAGGCATCCGCTTCAGGCGTGATCACGATGCGCGATTCAGAGGAGCGCGTCCTGTGTCAACTGCCCCGTGCGCAGACCGGTACGACAACGTCCCCACAGCCGCGGTGTACGTCACGTTCGCATAGACGGCCACTCGGCAAGAGTGTCGTCCGGATGCGTCTGTTTCGCCCAGGGGCCGCCCGGACGCCCAGGGGCCGGCCGGTGGCCCGAAGAAGACCGCTCCGGACGTGCTTCGTCGGCGTCACGCCCCCGGAAGGGCATGTCGGCCGTCCCCCGCCGGAAGGTCGTCGGCACCGAGGCGTCCCGCCCCGACCATCAACCTGACCGCCTCGGTCAGACCGTGCGGGCGCAGCAGCTCGGGTGCGCCGCGCAGACCCCATCCCGGGCCGCACAGCAGGAGATGACTGCGGGTACGGGCGCCGTGGACGCCCCAGCGGACGGCGGCCAGGTGGCGGGCCAGCGGGAGGTCGGCGGTGGACCGGGACTGGGACCACAGTGCGACTGCCGAGGGCCCGGTCCGCTGGACGGTGGCCTCCAGGGCCTCCACGGGCACCGACCCGCCCAGCATCAGGACCCTCTGGCCCTGCTCGGCGAGCGCGGCGGTGAGCGCCTCCAGCGGCAGGGTGTGCTGTTCGCTGGGCAGACAGGAAAGGAGCGCCGGGCGGGTCCCCGCGGGGTGCCGGTCGCGGGTGACGGCCCGCGCATAGACGTGCCGCAGCGCCGCGGAGATCTGCCACGACAAGAGGTGCTCGACCTCGACGTACCGGTCCTCGGAGAATTCCCACTTGCGACCGACGGAGCGCAGCGTGGGCGTCAGCACCTCCTCCCAGGCCGCGATCAGGCCGTAGGACTCGATGGCCTGGGTGATCTGCTCGTGCACGGCCTCGGCGTCCATCCGGACCGCTGCCCGGGCGAGCCCCCGGCACCGCCGCCGGGTCTCCGCCGGAGTGAGGGAGTCCATCAGGGCGGCGTCGTCCGGCCCGGTCTCGGCTTCGGCCGCCGGGAGGGGAGGGGCCGCCGGAAGGGGAGGGGGGAGAAGCGGCCCCGGTCCGGGCGGAGCCGGTTCCGCACGAGGGGTCCTTGCGCCGCGGGCGTCAGCGGCCTGTGTCTTCGCCGCGCGGGCCGCCTCGGCCGGAGGAACGCCTTCCGCGGTCAGGCGGCACATCTCGCGCACCATCGCCACGTCCTCGGGCGTCCAGCGCCGGTGGTGCCCCTCGACACGCTCCGCCGGCCCGAGTCCGTAGCGGCGGTCCCACGAACGCAGCGTCGTGGGGGAGATGCCCAGCCTCCGGGCGAGCGCGCCGGTCGAGACACCGGCGGCAAGGACGCGGTTCTCGGTCACTTCCCACCTCAGCCCCTGCAGTAGTAGCGATCAGCCCCTACACGGGGCACATGGTGTGTTCCCGTCACGGACGCCGGCCGGATGCGCTGTCCGGGTCCTTCCTGGGGCCTTCGTCGAGCGAGCGTGACCTGCGAGGCGGTGATCGGCGGCCTGCGCACGAGAACGGTGATCGGCGGCCCGTCCGCCAGGAAGCGCGGCAGTCCGCCGGAGGCCGGGCGTCACCTGGTCCGGCTCATCCTGGGCCGCCCCGGTTCTCCGCGCGCGGGGGAGTGCGCGTCAGGTGGCGGGTTCCATGGCCCGGCGCAGTGCGTGCAGGCCCCTCCGGATGTGGCTCTTGACCGTGCCGAGCGGCAGCCCCGTCCGCTCGGCGATCTGCGTCTGGGTCAGGTCGGCGTAGACGGCCAGGCCCAGCAGGCGCCGCTGCACCGGCGTCAGCCGTCCGAACTTCTCCAGGACCAGGACGCGGTTGATCGCGGCCTCGCTCTCGTCCACACCGTGACGGCGGACCGCCTCCTCGTGCCGGGCGACGGAGGTGCTCTCGATGTCGGCCCGCCGGGCGCGGGCCGCGTGGGCGTCCGCTATGGCGTGCCGGGTGATGCCGACGAGCCAGCCGGCCAGAGCCCCCCGGTCCGGCCGGTACCCGGCCCGCCCCCGCCACGCGGCCAAGAAGACCTGCTGGGTGACGTCCTCGGCGTCCTGCAGGTCGTGCAGGGAACGCAGGGCGAGGGTGTGGACCAGGGGAGCGCAGCGCTGGTACACCTCGGCCAGCGCTCGCTCGTCACCGGCGCGGAAGCGATGCGCGAGCGCGGCGTCGTCGCCGGTCTCCTCCGCGGGCGGGAACCGCCGTCCCTGCCGGGACGGCTGCACTTCAAGCTCGCGGGCGCCGTCCGCGCCGGAGCCGGGGCAGAGATCAGGCCGAGCAGCCATTGTGAGCTCCCAGGTCGAGTTTCACCGTCAGTGAGAAGCTCCTCCGAAACGCTGCACGCCCGCAATTCGCATCGTTCTCGCATCGAAATGCTCGGCAGGTCCCGATACGGCGGGACGGCCGGGAAAAAAGCTGCATCCTCCGCCGGGGCAGGGCGGGAAGACCCCTCGCACTCACTCATCCGGAGTGAGTGGCCCGAAGGGACTCTCGCCATGAACTCCCGGATTCCTGTTGTTGCAGCTACCTCTCTCGGCGTGTGCGCGCTGGCGCTCGGCGGCGCCGGTACCGCCCTCGCCGCCGAGGACGACGACCAGGCCATGGTCTCCGTCCTGCACGCCGTCCCCGGACTCACCGTGGACGTGTACGCCAACGGCGACGAGCTGATCCCGGACTTCAAGCCCGGCACACTGACGGAACCGCAACCGCTGCCCGCCGGCTCCTACGACCTGAAGGTCTTCGAGGCCGGGGCCGACCCCAAGGGCGACCCCGCCCTCGAGAAGACGGTCGAGGTGCCGGCCGGGGCGAACGCGACCGTCGTCGCCCATCTCGACGCAGAAGGCAATCCCCGGCTGGACGCCTACGTGAACGACACGTCCAAGGTGGCGGCGGGCAAGGCACGCCTGACGGTCCGCCACGTCGCCGCGGCACCCGCCGTGGACGTCAGGGCGGGCGGACAGCCCGTGTTCAAGGACCTGGTCAATCCCAAGGAGGACACCGCCGAGGTGAACGCCGGGACGGTCTCCGCGGACGTCGTCCTGGCCGGCACCGACGACGTCGCCATCGGGCCCGCCGACCTGAACCTCCAGGAGGGAACGTCCACCATCGTCTACGCCTGGGGCAGCGCACAGGACAAGAACCTGGCGCTGAAGGTGCAGACCCTGACCGGCATGCACTCCGCGCCTTCGGGCGTGAACGCGGGAGCGGCCGCAGGTGTCGACGGCGGCGACGGCTGGACGGCCTACGCCGGCGGAGCCGGCCTGCTCGCGCTCGCCGGCGCCCTCGCTGCCCGGCGCGCGGTGACCCGCAGCCGTGTCTGAGACCGGGCCGGCTCCGCGGTTCCGGCGACTGCATACAGCGGCGACCGTGCTGCTGGCCGTCTCCGGAGCCGCGGTGCTGGCACTGGCATCGCCGGCCGGACGCCTTCCCGCGGCCGCCGACTTCGACGCCCGCACGCCTTCCGTCGGCGCGCCACCACGGCCGCTCCACGCTCTGCCGCCCGCAGCCTCTCCGTCGACGGCGTTCCCGCCGTCCGCCGTGCCACCGGCGGGCGATCGAGCTTCCGTCGGCGGCCCCGCCACGGCGACCACGCCGGAGCAGGCCTCGGCCGTGCCCCGCCGCGTCGACATGCCACGCGTCGGCCTGAGCGCCGCGGTCGAACCGGTCGGTGTCGCCGCGGACGGCAGCGCCCGGATTCCCCGCGATCCCGACCGCGTCGGCTGGTACCGCTACGGTCCGGCTCCTGGAGATCCCACCGGCTCCGCCGTGCTCATGGGACACGTGGACTCCCGGACGGGTGCCCTCGGGGCCTTTGCCGCTCTCTTCGACGTCCGCGCAGGCGATGAAGTCACCGTGCGGAGGGCAACCGGGACCCCGGTGACCTACCGGGTCGTCGCCCGTGCCACGGTCGACAAGGACCGGCTGCCCGCCCAGGTCTTCACCCGGTCGGGAGACCCCCTCCTGACCATGATCACCTGCGCGCCCCCCTTCGACCGCGACCAGGGCGGCTACCAGCGCAACCTCGTGGTCACCGCCGTCGCGAGGGGCGCTCGGTGATGAGGACTGCGGACGGGACGCGGCGCCGGTCCCCACGCCGCGACACGACGAGAGGCAGCACGTGTCCGAGCACCTCGACCCCTACGAGCTGACGGGCCTCGCGCTCGAAACAGGCCCTCGTCCCACGGCGCGGCAGAGCCGCCACCTCGACCGCTGCGCGCAGTGCCGCTCCGAGCTCGACGCACTGCGGCAGGTGGTCCGTGTCGCGCGGGAGGTGTCGACCGCGGACCTGCCGACCCCGCCGCCGGACCGAGTGTGGGACGCGATCGTCGCCGAGCTGCACCCGGGCACCGGCCCGGTGCGGCACGACCCGGGCCCCCGGCCCCCTGCGGACGAGCGCTCCCGGGGCGGCCAGAGACGGCTGCGCCGGCCCGCCGTCCTGCTCGCCGCCGCGAGCCTCGCGGCAGGGGCGGCGCTCGGCAGCGCCGTCACCCGGTGGGGCCTCGACGACCACGCCGCTGCGGCCGCGGCGGGCCCTTCGGCATCGCTCGCCCCGCTGTCCGCCGCCCGCGCCGCCGGCACCGTACGCGTGGTGGACGGCGACTCGGCGGACCGGCGTGAAGTCACGCTCGCTGTCACGGGACTGCCCCGGACGGACGGCTACTACGAGGTCTGGCTCATGGACCGCAGCCACACCAGACTCATCGCGGTGGGAGTGCTCGGACCGGACGGCACGGCGACCCTGCCCCTGCCCGCTGGGATCGACCTCGCGGGCTACCCGCTGATCGATGTGTCGGCGCAGCGCGACAACGGAGACCCCGCCCACTCGGGAAAGAGCGTCGTACGCGGCAGCCTGCCCGTGTCGGTCACCGGGGCGAGGACGTAGCACCCACGCCCGCGGCCCCACGGCGGAAGAGCGTGCGCGCGGCCGGCACCCTCGGGGACGGAACACACTGTCGAAGGGAAGGAGCGCCCGGACACAGTGCGCGAGACGGCAGCCCGGGCAGCCCCGGTCCTTTTGTGGCCCGTGCCCTGCGGGGTGCTGCTGTACGGCGGCCGGCACTGAGCCGCTGCCCGTCACGTTCGCCGGCACACCCTGTTCACGCTCGGCCTCGTCGCTATGCCGCCGGCGATGGGGCGCGGCCACGGCAGGCGGCAGCAGGACCGGGCACCGACACGTCCAGAGGCTTTGGTCAGGGCCGGTTAGTGCGCGCTGCGCTCGAGGACGGCTGGCCTGCTGACTGAGGGCTCAGCGCGGCGCTGACCGTGCGGGTGACGGGCAGCAAGGTGTCGAGGCCGAGACGACCCCAGACTTGCTGGTAGTGGGCGTTGAGGCCGGCAAGACGCAAAGTGCCGGTCTGTGCGACGAGTGCGTTCGCCAGCGTGATGATCATGCTGATGCCTGACGAGTCGAGGTACTGCACCTGTGAGGCGTCCAGGACCAGGGTGGTGCACCCCTGCCTGATCAGGTGCTCGCACTGGTCGACGATGTGGGGGACCGAGTCGTAGTCGACGTCCTGCGGTAACTGTGCGACCGCCGTGCCGCCGTGCCGCATGCTCACCGTGACCATAGCTCTTCCACTCCCCGTCTCGATCCTGCCATCGAAGCGTTCGTCCCGCACTGCGCATACCCGCGCATTGCTTTTTTGCCCCATCGGGTCAGACGAAGATCACTCGGGCAGTTGCGTGTGGAGCCGGATGGTCGTTCCCGCCTCCGGCGTGGAGCGGATCTCGACCAGGTCGCAGAGCTGGTGGGCGAGCCACAGACCGCGCCCGCCGATTTGCTTCACGGTGGGCTTCGTCCTCCCGGCCAAGGGGTCTTCGATGTAGCCGGTGTCCCGGAACTCGCACACGAGCCGGCGCTCTTCGCTCCAGGTGCGCAGCACGCCCTGCCCGCCTCC
The DNA here is from genome assembly GCF_044545925.1 of Streptomyces sp. NPDC053367. Lineage (NCBI taxonomy): Bacteria > Bacillati > Actinomycetota > Actinomycetes > Kitasatosporales > Streptomycetaceae > Streptomyces > Streptomyces sp. NPDC053367. Next base: position 141,458 of record NZ_JBITYN010000015.1, on the reverse strand, counting down.
GTGCCGAATGCTGTTGGTGGCCACCTCTGTGGCAGCCAGATGCAGCTCCCGCAGACGACGGCCCCCCAGGCCGTGGCTTTCGGCGCAGGCTGCGATCTTCTCTCGCAAGGCAGGCAGATCACCGCGAGAGTAGAGCAATTCCTCGTAGGGATCACACGGGTCGGTAAGCGGCGTGAAAGCATACGGCGCTTGTGCGTCGTATTCCTCGCACTGAGTCGTACGGCCGTCCTTGCGCATCTCGGGATGGCAGCGGGCCATCTGCGTGAATGCTGTGCTGTCGTGGGTGACGTCGAAGGGGCACAGAAGCCACCAGGCCGGCCCCTGGGCGAAAGCCTTGTTCAGCAGCCACTCGTGGTAGCGCAGCTCCTGCGCTTCCGCCCGGCTGCGAACCTTGTCCCAGGGCGACTCCCCGATCCCGCGGACCGGCCGACCGTCCGAGATGTGCTCGCGCAGCCAGTCCTGCCAGGCTCCGATGAGACGGCCAGGGTGGTGCGCCACCGCGCTGGTGTCGACGTAGCGAACGGTGTCGTCCTCGCCGATCTCGCCGCGCAGCAGGGTGGTCTTGTCGTGCGGGACCGCGACGACGACGGCCTCGCCGTTGTCCAGAGCGTCTTGGATGAAACTCGCAGTGCCGTGGACGAACTCGTCCTTGCCGGAGTACGGGTACAACTCGTGCCGGTACCGCATATCACCCGCGGTTGCGGAGTTGATGGAGGAGGTCACGGTGCGATCACCACCGGGATGTCGGGGACCGCGAAGCCGGACAGCTCCCAGGCGAGCCGTACGGTCTCATTGGTGCCTTCCAGGATGACCTTACGGTCCGGAAGGTGCCTGGCGGCATCGGCCAGGGCGCTCATCCCGGCGGCGTCGAAGAAGTCCAGAGCGTGACACAGCAGGCGTACCGTCCTCGCCTGGGCGAGCAGCGTGCACAGGATGTCGCCGAAGACGGCGGCGCCGTCACTGTCGACGATCCCGTTCACTGTCCAGCCCTCCTGTCCCGTCCGGTAGACCCGGAACGCGGGCGGCACCACGGGCGTGCCCAGGTGATGGGGGTGCAGGCAGCCGATCTGCTGCAGGGAGGGCAGATCCCAGTCGGCGGCGCTGTAGGCACACAGGACCATGGACCCGGTGTCAGCGGCGAACTCCTCGAGAGCGAGTTCGCTGCGCAACAGGTCCTCCGTGTGAGACGGGCGCCGGGTAGGACCGACATGGTGCAGGACGCGAAGCGCCCGGAAACCCTCCCGTTCGGCATCGGCGGCCTCGCGGCGCACCGTGGCGAGGAGGGATCCTTCCCACCGGGCTTCGTCGAGGACGAACGGCGCGAACTCGCTGCCTGCCCGGACAGCGGGGCTGACGATCACCACTTTGTCGCCGTAGAGGGCTCCGTCCGCGAGGAAAGCCCGGCTCCGGTCGACGACGTCGTCGGCGGGATCAATGACCTGACAGACATGATCACCTGTGTCGACCTGCTCCAGGGTCGCCATACTCCGCGGCGTTCTCACCACTTCGCCCTTCCTTTGCTCACACCACCATATCGAAGCACGGCGCCCTCAAGTGATCAATGCACCACCTTCGGACAATCATTTGATCGTGGAGGCGTAGGTGCGTGCCTACGGGTTTTCGCCAGCTCAGCAGGGCGAGATCTGGAGACGCTGGCGCGAGGGGCAGCCGTTCAGCTTGATCGGGCGGGCACTCGGGGCGCCAATGCAGTACGCCCGTCGTGCCCTGTACCAGAGCGGCGGGGTCCGCCTCATCCCGCGCACGCGGTCAGAGCGGCATCTGAGTGGCAGCGAGCGCGAGGACATATCCCGCGGCATCGCCGCCGGCGAATCGGCCCGGCAGTCGGCCGAGCGGCTGGGCCGATCCGCTTCGACCGTCTCCCGAGAGATCGCCCGCAACGGCGGCCGCGACCGCTACCGAGCCGTCTCGGCCGATGCGGCCGCCTACGGGCGTGGGCACCGGCCCAAGCGGGCCAAGCTTGCCAACAGCCTGCCCTACGCGCCCTGGTGGAAGCCAGGCTGGCTCTGTGCACACGGCCGTCATCTACGTGCTCGTCAGCGGCTGCGCCTGGCGCGCCTTGCCGCCGTGCTTCGGGACATCGAAGTCGACCGCCCACCGCAGGTTCCTGATCTGGTCCAGAGCCGGCGTCTGGGGCCGCCTGCACGAGGCAGTCCTGCACCGGTTGGAAGACGCCGGCCTCATCGACGTCACCCGCGTCGTCCTCGACACCGCCCACGTCCGGGCTATGAAGGGGGCGACACACAGGTCCGAGGTCCGGGACCGGGGTAAGCCGGATCCAAGATACACGTCCTGTCGGACGCGAACGGACTGCCCCTCCTCGTCGGAATCTCCGCGGGCAACACCCACGACAGCGAAGGGCTGGAACCCCTGATCGAGGTGCTGTGAGCCGGACGAGCCATTCCAAATGCTGACGGTGTGTCCGGGAACGAGGACAAGGCGTCCAAGATCATTGCGTGACGAATAAGACTGCACGCCCTCAGGGCGATCCGGCCGGTGTGAAGCGCGGGTGGAACCGGGGGTCCAATACACCCAGCGTACAGAAGGGCCCGGCATCGCAAAGGGCTACGGCTAGACTTGCCGATCTTGTTGACTGTCCGCTCGAACTCGCGGCCGAACCTGGCGAGATAGCGGCGCTCCGGCTCCCAGGCGGACTCGAAGAGGGAGGGAAGCAGCCATGCTGAGACGCAGGGCATTCATGATGCTGCTTGCACTACTGGTCACACTCGGGGCCGTGCAGTCGGCCGTGGCGGACTCACCATCGCCGAGCACGGCGCCAGTGGTGCGGTTCCTGAGCTACAACATCTGTGGAAACAGCATTGAAACGAAGGACTGTTCGCTCACCCGCGAATTGACAGAGCGGCGCGAGAAGGTGGTGGGCGAGGCCCGTGCTTGGAAGGCGGACCTGGTCTTCCTCCAGGAAGTCTGCCGCCAGCAGTACGACGCCGTGGCCGGAGCTCTCGCGGCCGACGGTTACGCCGGGTACTTCGTCTCGACCCTCGGCAAGCGCTCAGGTCTTTGCGAGATGGGTGGCGCGACCGGCGACTACGGCATCGCCGTCTTCGCCAAGGGCGCCATCACCGGCGGCACGGGCGTGGCGATTGACCCGGACGATGCCTACACCTCCACGTACTCCGGCCCCGAGAAGTGGTACGCGGCCTGCGTAGAGGCCAGTATCCAGTCCATCAAGACCCGGGCCTGCTCCGTGCACCTCTATCCCCAGTACGCGAAGGACTCACAGGGCAACCCCATCCCGCAGGACATCAACGCCCGTCAGGCGAAGAATCTGGCCGCGGATCCGTGGCTGAACGCCGGCACGCCTGTCGTGCTGGGCGGCGACTTCAACCCCGTGAACCGCAACGGCGGGGGCAGGGCCCAATCGCCACGGTCCTCGGACCTCGACCCCTTCTACCGGCCCGCCCTGGGGGGAACCGGCAGGTTCATCGAAGCCGACGAGACGGACAGCGACTTCTTCGACGCCGGCTGCAAGACCGACCCGCTGCCGGCGAGCTGCCGGTCGGGAGAGTTCACCCACAGCTCATGGAGCGCCGGGACCGAGGCGAAGCTCGACTACATCTTCGTGGACGCCGCTCGGTTCAAGAACGTCGCGGCCGACGCACAGCCCCGCGACAGCCGGATCTCGGACCATTACCCCTACCGCGGAGCTGCCACGTTCAGCCACTGCAACAACGGGGCGGATGGCAAGGCCGACATGCTGCGTCGCGACGCAGCAGGCGACCTGTGGCGGCACTTCGGCCGAGCGGACGGAAGCCTCGCCGCTGATCCGTGCAAGGTCGGCGCCGGCTGGTCGATCATGAAGCGCATCGCGAGGGCCGGGGACGTCGACAAGGACGGCGACGAGGACCTGTACGGCATCGACGGTGCCGGCGACCTCTACTTCTACCCGGGCGACCCCACGGAGCTGTTCTTCGCGGCGCCTACCAAGGTCGGCTGGGGCTGGGGAGGGGTGGACGCCCTGATCGCAAACCCTGACATGGACGGTGACGGCAACCCCGACCTGATCGCCCGGTTCACCGACGGCAAGCTCTACCGCGTCCCCACCAAGCCTGACGGCTTCCACAAGCCAAAGGTCGAGATCGGGAACGGGTGGCAGATCTACGACACGGTCCTCGCCTCGGGCAACGTCGGCGGCGACAGTGCCCCTGACGTCCTCGCCCGGAACTCCGCCGGTGACCTGTTCCTCTACACCGGCAAGCCGGACGGCACGCTCAATGCGCCTGTCAAGATCGGCTGGGGCTGGAGCATCTACAACACCGTCCTCGCGCCCGGAGACGTCAATGGTGACGGCAAGCCCGACTTGTTGGCCCGTAAGCCGAGCGGCGACCTCTACCTCTACGCAGGAACTGGCGATGCCACCAAGCCGTTCATCAACCCGGCCTCGGACGCAGACCGAGCTGGATGGGGCTTCCCGGCCGGCGACTTGATCTTCTGAACAGGACACACATCGGCCCTGTCGGGCTGCAAGGAGCCATGCCATGGCAGCCCCGACACCGTGGCCAGGCGGCAATGCGCCCCTGCCGGCGCCGACTCCGACGCCCTGCCATACGGTGCCCCCGTCACCAGGAATCTTCGAGATCTGCACGGGGGCACCGTCGTATGCACCAGGTGCCCGTACCGGGTCCGGGTATCACCGTCGGAAAAGAAAGTGAACGGACACCCGTGCACCGAGCCACGGCCCACCGTGCACGAGGCCGAAGGGTGATACGAGGGCGCTGGGGTGGCTTGCCCTCGGGTCAGGGCCGCCCGGCCTCCGCCAGGACGGTGAGGACCCTGCGGGTCTTGCTCTCCGGGAGGTCCGCGATGACGACCCCGCGCTCCTTCACCGTCTCCTCCAGCCTCCGCTGCTTGCGCTCGGCCCGCGCCTTCAACTCCTCGGCGCTCTCTCCCGCCTTGGGTTTCACCCGGAGCGAGACCTCCAGGAACTCCAGGCCGGCGACCCTCCATGCCTCCAGATCGACCTTCAGGTCGTCGAGCTCGACGTCGTCGGCCTTCGTGGAGAGGACCGGACCGAGCGCGACCAGCCCGTCGAGCCGGATGTCGGGTGCGCAGACATCCAGGAACTGGTCCTGCACCGCGTCGATCCGTGCTGCGGGATCGCCTCCGGGCTGGACGGCGCCCAACAACGCGCCCTGGGGATGGTCGTGGACCAGCGAGGCGGCCAGCACCCGGCGGTCCGCCGACCAGTCCTCCTCGATCCGGTACGTGAACGGCGTGGCGTCGAAGGGGCCCTCGAAGCGGCCGACCAACTGCTCCCGCGTGGACGGCCGCAACTTCACGGTCAAGTCGTCCGGACCGCTGCCGATCCTGAACCGTATGATCACACCCCCGTCCAGCAGGGGCACCCGGCCCTCGGCGACACCGGCCCGGTCCTCCGCGAACCAGACCCGGCGCGTCAGCAGTGCACCGCCCGTCCCGCGGAGGGCCGAGAGCGCCACTGCGACGTCACCCTCGACATTGACCTTGATCTCGATCGGCAGCAGGTCCATGACATCGCTCCTGCTCGCTTCCCGATGGGGGCATTCCATGGTATGCACACCGCCCTGCGGGCCGCAGCGCGACTCCTGAGCAGCGTGACGGGGCGACGGCTCCGGCGGTGTCGCTCGACCCGGGCATCTACGGAATCGAGCAGATCCCCGGCCGGCGAGTTTCCGAACTCCGGGTCACACAGGAGGGGGTGGTGGACTTCGACGCGGCCCACGACGCCTTCCTCGGGGGCGCGGAACTTCCTCACTCGTCATGCGCGGCTTACCCGTCACGCTCGACGAACGCACACTCTCCCATGATCTGGAGGCCTTTCTCCACGGCAACACGGCGCGGTTGGAGCGGGGCACGAGCCACGAGCTGAGACTGCTACCAGCCGGGAGTTACGGATTCGTGCCCGGGCCACGGGTCGTGGTGCCGCTGTTCGACGTGGACGTGAGCGGGGCTGTGCGCCTGACCGAAACAGTGCAACGGTGAGGCGGTGGGTACGTCAGCGGACGGCACGCCGGTCGTGACGATTCGTGGGTTCAAGGTCGCGATCGACGGCCAAGCCCTCTCCAGCGACCTCGAAGTCTTCCTGAACGGCAACTCCCAACGACTTTCCCGTACCAACATCAACGAACTGGTCCTCATCCCCGCACAGGGGTACGGCTTCGTCCCCGGCCCTCGCGTCGTCGACCCCGCCTTCGATCTCGACCCCGACGGCACCTTCATCACCACCTCCGCAACCGCCCAATGCGCCACCACCAGCACCGCATCCGACGGCACCCCCCTCCTCACCATCCAAGGATTCAAGGTCACCATTGATGCGCGGGACCTTTCCCATGGTCTTCGGCCGTTCCTCAACGGCGACGACACGGTGCTCACGCGCTCCGCTGTCCATGAACCGACCCTGATACCCGCTCAGGGCTACTTGTTCGTCCTGGCCCGGGGTGTCGCGAATCCACGGTTCGGGGTAACCCTCGATGGACGGCTGACCATCCCGCCCGAGCACGCCGGATACGCCGAGGTCGCTGACCGGACTCTCACCATCCGCGGGTTCAAGGTCACCGTCGACGCCCGCGCGCTCTCCCATGACCTCACGCCCGAGCTGCTCGGCTGGTCGGCGGGCCCGCTGTCTCGCGTGTCCGACTCTACGGAATCACTGTCAGCACCGCGTCATCCTGACGTCATCGGAGCCCCGGGGGGCCGCTCAGCGACGGTGGCGTCCGATGCGTATGAGTGGTGCAGACAACCGCCGACGACATCGGCGCTTACCGGAACCATCCTCGAAGAACGTTCCGACGCCGGCAGTCCCGACCCTGTCATGCGGCCAGTGCCGGACGTCGTTCGGCTCGTACTTGGTCGTCCACTCCCGCAGCCACTCCGGTCAGGTCACGGCGCACACCATTCGCGCCGTGACCTGGGGGTCCGCTGCTGGTTTCCCACCCCAGCGGCCGCTGTCCCCCAGTATCCGCGGCTACCCCGGCGACAGGGCCGTGTCCGTCGAGTCGCCGCGGATGCCAGAAGGTCTACCGGGCCCTGGGAGCGGTCTCAGGGCCAGACACCTGCGAAGTCGATCTCGCGTGCCCACTCGGGATGGTCTATGAGTGGATTCCGGTTGCCCTGGATCTCCGCGATGGCGGCATTGCGGTGCCGTTCGTACTCGGTGACCGCCTCACGCTCGTGCCACTCCAACAGGACCGGCAGTCGTTCCTCGGGGAACTCGCGTTCGGCGTCGCCGACCTGGCCCGGATAGCGGAGGAGGAAGTACAGGGTCGCACGGGCGACCGCGCCCTTGCCCTCCTGTGGTTCGAATCCTGTGCGCTCGCGCATTCCGCAGGCGTCCCGGACCGTTTCGTCGAAGTCGGGGAAATCGAAGTACGGGAAGTTGCCCCGGTAACTATTGCACCCCACCTCGCATGCGAACAGATGATGCAGGTCCCCCCGCATCGGCTCCTTCTTAGCGAACCACGACTGCGGCACCACGTGCTCGCAGTTGAACGGCATGGACGCCTCCAGCGCGTCGAACTCCGCCTCGAACTCGGCCGGCCCCGCGGTGCTCTCCTGCAACAGCAGTTCCTGCACTCGGGCCAGCCGGGCCTCCGCCACGGCCGCGTCCGCCCGGATGAGCTCTTCGGGGGAGAAGTCCCTGCCGGAGTAGATGCTGCGCAGTCGGCCGTCCTTGTGCAGGTCGACCCACGGGTACACCAGTCTCATCGGCTTGTACCTGGGCTGGGGCTCGTGGGTCTCCGTCAGCAGCGTGGTCAGCGCACGGCGCAGCGCGTCACCGTCGCCGGTACCGACGCCCGCGTAGTACGCGTCGCGTGCGGCGCTGTCCGCGGTCCGGTCGTAGTAGGGACGCTCCCGTGCGAGCCGGTTGTTGGTCAGGGCCGCGTCGACGTCCTTCTCGACCGCTGACACGATGTCCGCCCGTCCGGCCGGGGATGGCTGCGGTACCGCCTTCAGCGTCGGTGCAGGCACGGGCAGCTGGGCAGGGAAAGCGGGCTGCGCGAACAAGCGGGTGTCGACGGCGACGGTGATCCGCAGTGGGACGGTGAGCTGAGCGGTGCCGTCGGCCGCGTGCGACTGCTCCTGCGCCTGCACTGGTGAGCCGTCGGTCACCGGTCGAGGAGACGCGCCGTTGTGGGCGGGCACCGCGATGGCGCTCTCCGTGGGAGACGGGGTGAGTCCGGTGGTGAACGCGCCCGATCAGGCGCTCCAGCCCCAGCACTTCGCTGGTGAACGTCTCCGGAGGCAACTGCAGGGTACTTCCCACGCTGCTGGCAGGTTCCGTCGGCGTGTGCTCGATCGCCCGGGCCATGGCCCAGTCGGCGCCGAGACGCGCCAGCCGTTTCTCGACGCGCTCGGGAGTGTCCGCGTACAGCGGGCCGCGCGCCTCGATGACGGACTGGTTCCGTTCCCGCCGTTCGGTTTGGTTCGCATAACGTGCCGCGGCCATCGTCAGCTGCGACAGATAGTCCGACTCTCGTTCGGAAGCGAGCTCCGCCGTGGCCATGATCCGCCTCCCGGCCTGTGGTGATTGTGGCGGTGGTGTCTGAGACACGATTTCTTCTGAGGCAGGCGGGACGGCGTTCTGCTGAAGGCGTCGGCTCTGCCGGGGATGCGCGCGCAAGACGAGAGGCGCAGCGCTCATGTTCGCAAGGTGCTTCCTAATCCTGAATATTTGCAGATGTGTGAGATGCGCGCAAAGGCCGTCGCCGAATCTGCCGACGGGTCAGGCTCTGCACGCGTCACCGACAGCCGTCCCGATACGATTCACTTCTCGGCCGTGGGACAGCGGCGAGGAAGTCGTCGGCCACGACGGGAAGTTGCAGCTTCTGTCACGCGCTCTGGCCGCGTCCGGCATGCCTGGTCGACAGTCTCATCACGGCGTTGATCCGTATTGCGGCCCCTATCCGGGCGACCTACGCTGGAAGCGTCCATTGCCTCCCAGGGTCACGAAAGCAGACGGGTGACCCCCCATGACCGAGCATGTGACCAAGTCGCCGTCGCTTGCCGTACGAAGCGACACCCCGCAACCGACGACGGAGCGGGCGCGCCCGAGGCAACCCGGCGATCTTGCGCCGTACGAGGCGCACTCCGTCCCACTGGGTCTCCCGGCCACCGGGCATGAGTTCCTGCGGCTGTCACCGTCCGGCGTCGGCAATCAAGGGGTGGGTGCGTTCCTGCGCCGCGAGCGGGAGTGCCGCACGAGCTCCAGGCATCCTCCTGGGCCCGTACGGCACCCACCGCCAGGTCCGGGCAGCCCGCTCACCCCGTCGCTCAGAGCCGGCATGGAGGCTCACCTGGGGGCGGATCTGTCGCAGGTGCGGGTGCACACCTCCCGCAGCGCGGCGGAATCGGCGCGCGCCCTCCACGCACGGGCGTACACAGTGGGGCAGCACATCACCTTCGCGGCGGGCGAGTACCGGCCGTCGGATGCGGCGGGGCAGCGGTTGCTCGTGCACGAACTGGCGCACACGGTGCAGCAGTCGCGCGGCGGGTCGGCTCCGGCCGGTTCCGAACGCATCGAACGGGAGGCCGCCGCCAGCGCCCGCCGCTGGAGTGCGGGCGGTGGCGGCGCACCGGTCACGGAGGGCTCGGCGGTCGGTGTCGCCCGGGAGCCGGACGGTACGGGCGACAGCGGAGCCGAAGCGCAGGACTCCCTCGGTTTCCTCGGGGATCTGGCCGTCGACACGGTTGCCGGATTGATGGTGGGAACGGGCCCCCAGCAGCAGATGCTCAAGGCCGCCCTGATCGGATTCGCCGCGGAGCTGGGGAGGCAGGTGTCGGACCGGGAGATCAGGGAGGCGATCAAGGCAGGCCTCAAGGAGCTGAACACCCAAGAGGGTCGCGACCAGATGGCCGCCGCGTACTGGGCCGGTGCGGTCGCCGGCTTCGTCAGCCCGGCCACCGACCTGCTTGGCCTGGCCGTCCTGGCGGAGCACCTGCGGGGCTTCCTCCAGAACCTCGCCGTCGGGGCGCTCAAGGGCGAGACACAGCTACAGAAGGACGCGGAACTTCTCTACGGCGACCTGTGCGCCCTGCGGGACTCCGCCTTCGCCACGCTGAAGCAGACCCTGACGAAGGACCCCGCGCAGCTCTTCGGTGTCGTCAAGCTCTACGAGCACCTGGAGAGGTCCGCGGTCCGGGAAGCCGGGGTTGCCGGCCGCCGGGGGGCGCACAAGGTCGTCCGGGCCTTCACGGCGCAGGAGTCGGACGTCCCGCCCGAGACCGTCAAAGACATCGTGACCACGCATACCGAGGCCGAGAAGGCGGGCGCCGCCAGTGCCGTGACCGGCAAGATGTCGCGGTTGCAGCGCGCCACGTTCCATACTCGTCCGGCACGCATCGGCTACGACGTGGGGGAGGCCGTCGGTGCCGTACTGAGCAACGTGCTGGTGGCGGTGTTCACCGAGGGCGTCGGAGCCGCCATCACCGAGATCGCCGAAGGGCTGGGTCGCGTCGCGCCCATGCTTGCTCGCGCCGCTGAAGCCCTCGCCGAGATCGGCAGAGCCGTCTCGGCCGTCGAGCGCGCGATCGGCCTCGTGATCGCGAAGACACTGGAGAAGATCAAGGCGATCGGCACCACCCTGCTGAAGCCCTTCGTCGAGTTGCTGGGGCGCTTGCAGCACTTCCTGCAGGACCTCAAGGCGGTGACGGCGCGGCTGGAGACGGCCCTCGCCCACGGCGGCGCCGGCACGGCAGTGCAGAAGACGGTACCCGCAGCCACCACGAGAACGGTCGAGGCCGCAGCGCCCAAGGCGCCGAAGCCACCGGGGCCGGCGGCCGACCGGGGCGGCAACGTCGTGGACCTGGACCAGGCTCGTGCCAGGCGCGCGGCCAAGGGGAAGGGCACGCAGCCGGCCAAGAAGCCCACCCGGCGGGGCACGGCACCGGCTGAGCGTCGGCCGCACAGCGAGACCGGTTCCGCAGCCGAGCCGGCCACCTCCCACGGCGAAGCGCATCCCCAGAGCGGGACCCTGCCCGCGGCCCGGCAGGCCGAGATCGATGTACCGCTCAAGGCGACGGGCACCACCGGCCCCGTCGCCGGCCCCCCGCGCGCGGGCGGGGCGCCACGCGGCGGCGTCAAGACACCCAGCCCCCGCGGCACTGCCGGACCGCAGCGGTCCGCCGTGCCCAGCACCACCCGGGCCCCCAAGAAGCCCCGTAGCGCCGCGAAACCCCCCGAGCGGAAGGGCGGGCCCAGCGCCGATGAGGGGGCGATCATGAAGCCGGTGATCGACAGGGTCGAGCGCGTATCGCCCATCAGAAGCGACCACGACGCCGCGTTCTTCATCGACCACGAGCTGATCAGGGCGAAGCCTGCACGCATGTCCAAGGTCATGCAGCAGGAATGGGACGACTACGTCCGCTACGCCCGCAAACGCGCCAACGACATAGGCAAAGCCGCACTCGCCGGTGACAGGCTGCCCGCCCCGCCCCGGACCTTCGCCAATTTCCGGGAGGCCTATCCCCGCGGCCACCCGTTGCGCAACACGATCCGAGGAACCGAGTTCGACGAGAAGGTCACCGATGTCTTCCTGGAGGAGGTCGACCCCGGCCGCATCACGTCCGTGAAGGCGCAGCATCACATCTCCCCTGCACGAACGGGAGGCCGGCTGACCCGGCCCGACGTGCTGTTCCCCGACGGCGAGGCCTGGACCGTCGTGTCGAACAAGTCCCGCCAGGAGATGGCGAGGATGAAGCCGCCGACGGCCAGGGCTCAGGTCCGAGCCGATCTCCAGGAGGCCTACGACCGGTACACCGGAGCCCAGTACCTGCGCCGCACCGGGGACAAGGTGCAGATCAACAGGGTGTGGCTGATATACGACGGCGCTCATGTGCCGGTCCACCTGCGCCCCGCGATCAAGGCGGAGGTGGCGCACTACCAGCTTGCTCACGGTCTCAAGGGACTCGTCTTCCGGGTCGGCTTCCTCGACTCGCCGCACACACCATGAACCGCCCCCGGCCGGTATGACGCCTCGTTCCGCCGAGATGCCATTGGAGGCCCATATGTCCGATGTCCTGACGGGCTCCCCTCGCCTCGTCGCACTCGCACGCCTCGACGGGATGCTGACACAGGCCGTGGCCACCATGGCGGCCGAGCAGGCCGAGGACGAGGCGACGGACATCGTTCCCGGCCTGCATGTGAGCGCCGCTCATGCTCGGCGTCTGCTGCGGACACCCCCTGGGAGGCCGCGGCCCGTCGCGGCCGGGGCGCACCCGCCGCAACCCTCCTGGGACGACATCACCCGCCACCACGAGGGGTGGGCCTGGCTGCGCAGCCGATACGGCCTGTCGGACCTCGAACTCGACCTGGTCCTGATGGCGTTGGCACCGGAGGCGGACCTGCGCTACGAACAGGTCTACGGATTCCTCCAGGACGACCTGAACCGCAGGCGACCGCTGGTGGGCCTGGCCATGGACCTGCTCACCGGCACCGCCGAGGAACGGCTCGCAGGCCGGGGTGCTTTCGGCTCCGGCGCGCCGCTGACCGAGCACCGCATCCTGACACTCGTCCCCGACCCCCGGGCCGTCGAGCCACCGCTCCTCGCCCATGCCATGGTGCTCGACGAACAGATCGTGGACGTCCTGCTGGACCAGCACGGACTGGACAAGAGACTTGCCTCCTGCTGCCGGCTGGAGGTGCCGGCACCGCTGACCGCACCAGCACAGGTGGTCGGGCCCGGCGACGCAGGTCACGGCCCGATGAGGCTGTACGTGCGGGGCCCGGCCGGTGCCGAACGGAGGCGGCCCGCCCGCGACCTCGCTGCCGGACACGGCGTCCCTCTGCTGACCGTGGAGACCGCCCTGCTGCCCGACGACGCGGAACGAGCGGCGACACTGCTCGCTCTCGCCTTCCGTGAGGCGTCACTGCTGGGAGCGGTGCTGTGCGTCGACGACCTCGAAGGTCTCGGTCGGCCGCTCGGCGAGCACGTCGTACGGACGCGGACGCTGGAAGACCTGTTGGCCGGACACGACGGCGACGTCCTGATCACCGGGACGCGGGACTGGGTGCCGCAGGGCCGGCACGCACTGGGAGTCGTGCAGATTCCTGTCGTCCGTCTCGGATTCGTCGAGCGGCGCGCTGTATGGGAGGAGGCGCTCGCCGCCCAGGGCGTCACCGCGGACCCGGCCGATCTTCACGATCTCGCCGCCCGCTTCCGGCTCGGCCCGGACCGGATCGCCGACGCCGCCCTGACTGCTGTCGGCGCCGCGCGCCGACGCGCCACCGCCGAGCGCCTGCCGGGCCGTCAGCCCCAGCCGACCCGGACCGAACTGTTCGCCTCGGCACGCGGGCAGAGCAGCCACGCACTGGACACTCTGGCGCACCACCTCCAGCCCGCGTACGGCTGGGGCGACATCAAGCTGCCCACGGACACGGCCGCCCAACTCGCCGAGCTGCGGGACCGGGTCGCGTGCCGGCACCGGGTCATGGACGAGTGGGGCTTCGCAGCGGGGCTGACCCGAGGCAGAGGCATCGGCGCCCTGTTCAGCGGGCCTCCCGGCACCGGCAAGACGATGGCCGCGGAAGTGATCGCCCACGAGCTCGAGCTCGACCTGTTCCGGATCGACCTCTCCACCGTCGTGAGCAAATATGTCGGTGAGACCGAGAAGAATCTGGAGCGCATCTTCACCGCGGCCACCGACAGCGACGCCATCCTGCTCTTCGACGAGGCGGACGCGCTGTTCGGCAAACGCTCCGAGGTGCGGGACGCGCACGACCGCTACGCCAACATCGAGATCTCCTACCTGCTCCAGCAGATGGAGCGGTACGAGGGCCTGGCGATCCTGACGACCAATCTGCGCCGCAACCTGGACGAGGCGTTCACCCGGCGGCTTGCCTTCGTCATCGAGTTCCCGTTCCCCGGCGCGGCGGACCGCGAGAGGATCTGGCGGGCCTGCTTCTCCGACACTGCACCGCGCGCAGCCGATGTGGACTTCGGCCGACTGGCGCGTGACTATCCGCTGCCGGGCGGCAGCATCCGGAACGTGGTCCTGCACGCCGCCTTCCTGGCGGCCGCCGAGGGCTCGCTGATCGGAACGCCGCACCTGGTGCGGGCCGTACAGCGTGAGTTCCAGAAGACGGACAGGGTCATGCCCGGGAGAGAAACGGAACAGCACGACGTCTTGGATCGGAGCTGAGCCGTGTTCCATGATCTCGATGCGACGCTCAGGACTCTGCTCGCCGACGGGCAGGCACCCGATCGCCTGCGGGAGGCGGACGTCAGCTTCGTCACGCCCGACAGAGACTTCAAGCCGGCACAGGACACCGTAAACCTCTTCCTGCACGACCTACAGGAGAACCGGGTGCTGCGGGAGCAGGCACCCTTCCTGGAGGAGGTGGAGGGCGACGGAATCCGTAGCCGGCGTCCGCCCATGCGCGTGGACTGCACCTACCTGGCGACCGCCTGGTCGCACAAGGCCGGCGCGGTCAAGGCGGAGGACGAACACCGGCTTCTGGGCCAACTGCTCTTCTGGTTCAGCAGGTTCCCTGTGATCGACGAGCGGTTCCTGCAAGGCGCTCTGTCGCAGCCGCCTCGGCTCTTCGCACTTCCTTCCTCAGTGGGTCAGTCGAAGGACGGCGCGGGCACGGGACAGTTCTGGACCGCGCTGGGGGTGCCTCCGCGGCCCTCGCTGTCGTTCACCGTGACGATTGCCCTCGGGCCCTTCGAGGAGCCTGAACTGCTGCCCCGGACCACGGACCTCCGCGTGGAACAGGCATCGCTCGACCAACCCGCGCTCCAAGGCCGGGTGTTGCGGGCGCAGGATGGCATCGCCCTGCCGGTCGAGGGCGCTCACGTGACCGCGGTGGGGACCGACCAGGTCGTCACGACAGGCCACTCGGGCGAATTCTCCTTCGTCGGGCTGGACTTCGGGCCGCACACCCTCCTGGTCCAGCTGATCGGCAGTCCCGACATCCGCACGGAGGTGGTGTACCGGACGGACCGCCAGGTGCACAACGTGCTCCTTCCCCAACCTTGACGCATCGCACGAGGCCAGGAGGCTTCGATGACCGACTTCCAGACCAAAGCACCAGGTGTCCACCTGGAGGAGATCAAGGCCGTAGGGCCGATCGCGGGGGCGGGAACCAGTACGGCGGCCCTGATCGGCACGACCAGAGAGATCGCGGAGGCGGACCTGGGCAAGCCGGTGGCGGTCACCAATTGGACTGCGTACGTGAGCCGGTTCGGCGAATTCGGGACCGAGCCGCCCACCCCGACCCTGCCGCACGCCGTGCGGGGGTTCTTCCAGAACGGAGGCACCACGGCCTACATCGTGCCCGTGCAGGACATGACCGGCCTCGGTGACGCCCTGACCGCGCTCACCCGCACCCTGGACGTCAGCATGGTGTGCCTGCCCGGCATCACCGACGCCGTGCTGCAGAAGACGGTGATCGACCACTGCCAGGAGATGGGCGACCGGATCGCGGTCCTGGACGGGGCGCGCGATGAGGCGGCGCCCCAGAACATGGAGCCGGTCAGGACACAGCGCGAAGGACTGGTGACAGACCGCGGGTTCGGCGCCCTGTACTGGCCGTGGATCCGCATCAGCGACCCAGGCGCGCCGGCGGACGAGCCCGCACTGATGAGCGTGCCCCCTTCGGGACACATCGCCGGTGTCATGGCGCGCAGCGACAACGAACGCGGGGTGCACAAAGCGCCCGCCAACGAGCCCGTCCGCGGAGCCGTCGATCTGGAGGTCCCTCTCAATGACGGAGAGCAGGCCCAGCTGAACAACCTCGGCATCAACGCCCTGCGGGTCTTTCCGGGCAGCCCGCCGATGGTGTGGGGTGCACGCGCGCTGTCGAACAACACAGCATGGCGGTTCGTCAACGTACGCCGACTCATGGCGTACATCTCCGACTCATTGCTGCAGGGCCTGCGCTGGGCGACGTTCGAGCCGAACAACACAACACTGTGGAAGAAGCTGGAACGTACGGTCACGGAGTTCCTGACCCGTGTGTGGCAGTCCGGCGCGCTGTTCGGCGAGACCGCTGCCGAAGCCTTCTATGTCAAGATCGACGAGGAGCTGAACCCCGCCCCGGTCCGGGATCTGGGCCAGGTGTTCATCGAGATCGGTGTGGCACCCACCAGGCCCGCCGAGCACGTCGTCATCCAACTGGGCCTGTGGTCCGGCGGCGTTCGCGTCAACGAGGGTTAGCAGGAAGGACCGAGAAATGCCTCAGACAGGCCAGCGGGTCGACCCCTTCCGCAACTTCAACTTCCTCGTGGAGCTGGACGGCATCGCCCAGGCCAGTTTCACCGAGTGCAGCGGGCTGGGCTCGACCACCGACGTGGTCGAGACCCGGGAGGGCGGCGACAACACCACCGTGCGCAAACTGCCCGGCAAGACCAGCTACTCCGACATCACGCTCAAGTACGGCATCACCCCGTCGAAGGAGCTGTGGGCCTGGCGCCAGAGGGTGGTCGAAGGGGATGTGGTCCGCAAGAACGGATCCATCGTCGTGTTCGACCTGAGCAATCACACCGAGGTCGCCCGCTGGAACTTCGTCAGCGCCTGGCCGTCCAAGTGGGAGGGGGCGTCGCTCAGCGCCAAGGGCAACGACGTCGCCATCGACACTCTCGTGCTGGCGCACGAGGGCCTCACCCGGGTGTGACGCCGATGCTGGTCACGGAGGTCGAGTTCCAGCTGCCGAAGGGGTACGTCGACGACGCCGGGAACCTGCACCGCGACGGTGTGATGCGCCTGGCGACGGCCGCTGACGAGATCTACCCCCTGAAGGACCCACGCGTACAGGACTGGCCCGCCTACCTGATCGTCCTGCTCCTGTCCCGGGTGGTGACAAGGCTGGGGGGAGTGCCGGACGTCACTCCTGGAGTGATCGAAGGGTTGTTCTCCGAGGACCTGGCACATCTTCAGGACCTGTACAACCGCATCAACGGCCTGGCCCCGGCCATGGTGACCGTCCGCTGCCCGCACTGCGGCCGCGACCACGTCACGGAGGCGCCACAGCCGGGGGGGTGAGGGGCTACCCCCTGGCTCGGGTCCGCCAGGAGGTGGCCTTTCTGGGACGCCAGGTCCACTGGACCCTGACCGAGTTGCTGGACCTCGACCACCAAGAGCGGCTGCGCTGGGTGCGTGAGGTCGCCCGCGTACTGGAAGGAGAGGGCCGATCATGACGCAGGACAACGGCATGGTCCCCCTGAGCCCGCCGAGCCTGGGTGAGCGGCTGGACCTCCGGGGGCGCCGTCTCCACACGCGGCTGCTCATGCCCCTGCCATGGGCCGGTTCACTGCGGTTCCTGCTCGACAGGGTGACGCGCCTGGGAGGTTACGTCGGCCGGTTCGACCGGATCGACGCAACGCCCCGGCACGCGCAGCCCGTGCCCGCCCGCGGCTGGGCCGCCCTGCCCGGACCGGGGCCCCGGCTCCCCTCGGGACCGCGCTGGCCCTCCTGGGCCGGTGGCGTACCGCCGCCCGGGCAGGCGGGGGCGGGCGAGGGGCGCCGACCGCATCCCGCGGACGGCATCGACGACGTGGCTGCACCGGTGGACTCCCCGTCCGTGCCGCTGCCCGCCGCCGCCCGGTCCCGGCTGCGGGAGGTCGCCGGAGACGGGGCGGACGCGATGCGGATCCACGACGACGGTCCCGCCGACGGGTTCGCACGTGCCCATCGGGCCGACGCCGTGACGGTCGGCCGGGACGTGTACTTCCGGCACGGAAGCTACCGGCCAGGGGAGGAGAGCGGTCTCGCGTTGCTGGCCCACGAGGCCGTCCATGTCAGGGCACTCCTGCAGCCGGGTGCCGCATGGCGCCGGGCGACCGGTGCGGCGGTGCGGGACGAGGAGTCTGCGGCCCGTGCGGTGGAACGGTCGGTGCTTTCGGCCGAGTTCCCGCCCGCTTCGGGTGAACGGTTCGCTCCGGTCGCTGGCGCCGATCCGGTCCCCGCCACGCCGGTCCGGGGCGCGAGCGCGGTGCCGGAAGGGGAGAGAGCGACGCACCCGACCGGCCGCGAGCGGCCTGTGCCGGACACGGCCGCCGCCCGGCCACTGGCGGCCCCGACCGGCCGGGGCACGACCGCGGGGTCACGCCCCGCTCCGGCGGAGCTGGACGTACAGGCGCTGCGCCGTGACCTGGTCAGTGATGTGATGCGCCGACTGCGCACCGAATTCGAGCGCGGAGGCTGATGTGCCGTCCACCCCGTCCCCGTTCGCACCGGTGCCCGCCGGGGCTTCGGTCAGCGCGGCCCTGGCCAAGGCGGAGATCATCAACACGTCCTCGGGTGAGAGTTTCTCCGTGATGTACAACCCGGAGGAACTCAAGCTGGAACAGGGCAACAATTTCGCCGAGGTCGGCATACCCGGCCTGGACAACCCGCCCGTGCAGTACGTGCGTGGCCGGGCCCGCACGCTCAGCATGGAGCTCTTCTTCGACACATATGAGCGCGGCGAGGACGTACGCGGGTACACCGGCCCGATCGTCCGGCTGCTCGACAAACAGCCGCAGACGCAGGCTCCGCCGGTCCTGGTGTTCTCCCTGGGCACATTCCAGTTCCGCTGCGTCCTGGTGGATGCCGGACAGCGGTTCACCATGTTCCTGCGGGACGGTACCCCGGTGCGGTCCAGTCTGGCGGTGCGCCTGCAGGAATTCGTACGGGTGGGAGTCGAGGTGGAGCAAGGCGTCTTCTTCGGCTCGCCGACCGCCTCGGGCCTCGTCAACCGGGCCGCGGGTGCGGCAGGGGAGGCAGTGGGGGCGGGGGCCGGGCAGCCCTCGGTGCACCTGGTCGTGCGGGGCGACACGCTCAGCGGCCTGGCGGGGTCCTACCTCGGCGATCCGGCTCTCTGGCGGGACATCGCCCTGGCCAACGGCATCTCGGATCCCTTCGCGCTGGAACCGGGCACTCGGCTGATGGTCCCGGCACGTCGACCGGGTGGGCCCTTGCGGCCGCGGTCAAGGGCGGCACCATGACCGCATTCTCATACGCCCCCCGTTTCGAAGTGCGCATCGCCGGACTGACCATGGCCTCCGACGTGGCCGACCGGATTCTGAGCCTGACCGTGGAGACCAGCCTGGATCTGGCGGGTTCCTTCAGCTTCGTGCTGCGTAATCCCGACAACCGGCTGCTGGACTCCCCGCTGTTGGATCTCGGCAAGACGGTCGAGATCCACCTCGGGTACGGCAACGAACTGGAACCCGCGTTCCTCGGGGAGATCGCCGCCGTTGAGCCGTCCTTCCCGCAGAGTGGTGCGCCGACAGTCCAGGTCTCCGGCTACGACAAGTCGCATCGCATGCGCCGATCCCAGGTGGAACCGACCGAGTACGCGTTCCTCAACGACAGCGTGATCGCCGCCCGCATCGCAGTGGAGAACGGACTGATCCCGGTGGTGGACCCCACGCCCGGTATGCGGGAGAAGGTCGTCCAGGTCGAAGGCGACATGGCATTCCTCAAGTCGCTCGCCCAGCGCTACTTCTTCGATGTGTACGTCGAGTGGGACCGGCTGCACTTCCAGTTCCCGCGCCCGCAGACGGCCGTCCACGTCCTGGAGTGGGGCCGGAACCTGTCCGCCTTCGCACCGCGCATCTCCACAGCGGGAGTGACCGGAGTCCAGGCCGTCCGCGGGTACAACCAGGAGCTCGCCCAGACCGTCCACGCCATGGCGCTGGCCGCGGATCTGGACCCGGGTGATCTGCTCGAGCGGGTCGGCAGCTCGGCGGCGGAGCTGCTGACCCGGATGATGCGCAAAGGCATCCGCAAGCAGGCGGTGGAGAATCCGTTGGACGCGAAGGTCCTGGCGGAGTCCCTGCTGGCAGAGCTGCTCACGGGGACGTACGAGGGGACCGGATCCTGCGTCGGGGCGCCCGTCCTCGCGGCCGGCAGGTATCTGGAGATACGCGGTGTGGGGAAACGTTTCAGCGGAACCTATCGCCTGCGCAGGGTGACGCATCGCATCGACGACGGAGGTTTCACCACCGAGTTCGCGATCAGCCAGCGCGGACAGTCCCATCTGCTCGGCATGCTGCGCAAACAGATCGTGGAAGAGCCGGCACCGAACCTTCCCGAGCGCTTCTACGGCGTGGTGCTCGGTGTCGTGCAGGACAACCAAGAGGTGACGGCCACACCTCCGAAGGCCCCGCTGGGCCGGGTGAAGGTGTCCTTCCCCGGCCTGTCCGATCGGTTCACCAGTGGTTGGGCGCCGTGCGTCCGCCCGATGGCCGGAAATGACATGGGGTTCTACGCCTTGCCCGAGCGCGGCGAACAGGTCCTGGTTGCCTTCGAGCACGGGGATCTGAGCAAGCCGTACGTCATCGGCAGCCTGTGGAACGCCGACCAGCCGCCGCCGACGACGAACGCCGACGGAGCGAACAGCAAGCGCGTCATCAAGAGCCGCGCCGGGCACCGCATCGTCTTCGACGACTCCGAGAAGGGGGGAGAAGTAGTCATCGAAGACGGCGGGCGGGGCAGCTCCATCACGCTGAGCGCCGACGGTTCACTCACCATCAGCGCCGCAGGCGATCTCACCATCACCGCCGGCGGCGAGATCACCCTGTCCGCAGCGACGGAGACGCCCGGCGGCACCAAGATCACCATGAGTGACCAGCACGTCGACGTCACCTGAGGAGGAACGGAGGAATCCCTGATGGCCACCACACACCTGGTCCTCACCACGGCGAGCACCATCACGTGCGGGAACGGGCTCCCGGAGGGCGCGCTCCCGCCTCCCGTCACCCCCGGGCTGGTGACGATCACCAGTACCGCGGTGCTCAAGGTCGACGGACATCCCGTGCTGCGAAGGGCGGACATCACGAGCGCCACGGCCATCAACTGCCTTGCCCCCTCACCCGCCAAGAAGTGCACCCGGGTCATGACCGTCACCGCCGGCGAGTCGACGAAGCTGAGGACCGGCGGGCTCGCCGTGATGCTCGACAGCCTCGTAGGCACCACCGATGGCACCCTGTCCCCGGCTCCGAACGGGCTGGGCGCCACGGGCGGCCAGACCACGCTGCGTTCCGCCTGAACGGAGACCGCCATGGAAACGGAGAACCCCAGGGAAGCGGACATCCACGGTCGAGGGCTGGCCTTCCCGATACGGTTGGGCCCGGCCGGCCTGGAGGAGTCCGCCGGGCTGCGCAAGATCCGGGAGTCGATCAGGATCATCCTGGGAACCCAGCACGGCGAACGCGTGATGCGCCCTGACTTCGGCTGCAACCTGGCACGACTGATGTTCGAGCCCAACAACGCCTCCACGGCCAGCCTTGCCCGTTACTACGTCGAGGAGGGCCTGACCCGCTGGGAGCCACGCATCGAACTCGTCCGGGTCACCGTGACGAACGACAGCGTGCGGGCGACCCTGCGCATCGACATCACCTACCGGGTCCGCGCCACACAGAGACCCGACACGCTCGTCCACACCCTCAACCTGGAGCGGACGTGATGCCGCGATGACCATGCACTCCCAGCGCGGCCGCATCCTGCCGCCGGACCTGGACGACCGGACCTGGCAGGACCTCGCGGCGGAGATGCGCGAACTGAGGAAGAAGTACACCGAGCGGTGGACGGACGACAGCCCGAGCGACATCGGCATGACGCTCATCGAGCTGTTCGCCTGGCTGGCCGAGGGCATCATCTTCCGGCTCAACCAGGTGCCGGAGAAGAATTACATCGCCTTCCTCAACCTCATGGGCATCACCCGCAATCCGGCCACACCCGCCGCCGCCTCCCTGACGTTCACCACCAGGGCGCCGTCGGTGGAGGTGCCCGCAGGTACCCAGGCGCAGACCGTAGCCACCGAGGGCGAGGCCCCCATCGTCTTCGAGACCGATCAGGACCTCACCGTTCTGCCCACACGCCTGACCACCGCCCTGCTCGTCACGCTTGACCAGGACAGCGGAGACGTTGTGTACGACGACGTCTCCGGCGACCTGGTCGGCACGCCGACCGGCAGACTGCTGGTGAACGTGTCCAGCGGTCTCATCACCCGCTTGTGTCTCGGCTTCGAGGAGCCGATCCCTCCCGGCACCGAGATCCTGCTCCGCCCGCGCCTGTACCGTCCGCTCCCTTCGTCCCCGGCGGGTGAGGTGACATGGACGCACTCCGTCGGCGAGGAGGCACCCGATGCCTGGCCCGGGCTGGCCCCGCCGAGCGGCCTCAGAACGCTGCGCGAGGAGCACGTGCGCCTGTCCGCACCGCAGGACTGGGCCCGGCAGAACCCGACCGTGCACTGGCCCGATGTACATGCGCGGAACAGCATCTTCAACGAGGAGCGCTTCTGGATCGGTCTGGGCATCGAGAACCAAGGCGAGGAGGAACTGCGGATCGGTCTGGGACGCGTGCTGTTCAACGCCGCCCCCGCTCATACGGCGCTGACGATCCGTTCCCCGGAAGTGCTGGGCACAAGCACCGGCGAACCGTTCCAGGTGTTCACACTGCGCAACCGGCCCCTGCACAAGCGGACCGATCCCAAGGCCCCCTACGCGGACCTCGTCGTGCAGGTCGGTCAGGGCATGCCACCCGTGTGGGAGACCTGGCAGCTTGTTCCAGAACTGCTGCCGGGAGCGGGCAAGGTCTACCGGCTCGACCCGGTGACCGGTGAGATCAGTTTCGGCAGCCATGACGACCGACGTCAGCAGGGCCGCGGATCCATTCCGCCGGCCGGTAGTCAGGTCAGGGCCGAGCGCTACCGGTTCGTCTCCTCGGGGACGTCGGGCAACGTGTCCCCGGGCCGGGTCGTGGTTCTGGGCACCAGGGTGGACGGAGCCATGCCCGCCGGTGTCGGCGGCGTGACCAACCTGGCCGCCGGCACCGACGGCTCCGACGAGGAGCCGATCGAGGAGAGCCTGCGGCGGGCCCCGGAAGAACTGAAGATCCGCGACCGGGCGGTCACGGCCGAGGACTTCGCCTTCCTGGCGCGCGAGGCGACCAGCGACGTACGCATCAGCCGCTGTCTGCCACCCCACCCGCCGAGCGGCCCACCCTGGACCTTCGGCGGCATCGATCGCGCGCCCGGCAACGTGAACGTCATCGTCGTACCCGACCAGGGCGAGCGGGTTGCCAGGCCCGAACCGCCGCCCGAACTCGTCGACATGGTACGGGGGTACCTGGACGAACGCCGGGACCTGACCGTCCGGCTGTTCGTGCACGGGCCGCGCTACCTGCCCGTGGTCACCGACGTGTCCGTGGTGGTGTGGCGGGAGGCGATACGTGCGGGGGTCGACCTCGATGCCGTCGAGACCGATGTGAGGGAGCGGATCGCCGCCTTCCTGCACCCGACCCGCGGAGGCACCACCGGCACCGGATGGGAGGTCGGCCAGCACGTGTTCAGCTCTGATCTCTTCCGTGCCGTCATGCCCGACGACCACGTGGGCTTCATCGAGCGGATCACCGTCGCGCCGGGCACCCCCGACTATCCGGGCGGCCGGCCGTTCAGGGACGCACCGGCCGGCGCCGCAGTACAGGTGGCGGACTACGAACTCGTCTGCGCAGGCCCGGCGACGGTGGACCGCCGAGTGGACGGCGACTGAGGAGGCCTGCCATGGCGGAGCCGCGTAGCAGCTATCTGCGTCACCTCCCCGCGGTGCTGTGGGAGGACGATCAGGCAGCCCCGGACATCTCCCTGGGCAGCATGCTCTGCCTCTTCGAGAAGATCCTCACCGGTATCCCGGACGGCGAGCCGATCGTGCACACACAACGATCGGACATGCGGGACGACACCCACCTCCATGTCTCGATCGCAGAGACGGTCGAGCACCTTCATCGCCTCTACGACCCGTGGCGCACCCCCGAGAGGTTCCTGCCCTGGCTCGCCTCCTGGGTCGCGCTGCGTTTCCCCGAACTCCAGGGCGAGCCGCTCTGGGACGAGTACCAGCAGCGCAAGGCCACCTCCGAGATCAGCCGGATCCACCGCCGCCGCGGGCTGCGCTCGGGCCTCGCCACGTTCCTGGATCTGTACTCCGTCGGCCGTGTCAGGCCCCGGGTCGCCGTGGACGACGGAACCTGCCTGCTGACGGTCCCCACGGACGCCGAAGCTCAGCTGCCCGCCGCACTGTCGACGTTCCGGCCGCTGGTCGAGGATGGAGAAGTGGTGCGCGAGGGGCTGATGCGACCCTGGTGCGTGGCCACCGGACCCGACGGCAGCCTCTTCGTCGGTGAGCGCGGCCTGCCCGAGCTCGCCGGGGTCGTGCACCACCGACGGGTGTGGCGGATCAGCGCAGCGGGGCGGCCCGACCTGGACGGCCCGGTCCCGCGGCCGCTGGTGCCCGAGATGAACCTGGCCCGGACCGTAGCCGTCGCCGTACGCCCAGAGACCGCCGGACAGCCAACGGAGGAGCTCTTCATCCTCGACCACAGCGGCCGCATCTTCGCCGTCCCCGCTCCCTACACCGCCGCCACGGTCCCGGAACTCGTGCGGCTACCGGGACCCGTCTTCCCGGTGGCGATGGCCGTGGACGACGCCGGTGACCTGCTGGTCCTCGACCGCAGGCTGTCCCCTCCGGAAGCGGCGACTCCCAGGATCTTCACCGTCCGCCCCGACGCGACCCCGGTCGGTGTGAGCGTGAAGGAACTGGACAACGCCCGGATCGCGGAGCCGCTGTCGCTTTTCGTCGAGCGTGACGGATCATTGCTCGTCGGCGACGGCGGTGACCAGGCCACGGCGCCTGAGGAGGGCGCGGGCGGCGGCAATCTCGTCCGGCTCGTGCGGGGTCCGCAGGAGTGGACGCACACACGCCTGCTGCCGGAGGACAACGCCCTGGTGGCTCCGACGGCCATCGCGCGACAGGACGACGGACGCCTCTTCGTGCTCGACGCCGGCCTCAAACCCTTCTGGCCGGAGTTCGCCGACGAGGCCTTCGTCCTCCTGCGGGCCCTGCCCGCATCGGTACGCGTGGTCGAGACGGACACCGCCTCGGTGCGACGAGTCACCGGGCCGGGGAGCTTCGTCAATCCCACCGGGATGGTGGTCGCCGGCGACCGGCTGGTGATCTGCGACCCCGGACCGATCGAGGCGATCGGCATGAACGAGAACACCTACCGGCCGAGAGTCCAGCCGTTCGAGATGAGTGTGGTCATCCACTTCTCCGCCGACCAGCTCTCCTCCGACGAAGCACAGCGCAAGCGGGAGATGAACCAGGCCATGGGCACCATCACGTCCATCGTCGGCCAGTACAAACCGGCACACTGTCGCTTCATCCGGGTGACCCGGACGCTCGGCGAGTGACGGTCACATCGAATGGCGATCCAGCAGAACAGCGGTGAGCAGCATGGCGATCAAACGCACCGAGTACTTCAACTTCGACACCGGCAGTGTCCGGATCGGCAAAACGGAACACGCTGAGAGCCACATGGACACGGAGAACTACCTGCTGCGGCTGGACGCCGAACGCGGGGCCACCCTGAACAGCTGGGGGGTGGCGGCCGGGCTGGAGGTCGCGGCGGCCATTGGGCAGCCCCAGGTCACCGTCTCCACCGGCACCGCGCTCGACTCCGCGGGACACCTGATCGTGCTGGAGGATGGCGGGCTCGCCGTGCTCTCACCGGACACCGACCCGCAGCAGCCTCTGGAGAATCCCGCACATGTGAGCACGGAAGGTCTGACGCTGACCACGGCGGGGCTGGCTCCGGGCGCGTACGTGCTCACCCTGACCTGGCTGGAAGGGCTCGACGAGAACCGGGTGACCCGGCTGCATGCGCCGTGGCTGCGGCTGCTCCCGGCCGACGGCTTCGACGATGCGGGCCGACAGGTGGTCCTGGCCCTGGTGACCGTCGCCGCGGACGCCACCGTGGGGGGCATGGAGGGCGGCGCGCGACGGATGGTGGGGGCGGCGGGGCGTGTCCAGCTTTGGGGGACGACCGAGACGGAGGACGAACCCAACCTGGGCGTCGGCCAGACAGCGGGTGCCGAGCTGCGGGGGACGGACGACGGCGGACTGATCGTGGTCACTTCTGACTCCACCGGCGTACGGAGGTCCCCGCTCTCTGTGACCGGCAGCGGGAGCGTGGCCGTCAGGATGTCTGCGGAGTCGGCGCCGATGGAGATCGTTTCGGAGTCGGACGACGCCATGGGCCTGAGGGTGACCTCGTTCGGCTCGCGGTCGGGGATCAGACTGGCCACCCTCAGCAGCGGAACGGCGTGGGAGATGCACGCCGACGAGGACGGAGGATGGCGCCTCAGCAACCCCGACGGGGACACCGAGGCCATCGCTGTCGACTCCGACGGCCGGGTGGCCGTCGGAGTCGACAGCGACTTCAACTACGCCCTGCACGTGGGGGGTAAAGGTGTCCACACGAGCGGAGGACTGAGCGGGTACTCGTTCGGCGACCGCGGCTTCACGGGCTTCGTGGAGCGCCCCTCGAACGGGGAGCGCTGGCTGTGGTACGCGTTCGCCGGCACCGCACGGCTGTGGTCGGGGGAGGACTTCGTCTCGATCGGCCGCGGCGAGGGCAACGCGCTGGACGTGTCACGCCGTATGCGGGTGCGCCAGGGGGGCGACTCCTCGGCAGGCATCTGGTTGCGCCAGAGCGAACTCGGCGAGCACGACAGCGCGTTCATCGGCATGGAGAACAACGGCAGCGTCGGCTTCTGGGGAAACGACGGTGCGCAGTGGGGCCTCACGATGGACACCACCACCGCCACGGTGACCTGTAAGAACGGGCTGGCTGTCTTGGGCCGTGCCGCCGTGGGCAACTCACTGATGGTCGACGGGGACACCTCGTGCGGGGGCCAGCTCAACGTTGTCGGTAACGCCTTCTTCGGCAGGGACTTCGGCCAGCCCAACGGCCCCGCCGTGGCGAAACTCTTCGGCTCGAATGTCGGCGACACCGGCGAAGGCGTGCTCTTCCTGCGCAGCGGCGGAGGCGTCGTCGCCTTCAACGGCGACGACCTCATCGGGATCGGCACGAAGCAACCGCAGTTCAAACTGGACGTGCGCGGAAACATGCGGGTCACTGGTTTCATCGACAAACCCGGCGGCGGCTTCCGGATCGACCACCCGGTGGACCCTGCCAACAAATACCTGTCTCACTCCTTCGTCGAGTCCCCCGACATGGCAACCGTGTACAGCGGCATTGTCACAGCGGACGAGGCCGGGGAGGCCACGGTTGTGCTGCCGGCCTACTTCGAGGCCCTCAATCGTGACTACCGCTACCAGCTCACTCCGGTCGGCTCCCTCGCGCAGGTCGCGGTGAGCGAAGAGATCAAGGACAACCGGTTCCGCCTGCGCACCGACACACCCGGCGTCCGCATTTCCTGGCAGGTCACCGGAGTTCGGCAGGACGCCTGGGCCGAGGCCCACCGCGTACCCACAGAGGAGGACAAACCGGAAGGCGAGCGCAACCTGTACCTGCACCCCGAAGAGCACGGTCAGCCGCGCAGCGCCGACCTCCTCCGAAACAAGGAAGAGAAGGCATGACGATGACTCAGCAGACCATGGCCGGTCGGCACGTCCACCCCCATGACGGCGACCGGGACCACACGGCCGAAGACATCCGGTCGGCCCTCTCGCAACGCCTCGAGCAGCTCAGGCGCGACGAACACGCGGGCATGCAGCAACTGCGCCGCCTGGTCGAGCAGCAGAGCAGCACGCGCGAGGCCCTGCTCCGCATCAGCGGCGCCATCCAGGTCCTTGAAGACCTCCTCCGCCCCACCGACAGCGACACCCCCCGCACCAACGGCGCTTCCCGCCCCGACCCCGAGTCCTCATGAAGCCGGAGGCTACCCAGTCAGATGCCTCAGGGTGGTACCGCTGACAGGTGAGGTGATCGCCTCACGTGCCGGGATCAGGCCTTTGCGTACGATCGCTGGTGAAGAGCAGCCCGCCACTTGGCCCCTTCGCCGAACCTGACGACACGGTTGGGATGGCGCGAGCCGCCGCGCATGAGGCTCCCCCCAATGGCGCCCGCCGTGGCCGATGTGGGGGCCACCGCCCAAGTCCTTCGTCGGCGGCAGGAGCCCGTGACGCCCGAGTGACCGCTCACGATTGCGAGACGTGACCGGCTCCCGGGTGCCGGCGCCGGCCCAGGGGTGCCGGCGCCGTGCCCGGGCCGCATAGCCCTGACGTCTGCATCCGGGTCCTTCGTCGCCTTGGCCATGGCCGCTCGGGCGTCCTCGGGGGCACGGTGCCGGTTCAGTGCCGCCACGGCGGCCTTGCGGACGTCGGCATTCGGCTCGGCGAGGGCCTCGGCGAGGGCGAGGACCATGAGGCCGGGGTCCGCGGGGGACGGCGCGGTGCCGGCGCCGGCCCGCACCTGCCAGGCTGGCCTGCTCCCCGGATACGCCCGAGTGCTGGTGACCGTTGCAAGCGGCGCACCGCGGAGGACCGGCTGCTGGGCGACACACTCTCCGTCATGCCCGCGCGCCCCGCACCGCCCTCATTCTCGTCGACGACCTCACCCAACGGCCGTCGGCCTACCGGAGAAGTCCCGTCATGCCCGGCACAGTCCGGAGCGGATCGCCGCTTGCCACCGAGGAGGCATTCCACTGCGCTTCCTTGCCCGGAGCGCCCGTGCCCGACGCGAAGATGACGACGCTCGGCGTACACCTGATCGACGTCGTCATCAACTCAGCCGCCACCTCATCCCAAACCAAGGCGGTCGGCAGGTACGCGAGGGCGGCCCGGTGAGAATTGCGGGAGCGGATCGAGTGGCCGCACACCCTAGGGTTTCCGACTACACGGTGATGCTGCTGGTGATCATCGCGGTGTGGTACATCATGAAGCCGATACAGGCGTGCGCGTGTTCGCTTGCATCGGGTCTGGGGAAGCTCGGCACTTGCGAGAAGCTGTTGGCCGGCAGGAACCGATAGCCTGCTGGCGGGTTTTGCCGGAACCGCTGGGTGTAACAGCTGGACACCGCGCCAGGGGAGGGGGTCAGCTCCGCGGGTTCGGTGAGGATGAAAGGGCT
Source organism: Streptomyces sp. NPDC053367 (assembly GCF_044545925.1). NCBI lineage: Bacteria > Bacillati > Actinomycetota > Actinomycetes > Kitasatosporales > Streptomycetaceae > Streptomyces > Streptomyces sp. NPDC053367. The sequence continues at coordinate 112,595 of NZ_JBITYN010000015.1, read as the reverse complement.
GTCGAGGTCGATGACTTCGCGTATCAGCCCCGAGGGTTTCATCGCCTCGATGAACTTCCGCATGGCCTTGATGCCAGAGCTGAACGAGGTGACGCCGACGTCCGTAAGGCTCGGCGGCGGGAGGAACGGGACGAACGAGTCCTGAATGGCCTTCGTGATATTGCTGAGGGTCGCGACCGGGTCGATGCCGAACATGTTCTGCGCACGGTCGGCGCCGAGGGCGGCCATGGTCGTGAACGGGACCAGCAGCGGAACGCGCCGGACGGACGCCAGTTGGCTGCCCTGGAGCGCGATGTACCGCTGCAGGCTGCCGGCCCAGCCGCCGGTGAATGTGGGGTAGTCAGCATCCTTGGCATGGACGACGGGAGGTTCCGGCGGTGGCCCCTGTACGACTGTCGGGTGGAAGAAGACCTGGATGCGGGAGAAGTCCGTGGTGCCGAACGGTACCGCGACACCCACCCAGAACACGTGGCTGTCCTTGGTGACCTTGAACAGGAATTCATGAATTGTCGCGGACAGTTGTATTTCTTCGAGGAAATCACCCTGCATCACCGGTTTGATCACGGGATTGTTCACGACGTGCGGGAGCGTCAGGGAGAGTGGGTTGGTCTGTGTCACCGTGATGTTCATGGCCACCATCTCACCTGTCGGGTGAGCTCGATCCGGCAATCGTCTGCCTTGGACTTCCGTTGTCATATCACCGTGATCGACTTTGAGTCGGTCACGGATCGGGATACCCGTAGCAACTGAAGCCCCCACCCGTCCTGTATGTTCTCGCGGCACTGCACAGGAACCGTGTGGACAGCTTCTCGCAACTTCAGGAGACACCCGCCGACTGGTACCCGCAACTAGGGACTGACCCATCGGACAGCACACCTAGCACCTTGCCCCCGCCTGAGCCCTCGTGCCTGCCTGCCGCATGCGCCGCCTGTGCCGCGAACGGCCTCCCGACGGGCAGAAACCGCCGTTTTCGGCCTCGCGACCAGTGATCTACGTACAGCGTCCCCTTGTGCCACGCTCCGCACGATCGGGAGCGAAGATGATCTCGGAGCACACTTGCCACCCCCTGGCGATCCGGAGAGGCGTCGATGGGAAGGTTCGATCCACACGGCGGATACAGGAAGGACATCGATGTGCATGCTGGCCTTGCATCCCACGCGGTATCCGCAATGATCACCGCGGTCTCGCGATCCGACGCAGCGGAGTACTGGGAGTCGTTGGCAAACATCTACGACGGTCTGAACGCGCTCGGCTCCTACCGGTGGGTCGCCACCGACTCGGCAGGATATCCGATTGACGCAGACTTCGGCATGGGCGAAGTCTGGTGACACCGAAAGCGGTGCTGTCGGCGTACTTATCTCTCCGCGCGAGCGGAGGTGTTCTGCCGGGGGTAGCGGTAGTCCAAGTGTTTTGAGGTGCTCTCCGCGTCGACAGGCGGTCATTCTGCCGCAACAGACGGCTTGAGATAGCGCGACCGACTTGTTCGGTGGCCATCGAAGGACCATTCGGGAATGGTGCACGCCGCACCTCTGCGAGCATTCATCTGATCCTGCACTCCGACGAAAGAGGCACTTGACCAGTACGAAGGCCGTGGAGGAATGCGTCTGCTGCCTTACGCAGGCAGGAGCTCGTCACCGTCGACGGGCGCTGACGCGTCGGGACAGGCCCAGGGCTCGGCGAGGGTGCCGTCCTGGTTCCAGCCGTAGCGTCGCAGCTGCCGGGCCCGGTCGGTTCTGCCCTCTCGTTCCAGCAGGCGTACGGCGTCGTCGAGTGCGTACTTGTTGCCGCTGTCGGCAGAACGTCGCCAGGCCGTGGCAGCTTCTTCGTTGCGTCCCGCCTGCTCATACAGGCGCGCGACGCCGCTGAAGTCGTGGCTGCGCAAGAGCTGGGTGACGGCGTCGTCGAGGCGACCGGAACGGGTCAGCAGAGCGGCCACTGCCGACCTGGTGAAGAAACCGGGGTCGTCGTCCTCTCCCCACAGTTGGTGCACGGCCTCATCGACAAGCGCGGCGCGGTGCAGGAGCAGTGCAGCGTGGCGAAGCCGGCCGGTTGGCCGGACGGTTCCGGGTGGAGTCGATCTCGGACGCGGTCCTCGGCCGCCTGGGCGAGTGCACGGCGATCCGCGTCACACGGGGCGTGGTCGAGGGCCGCCTGCCAGAAGCTGTCGGGGGGCACCACCTCGTGCCGCCGGGTGCGGCCGTGCTGCTGAAGGTAGTCGGCGAGGGTCACCACGCCGGGCACAGCACCCCCGGACGACGAGGCCGTCTCCGTCTCCGGGGCGGGGGAGCGCCGGTGAGCGAGACCCCGGAAGAACTGGCCGCGCAGATCAGCAGCCTTGCCTCCCAGCTCGCCCAGCACACCGACCTGACCGGGAGGCAGAGCCGCGCGGCGCGCTCCACAGCCTGGCCGCCGCCCTTTCCTCCCTGGTCCGACCGGTGGACACCCTGGTCACTCATGTCGAGGACTACCCCGACAACATCACTGGCTGCGAACCGAACGCGTCCAGGGCGGCCCTGACGCAGACGGTCCAGGCTCTTCACCACCTGCTGGGACGGCTGTGACTAGCGAACCGGGGGTCGGGGTAGCCATTCTCACGGCGGCGGTCGGCGGGACTCCCGCCGACCGCCGCTTCGACGTCTGATCACGCCCGCCTGGACCCCACAGGCCGGTGGCCTCTTTCGGCGGATCTCACACGTCTCGCGCCTCGTTGTCGGCGGTGGGCGGTACCGCATTCAGCACGGCCACTCCGCCCCGCAGCCGAGATGCCGCAGACACTGCACGGCCTCGCACACACCGTCGCCTCGCAACCGGAGCCGCGCTCCCGGCTGGTGGCCGTCGTGTCACTGACCCGCAGCAGGCGCCGGCCGATGGCGTCGACGAACAGGAACGACACGTACCGCGCACCGAAGCGCTAACCGGCCGCTGCCACCGCCGCGCCCATGCCAGCGGCCAGGACTGGCGGCCGAACTGGGCCGCACGCGTGGGATCAGGTGCCTGCACCGGTCAGTCGGTGGTCCGTGCCGGGGCGGGCCTGCGGGTGAGCAGGACGCCCAGCGCGATCATTCCCAGGCCGAGCACGAGGTGGAGCCAGTTGTCGGCGGTGTTGAGCGGGACGAAGTTCGCGGCGCTGTCGTGGTCGATGATCAGCCCGTACAGCCACAGCACCAGGTAGACGGCGCCGCCGGCCAGGAGGTACAGCCGTGCTTGCGCAGCGGTGCGCGCCAGTGCCAGCCCGGCGACGCCGAAGGCCAGGTGCACGAGGTTGTGCAGGACAGACACCTGGAAGATGCCCAGCAGCTTGGCCTCGGAGTGGTGCGCGGCGAACTCCATGGTGTCGTAGTTCGTGGTGACGCCCGGAATGAAGCCGAGGACACCGACCAGAAGGAAGACCGCGCCCACGACCATCGCGGCCTGCTGTACCGGGGTTCGGGCAGGGCGGGCGGCACGTGCATGTGTGGACATGGCAACTCCCTGTTTCTTTCTCTGAGGCAGGCCCCGGGTGCCCGGTCCGCCATTGCCCTCCCCAAGTGCCCCCATCTGCCGCAGACATGTCACATCAGTCACCAGGAGCGCAGAGGTGGCAGGCGCTGTGGCTGCCGACCACCTCCCTGCGTACCGCGCGGCTTTACGGCATCAGGTGGGCCGCGGAGCGCGCCCGCTCCCACATGCCGGGAACCTGCTCGCTCGGGCGCTGCTGTTCGCCGTGCAGGGCGTTGAGCACCACCAGGCATCCGGTCAGGGCCGGCACCGCCCACTGCGCCAGGTGCAGCTGCCGCCGCGCCTTGTCCAGGTCTACCGGGTGCTTGGCCGCCTTCTCGGCGTCATCAGGGTCGGAGGAGGAAGCCAGCTCGACCTTCTTGCCCAGGACTCGGGCCCAGGCGGTGGCGGCCAGAGCCGCGGCGGTGACCACGGTCTTGGCCGTGGTGGACGCGGCCACACCCTGCTGGGTGGCCACACGGTGCGCGTTCACAGCAAGCAGCCCACCACCACCGAACAGGTGCGCGCCGATCGCGGCGGCATTGACCGGCGCCCACTTCGCCCACCCGGACGACGAGAACCGGTCTCGGGTCGCCTCCGTGCCGCCTTCGTCCTCGGCCGCACCGTTGAGACCGACCGCCCCCATCAGCGAGCCACCGAACCAGGCGGCCAGCCCAAGATCGTGCAGGCTGCGGATGGCGGTGTTGCGTTCAGACATAGCGGAGCTCCTTCAGGGACGTAAAGAGGGGCTTGGCCGATTAGACAGCGCCTCCCACTCTCCTCAGCCTCCGCAGCCCCCGCCATCACAGCAGATCAGATGGGTGAACAGACGGGCACCAGGCCCACCTGTCGAGCGTCGACGCCCTCGGCTTCGCCAGCCGCCCCAGAAGCCCACACCAGTCACCTCGCAGTCGAGCCGGTAGCGGTGCGCATGCTCCAGCGCGAGCGGCGACCTGTCTGCCCCCTCCCGCGGCGGGACTGCTCATCCGCCGCCACCGGCCGCAATGCTGCCGACGCATAGTTCCAAGCTGTGCCCCGTGGCGAGGCCGGGCGCCGCGCGGCGGCTAAGAAGTCGCAGGCTCAGGAGCAGGCCGTTATATGGACTCTTGCGCTCGGTAGGTGGGGTGAGCTGGTCTTTCATGGGGCTGACAGTGTCAGGCCACCTCTCCGTAGAGTTGCTCAGCGCCACCTGAGCTGATCCAGTTGGCACCGCAGGAAGAGAGGACCCGTCTGCATGACCACCTCGCCGTCCGAGCGCACCCTCACCTACGCCGAAGACCTCAGGCCCGAGGATGTCCGCGCCTTGGAGACGTTCCTCGACGTCCAGCTGGGACGGGTGTACGAGGAGGTCGGGGAGACGGGTGAGACGTCCTTCGCGATGCGGTCTCTGCTCACCCTGGTCTGCGACTCGGCCGGGCTCCTGTACACGCTCCTCGCGGTGGAGCGGCCACAGACGTGGCAGCGGGCCGCGATCGTGCGGGAGTGGCAGCGGCTACGCAGCACAGCCCATGAGTTCAACCACTGCGAGGGCTACGACCATGACCGCTGGTGGAACCAGGTACGGCACTTCGACGCCTCCGACGAGGCCGCCGAACAGGACCGGATCCGCCGGTTCGCCGACGTCGGGCCGTACCCCGAAAGCTGACGTTGGCCGTGTGGAGCAGGGATGCCTCGGCAAGGATCGCGGAGCTTGTCCGAGGGCTGGGGCGAGTTCGCTGCGGAGCCGCTCATTCTCCTCGTTCAGTTTCCGGTTGGCCTCTCGCAGTGCTCGCACCACTGTCTCGTGTGACTTGGTGGTGATGCGCTGGTGGTCGGGCAGCGCCGGTCGTCCCGTGGCGGGCTGCTGCCACGGACAACGGTCACGACGTGGTGTCAGCCACAGGCGCAAGCACCCGGCCCAGTGGCATTTCCCGTACGTCGCTGACACTTCCGGACCGCGTACAGATGAAGGCCGAGGTGTACGGCAAGTTCGTCGAGGAGCCGACCCGCCCCGAGGCGGAGGGTTCTTGTTCCAGGACGAGCCCGCTCCTTGCTGACGGCCTGTGACCGCTGCGGGCGGCCGATGCAGACCAAGCGGCCCTCTCCCGGACGCAGGCGTCCCGTGGCATGGTGACGGACGCTGAGTGAGAGGGGGAGCGGCGGTGTTGGTCGCCCCCAGCCCCATCCCCTACCACCACCCTCCCACTCGGAGATCTTCGCCCTCACCGCCCTGGGCGAGCTCCACCGGGCCACGAGGCAAGCCGCCTCCATGCTGTAGGCGAAGTGCGTGCCTCGGCGCCTTTGGGCACGCGGTCCCGATGAGCCCGCCCGGCGATCAGAGCAGGGCGTGCGTGCGACACCCCGCATGCGGGAACGGCTTGCGGTTGCCGGTCATGGGGAGGATCTCGGCTCGCCGGCGGCCGGCATCGGTGGTGGCGCGGGTCAGCACGGCCATGGCGTTGACGCCGCGGGAGCGCTCGCCGCGGTACTGCTCGACAGCGCGCTGCGCGTCCTCACCGACCGCGGTGAGGATCTCCTCGATGAAACAGAAGGGGCAGCCGCGCTCCAGCCGCGCGGCCATGACGGGAAGGCGCTCCCCTCGCGTGCGGACAGCGACGAATCCGGTGCTTGAGACCCCCACCGTGGTCGCCTCGGGGCCGTCCGGTCCGCACACCGCGAGCACGCGCTGCCGCAGTTGCTGCTCCTCGACCACCGGGATGGAGGGGACCACGGTCTGAAGGACGGTGGCCACGACCGCACCCAGCACGCAGAACCCGGCAATCACCCAGGCGACGACCGCCATCCAGCCCGGGGCCCAGCGCTCGGCGGCGAACGTGGCGACCCCGGCCCACACCCCCAGGCTCAGCCGGTCCCGCCAGCGGGGCGGGTCGTGTCGCCAGATGCGCAGCAGGTCCCACAGTGCCAGCGCAAGGGACACCAGCACGACGCCGTAAGCGGCGTTCACTGCCACCTCACCCGGCTCTGCGCGAAGGGCCCCGGTGCCGTCATGAGAGCTCCTTCACCACGTCCCACACCCGCGGGGCGTCGTCGTAGCCAGCGGTCACAACCAGCGGCGGCCCGTCGAAGGGTCGTACCTGGCAGACCGCCCTGGCCCAGCCATGTCCGCTGAGCAGGCCGGCGAGGTCCATGCCCAGGGCGCCGAGGTGCTCGCCCGTCGAGGGGTCGCGCACGGCGGTCCCGGGGCCGTCGCCGCCGACCACGAGCATCCGGCGCTCACCGACGTCCGCCTGGCACAGGGCGTACACGGGTCCGCCGCCTCCCGTCAGCGCCCGCGCTTCCCGGTGCTCCTCCAGGTCCCACAGCCGCACGATCCCGTCCCGGCCGCCCGAGGCCAGCAGCGTGCGGCCACCGTCAAAGACCTCGCAGAGCGTCCACACGAAGCCGCGGTGCCCAATCAACTCCGCATGGCACTGCCCCGACTCGGGGTGCCAGACGGTCACGGAGCCCAGGCCGTGCCCCGCCGCGATCAGCGTCCGGCCACCCGTCCGAACCGTGGACAGGGCGAAGATCCACCCCTTTCCGGAGCCGGTGTCGATCGCGCGCACCAGGCTGCCGTCCCGGGGATCCCACAGGCGTACGACGCGGTCGGCGCCCGCCGACGCCAGCAGCACCCGCCCGGCAACCTCCACAGTGCACAGGGCGTTCACCCAGCCGCGATGCCCCTTCAGCCGGACCGGGGGTGCACTCGGCGCGCCGGGGTTCCACAGGCACAGCACGCCGCGCCGACCGCCGGACGCCAACCGCGTCCCGCCGTCCACGGGGACCTCGCACAGTGCACGTATCCATGCGCGAGAGCCGGTGATCACCGCGATGTCCTCGCGGGCCGACGGGTCGGCGAGCCGGATCACCTTGCGGTGCCCGGAGTAAGCCACCAGGCGGCGGTCGCCGACCGTCACCTCGCACACCGCCTCGTAACTGGGCCGGAACCGGAATCTGCCCATCCTGCCCCTCCCACGCACCGACGCCCTGTGTTGTCGTGCTGCTCTGATCCTTCGGGGCGTGCGCAGTCATGACAACCACCTTGCTGCGTAAATCGGTTACGCATTCTGCGGACCGCCGCTGCGTGCCGGACCGCTACCGGCTGGGCCGTCGCGCTGACGTACCGGTGGCCAGGCTGTCGAGGTGGGCGGCGGCAGCAGGCCTGGTGAACTACCCCACGGAGTGGCGTTCCCAGTCAAGTTCTTACGCCGGGACGACGGTGCTGTCCGCGCTGAACTCCGCGCGCATTCCGGAGGGTCTGTCCGCGACCGTGGCGGCGACGCTGCCGGTAGCCGGGACGACCGCGGTGGACGTGCTCGACCAGCTCGGCCTCCCGGCCCGTGCCACGGTCCTGGTCAACGGAGTCGGGGGCGGGGTCGGCCTGGCCGTCGCCCGGCCGGCTGTCGGGCGCGGGCTGCGTGTGATCGGCACCGGCAGTACCGCCAAACGCGAGCACGCCGAGGCCACCGGGGTGCGGTTCATCGACTGCACCGCCGAGGACGTCGCCGCCGCGGCACCCGAGCTGGTTCCAGCTTCGGTGTGCAGCAGGCAGCCGATCTGTAGCACGTAGCGCTCGCTCAGTCCGCCAGTTCCCCCATGCTCTCTTCCCCTTCCCTTTTCTCTTGGCACACCGGACAGGTTCGGCAGGCGCCGGGACGACCCGGCGTAAACAGGTGACAGGCATCCACGACAGTCCTGCCGGGCACTGCTACGAAGCCTGCCCCGGCACAGCAGAGCTGGAAATGGGGCCAGGCGCCCCCATCGGCGGAAGTTGCGCAGGGACGCCTGGAGCCGGACTCTTTCCTCTCGGAGGGGGCGTACGGCAACCCGACACAACCGAAAAACCGAGAGTCGAAACGCGTACGGCCACCGGTGTCGGCCTCCGGTGGCTCCGCCGCCTGCTCCCGCGGAGTGTGACGGCGCATGCGGACAGGCGCCGTACGGCAGGGTCGAGGCGGCAGCGGTCCTTGGGACAGTTCACCGAGGAAGCCGTTACGCTGCAGGTCGGGTAAAAGCTCCCGGCAGACTTCGGGGGCGGGAATGATGTCCACACCCGGCACCGCTGGGCGGCGGCGAACCGGCCGCTGTCATGGCTGACCTGCCCGCGGGCGCGGCGAGGTCGGCGGTCGCCGCGAACAGTGAAAGAGTCGAGAGAGAAACGCCGCCAGGCTCGTGCCCCGTCGTGAGTGCAGCACCACCCGGCCCACGTCGACGGAGACGAGGTGTGTGCCGAGCTCGTGGCACACGTCCAGGCAGCGCAGCCGGAAGCCGGGCTGCCCGGATCAAGTGTCGTACGGTCAGGTCTCGCGGCCGCCCACCGTCCGCACGGAACCCGGCCATGCCGCCGGTACGGCCGTGGAGCCTGAACCAATAGCGGGAATCAGGCCGCGAGCTCCTGCTCGCGGTCTGCCGTCTTGACCTTGGGCTTCTTGTTCGGCAGTGAGAGCCGGAAGACCTTGCGCCACGCGGAGAACACCTGCATGGGCAACGGCCCGGTGACGTACTCCAGCTCGTACTTCTCGAACAGCGCGCGCACCTTCACCGCGACCTCGGCGTACCGGTTGCTGGGCAGGTCCGGGAACAGGTGGTGCTCGATCTGGTGCGAGAGGTTGCCGGTCATGAAGTGCATGGCCTTGCCGCCGCTGATGTTCGCCGAGCCCATCATCTGGCGCAGGTACCACTGTCCGCGCGTCTCGCCCTTGATCGACCGGCGCTCGAAGACCTGGACGCCCTCGGGGAAGTGTCCGCACATGATCACCGAGTGGGACCAGAGGTTGCGGACCAGGTTCGCGGTGAATGTGGCGGCGAGCGTGGGGAGGAAGGACGGGCCCGACAACAGCGGGTGGATCACGTAGTCCTTGAGCACCTGCTTGCGGATCTTGCGGCCCACGGCCCTGGCCCGGGCGCGGAACTCCGGGTTCTTGCGGCGGCGCTTGTGCAGGTTCTTGCCCAGTTCCAGGTCGTAGGCCGCGATGCCGTACTCGAAGAAGCAGGCGTTGATGAAGTTCCACAGCGGCTGGCCGAGGTGGAACGGGTGCCACTTCTGGTCCTCGTCGACGCGCATGATGCCGTAGCCGAGGTCGTTGTCCTTGCCGATCACGTTGGTGTACGTGTGGTGCAGCTCGTTGTGCGAGTGCTTCCACTGGTCGGCCGGCGAGACGTGATCCCACTCCCACGTGGTGGAGTGGATCTTCGGGTCCCGCATCCAGTCCCACTGGCCGTGCAGGATGTTGTGGCCGATCTCCATGTTGTCCATGATCTTCGCCACGGACAGACCGGCGGTGCCGAGCACCCACGCGGGCGGGAAGATCGAGAACAGCAGCACGCCCCTGCTGACCAGCTCGAGCTTGCGCTGCGCCGAGATGACCTTGCGGATGTAGGCGGCGTCCTTCTCGCCCCGGCTGGCGATCACCTCGTCGCGGATCGCGTCCAGCTCGCGACCGAGCTCCTCGATCTGCTCCGCGGTCAGGTGGGCGGTGGGGTCGATGGCGGTCAAAGTGCTCCTACCGTTCGATGTCACAGGGGCCCGCCGCGGCGGACACGCAGGTCTGGATGAGGACGCCCGGCTCTGCCTCGGTGATCTCGCCCGTGCGCAGGTCGCGGACGGCGCCCGCCTTGAGCGGAGTGACGCAGCCGAAGCAGATGCCCATGCGGCATCCCGACGGCATGAGCACACCGGCCTCCTCGCCGACGTCAAGCAACGGCGTTGCGCCGTCCGCGTCGACGGTCCTGCCGGTGGCGCTGAACGTGACCTCGCCGCCGTCGCCGGTGGCGATGACGGTGGGGCGGAAGCGTTCGGTGTGCAGGCGTTCCGGTACGCCGTGCTCGCTCCAGTGCTTCTCGGCGGCGTCGAGCAGGCCCGCGGGCCCGCAGGCCCAGGTCTCGCGCTCGGCCCAGTCGGGCACGAGTTCGCCGAGACGGGCGATGTCGAGCAGGCCGTCCGTGGCGGTGTGCACCTCGGTGAGCCGCAGTTTCTTGCCCGCGACCAGGTGGTGCAGCTCCTTGCGGAAGATCACGTCCTGCGGCTGTGGCGCGGAGTGGACCATGACGACGTCGTCGAACTCGGTGTCGCGCAGCATGCCCATCACGGGGGTGATGCCGCTGCCGGCCGTCAGGTAGAGCACCTTGGCGGGCTTGGCCTGCGGCAGCACGAAGTCACCGGTCGGGTGGTCGAGCTGGATCAGCGTGCCCGGTTTCGCCCTGCGGACCAGGTGATTGCTGACCTTGCCGTCCGGGATCGCCTTCACGGTGATCGTGAGGCGGCCGTCCCGGCGGTCGGTGGGTGAGGTGATGGAGTAGGCACGCCACAGGCGCACCCCGTCGACGTCGACCCCGATCCGCACGTACTGACCGGCCGTGTGGCCGCGCCAGCCCCGTCCCGGCCTGATCACGACAGTCGCGGCGTCACTCGTCTCGGGGTGCACGGCCTCGATGCGCCCACGCAGGTCAGCGCCCGCACGCAGCGGGCTGACCAGGTCGAGGTAGTCCGACGGCAGTAGCGGCGTCGTGACCATCTCCAGCAGTTTCCACGCCCTGCTGCGGAGGGCTGCACTCGTCATGACTCCAGCTTGCTGTGCCCAAAGGCGTAAAGTCCTGACCACAGGACGTAAATCTGGTCAGCTCAATTGTTCGCAGGGAACAAAAACGTGAGCCATGCAATCCGGAGGGCCAGCGAACTGGCCCTGGATGAGACGACGGTCACCGCACTTCGGGCCACGCTGAAGACGACCGCCGACGAGGTCGTCCAGGCGATCATCGACGAGGTCCCTCCTTACGCCAACGCCCTGTCGGGCCACATGGGCGCCACCATCCGCCGAGCCGTCCGCACCGCCCTGGGGCACTACCTCGACCTCGCGAGCGGGAACGCCACAGGCGGCGACGCCGGTGACGCTGCCTACGAGCTGGGCCGCGGCGAGGTGCGCGACGGCCGTTCGATGGACGCCCTGCTCAGCGCCTACCGCGTCGGCGCGCGCGTGGCCTGGCGATGCCTGGCAGCGGGTGCCGTACCTGCAGGTCTGCCCGCCGCCGAGGTCGCCAAGTTCGCCGAGCTCACCTTCGCCTACATCGACGAGCTCTCCGCCGCGAGCGCCGCGGGCCACGCCGACGAACTGGCCGCCCGGGGCAGGGCCCACGAGCGCCACCTGGAACACCTGGCCCGCGACCTTCTTGCCGGCGTGAGCCCGGACGCGCTGCTGGCCTCCGCTCAACGGGCCGGGTGGCAGCCTCCGGTTTCGCTGACCGCGGTCCTGCTGCCCGCTGCCCAGGCCCGGCCTGCCTTCCGCGCGCTCGACCCGAGCACCCTCGTCCTCGACGATCTGCCGGACGCCACCGGTGTGCTGCTCGTCCCTGATGCCGATCGATCACATCTCTTGCGGCAGCTGACCGACCGCACCGCCGTGGTCGGTCCGGCCCGGCCCTGGACTCGTGCGTCCGCCTCGTACGCACGAGCTGTACGCGCGCGCTTGCTCTCCTCTGACATTCGCGACACCGAGGCCCACCTGCCCGAGCTGGTGCTGAGCGCCGACGTGGACGCCTTCGCGGACCTGCGTGCCCGAGCCCTCGCACCGTTGCGGACCCTGCCTGTCCCTACCGCACGGCGGCTGGAGGAGACGTTGCGGGCGTGGCTGCTGCACCAGGGCAGGCGGGACGAGGTGGCGGCGGCATTGTTCGTCCATCCCCAGACAGTCCGGTACCGGATGTCGCAGCTACGGGAGCTGTTTCCGGATCTCGCATCGCCACACCGGGTCCTTGAACTGACGCTGGCGGTCGGTCTTCGGGTCGGCTGACGCGTCGTTCGACCGTCCACGACCGCGTCCGCGAGCGGTCCATGAACGGGTGCCTCGTTCTCGGTGTCATCACCTGGCTCACGCGGCCCGTGAAAGAGCGGCAATTGCCCAGCTGAGGCCGGGCTGCGCTTGAGCCGGGCAAGGACCTGATACGGATTGTCCGCCTCGGTGAGCACCATGGTCACCGGCGCAAGCACCTGGGCAACGCTGCCGTCTTACTGGCTCCGACGAAAGCCGTTTGATCATGTGACTGTCGGCTTGATCGTTCGTTGATGTGGTCATGGGGAAGCGTCAGTCGCGGCCGTGGATCGTGTCGGACGAACTGTGGTCGCTCATCGAGCCGTTGCTGCCCGAGCCGCCGCCGAAGCAGGTCGAGGGGCGGCCTCGGGTGCCGGACCGGCAGGCCCTGTGCGGGATCTTGTTCGTCCTGCACACCGGCATCCAGTGGGAGTACTTCTGCCCCACGATCTCGGCTTCGGCTCGGGCATGACGTGCCGGCGGCGCCTGGCGGCCTGGAACGAGGCCGGTGTGTGGGACCAGCTGCATCAGCTGCTGCTGGACAAGCTGCGGTCGAAGAACCAGCTGGACTGGTCGCGGGCTGTGATCGACTCCTCCCACGTCCGGGGCCGCGCGCAGGGGTCCAGAAGCGGACACAGCCCGGTCGACCGCGCACGACCGGGCAGCAAGCACCACATCGTCACCGACGGCCAGGGCATCCCGCTCGCGGTGTCGCCGACCGGCGGAAACCGCGGGCGACGTCACCCGGCTCCTGCCGCTGCTGGACAGGGTCCCGGCGGTTGCGGGAGTCGTCGGCCGGCCGCGTCGGCGGCCCGGCATGCTGTTCGCCGACCGCGGCTACGACCACGACAAGTACCGCCGGCTCCTGCGACAGCGTGGGATCCGGCCGGTGATCGCCGAACGGGGCCGGCCCCACGGCACCGGCCTGGGCACCTTCCGTTGGGTCGTCGAGCGCACCATCTCCTGGCTGCACGGCTTCCGCCGCTCGCGCATCCGACGGGAACGACGCGACGACATCCACGAGGCCTTCCTCGGACTCGCCGTCTGCCCGATCACCCACCGACGCGTCCAGAGGCTTTCCGCAGACCGGGCCCCGGGGCCAGAAGGTCTTGATCGGTTTGGGCCGTCCGCAGATGCCGCAGTCGTGGACCGGCCGGGGAATGCAGGTCTGGCAGTGGAACGGGCCTCGACCGCCGTTGATGTGGTGACCGCGGCGAACACGACCGCAGATACTGCACTCTTTCTCTCGTCTCCGAGGACACGGCCTGCAGGTGTCCGGACGGCTGTCGTCGGCCCGGGCCTGGACGGGCGCGACCGTCCCCCACACCCCGCACCGGCGCGGGGGCCGGTGCCTCGACGGCCCCGGTGGTCGGGCCCTTGTCCACGGTCACGGCTCTCCACTCCTCGTACGGTGCGGGCGGATCTCGCTGCCGGCGACCTTGGGGCGGGACGGCCGTTCAAGGACCGCCGCCCTCTCGTAGTGTTGGCGTTCGTCCGGGCGCAGCGCTGTGTGAAGGCCCCCGGACGGTCGGGCGGCATGGCACAGGTCACAGGAACTCCGCCGGCGCGGCGGAGAGGTAAGCACTGTGAAGGACTCAGACAACGAGCTGCGCGAACGCGTGCGAGCCGGTGAACGCGACGCGTTCGCCGAGCTGTTCGAGCGATACGCCCAGGCCGTCCACCAGCACGCGTTCTGGCTGACCGGTGATCGGGCGAGCGCCGAGGACATCATGTCGGAGACGTTCCTGACCGCATGGCAGGGGCGGACACGGCTGCGTGACGACGGAGGATCCCTGCGCCCGTGGCTGCTGGGCATCGCCACCCACAAGGCGGAGAACGCCCGGCGGGGCCTGCGCCGCCGCCTGGCGTTTCTCGCACGGCAACGGCAGCCGCCCGTCGTGGAGGACTTCGCCCCCGCGGTCGCCGGGCGCATCGACGACGCACGCCGTCTGGCAGCCGTGCAGGGCGCTCTGGACCGGTTGCGGCGGCCCGAACGGGAAGTGCTGGGCCTGTGTGTCTGGTCGGGCCTTGACTACCGGCAGGCGGCACAGGCTCTGGGTGTCCCCGTCGGCACGGTGCGCTCACGGCTGTCGCGTGCCCGCGCCCGGCTCGCCCGGTTCGCCGACGAGTTCGAGGCGGGTACGGAACCGCGCGGCGCTTGCGGAGAGATGAGAAGTGAAGCCGCACTCGCGGCCCTGCCCGTGCGGGAGGAGACGGCATGAGCGACAGGAACCTTCGAGCGGACGGACGCGGTGACGCGGCCACGGACGCCGACGTCGCGGAGATCACCCGGCTGCTGCCGGCCCCGGCGTGCCCTGATCTCCCGCGGGCGCAGCACCTTCGTCACAAGGAACAGCTCATGCAGCACATCGACCGTGACCAGAGTGCCGACACCCGCCGCCCGGCCCGGCGCCGGCTGCGTCCCGTCCTCCTGCTTCCGGTGACGGCACTCGCTCTCGGCGGCATCCTCACCGCGGGTGTCACCCTCGGGACGGGCGACGACGTCCCGCCCGGCACCGCGGCGGCCCGCACCGTGCAGCCTGTCGCCGCGCTGCTCGGCCGGATCTCCGACGCCGCCGGCCAGGGCGACGCGCTCACCGTGCGCGGGGACCAGTTCGTCTACACCCGGGCGATGGTCCGGGGCGCGGACCTGACCAGCGGCAAGGCGGTGGTCGGTCCGCTGACGGAGTCCGAGAGGTGGCTCGCGCAGGAGCCCGGTCCCCTGCGCACCCTCGGGCTCGCCAAGGAGAACGGCCGGTCCTTCCGCCTCAACGCCGAACTCGGCGACCCCGACGGTACGCCGGCGGGCTTCGGCCGCCCCACCTACCAGTGGCTGGCGTCCCTGCCCGCCGACCCCGGCGAACTGCTCGCCCGGCTCTACGCCCAGACGCCCGAGACCACCGGGCGGGAGCGTGATCAGGCCGTCTTCGACCGCATCGGGGATCTGCTCGGCGAGCTCATGCCGCCGGACACGGCCGCCGCTCTCTACCGGGCCGCCGCGAGGATTCCCGGCGTCACCGAGGCCCCCGCCGCCCACGACGTGATCGGCCGGCACGGCGTCGGCATCGCCCGTACCGACACCACGTTCCACACCCGTACCGAGTGGGTCTTCGACCAGCGGGACCTTTCGTTCCTCGGGGCTCGCAGCTACCTCGTGGAGAACACCTCGTACGGACGGAAGGGCACGCTCCTGTCGGGCACGGCGGTGCTGGAGCACGCGGTCGTCGACACGGCCGGACAGGAGCCGGCCGTTTCCTCGGCAGGTTCAGGGGCAGGCGCGTCGTAGAGACATCGACGAAAGGACCGACATGAGCGCCGGGGAGAAGGCGAAGGCCACGACTGAGCAGGTTGTCGGGAAGGCTGTGCGGAAGATGGCCCACGCGATGGGCAACGACACCACAGCCGCCAAGGGCGCCGCGCTGGAGGCCCGGGGCAAGGCCAGGGCGGCCAAGGAGGGCACGAAGGACCACCTCCGCCACTGACCGGTTTCCCCAGGGAAGGGGCCCGACGCCACGCGCGCCGGGCCCCTTCCCGGTGTCGGCGCCTGCTGCGCAGACGGGAGGCAGGTCCTGATGGCCGACGGCCTCACGCGAAGCCGCGAATTGACCAACAGCGTCGGCCGCCTTGCCCGAGCAGCCGCCCGGGGGTGCCCCGACTCCGACTTGAGGAGGGGTCAGAGTGTGGCCTCTTCCGCAACCCTGGACGGTCTGGTCGGGGTCGTCGTCGGTACCCGGCGTCCGGGCATCCACCAGTTGGCCTTGCCGCAGAGTTCCATCACCGCGGGGACGAAGATCATCCGGACGATGGTGGCGTCGATGAGCACGGCCACGGCCATGCCCAGACCGCCCTGCTTGACGGCGACGTCAGGGCCCAGCAAGGAGGTGGTGAAGACCGCGATCATGATGGCGGCCGCGGCCGTGATCACCTTGGCGGTCCGCGCCAGCCCCGTCGCCACGGCCGTGCGGGTGTCGCCGGTCCGCTCGTACTCCTCACGGACCCGCGAGATCAGGAAGACCTGGTAGTCCATCGACAGGCCGAACAGAATCGGGAACATCATCATCGGCGTCCACGTCGTGACCGGCATGGCGGCGGGGAACCCGAGGGCCGTGCCGAGCCATCCCCATTGCACGACCGCCACCAGCACACCGTAGGCGGCGCCGATCGACAGCAGGTTCATCACCGCGGCCTGCAGGGCGATCGTGACCGACCGGACCAGCGCGATCAGCAGCACCATGGACATCGCGACGACGACCACGATCATCAGGGGCAGGCGGGACCCTACCTCGTCGGCAGTGTCGATGGTGCTCGCGTTCGGTCCGCCGACGAGGACCTGTTCGCCGCCGGTGGTCCGGGGCAGCACGTCGTCGCGGAGCTTGTGCACCAGGTCCGTGGTCGCCTCGTCCTGGTATCCGGTCGTGGGGAAGGCGGTGAAGGTGGCGGCCTTCCCGTCCGCACTGACCCGGGGCGGCGTGGCGTGGGCGATGCCCTCGGTTCTGCCGACCGCTTCGGCAACGGGACGCAGATCAGCGCCCTCGGAGCCGACCTCGGCGGCGAAGACCAGGGGTGCTCCGTAGCCCGGACCGAAGCCCTCGGAAAGGATCTCGTACGAGAGGTGGCTGCTCCGGTCGCGGGGCTGGACACTGGCGTCGGGCTGGCTCAACCGCATCGACAGCGTGGGGGCGGCCAGCACCAGCAGGGTCCCGCCGGCGAGGAGAGCGGCGACCAGCGGCCTGCGCTGCACCGCACCGGCCCAGCGCTCGGCGAGCGTCCGGCGCTTGTGGGACGGTGCACCGACGGACCGGCTCCGGCGGGACGCGCGGCGAGGCAGGCGCAGCGAGTCGATCCTGCGTCCGGTGAAGCCCAGGAGCGCGGGCAGCAGCGTCAGGGCGGCGACCATCGTGACGAGCACCGTGATCGACGTGGCGACGGCCAGCCCGGTCATCAGCCGCTGTCCCATGACGAACAGGCCCATCAGGGCGATCACCACGGTCGTGCCGGCGAACAGCACCGCGTGACCCGCGGTGGCGATGGCCTTGACCGTGGCGCTCTCGGGGTCGTCACCGTCTCCGAGGCCGTCCTTGTAGCGGGTCACGATGAACAGCGCGTAGTCGATGCCGACGCCGAGCCCGATCATCGCGCCGAAGGTCAGAGCGAAGTTCGGCGCGGGGACCAGGTGCCCCACCAGCTTCATCAGGGCGAGGCCGCCCACGATCGCCAGAAGGGCGGTCACGATCGGCAGGCCCATGGCCACCAGCGATCCGAAGGCAATGAACAAGATCACTGCCGCGGCCAGGAGACCCACGCTCTCGGCCGGACCCTGCGGGGGTGTCTCGGCCTTCTCGGCCATGTACCCGCCGAGCGCGAATGTGACGCTGTCGTCGGAGGCATCCTTGACCGTGGTCACCAAGGGCTTGACCTCGGCCTTGTCCACCTCCTTGGCGCTCAGCGGGATGCTCACGCGGGCGATACGACGATCCTGCGTCACCAGGCTCTTGTCCTGGTACGGGGACGTCAGCGGTCCGGTCACCGGCGACGCGGCAAGATCGGCGACGACCTTCTCGATCTTCTGCTTGGCGGCAGGATCGTCGATCCCCGTGTCGGCCTTGATCGCCAGGGTCAGCCTGTCCCCCTGCTCCTTGGGGAAGTGCTTCTCCATCAGCTGCTGCGCCTCGGCCGACTGCGAGTCTCCTCCGGAGAAGTCGTTGTCGGGGGCGGCGCCGTAGCCGAAGCCGGCGAACGCCACAGCGACCACACCGACGATCCAGGTCAGCAGGACCAGGCGGCGGCGCCGGAAACAGAAACGGCCCAGCCCCGCCAGAGCCCCGCGCGTGGGCGCGGTGTCGGTTGTCATCATCGTCTCCTGTCCCTGTCCCTGTCCGTGTCCCTGTCCCGTCCTCACTCGGAGGCGGACAAGTGGACGGTGTGGTCGGCCGGTTGTGCGGTGCGGCGGGAGCGGACCAGGGCCAGCCGGCCGAGGACCGCGGCGATCAGCCCGAGCGCCAGGGCCAGGGCGCCACCGATCACCCCGTTGCCGGTGCCGGGACCGCCGTCGGCGACAGCCAGGTTCACGACGCCGATGACCACGCTGAAGAGTCCCGCCACCAGGGCCACTCCGGCACCTCTCTTCCCCCTGCCGTCGCCGATTCGGCGGGTGGAGCGGGCCAGGGCCAGGGCGCCGATGACCACGCCGGCCAATGCCACCAGCGCGGCCCCGGTGCCCACGAGCCGCCCGGCGGTCAGCTCATAGGCGTCGGCGGCGATCGGCTGGACCGAGGCGTGCGCGGCCGACGGTGCGGCAAGCACGTGACGGACGGACATGGAGTGCTCCTTCTCCTCGTACGACTTCTGCTGCTCGATGTCGCCAGATCATGTCCGCCGGACCCAGCGCCGGTCGTCCCGCAGACGGACGCACTTCGCGCTGCCGCCGATGGCGCACACGGCTGCCACGGACGCAGCAGGAGCCCCGCGGGTACCGCGGCTGCGGTACAGGTCCGTTCCTCCGGCAGGGGGACTCGCTCGCACAGGCACCTGGTTAGGGTGCGCGCATGGGGAAACGACGGTTCGAGGTACCGGCTGCTGTCGGGGACTGGGTGATCGCCGTGGGCGTGGCGTCGCTGATGCTGGGCACCGGGTGGTCCGGGGAAGACCTGGGCACAGGCCTCCACCTTCCCGGCTACGCGCTGCTGGCGCTCGGCGGCCTGGCGCTGGCGGCGCGCCGCCGGGCTCCGGTCGTCGTACTGGCCGTCACCGGGTTGTGCGCGGTGGGGTACCAGGCGGCCGGGTTCGACGTGCTCGCGGTCCCGTACCTGGTCGCGGTGTACGGCGCGGTGCGGGCCGGACACCGCGTCCGCGCGGTGACGGCGTCCATCACCCTGCTGGTAACTCTCCAGCTCACCGCACTGGCCCTCCGCGACGGAGCCGCAGCCACGGTGTCCGTGCAGGCCCGCAGCACCCTGGAGCTCGCCTGGCTGATCGCCGCCTTCGCCGCCGGGGAGGCGCTGCGGCAGGCGGAGCAGCGGGCGGACGAAGCCGAACGCACCCGGGAAGAAACCGCACGGCGCCGCGCCGACGAGGAACGGCTGCACATCGCACGGGAGCTGCACGACTCCCTCACCCACCAGATCTCCGTCATCAAGGTGCAGTCCGAGGTCGTCGTCCATGTGGCCCGCAGACGGGGTGAGAATGTGCCGGAGGCCCTGCTGGCCATCCAGGAGGCGGCACGTGATGCGAGCCGGGAACTGCGCGCGACCTTGTCCGTGCTGCGCGACGACGACACGACCCCGCCGCCAGGGCTCGGCCACATCCCGGAGCTGGTGGAGCGGGCCGGCAGGAGCGGTCTGGAGGCGACACTGACGATCGAGGGGCAGCGGCACGACGTGCCGACGGCCGTGGGCCGGACCGCCTACCGGATCGTTCAGGAGTCGCTGACCAACGTCGTCCGGCACGCCGCGGCAAGTACGGCATCGGTTCGGATCGACTACCGGCCCGACGCCCTCTCGCTACGCATCGACGACGACGGCAAGGCCACGCCGGACACCGCCCCGGTGCCCGGCATCGGCCTGCTCGGCATGCGCGAACGCGTCACCGCCCTCGGCGGCCGGCTGCGCGCCGAACCGCGCACCAAAGGCGGCTTCACGGTCCAGGTCGAACTCCCCGTGGACCGAACGTCGTGATCCGTGTCCTGCTGGTCGACGACCAGCCGCTCATCCGCACCGGATTCCGTGCGTTCCTCGACCTCGAGGACGACATCGAAGTGGTGGCCGAGGCCGCCGACGGCGAGGAAGGCCTGGAGCTCGCCCGGCTCCACCAGCCCGACATCGCGCTCATCGACATCCAGATGCCCGTCGTCGACGGCATCGAAGCGACCCGGCGCATCGCCGCGGACCCGGCACTCGCCGGCGTACACGTCGTCATCCTCACCAACTACGGCCTGGACGAATACGTCCTCGACGCGCTGCGTGCCGGCGCCGCGGGATTCCTCGTCAAGGACATCGTCCCGGACGACTTCCTGCACGCCGTGCGCGTCGCCGCACGCGGCGACGCCCTGCTCGCCCCCTCGATCACCCGCAAGCTGATCGACAGGTACGTCTCCCAGCCGCTCAGCACCCGCGCCCAGACGGGACTGGAAGAACTGACCAGCCGCGAACGCGAAGCCGTCGCCCTGGTCGCGCGAGGCCTGTCCAACGACCAGGTCGCCGGCCGCATGGTGATCAGTCCGATGACCGCGAAGACTCACATCAACCGCGCCATGACCAAGCTCCACGCCCGTGATCGCGCCCAACTCGTGGTCCTCGCCTACGAATCCGGCCTGGTCGCCCCACGCAACTCCTGACCGCACAGGCGCAGCCGCCAGCCAGCTCCGCCGAGGGCAGTGCTGGTCAACGGTGATCGCGCTGGTCAACCCAGCACACCGTGGGACCGCGGGTTACGTCGATGTCGTCCGGCGTCCCAGGCCCCAACTGACGGTGGGCGTCGTGACGGTGGTGTGCGCCCCGGCCGAACCGGGGACTGTCGCCCAGAACGACGGCGACGTCGTGGGCATGGCCGCCGATCGGCTCGGCAGACACCACGCAGAGCGAGCCCCTCGTGGACGACGAGCGCGAGCGCGCCCGCGGTCGGACGCGTGGCCGGCCACCAGCCCCGCACACGGACCAGTCCCGGCCGGTGCCGCGGCCGGACTCCTGCTCGACTTCGTCCTCGCCCTCACCATCGGGCTGTTCGGCATGCGCCACATGGCGACATCGCGGTCAACCGCAGCCCGCGGCGGAGGGAACCGGACAAGCAAGGGTGTTGTCACCTGTCTGCACCGGATCCGACCGGCACCGACGTGCCCGCTTCAGCGACGGTCCACACCTTCCGCAACGGCCGAGGCCGGATGATCGACCACATGCTTGTACCCCCGGCCTCTTCGCCCACTACCGCGGCACAGAGACGCACGACGAGATCATCCACGACGACTCCACCGCCTTCGCCTGGGCGATTGATACGGCAACACGTGGCACAGGGGAAGGCCGTGCAGCGCGTGCCGGCCTGCATGATCGCAGAGATCGATTTGCTTGCGGCGGATTCCGATGCGCGGGGACAGGGCATCGGCATTGCCGTTCTCGACGAGGCCGAGCGGTGGCTGGAGAGCCAGGGGCGCCCCCTTGTGACGGCCACGGTCGCCGGAGGCGGGTGATGAGGTGATGCGCTGGTACCGCAGGAGGGGATACCTGGCGGCAGCGCGGCAAGAGCCGTTCCGGGCATCACGGCCAGGCCTCGACCTCCGGTGAGTCCTGGCATCCTCCCGTGCCTGGTGCGCTGTCCCCGGGGCCCGGGGCTGTGGACGAACCTGCTGGATCGCTCGGGCTGCGGAAGGTGGTCGAACCGCATTTCTGGGTCCTGCCTGCCATTCCCTGATGGCCTAATACTGCAGCCGCAGTTACGGGGGGCGGTGGCCTCGGCGGCGGTAATGGCTGAGGCGGGCGCGGTATTGATGGCGGCGGCGCCAGCGTGACCAGTGCAGGATGTGACCGGCTTCGTGCCGGATGGCGTGGGTGAATCTGCTCAGCAGGCGGCTGATCTCGTTCACGCTCAGTCGGATCAGGTCGCGGCCGTGTCCCCCTTTTCATGAGCCGTGGCCCGGACTGCAGTCAGGTGTGCGGCAGCCGCCATGGCGAGGGTGATGTGCCGGTACCAGGCCGGGTATTGGCGTACCTGGTAGTGGTCGAGGCCGGCCTCGTTCTTTGCGGCCTGGAAGCACTCCTCGATTGCCCAGCGGGCGCCGGCGGCCCGCACGATCTTCGCCAGCGCGGTGCCTGTCGGGGCGTGGGTGAGGTAGTAGGCGTGCTCGCCGTCGGCGAGGCTGCGGCGGATCAGCAGGGCGTCTTCGAAACCGTCGTCGCGCTCGCCGGGCAGCGGGACCAGAGCCCAGGCGTATTCACGCAGGCCGTGGGCGCCGTCACCGGCAGAGCGGATTTCCCAGGCATGTTCCGGCAGGATCGCCGAGATGGTACGGGCGTTCTGCCCGCGCGGCCCGCATCGATGCTTGTAGGCGATCGCGAGCACGTAGCTCAGGCGCTGCTCGGCCAGCCAGCCGCGCAGGAGGGGGTCCTGGCCGCAGACCTCGTCGCCGGTCACCCAGCGAAAGGGCAGCTTCGCGGCGAGGGCCCGCTCCAGCATCGCGCGGGCCAGGGCGGGCTTGGTACGGAAGGTGACCTCTTCGCCGATCTTCGCGTCCGTCCGGCGGCCCGGATCCTCGATCCAGGAGATGGGCAGGTACAGCTCGCGGTCGATCAACGCGCGTCCTCTGGCGGAGGCGTAGGCCAGGAACACTCCCAGCTGGCAGTTGTCGATCTTCCCCGAAGTGCCGGTGTACTGCCGCTGCACTCCGGCCGACCGGGTGCCCTTCTTGATGAACCCGGTCTCGTCCACGGCCAGCACGCCGTCCTCGGCGCCCAGATGTTCCAGCACGAAGGTGCGGACTTCGTCCCGGACCGCGTCAGCGTCCCAGTCGGCCTGGTTCAGCAGCCGCTGCATACCGTCCGGGCACAGCTCGCCGGCCTGCTCGGCCAACGTCCATCCGTTCTTGCGTTCCAACGGCGCGAGCAGCCCGCGCAGATACTCCCCTGCCCGCCGACGCGGCTCGGACCTGCGGAAATACCCACCGATCCGAGCATGCAGAGCGTCCAGACCGGCCGCCCAGCGGTGCACCTCATCAACCGTGACGTCCCCACCCATACACAGCTCAACGAGCAGCCAGACCGACCGTCACAGCAACTGCGGCTGCAGTACTAATCCACTTCGGAGTCCGAGGACATGTCCAACGCGCTGTCCAGCGGCGGACCTTGTAGTGGCTGCTTGCCCTCAAGAATGCCCCGCAGCAAGTCGAGTCCCCCTCCTTGGAGCATGGGCATGTTCTCCTGAAGCGTTCCATTGCCTGCGGCAGCTCGCCGCAGGGCTGCGCGAATCCACTTGATCGCCCCCGGGAAGCGCACGTTCTCCGCCCAAGTGGCGGCACCGAAGAGCATGGCGGCAGCACGGCGCTGATTCGGGGTGTATCCGCTGAGATCGACCGCTACTCTGTTTTCTTTCAGGGCGTCGGCGAGCTGGAGCATCTGGCCGGGCGTTAAGTATCTCTGATACACGCTGTAGGCCAGGTTGTCCCTGCCCCATCTAGCCCCTGGGTAGTTCATTTCCCTTGTGCTGACCTTTGGTTGGTCATTCGGAAAGGATCCCACGTTGACCGGCCCGAATGGGGTCTGATGAAGCCCGCGGTCGGGCGGCTGGAACCTGGCCCTTGCCCGCGTAGCAGCGGCAATCACACGTTCCCGTCCCCGCTCCGCCGGTGTAGGGTGTTGCGGCGCTGCCGCGCGTTCGGCAGGCAGCGTAACGACTGGCCGGAAGGGATTCCTCTGCCGAGTGAGGCCGTTGGGGTCGGCGAAAAGGACTGGATTATTGCCCGCGTATGTGTAGAGACCCAGGTTGGGGGGTTCATATACGCCGTCGTCGGCAGCGCCGTCCAGGTAGGTCTCGATGGCCGGGTCAGGGCTCTGCCAGACCTGGGTTTTGGGGTCGTAGTAGCGGGCGCCGTAGTAGTAGAGGCCGGTTTCGGGGTCGAGTTCCTTGCCGGAGTACTGGTAGGGGATCGGCTGGGTGGGGTGTTCGCTGACCCGGGTTTCGCCGCCGGGGAAGTACTGGAGGTGTTCGGCCAGGTCGCCTCGGCTGTCGGTGATGAATTCCGTGGAGCCCAGGTGGTCGGGGTGGGTGTAGTACTGGCGGTCCTCGACGCGGTGTTCCGGTTCGACGGTTTTGGTGAGGAGGCGGTTGTCGCCGATGTAGATGTTCTTGAAGGACTGCACGCCGTCGGTGGCGAAGAACCGGTTCGGGTAGATGTGGAACTGGGCGGCGTCCTTGATGACCCGGTTGCCCTGGTTGTCGTAGAGGTAGCGGGCCGCGTTGGGGGTTCCGCCGGCGTTGTCGCATGACTCGGGGGTCTGCGGCAGGGTGTGGCTCTGGACGTTCTCGTGGGTGCAGGCGAGGCGGTTGTTCTCGTCCCAGATCAGTTGCCGGCGGGGGCCGGGCTGCTGGTCACGGCTGATCTGGTTGCCGTTGGCGTCGTAGGTGAACGTCTGGTCGCCGATGGCGGTGGGGGCGTGGGGGTGGGTCGGGCCGTAGCTGTAGGGGTGGTGGTAGGTGAGTCTCTTGTCGGTCGTGGTGGTGCCGTCGATGGTGCGCTGGTGGTCCTGGGCCTTGCTGGTGATGTTGCCGGTGGTGTCGTAGCGCAGGTCGAGCCGGTAGGTGTCGGTGTGCGGGGTGCGGGGCTGGTAGGAGCCCTCGGCGTGGGTGAGGCGGTCCAGGTCGTCGTAGAGGAACGTCTCGCTGGTGGGGCCGCCCACCTGGGTGCCGACGTCCGGGCCGGTGGGTGGGGTGGTGTCGTTGCGGAGGGAGGTGATGTTGCCGGTGGGGTCGTAGCGGTAGGTGAGGTTCTGGAATGTGTAGCCCTGGGCCAGGCGGGCGGTGAGGTGGGTCAGGCGCCGGTTGGCCGGGTCGTAGGCGTAGGTGGTGCGGGTGCCGTTGCCGGTGTCGAGCAGGACGGGCTGCTCGAACTTGTCGTAGTCCAGGCGGGTCAGGTAGCGGTAGGTGTGGTCCGCCTTGGTGCCGGTGGCCCGGTCCGTTCGGCCGCCGCTGTCGTAGTGGTACGCGACGGTTTCGCCGTCGGGGTAGGTGAGGGCGAGCAGCCGGTTCCAGGTGTCGTAGCGGTAGCGGGTGGTGAAGTCGCGGGTCTTGTGTCCTTGGGTGGTGACGGTGCGGGTTTCCTCGGTGACCTCGCCGAGGGGGCCGTAGGCGCGGGTGAGGGTGCCGGCGCCGTCGGTCTGGGCGGTGACGCGGCCTGCTCCGTTGTGCGGGGCGCCGGGCGGACCGTAGGTGTAGTGGACGTCGTTGGCGTGGAAGCGGGGGTAGTGGATGTCGGTCAGGCGGTTGTGGTCGTAGTCGTAGTCGATCGCCTGTCCGGTGGCCGCGAGGTTGGCGGTGACCTTGCGGACGGGGTTTCCGGCGAGGTCGTAGTCGGTCCTCGTGGGGCCGGTGTCGGGGTTGTCCAGGGTGGTGCGGCGGCCGAGGCGGTCGTAGGCGGCGGTGGTGGTGTCGCCGTGGTCGTCGGTGACGGCGGTGAGCTGGCCGAGGGGGTCGTGGGTGTAGCTGGTCCAGATGACCGGCTGGCCGCCCGTGGGGTTGAAGTCCTTCACGCTGGTGGTGCGTTGGCGGACATCGGTGTAGGTGCGGCGGGGGTGGCCGTTGGCGTCGGTCGTGGTCGTCTCGAACCGGGTGCGTCCGGCGCGGTCGGGGCCGAAGCCGTAGGCCGTCTCGGTGTGGGTGGTGTCCGGCAGGTCGGTGCGGGTGACCCGGTCGAGGACGTCGTAGGTGAGGGTGGTGGGGGTGACGGTGTCGCGGGTGTCGTCGAACGTGGTGTTGGCCGGGGACTTGGGTTCGGTGACCGGGTGGTACTGGTGGGTGGGGCGGCCGAGGAAGTCGTAGTCGACGTGGCCCGAGACGGTCATCGCGTCGGCCGGGGGCGTGTCGGGCCCGGTGTGCAGGGCGGCGTCCTTCTTGGTCTGGACGGGGCGGCCCAGGCCGTCGGCGAAGGCGATGGTGTCGATGGTGTCGTCGCGGACGGTGTCGTCGGCCTGGCGGTCGATGTTGCGGGTTACGGCGTAGGGGACCGGCGCGTCGGGGTGGTAGTCGAAGGCGATGGTGACGTGGCCGGTGCCGGTTTCGTAGGGGCCGGTGACGGTGGCGGGGCGGCCGGCGGCGTCGTAGGTGGTGCGGGTGGTCTGGCCGTTGGCGTCGGTGACGGTGTCGGGCAGGCCGAACTTCAGGTCGGTGGTGGCCTCGGAGCGCAGGCCGAAGCTGTCGGTGACGGTGGCGATGTGGGTGTGGACGTCCGGGTCGTAGGTGTAGTCGAGCCGGTAACGCTGGCCGTGGCGGTTGGGCGGGTCGATGACGGTGCGCAGGTTGCCGTCGGGGAAGTAGGCGAGGTCGGTGACCGCGTCGGCCCCTTCGGTGAGTTCGGCCCGGATCTGGGTGATGTCGCCGTTGGTGCAGTCCACCGTCGCCGATCGCCGGCGCATCAGGGTGTCGTCGCCGCGGACGTCGACTGCTGTCGGGATGCCGGTGATGTGCGTCGCCCGGCAGGCGGGGTCGTCCGACGAGTAGCGCATGCGGGTGTCGACGTCGTCGGCGGAGCCGATGTCGCCTGCGTCGAACATCCGGGTGGGGTTGCCCAGTTCGTCGTATGTCGTGGTGGTGTAGGTGGTCTTGGTCGGGGTGAGGCGGCCTTCGTGGAAGCGGTTGTCGGTGCGTACCGGCTGCGGGAAGATCGTCGCGGTGGTGTCGGCGGGGTCGGCGTCGGTGCCGGGTGCGTCGATGTCGCGTAGTTCGTAGGTGTAGTCGGTTTGCAGGTAGGGGCGGCCGTCGGCGTCGACGGTGCGTTCGCGTACCGGCAGGCCGCGGGTGTAGTGGCCGTCGGTGCGGTAGTCGCGGATGACGCTGCGGTAGACCGCGTCCCCGTCGCCGGGGTTGCGGTGCTGCTCGACGATGCGCCCGTATCCGTCGAACTCGCGCTCCAGGCGGTCGAAGACGCCGTCCTGGTAGGTGTAGGTGGTCAGTTGCACGTCCTGGCCGTCGCCGGGGTGCCCGTCGTCGACGGCCACACGGGACAGGTTCCAGCGCGAGTGCGGCTGGCGGTAGGTGTTGCCGTCGCGGGTGTAGCCGAAGTCGAGGCGTCCGCCCAGCGGGCGGTCAACGCCGTGCAGCAGGTTGGTGCGGCCGGTGGTGTTCAGACGGGCGGTGAGCTGGTCGTCGCTGGTGGACTCCAGCTGGTCGACGTTGCCGTCGCCGTCGATGTCGGCGAGCATCTGCCGGGTGCGGCCGACGCCGGTGGAGGCGTTCGCGCCCGGGTTGATGATGACGCACAGCCCCGGCAGGGGGCAGATGGGGATGGTGGCGTAGGCGCCGCCGCCGAGTTGGGCGTTCTGGTCGCGGTTGATCCGCGGCAGACTGCCGTGGAACGGTACCGGAGCCTGGAATCCGTTGCCGGTGTTGACCGCGACCTTCAGGGGCGCGTCGTCATCGCCTGCGAAGAGGCGGTCGGGCAGGCCGTCGCCGGTGACGTCCTGGAGGGTGGCGGTGGCCGAGGCGCTGTTCTGCGCGTAGGAGGCGCCGCCGGCGAAGCCGTAGAAGTCCGTCTGGAAGCCGATGTTGGCGCCCCAGCTGGTGCCCTCGCCGGCGTTGAGAGCGGCCGGGTTGCGCCACAGTTCCCTGGCGCCGAACCGGTAGCCCAGGTTGAGGGCGACGTGCCCGTCGCCGTAGACCTGGTCGGGCAGGCCGTCACCGTTGATGTCCAGCAGGTCGTAGGTGGCGTCGGAGGTGTTGCCGCCGAGGTCGCCGCCCACACCCAGCGGGGGCAGCTCGTTGCCGGACTCGGCGGTGTTGGCGGTCCGGCGGCCGGTCGGCGCGGCGTCGCCGCGGCCCGTGCTCAGGGTACGCGCGGCGCTGCCGGCGCTGACGTTGCCGGTGACGTTCCAGTTGGTGCGTGCCGCGGGCTCGGGCAGGGACCCTCGCGCGCTGCCCAGGCCGCCGTCGGGGTCGGAGAACTGGATGCCGAAGGGCGAGACGACGTCCGGGAACTGATCGCCGTTCATGTCCTGGAAGTCGATCAGACCGGCACTGCCGCCGGTGGCGATGCTCCCGCCGAGGGAACCACCCCCGCCGACCGAACCGGTCAGCGACAGCTGGTTGCTGTAGGCGAGCCGGGGCACCGCCGTCCCCGCGGTCCACCGGCTGGGGTCGGGCACGCTGACCGACCCCGCGCCCAGGCGGGAACTGCTCGCACCACCGGGCGAGACCCACGAGTCCTGGCCGCTGCCCCACCGCCGGTGCCGCGGGTCGGCGGCGAAGGGAATGACCTTCGGCGGATCGACGCGCGGGTCCGCCCGGAAGGCGTCCTTGTCCGCCTGCGGGTCGACGGACCGGGGAAGCTGGTCACGATAGGAGTCGTCGATGACCAGGTCGCCCTGCTCGATCGGCCGGCCCGCACGGTCCCCGTTGCCGTTGTAACCGACCGCTGCCCACCCCCGGTACGGCTGGGGGAACGCGCCCTCCTCCATCGCGCTGTAGAACGCGCTGGTAACGGGAACCGTGACGGCGTCCTCCCCGCTGCCGGTGGTGACCGTCACCGACTGGCCGGCCAGCGCCTGGCGCAGCTGTGTGCTGAGGGTGCTGAAGTCGAAGAAGAGGTCGTCTCCCGCCCGTGCCTGCACGGTGAACGGCTCCGGCCCCGGCTCCTGGAGTTCCCCGCCGCGCACCGTGAAGAACCGCTTGGCGATCAGCTCCCCGCGGCGCTTGACCGTGAACGCGATGCGCGCGTCCGGCGCGCCGGGGAGCAAGGTGAGATCGGGGGACACGGTCACCGGCCCGTCGGCGGCGACGTGATGGAAACCCTGGGGCGCGGTGAGCCCGTTCTCGGGGTACATGTCCGCGGTGTAGGGCGGATCGATGGTGACCAGCGGGTCGCCGTCTTCGTCGGTGAGCCGGTCGACGCCCTGGGCGCTGGTGTAGGCGGCGCGTGGCTTCCAGGAGATCCGGCCGAGGTCGACGGGGGAGTCGGTGGCGATCCGCCACTGGAGGGTCTGTCCCTTCTCGACGTTGATGTCGAGATCGACGGGTGCCGTGCCCGCGGCGGTCCCGGTCAGGGTGCGCTCCAGTACCGGGCTGCCGTCACGGACGATCATCACGGTGACGTCGTCGCTGGTGGTGCCGCTCTTGGTGACGTCGCCGCTCAGGTGCATGACCCCGGTGTAGGGGGCCTTGATCTTTGAGGCGCGCCCGCCCAGGACGAAGTCGTGGGATGCCTGGTAGCGGTGGACCGGCAGCCCGTTGACGTCATTGCGGTCGGGCACGTCGAGATAGCTGATGACCGGGTCCCAGGTGACCTCGTCCAGCGCGCCGTCGGAGACGGACTGGACCCGGAAGTACAGGCGGTCCCCGCGGGTGACGGTGATCCGGCCGACCCCCGTGGGGGTGTGCTCGCCGTCGTCCCGGGCTTCGATGCGGTCGGCCCACAGTTCGGTGTCCTCGTGCTGGATCGCGACGCGTACTCCGTCGGCGTCCTGTGAGCGGGCGCGGGCGTCGGCGGTGCCGGGGGCGAGCCGGACCGCACCGTCGATGCTGATCGTGCCGGAGAACGGGGCCACCCAGCGGCGGACGGTGTCCAGCAGCGCGTTGGAGTGCGTCAGCCGCTCCCGCTGCTCGGCGAAGTCGGGGAATCCGCTCGTGTCCACGGCCCCGTCGCCGACCGGGACGGGGGTGTCCTCGCTGCGCACGCCGTACACGGGTGTCCCGTCCGTGCCGATCCGGCCGAACAGCACGCTCGATCCGTCGACCAGATCGGGAATCTGGTCGCCGTTGACCTCACTGAAGTACCGGTCGGTCACGGTGAACGTGTTGACGTCGTCGAGCTGCGCGGCGACCGCGCCCGGGTAGCCTTCGACGCCGACGGTGAACGACGCCGTGTGCTCCCGCATGAAGCCCGGCAGGTCCAGCTTCCTGGCCTCGTCGGCGAAGGCCGCCCGGCCGCCGGGACCGGACAGGTTCTTGCGGTACTTGACCGTGTTCCCGTCCCGGAACACCTTGTCCGGCAGCCCGTCGGCGTCGACGTCCACCAGCGCCAGCAGACCGTTGTCCTGGGTGTAGCCGAAGCCCAGCTTCTCGCCGACGGAGCCGGACTTGGTGGGCTCGGCGCCGATACCGACGTACAGGTGGCCGCCACCGCCCTCGCTGGTGTTCGCGTTCAGGGCGCTGGCCCGGCCGACGTGGTCCGGAGGCCGATCGAGGCCGCCCTGGCGCAGTTTGTCCGACGGCGATGTCCACGGCACCTGCTTGAACGCCCGGTAGTCGCCCTGCGCGTCACGGATGTCGTCGTAGTAGTCCAGGCGGTGCCGGCCGACCAGGGCGAGTTCGGCGTCGTACTGGTCGATCGAGCGCAGCAGCGTCTTGTCGAACGCGCCGGTGGTGTACGTGAACTCGTACCGGCGGATCAGCTCGTCGTCGAGCCGCACGTCGACACGGCGCAGCCGGTCGGCGGTGACGCGTTTGAAACCGCCCCGCGCGTCGATGCTCTTGTCGGACCGCAGCGGCTCGCCCAGCTGCCGGTCCCGGGTGAAGGTGACCGAGTAGCGGCCCTTGCTGTCGGCACTGCCGGTGTAGGTGATCTTCCGGAGGTACAGATTGCTGCCCGGTTCTGTGCCGCCCTCGACGCCCGGGTCCTCGACGCGGGCGTACCGGTAGCACATCACGTTCCCGTGGGCGTCGCGGACCTCGGTCAGAGCCCATTCGAAGACGTTGCCGGTCCTGTCGGTGAGGGTGGCGACACGCCGGGGGCCCCGACCGTCGGCTCGCGCACCGTAGAACCAGTGCGTCCCGGACTTGTCCGTGACCTCCCACCAGTAGCTCGCGGGGCCGCCGTTGCCATGGCGGACGATACGGGCGAACGACCCCTCGGTGCGGGTGTGGAAGACCTTCTCCTCTTCCCCGGTCCGCGGACGGGGCCGGCCCCGGTGCGCCAGAGGCGTCAACTGCTCCCCGTCGAGCAGGTACGTCTCCGTCTCCCGGTTCGCGTCGTAGCGCGGGACGCCCCACCGGGTCTCCACCGTGATCGCCGGGGCGGCCAGGTCCCATCCCACGCCCATCCAGCCGTCACCGCCGCCCGAGTTGTAGCCGACGCTCAGAGCAGGCTGCAGCCCCTGCCGACCCGGCGGCACCTCGATCGGGTACGAGAGCCTGTTCTCCCCTTGGTTGTCGGCCTCGGGTGGGGCGATGAGGCCGATTCCGGCGCCGGGGTCGGCGGCAGCGATTCCCCGCGTCTCATCGGCGCCGAAGGAGGCGACCGCCGGATGCGCGGGAACCGTCACCGCCTCGTCGGTCCCGTCACCGCCGGCGGCGGGCACCGGGCGACTCGCCGGAGCGGCAAGAAGCGGAGGCATCATCAGCAGGGAGACGATCAGCGCCCATGTGGCCCTGAGCAGATACCGGTTGCGGAACCAGGGCTTGCAGCCGCCCGCGGGAAGTGTGCGCATCTTCGCCACCCCTGTTCGTCATGGGGCCGATCGGAGAAGGGGTCCGTCCAGTGAGTCCGGTAGCGGGACCAGGGCGGCCGGATCGCCGACTCGCTTGTGGTACACGGCCCTTGCCGGTCGATGCGCACACAGCGGCAACGCCCGCCTCGGGCTACGGTGATGTAGTCGGTGAGGAGCAGGCGGACCATGCCCCCGAGAGGGCTCGCATCGGGTGCCGACTCCACCGCGCGGGGCGCCAACTCCACCCCGGATGCTTCACCTGCGTCACCCACGGTAGGCAACACGCCGTGAAGTGTCCGCAGTCAGCCGCAGATTCAACCCGAATGGCGCAGCGCGCCGGCGGTGAGCGCCACCGCCGGCGCAGCACCCCCAGCGGCATCCCCACGCCCGCGCACGCCCCGCTCGACCACAGGCGCCCCCGGGACCTGGACACGCCCCGCTCGAACCACAGGCGCCCCCGAGGACCTGCACCCGCACACCGCGCACGCTGGGCGTGGCTCTCGAACGGTGCGCCAAGGCCTGACCGACGGTATCCGATGAGACGGCGGCAACACGACGGGCCGGGCCGGACGGCAGACGGCCGCCGACGCCTGCGCCGCGGCAACCGCCCAGGCCGCCGTCGTGCCCGACACCGTGCTGGCCGCACCGTTCCACCCGCCTTCCGTGCTGCCGCGCGGTCCCCGGCCCAGCCGGTGGCCGGGGGAGCGTGTCCGCGTGAGCGAGATCCTCAGCTACCTGGCCGCGGCCCTGCCCGCGGACGTGTCCGCCGGGGCGAGGCTCCTCGCCCTGCAGTGCGCCCTGCGCATGAACGCGTACCTGCACGTCGAACTCCGTGCGGGCCTGCTGCGCAGCCTTCGTATCGATCCGGCGCAGGCCTGCCGCGAGTTGGAACAGGCGCGGTGGTCAAGCATGGTGAACGGTCCCGGAGCGGCCAGGGTGGCTGCGGAGCTTCGCGACGCCACGCTGCTCGCCCGTCCGGCGGCGCGCGGCCGACTGGGCGTTGCGCACCGGGTGCCCTGCCCGGATCGGTGGGGCAGAGCCGCGGCTGCGACTGTCGGGCGTCTACCTCGCGGCGCGCAGCGATCCGTCCTCAGGGGAAGGACTGAGTGAGTGCGACCGGATCATCCGTGACTGTGGCCTGCGCGATCAAGGGTTCCGCGGTGTGCTCAGCCATCTGACGGCGAACGACGTTTTGGAAGGGTGGATCTGCCCGGATTCAGGCGACGTGCACCGGACGCGGGCGCCGAGGCGATGACCGGCAACCCCTTGCCGACCGTGGGATGCGGGAACGGCCGGCGGGGGTGACTTGGTTCGTCAGACGTGCTGTCGGGTAAGCGGTTGCAGGTTCGAACCCTGGAACGGGATGAGTGCCTGACCGCGCCAGCGGCGGGGGACCGATGGCGACGTGACCGTTCCCGCTCGGCGCGGAGTCCGGCCTGACCGACAAGCACCTCAACGAGGAGCCGCTGCCACCGAGCGCGTACGCCGCGGGCATCCCGGAGCCGATCGACGGTCTGGTGCTGCGGATGCTCGCGAAGAAGCCCGAGCAGCGCCCGGCTGTTGACGAGGTCCTGGAGGTCCTCGACCCGTTCGCCCCGGGGATCGGTGATCCCGAACCCCGGCCTCGCACCCACCCCGGCCCCACCTCCCCCCTGCGTCGGCCGCAGGACCGGGCTGTTCGTCCGCGCCCGGTCGCTCTCACGCCGCCTGTCGCGTCCGCACCGGCCGACGAGTGGCTGGACGCCCGCGTCGTGGAACAGCTCTGCACACAGGCCGAGTCGGAGATCGCGTCCGGTGAGCCGGGTGACGCGACCGACCGGCTGCACGGTCCGACAGAACGGGTCCGCGAGGAGTGGGGTGAGCGACGCCCCCTGGTGCGTCGCGTGTGGCAGGGGGCTGCGGACGGATTCCGCCTCTCTGGCAACTACGGTGCTGCGGCCCGCCTCTACCGGGCCGTCGACGACGATCTCATGCACGGGGACGGCCCGGCCGAGCGGGCCGATCGCGCGCTGATCCGGCTGCGCACGGCCGAGTGCCGGCTCACGTTCGGGGAACTGGACGCGGCCATCGCGGCGGTTGACACGGCGGGGCGCATCGCCGCCGGACTGCCACCGGAACTCGCGGCTCGGGTCGAGGCCGTACGCCACGCGGTCGACGCCCGGCTCACGGCCCGCCTGGCCGAGCCCAGGCGCAGGGAGACGTGACATCGGCGACGGTTCGGCCGCGCCCTGAAGGGGCGCGGGGAACTGCGCGACCAGCCACAACACTGCCGCAGACGAACGGCCGGCTCATTCTCGGTGCTCCAAGCGGAGCGCCTACGCCTGGTGGGCCAGGCGTCCGGCAGCCAGCTCGTCGCCTAGGTCGCGGGCAAGGCTGGTGCCGAGGTCGGCCGCGCGGCGCAACAGTGTTTCGAAGGCGGTGAGTTCGCGGAACGCCTCTCCGTAGCGCCGTTGTTCTCCGAGGGGAACCTGGCGGATCTGAAGACGGCGGACGTCGATGCGGGAGGAGTTCGTGGTGGGGGTTCCGGCCTGCCGGGCATTGGCGGGAGCCCGCAGTGAACCGGCGAGGAACCAGGCGTCAAGCTGTTCGGGCTGTACCCGCACGGCTGGCGCCGCCGCCATCAATACCGCGCCCGCCTCAGCCATTACCGCCGCCGAGGCCACCGCCCCCCGTAACTGCGGCTGCAGTACTAACCGGCGTTGGAAGGCGTGTGGTGCTGCGCCTGCGGGTCCGCCGGTTCATTTGCGCGGACACCTCCTGCGGTCAGCAGATCCAAAGGCTCGGACAGGTGCCCGAGTGGGTGGGCGACAGACTGAACTCGACGTGTTGATCCTCGCGGTCACCACGGGCCCCGTTCTTCGTCGGCGAAGGCGGCCACTGGCGCGCCTCCTCTGCCGCGCCGCTCCGGCGCCGGGCCAGGCGCTGCTGGAGCCGTTCGAACGCCAGGCGGTCGTGTTTCCACACCGCTGACGCGCCGTCCAAGCCGGTGTCCCCCAGCAGCCGCGCGAGGGCGGCGGCGCCGATTCGTGGAACGCGGCGGTCATGTCAGTGCCCTGCCTCGACCGCAGCAGCCCCCCGGCCCGCCCGTGTGCACGGCGAGCGGGGCGCGGAAGCCGTCTCACGTCGACTCAGCCGCTCAGCCCGGCCGAGTAGCCTCGCGCCACTTCCGCACGTCCCCGGCCGCCGCTGTACATCCGGCCGGCTCCAGACGTAGCCGCATCGGGGCGCTCCGGGACCCAAGTGGCGTATCCAGACATGCGGGTGAAATCGGACGCTGGTGGAGTCTGTTGTGTCTCTGACCTCCACCTCTTCTTGGAGATCCATCATGCTGTCCTTCCGTAAGACCTTCGCGAGCGTTGCTCTGGCTGCTGCCGCGGTGATGGCCGGTCCCGGCATCGCTGCGGCCAGCGACCACTCCGAGCGCGGCGAAGGGCCCGCCCTCCACGGGCAGTGCAACGACTTCACCACGCAGCTCGGAGCGCTGAATGTGAACCAGGGCCCGGTCTGCATCGACTTCGGCTCTTCCGGCGAAGCAGGTCAGACGGGCGGTGACGACGGCACGAGCTTCAACTGCAACGCCGCCGTCACCCAGGTCGGCCTGATCAACGTCAACCAGGGCCCGGTCTGCATCCGCTTCTGACCTGCACCCCTGAGGAGCGGGTTACCCCCAACCGTTGTCGACAAGCTCGTCCGGGCGTATCGGCAACGGTTGGGGGAAGCACCGCATGCGGCTGACAAGAACATCGAGCCGCTGGAGCCCATGACCACGGGACTGGCCATGCCCCCGCCGTGCCGCGTCCGGCCTCGACATGGCTGGTCGATGGAACTGGGGGGCGGGGGAGTGGTGTTGCAGCGATGAGCCGGGGCGCCGGTGTCCTCGGCAGGGCTGTCAAGAGGGTGTCGGCCGGGAATCGGGTGGCGCGTCGGGGAACAGGCGGCCGAGCTCGAAGGTGGCGGGGTGTGTGTCGGCGGCCAGGAGGAGTAGCCGCAGCGGCTGCCGGCCGAGCCCTGTGACGGTTGTACGGCGGTGTGAGGCGTCGGGCAGAGCGGGGGCGAACAGGTGGAGGCCGGCGACGTCCATGAAGGATGTGTGGCGCAGATCCCACTGCAGGTCGGTGACCTCTGCCGGGAGGGTGTCGGCGGCAGCTCGCAGTGGCGCCAGGGTGTCGAAGTCGAGATCGCCGTACAGCGTGATGCGGGCGGATGTGCCGACGATGGTCGTGGTGATCATGCTGGGCGCGCCCCCTTTCCAGGGGTCGGGGTGAGCCCAACGGCGAAGCACCCCGCCAAGGGGCGCCAACGACGATGGCGGAGGCCGAGTGCCCGGGGTGGGGGCAACGCCCGTCTCTCCGAAAGGCCCTACCCTGCGTGGGGTGTCGGCCGGTCTCGTTGTCCGTCCACGGTCGCACACTCCCGCCCCGCACCGCGAGTGCCTGCAAGTGCCGCGCACAGCAATTCCCGCCGCGTGCTGGTCGACTTGTACGGCCTCCGTGCCACCTCCATGCCGCGCGGCACCGGCTTCGACACCGATGGCCAAGCCAGGCCCACCTGAACCTACGCCCATAGCGGCGCCTCGGCGACCGAGTCCGGCACCGTTCGCCGTCACAGGCACGGGCTGCGGCGAGCCCGGTCGAGAGTGCCGAGCGGCAAGGTGGGCGACTCGCCAGCGGTGCGCGTCTCGACGGCACCGTCCTGCTCACTTGCTGCCGCCATGGGCCATCAGCAGCCACAGTGACGACATGACCGCTGCGCCTACGGCATTGCCGCTGGCGTCGCGATCCGCTCGGGCTGCCAGGACCCGGTCGGGGCCACTGTTTCGCCGGGGCAGCCACCGTTTTCCACCGTGCAGTGGTAGGACGGTCCGTTGTCAGTACTGGGCGCGAACGCAGCTGCAGACAACGGGAGTTGGAGATGAGGGCACAGAACATCGACGAGGTGGTGGACGGACTCGCCGGGATCGTACGAGAGGCCACCCGCGCCGGTGACCGGATCGGGTACTTCGCCGCGCTCTACCGCCAGGTGACCGTCGAGGTCCGCACGGCGATTCACGGTGGGCTGTTCGACGACGGCGCCCGCATGGACCGTTTCGACACGGCCTTCGGCAACCGCTACTTCCACGCGCATGACGCCTGGCGTCGCGACAGGAGCGGGCCGCGTTGCTGGCGTGAGGGGTTCGGACTGCTGGACGACGCCGACACCGTCATCGTCCAGCACCTGCTGCTCGGCGTGAACGCGCACATCAACCTGGACCTGGCCATCGCAGCCGCCCGGACCAGCCCAGGCGGGGAGATCCACGGGCTGCGGCGCGACTTCATGCTGATCAATGACATCCTCGGCCGGGTGGTGCTGGCCGTGCAGGACTCGGTCGGCGCCCTGTCACCGCTGTTGTCCCTGCTGGACCGGGTCGGAGCCCGCAACGACGAACAAATCCTCGACTTCAGTATCCGTCAGTCGCGCCAGGAGGCCTGGTACAACGCCGTCCTCCTAGCTGGCCAGACCGAGGAGGAACGCGAGGCGACCATCGACCGGCTCGACGTTCGAGCCGCCGTGCTTGCACGCGTGGTGGCGCGGCCGAGCGGTCTTGTCCGTCCGGCCCTGGAACTGATCCGTGGCACCGAGAGCGATGACATACCGGCCGTTATCACTCATTTGGATCACGCCATGGCTCGCCCCGCCTCTCGATAGCGACGCCAGAGCGCGCCTGCATCGGACCCGGCGCAGGGGCAAGGGAGGGGAGACCTGCGCGCGACGCAGGTGCCCGGAGCGGCCGCCCTCCCGGCAGTGCGTAGAAACGTGCACCGCACGCCCCCGAGGAAGACGCCCACGTTGTCGTCGTCCAACCCATCCTCCCGAAGCGGGCTCGTGTGGTGCTGGCCAGGGCGTTGGCGTCGAACGGGGGAGGTGCCGTCAGCCGGTGAACGGGTTGGTGTGGCCGGGCAACTGCTGCCCCGGGCGCAAGAACCGCTGAGCGCCGTGTTCGTCGCGCACCACGGCGAACCCGGCGTTGGTCAGCCGCTGTGCGATCTTCCCGCGGCGGACGGCGCCCACCGTGAACGCCACGGTGCAGAGCAGCGCGACCACCCCGCCGGAGGCGACCGCTTCGACCGGCGACCTGTCGATGAGCATGAGGACCGTCAGGACCGCGCAGGCGAGGTAGACCATGGTCTTCTGCCTGCGGTTGGCGACGTACTGGGCCATGACGTCGAAGGTGACGAGATCCTTGAGCACGGCCACGGCACCGACCGCTTCGGGACGCGGTTTCAGCGAGCCCTCCTCCAGCCCCGGCACTGTTCCGCCGTTGCCGGCTTGCGGATGGGCGGCGATGGTGGCCGCCTCGCGGACGCGCGCTTCGGGGCGCGGATCCCGGTACATCCGGACCTGGACGAGCGAGTTCCTGAACCCGGTCCGGTACGCCATGCCGTACGCGTAACCGTACTGCTCCGCGACGTACGCCAGAGCGGCCGCTTTCCGTGCGGAGCCTTGGGGGGTGATCTCGACGATGTCCTGCTGGCGGGCGATCTGCTGGAGCATCCGTGCTGTATGACGTTCTGCCGACACCCTGTTCCCCACCCCAAAGACCCCGCGACCGGGGCCGACCTGCCCACAGCGTAGTACTGCGACGGTGGCCTGTTCCGTGCGGGGCAGAGCGGGCAGGGCGGCGCGCCAGCCGCCCTATGCCGTGATGTCCTGGGCGACCTCTAGGGCCTGGGGTTCGCACAGGAAGCCCGGCACGGAACGGCCGTCGGCGACTTCCATGCTGCCGAGGGCCATCAGGCTGGGCAGCGCGGCCAGGAGGGCGCCGAGGCCCTCGGCGGGCAGTTGCCGTACCTCGGCCTCGATCGCACGGCCGCCCTCCCGGGCCCGGACCAGCCCCGGCTTGGCAGGGACCGTGTTCAGCGCGTACAGCCGGTAGGTGTCCGCGGTCGTGGTCGCGCATTCCAGTCGGCCGCCCAGGGCGAGCAGTTGCCCGTTCAGGGGCTGCCCGGACAGATGTGCGCCGACCACGGCGAGCCGCGGCGGCGGAGCGGTGAGCAGTCCGGCGATACGGGCGAGCCGCTCGTCCGTGAACGCCGGGCCGATCAGCACGACGCCGAAGGGCAGACCGTTCACCTCGCCCGCCGGGACGGCAACCGCCGCCAGGTCGAACAGGTTCGTGGAGTCGGTGAAGCGGCCGAGCCGGGCGTTGGCCCCCAGGGAGTCGGCCGCGACGTCGGCGAGGGTCGGGTGGCCCGGTGTCGTCGGCAGGAGCAGCGCGTCCGCGTCGTTCAGCGAGGTCCGAGGACTTTGGCCGTCATGATCGTCGACGAGGCGATCATGGCCGATGCAACTGCGCGCTTAGCCCGGCGCATCACAGCAGCGACCCATGGGGGAGCGGATTTGCAGCCGGGCGCTCTTGCACGACCGGCGTGAGTGGTGTGGGCGAAGGAGGGCGGGGCATTCGGGGGAGCAGGGGCGCA
Organism: Streptomyces sp. NPDC053367; assembly: GCF_044545925.1. Classification (NCBI taxonomy): domain Bacteria; kingdom Bacillati; phylum Actinomycetota; class Actinomycetes; order Kitasatosporales; family Streptomycetaceae; genus Streptomyces; species Streptomyces sp. NPDC053367. Next base: position 73,766 of record NZ_JBITYN010000015.1, on the reverse strand, counting down.
GAGGGTTGCCGCGCCGCGCTGATTGGGAGACTGCGAATGGTCATAGGTGTTGTCATTGTTGCCTGCGTGGTTCTGGCTGTGCTGGCCTTCCTGCTGCCGCGTCTGTCGCGGCACCCGCAGAACGGTGCCCAGCGCGGTCTCGGAGCTGGTTCGCGTGCCGGATCGAAGGCGCCCGGCGTCATTGGCCGTCTGCTGAGCAAGCCGTTCAGTTCCAGCTCGAGGGCGGTGGGCCGCAGTGGCGCCGCCGGACGTCGGGCCCGCGGCCGCATGCCGTTCTGAGCGCCAGATGTCGGAGTACGAGGACATGGGCCCGCCGGACGATGAGGCACCCGAGATCAAGGCTGTGCTCCTTGACGGCCTCAGCGTGGACCGGCGCCGCCCGGAGCGGCCGGTACTGCTGGCCGCGGACGGCACTCCCGTGGAGACCTGGCGGGAGAACTATCCCTACGACAGCAGGATGAGCCGCCGGGAATATGACAGGACGAAACGAATTCTGCAGATCGAGCTGCTGAAGATGCAACGCTGGGTCAAGGAGACCGGCGGGCGGATCGTGGTGCTGTTCGAGGGGCGCGACGCCGCGGGCAAGGGCGGTGCGATCCAGCGGTTCACGGAGCGGCTCAACCCTCGCGGCGCCCGTGTCGTCGCCCTGCAGAAGCCCACCGAGCACGAACAGGGCCAGTGGTACTTCCAGCGCTACGTCGCCCATCTGCCCTCATGCGGAGAGATCGTCTTCTTCGACCGCTCCTGGTACAACCGGGCCGGAGTCGAACGTGTGATGGGCTATTGCACCGAGGACGAGTATCGGACGTTCCTCGAGCAGGCCCCGCAGTTCGAGCAGATGCTGACGAGGGACGGCATCCTGCTGGTGAAGTTCTGGTTCTCGGTCTCGCAGGCCGAGCAGCGGACCCGTTTCGCCATCCGCCAGATCGACCCCGTACGCCGCTGGAAGCTCTCGCCGACCGACCTCGCCTCCCTCGACCGCTGGGACGACTACACCGCCGCCAAGGTCGACATGTTCCGCGCCACGGACACCGAGCACGCCCCCTGGACGGTGGTGAAGAGCAACGACAAGCGCAGAGGCCGCCTCGAAGCGATGCGCAGCCTACTGGACCGCTGCGACTACCCGGCCAAGGATCCCCAGGCAGTGGGCAGGCCGGATCCATTGATCGTGGGCGCTGCCGACACCCTCCTGGAAGCCGGCGAGGAACCCACCGATCTGTCCCCCACCCCGTTGGCCGGACCAGGCCAAGGCCCTGGCACACACCCGGCCTAGACACGGTCTGCCAAACGATCTTGGGTGGGGTCGCGGAGCCAGACGATGAGTGCCGCGAGGCGGAGTCCGGCCTTGTAGAGCGGGTGGCCAGTTGTCGAAGCGGGTGGCGATCACGCGGGTCTGTTGTCCGCGATGACCACGTCGGGCCCGAGGAGGGGCCGTCCGGCGCCGGTCCGGGGCTGCTCCCGCCGTCCATGACCTCGTCAAATACCAGCGCGCGAACCGTTCGTGGGCCGTCTGCCACGACCCATGGCGTTCCGGCAGGTCACGCCACGGCGCACCGTCGCTGATGCTGGGACCCGCTCCGAGGTGAGGATCGACGGCGTCGTACAGCTGCGCACAGCCCTGCCCGCCGACTCGATGGTGCCGATCGGCTGGGCCGCCGTCGGCGACCCAGCGCGCATCCTCCCACCGGGGGACCACAGCGAAATCTGGGAAGTGCAGAAGGAGCTCGACTTCCCCGGCCAGGTCTTCGGCCTGGGCCGGCCCGGTGAAGGCCGGAAGCGTGGGCCCTTCGGTGCGGAGGAAGGAAAGCCGGTTCGCCCCTGTATCTGACGCCGGTCGTCCTGCTGGGTCGCGTGTCGGCGCTCGCTCGATGATGTCGGAAGCCGGCTGATCGTCGTGGGCCGGATCGGTGACGACGTGGTCCTCAGAACCAAGCTGTGCCACTGCGCCGACGACGGTCTGACGATGGTTCCTCATACAAGCGACGGCAACCCCGGGCTACCACGTCGTAGCACGCAATTCTCAGCCTCGACAGTGGTACACCGCTCACTCGTCCCTCGGTTCCGGTCCGTGACCTGCTGTCGCAGGTCGTCTTCCCACCCGGCTCCACAGGTGAGGCGATGCTCGGAGCCATGACCGCAACAGACTCCTGCAGATGCAGATGCAGATGCAGATGCAGATGCTGAAGGCGCCAGGACCACCGCAGTGCGCCGGTGTTGAAGTCGAACAGGGGCCGTGGGTAGCGGCCCGTGAAAGAGGATGGCGAAGAAGGCTGCGATGAGCCGAGCCCGGTCGACGGGCGAAGGTCCGTTACCTCCTCGTCCGCCCAGGCGATATCGGTATCCCTGGCGGTTGCCGGCGGACGACCGGGCGCGTTGCGGGGCATCGTCCAAGTTCTGTGCACAGCGGACCCACTCGTTCCCACAGGTCGCCAGGCACAAGATCAGCAGACACCCGACAGGTCCTGCCGACACGACACCCGACTGCCAAGCCCCACAACGAACCTCACTCTGAAACGATCAGTAAAAACCGTACACCCGCTGAGCAGGCAGGCCCGTGAGTTGGAACCCGCGCAGCGGCTTATCACGCCATCGCCGTGGTGCACGGCAACGTCATCCGCCGGGTAGAGCAGCAGGCGCAGCGATCTCGCTCGCCGGCAGCTGTTGCGCTGTGAGAGTCAAGCGCGATGATGGGTGTCAAAGGGATATGTGGACGCGTCCCTATGACACCTCGTCTGGCCGACGGTGATCTCGGCGAGATGTCTGCGAGGCGGCCTGTCGGTCGGGGCACCCACTCATTCGATGGACGGAGCTGCTATGGCGTCAGCCGAAAACTCCGAAGCGCCGCGTGAACTTGAGTTCCTCTTCGCGGAAGAGGCGACTTCTCCCACGAAACTGTGCTCGGATCTTGGGTTGGCGCTGGGGCTGGGACAGCCGGTCCCGGTCGCGGTCATGCGGCGCGCTCTGGTCGACAAAACCTTTCTCTTCCACCTGGCGAACTGCCGGGGCCACCCGGACCTGCTCAGAGTGCTGTTCTCGGACTCAGCGAACCGGCGGTACGAGGATGACAGGGACCCTGACCAGGAGGCAGTGAACGGTGACTCCTCGCCGGTGCAGCAAGACCCGTCGGCAGCACGGTACACACCGTCCAGCCCGGCACTGGCCTGGAAGGCCGGCAAGGCGATCGCGCGGTGGGGGAGTACCGGGTTCGCCCGGGTCTCCCCTGGAGTCTTCGAGGCGAGGTTCGGGGCTTGCCAGAGGTGTGAACACCTCGTCGATCCACCTGATCGCGCCGTCTACAAGGTGAGACTGCGGCGGCAGAGTGACCCCAGGATCTGTTCCGCATGTGGATGCGTCGCCTCCCGAAAGGCATCCCTCCCGACCGAGCACTGTCCGGTCGCGGACGAGGAGAATCCCGGACTGAACCGCTGGGGCGAGGCCATGCAATTCGACGACGGGGGTGTACCCCGCGACAACCATCCGCCCGGGCACGGTGGATGATCGCCCGGTGAGCGCGGTCCACGGTTGTCGGACGCGGGATCCGATGCCGTCGAGCTACTTCGTGGTGAACATGCCCGTTGCGTGGTGCGGATCGAGCGGTACGTCATCGTCGCTGACCACGCTCGAAACGCGAACCAGGTAAGTCGTTGCCGGTGCGAGTTCGCCGACCTCCAGCCTCACCTGATTGGGCTGGTCGGGGAACACGGCAGCCCTGTGGACCTCGGCGGCCGGGTCGAACGCGTAGTTGTCGAGGTTTTCCGCGCTACGAACGTCCAGGAGCCGACTGAAAACGATCTGGACGTTCGTCGGCGAAAGCGCACGCGCATCCCGCACCTCGAAGAACATGGGCTTCGGGGCCGCGCAGGCGGGAACAGGGAACATCGAACGCCCGGCGCTGTAGCAGTCGAGGCGGCACGCGACACCGGGCTGATTGCACGGGTTCTCCGGGTCCGGACGCGCGTGTTCGGCGGAAATGTAGGAAAGGAGTGTCTTCACTTGCGCCAGTCCGTGCTCCACGCAGCTCACGAAAAGGTCGCCGTCCCATAGCCTGTGCATGACGTCCGAGATGGCCGAACAGTCGGCCTCGCCCACGCAACAGACCTCCGGGGACTCGTAGGCCAGCATGGCGGACAGAACGACCGCGAGGCCGTCGCGGCGCATTTCGGTCAGCCTGACGAGGCCGCCGGTGACGAGCACCGTTCTGCGACCCCACTGATCCCAGGTGTACGCGTTGGGTAGTGAGTTGTCCCAGTCCAGAAGAAAGTCGACTCCGGGGTAGAACGACCTCGATACGTTGAACAGGTAGAGCAGGGACTGGGCGCGGTAGGTGTTCTCCGCACCGTCCATCGGGGCTTGTCGCCGGATGTCACGAGCCTGCGCATCGGTGAGATAACAGGCTGCGGCCGCGGGGATGTGCGTCTCCTGGCGCTGGGTTGGGGTGAACCCCTCAGGCCAGTCTTCGGGATGGCTGAGGAAATAGGAGTAGGCGTCGTCCGGGAATGCCTCGTGGTACTCCGGTGTGCCGACAGACATGTTTCGTCGTGGGTTGTCGGCCTGGTGTACGAGCTCCCGGGCCACATGCCCTGATGCGTAGTGCACCTGAACCTTGTAGTCCGAGGACACCAGGCCATAGGTGTTCACCAGATGGCCGGTCAGGTCGGAGCCGTCGAAGTCCCCGGCCATCTGGATGGTGGTCACTCCTCCTGTGCTGCTGCCCTGGGCCACGACGACGACGTCGGCGAGCCCGCCGTCGGCGCGCCGCAGTCGGAGTGCCGCCCTGCTCAGGTTCTGGACGGCGACCAGCGTGCCGTCCTCGGCGAGAAACAGATGGTCTGGGCTGACGATGACGTCCCGGGTCCCCGCTTCACCCTCATCGTCCCAGCGGTATCGCACGAGATACATGGATCGCACCGTTCCTTCGAGGTCCTCCCAGGTCGAGGCGGACTCGACTCTGCGTGGAGTCCACCGCAGGTCGGTTCCCGCGGAGAGGATCGTCTCGTCGGGGACGATGTCACGTGCCGGTGCGAACTCGCCCGGACTGACCTCGATCGGGGTTCCGCTGCTGAAACAGGAACAGCAGCAGTAGCAGTAGTCCTTCAGATCCGGGTCGTATGTCGGCCCGATCGGGTCGTCCGGCCTGAGGGGAGGATCGTGCTGAGAACAGTGCTTGTCCAGGGCGAAGCTGATGGATACACAGTATTTATCGGTACACATCCTGTCCTTGTTCTTCTCGATGTTCTTCCTGCACTGTTCGCTAACCATGGCTTTCCCTTTCGAAGGTTTTCGCCTTTTACCGGCGTCCCACTACGTTGCCCGGTTCCAGTTCACCTTTGCCCGGTAATAAAGGATCAGCACGATGTTCTCGACGGCGCCCGGGTTCAGGAAACCGTCGTCCTTGAGGTGGCTGGGTGTGCCGGCGAGAGAGAACTCCAGCGCCTGGTCGTGCTGGAAGACCCGCGCCATGTCCACAGGCTGGCTGAGCGAGTGGGAGAAGGTGCCGTCCGGGCCGGGCGCGAACCTGACGTCCACATCCTCGTCCAGTCGGAAGTCGAGGTAAGGGGCACTTGCGGGCGCAGGCCGATCGGCGCCCTCGGGGGTGAGCAACAGGAAGAAGAAGCCGACGAGCTGGGGGTGGTCGAGGTGCGGGGGCACGACATCGGGCAGCACCCGGAACCTCAGCGTCTGCGCTGTCGCATCCGAATGGTCGGCCATGAAGGCGTGCCACTCCTGCGAGTAGAGCTGTGCCATGCTGAGTAGCGGGCTTCCTACGTACTCCTTGAGTTCCGGCTCCGCCACGACCTGATCGCGCAGCGTCGTCCCGCCGTCCCGTGCGGTGTAGGTCAGGTGGACCAGGACGTCTGAGATGCTCGAGAAGTCGAACCGGTTCGTCTGTGGCGGCATGCTCAACCGCCAGGTCGAAACCGCTCCGGTACCTTCGAACGGAAGGAATCGCGGGTCGCTGAAGTCGAGTTGGAAGACGCCACCGTCATGGACCCCTCGGGACAGGGCGATCTGCTGGCTGACTCTGAGATTGGGCCGCAGGACCTCGGCAGACGGCACAACGGTGGTCGAGCCCAGGAGATATCTGACGGCCCCGATGTCCGGCTTCAGTACGGTCGCGTTGGCCAACTGCGTCAGCGTGGCGTGGAGGGTCTGGTAAGGCCCGATGACGGCAGGGATCGTCACGGACACGGACTTCAGCCGACGACAGTACTGGCCGGGGAAGTCGAAGTCGAACAGCCGTTCCGAGAGGTGGAATGTGCACTCGCCGGTCGCCTTGAGATCCAGCAGCGCTCGGGGGTCGACATGGGCGACAGAGACCGTCTTCTCGATCTCCAGCGCCCGCGTGTTCTCGTCGAGATATGCCTTCTCCATCTGCGACAACGCCAGGGCCAGGCTTTCTCCGGCGAGTAGACCCTTTCTCGTACTGTCCCACTGGACGAAGCCCAAAAAGGCCCGTGAGGTGTTGAGTTCGTACTGGAACGCCCGCTCAGTGGCGCGGGTCAGTTCCAGCGCAAGGAGCCATGCCTGGAAGTACACCTCGGAAAGCCGTCCCGCCATCCACTGGTACAGCTGCTCGTTGGTGAACTTCTTGCGCATGAACGACTGGGTCTCGCGGTTCTGGGCGACGGTGGCGAGTGTCAGCCGCAGGTCGCGTTCCGCGGCCTGCCGCTGGACGTCATTGGCGGCAAGCTGCGCCAGTGCCGATGCCTTGTCGCTCTCGGCCAGCGAGATCTGCAGCTGCCAGTCCTCGGCGCGGCGCTGGTAACCCGCCATCGTCAGGCTCTGCTGCGCCTTGAACTGCGAGACCGCGCTGCCGATCTCGAAGACGGTGGCCCCGGCCGCCAGCGAACTCCCGAGCTGGACACCGCCGTACGTCATGGCGAAGGGCGAACCGACCTGAGGGATGGTGTAGGCGATCGATGAAGCCGTCCTGGCCACGCTTGCCAGCAGGTTGAAGACCAGACCCGCTTCCATGGCATCGAGATTCTGCTGCTCCTGCGCCGAGAGGTTCGCGTCCGTCAGCCGCTGGTAGTGGGACCGGCGGATCTCCGCCGCAGCGCAGGCGGCTTCGAGGGCCTCACCGGTCTCCACGGCCTGTTGCACCTGTAGTTGCTTGATCTGGACCGTGAGGTCGAGCAGGCTCGCTTCCTGACTGGTGTGGAGTACGGCGAGCTGTTCGGCGTCCTGCTTCTCGAGCGCGGCGACCAGTTCGGTTCCGAGGGCCATGACGTTGTTGGTGAAGTTCTTGGCCTTCTCGATCAGTGTGGTGAAGCGGTAGACCGACTGGGGCCCGGGTGCCGGGGGGGGGGGGGGGCCGTCGACGTCTGACCACGGGTGCCGGTGCGGGCGCGGCTGACCTCACCGGGGGAGAGCGGCGGTTCGTAGGCCGCCAGTTTTCGCGCGACGCCCTGGAGGTTGAGGCAGTGGCGGATCTTGAACAGCCGGTCGTCCACCCGGTCCCAGTAAGTGATCAGCTCGCAGTTCTCGGGCACACAGAAATAGGCGTTGATGTCGTTGACCGGCACGGCCCGGAAAGCGGTCGGCGCGTTCATCAGATCCGGAGGCCCGTTCTCCAGGTCGATGAGGAACTGAGGAATGTCGTGCCCGTCGTAGTGCGCTCGGATGTGGGCGAAGTCCTGTGTTTCCGGCACCGGACAGGTGCCGACCTCTTGCGGGCGCGGACCGAGCAGCTCGGACGCCAGCACGTACAGCTGCGTCGCCTCGGTGATGGATTCCGAGGTGTCGATGGCGAAGAGGTGGTCGGCCCAGGACAGCAGGTTGTCGATGTAGCCCATGACCACGGCCTTGGGGTAGGCACCGGGACGGAGCCGGGCCACGGCATCGGGGTCGAACGGGTGCTTGTTGTAGGCCCGGATGTGCTTGGCGCTCGTGAGATCGGCGATCAGCGAGTCCAGGGTGAGATTCCTGAACGGAAGGTAGCGCCAGTACCGGTCGTTGGGGTGCCCGTCGGTGGCCGTGGACCGTTCCATCGGGTTGAAGACGTACTCGTACCACGTCTTGGCTTCCTCGAAGCGCTGATCGCCCTGGAGACGAGCGGCGACGAGCCAGGGGCAGAACAGGAACATCTCCTGGAAGTACGGGCCGAAGGCACCGTCGAAGTCGAGCCTGTCGGGGGGCGGGACCACACGCGGTGGAGGCTCCCCGCCCGGTGCCGCGTAGAAGCGGTTGAAGGGAAGCTCCGGCAACGACTGGGAACCCGGGGTGAGCAGCGCGTCGATGCCTCCGGCCAGCAGCCGTTGCCGCAGTCGGGGGATGACACCCGTCGTCAGCCGGGTAAAGGTGAAGGACAGGTCCTGGAAGCCCGCTGGTGCGTCCGTGAACGCGCTCGTGCTCAGCACCAGCGCCTCTCCCGGTTCCACGTCCCGCATGTGGCTGCTGATTGCCATGTCCGAGAGCCGGCGGAGCCTCTTCTCGGAAGACCGGACGAGAAATGGCTCGTCACCGTTGTGGAAGATCGCCCACCCCATCTGGTTGCCGACGTTGCGGAGCGAGGCGGAGGCGGCGGTGTTGTAGAGCAGGGTGTGCGGCTCACCCGACAGGGCCGGCGGCGGAGTCCCGGGGACATTGCTGCCCCAGTAGTTGTCGGCGACGGGATTGTCGTTCTGGACGACCCGCACCACCCGCTCCGAACGGTCTATCCAGTACTGGTACGGCTTCGGGTTGTCAGCCGCGCTGTAGCTGTAGTCGGTGAGCACCATACGGGTGCTGACGGCCTGGAGGTCCTGGTCCAGCACCACTGAATAGTTGAGAGGCACCTGGCCGGGGGCGCTTGGGGCCGCCACCTTGGCCAGTTTCGCCGATGAGAAGACCGACTGGTCGAAGGCCTGGAGCTGCTGGAGGAATGGGTCCCGTCCGGTGTTCGGCGTCACCTTGGGAGGAGAGGGGTCCACTCCGGCCGCTGTCGGAAGCCCGCCCCCGAAGATGACCAGCACCCGTTCGGCCCCCGAAGCGCCGGGTATCACCACGTACCCGGACTGGCCTGTGCCGGTGTCCACCGTCCATTTCTGGTCGACGGTCATGTTCGTGTCGGAGGTGATCAGGACAACGGTGCGCACTTCTTCCTTGCAGAGGATGCGGTCACCGACCTGGAAGTCTTTCGTGAAGTGGGTGCGGTAGCCGTCGACCAGGGTGAGGCCCGCGGTGATACCGACCGAGCCGGGACCGTCGAAGGGCGTGAATCCGTCCCGGTCCGGCTGGAGGGGGACCACTTTGAATGCGGCGTTTCGTGCAGATCTGGCCCGGGGCGTTTCGACCAGCAAGGTGATGTCGTCGGCGACCTCCGCCACCACGCGTACCTGGCCGCCCACGTGCAGCCGGTCGCCAGGGCGGACCTCCCGTCCGAAGGCGGTGCCCGTTCCCGCGGCCGTGCAGGTACCGGCATTGATCGCGACCCGGCCGGTCCCGGTCAGCCCTCTCGGCAGTCGGAGAGGGTACGGCTGCTGCCAGTGGAGTGCCGAGGGTGTCAGGGCCCTTTCGACGGCTGCGTTCTCGCGCAGCGTGTGCGTGTAGGAGTCCGGAGCGACCTCCGTGGGCACGGAGGCCGCCAGCACCTGAGGCTGGACCCACTGTCCGGACACGGCGAGGAACGAGTAATGCAGCGACGCGGCTCGCACGTACCGGGCCGAGGCATTGGCCTCCTCGATCGTGCCGGTCTTGCCGTCCTCCAGTTCGGCCCAGAACAGAAACAGCCGGCCGAAGGCGTACACGGCCGCGATCTCGGGCGAGGCGATGGAGAGGTCGACCCTCTGCCATGGTGACCAGGATTCGACAGGGTCGTACTGGCGCCAGAAATAGGTGTAAGGCTCCGTCCGGGAACGGGAAATCAGGAAGAGCCGGGTGGGCGCGTCGTCGGCGGGCGTTTCCGAGACGTCGGCGTGGTGGCCGGCCACCGGTATCAGGTCGGCCAGCCCGTTCAGCTCGTCGAAGTACCGGAGGAAGGTCTTCGCGACAGAGTCCTGGTTGAGGTCGGACTGGAGCAGGGACTGCGAGAGCCGCTCGAACTCCGGTGACCGGCCGCTGCGCAACTGGGGATGGAGGTAGTTCTCGGGATACAGGAAGATCTTCCGGTTCGCCTCCCAGACCCGGTACGTGCTGAGCCATTCCCACCACTCGGGGTCGATGTCCAGATCGTCGACGCCCGGCTCCAGATTCATCCGGCACCGTTGCAGATACAGCTGTACCGAGCTGATTCCCTGGGCTATGCGTGATGTGGTCGCGCAGTCGCTCATCTCGGTGTCGATCAGCAGGAACTGGTACAGGTCGGTCGGTGTCCGCAGCGACGGGAACTGCGGGCGCAGCATCCAGATCGTCCGCCCCAGCACGGCGTTCCTTTTCGCCGCGTCAAGCTCGCTCGACAGCCGCCCCGAGATCTCGGGAAACGCGTCACCGTAGCGACTGCTGAGCGCCTCAAGGGTGCGGCCCGCCTGTGTCTGGTACGAAGCCCAGGCCGCGGGGTCGGGATGCCCGCCGACGGCACCCACCGGCAGGTGCAGCAGATCGAACAGGCCGGTGAGGAGAAAGGCGTCCGTCCCGGTCAGGGCGCAGAGGTCGAACGCCGCCTTGAGCCGCCGGACACCCTCGACCGTATCGCTCGTCGACTGCTCAACGCCCGCGGGCCAGAGGTGATCGATCAGACGGACGGTCTGGGTGAGGCTCCAGCCCGTGAGTTCGGCCAGTTCGTTGAGCCCCTCGGCCGGCGGCTTCCTGAGGTACTCGAGCAGGGCTCCGTTCCGGTCGTCGAAGGCGACCGTGAGACGCCGGTACTGTTCCAGCGTCCGGATGGCGGCCAGGTCGAGCACCCGGGTGTCCGCGATGCCGAACGGGCGGGGGTTTGTGGCCGCAGCCGCCACTTCGAACGCGGTGAAGCCGAGGGCACCGGCCCAGACGGCGCCTCGGTCCAGTGCCGCCATCACCTCCGACACCGCCGACGGGACTTCCTCATGGGGCTCCACCGGAGTGAACAGGAGGGTCCACTGGGGTGAGAGGCTCTCCTGGCCGGCGCAGAAGGACAGCAGCGCGCGGAGCAGTTCACAATCGATGCCGAGGGAGCCGGCGACGCCCTGTTCGGCCAGGGATTCCTGGGCGACGGCGGCCTGTTCGAGTACCGCAGCAAGTGTGTCGATGCGGGACAGGGCCTGGAGCAGGACCTCACGGACCTCGCGCTGTGCGTCGGGTGGAAGGGGGACTGCGGGAGAGAGGAAGTCCAGCGAGGTCTGGGTGGTGAAGGCTTCGCTCAGCACGCCACTTGCCGCCCCCGGCGCGGTGATGATGTACGGGGGCGCGTGCCTGGTCAGCTCGGCGAAGATCTGCGCCGACTGCGCCGGGTCGATGCCCTGGACGGTGAATGAGTTCTGGTCCAGTGGAACGAGTGAGGCCAGGTCGGCGTGTCGGGGGCGGCTGTTCGTTGCGATTCCGGCAGTGGTGATGAAACCGCCCGCCACCAGACCGTCGAACAGAACCTGCGCCTCGTCGATGTGGATGTGCTCGGACAAGAAGGAGTCAGGCTGGAGCCGTGTCTCCCGCGCCCGGGCCGCCAAGGAGTCGATCAGGTCACGGAGGCCGTCGGGCGCGGAGCTTCCACCGGGGCCGGGGCCCCGCGTGCCGCTGATCACATAGCGGAGCTGCTGGACGTCGAACGGTGATGCGCGCAGCCACTCGACCGCGTCGCGGACGCGCTCCGTGGCCGCGATACCGAGGGGAACCGATCCCGTCGGCGGAGGGTACGGGCCCGGTTGCTTCGGATAGAACAGAAGCCACAGCAGCGTGAAGTAGTCGTCTACGGTCAGCCGGCTCCACGCCGCCTGCTTGACCAGTCGGTAGAGCCAGGACAGCGTCGGCAGGTCCAGAACAAGAGAGGCGTCCTGGCGTCCCTGGAGGTCGCGTACGAAGTGGGCGGTGCGCGTGAGGTTGTCGTCACCGACTCCGAGGGCGCCCAGGAGCCGACCGCGGACGGCCGAGTTGGTTTCGCCGACGGTCCGGTCGTCGATGTTCCACACCAGGGGCCTGGCCGGGTCGAACACGATCGGCACGGATCCGGTGGAGGGGTCTTGTCGGCGCAAAAGACCGGGCGGGTTGTACACACGGTCGAACAGGTCCCGGCAGCTGTCCTCGTCCCTCCGGCCGATGGTCTTGAGGTCGCCCCAGAAGCTGGTCACGACGTCGATGGGCAGCGAGCCGTCCGCGACCAGTCGGTGGACGGCCGCCATCGCCCGGATGGCCGGTCCGTTCAGCTCTTCGGCACCGATCGAGGCCATGACCCGGTCCATGTCCGAGGCGCTCCAGCCGAGCGTGCGCTGCAGCCGGATGAATCGGCCGAGGCGGTCCAGCCGCTTGACCGACAACCCCACGACGCGTTCGAACGGGTTTCCCGGGTCCCCTCTGTCCGTCACCAGCTGCAAGGGCGGCAGGCCCTCCCCCGTGGCGTTGATGAAGAAGCGCCGGGACACTCCCGATTCGAATTCCCGCGGGCTGGTGTCCTGCCGGAACAGAGCATCGAGTTCCGAGCGGGACAGCCCGGTGCGGTCGAGGAAGGTGGTCATACGGTCGAGTCGGCTCGCCTGGTTCACCGTGTGAAGGGCGTTCACAGCGTCGACGTGCCACGGGCTGTCCACCAGCAGTGCCGAGCTGCTGCGGATCTCGACGACGGTCCGGATCTGCCCCGCGCACTGCAGTTGGTCGCCGGGCGTCAGCCGTTCGAAGTGCGTCCCCGCCTCGCCGGTGACCTGGGAGCTGCCCTTGTGGACGGTGACGGCCCCGTCTCCCTTCGGCCACCGAGCGACCTGGTAGGCGGCGTTCTGGGCGTGTGCGCTCCATGCATGGTCGACGGTGAGAGAGTCCGGTCCGGTGATCGACGCCACCGTCCGGATCTCGGCTCCGCACCAGAGCTGGTCACCGACGAGCAGCCCGGTGCCGAAGCGCGTGGCGGCGTCGCCGTGTACGTTGATGCTGCCTTCGGCGACGGTGATCCGTCCTGAACCCGGTGCGAATGCCGACAGGACTGAGGAGAACTCTTCCTGATAGCCCCACAGAGGAGCCACGTCTGCCTCCGCGACGTGCGGGGTGGTGTACAGGTGGTACTGCTCCAGGGACAGCCCGAGCCGCTCCCGCTCCACGTCGATGTCGTTCCTGATCTCGTACCCGGTCTCCGCGGTGGGTTGGATCTGCCAGTCGGGGCAGACGTGTGCCGTACGCGAGGAGCCGTCGAAGCGAGCGATCCGGCGTGCTTGGCCCGCACCGGGACCCGCTGTCAGCCTCAGCTCCATGTCCTGGTAACAGCCGTCCCGGGCGGAGGAGGTGGAGGCGAGGACGGCTGTGCCCGCCGTGCCGCCCCGGGTCAGCCCGGCGGAAAGGGGAGCGGAGAGGACCGAGTACACCTCGGCGACCGTGGCACCGAGTGCGGCGAGGTTGCCGCGGATCTGCTGCAACGGAAGGTTGAACGGGAGATTGAACGGATAGGGGGCGAGCGCGAGAGCCGGGTAGACGTCGGTGCCCAGGTCGAGCTTCAGCTTCTGCTCGAGCACCTCGTTCACCACGCGCAGATAGGGCAGTTCTGTGTCGGTGTTCTCGCAGTTCAACGGCAGGGAGAACAAATCAGGCCGACGCTGCTCCAGCGTCATGCCCGCCGGTATCGTGTACATGTTCGGATGCGTCACGTGCTCGTCGGTGATCCGCATGAGGTCGACGAAGTACGCCGCCGGGGAGAGAACGGACCGGCAGTGCGGGCAGGACAGGTAGTCCAGCCCGCCGAAGAGGTCCTGGTAGCTCGGGATCTGCTGGAAGTAGCCAGTCAGGTCCTTCTGCGCGTTGTGGAAACGGGTAGCCCGGTTGTGCCGCGAGGCCACCAGGTCTCGGACGTTGGCCCAGACGTGCTGCGTTGTGGACCGGACCTCAGCACTGCGGCGGTGCACCGCGCGCGCCTCGTCCTCGCCGGCGAAGAGTCCGCCGTGCTCGCGGATGAACCGTTACTCCGACACCGCTCCGATCTGGTGTGCCGAATGGATGCCGACCGCAAGGAGCGCCCTGCTGGTCTCCTCGGAACCAGTGAGCCTCATGACCCGCTGCATGGCCATGAGCCCCGCCAGGCCCTTCTCCGGGTCCGTTCCCTGCCAACGCAGTGCACGCACGGCACCGTGGTCGTGGAAATCGAAGCTCAGCAGATCGAACTCGGGGTTCAGCCTCTGGAAGGCCCGCATCGCCTTGCTGCTCGGTACTGTGAAGCGCTGCTTGGTCATGTCTTTTTCCTCAGGTGCACGTCGAGGTCAAGGCGCATGCCGCGGTCGAAATGTCTTCCAGGGGCCGCCATAGCTCTCGGACTTCTGGCCGGCGAAGGCGATCACTGTTCTGCCGGTGATGTCCGCGAGCACTTGGGCGTTGGAGGGGAATCCGAGCGAACCGCCGTAGCATGAGATGAACTTGATCGGAGCGTTGCTGGGCCCGCCGTGGCGCCCCAATCGGTACAGGTCGTTGGTCCGCAGGACCTCCGCCACGTAGGCGGCGAATTCCTCGATCGCCATGGGCATCATGGTGTTCCCGTGCGCGCCGGTGGACACCATCACATGTCCCGCCATCCCGTGGGCTGCCACCACGTGGTATGCCGGGCCTCTTTCCCGACGCCGCTCGTAGTACGGGTTCTCACGGTGTACGCCGGCGGGATTCGGCTGGCGGTGTGAACCGGGAGGACTCTGCCCGAAGGAGACCCGGTATCGTTCGACTGCCTCGGATTGGGGGGCCAAGACCATCAGGAGCCGACGCCGCGGCATGGACGCTTGTGTCTCGGACCTGGCCGGCACGATCGCACGGGGATCGTGAAGCAGCACCGGGTTCACCTGAAGCCCGCCACGTCGACCAAGGGTGGCAGCACCGAGAACGGCACCCGACGCCAGAAGACCACTGCCGAGACCGGCCGCACCGCCGATCGTCAGCGGTGGCAGCAGGGCTTCGCCCACCTGTGCGGCGATCCCCAGCGTGAGCAGACCACCGCCGAACAGACTGGAGGTCACCCCCCGATCGCGGAGACGGCAAGCGGACTCCAGCCCGCTGCCGCTGCGCGGCGCATGGACAGCTGTCCGGTGAAGTGCCCCACGAGCGAGCCGGCTGCGGACATCAGCGCTGTCGACGCCGCCGTGGTGAAGATGGCGGGAACACCTGCACCCGCCAGCACGCCGCCGGCGGTCGCGCCCACGGCACCAGCCAGCGTCCCCATGAGGAAGCCGGAGCCGACGCCCATCGCGTGGCCCAACGTCGAGCCCGCGGCGTAACCGGTGCCCAGTGTGACGACCGCGCCGATGACCGAGGAGAGCCAGACACCCATCTCGCCGGTCGTGTCGATCTTGCTTACCGGGTTCCCCTCGACGAACGCGTAGAGATTGAGTCCCCCCGGGCTGCCCAGGGGATCGGGGCTCAGCCAGCGCCCGCGGGAGGCGCTGTAGTACCGCTCGCCGAAGTAGGACAGACCAGATCGAGTGTCGAACTCCTTGCCGGAGTAACCGAACTCCTTGTCCTCCGCCTGGGCGCGTTCGTCGGCCGTGATGAAGGCACCGGCACCGTAGGCCAGATACTCCTGGTAGTTCAGAGGCTGCCCGAGGGCATCCACTTCCCAGGCGACCGAGCCCTGGGCATCGTGGAGCTGGTACCGGTAACTCCAATGATCCTCATCGGGCTCGTAGCCGACGAGGCACACGCAAGTCCCGTCGTCCGTGACACTGACGGTCTGCTGCTCCGTGGTCGCCGGGCCGCTGGTGGCACGGGTCGATCGGTAGTCGCCCACGTAGACCGTTTCCCGGGTGTCGAGTTGCCCGCCGTCGACGCCCGCCCGCCGTTCGAGTTTCGCGACCCTGGCCCTGCCATGGTCATACAGAAACGACGACTCGCCCCGACCATCGGGCAGTTCTGTGTGGAGCAGCGTGTCGGCAGAGCCCCACTCCAGCCGGCGCAGGCCCTGCCATGCCAATGGGTTTCCGTTCGCGTCGTAGGGCTCGCAGGCCAGCCGATTGGAATCGGGCGCCACGTCGAGACGGCTCGTCGACCGAACGGGTCCCTCCTCACCGACATGGATGAGGTTGCCGCTGTCGTCGTAGCCGAAGACCTGCGCATAGTCCTCCAGTACCCGACGTGCCTCAGGTCGCGGCGGGCAGGAGAGCATGAACTCGTCCTGCGGTGGCGGACTCGTCGAGGGTGCGCGCCGCCCCGTCGAACGCACCAGCCGGTACAGGGCGTCGTACGTGTACTCGGAGAGGGGGTTGGCCGGCTGCCCGTAGCAGAACGCCGCCTCGAAGGAGTGGTTCTCGATCCGTGTCACGGTGCCGACGGGGTCGTAGGTGTAGCGAATGTCCTGGAGCACGCGGCTCGGGCCCTCCGTGGCGGAGGTGTCAGGCCCTGGTCCGGTCGTGGTGATCGCCAGCAGTCGGAGCGTGGAGTCCTCGTAGCTGTAGTCCGTCACGGTTCCGTTGCCGTACCGGACGGCTGTGCGCTGGCCGTTGGCGTTGTAGTCGATGGATTCGACCACGGCCGTCCCGGCTGAGGCCGAGGGAGTCTCCACCGTCACGCCCGTCGGCTGTCCGGCTGTGTTGTACGTGTACCTGGACCTGAGCCCATTGGGTGCGGTCTGTCGGCGGACCCGCCCGAGGGCGTCGTACCGGAACAGGGTGGTGAAAGCTGGGCGGTCGGCGACGTCGGACATCGCGGCTGGTGTCCAGTCCGCTTCCGTTCCGGGGTCGGCCCGGAACTGCCGGGTGGTGGCGAGCACCTGCCCGGTCAGCGAGTAGGAGGCATCGGTCAGCAGGCCGGCGGGGTCGTAGTGCCGGAAGACATGACCGTTGAGATTGTGCGCCGCGGCGTCGACCTCGTGCTCTCCGTAGGTGATCCACTCGGTGATGCCGCCGTCTGCGCCGTCGACAGCGCAGACCTCGACCCGGACGGGACGGGACAGCCGGTCGAAGAGACGCGTCGTGTGTGACCGGCCGTCCCAGCTGTGGACCGGATTGCCGAGAACGTCGGCCAGCTGCCAGCGCGATCCGGCGTCGGCGCTGTGCGTGACCAAGGCGTTTCCCGCCATGTCGTAGAGGGTGGTCACCCGCCACGTCCAGTACGCGAAGGGTGGTGAGGCTG
The DNA here is from genome assembly GCF_044545925.1 of Streptomyces sp. NPDC053367. Taxonomy (NCBI): domain Bacteria; kingdom Bacillati; phylum Actinomycetota; class Actinomycetes; order Kitasatosporales; family Streptomycetaceae; genus Streptomyces; species Streptomyces sp. NPDC053367. The sequence goes on along the minus strand of NZ_JBITYN010000015.1, from coordinate 56,639 downwards.
TTCTCTTTCAACAGGTCCAGCAACGGGGCGGCAAGGACGCCGAAACGGTCGGCGAAGGCCGATCGGAACGTGTCCTCGTACGGATCGACGTCTTCGGCAAGCCGGGCTCGTTCGGGAACGGCGGCGTCCGGCACCAGGTACCCGTAGTGCACGAGTTGGTCCCAGACCTGCTGTGGCGTGCGGCCGGACCCCTCTGCCACAGAGACCAGATCCGCCGGGCTCACGGCGCCGAGGTTGTTCGCGAGACTGCGCACCGGGCGCCCCGACGCGTCAAGGATCTCCACCGCGGGGGTGTCGAAGAAGGCCGAGGCCTTGTCGAGGGCGTCGCGTTCGGCGTCGCCGTCCGTGGTCGCCGAGCTCCGCGGACATGCGCGGAAGAAGGGCGCTTCCACCACGGTGTCGTCTTCGTCGTACCTCAGCACCGCCCATGGGGAGAAGGATGTCTTGGAGAAGAACCCCTTCGGGGTGTCGGTGCGGATCAGGCGTCCGAGAGGGTCGTAGTGGAGGACCATCGGGGGCGGCAGAGTCCCGCCGGAGGTGGGCTCGAGCTCGTAGGCCGGGGTGTGCGCGAAGCGCGGCAGGTACTGCTTGGCCGTCAGGCCCTTGTTGTTCCGGGCGACATGCCCGGAGACGATCCATCGTTGGGTCTCCCCTGTACCGGGGTCTGTCCTGAGCTTGTCCTGAACGATCCTGCCGAGGCCATCGGTGTAGGTGATCCCTGTCTGCAGTGCCGGGCTCGTGTCGTCCTGCGGTTCGTGGACATGGCACAGTCGTCGGACACCGACGGCTGACGGCGGCTGCTGTCGTTCGGCCCAGGCGAACAGGTCGTAGAAGAAGTAGGCCGAAGCGTCTTGGACATACCGGGCCGGGTTCTCCACCACATCCTGGAAAGAGGGGTTCGGGTGCGGGACATAGTCGCTCAGCGGGGCGTCACCCGCCGGAATCCCGTCTTCGGTACCGGTCGTCGTTGACACGACGACCACACCGAGCGGGTCAAGGCCCACCTCGGTGACATTGCCGTTGACGTCGACCACCCGCCAGGGTGCGAGCACGTGGTAGTCGTTGTCGGCCCGCACGCGCAGTGGGATGGCAGGTGTCGTTTCGCTGCCTCGGACATAGTGTGTGACCTCCACCGGAAGGACGTGGTATCGGTCATACGCAATGGTGGTGGTGGGGTTGAGGCTGCTTTCCGGATCCACGGCCGGGAAGAGGCCGTCGATGCGACGCGGGAGGAAGAACGCGGCCGGATCGTCGGAGTAGTGCTGAATCAGGCCCCGGTTCCACCAGTACAGGTCGCTGAGCGCGTACCCGCAGCATCGCATGAGCGTATCCGTGTCGGCTTTGCCGCCGAAGATCTCGTGGGCCATCTGCTGTGTCATCACGGCATGTTCCTCGTGATGCAGCAGGCCGCGGGGACCTGTCTGACCCAGGGGCAACGGATGGCTCAGCGTCTCGTCCCAGTAGAGCGATCTCGTCCAGGAGAACAGACGCCCTTGGCATTTGTCTGGCTGGAACGGCGCTCCGAATGCGAGCGGATCCTGGAGCGCCTCGTGGACCCGGGCTCGCAGCGAGTCGATGGCGAAACCGTCAGGCGGGGCTGTCAGCCCGGCGACCTCGTACTGCCGGCTCTCCACGGCGAGGCCGATGCATCGGTAGGGGGCGGTGTCGGTTGCGAGATGGTTGGCGTAAGTCGCATCGGTGACTGTGACATGCGTCCGACGCTGCTCGGGGTAGACCCGGCCGCGCGATCCGTCGCGCCGTGGGTAGGCGATCCGGCACGACCGGCGTATGTTCCCGAACTCGTCGACCTCCAGGGCGAGATCGTGCGTCACCCGAGGATCGGACGGCTCCCGGTCGTACTCCGACGTCAGGGTTTCGAGTGGGTGCACGAGGAAGACGGCGAACCGTTGTCCTGCCCGAGGCTGGACCAGCCGGATTCCGGCACATCGGTCCACGACGCTGTAAGGGTTCGGCGAACGGGAGGAGCCGTCGAGCCCGTACACCTCCTGACGCAGCATGCTTCCGGCGAGAGCTGCACAGGCTTGCCGCCGGGTCTCGGGATCCTGCTCTTCGAGGCCGGCATCGAACCTGGTCCCCGCAGGGGGCCGCGCCCGCGGATCTCCCTTCCAGTACTCCCGGTCGCACCGGTGCGACCGTGCCTCCCCGTCGAGGGGCTCTCCCGTGTGGAACCATGTGCGGATGTAGGTCGGTGGGACGTACAGCTCCTTCTCGACATGGCGCACTGTCCCCGCGGATGCCTGAGTCGCCGCATCGAAGTCGGCATACTCCTCCGTGTCCCAGGTCTCGACGAAGCCGAAGCCGCGGAACTGCCTGTCCTGAGGGTCGTAGCGTCCGTCGTGGTACCGGTAGCGTGTGACGTACCGGGTTCCGCTCGGCCCGTCGATGCGCTCTATGCATTCCACCACTTGGACGGGGAAGTGCAGCCGAGTGGCCCAGGTGCGGCCTTGTCGCTTGTCCTCCAGATACTGGTTGACCGAGGACGTGTAGTGAATTTTGGTTGTGGACCCCAACTGGTTGACCACGCTTGTCAGCAGATAGGGCTTGGAACCGCCGGAGAAGTCGTATACGTGGTGGACGACCTCCGGCGTCAGTCGGGTGAGGATGAGGCACGTCGTGCCGTTGCCGTAGACATCGACGAAGTTGATCTGACTCAGGTCGTCGTACGCGACAGGCAGGTGGAATGGACAGCGGGGTGGCGAAACCGTTTCCGCTCCGGTTGCAGAACACAAGAACGCGGTCGGGTTGCATGTAGATCATGTCGACGGGCCCTGAATCGTCGATGTCGGCGAGGAAGAGTCGGCCGGGATCCAGGCCACCCGGGAACCGCGGCGCGTTCTGAAAGGTCACCTTTGGTCCGAATCGGCCGTGTCCGAGATTCGGCCAGCACGCGACCTCGCCGTCCCGAACTCGAACCCGATGGGGGAGTCCGTCACCGAACAAGTCGGCGAAAGCGACGAACTCCTGGTTGCCGGGAGCGGCACGCAAAGGGAAATCGTTCCGGCAGGGCGCCTCTTCGGGGAAGCCGTAGCCGTGCAGGCCGAGTGACGGCCATGTCCGGATCATCGCGCGGTCAAGCAATGCGATGTCGGTGCGTCCGCTCCCGGTCATGTCCACCATTTCCGCGACCGGGTTGAAAAGGTCAGCCGGTGCCTGCGAGAACGGACGGAACGGTTCCCAGTGTCCCTCGCCGTCGGAACGGTAGTACCCTGCTCTGCCCGGTTCGCTGACGACGAGATCCTGGCGACCGTCGCCCAGCAGGGACGTCAGGAAGAGTCGGGATTCGCCGATGTCGGACTGGAGGGGGAAGGTGCGCGGGTTCAGCGGTCCGCTGTAGCGGCCCTCGCCCAGCGGCTCCCAGAAGAGGGTGGTGTCCTTGTCGTTGTAGAGCACACCGGGAAGTCCCTGCCCTTCGAGGTCGACCATGAGGTACTGGCCCTGGGAGAGGTGAGAGGGAACGGCGCTGAACTTCTCGTCAGCCGTCAGCCGCCGAAAGGCGTGCCCGTCTGGCTGGAAAGCCGAGTAGCCAAGCAGCAGCGGGGGGTTGTGCGCACGTTGGTAACTCCCATCCGCCAGCTTGCGGTAACCGGTCTCGGTGACCTGACTGATGAAGGACAGACCTGCGGAGTGCTCGAGTCCAGCCAGGGCGCCCTGGTCGTATGTGAATTCGAGCGCCCGGACAAGGAACGGTTGTCCGTCGAACTGATCGGGGAAGCAGTGGTGCAAGCGGATAGACCGACACAGACGCATGGTGCGGATCTCGAAACCGCTCCGAAAGGTCGAGAAGGGGTCTGGGCGTACCGCCCAGTCACCGGGGGGACAATCAGGATCCGTCGGAGAATATTCCCCGTAGTCAAAAACGAGTTGACAGGAGAAGTGCTCGGAACCCTGTAGCAGGTAGTTTCCGTAGTCGATGCGCGCGATGTAACGGTTGGCTTGGTGATCCCGGCCTTGCTCGGACGGCACGGAAGGAACCCCGACGTCGTCCTCGGCTTTGTAGTGGTAAACGATTCTGTTGCCGCAGGAGTCCTCCACCACTTCGGGGAGCCACTGGAATACCCTATCCGGGCGTCGCGCATCGAAGATTCTTCCGTTCGCGGTCAGTCCATAGAGCCACTCGGTATTGTCGCGTGTGACGACTCGCCAGTGGGTGAGCCCGTCGAGACGGTTTGTCCACATCTCGATCGCTGCGAATCGGGACTCGATCCGAGGACGGTAGGACCTCACGTCCCATATAGGACCGTTGGACTCGGACCGAGAATCCGGACCCCAACGTCCCGTTGTCGCATTGCGGACGAGAGCCGGAGTCAGGTCGCCCTCGCCGGACAGAGTAAAGGTGTCCGACCCCTGGTAGCCGGGTATCCCGTCGCTCGTCTTCCTGGAGACGGTGGGAATTGAGATGGAAAAGCCCACGCCGAACGGTCCGTTGCCGCCTCCGGGGTTCCAGGACACCGCTAAACCGGGTTCAATACCCCGCACGCTGGAAGCCGGCACTGGGATGGTGAGAGTGGCCGCTCCAGTAAATCCCTGTGCGTCGAAAGCGTTGGCGATTCCATGCGCAGGTCCGCCGCCCTCAGGGACTTTTATGGCCGGAGCGGAAATTCGCGACTCGTGGCTGGATGTGGACATCCTGTCCCCCTGGCATTGCGTCCTCCGCCAAAGTAACACCCGCTATCGCGACCGCAAATCGAGCGGATGAATGGCGCCCCTGCGTCGCCCTGCGGTTACGACTCGTCGAGCACCCGCAACACGATCTTGTTGCGGTGTGCTGGTCGTCCCGAGCTGTTAGGGCGTTGCCTTCGGATCATCTGATCGTCGGTTGATGTGTGTCGTTGACTGACGCCCATTGGGCGAGGATCGAAGCGTTGCTGCCGGACCGGACGCCGAAGCGGGGCGGACAGTGGCGTGATTACCGGCAGGTGATCGACGCGATCGCGTTCAAGTACCGGACCGCAACTCAGGTGCGCGTGGCATGTGGCCTGCGTGTCCATCGGCAATGGCGATCGTTGCTCTGCGTATGAAACGGACTTATGCCACCTGCTGCTTCGCCGTGCTGACTGTCGGCTGCACCGCCGCCCCCGCCGCAGCCGGCGGTCTCCTGCCGATCGCCTCGCCGGCGTTCGGCACCTTCTGCGCCAATCACGGCAGCCCTCACGCCGGCGGAGCAACCACCCACGGCACCGGCGCCGCCAGCAGCAACCTCGCCGGACTGCCCATCAGCAACCCCACCAACCAGTGCGGCGGAGCCGATCTGCCCGTCTTGCACGTCTCTGCCCCGCGGTCCGGCTTCTTCTAGCCGCTGGCGTACTTGCAGCGGTAGCCCTCCGCCCGGTGCACCCACGTGGTGAGGTCCTGGTCCGTCTTTGACCATCAGCGTGTGGTCGTCGCCCAGGTCGTTGGCGTATGCCTCCCGTTCGGCTGCCGACCAGGTGGAGGCGCCGGAGTTCCAGGCTTCGGCGAGCGGGACCAGGTGGTCGATGTCCAGACTGCGCGGACCATGGATGTAGCGGTCGTCTTAGGGCGAGTACCACTGGCCCCCGGACAGGGTGCGGCGCAGTCCCTGCTCGGTTGCGGTGACGGCCTCGGCCTTGAGGACCTCGGCGTCGGGTGCTGCAGCCGTCCCGGTCCGCGTCGCCCCAGTGCCTGAACGCCGAGCGCTGGTAGCCGGTGCGCTCCGCTCCATGGCGGCATTCGGCCGGGCCGTCGAAGACGAACACCCACGTGCCATGTGGCTAGCGTGTCCCGCGGATACGGCGATCGTTGCTCCACACGTGAAACGGACTTATGCCACCTGCAGCTTCGCCGTGCTGACTGTCGGCTTCACCGCCGCCCCCGCCGCGGCCGGCGGTCTCCTGCCGATCGCCTCGCCGGCGTTCGGCACCGTCTGCGCCAATCACGGCAGCCCTTACGCCGACGGAGCAACCACCCACGGCACCGGCGCCGCCAGCAGCAACCTCGCCGGACTGCCCATCAGCAACCCCACCAACCAATGCGGAGGAGCCGATGCGCCCACCTCATCATTGCAACTGCTGCTCACAGAACCAGGCTTCAGAGAGTCCTTTCTTTAGCGGGTGACGTCCGGCTCCGTCGGCCCGCGGTGCCTCTCCTGCGCATCCGGTCCTGAGCGCAGGTGCACCGTCGCGGCGGCTTCGTACCCGCAGCCGGAGTGGTGATCGGCGTCGGGGCAAGGAGCGCTACGCCGAGGGCAGCCCCGAGTACTCACGGGTCAGCACAGCCGGGTGCCGATCACGGCCGGCAGCCAGCTGCCGCCGACGGCTCGAGCCAGTCGTGGCCGACGGCGACGGTGCGATGCCCTGGACGGTGAACTCGGCCAGGCCGCAGGCCGCAGCGATGTCGCGGAGTCCAGAGATGCCACCGGTCCGCGACCTGGACGGCCTGCGGTGCCCCGGCTGCCGCGCGCAACCGTGAGCGAGGCGCTCACCTACCGGGCACTCGTCGAATGCTTCGACTGCGGCCGCCCCGACACCGCTCCCGGCGAGGACCTCTGCCCGGCATGCCTCGGCTGGCCACCCGGCCGCACCTGCCCGGGCCCCACGCCCCGGCGCGCCCGCCCCGGGGGGCGAACAGTACCGCCGCACCCACGGTCCGGAGAAGCTGTTGTCCGCCATGACGGCATTGGGCACCGAGCAGCACCGGGGATCGGTCCGCCCACCGCAGCTTTACGCGGCCCGGAGGAGGGGGTGACCGGCATCGCAAAGGGCCGCAACGCACCCGCGATCGTTGGCGACGCCTCGCTCGCCTACCTGATCCACATTCAGACCAAGGACGGTGACCGCCCAGAGGAAAGGAGTAGGAGTGGGTCGTACACGCCTTCGGCGAGCAGGGCCCCCAGCTCGCCGAGCAGCTCGCGGCCACCGTCCACGCCTGGGGCCACCATGTCCGTACCGAGGACAACGACGAGCACGCCGATCCCAGCCTGACCGTCCACCCGGCCGGCACGCCCGACCATCTGCTGCCCACTGGCGACGTCCTGGACAAGGCGCCCTCCCGGTCGTGTTCAGGTGGCCGGGTCGGGACGGGCACCTTGCGGCCCCGGCCCGGCAGACCGACACGGTCGCCGCGACCACGAGGGGCGCGTGATCGTCTGGCTGAATGGACCCTTCGGCGGCGGCAAGACCACCCTCGCCTCCGGTCCGTACAGCGCTCCGCCCGGCGCCACGGTCGCCGACCCGGAGGCCGTCGGCGACCTGCTGCGCAGCGCGCTCGGCGTTCACGCACTGCGGCCCAGGACTACCAGGACCTTCCGATGTGGCGGCAGGTGACCAGCGGCTTCGTCGCCGGCCTGGCCAGGCACACAGGCGGCCCCGTCATCGTGCCGATGCCGTCCGAGTTTGTACCGGCCCGCATGGCGCCCGCAGCGCTCGCCGCGGCGCGGTCGACCACCGCGGCCGGAGCCGCTCACCGAGCGAAGGGTTTCACGGCGGTGGCGGGCGGCGTCGGATCCTCGGCGGCGGGAGGGGTTGACCTTCACGCATGCGTCAATGCCTAGCGTCGGCGGCATGAAGCCCTCTTCGAAGACCGCAACGCTGCATGCTTTGACCAGCCGGCCCGGCACAGGGCTGGAGGTCCGCCTCGCCGCACGGCCTGTCGGGCTCCCGGCCCTCGAGCACTTCGAGATCGTCGAGACCGAAGTCCCGGCCCCTGCACCGGGCCAGGTGCTGGTTCACAACCTGTTCATGTCGCTCGATCCCGGCATGTTGATGTTGATGGCGGGCGGGTCCTCGCTGCCGCTGCCACGCTACGAGGTGGGCCTGGTGATGCACGGGGACGCGCTCGGCGAGGTGATTGCCTCGGCAGACCCGTCCCTGAGCGAGGGCGACCTGGTCGTGCACCGCTTCGGCTGGCGAGAGTACGCCGTGGCCGAGGCCGGTGCGTTTCGCCGCGTGGACAAGGCGGCATACCCCAGCCCCTCCATGCACCTGGGGTTCGGGCTGGTGGCCTACGTAGGGCTCATGGAGGTGGCGAGGCTGCGAGCGGGCGACACCGTCCTCGTCTCCAGCGCGGCCGGGGCCACCGGTAGCATGGCTGGGCAGATCGCCCGGCTCAAGGGAGCCCGCCGGGTGATCGGCAGCGCCGGCTCGGCCGACAAGGTCGCCCACCTGACCGGGAAGCTCGGCTTCGACGCGGCCTTCAACTACCACGACGGCCCGGTACTGGACCGGCTGCGCGAAGCGGCCCCGGACGGCATCGACGTCTACTTCGACAACGTCGGAGGCGAGCAGCTGCGCGCCGCCATCGAGGTCATGAACGTGCACGGCCGTATCGCCGTCTGCGGAGCCCTCAACCGGCAGAGCACCGCCCGTCCCGACGAGGGCCCAGGCGACCTGCTGAGCGTCCTGGGCAAGCGGCTGACCATTCGCGGCTTCACCCTGTGGGACCACCTGGACCGGGCCAGGGAATTCGGCGAACAGTTCCGCGACTGGCTGCGCGAGGGATCGATCGTCTACGACGAGACAGTGATCAACGGGCTGCACAGCGCACCCCAGGCACTGCTCGATCTCGTCCGGGGCCGGCACATCGGGAAGACCGTAGTGCGCCTGGCGAGTTGATCACCGGTATACGTCAAGTCCGACAACCCCGACCGGAGGTGACCGCGTGTTGATCGGTGAACTGGCCACACAGACAGGTACCACGACTCGCGCCCTGCGCTACTACGAGGAGCAGGGCCTGCTGGAGTCCGACCGGACGCCGTCGGGCTACCGCGTCTACGGCCCGCACGCAGTGACCAGGGTCCGCAACGTCCGCGACCTGCTCGCCTCCGGGTTCACCGTCGAGAACGTCAAGTCCTTCGTGCGCTATCTCGACACCGATCTGCCGGAGGTCTTCGAGTACTCGCCCGCGTGCGCCGACGGCTACGTCGTCGGCGCACAGCGGGTGGCCGAACTGGAAGAGAAGATCGCAGCCCTGACCCGGCTGCGCGACATCCTCGTCCACCGGATGCCCTGGCTGGCGACGCCCGCCGGCCTGCCGCAGAAGACTCCGATAAGCCCGAGAACGAATGACTCGCCGAGAGGCCAGCGCCCTCCCGCCGGGGTGGCACCGGCCTCTCGGTGATCCACCGGGCGAGCCGCTCCACGTCCCCGGCAGGAGCATCGGGGATCATGCGGGCCGCCATGCGGTGGAAACCAGCCGTACGCAGACGCGCGCGCTGAGCCTCATCTTCTGTCAGGCCTGTTGTGTCCGCCGACGCCTCCAGCCGACGGCCGATGCGGCCGACCCGTGATGGACCCGATCCGGAACCGAGATGCCGAAGTGGGCCACGTGCGCAGAAACCACCTGTCCTGTCCCCTCCTCGCGGCCGCGCTGGTGGCCGCCCGACGACGGTCCGCAGAAGCCGCGTGCCGGCCTCAACCAATGTGCGTAAGCACCGTGCCAGGCGCCACTTCACTGTTCCGGCTGGGTCCGGGTGGTCGCGTTCCCGGTGCAGCAATACCCCAGTCGGCCTGGACTGCACACAGCCCGGGGCAGGAGGTTGTGCTCGGCTACAGCCCTTTCCACCGCGGGCGGCGGATGAAGGGCGCGTTCGTCTCCGCCGCATCCCTTCCTTCGCATCGGCGGCCTAAATATGCATCTCTCCCTAAATGTCAAGTAACTGGATACGAAGGTGTGGTCAGTCGGGTGCAGTCGGGCGTGTCGCTGGCAGATGCCACCAGCATGGTGCACGTCTCCGGTGCCGGTCGGCGTCCGCTACGGCCGGTGTCTGCCGGAGCACGGTTCATGTACCAAAGGGGAGAAAGACATGGCCAACGAGCTGCGCTACGGTGACCGGATCCACCTGCAGAACCTGTTCCAGGGCGACGGCGGCTACCTCGACACCAACGGGGGCGCCAGCGGCGGGGGCGCGAAGTACGGGGTGTCGACCGCGACCGTGCCCAACCGCGGGGCGGGGACCGGGACGTGGGAGATCACCTCCGGCTCCTGCCAGGCCGTCGGCTCGCCCGTCAGGAGCGGGGACATCGTCTACCTGCGCAACCTCTACCAGGACAACGGCGGTTACCTCGACGTCAACGGCGGCGCCACCGGCGGCCAGCAGAACAGCGGCGGCATCTACGACGTGTCCACCGCCTGGGGCAAGGACCGCGACGGCAACAGCAGCCGCTGGCAGATCTTCGACGTCAACGCCTCCCCCCAGGACGGACTCGTCCGCTTCAACGACACCGTCCAGCTGTGGAACACCTACGCCAACCGCGGCGGCTTCCTGGAAACCAACGGCTCCAGCTCAGCCGCCGGCGCCCGCTACGACGTCGACACCAACGCCTACTCCAACCGCGGCAACACCAATGTCACCCTCTGGAAGATCCTGCCTGCCACCTGATAGAAGCGGTTACACGCCAGGGCGGCGCGCTCCCGCGCCGCCCCTGGCGCGACGGACGCCGCGGCAGCCCTACCCCGGTACGGCAAGCGGTCTGCCGGTCCCCGGTGCAAGGGGGCCGGCAGACCCCGGTCAGCCGCGCTCGCTCACGGGCCTTGTGCACGCTTGCTTCTTCACCAGTCTCGTCCTCGTTCAGTTCCGGCTACACCGTCCGGGTCGCGCAGCGGGCGCAGGACGCCGGCCGGGGTCAGCACATGAAGAGGCTGGACCCAACACGATCAGCCAGGGCGGAGTTACTCTTCAGCGAACACGATCGCCTGCACGGGACAAGCCCTGACAGCTTCCTTGGCCATCGGGTCCCCCCTGCCGTCTTCGCTGCCTGGGCGAACCAACCCGAAACCATCGTCGTCTGAGTCAAAACACCGCCGGGGCAGTCAAGGCACACTGCCCCGAACCGATGCAAAGATCAGAGTCGATCCACAACCGCGTGTTCTTGCGCCCCACGGATAGGGTCACCGGCCTGGCCAGGACCAGTGACGACATCTGGAGCATAGGGAGCACGCTCGACCCCAACGGCCGGTTCCCCGCACGGGTGACGGACATTCACTCAATTAGTTCAAAGAAGATCGTGTCGGCCCGAAAATAGTACTGGTCGACGTGAACCAGGCGGCCCTGGTCAGGGCCTCGTGGGCGGGGATCACCACCGGGGCCAGGCCGATGTTGCACGCGCCGACACCAACAGTGCGACCACCGAGGTGGACAGGTCCTTCACCCGAGTCGTGCCGTCACCGAGGTGCACGAAGGCGCCCAGGAAGTCGGTCCAGGCGCGCGGCCCGCATCGCGATCTCCGCCGAGCCCTCGTCCTCGGGCACCAAGGAGCTAACAAGCCCTAACAAAGCCTCTGGACGTGTCGGTGGGTGATCGGGCAGACGGCGAGTCCGAGGAAGGCCTCGTGGATGTCGTCGTGTCGTTCCCAGCGGATGCGCGAGCGGCGGAAGCCGTGCAGCCGGGAGGTGGTGCGCTCGACGACCCAGCGGAAGGTGCCCAGGCCGGTGCCGTGGGGCCGGCCCCGTTCGGCGATCACCGGCCGGATCCCGCGCTGTCGCAGGAGCCGGCGGTACTTGTCGTGGTCGTAGCGGCGGTCGGCGAACAGCATGCCGGGCCGCCGACGCGGCCGGCCGACGACTCCCGCAACCGCCGGGATCCTGTCCAGCAGGGGCAGGAGTTGGGTGACGTCGCCCGCGGTTTCCGCCGGTCGGCGACACCGTGAGCGGGATGCCCTGGCCGTCGGTGACGATGTGGTGCTTGCTGCCCGGTCGTGCGCGGTCGACCGGGCTGGGTCCGCTTCTGGGCCCCTGCGCGCGGCCCCGGACGTGGGAGGAGTCGATCACCGCCCGCGACCAGTCCAGCTGGTTCTTCGACCGCAGCTTGTCCAGCAGCAGCTGATGCAGCTGGTCCCACACACCGGCCTCGTTCCAGGCCGCCAGGCGCCGCCGGCACGCCATGCCCGAGCCGAAGCCGAGATCGTGGGGCAGAAGTACTCCCACTGGATGCCGGTGTGCAGGACGAACAAGATCCCGCACAGGGCCTGCCGGTCCGGCACCCGTGGCCGCCCCTCGACCTGCTTCGGCGGCGGCAGGGCAGCAACGGCGCGATGAGCGACCACAGTCGTCCGACACGATCCACGGCCCGCGACTGACGCTTCCCCATGACCACATCAACGAACGATCAAGCCGACAGTCACATGATCAACTCGCTTTTGTAAGAGCCAGTAAGTGCACCGACGCGACGACGTGCCCCCGTCCCAGCCGGCGGGGCGGCGGCTCGCGGCGGCGGGGCAGGGAGAGGGGGGAGCCTCCGTCCGGGCCATCGGATTCGCGCCCCATTGGCTCCTAAGGTCCTTCTCGCACCACAGGCTGCATCCAGCACTCTCACCCACCGCAAAGGAGCGCCCGGTCACCATGCGCAATCCAGGGACCTTCGTTTCCGAGCACATGCCTGTCTACTCAGGCCGCATCGCAAGGGCCGAGAACTCGCTGCAACACGGCCGTGACGAAAGCAAGTTCCATATGCATGACGGCGAGGCTCTCTTACGCAAGGCCGAGAGGTTCTTCGGACGGCGAAGCGCAGGCGAGCCCAACTGCCTGCTGGACATCGGCTGCGGTTTCGGGGGAACCATCCGGTACTTCGCGCAAAGGGCCGACTTCGCACGGACCGTAGGAGTGGATGTCCAGCAAGAAGTGATCCAACTGGCGGACCGGTTCTTGACTGGTTGCGACGTGGACAGCGGCAAGAAATGCGCCCCGTGGTCGGGGAAAGGAGCGCTGAGCATGGCCACGAGGTCTTGTGCGTCGCGTGCCACGATCACGGAGGCGTCGGGCATGTCATCGCTCATGCGGCTGGAGCGTAGCGGTCAGGGGTGTATCCAGGCGGCGTACGGCACGTTGAAGACGGCGGGGTGGGCGATGCCGCGCCCGTGGTAGCCGTCGTCGCCGTAGGCGTCGCCGTGGTCGGCGCAGAGGATGATCAGCCAGCGGCCTCGCTCGGCGCGGTGGTCGAGGAGCCGGCCGAGGTGTTCGTCGGTGTAGGCGAGGGCGGCGGCCTGCGAGGTGGGGGAATCCTTGCTGGTGTTGAGGTAGTGGCCGTGCGGTACGCGTGTGGCGCTGATGTTGACGAACAGCAACAGCGGTTGCCGGCCGTGGTAGTGGTCGGCGCGTTCGATGGCCTGGTCGACCTGGTGGCGGGTGGAGTCCAGCTCGGGCGAGCAGAGTCAGGCTGCCGGTGGGCCTCGTGGAACAGGCCGGGCAGCACTGACCCGAGGGGCGGCCAGATCCGGGTGTGAGTAGTTGAGGTACAGGAGACCCGGGGGGTTGATCTTGCTGGGCTTCACCTGCCGGTCGCCGTTGCGGGCCCACGCGAGCAATTGGGCCTGCCGTTGGACTCGACGCGGCCGTCGGGCAGCACGACCGGGTTGTCGACGGCGGAGGCCCACGTCGAGCAATTGGGCCACCACGTCATCGGAGCCGCTCTCGCGACTGGTCATTTGTGAGCACGCCGGTTCCGTGCCCCACCGAGTTCGGACTCCCGCCGCGACGGGTTCCGGCTCAGTCGCCTTCGCCGTCACTTTTGCAGGTGCCGGTCGCGGTCACGCCTTCTTGGCGTCGATTTCGGCGATGAGGCTCTCGATGAGGGTCTTGATCTCGTCGCGGATGGGACGGACGGCCTCGACTCCTTGGCCGGCAGGGTCGTCGAGCTGCCAGTCGAGGTAGGTCTTGCCGGGGAAGTAGGGGCAGGCGTCGCCGCAGCCCATGGTGATGATGTAGTCGGAGGCCTGGGCGGCTTCGGGGGTGAGGACCTTGGGGGTCTGGTCGGAGATGTCGATGCCGAGCTCGGCCATCGCGGCAACCGCGGAGGGATTGATCTTGTCGCCCGGCATGGAGCCGGCGGAGCGGACCTCGACGCGGTCGCCGGCGAAGTGGCGCAGGAACCCGGCGGCCATCTGAGAGCGGCCGGCGTTGTGGATGCAGACGAACAACACGGACGCGAGCGGGCTGGCAGTCATCGTTCTTCCTTCATGGCAGGCAGGCTGCGGCACGCCATCGGTATGCGGCATGGTTCAGCACAGGCTGGTATCAGTCCCGGGTGATGTGACAGTATCAGCGGATGATGACGTCAGTCGACGCTGATCTGATCCGGGTTCTGGCCGACCCGCTCAGGTTCAAGATCGTGACCCTCCTCGCGCGGGAGACGCTGTGCACCACCCATCTCGTGGAGGAGACGGGGGCGAAGCAGACGAACCTGTCCAACCACATGAAAGTGCTGCGCGAGGCCGGGGTCGTAGAGACCGAGCCGTGCGGGAGGTTCATCTACTACCGCCTGCGCCCGGAGGTCATCGAAGCGCTCGCCGGTCAGTTCGCCGGCCTCGCCCGGACCGCGCGGGCCACTGCAGAAGCGAACCTCAAGCGGTCCTGCCCTTAAGCCTTCCGCCTTGCCTCACCTGTCCGAGGAGAACCACGCCTTGACCGCCACCGAACCCGCCGCGAGCGACGTCATGACCTCCGAGACGTCGACGCAGCCCGCGCCCGGCGGGACCCCGCCCCGTAGGCCCTTGATCGCCCGCGCGGCTGCGGAGCTGGTCGGGACCGCCGCCCTGGTGGCCATCGTCGTCGGCTCCGGTATCCAGGCCACCGAGCTGACTGGCGACGTCGCGCTGCAGCTGCTGGCCAACTCCACCGCCACCGTCTTCGGCCTCGGCGTCCTGATCGCGCTACTCGGCCCGGTCTCCGGAGCTCACTTCAACCCGGTCGTCAGCCTGGCGGAGTGGTGGACCGCCCGCCGCGGCGGCGCCGGCGTCACAGGCCGCGAGCTCGCCGTGTACGTGCCCTCCCAGATCGCCGGCGCGATCGCGGGAGCCATCCTGGCCGACGCCATGTTCGGCGAGCCCCTGGTGAAGTGGTCCACCCACGACCGTTCGGCCGGGAACCTGCTCCTGGGCGAGGTGGTGGCGACCACGGGCCTGATCCTGCTGATCTTCGGTCTCGCACGCACGGACCGGCTGCGATTCGCGCCGGTGGCGGTGGCCTCCTACATCGGCGCCGCGTACTGGTTCACCTCCTCCACCTCCTTCGCCAACCCCGCGGTCACCATCGGCCGCACGTTCACCGACACCTTCGCCGGCATCGCGCCGTCCTCGATCGCCGCATTCATCGGCATGCAGCTGCTCGGCGCCGTGGCCGGCCTCGCCCTGGTCGCGCTGATCTTCATGAACAGCAAGCACGGCAAGGACGCCGGGGAGCCGTCCGCGTCATGACGCAGCACACGGACGTGGTGGTGGTCGGTGGCGGTCAGGCCGGGCTCGCCGTCGGCTACCACCTGCGCCGCCTGGGCATCGAGCACCTCATCCTCGACGCCCAGACGGCCGCCGGCGGGGCCTGGCAGCACACCTGGGACTCGCTGCGGCTGTTCTCCCCGGCCGCTTACTCCTCACTGCCCGGCCGCCTCATGCCCGGCCAAGAGGGACACCTCTACCCGGACGCCGGTCACGTGGTGGCCTACCTGGCCGACTACGAGAAGCGCTACGAACTCCCCATCCAGCACGGCGTGTGGGTCGACGCGGTCCACGACGAGGGAACGCTGCTGCGGGTGGAGACCGACTCCGGCACCTGGCGTGCCCGCGCAGTCGTCAGCGCGACCGGCACATGGACGCGGCCCTTCGTGCCCGCCGTGGAAGGCCGCCAGGAGTTCACCGGCCGCCAGCTCCACACCGTCCACTACAAGAACCCGGCCGAGTTCGCGGGGCAGCGGGTGGTCGTAGTGGGCGGCGGGAACTCCGGCGCGCAGATCGCCGCCGACCTCACCGGCCAAGCTGCCGTGACGTGGGTGACGCAGCGCCCGCCGCGCTACCTTGCCGACGACATAGACGGCCGCGCCCTCTTCGACGCGGCCACCGCCCGCCGCAAGACCCTGGACGAGGGCCGTACCGACACCGGCGGCGTTGCGTCCCTGGGCGACATCGTCGCCGTGCCTCCGGTGCGCGCGGCCCGTGACGCCGGACTCTTGGCCGCCCGCCCGATGTTCGCCCGCCTCACGGCGAGAGGAGCGGAGTGGGCGGACGGCATCCGGCAGGACGCCGACGCGGTCATCTGGACGACCGGCTTCCGCCCCGCCCTCGCCCACCTCGCCGGCCTGCGCCTGCGCGGCACCCGCGGCCACATCGCCACTACCGGCACTCGCGCCTCCGAGGACCCGAGGCTGCACTTCCTCGGCTACGGGGACTGGACCGGCCCGGCCTCCGCCACCTTGATCGGAGTGGGACGAACGGCCCGCGAGGCCGCCCGTGAGATCCGCACCCTGCTCAGCTGACCGGCCTCACACCACCACGGTGCTGCGGCGCTCCAGCAGGACAACATCCCGCCAGACGCCGTGGTGGCGGCCTATCCGCTCGCGGGTGCCGATGACTCGGAAGCCGGCCCGCTGGTGGAGGGCGAGGCTGGCGGTGTTCTCGGGGAAGATCCCGGACTGGATCGTCCAGATCCCCGCGGCCTCGGTGGAGGTGATCAGGGCGTCCAGCAGTGCGCGGGCAACACCTTGGCCACGGGCGCCGGGGTGGACGTAGACGGAGTGCTCGACCACTCCGGCGTACGCGCACCGGTCCGAAACCGCGCTGGCTGCCACCCACCCCAGCACGGCGCCGCAGGCGTCCAGGGCGACGAACCGGTGCTGGGGCATCTTTGCCTTGTCGAACACCGTCCACTCCGGCGCCTGCGTCTCGAAGGTGGCGTTGCCTTCGTCGATCCCGGCCTGGTAGATCGTCAGGACCTGCTCGGCGTGTTCGGGCAGCAGCGCCTCGATCCGCGCTGCGCTCACGCTGCGACCCCCGCGGCACCGGACAGGAGAGCGCCCATGGCGGCGAGGACGGCAGGCTCGACTCGGTAGTACACCCACGTCCCGCGGCGCTCGGAGGACAGCAGTCCCGCATCCTTCAGCTTCTTCAGGTGGTGCGAGACGGTGGGCTGGGAGACGCCGACGTCGGAGATGTCGCAGACGCACGCCTCTCCGCCTTCGTGGGAGGCGACGGCGGAGAACAGGCGCAGCCGGACGGGGTCGCCGAGGGCCTTGAACATCTTCGCCGCGACCTCGGCTTCGTCCGCGGACATGGGCCGCTCGTTGAGAGGGGGGCAGCACGGCGTGACGGCCTCGGGCTCCAGGAGCGGCAGAACCTTCGCATTCGACATACGTCTATGTTGACACATGTCGAATCAGGTCGGTAGGCGCATCTCACCGACGGGTCAGGTGCGCGGCAAGGCGGCGGGCCACCCGGTGCGCGTCGCGGCCGACGCCGCGCAGGGTGTTCGAGGACAGGCTGCGCTGCCATTCCAGCCCCACGAACGCGAGCCCCGGATGGGCGAGGGAAGCGCCGTCGCGGTGCCGGGGCCGCCCGGACGCGTCCGTGGCCCCGGGCAGGCCGGCGAGGTAGGGCAGGTGCGGCCGGTAGCCGGTCGCCAGGATCATCGCGTCAACCTCCTCCACCGTCCCGTCCGCCCACGTCGCCTTGCCGCCGTCCAGTCCGGTGAACACCGGCCGCCGCTCGGGCGCGCCCGCGGCGAGCGCGGCACGGTACCGGCCGTCGTCCAGGACGGGTTGGCCCGGCGGGGTGCGCGGCAGTCGGCCGAGCGGGGCGGCGTCCAGCCCCGTGCGCGTCAGCCAGAAGTGCACGTCCCGGCCCCACAGCTGCTGTCGGGCGAACTTCACCGGTGCCCGGGTGGCGAGCGTGGTGCGGCTGGTGCGGGCGAGTTCGGCGGCGACCTGGACCGCGGAGTTGCCCGCCCCCACCACCACGACCCGCTGCCCGGCGAACGCTTGGGGACTGTGGTAGTCGGCGACGTGCAGCGTGCGGCCGGTGAAGGACTCCAGGCCCGGCAGCGCCGGCCGGTAGGGGCTGGCGAAGCTCCCCGACGCCGCGACCACAGCCCCGGCGGTCAGGGCGGCCCCGCCCTCCAGCTTGATCTGGAACGCCCCGCCCGCTTCCGCCGTCACCCGGGCCACGCGATGGCCGGTGCGGATTTCCGCGTCCAGGCGTGCGGCGTAGCGGTCCAGATAGGCGACGACTTCGTCGCGGTGCGGGTAGCGGTCCGGGTCTCCGCCGAAGGGCAGGCCGGACAGCGCACTGAACCGGGCCGGGGAGAACAGGGTCAGGCTGTCGTAGTAGTACGGCCACGACCCGGCAGCCCGGTCCGACGCCTCCAGGATCACCGGCTTCAGTCCCGTCCTGGCCAGCGCGTGCGCGGCGGCCAGTCCTGACTGTCCGCCCCCGATGACGACGGCTTCGGCGTGCTCCATCGCAACCCCCCAAGGATTAGATAAACGTCTATGTTGACGTTCATCGAAACAGGTGCCATGCTGATCACGCAAGCCATCGACAAACATCGAAGCACCGAGGGAGTCGTCATGACCGAGCAGTCCGCACCCACCACCCCGAACCGTGTCGAGACGTCGGCCTCCTGTTGCACCTCGGCGCCCGCCCAGCCGGCCGTCGAGAGGGTTCCCTCCCAGTCCTCCCCGTGCTGCGGCACCAGCAAGGACGCGGAGGCAGCCGGCTCCTGCTGCGCGCCGGAGGCCAAGCGCGAGGCCGTCGCCATCGGCGCCGGCTGCTGCTGACCACCCGAGCCCCATCCCACCCACCGCCTGCCTCTGAGGACCTGGAGACCTGCAATGAGCGAGACCACCACCGAGCTGCCCGTCGCCGTGATCGGGGCCGGCCCCGCCGGCCTGGCCGCCGCCGCCCACCTCCGCGAGCGCGGTCTGGACTTCCTAGTCCTGGAGGCCGGCTCCCACGCCGGGGCCGCGACCCGGGAGTGGTCGCACGTGCGTCTCTTCTCCACCTGGGCTGAAGTTGTCGACCCGGCCGCCGAGAAGCTCCTCGCGCCGACCGGCTGGGTGAAGCCCGATCCGGCCACCTACCCCACCGGCGGGGAATGGGCAGCCCTCTACCTCCAGCCCCTCGCCGACGCCCTCGGCGCCCGCGTCCGCTACGGCGCCCGCGTCACCGGCGTCTCCCGGGCCGGCCGGGACCGCATCGTCGACGCCGACCGCGACACCCAGCCCTTCACCGTCCACATCGAGACCGCAGACGGCCGCGAGGAGCGCCTGTTCGCCCGCGCGGTGATCGACGCCTCCGGCACGTGGTCCACGCCGAGTCCCGCCGGTGCCAGCGGTCTGAAGGCTCTGGGGGAGAAGGCGGCCGCGGACCGGATCGCCTACCGTGTCCCGGACCTGAAGGACCCGGCCGTTAGGGCCCGGTACGCGGGCAAGCGGACCGCGGTCATCGGCTCTGGCGCCTCCGCCTTCACCGCTCTCGCCTACCTCGCCGACCTCGCGAAGGCCGACGACGGAGCCGGCACGCACGCGACGTGGATCCTGCGCCGCGGGATCTCCGGTTCCACCTTCGGCGGCGGTGAGGCCGACCAGCTGCCCGCCCGCGGCGCCCTCGGCCTGGCCGCGAAGGCCGCGGTCGACGACGGCTACGCCGACGCCGTCACCGGCTTCCGCACCGACGCCTTCGAGCGGGACGCCGACGACCGCCTGGTCCTAGTCGGTGAGGACGGCCGCCGCCTCGACGCCGTGGACGAGGTGATCGTGCTGACCGGCTTCCGCCCCGACCTGGCCTTCCTGGACGAACTCCGCCTCGGCCTTGACGAGCGCCTCCAGGCTCCCCTCGCCCTTGCGCCGCTGATCGACCCCAACCAGCACTCTTGCGGCACCGTCTACCCCCACGGCCAGGCCGAGCTCTCGCACCCGGAGAAGGACGTCTACCTGGTCGGCATGAAGTCCTACGGCCGTGCCCCGACCTTCCTGGCCATGACCGGCTACGAGCAGGTCCGCTCGATCGCCGCCCACCTCGCAGGCGACCGCGAGGCCGCCGAGCGCGTCGAGCTCACCCTGCCGGAGACGGGCGTCTGCGGCGGCGCCGGCCTCTTCGACCAGCCCCAGACGGCCGAGCAGGAGCAGAGCGGCGGCTGCTGCGCGGCGCCGGCCACGCTCACCATCGGCGCTCCCGCCGCGGTTTCCTCCGGCGGCTGCTGACGGTGCCGAACACCAAGGCCGGCGTGGCCGCGACCGGGACGGGGGTCCGGTCGCGGCCACGCGCCGTCCTGCCCGCCCTGTGTGCCACGCAGATCACCAGCTGGGGCGTCCTCTACTACGCCTTCCCCGTCCTCAACCCCGCCATCACCCACGACACCGGCTGGCCCGCCAGGCTGACCACGGCCGCATTCTCCGCCGCACTCATCGTCTCCGCGGCCGTCGGCATCTACGTCGGCCGCGTCCTGGACCACCGCGGCCCCCGCGCTGTCATGACGGCCGGTTCCGTCCTCGGCCCGCTCAGCCTCCTCATCGTGGCCGCCGCCCCCAACCTCGCTGTCTTCACCGCTGGATGGCTCATCGCTGGGGCGGCGATGGCCGCCACCTTCTACCCGCCCGCCTTCGCCGCCCTGACCCGCTGGTGGACCCCCGACCACATCCGAGCCCTGACCATCGTCACCCTCGCCGGGGGACTGGCCTCCACCGTCTTCGCACCCCTGACCGCCGTCCTCGCCGACCACTACTCCTGGCGCACCACCTACGCCGTCCTCGCCGCGATCCTCGCCGCCCTGACCATCCCCACCCACGCCCTCGCCCTCCGCGCCCCCTGGCCACCTGCTTCCGACGCCAGCCCTCACCGACCGGCCGCAGCGCCGGATCCGGCCGAGCACAGCAGGGCGTTCTGGATGCTCGCCGCGACCTTCACCCTGTCCGCATTCGCGATGTACGCCGTCGTCATCACCCTCGTCCCCCTCTTCCTCGAACGCGGCTACACCACCACCCAAGCCGCCTTGGCCCTCGGACTCGGAGGCGCCGGACAGACCCTCGGCCGCACCCTCTACGCCGCCCTCGCCCGCCATACCGGCACCGTCACCCGTACCGCCACCCTCGTCGGGCTCGGCGGACTCACCACGACCGCCTTTGTCCTCGTCCCCGGGCCCTATCCCCTGCTCGTCGTGCTCTCGGTGCTGGCCGGGATCGTCCGCGGCAACCTGACCCTGCTCCAGGCCACCGCCGTCACCGACCGCTGGGGCACCGCCCACTACGGCCGGCTCTCCGGACTCCTCGGCGCACCCGCCCACGCAGCAGCAGCCCTTGCCCCCTTCGCAGGAACGCTCATCGCCGGCCCCCTCGGCGGGTACCCGACGCTTTTCGCCGTACTGGCCGCGCTCTCGGCCGCTGCCGCCATCACGGCCATCGGTACCCGGCCCAAAGCACGTGAGGCCTGAGTAGGAACCCTATCCACTGCGTTTCACAGCTGAACAGTGCCGCTCGGCCTGACGCTTCTTCCAACGTTTCCTCCTGCGCGGCATCCGGGGTCACGCAGCGGACGCAGCCCCTGGCCGGGGCTGGTGCCCTTGATAGAGCGATCGGTTGTCCCCGCTTCCTGGTGGAGCTTGGCCAGCGGGCGGCACGTCCTGCAGGTGCCGGCCTTCGAGCAGCCGGAGCATCCACCGGTGCGGAGGTGGAGAGACTCGGCGATGCCGCCGAGTCGGGGCAGAGCGGTCAGGCCCTCCGTCATGAGGTTCACGCTGGGGTCGCGGCCGATCGTGCGGACCGAGGCGACGCCGTGCGGGTCCACGTGGAAGAACGTGTGACCGGCGTTGCAGCCGCTGAAGACGCGGCGGGTCTGTACGTACTTCCGGGCCTGCGAGGCGAGCGGCGTCGCTTCCCGGTCGATCGTGGGGGACATGTTCGTGAAGACCTGGTACGGAAAGACCCAGCGGTCTTCCACGAGGCGGACCATCCCCTCCACCTCGTGTGCGTTCTCCTCGGCGACGATGACGTTGATCCGGACGGGCAGGCCGGCCTCGCGGGAGGCGTCCAAGCCGCGGGTGAACCGGTCGAAGGCCTCACGGTTGCGGGTGACGGCGTCGTAGGTCTGTCCGGTGGCCCCGTAGAGGCTCACCGTCAGGCGGTAGGGCCGCAGACGGGCGAATAGGTCTTGTATCCGCGCTTTGTGCAGCTGGCTGCCGTTCGTGG
Source organism: Streptomyces sp. NPDC053367 (assembly GCF_044545925.1). Lineage (NCBI taxonomy): Bacteria > Bacillati > Actinomycetota > Actinomycetes > Kitasatosporales > Streptomycetaceae > Streptomyces > Streptomyces sp. NPDC053367. Next base: position 34,726 of record NZ_JBITYN010000015.1, on the reverse strand, counting down.
AGATCTGGACCATCATTCCGAGCCCGGTGGCGTGCTCTTACGCGGCGGCGAACTGGGGGTCGATCAGAGCCTCGCCTCCAGTGATCTGGGGCCAGAGAACCCTGGCATCCCGCAGCATGGTGAGCAGCCGCACTCTGTCGCCCCACTCCAGGCCCTCGAACCGCTTCTCCCCGAGAAAGCAGAAGCCGCAGTCGTGGTCACATCCGAGGTTGCGTGTCACCGATCTGGGGTTCGTGCCCCGGGGGAAGCCCAAGTCTGCTGCAGCATGCGCTGCATTACCGGAGGACTCGTCAGTGCACCGCCGAGTTTCGTCGGCGCGGCCAGCGGCACCGCCGCTGCCGTAGCCGTACCGCTGATGACCACGTCAACCTCGCGCCCGCAGCGCGTCGGCACATCCGATGTCATCAGGCTGCGCGATCGCGTTGACACTCTCGTACAGCGCGATGCCGAGCGCGGCGGGCACATTGCCCTGGAGTGGCAGCGCTGGCCGGTGCGGACGAGGCCTTGAACCTCCAACGGCGTTCCGCTACACAGCGCGTACGCCTGCGCCTGTACGGCGTGGCATCCGATTGCGTCGCGACCGCGGCCTGGTCGATGATCGATGCGGGACAGCTCGCAGCCGTAGGCAGGCAGGCAGCTCGAACGAGCCCTGACCCTCGCCGGAATGTCGCAGGACACGGACATGACCATGCAGGTGTGGAACCTGCGGGCGATGCTTGCCCCTCAGGGCAAGGAACACGGCGACGCCGTTGCCGCAGCGCAGGCGATGCAGGCAACGACCATTGCCCACCGCTCTCACACAGGAGGGCTCGACGTGCGACCTTCGGCAGCAGTGGCTCGATCACCGACCACAGTTCGTCGTCGACTTCCCACGGCTTCGGCCGAGCCACCCCACACCCCCGGATCATCGGTCCCAGAGTGATCCAACCACCTCGAAGATCATTTCGTTAGGAGTTCTAAGGCGGCGCTGGCATCGCTGATCATCTTCCACGCGCTCACGTCCAAGGAGCTGCAGACGATGCTTATCACTGAGCCTTTTCAGCGTTGCCTCTCCAGGGTGAGGACCGCGGCGGCGATGTCCGTCATGCGGTTCGGGCTGCAGCGGCTTTGGCGAAAGATCCGCCAGGACTTCAGGCGGGCGACGCCTCGTTCGACAGGAGCGCGGGCCTGGGCGAGTGCTCGGTTCAGCGTCCGTTCGGTCGGTGACAGTTCGCCGTTGGGCGGGCGGCGGATGGCGGTGGTGACCCAGGAGCCGGCACCGATGTAGGCGCGGTCGGCGACGATCGGGACGCCCTGGCGTTCGCAGATTCGGATGATGCGGTGGGTGCGTGCGGCGGTCAGATCGTGAGCGCGGCCCGGCAAGGCCGGCGAGATCCACAGAAGCTGGCCTTGGGGATCGGTGACGATTTGCACGTTCACGCCGTGGCGCCGGTGCTTGTGGGAGTAATCAGCGCGTCCGTCGCCCAGGCGGTCGCACTCGCTGAGGGTGCCGTCCAGGAGCACGTAGTCCGGGTCGTGCTCGCGCAGGGTTTTGAGCAGGCCCGGCGCCCGGTCGGCGAGGAGCCGCACGACGGCGGTGGTGTAGGCGTGAGCGGTGCCTACGGATATGCCGAACCCGGCGGCAATCTGCGCGAGAGTGTCGTGCTTGCGCAGGTAGGAGAGAGCGACGAGGGCGCGCTTGTGCGGAGGGAGATTGCAGCGGCGGTCACCCTCACGGGTGACGATAAGCATCGTGACCCACTCGACCAGCGCATGAGGCAGATCGAGTGCGGCAGGATAAGGAACCAACAGGGCTCCTGGACCGACAGGTTGAGACTTCGAACACCTCACCCAACGGCACGGGAGCCCTGTCCGTTGCGGGCACCAAGGTCATCACCCGATCGGTGGCAACGCTGAAAAGGCTCACTGACCTGGGCGACGGGCGGCAGTTCCTGCAAGACCACACCGTCCTGCTTGCCAACGAGGTACGCGCCCGCCTGGAAAAGTACCGGGAATGCCGAGCCAAGCGGTGGCCGCGCACCGCCAATCCGCACCTATTCATCTCCCAGACCACCGCCTGCGGCACGGGCCGAGTCAGCCACGTGTGGATCAACGACACTCTCGGTATGCCCGCCCGTCGACTTCGCGAGGACCGTCTACTTCACGAGGCAGAAGCCACCGGCGGCGACCCCCGCCGCATCTGTGACCTGTTCGGCCTGTCTGTCGGGGCGGCGCTCTGCCACGCCCGTCCCCACGCGCCGACGACATCGGCTGACACCGCTAGCTGAGCCTGCCCGCCGGGGCTCCGCTGTGTGTATGGAAATCCCCGCCAGAGGCGCGAGCGGCGCCCGCGTTCGGTCCGGCCTCGTCCAGTTCTCCTGGCTCGCAAGCCGTGGGCCGGGCCGGCCCCTACCTTGGACGGACTGCCGTGGCGACACCCAGTGCGCTGTACGCCAGGCCGGCGCAGAAACAGTGCGGCGGAAAGCGAGAGAGGCTGTCGGGGTGTCCAATATCCGCAGGTGAGGACTGTGGCGTAGGCAGCGGAGGCCAGGTACAGGGAGGTTATCTTGGCGCGGAGACGACGCGGTCGGCCTTTAAGTAAGGCCCCGGTGTCCTTTCCCTGACCCACGGTGCAAAGTAGCCGTCGGGAGCATCCCTGTGCGGAACAGGCCAGCGGCGGCGTCCTCAATGTCGGCGTGAGTGGCTCAGCACGTCGGCGGCGTGCGCATGCGTACAGCGCCGGTCTGTCGGCCCTCGCGCGCCCGAGGCATCAGGTGATGCCCGCGCGGATATGGGCGTTGATGTAGTGGTCGTAGGCGTGGGCCGTCTTGCGGGTGAAGTCGGGGTGTGGTTTCTGGAACTCACCGGCGAGGAAGCCTGGGTCAGCTGCGTACCATCGTTCGACTATCGTGGCCTGCTGCTCGATTCCGTAGGCCGACCACGGCTTGCTGGCGTTGCCGCCGGGTTCGTAGGTGCTCTCGAAGACGCCCTGACAGAAGTACGTCGCAGCAGGCCAGCGCTTGGCCTGCCATACGTGCGTCAGCTCGTGGATCAGCATCTGTCCACGCTGGGTGGCACTTCCCTTGGGTGCCATCGGGTCGTCGAACTGCTCTCCCAGGTTGACCAGGTAGGAGCCACCGGCGCCTGGGATGACGAACGCTCGGTTGTCCAGCCCGCTGATGTTGGTCAGGATGATCTGCTCGCGGCTGGGAAGTGTAGGTCCAAAGACCTTGGCGGCGAACACGGCCTCCTCCTCGGACAGCGGTCGGTGCTTGACGAGTGCCTCGGCGGCAGCCCCGACGGCCAGCGCCGGGACGATCGCGGCCGGGCCGAAGACCAGCAGCACGCCGGAGGCGATCGTCACTCCGACCGGCAATTGCGGGAACGGCCAGGGCTCCCGCGCGGCCTCTCCAAGCTGGGAGCCGATGACCAGCGCTGCGGCCGTGCCGCCAGAGCCCGTAACGGCTGCGGCGCCGACGAACTGAGCGACCGCCGTCGCGATGTCTCCCAGCGTCCCGAGGACCCCGGACACCTCCCATTCCTTGCGGACGGTGAGCCGGGTGTCGCGGGCGAAGGTAAGCCAGTTCTGCCGGATATCCTCGTTACGGCCGTCCTCTGACCAGTTCTTCTGACGGTCCCCCGGCGTGTCGGTGCCGAAGACACGCCCCTGGTGCACCGCCAGTGCCCGGAACCGGCCTCCGCCACCGTCCACGGTGGGGTACACAACGAACGCGAACGACGGAAAGCCGGTGGCGCGCATGTGCCCGGTCGAGGTGTATGTGCCGTCGCTTCGCAGGACCATCTCGACGCGCCCGCCGAGCGCAGTATCGGTGGTGACCGACTCGGCCAGCCGTAGTTCGCCCGGCACCGCATCGAGGCGGCGCAGCACGTCGCGTGCGGAGACCGGTCGTTCGGCCCCCAGGCTGTCGGCCACCTCGCGGAGGCTGATGACCCGCGGGGGCGCGTAGAGGTGGATTCTACGAATGCTCTGTGTCAGTGATGTCATGGCGTACTTCTCAATCGGTCAGGCCCGCTCGACCGGAATCAGCACCAGGCCGGTTCCCTCTGGACAGAGACGTGAGGGCCTTGCCGAGGATGGCGCCGAAGGCCCTCTCGCGGACGGCAGTTACGCAGCCAACCGGAGCGGCAGCCCGTTCCACCGCTGGCCGGAGTCGGGGCGGATGGCGGCCCGTGCAGCCGGGTGGCTGATCGCACACTCATGGGCACGAGAGCGTTACAGTATTGCTCCACAAGACCCCCGTGAGATCATTTTGGTCTGGTCGACTGTCCGTCGCCGATATGTGCAACGCAATGCCAGATATGCACGAGATGCTCTGACGCATATGCATTTCGCCTCCAGAATTGGAGCTTTGCTGGAAATTTCGTTGCGTAAGTGCGTCGTCGACCACTCTGACGGTCACGGTGGCCCCGCTGGCGAACCGAACGCCGTCGATGACGAAGACAGTGGAATCGCCGGACCCTTCAGTCCGTACCGTAATCTCCGGTCTAGTGGACGCCGGGGGCGGTTCAACCGGAGGATTCTGAGGCTCTATGCGCAGACTGTCCAGAAACACAATGAGGTGGCGCGTGGAGATCGGTGCCAGCATATCCAGACGACGCACGAGTTCACGCACATTTCCATCGGGCCTGTACTGAGGCAGCACGCCTCGATCACGGGCACTGTGGATTGCTATTCGAAGTCTTGGCATTTTTGGATGTCCCGTCAGTTCGACACGAATCCGTACACTCCTGGAGAGGCAACTTCCCCAAGCGCCGAGCGATGGGGCGGCGGACGCTCGAGCTGGATGCCGAAAATCTCAACCCAGGCCGACGAGAGCCAGGACCATACTGTCCCCGACGCCAAGGGAGTAGGGGCCTCCCGAGTACCGCGCCAAATGCGGCCTCACGGTCGGTCGCAACCACGGTGTGGCCAGGAGTCGAGGAGGTCGTCAGCAGGTCGCCGACCTGAATCGCCCTCGACGAACGCGTCGGCGCGGCACCAGACCTTTTGGAGGCCGCAACTGCTTGACGGTGAGTCAGCCGAGGCCGACGAGGACGAGGACCAACCCTCTGCCCGATACCAGGGGGGTCAGTGCTTTCCCGAGGACGGCGCCAAAGGCTGCGTCTCTGTCGAGGGCGGCCATCGCGTGACCGGGAGTCGAGGACGTCGTGAGCAGGTTGCCGACACGGATGGGTCGAGATGAGGCATCCGCGTGGCACCAGACCTTGCCGGTGACAGCCACAGCCGATCGGCGCACTCCGTCCTTTACTTCGCGCGGTTGACGATCGAGCACGAGAGCCGGGACGCGGTCCCCAGCGCCGGCGACGGCACCCGCCACGCTGGGGTCGTAGTCGTGTTCGCACGGCGCCAGCGACCCATCGCTGTCCAGGACCACGACGGTGCCCGGGCCGACCTCGGTGGGTCCGCTCACTTGCTCAGAGACATTGAACTCTTCTGCTACATCTCCACCCGTCAGGATCAAGTCGCCGGTGACCTCAACGTCACCCTGGAATACACCCGCCTTGCCCCCGCCCGGGTTTGTTAGAGCTATCGCGACTATGCCATTGCGGCCCCTGGCGTATACGCCGTTGCCACCGTTGTCGTTGACGCCCGCCACGCCTGCCTTGGCGGCATTTATGCCCACCCCAATGACGCCGTCTTCGGTATCGCTCACCCCGTATACACCGTTCCCGCCTTTCCCGTCTCCCGCCACGCCGGTCCGCCCCCTGCCGTACAGTCCGTTACCGCCGTGGTCGTTGACTCCGGCGACGCCGGACTTGGCGGCGGATTCGGTCAGTCCCAGAACACCGTCGCCCCCCTTTCCATGTCCCCACACACCGTTGAGGCCACGTCCGTAAAGGCCGTTGCCGCCGTTTTCGTCGACACCGGCAACGCCAGCCTTCCCGGAGGCCTGACTGACTCCAAGAACTCCGTCATCCGTGTCGCTCGTTCCAAGTACCTTCGTCATGACTGCTCCCTGCCTTGGTGTGGTTGGCTGGAATTGACTAGGAAGCACTAATGTTGCCCAGTCTGAGCAGCGGCTGACGATCGCAGTACCCCGGAATTCGCGCGAGCTTCACTCGCGCAGCGTCATCGCGGTCATGGTGTAGTTGCCGTTTGCGTCCGTCAAGGGGAATGCCCCGAGAAGACGAGGCGGACGGGGCCCTCAGCTATCGAGAGCAACCTGCGTCTAGTCCAAGACCGGATGGCGAAGGGAACTGCCACTTCCGCGCCCAAAGCCGGGAATGGGATGCATTTCCTTCCTCAATTCTCATCCCATTGCCCGGCAGGCGCAAGTTGGAAAGCTAAGGGTGACCGGGACGATGCAGGAGGCAGGGCTCCGTCGTTCTCGCGGTCGGCCCGAAGCCTCTGGTAAGGGCCTGATGCCCAAGTCGGCGGTGTTGGGCGGTTCATGACGGGCTGTCGATATGCGCGCAGGCACGGCTTCTGGTGATCATGGAGTGTCTAAGTTCACTGAGCCCTTTCAGAGTGGCCACTGATCGAGTGACCCCGGCCGAGTCAGTACGAGGACCGCAACGCACAAGGCTCCCGTGCCGTTGAGGGAGGTGTTCGAAGTCTCAACCCATCGGCACAGGAGCCCTGTTGGTTCCCCATCCTGCCGCACTCGACCTGCCGCACGCCCTGGTCGAGTGGGTATCCATGCTCATCGTCACCCGTGAGGGTGACCGCCGCTGCAAGCTCCCGCCCCACCAGCGAGCCCTCGTGGGCCTGGTCTACCTTCGCCGCCACGACACACTCGCGCAGATCGCCGCCGGCTTCGGCATATCCGTCGGCACCGCCCACGCCTACGTCAAAGCAGTCGTCCAGCACCTGTCCGGCCGGGCACCCGGACTGCTGCGGGTTCTGCGGGAAGCCGATCCTGATCACGTCCTGCTCGACGGGACACTCGCCGAGTGTGACCGGGTCGGGGACAGCCGCGCCGACTTCTCCCAGAAGCACCGCCGCCACGGCGTGAACGTGCAGGTCGTCGCCGACCCCACCGGCAAGCTGCTGTGGATCTCGCCCACGCTGCCCGGCCGCACTCACGACCTGACCGCGGCCCGCAGCCACCGCATCATCCGGATCTGCGAACGCCAGGGCGTCCCCGTCCTCGCCGACCGCGCCTACATCGGCGCCGGCCCCTGGGTGACCACACCCATCAGACGGCTCCCCAACCGGGACCTCACCACGACCCAGCAGACGATCAACCGAGCCCTGTCAGCGGCGCGAGCACCAGTCGAACGAAGCATCGCAAGGCTGAAGACCTGGCGAATCCTCCGCCGGGCCCGCTGCAGTCCGAACCGCATGACCGCCATCGCCGCAGCCATCCTCACCCTGGAGCGTCAACGCTGAAAAGGCTCACTAATCACCACAACGGAAGACCGTGCCTGCTGCGCCAGCATCACCCATACCCGACGGGCTGGGCCAACTCGTGGGCTGAGATCCGGCGTGCCCCGGCGAACTGCCCGACCTGCTGGAGCGGTTGCCCGGCCTGCCCAAATCGCGTTGTCGTCGGGGCCGCCGTCACCGCTGCCGTACGTCCTGACCGTGACTTCCGGCGCTGCCCTGGCCGGAGCGAAGTCCCTGACCGCGATCGCCGAGTGGGCCACCGATGACTCTGACCGGCTGTTGTTCTGCTGCGGGGCTACGCTGCGCGATCCGGGCCGGCCCTACCGTGCGCCCAGCGAGGCGACCGTGCGCCGGGCACCGCAGCGCATTGACGGTGACACGTTCGACGTGGCGATCGGCGGCTGGCTCACCCATCGTGCCGCCGCCTCTCGCGCCGCGGACCAGGACGGACACGATCGATGGCAAGAGCAACGAGATCAGCGAGTTCCGGCCGCTGCTGGAAGGCGCTCCGCCTAACCGGTGGGAAAATACCGCCGAGGGCCTACGCCATCACAAGCGAGACATGACCCGGCCGCCAGCCGCCCTTGGGCTCACCTGATCATCGCAAACCCTGGCCCGTCAAGTGCGGCTATGGTCGTACCACCCGTCGGTTCGGCTTCGAGCCCCCTTCGGAAAGTGCGAACCCACGGCCCTTCGCCATCTCCTTGAGTCGTTCGAGTAGGGCCTTGCAGTCGCCGAGCGCCCGGTGCCCGCCGTGGAGCCCTTGCCCGGCGTAACCTCCCCAGTAGTCAGACCACTCCCCGACCCATTCCGCGTACGGCTTCATCACGTCTTCGGCCTGCCATGTCCCAAGCCATGCCTGGGCCGCAGCATCGGGGGCGGGGTGGCCGGCCTGCTGGTGGTGGCGGGCCAGTTCGTGCTGTAGCCGGGCACTGTCGAATGACGCTTTGTAGATCAGGCGGCGGCGGCCGGCGAGGGCTTCGGTCAGCTTGGGTAGCACCTCGCTGAACGAGGGCGCCTGAGCCACCATCTGGTCGGTGATGCCGTGCACCTCGGACGCATCCTCGGGGATCGGCTCGCCCGGGTTAAGGAGGGTTTCGAGGGCAACGTGCCCGGCGGGGCTGTAGATGGCGATCTCAACGATGCGGGCGTCGTCGTCCAGGCCGGTCGTCTCGGTGTTTATCTGGGCAGTTGTGCCACGTCTCTGTGGCGCACGAAGTGTGTTCGCTTCGCTACTCTCCGGCACCCATGGAGGTCTTCTTCACGAAACGGGATCTGCTCCGGGAGCGATGCCCTAGGGTCCGTCTTCAAAGATCATCGGATGGTGGATCATGGTGGGGTGATACGTCGCCATGAACTCACCAAATTCGAGTGGGAGTTACTCGCGCCGCTGATACCGCGGGCTGTGACGGGCCGGCCGCGGGTGTTGGACCGGCAGGTCATCAACGGGGTGGTCTACAAGATCCGGACCGGGATCTCCTGGCGTGACCTGCCCGAACGCTACGGCCCCTGGCAGACGGTCTACACCCGTTTTCGCCGCTACGCCCTGGACGGCGTGTTCGCCCGTGCCCTGCAGCAGATCCAGGCCCGTGCGGACGCGGCCGGTGACATCGACTGGCTGGTCCAGATCGACCCCACCATCGTCCGGGCCCACCAGCACGCCGCCGCCACCGGCCGAAAAGGGGCATCCGCCGGTCGGACGAACCGGACGATCACGCCCTCCGGAGGGCCGGGTTCCCGTGGGAGCCCGGCCCTCCGGCCGTTGCCGCCGCCGTTCATAGGGGCCGGCGGTTGCGGGTCAGCTGCCTGCGCAGTAGTGCATGAGCTGCACGTGGTTGGCCTTGTACTGGTCGAAGACAGTGGCGTCGTCGATCTTCAGCAGCGTCTCGTCGTTCGACCGCAGCGCCTGGTAGGAGTAGTTGTGGCTGCCGGTCCAGACGATCTTCTTGCCGGCGACACCGTCGTATGTGCCGTTGACCAGCAGGTACTTGGAGTGCAGACCGATGTTGCCGGTGCGCCCGGCGGGCGGGGTCTCCCAGCACTCCACGCGCTGGGTGAGCTGCCCGGAGAGGATGCCCTCGACGGTCTGGCCCATGGAGTTCACACCGTCGCCGCCGCCGTTGGGGTCGCTGTCGTGGGCGAGGATCACCGAGCAGCCCGCGTCCACCATGGAGACCATCTTGTCGGCGATGTGGGTCCGGTAGAAGAGGTTGGCCGCGATGCGCACCTCGGAGCCAGCCGCGCAGTTCACCTTGTCGAGGATCAGCTTGACCGTGTCGGTGGAGGCGTCGGTCTGGTAGGTGGTGCCGGACGTCTCCTTGCGCGGGAAGAAGTACGCCTTATACGCCGGATTCGTGGTGCTGGTCGGCGTCTTGTAGTAGTGGCTCAGGCCGGCGCCGGCCGCGTAGGCGACCTGGTCGTCGAAGTAGGCCCGGTAGATGTCATAGAGGCCCTTGTCGACGAGGGTCACCGCGTTGTTGTGCAGGCGTTCGCGCTGGTGGGTCGTCAGGTTGAACGAGGTCTGCACCACCACGTTGTCCGCCCCTCCGGTGTGGGAGAAGAGGACGAACTTGTTGTGGTTGATCGGGTAGTCCGGAGAGCCGTCGGACCTGGTCAGCGGGCGGGTGCCGATGCAGCCGCGGTTCCTGCCGCAGTCCAGCAGCCACGAGGGCTGGGTCCGGTCCGTGCCCAGCGCGGTGCGCAGGGTCTCCAGCTCCCCGCCCACGGTCACGGTTTCGGAGGAGAAGTGGTCGAGGATCACCTGCACGGAGACGCCCCGGTTCTTGGCCGCGATCAGCGCGTCCCGGACGGGGCCGTCGGTGAAGGTGTACATCGACATGCGCACCGAGCTGCCCGCCGGGGCGTCGCCGATGAGCGAGACGAGATGGTCGCGGATCCTGTTCTGGTCGGCGGCCGTGCCCGCGGGGTCGTTGAAGACCGCCCCGGGCGTGACGGTGACCGCCGAGGCCGGGGTGGGCGCGGCGAGAACGGCGGTGAGGGCGACGACCAGCCCGAGGAGCCAGGATCTGCGGTGCGGATGCACACCGACCTCCAGTGCGTACGGCAACCCATGATGAGTGCATGACAAATGGGGCATTACGGACCCACGGGACGCGGGGCGCGAGCCCCGGGACCCCGGAGCCCTCAGCCACGCCGGGCCCGGACGTCAACATATCCCAGCCGCCGGGCGGCCCTGCGGGCACCCGGCGGCGCAGGAGCAGGCGGAGCCCAGCCGATCACTTCTGTCAACGGTCCTTTAGCCCATGGGTGTTACGGATTTGGGGGACGGGGACGGGGACGGGGCCGGCTTAAGTGCCTACAGCTGTACCGCACACGGCAGTTGGGACCGGCGCCTGACCAAGTCCGAGAAGGCGGCACCGCGTACGCGCGGACAGCGCATGGGGGTGTGAAGAGGCCCCCGCCTGGCCGGGGCTGCAGCAGCGGCGCGAGGCGGAGCGCAAGGAGCAGGAGGCGGCTGCACCGGCGGCGGCGCGCTTCGCACCGGCCCTGGCCAGGGCCGTGAAAGCTGTCGAAAGGATCATCGCGGATCCGAGCAGCGCCACGTTCCCGACCCTGGAGCGTCGCCGTCAAGCCCGCTGGAACCAGGGCTGCACGAACGCCTAGACGGTGTGGGAAGAGATCGTACCGCTCGGCTATCAGGGCAGCTGCCAGCGGGTTCGCGCCTACTTTCGGGAGAAGCGGCTCTCGCCGGGTCCCGTCACAGCTCGGCCACCGTGACCCCGTGTCGTTGCCGGATGGATCCTTCGCCGGCCGGAAATTCTCAACGAGACGGAGCAACTTCGACTCGAGGCCGTTTTTCTGGTCCACTGCCCTGAACTGGGCGCCCTCACCAGCCACGTCCGCTCCTTCGGCCAGATGCTCACCGAGCGCCAGGGCGAAGGGCTGCCGCAGTGGCTCGATGCCGTCCGGCAAGACGCCCCCCCGCTTCCACACACTCGCCGCGGGCATCGACCGTGACCGCGATGCGGTCATCGCCGGCCTCACCCTGCCCTGGAGCTCAGGCGTCGTCGAAGGCCACGTCAACCGAACCAAGATGCTCAAACGCCAGATGTTCGGCCGGGCCGGCTTCGCCCTGCTCTGCTCGTAGAGCACAGATCAGACCCTGTCCTCAAGGAGTCCGAAGCCTTCAGGGAACCCTTCCAGGAACTCGCGCCGTGCCGGGTCGGACTCGGCGGCGGCCATCGCCCCCAGCAGTTCGATCAACTCGTTCCGCTGTTCGCCCGACAGCTTGCTGACCACGTGAGCGACGCCCTCCATGACCTTGACGGCGTCGTCCGGATCCATCTGCTCGTCATCACTACCCTCCACGAACCACAGGACATCGACCAAAGCCTGGGCCAGGGCGTGGGTCAGAGACGAGTACACGGGCATCAAGGCGGACTCCCAGCAGGTCACGGCAGCAAAGGTCCAGCCATCCCACCACACACCGCTGACATCACACTCAGTCAGCACTCCACGGAAAGTGGCCAGAACCCGAGAACAGACAGCAGATGTTCACCACTTCGGGAGGCACCGCACTCGACCTTGTTCGATTTTTCCCCAACTACTGCGGTAGAGGGCGGCGACGCTTGCCGGGGCTTATGCCTCGCCCGTCCCTCAGCATCAAGGGGCAGAGCTGCCGACGAATTCCGCCAACTCGCCAGCGGCCTCGGGGGTCAGACGGTAGAAACCCTGAAGGCTGACCGAGTTTTCAAGTCGGCCATCCACCACGTACTTCAGACCGCGGGTCTGACCTCGGCGGTTGCGCCAGGTAAGCCTCGCAAGCAGTTCACCGGGGATGGCCACATCGAAGCGCACGGGCGTCGCGTCCACATGCACCGCCATGGCGCCGCAGCCGCCGGCGCCGAGCATCGCCCAGTCGCCGTGCCCGGGATACGCAGGGTCCTCCCACGTCGCGGGGGCCGCGCCGCAGCAGTCGCGTCGTTCCGTGTCGATCACCCGCAGTTGACTCACCACGAAAACCTCGCGCCGGTTGACATGCAGCGCGTACACCTCGTCCCCAGCACGAGCACCCGTCCACGCGGGCAGGGATGAGTGAACGCCGCTGAAGGCGACCGGCGGGCGTTCTCCCACGCGACCCGCCTTGCGCAGCGCACGGCACGTGTCATGGGTCCACAAGACGGTGAAGGCATCAGACATGCCGTGATCCTATGAACGGGGTCTGACAGCCGCCCCGCAGGGGACAGCACTCACAAAGCCTTCCGCAAAACTGGCGCTCGGGCCTGAAACCCACGCGCCGTTCGAATCCTTCGATGGGCTTTGCCGCCTCCCGAAGTGGTGAACATCTGCTGTCCGTTCTCATGAACAAAGCCAGCACGGGACCAATCCCCGCATGAGCGGGGAGCACGATGTACCTGGCAAGGGTGCTGGAGGTCTCGGAGACCATTCCCGCGGGCGATCCCGTCGAATGCCGGGGCTTGAGCGCGTTGGGACCATCCCCGCATTCGCGGGGAGCACACGCAGTCCACGCTTTCGTGGTTACTCCCGTAGGGACCATGCCCGGGCGCGGGGAGCACGACGGCATCTCGACCTTCGTGTTCAGTGCGGTGGGACCATCCCCGCGGGACGGGGAGCACCTGCTGTCCGGCGCCGCGGCGACGTTCTACGTGGGACCATCCCCGCACGCGCGGGGAGCACTCTCGTTCACCTGCATCATTTACCCGACGAACGCCACGGATTTTATGACTTTCAATGAATCCCGGCAACACGCGCGAATCACCATAAAGACGGGGCCGAGCTCCGCAGGCCGCCATGCCTCCGCTGCCAGCTAAGCGGTGCCGCTGATTCGACCTTCCCCGCCAGCGCCGGAAGCACTGCAGCTTGCTCTTCGAATACGTCGCCCTGGAGAGCCTCCCCCACGCGCGGCGAGCGCGGCCAGACCGCCGGCACCGCCCTGCGCGGGATGGGACCCCGGTCGACGGCGCCCGCGAGGAGCTCGTCGGGACGACCCCCGCCTGTGCAGGGAGCACAGGTGCAGCCAGTCTTCCAGGAGCGCCTGGACGAAGAACCCCGCATGTGCGGGTACCTGGTGGGCGACCCGACCGGCTCCCGCGCGATGTGGCTACCGCCGCGGGAACGAGGAGCACTCCTCGTGTCGGACGTCGTCCGCCTCGGGGTCGGGACCATCCCCGCGGGCGCGGGGAGCGCGATCGCGTACGTGGTGGGACCATCTCCGCATGCGCGGGGAGCACTCTCGTTCACCTGCATCTTTACCCGACGGAAGCCACGGACTCCATGAGCCTTTTCAGCGTTGCCTCTCCAGGGTGAGGACCGCGGCGGCGATGTCCGTCATGCGGTTCGGGCTGCAGCGGCTTTGGCGAAAGATCCGCCAGGACTTCAGGCGGGCGACGCCTCGTTCGACAGGAGCGCGGGCCTGGGCGAGTGCTCGGTTCAGCGTCCGTTCGGTCGGTGACAGTTCGCCGTTGGGCGGGCGGCGGATGGCGGTGGTGACCCAGGAGCCGGCACCGATGTAGGCGCGGTCGGCGACGATCGGGACGCCCTGGCGTTCGCAGATTCGGATGATGCGGTGGGTGCGTGCGGCGGTCAGATCGTGAGCGCGGCCCGGCAAGGCCGGCGAGATCCACAGAAGCTGGCCTTGGGGATCGGTGACGATTTGCACGTTCACGCCGTGGCGCCGGTGCTTGTGGGAGTAATCAGCGCGTCCGTCGCCCAGGCGGTCGCACTCGCTGAGGGTGCCGTCCAGGAGCACGTAGTCCGGGTCGTGCTCGCGCAGGGTTTTGAGCAGGCCCGGCGCCCGGTCGGCGAGGAGCCGCACGACGGCGGTGGTGTAGGCGTGAGCGGTGCCTACGGATATGCCGAACCCGGCGGCAATCTGCGCGAGAGTGTCGTGCTTGCGCAGGTAGGAGAGAGCGACGAGGGCGCGCTTGTGCGGAGGGAGATTGCAGCGGCGGTCACCCTCACGGGTGACGATAAGCATCGTGACCCACTCGACCAGCGCATGAGGCAGATCGAGTGCGGCAGGATAAGGAACCAACAGGGCTCCTGGACCGACAGGTTGAGACTTCGAACACCTCACCCAACGGCACGGGAGCCCTGTCCGTTGCGGGCACCAAGGTCATCACCCGATCGGTGGCAACGCTGAAAAGGCTCACTGTTCGATGACTCCAGTGTCGGCGAGGAAGCATCGAGACTTCCAGGGGTCGTCTTCCCGAGATGATCAGCAGCCGCTATCTTCCCGCCATGGTCGAGTGGGGGATGAGTCTCAGACGACGTGGCTGCTGGTTCTCCTGGCGGAACGTTGAGGAACTGGTCAAGATACTGGAAGAGGAAATTCCGCATGGCCAGTTGGTCATATCTCGCCAGGAGCTATCTGAGTCGACCGACCAGAACGGAGTGCGATGGAGGACGACGACGGCGCGTAGGTGGACTGACCTCGATGCCTTCAAGACCGACATGCAGGGCTCCCAAGTGATCACAGGTGTGACTTTCGAACGCCGCTCACTGGCCGCTGAGGACCCGCGAATCACCATCGAGATCGGGAAGACCACGCGCACTTGGCGCCCCTTTGGCAGGCAGCCGTTTGCCGAGGCCTGCCTGAGTGGCGGCAGTGAAACATGGGAGCAACGGGCTGCGACCCGTATTGCCGACACCTTCGCTCAAGCAAGGTTTCTGGGGTCCGGTCTGACGAAGTGGCTCAACCGTCTTGAGCAGTGGTGCATTTTCGTTGCTGGCATGGGCCTGTTCTACTTCCGCTCCGGGGTCGGAGGGGCCATCGGCGTTGGAGCCTTCTTTATGTTGGTCGCTGCATACCCGGTTGACACATACCTGACCCGGACGATCTTGCTGAACGAGCCGAAGGGGCTGCAGGGTTTCGTTGCTCGAAGGAGTGCAAATCACCGTGTGACAGGCGGCAGTCAGCGAGAGGTCATCCTCTTCGTCTGGAGCGTACTGGGTGGAGTAGCCGGTGTGATCGGCACGATCGTCGGGATCATCACCTATCTCTTCCCGCGCGGCTGAGGATAGCGGTGACAGTGCCGCAGCGCGCGAGTTCGGATCGCAGCTGTTCATTGTCCAAGGTGAGGGCCTGGACGCTCACCAGGCGCTCATCCATCGCCCACCGGTAGAACTTGTCCAGCGCCGCCCACGACCGGTTCCACGTCTTCCGCTGTCACCCGAAAGGGGACCTCGGACAGACGGCGGGCGGCGTAGAACGCATCGAAGTCCGCCCTCTCCGCCGTCCACACAGAGCACTCCCGCCGCTCATGCAGGAACCGCCCCCACACCGCCAGATCGAGCGCGTACCCCTTCCAGCTCTCAGCAGAGCGACAGCCCAACGTGGGCAAGGCCCGGAAGAACCGGTTTAGATGCACGTCGTAGGAACCGTCCGGCCTGAGGATGAACGGCATCCCCTCCAGTACCGGCTCCCGGTCCAACACCGCCACCAAGTCCGTACCCGTGCACTGCTCGTGGAGCAGATCCCGTTTCGTGAAGACCTCCGTGAGTGCCGGACCGTAGCGAAGCGGACACAGTTCGTGCGCCACTGAGACGCTGCACAACTGCCCGGATAAGACCGTGTCCTATGTGGTGAGGCGGATGAGTCGCTTGTGGCAGCAGAGGGCGGCGACGAGTCCGAGAAAGGCCAGGTAATTGCGGGGATCGCGTTCGTAGCGGGGGCTGAGTCGGCGGTAGCCGGACAGTCAGGACATCGTCCGCTCGATTACCCACCTGCGGCGCCCTAATCGCTCGCTGGACTCGATGCCTTTGCGGGCGATGCGCACGCCGATGCGCTTCCCACGGAGCCATCTGCGCAGGTCGGCCCGGTCGTAGGCTTTGTCGGCGTGCAGGCGCTGGGGCTTGAAGTGGCGGCCGCGGTGGGGGTCGTGTCTCGTTTGGTGACCCTCCACCATCGGCTTCAGTCCTTCGCTGTCGTGGGTGTTGCCGGCGGAGACGCCGACGAGGAGGGGCAGGCCGTTCGCGTCCGACAGGATGTGCATCTTGGAACCCGGTTTGCCCCGGTCCACGGGGCTCGGACCTGTGTGTTCGCCCCCCTTTTTTGGCGCGGACGTGAGCGGTGTCGAGGACGACGCGGGTGACGTCGATGAGGCCTGCGTCGTCGAGTCGGTGCAGCACGGCCTCGTGCAGCCGCCCCCAGACACCGGCTCTCGACCAGATCAGGAAGCGGCGGTGGGCGGTCGACTTCGATATGCCGAAGCAAGGCGGTAGTTGGCGCCATGCGCAGCCGCTGATCAGTACGTAGATGATGGCCGCGAACAGCGTCTCATCAGGCGTGTCCTGCGTTCCGCCGCCTTGCGGCCGCACCTTCGACGGCGGGATCAGCGGTTTCGCGATCTCCCACATCCCGTCCGGAACAATCCAACTCCATGTGCCCCGCCCCATACCGAGGTCAACGACGCCTCACCACGTAGGACACGGTCTTACAGGTCATCTCATTTGGCGTGTTCGATAGCCTGTCGCCGTGGGGATCGTTGAGCGGCTGGTGCCGGATGAGTTGTGGGAGTTGTTCCAGCGGGTGGTGCCGGAGGTGCCGACCCGTCCGCAAGGCGGTGGTCGGCGACGGCACGGAGATCGGGAAGTGCTGGCCGCGATCGTGTTCGTCGCGACGTCGGGCTGCACGTGGCAGCAGCTGCCGTCCGCCTCGTTCGGGCCCTCGGGAGCCACGGCCCACCGCCGGTTCACCGAGTGGTCGAAGGCCAGAGTGTGGGCCAAGCTCCACCGCCTGGTCCTCGACGAGCTCGGTGCCCGCGGCGAGCTGGACTGGTCCCGGTGTGCGATCGACTCGGTGAACATGCGGGCCCTGAAAAGGGGGAACTGACAGGCCCGAATCCTGTCGACCGGGGCAAGTACGGCTCGAAGGTCCACTTGATCAACGACCGCACGGGTCTGCCCGTGTCCGTCGGCATCTCAGGTGCCAACGTCCACGACAGCCAGGCCCTGATCCCGCTCGTGCAGGGCATACCGCCGATCCGCTCCCGCCGTGGTCGACGGCGGCGCAGGCCGGGCAAGCTGCACGGCGACAAAGGATACGACTACAACCACCTGCGGCGATGGTTACGCGACCGCCGCATCACGCCCCGGATCGCCCGCAAAGGGACGGACTCCAGCCAGCGGCTGGGCCGGCACCGCTGGACGATCGAACGCACCATGGCCTGGCTTGCCGGATGCCGACGCCTCCACCGACGCTACGAACGCAAAGCCAGCCACTTCCTGGCCTTTACCAGCATCGCCTGCACACTCATCTGCTACCGCCGACTCACCAAATGAGATGACCTGTAAAGCGCTCCGCAGTGAACGCGCGCTTGTCGGCCGCGGTACCCATCGTGGCCGATGGGGCGCTGGTGGAGTGGGGACCTGCGTCGGTGCGGCGTGTCGTGGTTTCCCACGAAATCCGGTGGAGTCTCAGCGGCCGGAAGTGGTTGGGTCCTGCTCAATGCGCTGACACGGCCCGGCACAGTGCGAGGCGCAAGGTCCGAATCGCAGGCGCGGTCTAGCCCGCGTGGCGTCGAGTGATGGAGGTTATCGCGGTGGCTGGTTATGGGGCGCTTTCCGAGGTATACGAGTGGCTGATCGGTGACGACAGGTTGACCCCCGCCAAGGCAGCCGCGGTTTACTACAGCGATGTTGTGGGCTCTCTGCCGCCCAACGCGCGCGTCCTCGACTGCGCGTGTGGAACCGGCCAGCTCGCCGTCGGTCTCGCGAGTCTTGGCCTTGACGTGGTCGCCGCAGACGCCAGCAATGGGATGGTTCGCCGGACCGAGAAGGCCGCCGACGAGCAGGGTGTCTCGCTTCGAGCCCTCCGCGCGAGCTGGGATGAGCTGCCCGACCACCTGGAGGACTCCACGTTCGATCTGGTGTTCTGCGTCGGCAACTCGCTCGGGCACGCCGAGGGCGCAGCCGGGCGCCTGACCGCACTGGAAGCGATGTCGCGGCTGCTGAATCCGTGCGGACGCCTTGTGCTCCACTCACGCAACTGGGAGCTCGTGCGCTCCGCCGGCTCACGGGTAGACGTCCGCGATCGACTCATCCGCCGCGACGACCGCGATGCGGTCGTCAGCTACTACTGGCAGATCGAGCAGTGCTGGGAGCAGGAACACTTCCTCGAGATCGTGGTCGCCCAGATCGAGCCGGATGGGGCAGTGCGAGCCTGCTCGGAGCGGTTGTCCATCTGGCCCTACCGGTACGAGGACCTCGTGGCGCAGTTGCGGAGTGTCGGGCTCACGGTGCAGTCCACCACCTTCGACCCCGAGAACGATGGATACCTGGTGGTCGCCAGCCGCGACCAGGCGCGAGGCACGTCTGAGCCGGCGCGCTGATCCGCCTTTCGTCGTCTCCGGCCTGCCGGCTCGCGGCCGCCTGCAGCGCTTCGCGAAGTGTTCAGCGCTTGAGGCGGTCGCTGCGGGTGCGGTCCTCGCCGCTCTGGCTGCGGACCTGCGGCCCGCGGGCTGCACCGCCGCCTCCACTAAGCATTCGATCCTTGGACAGCACGTTGCTGCCGATCGACCGAATCGCGGCCGACTGGCCCTTCTATTTTGGGAAGCATGAGAAGCACGGCATGAACGTGCAGATATCACCGATCCCGCCGGGCGTCCTATCGTTGCCTGATGCACACACCCCATCAACTCGTTTGGTGCGGGTCTGGGCGGGTCGCGGCCAGGTAGTCGGACCAGTTCTCGCCGGTCATGGCTGCGAAGCGTTCCGCAGTTCTCGGCTGGATGCCGATCAAGTCGGAGAGCACGACGGGTGGCAGGTCGACGAGTGCTTGCATCATGGCCGTGTTCCGGGCTGCGCGGGCGGGTAGGCCGTAGCGCTTGAGTTTGTCGGACAGTCCCGCAGGGTTGCGGGGGCGCCCGGGGGCTCGGCCCGGCAGCAGGTACCTGCTGGCTTCGTTGCCGTGCCGGGATCCGTCTTCGAGGTGGTCGTTGATGAGGCGGGCGAGCTTCGGTGGCAGGACGACGGGGTGGCGGATGATCGTCAGGTAGGTGTGATCCGCGTCGTGGTGGAGGTGGTCGGTGGTGAGTTCGACGATGCGGGGGGGGGGGGGGGGGGGGGGGGTATGGCGGGTTGGGGCCTCCGGGAATCCAAACGCCCGCCGAAACGGGGGGGGGGTAAGGCCCCCGGCGAA
>NZ_JBITYN010000015.1:0-15265 GCF_044545925.1 Streptomyces sp. NPDC053367 | reverse complement strand
GCCCCCGCCCCCCCCCCCGCGCGCCGACGGCGTAGAGGCGGATGAGGGCTGCGGCGATGCGAACGTCCGACGGAAGCGTGGGGTCGTTCAGGCACCGGCGTAGTTCCTCGTAGTGGTCTTCTTCGATCTGGAACTGGCCGGGGAGCTGGGAGGGGGGTGCTCGATGGTCAGGCCGGCCCGGGTGAGGTGGCGGGCGCCGGCCCAGCGGATGAAAGGGATGGAGCAGGCTCGCAGGGTGGGCCTGGAGATTGCCCAGATGTCCAGGTTTTCCTGTGTGAGGCTCTGGAGGGTGTGTTGCTGGGTGTCCAGCCAGGTGAGGAAGTCGATGGCGGCGCGGATGTTGGCGCAGTTGCCCTTGTGGGCGGTGTAGGTGTAGCGGCCGCGCGCCGAGCGCCGGCGGGCGTCGCGGATGATGTGCCACTCGGCGAACGGGCGGATCAGGGTCGCCTGATGTCCCGGCAGCTTGGCCAGCGTGCGGGCCGTCCAGTTGATGAGCAGGGCGAGGTTCTCATCGCGTGGCGGAAGTAGGCCTGCGGTGGTGAGCAGGCTGCGGACGTAGGTGGTGGCGTGTCCTTGGGGCAGCGCATCAAGGGCCGCGTGGTCGAGTTCGTCGGGCGCGGTTACCAGCTGGCCCAGGAGGCGCGCGGCGGGGCGTCGGCGCAGCCAGGCCAGAACGCTGGCGCGGCTGCTCAACCCGACCGCCTCGCCGATCTCCGTCACCAACGGTGCCTCGCCATGGTCGGTGATGGACTCGCGGATGACGCGCAGGATGCGCTCCTGGACGGGGGTGAGGTACTCGACCCTGTGCCTGGCCATGCCGCCAGTAGAAACCTTGTTCGAATTTTGGCGCAAACTGGAGATGCGACCAATCTGCCGACCGACCTGCCCAGACTCCTCGTCCTGGAGACTTGGCTCGCCCTCGCGCTGGCGGATGTACGCAAGGCGATCGCCGCGGCCGAGTAGCGCGAGGCCGAGCGGCAGCGCGGCATCCAGGCCCGGCCCGAGCCGCCCGCCTGGCTGCTGGAGCTGGGCCTCAACCGGGCTGCCCCACCCGTCCACGTCCACGTCGGCGACTGCTGGGATACGGGTGGGCGCTCGCGGGGGATCAGCCGCGAGGAAGCGCTGCAGGCTCTTACGGACGGCACGCCCGCCTGCACCCACTGCCGGCCGGACACGGCCCTCGGCTATCTCGACGGGTGACAGCAACGATCACCGCGCGGCGGGCGATCCGGGGTGCGTGACGCCCGCCGCACCTCACGCGCTGCGCGGCCGCCGCCCGGAGGTCTTCTTCGCAGGCTGCTTCTTCTCGGTCGTCTTCCTCGCCGGTGCCTTCTTCGCCGTCTTCTTCGGCGGCAGCTCGTGCACGTCTGCCGGGGATCCGGTCTCGCCGCGGGAGGCTTTCGCCTTCTGTACGGACTCCTGCAGCGCGGACATCAGGTCCAGCACGGCGCCCGGCTGCTCCGGCTCCGGCGCCGCCGGCGGTGCGCGATGCTCCCGCTTGGCGTCGATGACCTCCTCAAGCGCGTCGGTGTACGCGTCGCGGAACCCACCCTCGGCGAGGTCGCCGATGGCCATGGTGTCCATCAGCGCGAGCGCACCGTCGATCTCCTCGTCGGTGACCTCCACCGGCGGCGGATACAGCTCAGAAGGATCACGGATTTCGTCGGGCCAGCGCATCGCGTGCAAAACGATCACGTCGTCGCGGACCCGCAGCAGACCGAGCCTCTCGCGCCCGGACCAGGCGTATTTCGCGATGGCGACCTTCGCCGAGCGGCCCAGGGCCTGGGCCTGGGCCTGGGCGAGGAGTTTATAGGGCTTGGCTGCGACCTGCTGCGCCGGCGCGAGGTAATAGCCCTCGCCGATCTGGTTGTGGCCACTGTTTGAACGTGACCATTGACCGCTCTGCTTGAGTCTCGCCCACAGCTCCGTCAGTGCGTCGGCACCTCGTCAATCAGATGCCGGCATGCCTCATCCTCGCCTCGGCTTCGTCGCGTCCCAGCGCATCGAAGTTGTCGAGATGGAACTTCTTGGCGTTGAAGGCGCGCACCCACAGGCCCGCTGCCCAGCACAGCTGCAGTTCGTTGTCGCTCAGCACTCGCCCGCGCGCGGCTTGGTACTCCTCCAGGAAGGCCACCGTCCGTTCGACCGAGGCGCCCGCACCAGTGGGTCCACCCTCGAACATGGCGGCAGCCTGGCCAATGATCACCACCTCGGGCTCGTAGACCACGCTGTCCCAGTCGTGGACCACGAGCGGCTGGCCATCGCGAAACTTCACATTGCGACCGTCCCAGTCCCCGTGTCCGACTACGCAGGCAGCGTCGCGGACCTCCTCAAGCCGCTCGCGTACAGCCGCGCCAAGCTCGTCGAGCCACGCCGTGGCAGAGCACCGTTCAGTATTGAGGTCGACATTCCGGTCATCCGGGACCGGCCAGACGCCGTCCTCCTTGTGATACCAGTGGACCCACGCGGGAGCCGGTCGTAGCAGCGGCTGCGGACCGAAAGCCTCTGCGCGGGCCACGAAGTCGGCCAGAAGGCCGGCGAACTGTCGGGGAGAATCGGCGGGCGCGGGCTCTCCACCGCCTGGCACAGGAGTCTCGGCGCTGGCGACCTTCGTACCCAGCGGCAACGGGTCGGTCAGTGGCTCCGGGCATGGGAAGCCCGCCTGCCACATCCGGCGTTGCACCCAGATACAAGCCCCCAGCCGCTTATCCTCGTCACGGATCTTCAGCACCACCTCGCGGCCATTCGTCAGCCGGAGGCCGTGGACCACGGACAGGTTCCCCGCCGTGAACGTGCGCTCGGCAACCGGGTAGCCCAAGTGTTTGATGCACCAGTCGCTCACTGCTCGATCGTCGGAGTGTTCAAGCATGGCTGTCCTTTCCATGGGTCGCTTGGTCGTTCCGTTCGCGGCAGGGATGGCCTGGGGCCGTCGGAACTAGATCGGCGCTCTCGCGCCGCAGCACGCTGATCGACTCGGTGAACTGCCTCGGGCTCAGCCCAGCGAGACGGAACCATCCAGGGCGGTCCGATGCCGTCAGGGCAGAGCTCAGGGAGTGGCGCTGTGTGCCTCTCGCGGTCGCATGAGGTCAAGGTCATCGCCCCATGCGTCCAGGACCGCACCGTGTCCGGCTTCTCGGGCCGCCGTCTCGACGAGGGCGAAGAGGTGTCGTTGCTGGGATACATCACCCGTGGCCGCGATGCGGTCCACGGCATGGAGCAGCACGTCGGTGTCCCAACCCGGCAGCGGGTGCCGGACGAGCTCCCACTCCAGGTACTTGTTGTAAGGGCGGGGGCGTCGGTCGAGAGCGAAGAGCAGCTCAAGCAGAAACCGGATGCTGTCGGCGGCGTCGAGTCGAGCAGCGAGAGTCTGGCCGTCCCGGTGGTTCTTGACGGAGCGATAGAGCGAGTTGGCATAGGCATCGAGCCAGCCGCTTGCGTCCTGGAATGCCTCATCAGCACCCAGACGAGCCTTGTCGGCGAGGATCCGGGCGATGCCTCCGTCGAGGCGGTCAAGCACGATCTGGGCACGGGCGAGGGCGTAGCGTTCCCAACCGGGCGTCCCGGTCACGCAAAACTCGGTGAGAGTGACGATGACGAGGTCGAGATCGGCGCTACGGTGGCCAGCGAACCGGGTCAGATCGGTG
Organism: Streptomyces sp. NPDC053367; assembly: GCF_044545925.1. Lineage (NCBI taxonomy): Bacteria > Bacillati > Actinomycetota > Actinomycetes > Kitasatosporales > Streptomycetaceae > Streptomyces > Streptomyces sp. NPDC053367. The sequence continues at coordinate 11,621 of NZ_JBITYN010000015.1, read as the reverse complement.
CGGGCGTCGTCGGCGACGACCACGTACAGGTCGTGGTCGGAGTACGGGGTCACCATGCCCTCGTGGGCTCGGGATCCTTTAAGGACGAGGCCGATGACGGCTGGATCAGCGGAAGCGAGTTCGATAAAGGCGTCGTAGGTGAGGGGTTGCTGAGCAGCCATGGTGTGGATCTCCGGTGGGGTTTCGACGGGTATGCCTGCTGGGGCGCCCCGCGTTATGAGGCACCCTGCACCGTCTGCGGCGACTTAGCCGCCGCCCGGAAGATCAACGCACCTTTCGACTCTATCGCCCGACCGACCGTGATGCAGTGCATTAGGCCGTTTCCTTCGGATCATCTGATCGTTGGTCTGGGTGTGTCGTTGACTGACGCCCATTGGGCGAGGATCGAGCCGTTGTTGCCGGATCGGGCTCCGAAGCGGGGTGGGCGGTGGCGTGATCACCGGCAGGTGATCGACGCGATCGCGTTCAAGTACCGCACCGGGACACCGTGGATGGATCTGCCCGAGCAGTTCTGGTCGTGGAAAGGCGCCCACAACCGGTTGCGGAAGTGGGCCGCCGACGGCACCTGGGAGAAGATCTTCACCGCCCTGCTCGCCCGGGCCGACGCCGAAGGCGACCTCGACTGGGTCGTCGCGGTCGACTCCACCATCGTGCGAGCCCACCAGCACGCCGCCGGGGCCCGTCAAAAGGGGCCCCGGTCGGCGAGCCGGCCGACCGTGCCCTCGGACGGTCCCGCGGCGGGCTGACCACCAAGATCCACCTCGCCGCGGACAGCCACTGCCGGCCGCTCGCTTTCGTGCTCACGCCCGGCCAGGCAGGCGACGCACCCGCGTTCACCCAGGTCATGACCCGGATACGGGTACCCCGGCCCACCGGCCGGCCCAGGACCACGCCGGACGTAGTCCTGGCCGACAAGGCCTACTCGTCCCGCGCGATCCGGGCCCATCTGCGCCCACGCGGGATCCGCGCAGTGATCCCTCAGCCCTCCGACCAGATCGCCAAGCGCAAGAGGAAAGGCGGAGTCGGCGGCCGCTCACCGGCCTGCGACCGCGAGGCATACAAGCGGCGCAACACCGTCGAGCGGTGCATCAACAAGCTCAAGCAATGGCGCGGCCTGGCCACCCGCTACGACAAGACCGCCACCATCTACCTCGCCGGACTCCACCTCGCCGCCATCTTCATCTGGTCAGCAAGATGATCCGAAGGAAACGGCCTAGGGCAATGCTGGGAAGTCTGCAATGCGCTCGGGCAACTTTCGGCTTCGACCGACGACCTCACTGCGTACGCGGCTTTGACGTGCCCAACCGACCAGGGCGGCGGCGGACATGGTGACTCCGAGTCGCCGCTGGACAGGACGGCGCGCCGGTGAGTGCGGAGGAGTACCTACTTGGAAGCCGCCAACAGCATGAACTATTGGGACGGCGGTCTGCGGTGTTGCGCTCCGATGCGGGCGACTCCCGTGGCAGCTTCGAGTTGCTGCTTCAGATGGTCAAAGGCCGTGGGTTCGAGTTTTCCGCAGGGTGCGCGTAGGCGAACTCGCGGGTGGTGCGTCCAGAACGGTATCGGATCCGACTCGGGGTCGTCCGAGCTCGCCGAACCGAGGGGCAGGCCATGACACACAGGGGGCACCTGGGATCGGTGATGAGGCTTCCCTGACACCGGGGGTGCCGATAGGGGACGCCGTGGAGTGGTTCGGAACTCTGCGACGGGCCTGGTGAGCGAGCCCGTCCGTGTACGCTCACCCAGGTTCGCGGCATGCAACACCACTGCCAGTTGGAGGAGTTGAATGATCTTCCGGATCAAGATCGACGGCGCTGACGCCGAGGACGAGCTTCGCTCACTGCGCGCGTGGCTGGAAGCGAGTCCCGAGATTCGGCAGCACGCCACCATCGCCTGGCACGCGGAGCCCACGACGGCCGGTCACATGTCGGGTGGCGCGATGGAGTGGCTGCAGTTCATCACGGACAATGCGTGGAGCGCCGCCAACTTCACCGTCGCCTACATCACCTGGAGGAGAACCCGTAGGAACCCGCGCACAGCGGTCATCGAGACGAACGGGGTCAGGGTCTCGATCGAAGGGGCTGACGCAGAAGTGACCGCCCGTATCACCCAGGCGCTCAGCAGCAATGGGTAAGGCCGCCGCGTCACTCCCGGACCCGTCGCGCTCAATGGCCGTGTTAGTCGGCGTGAGCGACTACCGGACGTTGGACCCCCTGCCCCTGGTGCAGAACAATCTCGCCAGCATGCAACGCATGCTGACTGACAAAGACTCCTGGGGACTGCCGCCAGAGAACTGCATCATCGTCCCGAATCCAGCCCGCCCCGCCGACGTCATCGAGCCGATCGAAGCAGCGGCTACTGCCGCCAAGGACGCTCTTCTCGTCTACTACGCGGGCCACGGTTTCAAGGACTTCGACAACGGCGCGCTGTGCCTGAGCCTTCAGGAGTCCAAGCCGGGTTTCGGCTATACGGCGGTGTACTACGACTGGCTGAAGAGCCCGATCGTGCGGTCGGGGGCGCCGAGGAAGATTGTGATCCTCGACTGCTGTTTCGGCGCACAAGCCTTTCCGGCAATGGCGGACTCCGGCTCCAGCGTGGCGGATCAGGCCGAAGTCGAGGGAACGTTCCTGATCGCTGCCGCCGGCGCAACGGAGCTAGCCATGGCGGACGATGGCCACGGGCACACCGGGTTCACAGGGGAACTGCTGCGACTGGTCGAGACGGGTGTCGAGCAGGGGCCCCCGCTCCTGGACCTCATCACCTGCTTCAACCAGCTCGTCAGACGCCTGCGAGCGAAGTCGCGGCCACTGCCCCAGCAGCGCACCTTCAACTCCGCAGGCAACATCGCACTGGCACGGAACAGAGCACACGCGCGTAAGACCGCTACCAGCACGAAGAAGCCCCAGGGCAAAGGGTTGGGGCTCGTAGGCAGCGACGTCCTGGACAAGCTGGAGGACACCGCACCCCTTGCACGCCAGCTGAAGACAGCCCCGGCCGCCGCGGCCAAGAGGCTGATCAGCCTGCGGACCCACGGCCAAGCGGAAGGACTCGCGAAGGCGATCCGCTACGTCGTCGACAGCCCCTCGCTCAACGCGGTACGGGTGGCCATGCATTGCCAATCCCGCAGCGGTACCGATATCTCCTACGCCCTCTTCGCCGAGATGGCCTGGGGCTCCCCCAGTCGGATCCCCGAATTCCTTGGAGACATGCGGAACCTCCGGTGGGGCAAGGCGGCCGGGCTGCTGCTGGCCTCCTTGGCCTTGACACCAGATACCACCCGGCATGTCGCCGAGGAGTCCCTGCGCCGCAGCGGCATGGCGGACTACGTCGGGCGCATCACCTCTAGGGGTGTACAGGAAGACGTGCCGATACTGGCCCGTCTGATCTACTCGCTCGGCATGACAGGCAGGCACTCTGACTGGATCCGTCTGCGTCATCGCCTGCCCAAGGACGTCAGCGCTGAGAGGCCCCAGGCCTTTCCACTGTCAAGGCCAGAGCCACCCCCGCCGCTCCTTCTACCCGCCGATGTCGGATGGAAGAATCTCTCTCCTGAAATGGCCGAGGAGTTCTCTCGCGTGGCTGCCGCCATGCTTGGAAGCCGTGTGGGCCTGCCGGGGGAGCTTGGGGAAGCATTGCGGCGGATCGCCCTGCAGAAGCCGAAGGACGAGGATCTGGCGACACTCTTCACCATTGAGCCGCGTCGCCTTGAGCACCGGCCGATGCAACCCCTGGTTGAGCTCATGCGCCGGATATCCGCCTCCGGCGGATGACACGCCAGGCCTGCCGGCGCTATTCGGCCCGTTGAACGGCCTTTTGGCCCATTCCTACTCGGACCCTGCTCTCGGCGGTCCGGCGTTGCGGAGGCTGCGTTCGATGAGGCCGGGTTGGTCGACGGTGCCGGTGTAGCACAGGGCCGCGCCGACGGACAGACCGAACAAGTCGCAGATACGGCGGGGGTCGCCGCCGGTGGCTTCGGCCTCGTGGAGGAGGCGGTCCTCGCGGAGCCGGCGGGCGGACATGCCGAGCACGTCGTTGATCCAGACGTTGCTGACCGGCTCGACGCCGCAGCCGGTGATCTGGGAAACGAACAGGTGGGGGTTGGCAGTGCGGGGCCAGCGGTGGTTTCGGTAGTCCAGGTAGGCCGCCACGCGGGTACGGACGGGCTCGGCGAGCAGGACAGTCCGGTTGGGGTTGGGCAGGAACAGGCGTCCGTCGCGCAGGTCAGTGGTCTCCAGGCCGCGCAGCTGCCCGGAGGTGAGCGCGTGGAAGATGATCAGGGCGGCCAGGGCAGCCCGCGGCGCCTCCCGGTCGTGGAGTACCTCCCGGAGGGCATCGACCTCGACGGGCATCGGAATGGTGGGGGTCGGCATACCGCAGAAGACTCGGGCGGTGGGGTCGGTGAAGATGATCCGCCGGTTCTTCAGCGGCCGCAGGATATGCCGCAGACCCTGGAGCATGTCCACGCGCGGGGTGCCGCAAACCATGGAGAGACCCCGGACGCAAGCAACGGCCCGCGCGTCACGCCGCGCTGGGCGCTCTGCTCTCCGTCGCGGTGTTCGTCGTCCTCGCCGTGATCGAGATCCAGGCCGCCCTGATCTTCGCCGGACTCGCCCTGCTGACGCTGCTGCTCCTGCTCATCGGTGCCCACACAGGGCAGGCGCCGCGACCCGTAACCGGGCCGCAGTGTCAGTGGTCCCGACGATGATGACCCCATGACCATCACCATGCGGAACTACGCACTGACCTGGACCGACAGCAACGGCACCAAGCGGGCCTCGGCGGTCGCCTACGACGAGCCGAGCGCCGAGCGACGAGGGCGGGAACCGGCGACCGCTGGGGCGAGCGGCATCGCCGTCGTGCCGGTCGCTGTGGGACAGCTGCCCGCCATACCGAAGTGACCCTGGGCAGTCAGGTGCGCGGGCGGCCGCGGCCGCCCGGGGTGGTAGCGGCCCCCTCGACGTCCCAGCCCTCGGTGATCCGGGTGCGCAGACTGGCTGTCCCCGGGCCTTCGGGCCGCTGGCCAGGCCGGACGGGCAGGCCACCCGAAGTGGGCGTGGCAGAGGCCGACGATGCCGGGTTCGGCAACGCCGTCGGCCTGACGGCACAGGTTGATGCAGATCTTTGAAATCGGCCGACGATGCTCTTCGCTCCCCAGGCGGTTGCCTTGGTCGACGGGGGCCGGAAGCGCCCGTATGTGATGGCCTCGGGGCTATTCGGCTCCGTCGAGAGCGCCGTCGGCGTCGCAGGCGACGGTTCGTGGCGGCCCTGGATGACGTGCCGCGACCTGAGGCCCTGCCGGAATGGCTCCAGGCTTGAACGCTTCAGGGAGCGCCAGGCTGTTGTCAGGGGTCAGCCCGCCGAGCTTGTCGGGGTTGACCTGGAAGCGCAGGTTGTGGATGCGGCCGTCACCGATGTCGAAAGACAGGACGCCTACGGTGTGCCCGCCGAGGGTGGCCAGGATGCCGAGTTCGCCGTTGATGACGGCCGGCTCCATGGTCAGGTCGGCCAGTTCGGGCTTGGCCAGGAAGCCCAGGAGCCAGCGCGCGACACGGTCGATGCCGTGGAGCGGCCGACGGGCCGCGGTGACCTTGCCGCCGCCGTCGGACCAGGCGGTCACGTCGGGGGCGAGCAGTTCCATCATGGCGTTCAGGTCGCCGCCCGCGCAGGCATCCAGGAACTGGGTGGTGATCTGCCGGCGTCGGTCGGGGTCGGCGTCGAAGCGGGGGCGGCGGGCCTGGACATGGGCGCGGGCACGGTGGGCGATCTGGCGGACCGTCGGCTCGGGGCGCTCGAGGGTCTCGGCGATCTCGCTGTGCGAGTAACCGAAGACCTCGCGGAGCAGGAAGACGGCGCGTTCCACGGGGCTGAGGGTTTCCAGCACGACCAGCATGGCAGTGGAGACGGAGTCGGCCAATTCGGCCTCCGAGGCGATGTCCGGGGACGTCAGCAGGGGTTCGGGGAGCCACGGGCCGACGTAGGTCTCGCGGGTGGCCCGCGCGGAGGTGAGGCGGTTCAGGGAGAGGTTGGTGACCGTGCGCACCAGGTAGGCCTTGGGGTGGCTGATCGCGTCGCGGTCCGTGGTGCTCCACTTCAGCCAGGCATCCTGCAGGACATCCTCCGCCTCGGTGACGCTGCCCAGCATTCGGTACGCGGTGGCGAACAGCAGTCTGCGGTGTGCGAGGTACGGGTCCTGCCCGGCGCCGGTGTCGATCACCGGCTCATGCTGCCAGCGCCGCGAACCGGACGGCAAGGCGGGGATCACGGCGCCGGGAGCGGGCGTGCCGGTCATGCCGCGGGCCTGCGGGTGGCGCGGCCGCCCTTGGAGACGATCGTGCTGACGTTCATGCGCTTGCTGAACCGGTACGTCATGAGGGGGCTGCCGCTGACCATCTCCTTGTACACGACCGCACCGCGGCCGGTGAGGCACTGGCGGCGGGGAGTGAAGTCGGTCCTGGTGAACTGGATGACGGCGTCGCGGCGGCCGAGGCTGACCGGCTGGTGGTAGTAGCCGAAGCGGAACGGCTTGACGGCCTTGCCGCTTACCAGCCGCGCGACGGTGTCGGCGGTGTACTGGGCGGTTGGCAGACCGCTTTGGCAGGAGCCGTGGAGCTGTCCCCAGGCCAGGCGGACGGCGGCGGCGTCACCAATGGCGTGGATCTCCGGGTGGGACACCGAGCGCAGCGTGGCGTCGACCAGGATCAGACCGCGGTCGTCGGTGGCGATCCCGGCATCAGCGGCGAGCGGCGACACCTTGACGCCGGCGGTCCACAGGCAGGCGTCGGAGCGGACGATTCGGCCGTCAGCCAGCTCGACGCCTTCGGGCAGCACCTTGCTGACGCGGGCGCCGGTCTCCAGGGTGATGCCGAGGCGGTCCAGCGCGCGGTGGAGGTGGGCGCGGGCCTTGGCGCCCATCATGCCGCCGGGCTCGTCCGGGCTGATCAGCGTGACGCGCAGACCGGGGCGGCTCTCGGCGATCTCGGTGGCCGCCTCGATGCCGGTCAGGCCGGCGCCGCAGACGGTGACCGTGCCGCCGGCCGCGGCGACCTCGGTAAGCCGCGCGGCGAACCGGCCGGCGATCTCCGGGCTGTTGAGGGTGAACGCATGGACGTCGGCGCCGGGGACCTTCCCGGTGTCGGTCGAACTGCCCAGCGCGTAGACGAGCGTGTCGTAACCGAGGGACGTGGCGCCGTCGACGGTGATGCGCCGGGTCTCGGGATCGATGGCGGTGGCGGTGCCCTGGACGAACGTGACGCCAGTACCGGCGAGCAGGTCGGGGATCTGGTGGTCGGCCAGCTGCTGCCCGGCGGCGATCTGGTGCATCCGCAGTCGCTCGACAAACCGGCTCGAAGGGTTGACCAGGGTGATCTTCACGCCGGTCCGGCGGGTGCGGTGGGCCAGCCGGATAGCGCTGAACATACCCGTGTAGCCGGCGCCGAGAACGACGACGTGGTGGCCGTTGGTCATCTCAATCTCCCAGGGTCGGGCACCGGCTTCGGTGCCGGTGACGCCCATGGGACAAGCAACCCCCGCCGGACGTGACAGCCCTTTGATGTGACCCGCATCACGCTGGGCGTCGTCGTTGGTGTGCCGGAAAGATGCACCACGTGCCTGGCCGTATCAGGCCTGGGCTGAGGCGGAGCAGGACGCCGAAGGCAACGGCTTCTGCCGCGGCCGAAATCCGCGAACCCCTCACCCCTGATACAGCCGAACTCCGCGTACGACTCCAGTATCAGATCCTCGACGGCGCAGACTGATACGCGTCGCCTCCAGATTCAGCTCAACGTGCCGCTCCCCGTAGCGTTCAAGGCTGGAGGTCTACCGGCGCTCGAGCCAGGCTCCAAGTGCGGCCGGCTTCAGGGCGCCGTCCGCCGTCTGAGGTCTGTCATGGCCGGCGGACGGTGCTTCGCGCCGTGTCTCGGGCCTCTCCTCGTCCCGGACCGCACCTGCGGGCTCTGTGTCCTGGGCGATGTCTGCCACGGGGTCGCTTGAAGCGGGGCCGACGCCGGCCGGTGAATCCTGGGCTTCCTGGGGGCCCGGCGCCGGGGTGTCTTGCGTGGCACCGGGGGCCGCGGCCGGATCGTCAGGACCCGACTCGGTGCGGGTCTCCGGAGCGCCCGCGATGCCCGCAGGCTGTTCGGCGGTCTCTGTCTCGGGAGCTGCCCTGTCCGGAACGGCAGGGCTCTGTCCCGCGGAGTCCGCAGCGAGGGCGGCCAGCTCCGCCTCGAAGGCGGCGACCGTCGCCCGCGAGCGGGTTGCCAGAAGGGCGGCGGCCTCCCGTACCTGTCGCAGCGGGCCACGCAGATCCTCGTCGACCGCGGGCTCCAGGGCGCCGCTCCACACCGCCACCGTGTGGATGTGGAGCAGCAGGTCGTCCAATGACCCTGCGGGGCTGTCGCGCAGGGACTGTTCGGCGTCCCGGTAGGCGGCCGCCAGCTGGGCGATGGGGTTGGTCGGGTCACCGTCGCCGTCGGGTCGCTGCTGCTGGTCAGCTTCGTAGTAGCGCTGCTGCTGCGCCCGGTGTGACCCTTGGCCTGAGTTCGTCCCCCGCCCGGTAAACCATGACTTTGACCATGTTGATCCAGGGGTGGGTGTGATGTGGTGCGTGGCGCTCGCGTACATGTCACGAACCCACAAGGGGGATCGACGAAGTGAGTCTCTTACGCAAGGCGTGGCAGCAGGGTGCCGCTGGTGCCGCGCTGGCGTTACTCGCAGGTATGGGCAGCGCAACGGCTGCCTCCGCCCCTCCCGCGCCTGGTCTGGGTGCCTCGCCGGCGGAGGTCGCGGCGGCCGGGCCGCAGGATCTCACGGCGATCGCTGCTGGGGGTGAGCGGCCGGTGTCGGGCTCGACGCCCTCGGCCGGTCCGAAGTTCACCAAGTCCGGCTCCATCTGGCGGGTCATCACTCCACGGGTCCAACTGCAGAACACGGTCACGGACGCGGACGGTGACTCCTCCACCCTCACGTTCCAGGTGTGGACCGTGAACGCGGACGGTACGCCGAACGCTCAGGTCGACCTGGACGGGTCAGGACAGCACGGGGTGATGGTGTCGTCCTACGTGCCATCCGGCAGCCTGGCGAAGGTGACGGTGCCGTACGGCCTGCTGAAGCCCGGTGTCCGGTACAAATTCCGCACCTCCGCCTTCGACGGCAGTCTGTACGAGACGGTCTGGTCGCCGTGGGCGGACTTCCGTATCGACCCGTATGTGAAGTTCCCGGCGCCGCAGACGACGTCCACGATCGACTCGACGGCACAGCAGATCAAGGAGATCACTCGAACAGACCCGGGTCCGGCTCTGCCGACGTTCACCGCGTCCGGCGAGGTGAAGCGGCAGCCCACCCAGAAGCGCACCTGCGGCAAGCAGGACACCCAAGGGCACCAGCTCTGCATGGAATTGTCGCCTCCCACCGCGGAGTCGAAGGCGCGGACGAAGAACCGCGCCGAGGCGCTCAGCAAGGCCATGGAGGCAAGAGCCCGCAAGGCCGGCAAGTCTCCTGCTGCGGTGGCTGCGGCGGCGGCCGCAGCTCCTCCCGCGGATCTGGTCGACTGGTGCTCGGACCAGGTGGCGGGCAAGGACTACATGACCCGCGCCGAGGCGTGCCTGAAGAACATCGGATCGGGAAAGCTCATCTTCATCGACGCTGACCGCAGCCTGGAGATCGGCTTCGCCACCTTCGACTTCGAGATGCGGATCAAGGCGTACGCCAACAAGAGCGAGTCCGGGTCGGACTTCGCCCAGTTCCATCAGCAGATCCGCATCATGCCGGTCAGCATCGACCCGGCGTTGGACGGTGTCACGCTGCGGTGGAGCACGCAGTCGACGTGTTCGTCGTGCGTGACGTCGGTGGTGCGGTGGGCCGACGACTTCGACAACCACGCCGACGGCGCCTACTGGGACGCCGACAGCTGGAGCGCGTACGACGGCCGCTGGGGCAGTCGCCTGACCACCTGGAACGGCACAGGCAAGGAGATCATCGACCTCGGCTGGTCGGTGACGGCGACCGTAGACGCCAGCGACAGCGCCAGCGCAACAGCGGACTTCGGGTCCACGGGGATCCCTCAGGTCCGTGAACTGGCACCGCGATGCGACGACATCGTCGCAGGATCGGCGCCGGGATGTGTGCTGTGGCACTTCAAGACGACCTACACCGTCGACACCAACAGGTACCCGGCCGCCGGCGGATACTACTGGTACATGCAGCAGGTGATGCCCGACCACGCCGGCTCCAAGCGGTGGGACTCGCTCCTGTACTACCTCGGCCCGGACACCCCCCTCAAGAACAGCGCCGGCGCCACCTGGACCTCAGCCGACAGCCGTAAGGTCATTTGCGGTGCCAACTCGGCCTGGAGCATCCACCCGTCCGACGCATCAGTGGGGTCGGTCGACTGCGACGAGTACGCGATGGCCTCGACACACGAGTCCGGCGGCTATCCGAACAGCGTCAACAAGGTCACGTCGGGCACCCAGTGCGCCCAGCTGTATACCGACAAGATGGGCGACGGCGCGGCGAACTTCGGGGTTCTCGCGGACACCCGTACGGTGACGAAGGGACCGAGCGGTTCAGAGCGGTGCGGGCGTGCCGCGATCCCCAGCGCTCAGAACCAGGCGGCCTTCCACAAGTTCCCGGCACCGACCTGGCGGATGCTGGACGGTGACGGGTTCTTCGTGACCCTACCGGGATTCGAGCACTGCACGTCGGTCGCAACCACCTGCACGTGGCGCAAGATCGGCTGATTGGGCTCATGCAATCAAAGTGAAGAAGGGGGCCGGCCCGAGGGCTGGTCCCCTTGCCTTCGGTGATCAGCCGGTCAGCGGCTGCCAGCGGTTTTCCCGCTCGGGGTCGATGCTGCTCAGCCACACCAGCGTCCCGTCGATCAGGCCGGGCTTGTCCCGCGCGGCCAGCGCCGGTGATTCAAGCATGTCGGCAGCCTCCTCCAGGTAGGTGACCAGCGTGTCGCGTTCCTCGCCGGGACCTTCGTTGTAGCGGGACCAGCGGCCCAGGTAGCCGGTCTCGACGTCCAGGTACAGCCCGACGGTGCGGTCAGCGGGGCCGAGCGCCACGACCGGAATCCAGGTCGGCTTCCAGACGGTGATCCGCTCGTCTTCGCCGCGGTCGGACTTCCAGGCTTCGTTTTCGGCCTGCAGGTCCATCTTCAGCCGGTAGACCTCGGCCGCAGCGTCCAAGGTCAGCAGAGCCCAGTTGCCGGGCAGGCACCCCCAACCGCCGGCCCCGTCGTCGCCCGCGCTGAGGAGCCACAAGGTGCGCAGCTCCGCAGGTATGGGGACGCCGAGTTCGCCCTCGAGAGCGGCGAGAGCAGAAGGGCTCGCGCCGGCGCGGAGCGCGGCGTGCGAGTCCGGCGCGTTGTGCTGGAGCCAGCTCGTGATGCGGTGCCAGGCGTCGGCGACCTCCCGCACGGTGACCACTTCGGCGGCAGGCTCGGCAGGCCGGGCCTGCTCCTGTGCCTGGTCCGCGTCATGGAGGGTCGCGGCCGGCTCGGGCGGCGCGACCACGTCGACGTACCGGATCTCGATCCGGTCGGGACCGCGAACATAGCCGATGGCCAGAGCGGGACAGTCCTCGATCATGTCGCCGTCGATCCTCACGGTGAGGACGCCGGGAAG
>NZ_JBITYN010000014.1:0-247267 GCF_044545925.1 Streptomyces sp. NPDC053367 | reverse complement strand
TCTCCAGGGTCCTGGACCACCTGACGACCACCCCCCCCCGCCCCCCCCCCGGCCCGCCCCCCCCCCCCCCCCCCCCCCCCCCCCCCCCCCCCGCCCCCCCCCCCCCCCCCGCCCCCCCCCCCCCCCCCCCCCCCCCCCCCCCCCGCGCCCCCCCCCCCCCCCCCCCGCCCCCCACCGCGCTATCCGGGCTCCTCGAACAGCCCCAGTTCCGCCCAGATCGTCTTGCCGTCCGCCGTGTGCCGGCTGCCCCACCGCTGGGTCAGCTGGGCCACCAGCAGCAGCCCCCGCCCGCCCTCGTCCCACGTCTTGGCCCGCCGCAGATGCGGAGCGGTGTGGTTGCTGTCGGACACCTCGCAGATCAGGGTGTCCGTGTCGTGGATGAGCCGCAGCCGGATGGGCCGCGCGCCGTAGCGGATGGCGTTCGTGACGAGCTCGCTCACCACCAGCTCGGCCGTGAAGGACGCCTCGTCCAGGCGCCAGGTGGCGAGCTGCTCGACGACCTGCTTGCGGATCGGCGCGACCAACGAGGGATCGGCCGGGATGTCCCAGGTGGCGACCCGGTCGGCCGGCAGGCCCCGGGTGGCGGCCAGCAGCAGGGCCACGTCGTCGGCGATACCGCTCGGCGGCAGCAGCGCGGCGAGCACCCGGTCGCAGGTCTCGTCCAGCGACGCCGAGGGCCGGACCAGCGCCTCCCGCAGCGTGGCCCGCGCGGCCTCCTCGTCCCGCTCCCGGGACCAGATCAGCCCGTCGGTGTAGAAGGCGAGCAGGGTGCCCTCGGGCAGATACAGTTCGGAGCACTCGAACGGCAGCCCGCCGAGCCCCAGCGGCGGCCCCGCGGGCACGTCCATCTCGCGCGGCGCCCCGTCCGGCGGCACCATCACCGGAGCCGGATGCCCGGCCCGCGCCACCGAGCAGCGCCGGGACACCGGGTCGTAGACCGCGTACACGCACGTCGCCCCCAGCTCGCCGGGCCGGCCGGCCTCGCTGCCGTTCTCCTCCGCGAGCCGTACGACGAGATCGTCGAGGTGGGTGAGCAGCTCGTCCGGCGCCAGATCGATGTCGGCCAGCGTACGCACCGCCGTGCGCAGCCGGCCCATCGTCGCCGAGGCCTGCACCCCGTGGCCGACGACATCACCCACCACCATGGCGACCCGCATGCCCGACAGCGGGATCACGTCGAACCAGTCGCCGCCCACCCCGGCGCGCGCCGCCGGCAGGTACCGGGAGGCCGCCGCCACCGCCGCCGTACGGGGGAGCCGGCGGGGGAGCAGACTGCGCTGCAGGGCGAGGGCCGTCTCCCGCTCCCGGGAGAACCGGCGGGCGTTGTCGATGCACACCGCGGCGCGTGCCGTGATCTCCTCGGCCAGCAGGGCGTCGTCGTCGGTGAACGGGTCGGGCCGCCGGAAGCGACGGAACACCACGACGCCGAGCGTGCTGCCGCGGGCCTGGATGGGCACCGACATCGTGGAGTGGATGCCGTACTCCCGCGCCCGCTCACGGCGCTCGGGGGACTTGGCCAGCCACCGCTCCAGGTCGCCGCCGGACACCGAGGCGACCGTGGTGCGGCCCGCGACGAGCGAGGCGGCCTGCGGCGACGCGGCCGGGTACATGTCGAACTCCCCCGGCTTGACCACCGCCTCGGGGCTGCCCGGGCTCACCGACTGGTGGGCGATCCTGCGCAGCCCGACCGGCACGGTGACCCGCGCGGGCGGATCGCCGCTCTGCTCGTCGGCGTCCAGCAGGTCGACGCTGACGAAGTCGGCCAGCGCGGGCACGCACACCTCCGCCAGCTCCTGGGCCGTGCGGGTGACATCGAGGGTGCTGCCGATGCGCACGCTCGCCTCGTTGACCAACTGCAGCCGTTCCCGGGCGAGATGGCTCTCGGTGACGTCATGGGCGGCCATGCACACGCCCCGCACCCCGCCCGCGGGATCGGCGACCGGTGTCATCCGGACGAGCCAGGCGTGCGCCCGGTCCTCGCCGCCGGCCCGCAGATACGTCCGCACCTCGCGGGGCTCGCCGCTGGAGAGGACCTGGAGCAGGTTCTCCTCCAGCTCCTCGCTCTGCGGCTTCCCGCCGATCTCGGACTGCCGCAGCCCCTGGATGTGTTCCCTGGGCAGCCCGAGCGTACGGGCCATCGCGTCGTTGACGGAGTGCAGCCGCAGCCGCTCGTCGTAGACGGCCGTCGGACAGGGGGCCTGCGCCAGCGCGGACGCCTCCAGCGGGTCCCCGGGCGGGCGGGCGCCGCGGGAGTCCAGCGGGGTGACGACCAGCCAGTGTCCGGTGCCGCCCTCCGGCGGCCACTGGTGATGGGCGAGCAGCCAGACGGAGACCGTATGCCCGTCCCGGTGCCGCAGCGGCACGGTGCCGTCCCAGCGCGCGCCCCGCAGCGCGGGGGCCGTGCCCGCGACGAGGGCCGCCGCCGGGCGGCCCAGCACGTCGTCGGCGCTCCAGCCCAGCAGGCGGTGGGCGCCCTCGTTCCACGAGGTCAGCGTGCCGTCCTCGGCGATGACAGCCCGGGCCGTCGCGGCCTCGTCGAACGGGTAGACCAGGCTCATCGTCGCCACTCCATCGCGCACACTCACAGTCAACGGGTGCGTCTCCTGCGTTCCAGCCTAGTGGCTCCGGCCGTCCCGGCGAACGGGGAGGCCGCTCACGACCTTCCCGACCGCAAGGCCGAGGCCGGCGAGCGCGGCCTCGCCCTCGGCGGCGCGGGCGCCTCCCGCGAGCAGCAGCGTGCGCGCCGCCTGATAGGGGCTCCCGGCCGCCTCGAACGCCGCCACCGCCGCCGACAGCCGGGGCACGTCACCGTCGAGGAGCGCCTCCGCCCGGTCCACCTGCGCGGTGGCGACCGGGTTCCCGGCGACCACCGCCCGGGCGGCGCCGATACGGTCCCGCGCCGCGGGATGCCCGGCCAGCACGGCCGTCTCCGCGCGCAGCGCCACGTACCAGTGCAGCCACACCCACGACACCCACTTCCACACCTCCTCCGGCTCCGGCCCGACCCGCTCCAGCGCCGCGTCCACGTCCGACTCGTGCAGCAGCACCAGGGCGTCGAAGACGGCGCCGTATCCGTGCCGGTGCTCGGGGGCGTTGCCCGCCCGCCCGACGATCCGCAGCCACTGCTCCCGGGCCTCGTGGTCGCCGCGCAGCCCGTGGACCAGGGCGACCGCCGCCGCGGCGGGGCCCAGCGAGAACGACCGCGGCCGGCCGCTGTCCTCCCACGCCTCCCGGAACCGCGTACCGGCCGCGAGCACGTCGTCGGCGTGCCCCGCGAACGCGTCCGCCACCAGCAGCCACGACGTCGCGTGATGCCCCACCTCGGCCAGCAGCGGATGCCCGGCCAGCCGCCGCCCCCACCGGCGCGCCTCCGCCAGCCGCCCCGCGCCGACCGCCGTCCCGGCGGCCATGGCCAGGGCGTCCATCAGCTCGTGCGCCGCGGCCGGCCCCGTAGGCGCCGCGGCCAGCACATCGAGCCGCCGCCGGGCGGCGACCGCCGCGCCGAACACGTCACCCTCCCAGCTCCGCGCCCCCGACAACGCGTCGAGCGCCCCCGACTCGGCCACCGGGTCGCCCGCCCACCGGGCGACCCGCACAGCGCGCTCCGCGGACTCCACCGTCTCCCGCACGCTGTTGACCGCGTCGCCCTGCACCGCCCCGAACGCGTCCCCCACCACGGCGGCCTCGGCAAGCGCCAGCGCGGCCTGCGCGGCCTGCGCGGCCGGGGCGGCCTGGAGCGGCCGGTGTGCCTGGGCGGACGGCCCGGCCGCCCCGTCGTCCCCGGCCAGCTCCCGAGCCCGCCCGAGCAGGTCCAGCACGGCCTCCCGGGACGGCACCCGGGCGAACGTGCTCGAGAAGCGGTAGGCGATGGTCGCGGCCTCGGCGAAGTCCCGGCCCGCGGCCGTACGGTCACCCGCGCCCAGGGCCGCCTCGGCGGCGGCGCGGTGCAGGCGGAGCATGTCGTCGCCGAGACGGCGGCAGCCGGCCACGGCGGCCGCCCGGCGCAGGGCACCGGCCGCACAGAGGCCGCCGGCGAGCCCGGCCGCCTGCTCGTAGCGCTGCTGGGACTCGCCGAGCAGCGTCCGGCTGAACGCGGCACCCGCCAGCGCCAGGGCGAGCCGGTGGGCCTGCTCCCGTCGTCCCGGCCGGCCCGCGGACCAGGACAGAGCGGCCCGTACGTCGTCCGCGACGGCGTCGAAGCGGGCCCGCCAGTCCGGCCCGTCGGCGTCGTCCTCCAGTCCGTTGGCGGCGGCCAGGCACCAGTCCGCGTGCCGGGCGCGCACGTCGTCCGTCTCACCGGCGCGGGCGAGCTGCTCCCCGCCGTACTGCCGGATGGTCTCCAGCGCTTGATAGCGGGTGCCCGCCGCGGACGGCGTCACCACGAGCAGGCTCTGCTCCGCGAGCCGTCCCAGCCCGTCGGCGACCTCCGCTTGGTCCAGCACGCCGAAACCGGCCACCTCGGCCGCCGCGTCCGCGGTGAACGGCGCCAGGAACACCGACACCCTGCGCAACAACGCCCTGTCCCGCGGCCGCAGCAGCTCATGGCTCCAGTCCAGCACCGCCCGCACCGACCGGTGCCGGTCGTCCGCACGGGGCCCGCCCGCCAGGACGCGCAACTGGTCGGAGAGCCCGGCGGTGAGGCCGTCGAGACCGAGGGTGGGCAGCCGGGCCGCCGCGAGCTCGATCGCGAGGGCCATGCCGTCGAGCCGTTCGCACAGCGCCGCGACCCGCCCCGCCGCCTCCGGACCGGGGGCGAGGCCGACCGCGGCGGCCCGGTCCAGGAACAGCGCCACCGCCTCCGACTCGGTGCCCCCGTCCCGCGACAGCGGCGGCACCGGGAAGACCCGCTCGAACGGCACCATCAGCCGGGCCCGGCTCGTCACCAGCACCCGCACCCCGGGACAGGACGCGAGCAGCCGCTCCAGGAACGGCGCGACCCCGTCCCGCACCTGCTCGCAGTTGTCCAGCACCAGCAGCGCCCGGCGCTCCGCCAGCGCGGCGACCACCGCGTCGTCGAGGCCGCGCCCCGGCTGCTCACCCACCCCCACGGCCGCCGCGACCGCCGCCCCGACCCGCCCCGGATCGGTGACCGGCACCAGATCGACGAACCACACCCCGTCGGCGAACTCGCCCGACGCCTCGGCCGCCACCGCCAGCGCGAGCCGTGTCTTGCCGACCCCGCCCGGACCGACCGCCGTCACCTGCCGGTGCGTCTTGAGCGCCTCGGCCAACTCCCCGCGCTCGCGCGCCCGTCCGACGAACGCCGTCAGCGGGGCCGGGAGGGCGGGCGCCGCCGCACGCTCCCGCTCGGCCGCCCGCCGGGACAGCGCCCGCCGGTCCGGCAGCTCCAACTTCCGCAGCAGCGAGGAGACATGGGACTCGACGGTCCGTACGGAGATGAACAGCCGTGCGGCGATCTCCGCGTTGCTCAGGTGCTCCCCGAGCAGGGCGAGTACTTCGGCTTCCCGGGCGGAGATCACTTCGGTGGACACCGGGTCATTATCCGTACCGCTCTCCGTGGCGGGCACGGAGGTGGCCCAGGGGCCCCGGGGGAGACCCTGAGGACACCGCGTACGAGAGATCTGAACCGGAGGCGTCATGTCCACCCGTACCCCCGCCCAGCGCCGCCGCGACACCGAGCACCGGCTCGCCCACGACGTGGACGTCTGGGTGGCCACCGCCTCGGCCGACGGCGTGCCCCACCTGGTGCCGCTGTCCTTCGACTGGGACGGCGAGGCCCTGCTGCTCGCCACCCCGGCCGACAGCCCCACCGGGCGCAACCTGGCGTCCGGCCGGGGCTGCCGGCTGAGCCTCGGCCACACGCGGGACGTGTCGATGATCGAGGGCGAGGCCGAGGTCCTGGAGATGGACGCCCTGCCGAGCGGGCAGGGCGACCGCTTCGCGGCCCGCACCGGCTTCGACCCGCGCACCCTCACCACTCCCTACCGCTGGTTCCGGGTCACCCCACGGCGGGTGCAGGCCTGGCGCGAGGCGGACGAGCTGACGGGTCGCGAACTGATGCGGGACGGCCACTGGACGGTGTGACCGGGGGAGGGGAGGGGAGGGGAGAGGACGCGGGGGCAGCGGCGGGGATCCGAGCAGGGCCGCGTGGGCGCCCCGGTTCGACGGGCCGCTGCGGCCGCCCGCCGGGGCTGTGGACGACCTGCCGCGTTCGTCCGTCCCACGCGGTCGATGGCCTGCCGCGTCCGTCCGCGCCGCGCGATCGGCACTTCGCCGCGTTCGCCTGCCCCGTCCACCGACGACCTGGTGCGTCCGCCTGCCCCCGCCCCACCGACGGCCTGGTCACCCCGCCCCGCCCACGGCCCACCGTGACCGCCCGCCCGCCCGCGCCATCGGCCACCGCCGCGCCCGCGCGCCCCGCTCCGTCGAAGGCCCACCGCGCCCGCCCGCCGACCCCATCGGCCGACCCCCATGACCGCTCCCTCGATGCGACCGAGAACCGCTGTGACGGACGAGTCGGTGTGTCACGACGGTTGACGGGGTGTCGTGACGGCCACAACCATGTGCCCCGACCGTGTTTTGGGAGCGCTCCCATGCGCTCTCGGGCACCCTCGCCCCTTCCAAGGAGCCGACCCGTGTACAGACGCAGAACCGCCCTGCTATCGCTCACCACGCTCCTGGCGGCCGCCCTGACCGCCCTGCCCACGCCGTCCGCGACGGCCGACGAGGTCGAGCAGCTCAAGAACGGCACCTTCGACAGCACCACCGACCCCTGGTGGACCACGAGCAACGTCACGGCCGGCCTCGACGGGGGCCGCCTGTGCGCGGACGTCCCCGGCGGCACGGCCAACCGCTGGGACGCGGCCGTGGGACAGAACGACGTGACGCTGGTCAAGGGGGAGTCGTACCGCTTCTCCTTCAGCGCCACCGGCACGCCCGAGGGCCATGCAGTCCGGGCGCTGGTCGGGCTCGCGACAGCCCCGTACGACACCTGGTTCGAGGTGTCGCCGCAGCTCAGCGTCTCCGGGAACGCCTACTCCTACACCTTCACCTCGCCCGTCGACACCGGCCAGGCGCAGGTCGCCTTCCAGGTCGGCGGCGGCGCGGACGCCTGGCGCTTCTGCATGGACGACGTCTCCCTGCTGGGCGGCGTACCGCCGGAGACGTACGAGCCGGACACCGGGCCGCGGGTGCGGGTCAACCAGGTCGGCTATCTGCCCGCCGGGCCGAAGAACGCCACGCTGGTCACGGACGCGACCACCCGGCTGCCCTGGCAGCTGAAGAACGCCTCGGGGACCGTGGTCGCGCGGGGCTGGACCGTGCCGCGCGGGACGGACGCCTCCTCCGGGCAGAACGTCCACTCGATCGACTTCGGCGCCTACCGCACGGCCGGCGAGGGCTTCACCCTGGTCGCCGACGGCGAGACCAGCCGCCCCTTCGACCTGGGCACGGCCGCCTACGAGCGACTGCGCCTGGACTCGCTGAAGTACTACTACACCCAGCGCAGCGGCACCCCGATCCGCGACGACCTGCGCCCCGGCTACGGCCGGCCCGCGGGTCACGTCGGCGTCGCACCCAACCAGGGCGACACGAACGTGCCCTGCCAGCCGGGTGTGTGCGACTACACCCTCGACGTCAGCGGTGGCTGGTACGACGCCGGCGACCACGGCAAGTACGTCGTCAACGGCGGCATCTCCACCTGGGAGGTGCTCAGCACCTACGAGCGCGCCAGGATCGCCCGCACCGGCGAGCAGGGGCGGCTGCGCGACGGCACTCTCGCGATCCCCGAGAGCGGCAACAAGGTGCCGGACATCCTCGACGAGGCCCGCTGGGAGCTGGACTTCCTGCTGAAGATGCAGGTCCCGGACGGGAAGCCGCTGGCCGGCATGGCCCACCACAAGATCCACGACGAGCAGTGGACCGGCCTGCCGCTGATGCCGCACGACGACCCGCAGAAGCGCGAACTGCACCCGCCGACCACCGCGGCCACCCTCAACCTGGCGGCGACCGCGGCCCAGGCGGCGCGGCTGTACGCCCCCTACGACCGGCATTTCGCCGCGAAGGCCCTGGCGGCCGCCCGCAAGGCCTGGTCGGCGGCGCTCGCCCACCCGGAGGTGTACGCCTCCGACAGTGACGGCATCGGCGGCGGCACCTACGCCGACGGCAACCTCTCCGACGAGTTCTACTGGGCCGCGGCCGAGCTGTATCTCACCACCCACGAGAGGCAGTTCGCCGACCACGTCCTGAACTCCCCGGTCCACACCGCCGACATCTTCGGCCCGATCGGCTTCGACTGGGCACGCACCGCGGCGGCGGGCCGACTCGACCTGGCGCTGGTGCCGAGCCCGCTGCCCGGCCGGGACAAGATCCGCCAGTCGGTCGTCAAGGGCGCCGACCGCTACCTGGCCACCCTCAAGGCCCACCCGTACGGCGTCCCGTACGCCCCCGACGAGAACAAGTACGACTGGGGCTCCAACCACCAGATCCTCAACAACGCGGTCGTCCTGGCCACCGCGTACGACCTCACCGGCGCCGCCAAGTACCGCGACGGCGCGCTGCAGACCATGGACTACCTGCTCGGCCGCAACGCGCTGAACATCTCCTACGTCACCGGCTACGGCGAGGTCAGCTCCCACAACCAGCACGCCCGCTGGTACGCCCACCAGCTCGACCCGAGCCAGCCGAACCCGCCGAGCGGCACCCTGGCCGGCGGGCCGAACTCGGGCATCCAGGACCCCTTCGCGCAGGCCAAGCTGCAGGGATGCGTCGGCCAGTTCTGCTACATCGACGACATCCAGTCCTGGTCGACCAACGAGCACACGATCAACTGGAACGCGGCGCTGGCCCGGATGGCGTCCTTCGTCGCCGACCAGGGCTGAGTGGAATGGCGGCCGGTACCGTCTCGGGACACTTGTGACCTGGGGGTATTTACTGGTAAGTACCCGAGCGGTACCGTGTCGTCATGCCAGCTCTGAATGTGGAGTTCAGTGAGCGCGAGCTCGAGGACCTGCGGCAGATCGCCAAGGAGCGCGGTACGTCGATGAAGGCCCTCGTGCGGGAGGCGGCCGCCGCCGACATCGCCCGGCACCGCGCGCTCAAGGAGGGCGCCGAGGCGTTCCGCCGGTTCTTCTCGGCGCACGCCGACGAATTCGCCGCCGCGTTCCCCGACGACGAGGCACCCGCCAAGGGCGAGGGGCGGGTCGCCTGACCGATGACACCCGTCATCCACATCGACGTGCCCTGGCTGCTCCAGCGTCACGAGGAAGTGCTGCCGGAGCAGCCCACGATCAACGACTTCTCCGCGCTGGTCGCCGCCGTCGCCCGGCACCGCGTGGACCCGCCCCGCCTCGGCGTCGACTCCGACCCCGCCTGGCGCGCCGCCGCCCTGCTGCACACGCTCGCGCTGCTCAGGCCCCTGCCGTCGGCCAACGCCCGCTTCGCCTGCGCGACCGCGGTGGCGTACATGTTCGTCAGCGGCGTCGGCATCGACCCGCCCTACGGGGCGCTGGTGGACCTGGCCCGTGACCTCATCGACGGCCGGACGGACGTCTACGGCGCCGCCGACCGGCTGCGCTCCTGGCAGATATAGCCCCCTGGGGCAGGTAGCGCCCTCCGTGGCAGATGCAGCCCCCGGCGGTGAGGCCGCCGGTCCCGCGGAGACCGCTTCCCGGCCCCCGGCCGGACGCTCGGGGCCGCCGGCCGAGGGCGGGAGGAACGGGGCCGGCGGCCGTTTCGCGCGGGAGAGCCGCCGTCCCGCGCGGGGCCTGCCGAGTAGGCCGGTACCCAGTCCACTACGCGGCCCCGCCGCCCGGGACCGTGCGCGGCGGACCGGAGTGGGCGCGCCTTTCACACGGGGCGCATGGAATGGCGAAAAGCAGTGCGGTTCGCCAGGCCCGAATACCTTCCTGACTTTCTTTCAGTGATACGCATGTTGCCCAAGTGCCTTGTTGGCCTTGTGCGCGCTGTGCCAGGGTGAACTGCCCGGAGTCCGGGCCCTTTTCCCGTCGGCCGAACTCCTGTGTGTCGCACATACGCGTGGGAAGGAATCCGTTCAGTGCCACCCACCCCCCACCCTCCCCGTCCGCCCTACCCGCCGCCCGGCGCGTTTCCCGGAGAATCCGACGAGTCGCTCGCCGGGCGGCTCCGCGGAAACACGGACGCCGAGGTGTCCCGTTCCACCGCTCTGCTGATCGCGCGGCACTGGCGGCCCGCGCACGAGTACGCGGCCATCTGCCTCGCTGACGCCGGCCCCACCGCCGCCATGGTGACCGCCGCCGCCGTCCACCAGCTCCTGGACCGCCTCACCCTCAGCGAATCCGCCGTCGCCCTGCGCCCGCGGCTGCTGACCGCCGTACGGGACACGGTGCGGCTGTGGGCCTCCGAGGACCGGATATCCGCCGCCCTGCCGGGCCTGAGCAGACCGGCCGGGGGCCGCGGCATGCGGGCCGCTCCCGCGCGGACGCCGGAGAACCGCAGACTCGCCGAGCGCGCATTCCAGGAGCTGCGGCGCGTCGACCAGTGCCTGCTGTGGCACACCGAGGTCGAAGCGGAAGCGGTTGCCGTTCCCGCGGAGCTGCTCGGCATGGACGTCGAAGTCGCCGCGACGACGGTCGAACAAGCGCGTGAAAAATTCCGGGAAGGGTGTGTCCGCGCCCATCGGGAGCTCGCGCCGACAAAAGAATGCCGTTTCTACAACCGCCTTCTCGACGTGCCCATCCGGCGCGGCCGAGGACTCCTTCCCGAGGTGCGGCGGCATCTGGCGGAGTGCCGTTACTGCCGGGCGGCCGCCGAACAACTGAGTTATTTCGAGGGTCGATTGGGCGAACTCCTCGCCGAGGCGGTGCTCGGCTGGGGCGCCCGCCGCTATGTCGAGTCCCGCCCGGGCCGCGCCCGCGCCACACCGGGTCCGCGCACCAGGGCCCGTCACCGGACGCCGCCCCGCGTGCCCGCCCCCCGGCGCTCACCGCGCGCCCTGCTCACCGGAGTCGGCCTGGCCTCGGCGGGGCTCCTCGCGGTCGTCCTCGCGGCCGGACTGTGGGGCACCGACGACGGGGCCGAGCCGATGGCGTCCACGGGCGCGAGCGGCCGCGACCCGTCCCCCGAGCCGGGTCTGCTGAACGCGGGCGCGGGCCTGTGCCTCGACATCGAGGGCCGGCCGCGCCCCGGCGCGGGCACCCGTCTCGCCAAGTGCGCCTCGACCCGCACGCAACGGTGGACCTACGACTCCGACGGCCTGCTCCGCAGCGGCGCAGACCCGAACCTGTGCCTGGACTCGCACATGGACGCGGGGGTGGTGATCCTCGCGAGCTGCGCGGCACGCAGGGACCCCCGGGCGGACGACGTCCGCTACGCGTTCACCGACCGGGGCGAACTCCTGCCCCGCTGGGACGAGCGCCTCGCCCTGGCCGCCACCACCGCCGACACGAGCGCCGACATCGTGGTCAAGGTGAAGGACGGCTCCGCCACCCAACGCTGGCGCACGACAGTGCCCTAGCCGGGCGAAGGACGGCCCGACCGGGGGCGCGGGGAACTGCGCGCCAGGCCACGACGCGCCGCCGGCCGCAGACGGCGGGTCGTGGCACCGCCCGGCCCAGGTGAAGGACGGCTCGACAGCCCGACGCCGTCCGAGGTCGATGCCCCAGGGGCGCGGGGAACTGCGCGCCAGGCCACGACGCGCCGCCGGCCGCAGACGGCGGGTCGTGGCACCGCGCGGCCCAGGTGAAGGACGGCTCGACAGCCCGACGCCGTCCGAGGTCGATGCCCCAGGGGCGCGGGGAACTGCGCGCCAGGCCACGACGCGCCGCCGGCCGCAGACGGCGGGTCGTGGCACCGCGCGGCCCAGGTGAAGGACGGCTCGACACCCCGACGCCGTCCGAGGTCGACGCCCCAGGGGCGCGGGGAACTGCGCGACAAGCCACGACGCGCCGCCGGCCGAAGACGGCGGGTCGTGGCACCGCGCGGCATGCGCCGCAGGCTCAGCCGGCCTCCGGCCCCCGGTCGCGGACCTCCCGCACATGCTCCAGCGACTCCTGCAGCTCGGTCAGCCAGTCGTCGGTGTGCCGCCGCACCAGCCGCACGCACCAGGCGAGGGCGTCGCTGCGGCTGCGGGCGACGCCGGAGGCGACGAGCGTGTCCAGGACCTGCCGCTCGCTCTGCCGCAGCCGGGTCATCACCGGAGCGGCGACATGCGTGAACAGGGCGCGTTCGGCTCCGCACTCCACACCCCAGGACACCTTCCGGCGGAAGCGGTGCTCGGCCTCGCGGGCGACCGCCATACGGTCCTCGCGGGTGCGCTCGCGGAACTCCTCGATGCGTCCCCGCAGCGCCGCCTCCCGTTCGGCGGGCGGAGCGTCGTCCGTCAGCCGGGGTTCCGGGATGCGGCCGATGACGGTGATCTCCTCGCGGTCGACCGAGACCTCGGTCAGTTCCTCGAAGAGGCCGTCCGGCAGACGGCCGGCGAACCAGCCGCGCAGTTCCTCCTGCTGCTGCTTCGTAATCATGTAATGACGATTACTCGGGCAGCCCATGAACACAAGGGGTCACACGAAGGTCGTCCGGGGGCAGATCCGGAATGTTTCCGGCCGATTACGCAGCGTGAGAAAAGCGGCCATTCGGCCACCCTAGATGATCATGGAGCGGACTAATCGGGGCCTGGAACGTTCGATTCCGTCACTTCCGGCCACTGATTCAATACGCAAGGTTACTGAAACCCATGGGTTCGATGTGAATTCCGGCGGCGTTCTCGGCAGACTCGCGCTCGCCGGTCGGGCACCACACCCGGTCCCGTCCCGGCACCCCCGAATCGAGCGGAAGGATGCACACAATGCGGAACACCGCGCGCTGGGCAGCGACCCTCGGCCTCACGGCCGGCGCACTCTGCGGACCCCTGACCGGGGCCACCCTCGCCGCCCCCGGCAGCGCACCGGCGTCTCTCTACGCCCCGTCCGCCCTGGTGCTCACCACGGGCCACGGCGAGACCGCGGCCGGCGTCACCCCCGAGCGTGCCGTCACGCTCGACTGCTCCACCAGGCCCACGGGCACCCATCCGGCGCCCGCCGCGGCCTGTGCCGAACTGCGCTCCGTCGGAGGCGACTTCGACGCGCTGAACAGCCGAGTGGACGTGCTGTGCACCCGGGAGTGGGATCCCGTGGTCGTCACCGTCGCCGGCGTCTGGCAGGGGCAGCGCGTCTCCTATGAGCGCACCTTCGCCAACGAGTGCGTGAAGAGCTCCTACGAGTCGAGCCTCTTCGCGTTCTGACAGGACCGGGACCGCACGGAACGCGTGAGACGGCACCGGGCCCGGGACTGGGGAGTGCGGGCACGGTAGCCGAGTTCCTGTGGTTTCCCGCGCCGGGGACCGGTCGGGCGGAGTGGGGCCGCCCGACCGGACCCCGGCATTTCCATGCCCTCCCTCAGGACTTGCGGTCCCGCTGCGAGGCCTGCTCACGGCTGCGGTGACTGGTGTCGCACCAGGGGAAGCGCCGACTGCGCGCACAGGTGCACAGCGCCACACGGAACCGGTCGGACCTCACCACCGACCCGTCCTCCAGTTCCACCTCCACCGGGCCCTCCATGAGCAGGGGGCCCTGCCGCCGGGCGACGACCCTGCGGGGGTTCTCGGCATCCTCGCGGCCGGGTTCAGGGGCGTTCGGCACGGACGACCACCAACTCCTCCGTCTCGTCGGCCGGGGACAGCATCCCCCGTTCGTGCAGCCAGTCCCGCCGGGCGCTCAGCACCCGCCCGAAGGGGATGCGGCGGCGCCGCACCACGGTCGCCTTCATCCCCGCCGCGCGCAGCCGCAGCAGGGTGTGGTCGGGCCCGCTGAGCGCCGAGTGCACGATCAGCAGCACCCCGCCGGGCCGCAGCAGTGCCGGGGCCTCGTGGCAGATCCGGTCCAGTACGAGCCTGCCGTCCGGCCCCGCGTTCCAGGCCCGGGCCGCGCCCCGGGGGCGGCCGGCTTCCGCCGGCGCGGGGACGTACGGGGGATTGGCGAGGATGAGGTCGAACGACTGGCCGCGCACGGGTGCGAAGAGGTTGCCGCGCCGCACCCGGACCGGCAGGCCGGCCAGCCGGGCGTTGACCCGGGCCGCCCACGCCGCCCGCCAGGACACGTCCACGGCGGTGACCCGTGAGCCCTGCCGGGCCGCGTCCAGCGCCAGAGCGCCGGTGCCGGTGCCGACGTCGAGGACGTCGGCACCGGGCGGAAGCGGTTCGTCGGACAGCGCGTCGGCCAGCAGGGCGGTGTCTTCCTGCGGTGGATACACACCGGGCGGGGTGAAGGGGATCATGGGCCCCAAGTACCCACAAACGTCATGAAATACCGGAAACTTCTTTCCGGTCTCCGGAGAGCGGTTCACGCAGCGACGAGGTCCCCGTCCGCCAGGCGTCCAGCAGATGCCCGGCGAGACGGTCCTCCAGCCACTCGGTGGCGTCGATGCCGAAGGCGATGTCGGCGGCGAGATTCGGCTCGGACTCCAGCAGTCCGCCGACCACCTCGTGCCGGACGACCTGCTCGTGCACCGCGTCGGCCTCCACGTGCTCGTCGTAGAAGAACTCGGCCGCGGGGCCCGCGCCCGTGCGGCGCATCGCCTTGGCCAGACGCCGGGAGGCGGGGGAGGAGGTGACCTCGACGGCCGCGAAGTGCCCGACGAGCGCACCGCGCAGGGAGCGGTGCAGGCCGAGCAGCGACATCAGGTTCACCGTGGCCAGCGCCGGCGCACAGGCCGCGTCCACATAGCGGCCGTACGTCGTGTCCAGGCCCAGGTCGTCCATCAGCCGGGCGAACAGCTCGGCGTGCACCCGGTCGGCGCGGCCGCCGCCGAACTCGTCGAACTCCACCGCCGCCATCGCCGCCTTGGCCCGGCCGTGCAGCCGGGGCAGCACCCAGGCGTGCGGGTCGGCCTCCTTCAGGTGGTAGACCGAGCGCTGGACGGCGTACTCGCGCACCTGCCACAACTCGCCCTGCTCGGCCAGGAAGTGGCTGACGCCCCCGGGTTCGGCGGGCTCGACCAGCAGTTCCTCGAGGGCTCCGGCCACGTCGTCGCGGGCCGGGACGTCCGCGCGCAGCGCGGTCAGGAAGGTGTCCTCCAGCGCGGCCCGGGTGTGCAGCAGCTCCGGGTCCCACTCGAGGTCCGGGGGCACCCCGTCCAGCCCCCGGTAGTGCAGCTCGTAGCACAGGTGCAGAGCCAGCTGCAGGTCGTCGCCGTAGGCCGCCGCGGACGCCACCTCCTCGGGCCGCGGCAAAGGCCCCGACCCGAGGAGGTACTCCCGTACGGCAGCGGAGACCGGGCCCCGCGGCGACGGCGGACTCGGTTCCGTACGCTCTTGATCCATGCGCCCCGGGTACCCAGCCGGCGCCGGTGGTGTCACTCGCCCTGCGATTCCTCCTGCGCCCGTGTGTTCGGGGTGATCGCCTCGCCGGCCTCTCCGCGGTGGCGGCGTTCCTCCTCGTCGTCCTCGCGGACCCGGCGCTCGGCGTCGAGGATCTCCCGGAGCACCTCCTCACGGGCGGTCTCGGGCTTCTCCTCGGTGCGGTCCTCGTCCGACATGGCGGCTCCTTCGTACGTCGATGACGGTTGCGTCGGTGACAGTGCGGTCAGCGATGGGAGGCGGCGATCCGCAGCGGGACCGGCTCCGGGGCCCGGGTGCCCTCCGCGATGCCGGCCCACCAGGAGGGACCGTCCTCGATGTGGCGGAGCAGCACGCCCTCGCGGATGGCCCAGGGGCAGATCTCGACCTCGGAGATGCCGGTGAGCTTCATCGCCGTATGGGCGACGACGGCACCCGCGAGGCTCTGGGCGGCACGCGGCGCCGAGATGCCGGGCAGCAGGGCGCGCTCGGCAGGGGACAGACCGGCCAGCCGGTCCGCCGCGGCGCCCAGGTCGGAGCGGCGCAGCATCCGCTGGGTGAAGGGACCGTGCCGCCCCGGCGGCGCCCCGCACAGCCGGCCGAGCTGCTGGAAGGTGCGGGAGGCGGCCACCGCGCTGCGCGGGCCCTCCCAGCGGACGCGGGCCGCGACGTCCCGCATCTGGTGCCGCACGGCCCGCCGCAGCTCCCTCACCCGAGCCGGGGCCGGCGGGTCCTCGCCCGCGAGGAACTCGCGGGTCAGCCGGCCCGCGCCCAGCGGCAGGGAGGCCACGAAGTCCGGCAGCCGGCCCCGCCCGAAGGCCACCTCGAGCGAGCCGCCGCCGATGTCCAGCACGGCCAGCGGCCCGGCCCGCCAGCCCGCCCAGCGCCGGGCCGCCAGGAACGTCAGTTCGGCCTCCAGCTCGCCCGGCAGGGTGCACAGTGCGACGCCGGTGCGGGAGGTGACCGCCTCCAGCACCTCGGAACGGTTCGGCGCGGCCCGGACCACGGCGGTGGCGAAGGCGAGCGGCGGCTCCGCGCCCCACCGGGCTGCCGTCCGTTTCGCCTCGGACACCGCCCCGACGAGCCGCTCGACGGCCTCCTCGGGCAGCCGTCCGCCCGGCTCCAGGCAGTCGGTCAGCCGCAGTCGCCACTTGGCGGTGTGCACCGGCAGGGGCGCCCCGGTCCCCGCGTCCGCGACGACCAGCCGCACCGTGTGCGATCCGACATCCACCACACTGATCCGCATGGGCAGCGAGTACCCATCCGCGGGGGCGCGAGAACGGACGTCTTCCGGCCACCCGGGGGTTACATACGCCCGCATTGCGGGAGGAATGGGGCATCGCACGGCTCGCGAAGGAGTGATCCGCCATGCCCGCCGACCTCACCGGCACCTTTCTCGCCCTGGACGACGGCCGCCCCGCCGTCGTCGTCGGCCGCGTCTACGCCCGTCCCGTCGAGTGGGTCTGGTCCATGCTGACCGCGCCCGGGTGGTTCCCCGCCCGGGCCGAGTTCGAGCTGCGCCCGGGCGGCACGGTCCGCTTCAGCGGCGACCCGAACCAGCCCGGCTCCAGCGGTCTGGTCCTCGCCGTCGACGAGCCCCGCCACCTGGCCTTCGAGTGGGGCGGCGACGAGATCCGCCTCGACGTGACGCCGGAGGCGGACGACCGGACCCGGCTGACCCTCACCAACGTCCTCGCCGACGCGGAGGCCGCGGCCCGCAACGCGGCCGGCTGGGAGGTGTGCCTGACCGCCCTGGACGCCATGGCCGACGGCCGGACGCCCACGGAACCCGGCGCCCTGTGGCAGGAGGCCTACGACGGCTACGTACAGGCCGGATTCCCCTCGGGCGCACCCGTCCCCGGCCTGGACTGACCCGTACCGCCCGGCTCCCGGCCGGTCCGGCGCTCAGGCCAGCTGCCGTCGCACCAGCTCGTGGAGCCGGCCGCCGGTGTCGGCGAGCAGATGCGCCGGCGGGCCCTGCTGGACGACCCGGCCGTTCTCCATCACGATCACCCGGTCGGCGTCCAGCACGGTGGACAGCCGGTGCGCAATGACGATCCGGGTGGCGTCGAGCGCCTTGGTCGACTCGATCACCCGGCGCTGCGTCTCGTTGTCCAGCGCGCTGGTCGCCTCGTCGAGGAACAGGATGCGCGGGCGCCGGATCAGCGCCTGGGCGATCATCAGCCGCTGGCGCTGACCGCCGGAGACCGCCCCGCCGCCGGAGACGATGGTGTGCAGGCCCATCGGCATCCGCCGGATGTCGTCGGCGAGCCCCGCCAGCTCGACCGCCGCCATCACTTCCTCCGGCGTGTACGGCTCGGTGCCGCAGATGACGTCCATGATCGAGCCGGTGAACGGCTGCGCGTGCTGCAGCACCACCCCGCACTGCCGCCGCACCGCCGACCGGTCGAGCGCCGCCAGGTCCTGCCCGTCGTACAGCACGCTCCCCGAGACCGGCTTGTCGAAGCCGATCAGCAGCCGCAGCAGGGTCGACTTGCCGCAGCCGCTCGGGCCGACGACCGCCACGAACTCGCCCGGCCGCACCTCGAACGACACGTCGTCCAGCACCAGCGGCCCGTCGTCGGAGTAGCGGAACGACAGCCGCCGCGCCTCCAGCGCCCCCGACAGCGGACCCGGCCGGGTGCTCGCCGTGCGCACCTCGGGCGCCGCCGCCAGCACCGGCTTGATCTCCTCGTACAGTGGCAGCGCGGCCACCACCGACACGAAAGCGCCGGTCAGCTGGGTCACCGAGGTCAGCAGCATGGTCACCGCGGTGTGGAAGGCCAGGAAGTCCGCCGCCGACATCGCGCCCCGCGCCGGGCCCGCGAGCAGCATGAACATCAGCAGCGAGCACACCGGCAGATACGCCGCGCCCAGCACCGCCGACAGGTTCTTGATCCGGCCCACCCGCTGCTGGAGCTCCCGGCTGCGCGCGAACTCGCCCGCCCAGGCCGCGTACGCGTAGTTCTCGGCCGCCGCGACCCTGAGCTTGGGCAGGCCCCGCAGGGTCTGGAACGCCTGGTTGTTCAGCCGGTTCGTCAGCTTCACAAGACGCCGCTGCCAGCGCACCTGCCACAGCCCCAGCCCCAGGAACACCCCGGCGACCAGCACCAGCATCCCGACCGCGGCCAGCGCCATCGGCACGCTGTACCACAGCAGCAGCGCCAGGTTCATCGCCCCGACGGTCACCGACTGCGCGACCGTCGGGCCCACGCCCGCCAGCAACCGCCGGACGGCGCTCACCCCCATCGCCGCGCTCGCCAGCTCTCCCGTGGACCGCCCGGCGAAGAAGCTCGTCGGCAGCCGCAGCAGCCGGTCCCACACGGCCGGTTGCAGCGTGGCCTCGATCCGGCCCTCCAGGCGCAGGATCGTCAGGTTCTGCAGCAGCGTGAACGCCGCCGACACCAGCGCGCTGAGCATCACCGCCAGACACACCTGGCCGATCAGCCCGGACTGTGCCTTCGGCACGTACTCACCGAGCACCTTGCCGGTCGCCACCGGCACCAGCGCGCCGATCGCCACCGTCACCAGACCCGCGCCCAGCAGCGCCGCGACATCGCCGCGGGTGCCGCGCAGCGCGAACCGGGCGAGCCCGAGCGGGCCGAGCCGGCGGTCGGGCAGCGGCCGGTACAGCATCACCGCGCGCGGCTCGAACTCGCCCGCGTTCGCCTTCTCCACCGGCGTCTCCCGCCCGGTGGCCGGATGCACCGCCACATAGCCGCCGCGCCGCCACAGCAACGCCACCGGCGCCCCCGACAGGGCCCGTCTGCCGACCAGCGGACCCACGTCGTCGCGCCACCAGCGGCCGTCCAGCCGTACCGCCCGGGTCCGCACCCGCGAGGCCAGCGCGATCCGCTCCACCGGGTCCAGGCGCTCGCTCTCGGTGCCGCCGTGCGCGGACTCCGCCAGCGTGATCCCGGCCGCCTCGGCGACCAGCCTGCACGCGGCGTACGTGGCATCGGCGTCCGCGGCCGTCTGGCGCCGCGCGGAGGCCTTGCCGATGGACGCCAGCAGGGTGCGGTCGGCCTGCGCGCGCACCGCCTCACCGGCCCGGATGCCGGCCGCGGCCCGCGTCTCGTGATGCTGCTCCAGCTGCTCGATCCAGCGGTCCAGCGTGGTCAGCAGCCGGTACTGCTGCTCGACCAGGCTCTGCCACAGCGCCGGGTCCATCAGCAGATCGGCGGCCGCCTCCGCGCCGTACAGCGAGCCATACTGCACACCGCCGGGCGGCACCTGCATCCACAACACGTCGTCGTCGGCCGTCGCAGCCGTCGGGTCGGCGGCCATCGGCGCCTCGAAGAGCACCGACAGCCCGCGGCCCACACCGAGGGCGAGCGCGTGCTCCAGCGGACCCGGCTGCGGGGGCAGGTACCGCGGATCGCCCCACTCGTCGTACGACCAGCTCTCCGGCTGCCGGTACAGCTCCCGCAGCGCGATCCGGTGCACCACGCACTCCCGCGACGGCCGGGCCACCAGCGTGTGCCGAGGGCCGGTCACCGGGCCGAGCAGCAGCGCGCCCGCCTCCAGGCGGCCCACATGATGCCACCGGCCCTGCTCCACGGCGTCCACCGCGAACAGGTCCAGCGCCCCGGCCGCGACCAGCCACAGCACCTGCGGGCCCTCCAGCTCCAGCCGGCTGAACCCCGTGCAGTCGATCCGCGCGCCCGACCCGCCGAGCGCGGTGAGCACCGCGTCGCCTTCGTACACGTCCTGTACGGCCGTCATCTCACCGCTCCCTGACCAGCGCCGCGTACGCCCCGCCGCGCGCCACCAGCTCCTCGTGCCGGCCCCGCTCGACGACCGTGCCGTGCTGGAGTACGACGATCTCGTCGCTGTCGCGCACGGTGCTCAGCCGGTGCGCGATCACCACACAGGCGCAGCCGCGCCGGCGCAGATTGTCCATCACCACCTGCTCGGTCTCCGCGTCCAGCGCGCTGGTCACCTCGTCGAGCACGAGGATGCTCGGCCGGCGCACCAGCGCCCGCGCGATCTCCAGGCGCTGCCGCTGCCCCCCGGAGAAGTTGCGCCCGTCCTGCTCGACCGGGCTGTGGATGCCGCCCGGGCGGCGCATCACCACGTCGTACAGCGCCGCGTCCTTCAGCGCCTCGACGACCGCCTCGTCCGGGATCGACGGGTCCCACAGCGCCACGTTGTCCCGCACGGTGCCCTCGAACAGGAACACCTCCTGGTCGACGAAGGACACCGACGCCGCCAGCCGGCCGCGCGGGATGTCCTCGAGCCGCCTGCCGTCGATGCGGATCACGCCCTCCCAGGGCGTGTACAGGCCCGAGATCAGCCGGGACACGGTCGACTTGCCGCTGCCCGAGCCGCCCACCAGGGCCACCTGCCGCCCCGGCCCGACCGTCAGGTCGAAGCCGCTGAGCAGGGGCTTGTCGAGCGGGCTGTAGCCGAAGGTGATGTTCTCCAGCTCCACATGGCCCTGCAGCCGACGCGTCGACTCCCCGCCCGGACGCTCGTACAGCGGGTCGGCGCGGAAGTTCTCCACGTCCTTCAGCCGGGCCACGTCCGCCGCGAAGTCCTGGATGCGCCCGACCACGCCGTTGAGCCGGGTCAGCGGCGCCGTGAACCGGGTCACCAGCGCCTGGAAGGCGACCAGCAGACCCACCGACACATGCCCCTCCACCGCCCGCAGTCCGCCGATCCACAGGATCAGCGCGCTGTTCAGCGTCGCCAGCGCCGGCGCGACCACACCCAGCCACGCCCCCGGCACCCCGAGCCGCTGCTGCTCCTCCAGCGTGGTCGCGTGCTGCCCCGCCCACTTGCGGAAGTAGCCGTCCTCACCGCCGGTCGCCTTCATCGTCTCGATCAACTGCAACCCGGTGTAAGCCGTGTTCGTCAGCCGCGCGCTGTCCGCCCGCAGCTTCGCCGTACGGGTCGCCCGCAGCCGTACGACGATCCGCAGCGCCACCACGTTCAGCAGGGCCACACCGATGCCGACCCCCGTCAGCTGCGGGTCGTAGGTGTACAGCAGGACCGCGTACAGCACGACCACCACCGCGTCCACGCCGGCCGCCGCGAGATCGCGGGCCAGCGTCTCGGCGACGGCGTCGTTGGACTGCAGGCGCTGCACCAGGTCGGCCGGGCTGCGCTGGGCGAAGAACGTCACCGGCAGCCGCAGCAGATGGCGCAGGAAACGTGCGCTGGACAAGGTCGAGGAGATGATCCGGCCGTGGTGCAGGTTCGCCTGCTGCAGCCAGGTCAGCACCACCGTCAGCAGCACACACGCGCCCATCGCGGTGAACAGCACGCCCAGCAGCGAGGTCTGGCCGCCGATCAGGAACGTGTCGATGTAGGTCCGGCTCAGCGCCGGCACCGCCGCGCCGACCAGCACCAGCAGCAGGCTCGCCAGCACCGCCGCGGGCAGCGTGCCGGCCGTGCCGCGCAGCCGGGCCGGCATCGCGCCCCACACACCGGAGCGCCGCCCGCCCCGGGTGAAGCCCTCGCCCGGCTCCAGCACCAGCACCACACCGGTGAAGCTGCCGTCGAACTCCTCCATCGGCACGAAACGCCGGCCCTTGCCGGGGTCGTTGACGAACACGCCGCGGCGGCCGAAGCGGCGGCCCATGCCGTCGTAGACGACGTAGTGGTTGAAGTTCCAGAACAGGATCGCCGGGGCCCGCACCCCGGCGAGTGCCGCCAGGTCCATCTGCATGCCCTTGGCGGTCAGACCGTAACTACGCGCAGCCTTCAGCAGGTTGGAGGCGCGCGAGCCGTCGCGGGAGACACCGCAGGCGATGCGCAGCTCCTCCAGCGGGACATGCCGGCCGTAGTGGGCCAGCACCATCGCCAGCGAGGCGGCGCCGCACTCCACGGCCTCCATCTGCAGCACGGTCGGGGTGCGCACGGTCCGCGTGCGGGGTTTGGGCGGGGGAGCGGCGGCACGCCGCCTGGTCGCGGTCACGGCAGCAGCCAGTCGACGGGACGCTGATCGGCCAGGTGGATCGAGCCGTCGGCCAGGGTCATCGAGGTCAGCCGGTGCGGCGGCCCTTCGGAGGTCGACCAGCGGTAGCCGCTCCTCGTCCCCGGCGCGCGCTCCAGTTGCACCAGTACCGCCACCGGGCGGCCGTCACGGCTCAACTGCGCGCCCAACTGCGCGTCCCCGAGGAACGCGCCGATCGACTGGGCCGACTGCGGGGCGGGGTCCACGGACTTCACGCGGCCCCGCAGCACCCCGTAACTCTGCGCGGGGACCGTCTGCACGGTCAGGTCCACGGCCGCGCCCACCGGGACCGAGGCCGCGCTCTTCGCGGGCACGTACACCGTCGCATACAGCGGGGCGTCGGCGCGGGTCACCTTCTCCACGGCGGCGAGGTTCGCCCCGGTGGAGACGATCTGCCCGACGGACGCTGCCAGCGCGGTGACCCGGCCCGCGGCGACCGCGCGGACCACGGTGTCACCGTCGCCGGTACGCACCTTCAGCACGGGTGCGCCGGCGCCGAGTTGGTCGCCCGGCTCGGCCAGGACGCCGGTGACCTGGCCGGTGACCGGGCTCTGCAGGATGTAGCTGCCCCGGCCGTGGGTGAGGACGGCGGGCGCGCTCACGGTGGAGGACACCGAGCCCGTCACCGCCCACACGGACGCGGCCGCCATCGCGACCAGCGTCACGGACAGCACGAGCCAGCCCTGCGGACGGGCCAGCCGCACCGGAAGCTCGAGCTCCTCCGGCGAGCGGAGCTTGGCGAGGGCCTGTTGGCGGAACTGCACGGATCTTCCCCACCCGGGTGGTGCGCGTCGGAACAGAACGAGTCCCGGGGCCCTGTCAGGCAGGCCCCGGGACTCAAGAGCACGTCAGGGTGTGCTCGGCCGCGATCAGAGACCCGCGACAGCGCCCTGGACCGGGGCGACGTTCACGCCGGCCACGCCCTGGGCCAGGCCGGTGACGGTGTTGACCAGGCCGAAGGCACCCGGGGCGACCTCCTGCACCAGGCCGAGGGTGCTGTCGAGGGTGTTCAGCTGCAGGCCACCGGAGACGGCGTCGAGGTCGGCGTCGGCGATCTCGGCGGTCTCGACCTGGGGGGTGGAGTTCATGATGGAACTTCCCTTCATATGGATATTCACAAGGGGGAAAGCGGCCCCCTCTGCGGGGACAGAAGCACGGCCGCGGTGCGATGGATAAAAGCACGCGGCCGCCTCGCCCTTCCAATCAACCACCGCCCTCACCTGGGCGTTTGGGTTCCGCGCGCAACGTATTGGTGCAGGAGCGCGCACCACTTGGTGGCGACTTCTTCACAAGCGGCGCGATCCTGGCACGAGGCGGCCCGGGGGTGGGAGCGGCGAATTCCGGCACTCCCACCGCAAAGGCGTAACCGGCCCGGCGCGGTTGTGCAGATCCGTCGAGCGCGGTGCGCCGGTTGGGTATTCGGTGTGCAGATTCCCTGAAGCGGGGATTCCGCTCCGTGTTCGCGACCGAACGTCTCCGTCCGGTCGCCGCACGTGTTTGAGCGGGCCGGCGCGACGCGGCGTCACCCCAGCAGGGCGTACACCGTGGTCGCCTTCGCCGCCAGCTCCCCGCTCGTCGCGTCCGTCATCGCGATCTCCGCGAACGCCATGCGCCGGCCCAGCTTCGTCAGCACCGCCTCGACCAGGACGTCCGAGCCGGTCACCGCCCGCTGGAACGACGTCGACTGCTGAACGGTCGTCATCGGCACGAACGCGCCCCGTGCCGCCGACACCGCGATCACCGTCGCCGTGTCCGCCGCGGCCATCAGCGCCTGGCCCGACAGCGCCCCGCCCTCCCGGGCCAGCGCCGCCGACCAGGGCAGCCGCAGCACGGCGCGCTGATCGCCCAACTCCGCGACCGTCAGTCCGAGTTCGAGGACCCAGGGGGCGAAGTTGGCAGAGAGGATCTTGTCGGCCTCGGCCGTGGTCATCGTCATGAGGGGGATTGTTCCCCCCGCCCGCCCCGCGTTGAACGCCCCGCGCGCCCCCTGCGTACCACTGGCCATCCAGGCGCCCCGACAGCCGCCGGCCGGCGGTTCTACACCCCCGCACCCAGGAGGTCGAGAAGTTTGAGTCACAAGCGAATGCCGAAGCGCAGGGCCGCGATCGCGGCGGGGAGCGTGGCGGCGCTCGGAGCGGCGGCCCTGCTGCTGCCCCACGCCAACGCCTCCCAGGACGGCGCGGCGGACGCGGCGGCGCCCCGGACCCTGAAGTCGGCCGACGCCTCCTCGCTCGCCGACCAGCTCGCCGCCGCTCTCGGCGACGCCTTCGCCGGCGCCTACTACGACGCGGTCAAACAGCAGCTCGTCGTCAACGTCGTCGGCGACAACAACCAGCTCGTCGTCCAGGCCAAGAAGGCCGGCGCGGCCGTCCGCCAGGTCGACAACAGCACGGCCGAACTGAAGGCCGCCGCACAGACCCTGAAGACCGAGGCGACCATCCCCGGCACCTCCTGGGCCGTCGACCCGCGCAGCAACAAGATCCTGGTCACCGCCGACCGCACCGTCACCGGCGACAACTGGGACACGCTGGAGTCGACCGTCGAGCGCCTCGGCTCGGGCATGGCGACCCTGCGCAAGTCCTCCGGCACCTTCAAGCCGTTCGTCTCCGGAGGCGACGCCATCTTCGGCGGCGGCTCGCGCTGCTCCCTCGGCTTCAACGTCACCGCGGGCGACGGCAGCCCCGCCTTCCTGACGGCCGGTCACTGCGGTGTGGCCGTCGAGCAGTGGTCCGACTCCCAGGACGGCGCGCCGATCGCCACCGTCGACCAGGCCGTGTTCCCCGGCGCGGGCGACTTCGCCCTCGTCAAGTACGACGATCCGGCGACACAGGCGCCCAGCGACGTGAACGTGGGCAACGGGCAGACCGTGGCCATCGACCGGGCCGCGGAGGCGGCGGTCGGGCTCCAGGTCTTCCGCATGGGCAGCACGACCGGCCTGCGCGACGGCCAGGTCACCGGTCTGGACGCCACGGTGAACTACCCCGAGGGCACGGTCACCGGCCTGATCCAGACGAACGTCTGCGCCGAACCCGGCGACAGCGGCGGCTCCCTGTTCACCCAGGACGGCAGTGCCATCGGTCTCACCTCCGGCGGCAGCGGCGACTGCACCTCCGGCGGCGAGACCTTCTTCCAGCCGGTGACGACGGCGCTGGAGGCGGTCGGGGCGACCCTCGGCGTCGGCGGTGGCGGCGGCGCGGGGGACGCCGGTGCCGGGGACGCCGGTGCCGGGGACGAGGCCGGCGGCGACGCGATCGGCGGAGGCGACGAGGCGGGTGCCGGTGAGGAAGCCGGTGCCGGTGCCGGTGCCGGCGAGGAGGCGGGTGCCGGCGAAGAGGCGGGCGCCGGTGAAGAGGCCGGCGCGGGCGAAGAGGCGGGGGCCGGCGGTGAGGCAGGCGCCGGCGCCGACGACCCCGGCCTGTCGGAGACCCACTGACCGCTCCCACCAGCGGTCGGTGGACCCGGTCGCGGTCCGGCCCTTCGGCGGAAGGACCGGGCCGCGGCCTCGCGGCCGGCTTCCGACGCCCGGACCGCGACCTCACGACCCTGACGACCTTACGACCCCGCGGCCGGCGCCCCAGGCCAGGACCGCGGCCTCGCGACCCCGGTGGCCGTGCGGCCCCGCGACCCCTCCCCGCCCCTCACCCCTCGGCGCGCAACAGCAGCAGCGCCACGTCGTCCAACCGCTCCTCCGCGGCTGCCAGATGGCCCACCAGCACATCGGCCAACTGGTCCAGCGGCTGCTCACCGGCCCCCGCGAGACGGCGGCCGAGGCCGGCGAGGGCGTCCTCGATGTCGACGCCCGGGGATTCGATGAGACCGTCGGTGTAGAGCACGAGGACGGAGCCGGGCGTGAGGGTGACCTCGGTCGTCGGATAGGTGGCCGAGCCGTCGATGCCCAGCAGCGGACCGCCCGCCAGGTCCAGCACCCGGACCCGCCCGTCGGGCCGCAGCAGCAGCGGCGGCGGATGCCCGGCCCGCGCCATCACGGCCCGCCCGTGAGCCGGGTCGAGCCGCAGGTAGAGGCAACTGGCGAACAGTTCGGCACCGAGGTCGATCAGCAGCCGGTTGGTACTGGCCATCACCTGCTCGGGCGCCTGCCCGACCGTCGTGTACGCCCGTACCGCCGTGCGCAACTGCCCCATCAGCCCGGCCGCGGTCACGTTGTGCCCCTGCACGTCCCCGATGACCGCGGCCGCCCCGCCCTCCGTCGGCACCAGGTCGTAGAAGTCGCCGCCGATGTCCATGCCGCGGGTGGCCGGCAGATAGCGCGCCGCCGCCGCCACACCCGGCAGCGGCGGCAGCGAGTGCGGCAGCAGGGCGGCCTGCAGGCCGTGCGCGAGCTGGTGCTTGATGTCGTAGAGCACCGCCCGCTCCAGGGCCAGCGCGATCAGCCCGCCCACGCTGGTGAGCACGGCCCGCTCCTCGGGGGGGAAGGGATGCGGCTCGGCGTAGGCGAGGACGCAGGTGCCGACGGGGCGGCCGGAGGCGATGAGCGGCAGGTACGCCCACGCGGCGAAGCCGTCCGGCGTCGCCTGGCGGGCCGGATAGAGCCGGTCCAGCTCCTCGCGCGAGTCGAAGAAGGCGGGCACCCCGCTGTTCAGGGCATGCACCCCGGGGGTCTGCTCGTTCAGCGGTATCCCGTCGAACCGCTCCACCACATGCGGGTCCGGATAGCCCCGGTGCCCCAGTACGTGCAGCCGCCCGGCCCGTGACGCGAGCACCACGACCGCCTGCGCGCCGACCGCCGGGGCGATCTCGTCGGCCACCAGCTGCACCACGTCCTGCACGCCCGCCGCCTCGGTCAGCGCGCCCGCCAGGTTCAGCACCTGCGAGATCGTCACCAGCCGGGACGGGGAGCCGCCCGAGGCGACGGGCCGCCGCTCGGACGTCGTCATCTGGGCCACCGCGCGCGACCGGGTGATCCGCACGCTCAGCCCGGTCGTGCTCGGGTACAGCCGGAACGACAGCCAGTCGCCCGGCGGGCGCATCGCCACGAACGACGCCACCTGCTGACTCATCAGCGCCGCCCGGTACCGGTCCTCGTACATCGGGTCGTTGAGCCAGGGCACCGACGCCCACAGATGGTGGCCGAGCAGCCGGTGCACCGGGACCCCGATCAGCTCGGCCGCCGCCCCGTTGGCGAACACGACCCGGCCGTGCAGGTCGAGCGAGCACAGCCCGTACGGCAGCCGGGCCACCATCCGCGCCGCCTCGACCGTGCCGAGGGTGCCGGCCGCGCCTCCCACCGGCGGGGCGCCGAGCAGATCGGGCTCGGGGGCCAGCGGCAGGCTCATGTCGGCGGCGCGTTCCAGGCGGACGGCGAGCCGGCGGCACGCCGCGGTCAGATGGTCGCGCTCGTGGTCGGACAGCTCCGGCGGGTGCGCGCCCGGCCAGGTCACGAACACCGCCCCGTAGACCCTGGTGTCCGTGGCCACCGGCAGCGCCGCCAGCGCGAAGGGGTACGGCAGGACGACGGCGAGCCGCGGATACCGCCGCGCCATCTCCTCCTCGTTGCTCACCCACACCAGGCGCCGCTCGCGGGCCGCGTCGGAGACCGGGATCACCGCGTTGAGCCCCACCCGCTCCCAGGGCGCGGCGAACGCCCGCGGAAGCCCCGCCATCACGGCCATCTCCAGCACCGGCTGCTCGGGCCAGAGGAGATACACGGCGCCGGAGTGCGCCTGCACCTCGTCCATCATCGCCGTGAGCGCCAGGGACAGCAGCGGCCGGCCGACCGGCGTCCTGGAAGCCGCCGGCGCCTGCCCGTCGGACACGCCGACCACCTCCTTGCCGGGCCGTGGGAAGGCGTCCTCCCAATCTGCCCCCACCCGGCCGGTCACGCACGGCGAGGCAGGACGTACGCATCCCCTGAAAAGCCCGATGGAAACCCCCGAGAAGCCCCTGAGAACCCACCGAGAACCCCCCGCGGAACCCGAGCGGCCGCTGGGAGAACCGGCGGCATACCCCTCTTCGGCCGCGGCGTCAGCCGGTCGCCGATCCGCGCGGCCTCCCAGCCGTCCGGCACCTCCCGGCGCGCCGCCCCGTGCAGCGGCACCTCCCCGGAACGCCCGCAGGGGCTGCGCGGGCGCGTGATCCGCGCTGTAATACCCACGTGGTCAGTGAGGGCGGCGAGGGACGGCGCACCCGGGTTCCGCGCGCCGAGATCGCGCTGAAGGCGCTCACCGCCGACCCCGAGGCACCCGAACGGCTGCGCCGCGTCCTCGAACAGGCCCTCGTCTTCGCCGGCGCCACCTTCGCCGCCGTCTACACCCGCTCGGCCGAACACGACCTGCTGCGGATCGTGGAGGCGGCGGGCGTCCCGCGCACCCTGTACGGCCTGCGCGACGGCTACCAGCTCACCGGCCGCTCCCCGGCGGCCGACGCCCACCGCACCGGGCGGCCGCTGTGGCTCAGCCCCGCCGACCTGGCCGACTGCCCCGAAGCCCGCCGCACCCCCGCGGGCGGCTTCTGGCTGGCCGCGCTGCCCACCGACAGCGACCGCGACGGCGGCTGCCTGGTCGCCGTCACCGAACGCCCCGGCGGCTTCGACGGCGAGGACCGCGCCTGTCTCGAGCTGGTCGCCGACGCCGTCTCCTGTCCCGCCCCGGACGAGCACGCCGTGGCCGGAGAACTGCGCCCCGGCGGGTTCGTGCTGGCCATGGACAGCGGCCGCGTCGAGGTCGGCGACCACCTGCTGGAACTGTTCGGGCTCGACCGGGAGGACTTCGACGGCCGGGTCGAGACCCTGCTCGGCCTCACCGTCCCCGAGGACCTGCCCGCCCTGATGAGCGTCACCGAGGCCGACCACATGACCATCGGCGAGCGCGAGCTGGAGTTCCGGGTGCTCCAGCCCACCGGCCGGCCCCGCTGGCTGCGACTGCGCGGCCGTCTGCTGGCCGGCGGCGAGGGACAGCCGGCCCGGCTCGTCGGCACCGTCGCCGACGCCTCCACCCTGCGCTCCGACGTCACCGACGTCGCCCGCGTCCAGCGGCTCGCCGCCGCCCTCGCCACCGCCGGCACCGTCCGCGACGTCGGACAGGCCGTCGTCGCCGCGCTGCGCGCCCCGCTGCGCGCCGACCGCATCGCGCTGGCCGAACTGGAGGGCGACCGGCTCGTCGTCACCGTCCTCGACCCGCCCGACCCCGAGTCCTGGCCCGAGCTGTGGCGCATGGAGTGGCGCACCGAGTGGCCCGATGCGCCGGTGCGCGCCATGCCGACCCTCGCCGCCGCCCTCGACGAGGGCCGCGCCCGTATCTGGCCCGCCGGGACCGACCTGGAGCCCGCCCTCGCCGACGTCGGCCCCGGCGGGCTCGCCGTGCTGCCGCTGCCCGCGGGCAACCGCATGGCCGGCGCCTGCCTCATCGGCTGGGACGCCCCGCACGACTTCGGCGCCGACGAACGCGCCCTGCTCACCGCCTCCGCCGGCCTCGCCGGACAGGCCCTCATGCGCGCCCGCGCCTTCGACGCCGAGCATGAACTCGTCGGCATGCTCCAGCGCCAGCTGCTGCCACGCCGCCTGCCCAAGCTGCCCGGCGCCGAGGCCGTCGCCCGCTATCTGCCCACCACCGCCGGCCTGGAGGTCGGCGGCGACTGGTACGACGTCATCCCGCTGCCGGACAACCACGTCGCCCTCGTCATCGGCGACGTCCAGGGCCACAGCGCGGCCGCCGCCACCCTGATGGGCCAGATGCGCACCGCCCTGCGCGCCTACGCCGCCGAGGGCCACCCGCCCGACGTGGTGGTGGCGCACGCCAACCGGCTCCTCGTCGACCTGGAGACCGACCTTTTCGTCACCTGCTGCTACGTCGACGTCGACATGGAGGAAGGGGCGGCCTGGAGCGTGCGCGCCGGACACCTGCCCCCGGTGCTGCGTCACCCGGACGGCCGAACCGAGATCGCCGAGGCGGAGGGCGGCCTGCCGCTGGGTGTGGAACGGCAGGCCGACTTCCCGATCAGCCCGCTGCGCCTGCAGCCCGGCACCGTGCTCGCGCTGACCACCGACGGCCTGGTCGAGTCCGTCGCCTCCGACCTCGACGCCGGCCTGGCCCACTTCGCCGCCGGCCTCGCCGCCGCCGACCCCGCCCACCTCGGCCTCGTCGCCGACGCCCTGCTCGGCAACGCCCACCGCGACGACGACATCGCCCTGCTCCTGATGCGCTACGACGGGATGGCCGTACGGCCGCTGCGCGAGAGCTGGACGGTCTGGCGGGTCCCTGAGGCCGTGCGGCACGCCCGCCGCTTCACCCGGCGCACCCTGCGCGCCTGGGGCGCCGCCGAGGAGGCCGACGCCGTCCTGCTGATCGTCTCCGAACTCGTCACCAACGCCCTCGTGCACACCGAGGGCCAGGTCCGCCTGGACCTCACCCTGCTCAACAGCCGGCTGCGCATCGCCGTCGCCGACTCCTCGCCGCGCACGCCCGTCAAGCCGACCAGCATCGGCTGGGAGGCCACCGGCGGGCGCGGACTGCTCCTCGTGGAGGCCATGTCGGCGACCTGGGGCACCCTGCCGGTCAGCGGGGGCAAGCAGGTGTGGTGCGAGGTCGCCCTCGACCGCTGACCCCCCGCCGGGGTTGCCTTCACCGCGGTGAAGTTCCAGGTCACAGGGGGTTTCCCGAGGCGTGCCCGGACGGTCGACGGGCAACCCGTCGACCCCGCCCGGCCACCGGGACAGGCTGAGGTCGACCGAACAGCACGGCCTGCGAACCCGCAGGAGACCCGCAAGGGGGAAACATGCGCAACAAGATCCGCGGCGCCGCCGCACTCGCCACCGCCGTGGCCGCCGTCCTCACCCTCGGCGGCGCCGCCGAGGCCCGGCCCGCCGACTGGGACCGCTGCCCGGACGGCGCGGTCTGCATCTACCCCGAGGGCCGCGACCCCGAGACCGACCCCAGCGTCAACCCCACCGACGTCTTCTGGAGCTACGGCGCCCACAACCTGCGCAACCAGGTGGGCCACCACTGGGTCTACAACAACCAGACCGGCGGAGCCACCGCCAACCTGTGCACCCAGTACAACGGCGGCGGCTGCGGCGAGGCCATCCCCGCAGGCGTGGCCGTCTACGCCGACCTCACACCGATCAACTCGGTGCGCCTGAACCGGCCGTGATCCGGCTCTGAGTCCACCCGCCACGGGGGAGCGGGCGTCCGCAGCCGTCGTACGGCGGCCGCGGACGCCCTCCCGTGTCCCTCCCACCGCCCTCCCGCGTACCTCCCACCGCCCTCCCGCGTACCTCCCACCGCCCTCCCGCGCACCTCCCACCGCCCTCCCGCGTCCCTCCCCTTCGCCGGCCCGCCGCTTCGCGCCCGCCGCTTTTCGCCACTTGGAGTGAATGGCGTGCCGGTCCGTCAGCCGCCCGCAGTAGCCTGGGTGTCCGCCGTCTCACGACGTGGACGCACCATGCCATGGGGGACGTTTTGGGGGACCAGCAGCAGCACCCGGCGGGCGGGGACCAGGGCGCACCGGCGCCCTCCGCGCACACCACCGCCTCCTTCCCCGCCCAGCTCCGACGACTACGACAGCAGCGCGGTCTGTCCCTCGCGGACCTGGCCCGCCGCACCCACTACAGCAAGGGCTACCTCAGCAAGATCGAGACCGGGGCCAAGCGCGCCACCCTCGACGTGGCCCGCCGCTGCGACCAGATCCTGGGCGCCGAAGGGGAGCTGCTGCGCCTGGTGGAGCGGCCGGGTGCCGGCCCCGGTGAGCCCGCCTGCCCCTACCGGGGCCTGTCGGCGTTCACCCGGGAGGACGCCACCCGCTTCTTCGGCCGCGAGCGCGCCACGGCCGCGCTGGTCGAACGGGCCTTCCAGCGCGTCGGCAAGGGCCCGCTGCTGCTGGTCGCGCCCTCGGGAGCGGGCAAGTCCTCACTGCTCAACGCCGGGTTCGTGCCCGCGCTCGGCCGGCCCGGGGGCTTCCCGATGCCGGGCGCCGACCGCTGGCCCGTCGTCACGCTCACGCCCACCGCCCACCCGGTCGAGGAACTCCTCGAACGCACCGCCAAGACCTTGGGAGTCCCGGAGCCGACACCCGACCCCGCCGGACTGCTGGCCGCCGTCCGCGCGGCCACCGTCCCCGCACCACGGGCCGAGCGCGAACCGCCGCCCCTGCGGCCGGTGCTGATCGTCGACCAGTTCGAAGAGCTGTTCACCCTCTGCGCCGACGCCACCGAACGGCACTCCTACGTCCGCCTCCTCACCGGTCTCGCCGCGCACCCGGACCACGGGGCGCTCGTGGTGCTCGGCGTCCGGGCGGACTTCGCCGGCCGGTGCCTGGAACTGCCCGGACTCGCCGAGGCGTTCACCGACGGCCTGTTCGTCCTGCCGCCGATGACCCCCGACGAACTGCGCGAGGCCGTCACCCGCCCCGCGCAATCCGCCGGCGTCCCCTTCGAACCCGGCCTCGTCCCCCTGCTGCTGCGCGACGCGCAGACCAGTGCCGCGCTGCCGCTGGTGTCCCACGCGCTGCTCGCCACCTGGCAGCAGCGTGAGGGCGCCGCCCTCACCGTCGCCGCCTACGAGCGCACCGGCGGCATCCAGGGCGCGGTCGCCCGCACCGCCGAGAGCGTCTTCGCCGGGCTCTACCCGGCCGAGCAGCGCACCGTGCGCAGGCTGCTGTCGCGCCTGGTGCAGGTCTCCGACGAGACCGGTCCGACCCGCCGCCGGGCCCGGCGCGCCGACCTCACGGCCCAGCCGACGGCGGCGGAGGGCGCCGAGCGCGCTCTGGACGCGTTCGTGCGGGCCCGTCTGATCACCGTCGACCGCGACACCGTCGAGATCGCCCACGAGGCCCTGCTGCACGCCTGGCCCCGGCTGCGCGACTGG
Source organism: Streptomyces sp. NPDC053367 (assembly GCF_044545925.1). Lineage (NCBI taxonomy): Bacteria > Bacillati > Actinomycetota > Actinomycetes > Kitasatosporales > Streptomycetaceae > Streptomyces > Streptomyces sp. NPDC053367. The sequence continues at coordinate 214,179 of NZ_JBITYN010000014.1, read as the reverse complement.
ATCCACGCCGACCGCGCCGGTCTCCTGGTCCGCCAGCAGCTCGCCCTGGCCGCGGCCGAGTGGGACCGTGAGGGCCGCGACCCCTCGGCCCTCTACCGCGGCAGCCGCCTGGAGACGGCCCGCGCCTGGGCCGAGGACACCGGCGGCACGACAGCGCTGGAGGAGGAGTTCCTCGCGGCGGCCCTCGCCGAGGAGGGGCAGCGCGAGCGCCAGGCCCGGCGCCAGACGCGACTGCGGCAGACCCTGCTGGCCACCCTCGCGGTGCTGCTCGGTCTGGCGCTGACCGCCGGCGCCCTCGCCCACCAGCAGCGGTCGGCCGCCCTCGCCCACGAACGCGCCGCCCGCTCCCAGGCCCTCGCCGTCCGCTCCATCTCCCTGGCCGGCGGCCGCCCCGAGGCGTCGATGCTGCTGGCCGAGGAGGCATACCGCGCCGAGGCGGGCGCCGAGGCACGCGGCGCCCTGCTCAGCACCCAGGCCCAGCCGTTCTCCGCCCGCCTCACCGGCCACCGCGGCCCCGCCAACACGGTGGCCTTCACCCCGGACGGCCGCCTCCTCGCCAGCGGCAGCTCAGACGGTACGGTCCGGCTGCTGCGCGTCGCCGACCGCCGTCTCCTCACCACCCTGCGGGTGCCGGGCCGCGTCCGGTCGGTGACCTTCGCACCCGGCGGGAGGCTGCTGGCGGCGACCTCCACGACCGGGCCCGTCCGGCTGTTCGACCCGGCCTCGTCCGCCGCGCCGCGGCTCCTGACCGCCGCCACCGCCGGTGCCCGCGCCCTCGCCTTCGACCCGCGCGGCACCCGGCTCGCCGTGGCCGCCGCCGACGGGACGGTCCAGCTGTGGCGCACCGGCCGTGACCCGCGCCGCGAGGCGGTCCTCACCGGGCACACGGGCGGCGTCAACGCCCTCGCCTACACCCCCGACGGACACCTGCTCCTGTCCGCAGGCGCCGACGGCACCGTACGGCTGTGGGACCCGGAGCGGGCACGGCCGCTCGCCGCGCTGCGCGGGCACACGGGTGAGGTGCTCGGGCTCGCCGTCGCCCCGGGCGGGCGGGCTCTCGCCACAGGGGGCACCGATCGCACGGTCCGGCTGTGGGACCTCGCCGCCCGCCGGACGACGGCGACCCTGTCCGGGCACGGCGACGACGTCAACGCGGTCGCCTACACCCCCGACGGCACCACCGTCGTCAGCGCCGGCGGCGACGGGACGACCCGGCTGTGGGACGTACGCGCCGCCCGCCCGGTCGCCACCCTCGCCGGGCACACCGACTACGTCCTGTCCGTGGCCGTCGACCCGGCCGGGCGCCGGCTGGCCACCGCCGGGTTCGACCAGTCGGTGGTGCTGTGGGACCTGCGCGGCCGCGCCCTGACCGCCCGCCCGTTCACCGAGCTGTCCCGCGCCGACCACAGCCCCGACGGCCGGCTGCTGGCGGCCGCGGGCACCGATCACACCGTACGGCTGTGGGACCTGACGTCCCGGCGTCCGGTGGCGACGCTGCGGGGGCACCGGCAGAGCGTGTTCGCCGTGGCCTTCGCCCCGGACGGGCGCACCCTGGCCTCGGCCGGCTCCGACGGCGACATCCGCCTGTGGGCGGTGGCGTCCCGGCGCCCGACGGCGACCCTGAAGGGCCACGGACAGAGCGTGTTCGCCGTCGCCTTCGCCCCGGACGGCCGCACCCTCGCCTCGGCCGCCGCCGACCGCACGGTCCGGCTGTGGGACCTCACCGGACACCGCCCGGCAAGGGTGCTGGAGGGGCACACCGACTTCGTGAACGACGTCGCCTTCAGCCCCGACGGCCGCACCCTCGCCAGCGCGGGCGACGATCTGACCGTACGCCTGTGGGACGTGCCCTCTTACCGGCAGCGCGCCGTCCTGACCGGGCACACCGGCGCCGTGCGCGGCCTCGCCTTCGGCCCCGACGGGCGCACCCTCGCCAGCGGTGGCAACGACGGGGCCGTACGCCTGTGGGACCTGCGCCGCCACCGCCGCGGCGCCACGCTCACCGGACACGCGGGGTCCGTGCGCGGCCTCGCCTTCTCGCCCGACGGCCGCAGGCTCGCCAGCAGCGGCGGCGACGGCACGGTCCGGCTGTGGGACGTGGCGGCCCGGCGGCCCTGGGCCACGCTGACCGGGCACACGGGCGCGGTGTGGGGCGTCGACTTCGCACCCGACGGGCGGACGGTGGCCAGCGCCGGCAACGACGGCACCGTACGGCTGTGGAACCTCGACCCCGGGGCCCGGCTCAGGGACATCGGCCGGCTGCGCCAGCGGCTGACGGATCATCAACCACCCTGACGGGTGAGGGTTTCCCCGGCGTTTCCCGTTGCCTCTTTCGAGTGGACCACGCGCCGGGCGGGAACGAGCGGGCGCCGGTCGGCAGTCTGACAGTCGACCGGCTTCGCGTCATCGTCCCGCCGGCCTCTCCACCGGCCTCTCCTCCGGCCGCTCACCGGCCTCTCATCGCCTCTCACCGGCCTCGAAACGGGGAACTCCGCATGATCCGACGCACTCTCGTCGGCGGCGTGCTCGGCGCGCTGCTCGCCCTCCTCCTCGGCGTGCCCGCCACCACGGCGGCCGCCTCCGACGACTGCCGCCCCCTCGCGCCGGGCGCCTCTCCGGCCGCCGAACGGGCCGTCGCCGCGGCCTGCGAGCAGGTCGCCGCGGGCACCTGGTACTCCTGGGGCGGCGGCCACGGCCCGCGGCCCGGACCCACGTACGGCCAGGTCGACCCCGAGGACCCGGCCAGCGAGCACGACCCCGAGCGGCGCGGCTTCGACTGCTCCGGCCTCGTGCGGTACGCCTACGCCCGCGCCACCGGCGAGGACCTCCTGAACGGCGTGGCGAGCGCCCAGTACTACACGCACCGCGCCGCCGAACGCTTCACCCCCGGCCAGGGCCTCGCCCCGCTGCTGCCCGGCGACCTGCTCGCCTGGGGCACCTCCGACCACCTCGCGCACATCGCGATCTACCTGGGCGCCGGGCGGATGGTCGAGGCCCGCCAGTCGGGCACCCGGCTGATGGTCAGTGACGTACGCCTGAACAGCGCCTACTTCGGGGCCGTCCGCGTCGACACCGGTCCCGTCACCGGACCCCGCTACTCCACCTGGGGCACCGGCGTGTGGACCAAGGCCGAACCGTCCACCGCGGCCACACGCGTGTACGCCTTCCCCGGCCCGACCACCATCCGGGTCCGCTGCCAGAAGCACGCCGAGCGCGTCACCTCCGACGGCTACACCAACGACGTGTGGTCCTACCTGCCCGACTACCGCGCCTGGGTCACCAACATCTACATCCAGGGACCCGCGTGGCTCGACGGCGTCCCCGCCTGCCCATGACCGCGCGGGCGAACAAAAGGGGCGAGACGGGAGTACACCAGAAGTACCGCAGGCGACCACCCACCCCCTTGATCCCGGCTATGGTGAAGCAGATGAAGGCACTCGTGCTGTCCGGAGGCGCCGGAACACGGTTGAGGCCGATCACCCACACCTCGGCCAAGCAACTCGTTCCGGTAGCGAACAAAGCCGTGCTGTTCTACGGCCTGGAGTCGATCGCAGACGCGGGGATCACCGACGTGGGACTCGTCGTCGGCGACACCGCGGAGGAGATCCAGGAGGCGGTCGGCGACGGATCGAAGTTCGGCCTGGAGATCACCTACATCCCACAGGAACGCCCCCTCGGACTCGCCCACGCGGTGCTCATCGCGCGGGACTTCCTCGGTGACGACGACTTCGTGATGTACCTCGGCGACAACTTCATCGTCGGCGGCATCACCGGTCTGGTGGAGGAGTTCCGCACCAGCCGCCCCGACGCCCAGATCCTGCTCACCCGGGTGGCCGACCCGCGCGCCTTCGGCGTCGCCGAACTCGGCCCCGAAGGACAGGTCGTCGGCCTGGAGGAGAAACCGGAGCGCCCCAAGAGCGACCTCGCGCTGGTCGGCGTGTACCTGTTCACCCCGGCCATCCACCAGGCCGTGCGCTCCATCCGCCCGTCCTGGCGCGGCGAGCTGGAGATCACCCACGCCATCCAGCATCTGCTCGACTCCGGCGCCGAGGTCCGCTCCACCGAGATCCACGGCTACTGGAAGGACACCGGCAACGTCGTCGACATGCTGGAGGTCAACCGCACGGTCCTGGAGACGCTGGAGCGGCGCATCGACGGCGAGGTCGACGAGGCGTCGGAGACCGTCGGCCGGGTGGTCATCGAGCGGGGCGCGCGTGTGACCGGCTCCCGCATCGTCGGGCCCGTGGTGATCGGCTCGGGCACGGTCGTCACCGACTCCTACGTCGGCCCGTTCACGTCCGTCGCGGAGAACTGCCGCATCAAGGACAGCGAACTGGAGTTCTCGATCGTGCTGCGCGACTCCTCCATCGACGGCGTGGGCCGGATCGAGAACTCCCTCATCGGCCGCCATGTCGAGGTGACCCCGGCGCCCAGCGTACCCAGCGCCCACCGCCTCGTCCTCGGCGACCACAGCAAGGTCCAGATCCATACCTGAGGTGCACAACCCGTTCTTCAGCAAGGTGCAGAAGCAAGGTGCAGATCCCCACATGAACCTCCTCGTCACCGGCGCCGCCGGGTTCATCGGCTCGACGTACGTGCGCATGCTGCTCGCGGACGAGCGGCCGGACGCCCCGCACATCACGGTGCTGGACAAGCTCACCTACGCCGGCACGCTCGACAACCTGCCGCCCGACCACCCCCGGCTGCGGTTCGTGCGGGGCGACATCTGCGACGCCCCGCTCGTCGACAAGCTGGTCTCCGAGAGCGACCAGCTCGTGCACTTCGCGGCCGAGTCGCACGTGGACCGCTCCATCGAGGGCGCCGCCGACTTCGTCCGTACCAATGTGCTCGGCACGCAGACGCTGCTGGACGCGGCCCTGCGCCACGGCGTCGGCCCGTTCGTGCACATCTCCACCGACGAGGTGTACGGCTCCATCGAGACGGGCTCCTGGCCCGAGACCCACCCGCTGAGCCCGAACTCCCCGTACTCCGCCTCCAAGGCATCCTCCGACCTGCTCGCCCTGGCCTACCACCGCACCCATGGCCTGGACGTGCGCGTCACCCGGTGCTCCAACAACTACGGCCCGCACCAGTTCCCCGAGAAGGTCATCCCGCTGTTCGTCACCAACCTCCTCGACGGCGGCAAGGTCCCGCTCTACGGCGAGGGCCGCAACGTCCGCGACTGGCTGCACGTCGAGGACCACTGCCACGGCGTGGAGCTGGTGCGCACGGGGGGCCGGCCCGGCGAGGTCTACAACATCGGCGGCGGCACCGAGCTGACCAACAAGGAACTCACCGGCCTGCTCCTCGAGGCCTGCGGGGCCGGCTGGGAGATGGTCGAGCACGTGCCCGACCGCAAGGGCCACGACCTGCGCTACTCCGTCGACTGGACCAAGGCCCGCACCGAACTCGGCTACCGCCCCCGCCACGACTTCACCGAGGGCCTCGCCGCGACCGTCGACTGGTACCGCGCCAACCGCGCCTGGTGGGAGCCGCTGAAGGAGCGCCGATGAAGTGGCTCGTCACCGGCGCGGGCGGCATGCTCGGCCGCGACACCGCCGCCGCACTCACCCGGCGCGGCGAGGACGTGACGGGCCTCGGCCACGCCGCCCTGGACGTCACCCGGCCGGAGTCCGTGGACGAGGCGCTCGCCGCACACCGCCCCGACATCGTGGTCAACTGCGCCGCCTACACCGCCGTCGACGACGCCGAGACCGACGAGAAGACGGCCCTGCTGATCAACGGCGAAGGACCCCGCCACCTCGCCCGCGCCTGCGCCGCCACCGGCGCCCGGCTGCTGCACCTGTCCACCGACTACGTCTTCTCCGGCGAGGCCCGCACGACCCCCTACCCGGAGAACCACCCCCCGGACCCGCGCACCGCCTACGGCCGCAGCAAACTGGCCGGCGAACAGGCCGTCCTCGCCGAACTCCCCGAACACTCCGCGATCGTCCGCACCGCCTGGCTCTACGGCGCCCACGGCCGCAGTTTCGTCCGCACGATGCTCGACCTGGAGGCCCGCCGCGACACGCTCGACGTCGTCGACGACCAGCACGGCCAGCCCACCTGGAGCGTCGACCTCGCCGAGTGCCTCGCCGACCTCGGCCCGCTGATCGGGCCCGGCCTGAACGGCGTCTTCCACGCCACCAGCTCCGGCGAGACGACCTGGTACGACCTGGCCCGTGAGGTGTTCCGGCACGCGGGCGCCGACCCCGAGCGGGTGCGGCCCGTGGACAGCTCGGCCTTCCCCCGGCCGGCCCTGCGCCCCACCTACAGCGTGCTCGGCCACGACCGCTGGAAGCAGGCCGGCCTCACCCCCATCCGGGACTGGCGGGAGGCGCTGGCCGCCGCGTTCCCGTCCTTCGGCGCAACCACCACAGAGGGAGAATCCGCAGCATGTCGATCAAGTCGGTCGTGAGGAAGACCGTCAAACCCGTCGTCGGCGAGCGCGGCTGGCAGACGCTGCGCCGCCTCAGGCAGCGGACGTTCGGCACCCCGCCGGCGCCGCCGAAGAAGCCCACGGGTGTCGCCGCGATCTCCGACGACCTGTGCAAGCTCGCCACCCACTTCAAGACCGACAAGTGGGGCGCCCACAAGTACGCGCAGCACTACCAGCGCTATCTCCAGCACCTGAAGAACGAGGAGTTCAACCTGCTGGAGATCGGCATCGGCGGCTACAACCGGCCCGGCGAGGGCGGCGCGTCCCTGCGGATGTGGAAGCACTTCTTCCCCCGCGCGCACATCCACGGCATGGACATCCAGGACAAGTCCTTCGTCGACGAGGACCGGATCACCACCTACATCGGCGACCAGTCCGACCCCGACTCGCTGCTCGCCATCGCCGAGAAGATCGGCAGGATCGATGTGATCATCGACGACGGCAGCCACCGCAGCCCGCACGTCATCACCACGTTCCGCACCCTGTTCCCGCTGCTCAGCGACGGGGGGATCTACGCGGTCGAGGACACCCAGAGCTCGTACTGGCCGGAGTGGATGGGCAGCGAGGACCTGGACTCCAAGGACACCAGCATGGGCGTGCTCAAGCAGCTGGTGGACGGCCTGAACTACGAGGAGTTCGTGGACGAGAGCTACGAGCCCACGTACTTCGACCGCAACATCCGGGCCGTCCACTTCTTCCACAATCTCGTGATCATCGAGAAGGGCGTCAACGCCGAGGGCACGAACAAGAAGCGGGTCCTCAAGGCCCGCTACGGCACCCCCAAGGCCAAGACCTCCTGAGCAGGCCGGGCGGCCCCGTCAGCCGGTGGGGCCGCCCGCGCGAAGCCGCTCGTGGTGGGCGCGGCAGGTCTCGTACTCCGGAAGGAGCCCGGCCTGCCGGGCCTGCGCGAGCGACGGGGCCCCGGCGTCCTTCGGCGACAGCACCGGCTCGATGCCCCGGGGCCACTCGATGCCCAGGTCCGCGTCCAGCGGATGCACGCCGTGCTCGCGCTCAGGGGCGTATCCGGTGGAGCACAGGTAGACGACCGTGGCGTCGTCGGTGAGCGCCATGAAGGCGTGCCCGAGACCCTCCGCGAGGAACACCGCGTGCCGGGTGTCGTCGTCGAGCCGGACCGCCTCCCACTGCCGGAACGTGGGCGAGCCGACCCGCAGGTCGATCACCACGTCCAGGACCTCGCCGCGCACACAGGTGACGTACTTCGCCTGGCCGGGCGGGACATCGGCGTAGTGCACCCCGCGCAGCACGCCCCGGCGGGAGACCGAGCAGTTCGCCTGCGCGAGCGCCAGGTCGTAGCCGGTGGCCTCGCGGAACTCCTGGCCGCGGTACCACTCGTGGAAACTGCCCCGCTCGTCCGGGAAGACCTTGGGCTCCAGCACCCAGGCACCCTCGATCCCCAGCGGTCGCAACGCCCTACCTCCTGTGCTTGGTGACTCGGGACGCCGCGCCGCGCAGCACTCGGCCGAGCCTGCGGCGGACGCGGCGGATCAGCGGCTGCTCGTCGCCCGGTGGCGCGGCCGGCACCGCGCGCACCCCGCCGTCCGTGACGTCCAGGGCGAGCGGCAGCGCCAGGAACCGCTCGGGGACCGGCTCAAGCGCCGCACGCCAGATGCCCGCCCGCAGCTCCGCCACGGGCAGCTCGGCCTCCAGCACCGCACGTCGGCCGTCGGCGGAGGGCGAGAGGCGCCCCGGCACGTCCACGCTGCGCCCGGCCGTCAGCCGCAGCCCCACCTTCGTCTCGGCGGACACGTACAGCGGAACCGGTGCGCGCAGGCTGCTCCCGGAGACGGTGACCATGGTGTGCGTGACCTCGGACAGGCCGAGCCGCTTGGAGGCGCGGTCCACGTCGAAGGCGAGGTTGCCCTGCGGGTGGGTCCAGTACGGCAGCACCACCCGGCCGCCCGCTACGCCCGCGCTCGGCGCGGGCCGGTCATGGGCGGGCGCCGGGCCGAGCCGGCACTCCTTGGTCCAGGCGCCCAGCCGGACCCGTACGAACGCGTCCCACAGTCCGGCGGCGGGCGGCACGCCGTCCGCCGCGGTGGCCGGGTCGACGGTGGCCGTCGCCCGCAGCACCAGCCGCACCCGCGTGCCGTCGGCCTCGGGCGCTGTCTCCCGGGTGACCCGGACCGGCTGGAAGTGCTGGGCGGCGCTGTCGCGCTCGCGCAGCAGCAGGTCGGCGGTGGCCTTCTCGAAGCGGGCCACGGAGTCGGCGCACACCCAGGCGACGGCCTCGGCGGAGTCCAGCGGGGGCTCGCCCGTCGCGTCGGCGCCCTCGGCGGGGAACAGCATCGGCCGGCCGCCCGAGGTGAACTCGGCGCGCAGCGCGACCCGCACCGCGCCGTCCTGCCACTCGACGCCCTCGGGCACGGCCCGGACGGCGACGCCGCTCTCCCACTCGGCGAAGGCGACGACGTCGTCGTACCGGTCCGCGGCGATCATCGCGGCCACGGCCCGCTGCGCGGGCGGGAGCCCCGCCGCGACGCCGGGGCCGAAGCGCTCCACGGCCGTCGCGTGGATCTCCGCGAACAGCTCGCGGCGGTAGTCGTCGGGGAGCGCCAGCAGGCGCTTGCCGCGCATCCGTTCGACCATCTCGTTGCGCAGCCAGCGGCGCAGCAGCCGGTCCCGCAGCTCGCCCGGCTCGGTGTACGCCTCGACGACGTCCAGCGCCTCGCGGAGGTTCTTGAAGTACCCGGCCGGGTCGAGCCGCTGGAACCCGGCGTTGGAGGCGTCGTCGCGGCGGACGTGGTAGTAGCAGACGTAGTCGCCGAGCACCGAGACGTTGCCCGCCCGCAGATACGCCTCGGTGACGAAGACGTGGTCCTCCAGGCGCCGCCGCCCCTCCGGGAAGCGCAGCCCGATGCGGTCGAGGAACTCCCGGCGGAACATCTTGTGCGGGGTCAGGCTGTCGATGAGCGGGGCGCTCGCGACCGACGCCTTCGGGTGGTTGCGCCGGAACAGTTCGACCGGCACGGGGCGGCCCTTGCCGGCCATCTTGCCGACGACCACGTCCGCGTCGTGGGCGACGCCGTAGTCGTACATCCGCTCAAGCGCCTCGTCGGCGAGATAGTCGTCGTTGTCGACGAACATCACGAACTCGCCCTTGGACGCCTCGATGCCGACGTTGCGGGGCTTGCCCGACCAGCCGGAGTTCTCCTGGTGGATGACGTGCACATGGGGGTGCTCGGCGGCGACGGCGTCGAGCCGGGCCGGCGTGTCGTCGGTGGAGCCGTCGTCGACGAAGATCACTTCATAGGCGTCGTCGGGCAGCGACTGACGCAGCAGGGAATCGACGCAGTCGTCGATGTAGCGCCCGGGGTTGTAGACCGGAACGATGACGCTGACCTTCACCGGCATGGCCTCCTGGCCCCCTGGGGTCGTCTGCCGTTCGTGTTGAGGATTGTCGTGCGTTGCCCGATCTTATCCCGGAGGCCGTCCTGTCGATCGCCGTCCGCGCCCGCGCACTTAGGCTGGTCGCATGCGTCTGCTGCTGATCTCCGACACACACCTGCCGCGACGCGCGCGGGAGTTGCCCGCCGAGGTGCTGACGGAGGCCGAGGCGGCCGATGCCGTGGTGCACGCGGGGGACTGGGTCGACACGGCCACGCTCGACCTGCTGGAGGAACGCTGCCGCCGGCTGGTGGGGGTGTACGGCAACAACGACGGCCCCGGCCTGCGGGCCCGGCTGCCCGAGGTGGCGTACGCCGACCTGGGCGGGCTGCGGTTCGGCGTGGTGCACGAGACCGGGCCGGCCCAGGGGCGCGAGGCCCGGTGCGCGGCCCGCTTCCCCGACCTGGACGTCCTCGTCTTCGGGCACAGCCACATCCCCTGGGACAGCACCGCCCCCACGGGCCTGCGGCTGCTGAACCCGGGCTCGCCGACCGACCGGCGCAGACAGCCGTACTGCACCTACATGACCGCCTCGGTCGCGGACGGCGCGCTCGCGGACGTGGTCCTGCACCGGCTGCCCCGGCGCTGAGCGCGGTTCACCCGAATTGCTGAACGGTCACGCGCAGAAGCACCCGGAGGGTCGCGGACGAAGAGGGCGGGCCGCTCCGGCCTGCCGGTCACGGCCCGCGCACTGTGAATCCGGGCTGTCTGTCACGGACCTCCTTCGGCTCTTCGGACAGGGACATGGAGTTCGTCCCGATATGCGGGCGACTACCCCTTTCGCCCCCTCCTATGCGGGGCCGGTGAAGATTTTTCCGGACCGCCTACGGTGTCGCCCCGTGGATCGCCCCCGCCGTGGCGGCAAGCGGGACCCCGCTGCCGCCCCACCGCAGCGCCACGATCTCCGCGGCCACCGAGACCGCCACCTCCTCGGGCGTACGGGCCCCCAGATCCAGCCCGACCGGTGAGCGCAGCCGGGCCAGCTCGGCCTCGGTGAGGCCCTCCGCCACCAGCCGCTCCCGCCGCTCGGTGTGCGTACGGCGGCTGCCCATCGCCCCGATGTAGGCGGCCGGCCGGCGCAGCGCCTCCCGCAGCAGCGGGACGTCGAACTTGGGGTCGTGGGTGAGCACGCAGATCACCGTGCGCTCGTCGGTGCCGGTGCCCGCCAGATACCGGTGCGGCCAGTCCACCACCACCTCCACGCCCGGCGGGAAGCGGCGGGGCGTGGCGAAGACGGGGCGGGCGTCGCACACGGTCACCCGATAGCCCATGAAGTCACCGATCCGGGCGACCGCGGCCGCGTAGTCGATCGCCCCGAACACCAGCATCCGCGGCGGCGGCGCGAAGGACTCCACGAAGACGGAGACCGCGTCCTCCCGCCGCTCCCCGTGCGGGCCGTAGTGCCGTACGCCCGTGGCGCCCACGGCGAGTTCCCCGCGCGCGTCGGCGGTGACCGCGGCGTCCAGCCCGGCCGCCCCCAGGCTGCCGAGGGTCTCGTCCGGCCAGACGGCGAGGGTGGCGCCGCGCGGCGCGGGCCCGTCGGTCACCGTCGCCACCGTCACCGGGCGGCCCGCCGCCACGGACTCGGCGACCGCGCCGAGGGCCGGGTCCCGCTCGCGGGTCACGGGCCGCACGAGGACGGTGATCTCGCCGCCGCAGGTCAGGCCGACGGAGAAGGCGTCCTCGTCGCTGTAGCCGAAGGTCTCCAGCCGGGCCCGGCCGCTCGCCACGGCCTCCTGGGCCAGTTCCAGGACCGCGCCCTCCACACAGCCGCCGGACACACTGCCGACGACCTCGTCGTCCGGGCCGACGGCCATCGCCGCGCCGGGATCGCGCGGCGCGCTGCGGCTCACCGCGACCACCGTGGCCAGCCCGAACGGGATCCGGGCGGACCACCAGCCGCCCAGCACCGGGAGAATCTCACGCATCGCGGGTCTCCTTAATGCGTTGCCGTCGCCCCCGCCGTCTGCTGCACTGCTCGGGTTTCCAGCTTCGAGCCGAGGAGGGCCGCAATGCGCGCACCGTTCATGTCCACCCAGGAAGGAACCCGCCCGCTCTCCCGAGGACATGACGCTACGTGCACATGCTCAATCTTGGCATTCTCGCCCACGTCGACGCAGGAAAGACCAGCCTGACCGAACGCCTTCTGCACACCGCCGGGGTCATCGACGAGATCGGCAGCGTCGACGACGGCAGCACCCGGACGGACACCCTCGCGCTGGAGCGCCGGCGCGGGATCACGATCAAGTCCGCGGTCGTGTCGTTCCCCGTCGACGACGTGACCGTCAACCTCATCGACACCCCCGGGCACCCGGACTTCATCGCCGAGGTGGAACGCGTCCTCGGCGTGCTCGACGGCGCCGTGCTCGTCGTCTCCGCCGTCGAGGGCGTCCAGGCCCAGACGCGGGTCCTCATGCGGACCCTGCGCCGCCTCGGCATCCCGACCCTGGTCTTCGTCAACAAGATCGACCGGCGCGGGGCACGCGGCGCGCAGCTGGTGCGCTCGGTCGCGGAGCGGCTGAAGGTGCCCGTGGTGCCCATGGGCGACGCCGAGCGGCTGGGCGGCCCACAGGCCCGGTTCGTGCCCGACCTCGGCCCCGCCGCGCTCGACGTCCTCGCCGGCCACGACGACGACCTGCTGGCCGCCTACGTCGAGGGCGCCCTGCGGCCCGAGCGGGTGCGCGCGGCCCTCGCCGACCAGACCCGCAAGGGCCTGGTGCACCCGCTCTACTTCGGCTCCGCCGTCACCGGGGCGGGAGTGGAGTCGCTGGTCGCCGGTGTCAGGGAACTGCTCCCGGCGGCCGACGGCGACCCGGCCGGACCGCTGTCGGGCACCGTGTTCAAGGTGGAACGCGGCCCGGCGGGCGAGAAGATCGCCTACGCGCGGGTCTTCACCGGCACCCTGCGCGTCCGCGACCGCGTCCCCTTCGGCGACCCGCCCCGGGAGGGCAAGGTCACCGCGGTCGGCGTCTTCGACCACGGCACGGACGTCCCCGCGGACGCGGTGCCGGCGGGCCGGATCGCCCGGGTGCGGGGCCTGACGGACATCAGGATCGGCGACTTCCTCGGTGTGCCCCGCGAGCCGTACGGGCACTTCTTCGCCCCGCCGACGCTGGAGACGGTCGTCGTGCCCGGCGCCGGCACGGACCCGCGGGCGCTGCACCTTGCGCTGACCCGGCTCGCCGAGCAGGACCCGCTGATCGGGCTGCGCCACGACGAGGTGCGGCAGGAGACCAGCGTGTCGCTGTACGGGGAGGTGCAGAAGGAGGTCGTCCAGGCCACGCTCGCCGAGGAGTACGGCCTGGAGGTCGGCTTCCGGGAGACCACCCCGCTGTGCGTGGAGCGGCCGGCCGGGTCGGGCGAGGCCGCGGAGTTCATCAAGAAGGGCGCCAATCCGTTCCTGGCCACGGTCGGGCTGCGCGTCGACCCGGCCCCGCCCGGCTCGGCCGTCGCGTTCGACCTGGAGGTGGAGCTGGGCTCGATGCCGTACGCCTTCTTCAAGGCCGTCGAGGACACCGTGCGCGAGACCCTCGCCCAGGGCCTGCACGGCTGGCGGGTCACCGACTGCGTGGTCACCATGACCCACTCGGGCTACTGGCCCCGGCAGAGCCACGCCCACCAGGGCTTCGACAAGAGCATGTCCAGCACGGGGTACGACTTCCGGGGCCTGACCCCGCTGGTCCTCGTCGAGGCGCTGCGGCGGGCCGGCACCCGGGTGCACGAGCCCCTGCACCGCTTCCGCCTGGAGGCGCCCGCGGACACGCTCGGCGCGCTGCTGCCGGTGCTGGCCGCGCTGCGGGCGGTGCCGCGCACCACCGAGACGCACGGCGCGGTGTGCGTCCTGGAGGGCGAGGTGCCGGCGGCCCGTGTGCACGCCCTGGAGCAGCGGCTGCCGGGGCTCACCCGGGGCGAGGGCGAGCTGGAGAGCGCCTTCGACCACTACGCGCCCGTCGGGGCGGGGCCGGTGCCCGAGCGGCCCCGCACCGACCACAACCCGCTGAACCGGAAGGAGTACCTGCTCAACGTCACGCGCCGCACGAGTGGTTGACGGAACATCAGGACGCTTCGACTTTCAGGGGCACGGCGAAGCGACGCGCGCGGCCCGGGCGCAGCTCGCGCCCGGGGCGGTCAGCTGGCCGGGCCGCTCCAGTCGGCGGGCACGCGGGCCAGGCGGACGCGCTGGGGGTGGTCGCCGACGGGGACGGAAACCGTCCTGCGGCCGGTCGCGAAGTCGATGGCGGTGACCCGGTCGGCGCCGCTCTCGGAGATCACGCAGGACTTGCCGTCGCCGCTGACCGTGGCCCAGTAGGGCTTGTCGGCGGCGACGAGCGGGCCCTCCTGGAGCGTGGCGCGGTCGACGACGGTGGCGTAGTCGTCCATGGTGCCCGCCACGCACAGCTTCCTGCCGTCCGGGCTCATCGAGAGGCCGTGGTGGCGCGAGTCGTTGACCCAGGTGGTGCGGTCCTCGCTGGTGGCCGGGTTCTTCGGCAGCACCTTCGTGCGCGTGATCCTGTCGCCGGCGACGTCGTACTCGAAGAAGCCGTTGAAGAACGACACCTGGAAATAGAGCGTCGACTCGTCGGGGCTGAACGCGGCCGGGCGCACCGCGTCCGAGTACTGGCCGAGCCCGGCCGCGTCCAGGCGCTGCCGCATGTCGACGACCTTCACCTGCCGGAAGGTCGAGGTGTCGACGACGGTGATGCGCCGGTCGCCCTTCGTCCAGTCCAGCCACGGCTCGTCCAGGGCGGTGTTCACCTCGCCGATGGACATGTTCCAGATGTAGCGGCCGTCGCCGGTGAAGACGTTCTCGTGCGGCTTGTCGCCGGTGCCGAAGGAGCCCAGCTGCCTGCCGGTGACGATGTCGAGGACATGGACGGTGTTGGAGGTCGACGCGGAGACGGCGACCTTGGTGCCGTCGGGGGAGACCGCCATGTGGTCGGCACGGTAACCCGACACGGCGAAGCGCCAGTTGACCGCTCCGGTGGCCAGGTCGATGGAGACGACGTCGGCGAAGCTGGGCCGGGAGACCACCATGGAGCGGCCGTCCGGGGTGGCGTACATGTCGTCGACGAACTGGTCGTGGCCCTCGCCGACGCTGTTGCGGATCGCCATGAAGTAGATCCACTTGACCGGGTCGGCGTTGATCTCCGCCATGCGCCGGTCCTTGTCGGGCACGACGTTCACCCGGCCGATCCTCTCGAAGTCGCCCGAGGAGGCGAGGACTTCGGCGGTGCCGTCCCAGTTGTTGCCGACGAACAGCACCTCGCGCAGCGCCGCGGGGGAGTCGGCGGCCGCGGTGGTCGCGGGGACGCTCACCGTCAGGGCGAGGGCGGCGGCGACGGTGCACAGGTGCCGGGGGCGGAAGGCAGGCATGGCTGCACTCTCCTCGGAGTGGGGGGCAGTCTGAATACAACGCCGTTCAGAGTTCGACTTACTGGAAAGTAAGGAGGGGTCGCCCTTCTCCACAAGACTGTGTGCACGACAAAATTGGCCAGTCGGCGGGCGGGGCGGCGGCCCGGCGGGACAGGAGGCAGCGTGGCGGGCAGGCTCAAGGGGCCGACCGGCCGCTACGGCGGCAGGTCCGCGCAGGAACGGCAGGCCGAGCGGCGCCGGCGCTTCCTGGACGCGGCACTCCGGCTCTTCGGTGACACCCCGGGCTACCGCGGCACCACCGTCGCCGCGCTCAGCGAGGCCGCCGGACTGTCGACCCGTCAGTTCTACGAGGAGTTCCGCACCCTCGAGGACGTCCTGGCCGAACTGCACCTCCAGGTCAACGGCTGGGCGGAGGAGGCCGTGCTGGCCGCGGCCGCCGAGGCGGAGGGCAGGCCGCTGGCGGAACGGGCCTCCGCGATCTTCCGGGCGTACGCCGGGAACGTCACCGGCGACCCGCGCCGCATCCGCATCACCTTCGTCGAGATCATCGGCGTCAGCCCGCGGCTGGAGGAGCAGCGGCTGGCCCGGCGGGCCCGCTGGGTCGACTTCATCTGCGGAGAGGCGGCCGCCGCCGCGGCCCGCGGCGAGGCCGCGCCGCGCGATCACCGGCTCGCCGCCACGGCGTTCATCGGCAGCGTCAACGGCCTGCTCCACGACTGGAGCGCGGGCTGGGTGGACGCCACCCTCGACGAGGTGGTCGACGAACTGGTCCGCCAGCTCGTGGCGATCCTGCGGCCGTCCTGAGCCGGCCCGTCACCCGAGCCGGCCGACCGCGGCCAGCACCGGACCGAGCCCGTCCTCCGCGCGGATCCGTGCGCCGAGCGCCTCGGCCCGGGCCCGGTGGACCGGGTCCCCGACCGCGCGGGCCAAGGCGGCGGCGAGGGAGTCGGTTGTCACCCGGCGCACGGGCAGCGCGCAGGGCGCCACGCCCAGCGCCACCAGCCGCGACGCCCAGAAGCCCTCGTCGAACTGGACCGGCAGCGGCACCGCGGGCACCCCGGCGCGCAGCCCGGCCGCGGTCGTGCCCGCACCGGCGTGATGGACCACCGCGGCCATGTGCGGGAACAGCGCCGAGTGCGCCACCTCACCGACCGTCAGCATGTCGTCGGCGTCCGCCGAAAGCCCGCCCCAGCCGCGCTGGATCACCCCGCGCAGCCCGGCCCGCCGCAGCGCCGCCACGACCAGCTCGCTCGTCCGCCGGGCGTCGGGCACGGTCGCGCTGCCCAGCCCGACGAACACCGGCGGCGGCCCGGCGTCGAGGAAGGCCCGCACCTCCTCGGGAAGCCGCGGGTCGGCGTCGTACGGCCACCAGTACCCGGCGACGTCGAGGCCCGGCCGCCAGTCGCGAGGCCGGGGGACCACCAGCGGGCTGAACCCGTGCTGGACCGGCCAGCCCCGCCGTTCCCGCTCCCGGCGCAGGGCACCGGGGCGCGCGGCGGGCAACCCCAGCCGGGCCCGTACCGCAGGGACGGCCGACGAGAAGACCTGCTCCACGGCGAGGGTCACCCCGTGTCCGACGAGCCGGTTGGCGGGCCCGCCGAAGGACCGGTCGCCCAGCAGGGGCGGCCCGAACTCCACCGTGGGCGCCAGAGGTTGCAGATAGACGCCGAGGCTCGGCAGCCTCAGCCCTTCCGCGACGGCCACCCCCAGCGGGGCGACGGCCCCCGCGAGCAGCAGCACATCGCTCGCGCGGGCGGCCGCCACCAGGTCCTCGGTCATCCGCCCGACCAGCGCCCGCGCCATCGACACCACCCGCACCAGCTTGCCCGCGCCGGTCGTGCTGCGGTGCAGGGCGCTGCCGCGCGGGGACCGGAGTTCTGCCTGCGGGTCGATGGGCAGCGGGTGGAAGCGGACCCCCGACCCGGCGACGAGCGGCTCGAAGCGGGTGTGTGTCACCAGGGTGACGTCGTGGCCGGCCCGGTGCAGGCCGTGTCCCAGGCCGGTGAAGGGGGCCACGTCGCCCCGGGATCCCGCCGTCATGATCGCGATGCGCACGTGCCTCAGTATGGCGGCCCGAGAGTGGCGCGAGGCGGATCTGCGGGGTGGCTCCCGCCTGGGCGCGGCCTTCCGCCGTGCGCGGCCGGTCGGGCGGCTCCCCGCGCCCCCGGGGCCCGTCAGAGCCCGAGCTGCCGCGTCGCCGCGTCCACCGTCTGCTCCAGCAGCGTGGCGATGGTCATCGGGCCCACACCGCCGGGGACGGGCGTGATCAGCGAGGCCCGCTCCACGGCCGAGTCGAAGTCGACGTCGCCGACGTTGCCCGGGTTGTAGCCGGCGTCGATCACGACCGCTCCCGGCTTGATGTCCTGGCCCTTGATCAACCGCGGCCGGCCGACGGCGGCGACCACGATGTCGGCCTCGCGCACGGCCGCCGACAGGTCCTTGGTCCGCGAGTGGCAGTACGTGACCGTGGCGTCACGGGCGAGCAGCAGCATGCCGGCCGGCTTGCCCAGGATGGCGCTGCGGCCGACGACCACCGCGCGCTTGCCGGACGGGTCGACGCCGTACGCGTCGAGCAGCCGCATGATGCCGCCCGGCGTGCAGGACACGAAGCCCGGCAGGCCGAAGCTCATCGTGGCGAAGGACGCGAAGGTGACGCCGTCGACGTCCTTCTCCGGCGCGATCGCCTCGAACGCGGCCCGCTCGTCGATGTGTTCGCCCATCGGGTGCTG
This sequence comes from Streptomyces sp. NPDC053367, assembly GCF_044545925.1. Taxonomy (NCBI): domain Bacteria; kingdom Bacillati; phylum Actinomycetota; class Actinomycetes; order Kitasatosporales; family Streptomycetaceae; genus Streptomyces; species Streptomyces sp. NPDC053367. The sequence continues at coordinate 196,233 of NZ_JBITYN010000014.1, read as the reverse complement.
CAGCAGGATGCCGTGCACGGTGGGGTCGGCGGACAGCGCCCGCAGCGTGTCGACCAGCTCCTCGGTGGTGGTCGCGGCGGGCAGCGCCACATGCCGCGAGCCGATGCCGGCCGTGCGGCAGCGGTTCTGCTTCATCCGGACGTACGTCACGGAGGCGGGGTCCTCACCGACCAGTACGGTCGCGAGACAGGGGGCGGTGCCGGTGCGCCGGGTGAGGTCCGCCGCGCGCTCGGCGGTCTTCCCGACGATGGTGCGCGCGAGCGCGGTGCCGTCCATGAGCCGTGCCTGGGTCATGATCCACTCCTGAGCCGATCGTTCTCGTCGCCCAGGCGCACGGCATTCAGTGATGTCGGGACCGCTCCCCGGTGGTGCTCCACCTCAGCGCCAGTCACGGCCCACGGCCACCTTAACCGAGGCGTGCCGCGGCCCCGCCGGGGCCCCTCGCCGAAGGACCCCGGCCCCGGTGACCTCGGTGGCAGCTACTCGTCCCAGGCCTGGATCATGATCTGCTCGGCGATCTTCCCGTCCCGCAGGGTGATCATCGACTCGGACAGGACGCGGACCCCGTCCGCGTACTCGCAGGACTCGCTGTAGGCGGCGCGGTCGCCCTGGACGACGCAGCCCTCCAGCTTGTGGGTCATGTCGCGGCTGTAGACGTCCTCGAGCATCGCGGCGATCTCGTCGTGGCCGCGGACGACCTTCGGATGGCTCGGCTGGGTGTTGCGGTCGATGATCCGCATCTCGGCGTCGTCGGCGTAGAGCTCCACGAGGTTGGTCGCCGACTCTCCCTCCAGGCCCCGGCGCAGGGTGTCGGCGCTGAAGGCGGGGCTGGTGCTGGTGCCCATGATGACCTCCTTCGAGGCAGGGTGACCCGGCGGGCCGCGGGTCACGGAAGCCTCCTCTTCGAGCGTCCTCCGCCCCCGCGGGCTCGGCAAGCGCTCCGCCTGACGGGTGAGGGACGCCCCCGGGCCGTGTCCGTGGACGGTCCGCCCGCGTTGCAGAGGGCATGATCTCAACTCGTCGTATCCTCGCCGCCGCCTGTCTCGCCGCCGGGGTCACCGCGATCGCCGCCCCCTCGGCGGGCGCGGCCGAGGCGGACGCCAAGGCGGGCAGCAGCATGAGCCCGATCGCCCTGCTGGACTCGCTCGCCGTCGGCGACATCCCCGAGCCGCACAGGGACGCGCTCCCGCGGCCGTCGCAGCAGCTCGCGCAGCTCAACCGTGTGCCGAACGACCTCGGCCAGCTGTACCAGCTCACCAACCTGGCCGCGCCGGTCACCGGTCTGCTGCCCGGCATTTCCACCTGACCCCACCCGCTCCGGCCCGCCCGGCCGCGCCCGCACCCCGGACGCGGCCGGGCGCGTTGTGTACGGCGTCTGCGGCCGGATGCGGCGGGGCGTGCGGTGTACGACGTCTGCGCCCCGGTGCCGCGGGGCGCGTTCCGCACGACGTCCGCGCCCGGATGCGGCGGGCCGTGTGGCATGCGACGTCTGCGCGCGGGCCCGGAGGGGCGCACTGCGTACGACGTCTGCGCGCGCACCCGGAGGGGCGCATCGCGTACGACGTCTGCGCCGCGCGGATCGATCACGCGTAGGGTCGGCGCAGGGACATAACGTCCGCCGACCGAAGGGACTCAGCAGCCATGGCGCAGGAAGTACGCGGCGTGATCGCACCCGGCAAGGACGAGCCGGTCCGCCTGGAGACGATCGTCGTGCCGGACCCCGGACCGGGCGAGGCCGTGGTGCGGATCCAGGCCTGCGGTGTCTGCCACACCGACCTGCACTACAAACAGGGCGGCATCAGCGACGACTTCCCCTTCCTGCTCGGTCATGAGGCCGCCGGAGTGGTCGAGTCGGTCGGCGACGGGGTGACCGATGTGGCGCCGGGCGACTTCGTGATCCTCAACTGGCGTGCGGTGTGCGGGCGTTGCCGGGCCTGTCTGCGCGGCCGCCCCTGGTACTGCTTCGACACCCACAACGCGAAGCAGCGCATGACCCTCGCCACGACCGGGCAGGAGCTGTCGGCCGCCCTCGGCATCGGCGCGTTCGCCGAGAAGACCCTGGTCGCCGCCGGCCAGTGCACCAAGGTCGACCCCGAGGTGTCCCCGGCCGTCGCCGGACTGCTGGGCTGCGGGGTGATGGCCGGCATCGGCGCCGCGATCAACACCGGGAACGTCGGCCGCGGCGACTCCGTCGCTGTCATCGGCTGCGGCGGTGTCGGGGACGCGGCGATCGCCGGGTCGCACCTGGCCGGGGCGGGGACGATCATCGCCGTGGACATCGACGACCGCAAGCTGGAGAAGGCCCGCGCGATGGGCGCCACCCACACCGTCAACTCCCGCGAGACCGACCCCGTCGAGGCGATCCGCGAGCTGACCGGCGGCTTCGGGGCCGACGTGGTCATCGAGGCGGTCGGCCGCCCCGAGACGTACAAGCAGGCGTTCTACGCCCGCGACCTGGCCGGCACGGTCGTCCTGGTCGGCGTACCCACTCCGGAGATGAAGCTCGAACTGCCCCTGCTGGACGTGTTCGGCCGCGGTGGCGCCCTGAAGTCCTCCTGGTACGGCGACTGCCTGCCCTCCCGCGACTTCCCCATGCTGATCGACCTGCACCGCCAAGGGCGCCTGGACCTCGGCGCGTTCGTGTCGGAGACCATCCGACTGGACGAAGTCGAGAAGGCGTTCGAGCGGATGCACCTCGGTGACGTCCTGCGCTCGGTGGTGGTGCTGTGATGGGTCCCCGCATCGAACGCCTGGTCACCTCCGGGCAGTTCACCCTCGACGGCGGCAGCTGGGACGTCGACAACAACGTCTGGCTTGTCGGCGACGACCACGAGGTCGTCGTCATCGACGCCGCCCATGACGCCGACGCCATCGCCGAGGCGGTCGGCGACCGGCGGCTGACCGCCATCGTGTGCACCCACGCCCACAACGACCACATCGACGCCGCGCCCGCGCTCGCCGAGCGCACGGGCGCCGTGATCTGGCTGCACCGCGACGACCTGCCCCTGTGGAAGCAGACCCACCCCGACCGCGAGCCCGACGCCTGGCTGCGCGACGGGCAGGTCATCGAGGCCGCCGGCGCCGACCTCAGGGTTTTGCGCACACCCGGCCACGCGCCCGGCGCGGTCTGCCTGTACGACCCGGGCCTGGGCGCGGTCTTCACCGGCGACACGCTCTTCCGGGGCGGCCCCGGTGCGACGGGCCGGTCCTGGTCGCACTTCCCCACGATCATCGACTCGATCCGCGACCGGCTGCTCGGGCTGCCGCCCGAGACGAAGGTCCTCACGGGACACGGCGACTCCACCACCATCGGTGCGGAGGCCCCGCACCTTCAGGAGTGGATCGACCGCGGCCACTGAGATGATCTTCCGGCTGCGCACGGGTGTCGCGGGCGCGATGGTGCAGAAGTTCGTCACCTACCGGGTGCGGCTGGCCGTCGTCGGGGACGTGTCCCGGCAGGCCGCCGAGAGCGGCGCGCTGCGCGACTTCCTGCGCGAGACGAACGAGGGCGGGCACCTCTGGTTCGTGCCGGGCTACGACGAACTGGGGGAGAAGCTGCGCGCGGCCGGGTGAACCCGCCCCGAAAGGCGACAGAAGATGTCCGGTTTCCCCGGCACTCTCGGACCGACACGCAGGTGACACGAGGTCGGGAGCCGGACATGGACAAGCCGTTGCGGGACAAGGTGGCGCTCGTCGCCGGGGCGACCCGGGGCGCGGGCCGCGGGATCGCCGTCGAACTGGGAGCGGCGGGCGCCACCGTGTACGTCACCGGGCGCACGACCCGTGAGCGCCGCTCCGAGTACGACCGCCCCGAGACCATCGAGGACACCGCCGACCTGGTCACCCGGGCGGGCGGCGTGGGCGTCGCCGTACCCACCGACCACCTCGAACCCGCCCGGGTGCGGGCCCTGGTGGAGCGGATCGACGCCGAGCAGGGGCGCCTGGACGTGCTGGTGAACGACATCTGGGGCGGCGAGCACCTCTTCGCCTGGGAGGCGCCCGTCTGGGAGCACGACCTCGACAAGGGGCTCAGGCTGCTCCGGCTGGCGGTCGAGACGCACGCGATCACCAGCCATCACGCGCTGCCCCTGCTGCTGCGCCGGCCCGGCGGGCTGGTCGTGGAGATGACCGACGGCACCGCCGAGTACAACGCCGCCACCTACCGCAACTCCTTCTTCTACGACCTCGCCAAGGCGTCCGTCCTGCGCATGGGCTTCTCCCTCGGCCATGAGCTCGGCCCGCACGGGGCGACCGCGGTCGCGCTGACGCCGGGCTGGCTGCGCTCGGAGATGATGCTGGAGCACTTCGGCGTCACCGAGGACACCTGGCGCGACGCGCTGGAGAAGGTCCCGCACTTCGCCATCTCCGAGACCCCGCGCTATGTCGGCCGGGCCGTCGCCGCGCTCGCCTCCGACCCGGACGTGGCCCGCTTCAACGGACAGTCCCTGTCCAGCGGCGGCCTGGCACAGGTGTACGGCTTCACCGACCTCGACGGCAGCCGTCCCGACGCATGGCGGTACCTGGTGGAGGTCGCGGACCGGGGCGGGCCCGCCGACACCACCGGCTACCGCTGATCCCCGGCCACCGGCACCGACCAGCGGGCCGGGTGCCCGGGCGGCAGCGCCAGATCCTCGCGTACGGCGCCGTAGTAGGCCTGCCGGGCGGCCCGCTGCCGCTCCAGCAGCCGCTGCCAGGCCTCCGGGTCCCGGGTCCCGGCCCGCAGGAAGGTCTCCATCTCCATCACCGCGACGACCCACTCCCGTGCCCGCTCCACCACCTCCGCGCTGCCGAGCATGAGCAGCGCCTCACCGACCGGGTCCCGGCCGGCCGTGGCCTCGGTCAGCAGCGGCTCGGCCTCCTGCGGGGCGAGCGGGTGCGGATGCGGGTCGTTGCCGAGATGCGCGGCCACCCGATAGGTGAGGGTGACCGTCCGCTTCACCGCCTGCGCGTAGTCCGAGTACACCGCGAGCCGCCGCTCCTCCCACCGCGCGTCCCGCTCGCGCCGGAAGCGGGCGCTGTCGCTGCGGACGACCGCCAGGTAGGAGCCGAGGGCGCCGATCACGACACCGAGGAGGGCGGGGAGTTGCTGAAGGAACACGGACATGGCACGCACCGTACCAACTCGGTAGCACTGCTTAAGGGTTGGTGTTGATTCTTTTCACTTGTCCTGTGAAGTGCGGTCGGGCAGCGTGCTGCTGTGCCCAACGACAAACGAGCCTCCTCGCCCTGGCGCGTCCGTGACTTCCGTACGCTCTTCACCGCCACCACCCTCAGCCAACTCGGCGCCGACGTCGGCTATGTGGCCGTCCCCCTGGTCGCCGTCGCCGCACTCGACGCGAGCCCCGGCCAGGTCGGCGCGCTGGCCGCGCTCAGCACCCTGGCGTTCCTGCTCGTCGGACTGCCCGCCGGTGCCTGGGTGGACCGCATGCACCACCGCCGCGTCCTGATCGGCGCCGACCTGGCCCGCGCCGTCCTGGGCGCCTCCGTGCCGATCGCCTGGTGGCTCGACGCGCTCACCCTGGGTCAGCTCTACGCCGTCGTGCTGCTGACCGGCTGCGCCACCGTGTTCTTCGACGTCGGCTCGCAGAGCACGCTGCCCCAACTGGTGGACCGGGAGGCGCTGGTGGGAGCCAACGCCGCCGTGGTCAGCCTGCAGGCGGCGAGCAACATCGCCGGACGCGGCGCGGGCGGCGGCCTGGTGCAGCTCCTGACCGCGCCCGTCGCCGTGCTGTTCAGCTCGCTAGCCTATCTCGCCTCCGCCCTGCGCCTGACCGCTATCGGCGCACGGCAGAAGCTCCCCGCGCGGGCCGGCGGGCCGCGACTGCGGGCGCAGATCGCCGAGGGGCTGCGGCATGTCCTCGGCGACCCGGAACTGCGTGCCCTCGCCCTCGCCGCCGCCCTCACCAACTTCGGCGCGCAGATGGTGAACACCATGCTGCCGCTGCTGTTCGTCCGCGAACTCGGCCTGTCCGCGGGCGCCCTGGGTCTGTTCTGGGCCGTGGGAGGTCTCGGTGTCCTGCTCGGTGCCCGCTGCGCCCGCCCGCTCGCCGCGCGGCTCGGCCACGGCCGCACCCTGGTGCTCAGCGGCGTGCTCCTCGCCCCGGCGGCGCTGCTGGTACCGCTCGTCGGAGGCGGGCCCTGGCTCTGGCCGGCCGGGCTGGGCTGGGTGCTGACCATGGCCAAGATCGGCACGGCGAACGTCCTCGGGGTGAGCCTGCGCCAGCGGATGACGCCCGACCCTCTGCTCGGCCGTATGAACGCCACCTTCCGGTTCATGCTCACCGGGGCGGTCGCCGTCGGTTCGGCCGTGGCCGGGCTGCTCGGCGAACTGTCCGGGGTCACCGCGACGCTGTGGGCGGGTGCCGCGGTGCTGGCGGTCTCTTTCCTGCCCCTGCTGCTGTCGCCGGTACGCTCGCGTCGCGAACTGCCCCGGCGGCAGCCGGAGGGGCCGGCGGTCACCGAGACGGCGCGGGCCTGAGAGAGTGAGCACGCCGATGCCGTAATGTCACCGTTTCGTCGCGAAGCGCGCGAGGGTGCAACCCCGGCCGTCCGATGCGGGTCTAGTGGGCAGAGGCGCACGGTTCGGGTGCAGCACAGGGGAACTACCGGAGGGTGAGAGCTCATGGGGGACATACGCAGACGGGCAGCCGCCGTCGCCGGGACCGGCGCGCTGATGGTGCCGCTGGCGCTCGGACTGGGGGCCGCGCCCGCACAGGCGGCGGGCTGCACCACGTCGACCGGCCCGTACCAGAAGCAGGTCGAGAAGTTCCTCGGCCTGACCGTCGACGGCCGGCAGTCGCCGACCGACTGCCAGAAGATCAAGGCATTCCAGGACAAGCACGGCATCAAGCCGAACATCGGCTACGCCGGGCCCGTCACCTGGGGTGTGATGGACCTCATGCTCAAGCAGAGGGCCGTCGGGAGCAATCCCAACCGGGACGGCCGGTGCCCCACCAACAAGGGCCGGATCGCCTGTGTGAATCTCACGCTCCAGCTCAGCTGGATCCAGGACGGCAGCCGCCTGGTGTACGGCCCGGTCCCGGTGCGCACCGGCCGCGACGGCTACGAGACCCGCACCGGGCTGAAGAAGATCTACTGGCGTGACATCGACCACGTCTCGAGCATCTACAACGTGCCGATGCCGTACAGCCAGTTCTTCGACGGCGGCCAGGCGTTCCACTCGGTCAACCTCAGCATGTGGAACCCGCCCGGCTCGCACGGCTGCGTCAACATGACCACCACCACGGCCAAGAAGTACTGGTCACTGCTGAGGAACGGCGACGACGTGTACGTGTACGGCCGCAAGCCGGGCACCTGACCGGCCCGTTGGACGTGATCAGCAACACGGTCTGTTATGTCCGTTTTGCACGTCATTACTCACACGGCCTTCACCTCCGGAGCCGTATGCTTCACAGCATGTCCACCACTGTTGAACCCGTCTCCGAGAGATCGGCCGCGGAGGTCAACGAGGAGATCCGGGCGCTGTGGCGCCGGTCGGGCGGGACACTGACCATCGAGCAGCGCGAGGAGTACCAGCGGCTCGTGATGGAGTGGGCCGCCGTGGCCACGCAGCAGGTACGGGCGGCCTGAGAGCCGCTCGGTCTCAGTCAGCCCCAGGTCGCCGAGTAATGACTCCGATAGGCCTTGCGGTCCTGTTCCGCGCGGATGTACCGCGTGGCCACCAGGGCCACAAGGCTTCCCGCGACGATCAACAACCCCGGACCCGTGTTCCTCGGGTCCGTCAGCCTCGACAGCAGCGTCGACGCCTGGTCCCCGCCCACCGGGGCCGATGACCCCGGTGAGGCGTCCCCGGGCGCCAGGGCGCTCTGCGGGGCCGAGGCCGACGGCGCCGGTACGGTCCCACCGGCCGGCGCCACCAGCCGTACGCCGAGCTCCTGCAACGCCTTCGTCACCGGCTGGAAGAACGTCGTACCGCCCACCGCGCAGTCCCCGCTGCCGCCCGAGGTGATGCCGAGCGCGATGCCCTCGGAGAACAGCGGCCCCCCGCTGTCCCCGGGTTCGGCGCACACATCCGTTTCGATCAGCCCGCTGACGCTGCCCTCCGGGTAGTTGACGGTCACGTCGACCGCGCGGACGACCCCGTCGTGCAGTCCGCTGGTGCTGCCGCTGCGGAACACCCGCTGGCCCACGGAAGGGTCGGCCGCCCCGGTGATCCGTACGCCCCGCCCGCCGCCGAGGTCCACCACGTCGGCGCCGTCGCCGGCCCGGCCGCCCGTGTAACCCACCAGCGAGAAGTCCGACCCGGGGAAGTCGCCGCGTACGGTCCTGCCCACCTCGCGGCGGGCCGCGGAGTCGGCGAACCACACCGAGCCGGCCGGACCGCAGTGCCCCGCGGTGAGGATGAAGTCGGAGCGGCCGTCGGTGACGTTGAATCCCGCCGAGCAGCGGCCCGCGGTCGACAGGATCGGCTGCGCGCCGTTCAGGCGGGTGGTGAAGGTGCCCTGCGTGCGCTCCATGCGCACCGGGGCGTCCAGGTCGTCCGCGAGCGCGGTCAGCCGCGCCCAGTCCGCGGGGGAGACCGTGCGGTCGGCGCGGAGCACCACCTCGTTGGACCGGTAGTCCACCGCCCAGGCCGTGCCGGGCACCCGCGGCGCCGCCCGCAGGGCCGTGGTCGCCGACCGCAGCTCGCCCAGACTGTGCGGGACGACCTCGGGGGTGGCGCCCGCACGGCGCACCTCGGCGGCCGCCCCGGCATCGGTGACCGCGACGACCGGCCGCCCGTCGGCGCCGATCCAGCTGCCGCCCGTCCGTGCCTCGCCCAGCCGGGCCACCAGGTCCGCCCCGGGCGACACGGCTGCCGACGCGGTCCCGCGCGGCGCGGCGGGCGGCCCGGACGGCTCGTCCGCCACCGCGCGGCCGACCATGGTGCCTCCCAGAAGGAGGCCGCCGACGGCCGCGAGCCGTGTCACCCGGCGGACGATCCGTCGTCGTGCGTGCCCCATGCATGGCTCCCGAACGTCAAGGACGCGGCACCCGCGCCGCGGGGCGCTGCCGCAGTCGAGCGCCCACTGTCCATACGCGGCGCGCCGCCGGGGCGTTCAGCCGGGGGCGTCACGCCTTGCGGGCCACCCCGCCGAACATCGCGACCTCCTCCGGCTCCGCGCCGTTGGTGTGCTCGGGGCGCCAGCGCGAGCAGGACACCACGCCGGGCTCCAGCAGATCGAGGCCGTCGAAGAAGCGGGCCACGTCCTCGGGCGCGCGCTGGGTGAGCTTCGGGGTGCCGTGCTCGTTCCAGAACTTCACGGCCTCGTCCACGTCCGGCATCGCCGGGTGGGTGACGGTGTGCGACAGCACCAGGTGGCTGCCCGAGGGCAGCGCGTCGGTCAGCCGGCGCACGAGGCCGTAGGGGTCCTCCTCGTCGCCGATGAAGATGACCACGCCGAGCAGCATCAGCCCGACCGGCTGTGTGAAGTCCAGCGTCTTGGCGGCGTGTTCGAGGATGGTGTCCACATTGCGGAGGTCCTCGTCGAGGTAGTCGGTGCGGCCCTCCTCGGTGCTGGTGAGCAACGCGCGGGCGTGCGCCAGGACCAGCGGGTCGTTGTCGACGTACACGATCCGCGCGTCCGGGGCGTACCGCTGGGCCACCTCGTGGGTGTTGTCCGCGGTGGGCAGCCCCGTGCCGATGTCGAGGAACTGGCGAATGCCCACCTCCGTCACCAGATGCCGCACGGCCCGTCCCAGGAACAGCCGGTCGGCGCGCGCGTACTCCCCGATGCCCGGGTGCAGTTGGCGGATCTGGTCACCGGCGGCACGGTCGACCTCGTAGTTGTCCTTGCCGCCCAGCCAGTAGTTCCAGATACGGGCGGTGTGCGGCTGGGTGGTGACGATACGGGCGCGCAGCTCCTCCGCGGTCGGCTCGGCGGCCGGCGGGTTCTCGGTCACGGGATCAGCTCCTGGTTGCCGGGGCGTTCGGGGTGGCAACGAGCAATTTAGACCGCCGAGTTGATCTACGCGGCCGGAGCGGCGATTTCCGCGGTCCTTCCCGCTTCCACGGCCCCCTTCCTCGCTCCCGCTTCCCGTCCCCGCTTCCGCGGCCTGTCCCGGCTCTCGCAGCCCCTCCCCGCCTCCGCGGCCCGCCTAGACTGCGGGCATGGACACCACCACGCTGGACCGGCTCGCCGAGGGCAAGTACGTACTGATCACCAGCTACCGCAGGAACGGTACGGCGGTGGCCACGCCGGTGTGGGTCGTACGGGACGACGACGCGCTCGGGGTGTGGACGGCGGCCGACTCCTACAAGGTGAAGCGGATCCGCAACCGCGCCGATGTGCTGGTCGGGCCCTGTGATGTGCGGGGCAATCCCACGGGCGAGCAGGTGCCGGGCACGGCGGAGGTCTGCGACGAGGCGACCAGTGCGCGGTACCGGGCGCTGATCGCGCGCAAGTACGGCGTGGTCGGGCGGCTCACTCTGCTCGGCAGCCGCCTGCGGCGCGGCACCCGGGGGACCGTCGGGATCCGGGTGGCGCTCAAGTCCGACTGAGGGCACCCGCCCCGCTCAGGTCCAGGCGCGGTACGGCTCGTCGACCAGCTGGAAGACGGGCTCGCCGCGGACCGGGTCCTTGGCGGTGGACAGCCGTACGCGGTCGCCGCTGTGGATGCCGATCGGCGGGCCCATGACGCGGCCGCGGATCACGAAGCCCTCCGCCATCTCGATGAGCGACACATTGCGCGCGGCAGGGGTGTTGCGGTGCACGACCGTGGAGTGGCGGACCGTGCCCACGCCCTCGCTGCGCTCGGTACGCAGATCGCTGCCCTGGCACACCGGACACAGCAGCCGGTGGTACATCGCGGTGCCGCACCAGGTGCAGCGCTGGAAGAGGATGGTCTCGGCCTCCCCGGCGCGGCCCGCGGGCCGGTGGTCGAGGACGCCAGCCGCGGAGCCGGTTGCCTGCTGAGCGAAGCTTCCTGAGTGGTGGTACACGCTGCAACTCCCTGCGCTCGGCCGGAAACACGCACGCGGCAGGCCGCGCACGCCTGTGCGCGGTCGCCCGTGCCACCGTGCACGCCGTCAGCGTATGGCACTCAGTGCCACCCGTAAAGGCACTGCGTACCCCCAATTTGCGGCGAACCCCGCCGCGACAGGCTCCGCGCCGCGGGGGCTGCGGTCCTCACTCCCGGGCCAGCGTCGTCTCGATCTCCTGGACCACCCGCCACAGCGGAGCACCCCGCCGTGACACCACGACCACCACGTCGTCCTCCGGACACTCAGGGACCGGCCGGACCGGCCCGGTGCCGAACGCGGACTGCACCAGCCCCAGCGCGTGGTCGACGGCGGCCTCCGGATCGCTCTTGCCGTCCGAACGCAGCCAGGAGCGCAGGGCGTTGTTGTGCGCCGCGACCACCGCGGCCGCGATGACGTCGGCCCGCAGCGTCCCGTCCCGCAGGTCCCGCAGCCGCCGCCGGAGATAGTCGGCGAGGGCCCGCTCGTAGCGCCACACCACCGACAGCTCGTACGCGCGCAGTCCCGGCACCTGCTTGGTGAGCAGGTAGCGCTGCACGGAGAAGTCGGGGTTCTCGGCGTACATCCGCAGCACCAGCCGGGCCGCGTCGCACACCCGGCGCACCGGTTCCTCGGTGCCGTCGCCGGCGGCCAGGAAGGCGGTCATGTCGGTCAGGCACCGCTCGTGGTCGGGGAAGACCACGTCCTCCTTGGACGGGAAGTAGCGGAAGAAGGACCGCCGGCCCACCCCGGCGAGCGCCACGATGTCGTCCACCGTCGTCTGTTCGTAGCCCCGCTCGAGGAACAGCCGGAACGCCGCCGCGACGAGGGCGTCCCTCATGGGCGGCTTCACGGCCGACTCGGACTTCTCGCCGCGCCGCGGCGCCGTACTGCTGGAGCTCATGGAGGAAGCGTATGGCACTCAGTGCGCTCACAACAGGGAACTCAGTGCCCTCTGGTGTCACGCCCATAGCTGCCACCTGCGCGAATGCCCGCCGCGCCGCCCCAGTACCCTGACCGAGGCCCGGCGACCGGACCGGGCGCGCACCACCGAGGAGACCCGATGCCCGACGCCCGGCCCCGTCTGCTGTACGTCACCGACCTGGCCTACGAGGCGCGCGGGCGGCGCTACTGCGACGAGGACATCCGGCTCACCTCCCGGCTGCGCGCTGACTTCGACCTGGCGCTGTGCCACCCCCGCGACGCGGCCGCCCTGATGGGCGCCTTCGACGCGGTCGTCGTCCGCAACAGCGGCCCCGTCCTCGCGTACCGGGCCGCCTACGACGACTTCCGCGAGCGCGCCCTGCGCGAGGGGGTCCGGGTCTACAACCCGCTCACGGGGAAGGCCGACATGGCGGGCAAGCAGTATCTGCTGGACCTCACCGCCGAAGGGCACCCGGTGATCCCCACCGTGGACAGCGCGGCCGGCCTGGACCGGCTGCCGCCCGCCGAGCGGTACGTGGTCAAGCCGAAGCTCGGCGCCGACTCCATCGGCCTGCGGATCGTGTCCGCCGACGCGGCGGGCGACCTGGCCGGCCTGTGCGACGGCACCGTCCTGGTGCAGCCGCACATCGACTTCGCGTACGAGGTGTCCTTCTACTTCGTCGACCACGGCTTCCAGTACGCGCTGCACGCGCCCGACCCCGCCCGGCGCTGGGAGCTCGTGCCCTACGAGCCCACCGCCGAGGACCTGGACTTCGCGCGCGGCTTCGTCGCCTGGAACGGCCTGGAGCACGGCGTCCAGCGCGTGGACGCCTGCCGGGCGCCCGGCGGCGAGTTGCTGCTGGTGGAGCTGGAGGACCTCAACCCGTATCTCTCCCTGGACGCCCTTCCGCGGGAGCGCCAGGGGGCGTTCACCACGGCGTTCATTGCGTCGTTGCACCGCTTCCTGGCTGCGTAGGACCCGCGCAGGGCCTCCGGTCGGTCAGGGGCCGGAACCCACCCGGGCCACCGCGGCGGCGACCTCCCGCTGCACGGCCTCGGGCGGCGGCTCGCCCTGGACGGCCGCCACCAGGTGTTCGGCGAGGCGGTGCAGCTTGGTGTTGGTGTTCTGCGAGCTGTGCACCAGCACCTCCCACGCCTGGTCCGGGCTCAGTCCGAAGGTCGCCATCAGCACCCCGCGGGCCAGGTCGATGGTCGGCCGGGTGCGCATCGCCCGGCGCAGCTGCACCACCTCGGCGCCCAGGTCGGGCCCGCCGTCCTGCTCGGCGTCGGAGGTGAACAGCGGCTGGGTCCCGGTCAGTTCGAGCAGCCGCTCGACCATGCGCCCGGCCGCCCGCACGGTGATGGTCTTGCCGTCGGAGAGGGCCTGTCTGCGCACCCGCAGCAGGGCGTTGAGACCGGAGCAGTCGCAGAAGTCCACGCCGCTGAGGTCCAGGTCGAGGCCGGAGACCGAGTCCTCCAGGGCGCGGGAGAGGAGTTCCTTGAGCTCGTGGTCGACATCGAGACACAACTCGCCGCGCACCTCGACGACCAGCCGGTCACCGTCGGCGCGGGTGTCGACGGTGAGCTGCTCCGGCCGGTGTTCGGGGAGCGGCTCGTCGTCCGCTCCCGTCCCGGCCGTCACCACGTCGTTGGCTGAGGACGCCGAATACGCGGGTTCGGGCATTGCGGCCTCTCCCTCGGGCTCGTTCTCCGCTGCGGACTCCTGCCTTCCCCTGCCCTTCAAGGCTCACCTCGACACCAGAACACGTCAAGGGATACACGAAATTTGATTCGCGCTTTGGTTTGCGGGAATGTTCGGTCGTATGCTGGCCCCATGGGTGGAGTGCCTGAGCCGCATACAGGATGGACGTTCCTCACCAATCACGCGCGCGTGCTGGCCGCCATCGCGGACGATCACACCGCTCGGATCCGTGACATCGCGGCCCACTGCCGTCTCACCGAACGTGCGGTGCAGAAGATCATCGCGGACCTGGAGGACGCCGGATACCTCTCCCATCGGCGGGAGGGGCGCGGCAACACGTACCGCATCGACCCGGGGATGGTGCTGCGTCATCCGGCGGAGGCGGGTCTGGGTCTGACGGTGGCGGCCCTGCTGTCGCTGCTCGTCCGGGACGAGGCCGACCGTGCCGCGCGCCCCGTGGGCCCTGGGGTCGCCCCGGCCGACTTCTGAGGTGCGGGCCCTCCGGGGCCTGCCTGACGATTCCCGCCTGCGCCGCGACGCCTGCCCTAGCGCCCGGCGGTGCGGCCGGCCAGCGCCTCGCTGACCGCGCGGACGCTGCGCGCGATGTGCTGCAGCTGCATGACCTCGGCGGCGTACATCTTGATGGTGTGCTCGATGACCGACTCCGGCAGGCCGAGCCGCGGCAGGTCGGCGCGGGCCGTCTGCAGCGCGGTGCGGGCGACCCGGATCTCCTGCTGGACCTGGATCTGCGCGTGGCGGGCCAGCAGCACCGGGTGGCGCATCAGCGCCGGGTAGCTGGCGTAGCGGGCGGGCACCAGTTCGCGCAGCCACTTCGCGGCCGAGCGCTCCCAGTCGTAGCTGCCGGGGGACTTCACCTGGCAGGGCCAGTCCGGGCTCGTGCGCATGGTCGTCAGGGGCATGATCATCGCTTCCGGGTCGTGCGGCGTCGTGGGGACCTCGACGGGTTCGTGGGCGGTCCCGGCCTAGGGGATGACCGGGGCCGCCCACGGGGGCTCGCGCTCGCGATGCCCGACCGAACAGCCCGGGGGTCGTCGCGGGTAGGGAGACGACGGCCCGGGCGTCCGCTGCAGTATTTATATATACCGCCGGGTATGCAATACGCATGAAAAAATTCATGCCGGGTTTGGGCGTGAACAGCCCTCAAAGCGCCAAGAGTGACCCTCAGTCCTTGAGGAAGAATTGATGTTGCTCGGAGATCTGCTCGTACTCCTCGAGCCGCGCGTGCGTGCGCTCCGGGTCGGCGTCCGTCATGGCCTGGAGCAGCGCGGCGGCCATCAGACCCGGCGCCGCGTAGGAGTCGAACACCAGCCGTGAGCCCGTCCCGGTGGCGAAGGTGACGTCCGCCTCGTCGGCCAGCGGTCCCAGCGCCAGGTCCGTGATCAGCGCGACCCGCAGCCCCGCCCGGCGCGCCACCCGGATCGCCGACAGCGTCTCCTGGGCGTGCCGCGGCATGGAGAACGCCAGCACCCAGCTGCCGCCGGCCTCGCGCGACTGCAACAGCGCGTCGTAGGCGACGCTGCCGCCGAGCGTGACCAGCCGTACGTCCGGGTGGATACGGCGGGCGGCGTAGGCGAAGTACTCGGCGAGCGAGGCGGAGATGCGCAGGCCCAGGACGGTCAGCGGTGTCGACTCCGACAGTCTGCGGCCGGTGTCGACGACCTGGGCCGGGTCGGCGAAGTCACGGCGCAGGTTCTCCAGGTTCTCGATCTCGGCGTCGACCGCGGACTGCAGTTCGTTGCCGCTCTCCTCCGAGACGCCGGGCCCGCCGATGGTGCCGAGGGCGATCGTCTGGAGCCGCTCCCGCAGCGCGGGATAGCCGCTGAAGCCGACCGCCGCAGCGAACCGGGTGACCGACGGCTGGCTCACGCCCACCCGGTCGGCGAGGTCGGTGATCGACAGGAACGCGGCCTCGGTGAGGTGGTCGATCAGGTACTGCGCGATCCGGCGCTGGCCGGGCGACAGCCGTGGTCTGTCGAACAGTGTCCTCAGCTGTGAGGCGGGTGCGGCCTCGACCTCCGCGACCGCCTTCTGCGAGGTGATCGCGGACGCCTGTGCACGTGCCTGCTGCGGCGATGGCACCGGTGTGCCTCCTTTGTTGCCCACGGACGTTCAACATAGCTCACCGACCGTGCTGACCAGGGCCGCGTCGGTGATCTTCAACGCCCGTAGACCGGGTCCCCCACGTCTGCGGAGGGTGTCCTCAGCGGCGGTAGACCGTGATGGAGTGGCCGACGTCCTCGACCGGCCTGCTTTCGGCGAGCAGTTCCGCCAGCCGGCCCCGCGCCTTGGCCGCGGCCGAGTCGGACACCACCAGCAGCCCGTGCACCCGGCTCGCCGGCACCCGGCGCGGGTCCGCCGCCTCGATGCCGTAGTAGGCCGGCACCCCGCTGCCCTTGTACACCAGCCACACCCGCTGCCCGGGCCAGCGTGTCCGCAGCCGCTCCGCGAGCCGCCCCAGGTCCTGACCCCAGTCGACGTTGGAGTCGTGCAACCGGTACCGGGTGCGCTCCGGACCGCCGAACGCCTCGTTGGAGTAGGGCAGATAGAAGGGGTACGCCCGCGCCGAGCTCACCGCCACGCACAGCACGAGTCCCGCCGCCGCGGCGGGCGCCCACCGCCACCGCGCCGCGAGCAGCCCGGCCGCGGCGACCGCCAGGAACATCGGCAGGAACACCGCGTACCGCGTCCCGAAGTCCCGGGAGCCCTGCATCGCCGCCGCGAGCAGCACGGCGGCCGGCAGCAGCACGTACGGCGCGGCCGGGCGCAGCCGCCGTACGGCCACACACGCCACCGCGCCGGCCGCCCACAGCGCGAGCATGCCCAGCGGGGTCTTCACCAGCAGCGCGGCCGGCAGGTAGTACCACTTCGAGCCGGTGTAGAGGTGCCCGAACAGAAAGCCCTGCCAGGGCCGGTTCTCCAGCGCGAACTGCATCCGCATCCCGTCCCGGAACGGCTCCGGCAGCGGCAGCAGCCCCACCAGCGCCCCGCGCAACCCCCGCACATCGGGCACCTGCTCCGGCGCCCACCGCAGCCGCGGGTCCACCACCAGATACGCCGCCCATACGACGGCCAGCGCCACCAGCGCCACAACTCCCGCCCCGGCGGCCGCTCTTGCGTGCGACCCCGGCCGGGTCCTCCGTACGGACACCACGGCCAGGGCGAGCAGCACCGGCACCGCCGCCAGCGTGTTCATCCGTGTGGCCACCGCCGCCCCGAGCGCCGCGCCCGCGAGCGGCAGATACAGCCACGGCCCGCGGCGGGCCCGCCAGACCAGCCAGACGGAGGTCAGCAGGAAGGCGGCCGCCGGCACGTCCAGCGTGGCCAGCGAGCCGTGCGCGATGACGTCGGGGGAGAAGGAGTACAGCGCGAGCGCCGTCAACCCGCCCGCGAGGCCGATGAGTTCACGGGCGAAGGCGAACACCACCAGACCGCACAGCAGCGTCAGCGCGATCACCGGCAGCCGGGCGTACAGCATCACGCGCCAGGGGTCGTTGCCCGACTCGTACAGCAACCGGCGCCCCAGCAGCCCCTGGTCGGCGGGCAGCGGCGGCTCCAGGCGGGGCGCGGCGAACGCGGCACCGGCGCCGATCAGCAGCTTGCCCAGCGGCGGGTGTTCGGGGTTCCAGCGCAGGGAGTGCTCACGCCACTGGGCCACGGCCGTGCCCACGTACACCGGTTCGTCGATGGTCGGGGTCTGCCGCAGAGCCGTGGTCACCGTCGCCACCGCCATCTGCGCCAGCAGCAGCACCACGGCGACCCCCACCGCCCACCGCCCGAGAACCGTCCGCCGTGCCATGCCCCCACCTTCGCACCGGTCGCCGTACGCGGACCGCAACCGCCGCATGCGTGTACGGCCCGCGACGGCGGTCCGTTCAGCTACGGCGCGGGCATCGCCGTCACCGGCACCACCAGGTCCGCGCGGTGCCGGGTCCCGGCCACGAGGTCCGCGTTGCGCCGGTCGGTGCCCAGCACCCAGGCCACCGCCTCCTCATGGGCCTTGCCGAACTCCTCGTGCCGGGCCACCAGCCGGCCGGTCCGCTCGCTCTCCGGCAGCTCGCAGAACCACACCTCGTCCAGCTCGGCCCGCACCCGCGCCCAGGCACCCGTCTCCAGCAGCAGGTAGTTGCCCTCCGTCACCACCAGCCGCGCCGAGGGCGGCACGGGCACCGCGCCCGCCAGCGGCTGCTCCAGCACCCGCTCGAAACCGGGCGCGTACACGATGTCCGGGCCGTCCGCCTCCGCCCGCAGCCGGTGCAGCAGCGCGGCGTACCCGGCCGCGTCGAAGGTGTCCGGGGCGCCCTTGCGGTCGCGGCGGCCCAGCCGGTCCAGTTCCGCGTCGGCCAGGTGGAAGCCGTCCATCGGGACGTGCGCCACCCACGGTTCACCGTCCGCGTTCAGCGCCCGCACCAGACGCTCGGCCAGGGTCGTCTTGCCCGTTCCGGGCGCGCCCGCGATGCCCAGCAGGGCGCGGCGCCCGCCGCCGAGGGCGCGGGCACGGGCGAGCAGGTCGTCGAAGGTCACAGCCACACGCACGAGTGTCTCAGCCGGTTCGCCGACGTCCGGAAGTACATCCGCTGTGACGTATGTCGTCCACTTGTCCCGGCCGTTCCGGGGAACGATGACTGGCATGACGGATCTCGGTCTGCCCGAAGGCATCCAGGCCTGCCTGTTCGACCTCGACGGTGTCGTCACCAAGACGGCCGCCGTGCACGCGGCCGCCTGGAAGGAGATGTTCGACGCGTTCCTGCGCGAACGCGAGGGCCCCGCCTTCCGGCCGTTCGACGCCGTCGAGGAGTACGACGAGTACGTGGACGGACGCCCCCGCGCCGACGGCGTGCGCACCTTCCTCGCCGCCCGGGGCATCGAACTGCCCGAGGGCACACCCGACGACCCACCGGACGCGGTCACCGTCCACGGCCTCGGCAACCGCAAGAACGTACTGCTCCTGGAGAAGATCCGCACCGGAGGCGTCGAGGCCTACGACGGCACCCTGCGCTACATCGAGGCCGCCCGCGCCACGGGGATGCGCACCGCGATCGTGTCCTCCAGCGCCAACTGCCGTGACGTGCTGCGCGCCATCGGCGCCGAGCACCTGTTCGACGTCCGGGTGGACGGGGTCGTGGCCGCCGAACGCGGACTGCCCGGCAAGCCGAACCCGGACACCTTCCTCGCCGCCGCCCGCGACCTCGGCCTGGAGGCGAAGCAGGCGGCCGTCTTCGAGGACGCGCTGGCCGGCATGGACGCCGGCCGCTCCGGCGGCTTCGGCTATGTCGTCGGCATCGACCGCGTCGGGCAGACCGACGCCCTCTACAAGCACGGCGCGGACGTCGTCGTGCGGGACCTGGCCGAACTGGGAGGCAAGGCGTGATCACCCAACGCTCGTACGCCGTCGAGCCGTGGACCGTCCGCGAGACGTCCCTCAGCCTCGACGTCCTCGCACAGAGCGAGTCCGTGTTCGCGCTGTCCAACGGCCACGTCGGCTGGCGCGGCAACCTCGACGAGGGAGAGCCGCACGGCCTGCCCGGCTCCTACCTCAACGGCGTCCACGAGGTGCACCCGCTGCCGTACGCGGAGGCGGGCTACGGCTACCCCGAGTCCGGGCAGACCGTCATCAACGTCACCAACGGCAAGGTGCTGCGGCTCCTCGTCGACGACGAGCCCTTCGACCTGCGCTACGGCCGGCTCGTCTCCCACGAGCGCACGCTGGACCTGCGCCGCGGCACCCTCACGCGGGTGTGCGAGTGGACCTCCCCGGCCGGCTCCACCGTCCGGGTGCGCTCCACCCGCCTGGTCTCCCTCACCCAGCGGGCCGTCGCCGCCGTCTCCTACGAGGTGGAGCCGGTCGGAGCCACCGCCCGGGTGGTCATCCAGTCCGAGCTGGTCGCCAACGAGTCCCTGCCCGGCTCCAACGGCGACCCGCGCACCGCCGTCACCCTGAAGTCGCCGCTGGAGCCCGAGGAGGACTTCGCCTCCGGCTCCCGGCTGCGGCTGGTGCACCGCACCCGCAACAGCGGCCTGCGGGTCGCCGTCGCCGCCGACCATGTCGTCACCGGTCCCGAGGGCACCACCACCGACCGCGAGAGCAACGAGGACGTGGCCCGGCTGACCGTCACCTCCGTGCTGGAGCCCGGACAGACCCTGCGCGTGGAGAAGTTCGTCGCCCACGGCTGGTCCGGCACCCGCTCCCGCCCGGCGATGAGCGACCAGGTCGACGCCGCGCTCGCCGCCGCCCGGCACAGCGGCTGGGAGGGCCTGCTGCAGGACCAGCGGGACTTCCTGGACGACTTCTGGGCCCGCGCCGACGTCGAGGTCGACGGTGACGAGGAGATCCAGCAGGCCGTCCGCTTCGCCCTCTTCCACGTCCTGCAGGCCGGCGCCCGCGCCGAGCAGCGCGCCATCCCCGCCAAGGGCCTGACCGGCTCCGGCTACGACGGGCACGCCTTCTGGGACACCGAGACGTTCGTGCTGCCGCTGCTCACCTACACCTCGCCCGACGCGGTCGCCGAGGCCCTGCGCTGGCGGCAGAACACCCTGCCCGCCGCCCGCGAGCGCGCCGCCCAGCTCGGCCTGCGCGGCGCCGCCTTCCCCTGGCGGACCATCGCCGGCTCGGAGGGCTCGGCGTACTGGCCCGCCGGCACGGCCGCCTTCCACGTCAACGCCGACATCGCCGACGCGGTGGTCCGCTACGTCGACGCCACCGGCGACACCGACTTCGAGCGCGAGACCGGCGTCGAGCTGCTGGTGGAGACGGCCCGGCTGTGGCGCTCGCTCGGGCACCACGACCCGCACGGCGTGTTCCACATCGACGGCGTCACCGGCCCCGACGAGTACAGCGCCGTCGCCGACGACAACACGTACACCAACCTCATGGCCCGCGCGAACCTGCTCGCCGCCGCCGAGGTCGTCGCCCGCCACCCCAAGCAGGCCGCGCTGCTCGGCGTGGACGACGAGGAGAGCGCCTCCTGGCGGGAGGCCGCCGCGGCCGTGCACATCCCGTACAACCGCGAGCTCGGCGTCCACGAGCAGCACGCGGGCTTCACCCGCTACCAGCGCTGGGACTTCGACAACACCGGCCCCGAGCAGTACCCGCTGCTGCTGAACTTCCCGTACTTCGACCTCTACCGCAAGCAGGTCGTCAAGCAGGCCGACCTGGTCCTCGCGATGTACACCTGCCCCGACCACTTCGACGAGGAGCACATCGCCCGCAACTTCGCCTACTACGAGCCGCTGACCGTCCGCGACTCCTCCCTGTCGGCCTGCTGCCAGGCCGTCATCGCCGCCCAGGCGGGCCATCTGCAGCTCGCCTACGACTACACCACCGAAGCGGCGCTGATGGACCTGCAGGACCTGGAGCACAACACCCGCGACGGACTGCACATCGCCTCCCTCGCCGGCACCTGGATGGCGCTCGTCGCCGGGTTCGGCGGCCTGCGCCGGGACGCCGACGGGCTGCGGTTCGCACCCCGTCTGCCCGAGCGGTTCAGCCGCCTCGCCTTCAGCCTCCAGCTCCTCGGCCGCCGGCTGCGCGTGGAGATCACCCAGGAGAAGGCGAGCTACACCCTGCTGTCCGGGCAGCCGCTGCGCATCCGCCACCACGGCGAGGTCCTCACCGTCGGCAGCGACGGGCCCGCGGTCCGCACGGTCCCCGTCCCGGCCGTACGCCCGGCCCCGGAGCAGCCCCGGCACCGCCGCCCCAACGTCCGCTGAGCGGCCGCGGCCGCATCCCCCGACCGGACCCCGCGGCCCCCCCACCAGGCCCCGCGAACCCGCCCCACCGGGTACGCGGGGCCTTCGCATGGCTGGATTCCATCGGGCAGTTGGCCGTACGGCGATCTGCAGCGGCCTGCACAGTGGGTTACTTTTTGCTTGTTTTCCCACATCCGTCCGAACAGCGATGAGCCGTGCGCACCATCGGGGAGGGGCCGACCGATGGCCGACACCGCGACCGCCACCCGCACCACCCGCACCGAAACCGTACGCCTGGCGAGACCGGGCGCGACCGCACTGGTCGCCGCCGCCTTCGTGCTGGTCCAACTGCTGTTCGTACCACCCCGGATGGGACTCGGCTGGGACGAGATCGTCTACGTCAGCCAGGTCGGCGACCACGCCCCCGCGGCCTTCTTCAGCGCACCCCGCGCCCGCGGCGTGCCCCTGCTGGCGGCGCCGATCGCCTCCTGGACGTCCTCCACCGAACTGCTGCGGATCTACTTCGCCGTCCTCGCCGCGCTCGGCCTGTACCTGGCCCTGCGCGTGTGGCGGGGGCTGTTCCCCGAACGCGTCCTGGCCACAGCGGGTGCCCTCTTCGCCACCCTGTGGGTGACCCTCTTCTACGGCCCGCAGGCCATGCCCAACTACTGGGTCGCGATCGGCGCCCTGATCTGCGCCGGCTGCGTGCTGCGGGTCCGCGCGGGCCGGCCGGGCGGACCCGCGCTGTGGGGAGTCGCGGGCAGCGCCGCGCTGATGGCGCTGATGCGGCCGACGGACGCCGTGTGGGTGACCCTGCCGCTGCTCGTCCTCCTCCTGGCCGTGCGTCACCGGCGGCTGCTCGCCGCGCTGCTGGTGGGCCTCGCGGCCGGCGCCGCCGAGTGGGTGATCGAGGCGTACGTCAGCTACGGCGGCCTCACCGAGCGTCTCGACGAGGCATCCCGCATCCAGGGCGGCCTCGGCTGGAACGTCGCCGTGGGCGACCAGTTGCGCAGCCTCACCGGGCGCGCCCTGTGCCGGCCCTGCACCGGCGACCTGCCCAACCCGCTGATCGTCCTGTGGTGGTTCGCGCTGCCCGTGCTGGCCGCGCTCGGCCTGTGGCTCGCCGTCCGTGCCCGCCGCACCGAACGCACCCTCGTCCCGCTGGCCTGCGGCCTCACCGCGGGCATCCCGTACCTGTTCCTGATCGGCTACGCGGCGCCCCGCTTCCTGCTGCCGTTCTACGCCCTCCTCGCCCTCCCCGTCGCCGACGCGCTGTGGCACCTGGTGCGCCGGCCGGGCGGCAACTGGCGGCCGGCCGCCGCGGCGCTGGTCGCCGTCGGACTCGCCGGGCACCTGGCCGTGCAGGGGGCCGTGCTCCACAGCGTGGTCGGGCGGACCGTCGACGCCCGCGACAACTGGGCGCGCACCGGCGACGAACTGCACCGGCTCGGCGTGCAACCGCCCTGCCTGGTCACCGGATTCGAGTCCATCCCGCTCGGCTACTACACCGGCTGCGCCTCGGGCAACACCATCGGCCACAACGCCAACACCACCAAGGCGGCCGTCCTGGCGGAGACCCGCCGCCGTCCCGTCGCCACCGTCGCCCGCACCGGCAGCACCCCGCCCGGCTACGCCCGCTCCTGGCCCCGCCACCGCTTCGGCGGCTTCGACCTCTACGTCGCCCCGGCGGCACGGGGGAGCGGAGACGGATGAGCGGGAAAGCCGTATGACAGGGCAGCCGTGCGCCGGCGGTACTCCGCCGGTGCGGGGGCAGCCGGAGGACAGGACGGTCGTACGCCGTGGGTGTCCGAGTGGTTCGGGAGGGCGGAACTGGATGAGCACACAGGAGTCCACCACCACGGTCGACATCACCACCGTCGACACCAGCACCGCGGCCCCTGTCCGCAGACGCGCCTACTGGCACACCGCCGGGTCCCTCGCCGTCGTCCTCGCCGCCGGCTTCCTCGCCCACCGGCACTGGCCGGTGCTGGAGAGCGGCATGGCGCGGCTGGCCGTCGCCGACCGGGGCTGGCTGCTGTCGGGCGCCGCGGCGACGCTGCTCACCTGGGGGTGCTCGGCGCTCGCCCAGCAGGGCGCGGTGGCCGAGCCGCTGCCCGGCCGGCGGCTGGTGGCCGTGCAGTTCGCCGCGTCGGCCGCCAACCATGTGCTGCCCGCGGGCGTCGGGGCCGGCGCCGTCAACGTGCGCTTCCTGATGCGCTGCGGCATCCCGGCCGCCCGCGCGGCGACCGCACTCGCGGTGAAGGCCGCCGCGAGCGCGCTGGTGCGGGGCGTTCTGATCGCCGCGCTGGCCCTCACCTGTCCGGGCGTGCTCCAGGTGCCGCGCATCCCGCCGGCGGGACCGGCCGCCTTGCTGGCCGTGGCCGTCGTCGTCGCGCTGCTGCTGCGCAGCCCCCTCGGCCCGCGCTGCCGCGGGGCCTTCGCGGCGGTCCGCGCCGACATCCGCCGGGTGCACGCCCGGCCCGCCCGGGCCGCTGCCCTCTGGGGCGGCTCGCTGGCCTTCGCGCTGCTGCACGCGGTCGTGCTGATCGCGGTCACCCAGGCCATCGCCCTGCCGCTGCCCCCGGCCCGGGTCGCCCTGCTGTACCTCGCCGCGAGCAGCGCGGCGGCCCTGCTGCCCACACCCGGCGGGCTCGGCTCGCTGGACGCCGTGCTCGCCCTCGCCCTCACCGCGGCCGGGACCCCGGCCGGCGCGGCCGCCACCGCCGTCCTCGGCTACCGCATCCTGACGGTCTGGCTGCCGCTGATCCCGGGCCTGCTGGTGCTGGGGTGGCTGGTACGGCGCCGGGCGCTGTGATCCCCGGCCCGGCAGGAGACCGGGGACCTCACCCGCGAGAGGGCCGCCCGACGCCACACCCGCCCGGACGGACCTCATGCCGCCCCGTGACGGAGCGGGCCGAAGATCCGCACCGCGGCCGCCACGGCCTGTGACCCGCCCCTCCGACCTGTGACGCAGGAGACGTACGAGGCCGTCCGAGGTTACGGACCCTGTCACGGGAAACGCGGAGAGGGACGCCGGGAACGGCCCGGCGTCCCCAGCCCAGTCGTGAGGGAGGCAGCAGCCATGGCGAGTGAACAGGGTGAGCCCCAGCCGATGGCCGACGACGCCTATCAGCCCACCGGTGACAACGAGGAACAGGAGGACGCGGCCCCGCTGGACCCCGAGGACACCCTGGACGAACCCACCTACGACGAGACCCTGGACCGGGGCTACTCCCCGCCCGAGCGGCCCCTCGGTGTCACCAAGCACGGCACCACGGCCGCCGAGCAGCGCGAGGGCGAGAGCCTCGACGAGCGCCTGGCCCAGGAGAGGCCCGAACGGGACGCCTAGGACCTGCCGTTCGGACCATGTCGGCGTCCCGGGGTCTGGCACGCAAGGCCCTGGCCGGCCGCGTCGAGCAGCATCCGCGCGGCCACCGTCGTCCCGTCGGTGCGGACGGCCGCGGCCACGGCCCGGGCCCGGTCTCGGGTGTCGGGGGCGAGGGCCGTGGTCAGGGCGGCCGACAGGGAGTCGACGGTCGGGACCGGGCCGTCGTGGGCCGCGCCGATCCCGAGGTCGGCGACCCGGCCCGCCCAGTACGGCTGGTCCACGATCTGCGGCACCACCACCTGGGGCGCCCCGGCCCGGGCGGCCGTCGTCGTGGTGCCCGCTCCGCCGTGGTGCACGACGGCGGCCACCCGGCCGAACAGCGCCTGATGGCTGACCTCGGCGACGGCGAAGCAGTCGTCCCGGCCGTCGACCGGGCCCAGGCCGGCCCAGCCGCGCCCGAGCAGGACGCGCCGGCCGTGCGCGCGGACCGCCTCGACGGCCACCTCCGCCGCCCCGGTCGCGCCCCGCAGGGGCATGCTGCCGAAGCCCACGTACACGGGCGGTTCGCCCGCGTCCAGGAACCTCTCCAGGTCCGCCGGGAGCGGGCGTTCGTCCGGCAGGATCCACGCGCCGGTCTGTACGACGTCCAGCGGGCCGCGGCTCTCCCACGGGCACAGGAGCGGGTCCGCCGCCAGCCATGGCCGGTCGGTGAAGACGTGGTCGCGGGTGTCGGCCACCGGCGGCAGTCCGAGGGCCGCCCGGTGCGCGTTGTGCGCCTCGCCGTACAGCGCGTTCACCTTCTCGGCGTCCAGGTCCCACAGCGCCTCGTTGTCGGTGACCTCCGGCGGGAACGGCCGGCCGGGACGCTGCGGCGGGGCGTGGTGCGGCGAGGGCAGTTCGACGGGCTGGAAGGTGGCGTACACATAGCGGATGCCGAGCTTCTCGGCGACCGACCGGGTGCCGGCCGGCATCAGTCCGCTCGCCATCACCACGTCACAGCCCTCGGCCGCCGCGGCGAGCGTGGTGAACCGCCCGGCGACCAGCTCCGGCGCGAGCCGGAAGGGGTCCGCCGGGGTCGGCTGCGGACGGGTCACCAGGGCCCGTACCGACGGACCCAACGGCACGTGCTCCACCCCGACCTGGGCCAGCAGGTCCGCGAACTCCCCGTCCGGCGGGGCGCACACCCGTACGTCCGCCCCCAACTCCCGCAGCCGCGCCGCGAGTGCGGCCAGCGGTTCGACGTCTCCACGTGACCCGAAGGTCGACAACAGCACACGCACTCGATGACTCTCCCCGTTTTCGCAGGTGGCGAAGGTGAGCGCTCATCCTGGGCCGTGACCGGGGCCTTGCCGCAAGCCCCCCTGTGCGCTATACGTTGAGAGTGGCGAGGAGTCGGTTCTCCTCGCCTCCGCTGTTTCCGGGCCGCTTTCCGGAGCGTTTCGCGGGTCGATTTCCCGGGCGCGTTCCCGAGGGCCGTCGCAGCACGGCGAATCGTTCCCGACGGCCGTCGCAGCACGGCGAATATCGCGTGCGGTGCGGCCGGCCGGCGATGCAGACTCGCTGCATGGCGGACATACAGGCGTTCCGGGACGCGGTCACCGACTGGGCGAGCGGCGGTTCCGGCGAGGCCGCGGGGGAACTGGCCGGGCAGCTGGGCGTGCGGACGGCGGTACTGCTGGAGGGGCTGAGCGATCTCGCGGCCGTCGAGGCGCTGGCGGCGGCACACGGCCGGGACCTCGCCGACGAGGGTGTGTGCGCCGTGTCGATGGGCGGGGCGATGAACGTCGGCCGCTACACCCAGCTGCTCGGGCCGCCCGGACTCGGACTGCGCCTGACGGGCCTGTGCGACGAGCGCGAGCAGCCCTACTACGACCGCGCCCTGACGCGCGTCGGCGCGCCGCACGAGGGCTTCTTCGTGTGCGTGCGCGACCTCGAGGACGAGCTCATCCGCGCACTGGGCACGGCGAAGGTCGAGGAGATCGTCCGGGAGGAGGGCGATCTGCGCGCCTGGCAGACCTTCCTGCACCAGCCCGCGCAGCACGGCAGGCCCCGGCATCTGCAGCTGCGGCGCTTCCTCGGCACGAAGAAGGGCCGCAAGATCCGCTACGGCCGCCTGCTGGTGGAGGCCCTCGGCCCGGGGGAGGTGCCGGCCCCGCTCGACGATCTCCTCGCGAGCCTGTGACCGCCGCCGTCGAGGGCGGTCACAGGCTCGCGCACTGCGTCAGCGCTGCCTCAGGGCAGCAGCTTGTCGAGGGCTGCGGGACCCTCCTGCGCCAGCTTCCGCTTCGCCCACTCCAGGTTTCCCGGAGTGAGGTCCTTGCCCGAGGCGAGGACGATGTCTTCCGCCGACACATCGGCGCCGGTACGGGTGTGGAGGAGGTTGTCCGGAGTGGCGCGGTCCGGACTCCAGGACGCCTCGGGCTGGGAAGCTTCGGGCTGTGAAGTAGACATGATCGGTGCTCCTCCGGTCAGGGAGTGTGCTGCGGCCCCGCAGAGTCATCGGGTCCACTAACACCATTCAACGCCTCGGCCCGGAATGCATCCGGAGCGGGCCCCCGCCCGGCACCGGGTTCCACGGACCCGGACGTTCAGCGCACCCGGGCCGCGATCGTCCGCGCGCACTCCACGGACTCGGTGTGCGCGGTGTCGATCTCCAGGTCGTACGTCACCCCGCGATGGACCAGCTCGGCCTGCTGTCCGGCCATGCCGACGACACGGTCGCCGCGCGCCAGCTCGCGGCCCGCCGCCACCTCGGGGGCGCAGCGCACGCCGACCCACAGCACCTCCAGGTCCCTCAGCGCCTTCTGCCAGCGGCGCTGGGAGTCGGCACCGCCGAGGAACACGTCGTCGAGGATCACCCGGGCCCCGGCCCGGACCATCGCGGCCACGCCCTCCAGCCAGGCCGCCTCCAGCGCCATGAACGCGGCGCCCACGGAGACCGTGCCGTCGGCGGCGATGTCGAGCCCGGCGTCGGAGTCCCGCAGCGCGGCGGGCAGGGCGTCGACGAAGGTGTCGACGCTCAGCGCGAGCCAGGGATCCGGCAGCACGGCCTGCAGACAGCGCACGATGCCGGTCTTGCCGGAGCTGGAACCGCCGTTGAGAAAGATCACTTGAGTTGCCACCGCGCCACGGTAGAAGCGCGCGCCGAACGCTCCAAGCGGATTTCGCTCAGCCCTGCTCGGCGTTGAGCAGCACCTCCGCCTCGGCGAGGATCTCCGTGACCCGCAGCCCGAACGCGGCGTCGCACGGATGCGGGCGGCCCGTACGGGCGGCGGCCAGCAGGGCGTCGGCGGCACGGCACAGCGCGGGCACCGGTCCGTCGCCGCCGCTCGGCAGCCGGGCGACCCCGGCCGCGCCGCGCAGCTCCACTTCGGCGCCGGCCGCCGCGGGCGGGGCGGTGAGGCTGAGGGTGAGCGAGCTGAACGCGCCGCCCTCGTGCTCGACGACCAGATGGGCCGTGTCCCCGGGGCCGTGCGCCGCGGCCGCAACCCGCACCGCGTCGCCGAGCACCGGCAGCAGCACCGACAGGGCGTGCGGGCCCACGTCCCACAGCGCTCCCTTCTCCCGCCGCCAGGGGGAGTGGGCGAACGGGCTGTCGCCGCCGCTGAACACCGACCCGAGCCACTGCGCCCGCGCGGTGAACCAGCCCTCCTCGGCGGCCTGTTCCGTGATCCAGGTGGCGGCCGCGGTCTGGAACCGGGTCGTGAAGAACACGACCGACGCCACCTGCGCCTCCCGCGCCGCCTCGGCCACGGCCCGCGCCTGCGCGACCGTGGCGGCCAGCGGCTTGTCGAGCAGCAGATGGCGTCCCGCCCGGGCCGCGCGCACGGCGAGGTCGGCCTGCACACCCGGCGGCAGGGCCACCGCGACGGCGTCCACGTCGTCGAGGAGCGCGTCGGCGTCGTCGTACGCGCGCGTCCCGTGCCGGCCGGCCAGCTCCTTGGCGGCGTCCGGGCGGCGCCCCCACACGCCCGTGAACTCCAGCTGGGGGTGTGCCTCCAGGGCGGGCGCGTGGGCCATCTGCGCCCAGGGGCCGGTGCCGAGCAGTCCGATGCGCATACCGCCGCCTCTCCACGGTGCCGAGCGGGGACCGGCGGCCTGGCCGCCGGTTCGCAGGTGAGCGTGCCACACGCCCCGGCCGCAGGCCCAGCCCCCGGACGTGGGCGTCCTGGGGGCGCAACGACGCACGACCGGTGATTTCACCGGTGGCGGCGGACGCGGGGGCGCGGACAGTGACACACGTCCGCCGACGCGTACATGCCCACTGGCGTCGGCGGCCGGCAGAAAACCTCCCCGCGATCCACGACAGAGAGGACGACTCGTCATGCAGCATCCCCACACCCCCCGCAGGACCCGCCGCCTGGCCGGTACGGTCGCCGCCCTCGCGGCCGTCATCGGGCTCGGCACCCTGTCCGGACCCGGCGCCCACGCCGCCGACAACCCCTACGAGCGCGGCCCCGCCCCGACCACCGCGAGCATCGAGGCACTGCGCGGCCCCTACGCGGTCTCCGAGACGACGGTGTCCTCGCTCCTGGCGTCGAACTTCGGCGGCGGCACCATCTACTACCCGACCAGCACCGCCGACGGCACGTTCGGCGCGATCGCGATCTCGCCCGGCTACACGGGCACCCAGTCCTCGATCGCCTGGCTGGGTCCCCGGCTGGCCTCCCAGGGCTTCGTGGTGTTCACCATCGACACCCTCACCACCCTCGACCAGCCCGACTCGCGCGGTCGCCAGCTGCTGGCCGCGCTGGACTACCTCACCGAGCGCAGCTCCGTGCGCTCCCGCATCGACACCACCCGGCTCGGCGTGATGGGCCACTCGATGGGCGGCGGCGGCAGCCTGGAGGCGGCCAAGGACCGGCCGTCGCTGCAGGCGGCGATCCCGCTGACCCCGTGGAACCTCGACAAGACCTGGCCCGAGGTGTCCACCCCGACCCTGATCTTCGGCGCCGACGGCGACACGATCGCGCCCGTGGCCTCCCACGCCGAGCCCTTCTACGGCAGCCTGCCCTCCAGCACGGACCGGGCCTACCTGGAGCTCAACAACGCCACGCACTTCTCGCCGAACACGTCGAACACGACGATCGCGAAGTACAGCATCTCGTGGCTCAAGCGGTTCATCGACAACGACACCCGCTACGAGCAGTTCCTGTGCCCGCTGCCCAGGCCGAGCCTGACGATCGAGGAGTACCGCGGCAACTGCCCGCACGGCTCCTGACGGCTCCGGCGTCTGTGCCGGTGCACGGCCGCGGGGCACCCGCGCTGGGCGCCGGCACAGAGCCTGGACGCGTGCCCGCCCGAAACGGCAGGTGGGGCGCGTGGGCGGGGCCGGCCGGCGCGGACGTACGCCTTCCGGACCCGGTTACCGGAACGTAACCTCGCGGGAGTGACCGGACGGACGACCGTGACGACGACGGCCCCGCGCATCCACGGACGCGGGCCGCACCTGCGTGCCGTGGCCGCGTCGGCCCAGCGCGGAGGAGCGCTCCTCGTGACCGGGGAGCCGGGCATCGGCCGCACGACCCTCCTCGACCACGCGGCCCGCGCCTTCACCGCCGGCCCGGTGCTCCACCTGCGGGCGGGCCCGCGGCGGGCACTAGGGCCGTACGACGGACTGCGCGCGTGGGCCGGGGCGCTCGGGGGCGTACCGCACGGGCCGGGGGAGCCCGAAGCGCAGGCCGGGTCCCTGCTCCCGGCGCTGCGGGCGGCGGCCGGCGGCCGTCCCCTGCTGCTGTGCCTGGACGACGTCCACCTGTGGGACGCCCCCTCCCGCACGGCGCTGGGCCATGCCGCACGGCGGCTGCCCGAGGCCGGCCCGGTCGTGCTGCTGGTGTCGGCCGCCGGACACGCCCCCGACGGCCTCGCCGGGCTGCCCGCCCTGCACCTCGGCCCCCTGCCGGCGCCGGACGCGGGCGCCCTGCTGGACGACGTGACCGGCTCGGCCGTCGACCCCGCCTCACGGGACGAGCTGCTGGACGCGGCCGACGGGAACCCGGCGCTGCTGCTCGCCCTGGCCGCCCGCCTCTCACCGGCCGGACCGGACGGCCGGCAGCCCCTCGCGCACTCCCTCACCGACGCCCTCACGGCTGTGGCGGGCACCTTCCTGGACGGGCTCCCGCCGGAGGCGGCCGATCTGCTGCTGGTGACGGCGGCGGCACTGCGCGACGCCGAGGCCGCGGGCGCGGACGCGGCACTGGTGGGGGCCGCGCTGGCGTGCCTCGGGGACGACGAGGCGCCCCTCGCCGCCCGGCCGGAGCCGGTCGGGGAACTGCCCGCCGCGGCGGCCGGCCCACTGCGGCTCGCCGACGGACAGCTCTGCTTCGCCGGGCCGGTCCTGCGCAGAGCCGTGTACGCCCAGGCGGCCCCCGCCCGGCGCCGGGCGGCGCACCGGGCGCTCGCCCGGGTGCTGGACCGCGACGGCCACCGGCTGCGGGCCCTGCTGCACCGGGCCCGGGCCACGGCCGGCCCCGCCCCCGCGCTGGCGGCGGAGCTGACTGCGGCCGCGGCCGACCCCCGCTCCCCGGCCCCGCACCGGCTGCGTTCCCTGGCTCACGCCGGTGCCGCCGAGCTGGCGGCCGACGAGTCGGCTCGGGCGCAGTGCCGTACCGCCGCCGCCGAGCAGGCGCTGCGCGCCGGACTGCCGCGCCGCGCGCTGTCCCTGCTGGGCACCGTCGCGCAGGCCCCCGTCCCCGCCGCCGTGCGCGGCCGGGCCGAACTGCTGCGGGGCAGTGCCCAGCTGCTCGACGGCCCCACCGCCACCGCCCGGGCGTCCCTCCTCACGGCCGCCGCCCTGCTCGCCGCCGACGCGCCCGCCCTCGCCGCCACCGCGACGACCTGTGCCGCGGACGCCGCCTGGGCCGCGGGCGACCTGCCGGCCTGTCTGGAGTCCCTCTCCGCGGCCCAGTCCGGCCCGAACGCCTACCGCCGAGGTCTGCGCGCCGTGCTGGAGGGGCGGCGCGGGGAAGGCGCGGAGGTGCTCCGCGCAGTCGCCGCGGGGGTGGCGAGCGGCGGCCTGCGGCCGCACGGGCGGGCTGCCGCGGCGGCGGGAGACGGCGGTCGCGGCCGGGCAGGCGGGCGGGGCCTGCCGGACGAGGTGCGCGGGGACGCCCCCGGGTGGGCCGCCGGTGCCGGGGAGGGCGTCCTCCGCCGCGTGACGGGCCCGCCGTCGGGGGAGGCCGCTCCCGGTGCGGACGGGTTCCGGCACGGGGACGGCGGCCGCCGCCCAGGTCGGCGCACTCACCCGGACCCGTCACCGGAGGGCGGCCCCGACGCCGAGACCCTGCTGCGGGGAGCGGTCGCCGCGCTCGTCGTGGGGGACATGCCCGTGGCCTCGCGGGTGGCGGCACGGGCCGTGGCTCATGGCCGGGCCGACGGGGACATGGGCGTCGTACCGCGGGCCCTGGAGTATCTGGCGTACGCCGAGCTGCGCAGCGGACGGCACGCACAGGCGCGCACCTACGCGGAGGAGGGGTTGCGGGAGGCCGAGCGGGCCGGGCAGCGCAACACGGCGGCCGGTCACCACGCCGTGCTGGCGCTGGCCGCGTCGATCGAGGGCGAGCCCGCGGCGGTCGCCGGGCACGCGGAGGCGGCGCTGGCCACGGCCCGGCGGCACGGGCTGGCGCAGACCGCCACCCTGGCCCAGTGGGCGCTGGCCCGCGCGGACCTCGGGCGGGGCCGTCCGCTGGAGGCCGCCGACCGGCTCGGCCCCCTGGTGCGGCCCGGCCCCCGGCGCGGCCACTTCGCGGTGTGGATGCTCGCCGTGCCCTGTTTCGTGGAGGCGGCCGTCCTCGCCGGACGCCCCGCGGACGCCCGGTGCGCGGTCGAGGACCTCGCCGCCTGGGCCGCCTTCGGCGCCGACCCGCAGGCCCCCGCCCAGCTGCTGCGCTGCCGCGCCCTGCTGGCCCCGCCGGAGCACGCCGACGCACTGTACGCACGGGCACTGGAGGCGCACGAGCAGACCGTCGGCGACTTCGAGCGGGCCCGTACGGAACTGCTGTACGGCAAGTGGCTGCGGCGCCGGCGCCGGCTGCGCGAGGCCCGGGACCGGCTCGGCGCGGCCCTGGTCGGCTTCGAGAGCAGCGGCGCCCTGGTGTGGGCCGAGCAGGCGCGCGGCGAGCTGCGGGCGCACGGCACGGCGCCGGGCCCCGCGCGCGCCGACGGGCTGGCCGGGCTCACGCCCCAGCAGTGCCGGATCGCCCGGTACGTCGCCGACGGCGCCACCAACCGCGAGGTCGCCCGCATCCTCTCGGTCAGCACCCGCACCGTCGACTACCACCTGCGCAACGTCTTCGCGGCCCTCGGCGTGCGCTCCCGAGTCGAACTGGCCCGCTTGGTCGAGCAGGCCGAGCAGCCCCGGGCCCGCCCGTGAACCGCCGGGAGCCCCTCGGCCCGCGCAAGATCGACGACGGGAATTCGGCTCCGGAGCCTAGGGACCGACCAGACGGTATGTCATCCTTCCCGCAGGATGAATCAGGTCGCACACCCTGGGGGAGGACCGTGATGCACCGCGCCGTGCGGCACCGCACGCCGAACCGGCCCGTACCAGCCGTCGTACCGCAGCCGCGGACGAGGCCCGTCCGGTCGCTGATCGACGCCGACGCCATCGCCGTCCTGCACAGGGCGGCCCGCGTGCTGCTGGCGGACCTGGCCGAGCTCACCGACCGCCTGATGGCCGTCGTACAGGAGCAGGAGCCGGCCTACCGGGCCGCCGTCGTGAGCGACCCCGTCGGCATCTGGCAGGAGATGCACCGATCCCTGCGGCACAGCGTCTCCTCGCTGCTCGACCCGCGCGGCTCCCGTGACGCCGCCCGCCGCTGCTCCTGGAAGATCGGCGCCACCCGCGCCGAACAGGGCGTACCGCTCGACGCGCTGCTGCACGCCTTCCGCCTCGGCGGCTCCCTGGTGTGGCAGCGGCTGGTGGAGGAGACCTCCCGCACCGCCCCCGAGGACATACGCCTGCTCGTCCATGTCGCCTCCGACATCTGGAACTTCGTCGACGAGCACTGCACCCTCGTCGCCGACGCCTACCGCCAGGTCGAACGGCAGCTCGCCTGGCAGCGGGAGAACCGGGTGCGGGTGCTGGTCGCCGCACTGCTGGACGGGTCCAGCCGGATCGCCGACCTGCCCGAGACGGCGGAGGCCCTGGACCTGCCGGAGCAGGGGCGCTACGCCGTGCTGGCGGTGGCCGGCGGGTCCGGGACGCGTGGCCCGGGCCTCCTGCCGGGTGTGCGGGTGCACTGGCACACGGGCGCCGAGGTGGACTACGGCATAGTCCCGCTCGGCGACGGTGACCTTCCCGAGCTCACCGAGGCGGCAGCCCGGCTGCGGATCGGCGCCAGCGGTGCCGTCACCGGGCTCGCCGCGGTGGGCGACGCGCGGGCGCAGGCCGACCTCGCCATGGGCCTGTGCCCGGCGGAAGGGGGCGTGGTGCGGCTCGCCGACCAGCTGCCCGCGGCGCTCGTCGTCTCCAGCCCCGATCTCGGCGCGGTACTGGCCGAGCGGGTGCTCGGGCCGCTGACCGGGCTCGATCCCGCCGACAGCGAGGTGCTGCTCGACACGGTGGGGGCGTGGCTGACCTGCGACGGCTCCGCCCAGCGGGCCGGGGAGCGGCTGTACTGCCACCGCAACACCGTGCTCAACCGGCTGCGCCGCTTCGAGCAGCTGACCGGGAGGTCGCTCGCGCGGCCGTCGGACCTGGTGGAAGTGAGCCTGGCGCTGACCGCGCGAAAGGTGTTGCCGGGCGCCTGACGGCGTGCCCGGACCCGGCCGTCGACGGGTGCGGGACGTCTGTGGTGCCTCGCGCCCGCGCGGCGGAGCCGCATATCCGGTTCCCCGTGCCCGCGCGGCGGAGCCGCATATCCCGTTCCCCGTGCCCGCGCGGCGGAGCCGCAATCGGCACGGCCGGCCGCGCGCCCCGGGAGGGGACTGCCCTGGGCGGCGGCACAACGTGGGGCCTCTCTCCCTGGTACACCGCACCCCCCCTGCTGATCGCTCTGTACCGGTCCGCCGCCCCCGTGCTGTCGTGAGCTCCCCTTTCCCCGAGGAGCCGCGATGCCCGAAGCACCACCGGACGACGAGGCCATGCTGCAGGTCGAGGATCTCGACGTGGCCTACGGCCGGGCCCTGTCCGCACTGCGTTCCGTGTCCCTGAGCGTGCCGCCCGGCGCCGTCGTGGCGTTGCTGGGCGCCAACGGCGCCGGCAAGACCACCCTGCTGCGGGCGGTCTCCGGCACGCTGCGCCTGCACCGCGGCGCGGTGACGGCCGGACGCATACGGTACGGCGACACCGTGCTGGACGGGCGGGACCCCGTCGCCGCGGTGCGCGCCGGAGTCGTCCAAGTACCCGAGGGCAGGCGTGTGTTCGCCGGGCTCACGGTCGACGAGAACCTGCGCACCGGCGGCCTCGGCCTCGGCCGCAGGGCACCCGGGCAGGTGCGGGAGGCCCGTGAGCGGGTGTTCGCGCTGTTCCCGAGGCTCGCCGAGCGGACCCGGCAGCACGCGGGGCTGCTCTCAGGCGGCGAGCAGCAGATGCTGGCCATCGGCCGGGCCCTGATGGCCGCGCCCCGGCTGCTCCTGCTCGACGAGCCCTCGCTCGGCCTCGCCCCGCTCATGGTGCAGCGGATCGCCGAGGTCATCCGGGAGATCAACGCCCAGGGCACCGGAGTGCTGCTCGTCGAGCAGAACGCCGGGATGGCCCTGTCGCTCGCCTCGCACGCGTACGTCCTGGAGGTCGGCGAGGTCGGCCTGTCCGGGCCCGCCGACGAACTGGCCGGCACCGACGCGGTACGCCGCCTGTACCTGGGCGAGGACCCCGGCGACGGCGAGAGCGGCGAAGCCCTGAGCGGCAGCCGCCGCGAACAGGACCGTGACCGCGACCGCGACGAGGAGGGCGCCGCGTGAACGAGCGCACACCCCCCGTCCTGGAGGTCCGGGACGTCACCGTCCGGTTCGCCGGACTCACCGCGCTCGACGGTGTGTCCTTCACCGTCGCGCCGGGCACCGTGCACGCCCTCATCGGGCCCAACGGCGCGGGCAAGTCCACCTGCTTCAACGTGCTGTCGGGCCTGTACCGGCCCGCATCCGGCACGGTCCGGCTCGGGGACACCGACCTGACCCGGCTCGCCCCGCACCGCATCGCCGCGCTCGGTGTGGCCCGCACCTTCCAGAACATCGTCACCACCGAGGGCACGGTCGCCGACAACCTGATGCTCGGCCGGCACGCCCTGACCCGCTCCGGGTTCGCCGCCAGCGCCCTGCGGCTGCCCGGCGCCCGCCGCGAGCAGCGCGAGCACCGCGCCAGGGCCCGCGAGATCGCCGAGCTCGTGGGTCTCGGCGCCCACTTCGACGCCCCGGTCGCGGGGCTCTCCTACGGAGACCGTAAGCGCGTGGAGTTCGCCCGCGCCCTGTGCCTGGAGCCGCGTGTGCTGTTGCTGGACGAACCCGTGGCGGGCATGAACGCCGCCGAACGGGCCCGCGCCGTCGAGGTCGTACGCGATGTGCGCGAGCGACTCGGGCTGTCCGTCGTCCTCGTGGAGCACGACATGGGACTGGTCATGCGGCTCGCCGACGAGGTCACCGTCCTCGACTTCGGCCGGGCCATCGCCCACGGCACACCCGACGAGGTCCGGCGCGACCCCGAAGTGCTGCGCGCCTACCTGGGCGAGCCGGGGGAGGAGGCGGCATGAGCGGCTTCCTCGACCACGTCCTGAACGGGCTCGCCCTGGGCTCGGTGTACGCCCTCGTCGCCCTCGGCTTCGTCGTCATCTTCAAGGCGTCCGGGGTGCTCAACTTCGCACACGGCTCGCTGCTGCTGCTCGGCGGCTACCTCACCGCCGTCTTCCACGACGACCTCGGCTTCGCCGGGGCCCTCGCGCTGGCCGTGCTGGTGACCGCCGCCGTGGCGGGCGCGCTGGACCGGCTGCTGCAACGCGCCGGCGGGCAGGACCCGCAGGCCGCTCATGTGCAGACGATCGTCACCATCGGCATCGACATCGTGCTCCTCACCGATCTGACCCGGCGCATCGGCGGTGACCTGCTCACCCTCGGCGACCCGTGGGGCGACTCCGTCACCCGGCTCGGCCCGCTGACCGTCGCCGACAGCCGGCTCGCCGCGATCGCCGTGTCCGCGGTCGTCATCGCGGGTGTCTTCGCCCTGTTCCGGTTCACGCCCTGGGGCCTGTCCCTGCGGGCCTCCGCCGAGGACGTGGAGGCCGCGGCCCTGATGGGCGTACGGCTGGTGCGGGTGCGCACCCTCGCCTGGTGCCTGGCCGGGGCGCTGGCCGCGCTGGCGGCGGTGTTCCTCGCCGCGTTCCCGGCGCCGGGCCTGGAGCGGACCACCGGGCAGATCGCCCTGAAGGCCTTCCCGGCCGCGATCCTCGGCGGCATGGCCTCCCCGCCCGGCGCCCTCGCGGGCAGCCTGATCATCGGGCTGACCGAGTCGCTGGTCGCGGGCTACCAGTCCGAACTCCACGTCCTCGGCGAGGGGTTCGGCGACGTCGCCCCCTACGCCGTGATGGTGCTGGTGCTTCTCGTGCGGCCCACCGGGCTGTTCGGCGCGAAGGGAGCGGCCCGTGTCTGAGCTCCTCCGCAAGGGGCGGTTCCTGCTGCCCACGCTCGTCGTCCTGTGCGTGCTGCCCTTCTACGTGGACGCGTTCTGGCTGCGCGTCGGCCTGTTCGCCATGGCCGCGGCCATCGGCGCCGTGGGCCTCGGCCTGCTCGCCGGCACCGCGGGACAGCTCTCCCTCGGCCACGCCTTCTTCCTCGCCGTCGGCGCCTACGGCTACGCCTGGCTCGCCGGGGAACCGGGCCCGGGCCTGCCGCCGCTGCTCGCACTCGTCCTGGCCGTGCTGCTGGCCGGGGTCGCGGGCGGGCTGTTCAGTCCCGTCGCGGGCCGGGTGCGCGGGATCTACCTGGGCGTGGCCACCCTCGCGCTGGTCTTCCTCGGCCACCATGTGCTGCTCACCGCGGACT
The DNA here is from genome assembly GCF_044545925.1 of Streptomyces sp. NPDC053367. NCBI lineage: Bacteria > Bacillati > Actinomycetota > Actinomycetes > Kitasatosporales > Streptomycetaceae > Streptomyces > Streptomyces sp. NPDC053367. Next base: position 158,640 of record NZ_JBITYN010000014.1, on the reverse strand, counting down.
CCGTCACCGGCGGCTTCAACGGCCGTTCGGTGCCCCCGCTGACGGTCGGCGGGTTCGCCTTCGCCGACTCCGGCCCCGAACTGACCGTCCTCGGCGTGCCGTTCGGCGCCGAGGAGCGCCTGTGGTACCTCGGCCTGGCCCTGCTCGCGCTGACCTGGTTCACCGCCCGCGGCATCCTCAAGGGGCGGCCCGGCCGTGCGCTGGCCGCCCTGCGCGACAGCGAGACCGCGGCCGCGGTGATGGGCGTGCACGTGGCCCGTGAGCGCTCGGCGGCCTTCGTCGTCTCCTCGATGTACGCGGGCCTGGCCGGGGCGCTGCTCGCCCTCGCCTTCCGCCGGATCGTGCCCGACTACTTCGGCCTCGCCCTGTCCGTCGACTACCTCGCCATGATCGTCATCGGCGGGCTCGGCTCGGTGGCCGGCGCCACGGCGGGCGCCGTGTTCGTCACCGCCCTGCCCCTGCTGATGACCCGCTACGCCGACCATCTGCCGCTGGTCGCCGCCCCGGGCTCCGGCGAGGGCTCGGTCGGCCCCACGGAGGCGGCCCGCTACCTCTACGGCGCCGCGATCGTCGCCGTCCTCCTCTACGCCCCCGACGGACTGCACGGCCTGGTCCGCAGGCTGCGCGCCCGCCGTCGCAAGCCCGCCGCAGGCGCCTCCCACGCGGAGGGCACCGCCTCCGGCACCGGCACGGACACCGGCGGAACCTCCGGCACCGATGCCGCCACCGATACCGACACCGCCACCACCACCGCCGTACGAGCCAAGGAGCACACCCCGTGAACGTCACGCACCCCCGCCCCGCCCGTATCCTCCTCGCCTCGGCCCTGACGGCACTGCTCCTCGCCTCCACCGCATGCAGCTCCAAGGCGGACGGCGACAGCGCGGCCGACGGCGCCGACGGTGTCAAGGGCGGCCCCGGCGTCACCGACAAGACCGTCAGACTGGGCGCCCTGACCGACCTGACCGGTCCGTACGCCACCCTCGGCAAGTCCATCGTGCAGGCCCAGCAGATGTGGGCCGACGAGACCAACGCGGCGGGCGGTATCTGCGGCCGCAAGGTCGAGATCGTCGTCGAGGACCACGGCTACGACGTCCAGAAGGCGGTCACCGCCTACGCCGACATCTCCCCGGACGTCGTCGCCCTGCCCCAGGTCATCGGATCCCCGGTCGTCGCGGCACTCCTCGACGACATCGAGCGCGACCAGGTGCTGACCTTCCCGCAGGCCTGGGCCGCCTCCCTGCTGGGCAAGCAGTCCGTGCAGGTGGTCGGCACCACCTACGACCTCGACATGATCGCCGCCGTCGACTTCCTCACCCGCACCAAGGGCCTGAAGAAGGGCGACTCCGTCGGACACGTCTACTTCGAGGGCGACTACGGCGCCAACGCGCTGGAGGGCTCCGAGTGGGCGGCCGAGCGGGCCGGGCTGAAGGTGGTCCCGCAGAAGATCAAGGCGACGGACACCGATCTGTCCGCGCAGGTCTCCGCACTGCGCAAGGCCGGTGTGAAGGCGATCCTGATCAGCGCCGGGCCCGCCCAGACCGCCTCCCTCGCGGGAGTGGCCGCCTCACGGGGGCTGATGGTGCCGATCGTCAGCAACGCCCCGGGTTTCGCCCCGCAGTTGATGAAGACGCCCGCCGCGAAGGCGCTGACCGGCCTGCTGAGCGTGGTCAGCGCCGCCCCGGCGCCCAGTTCCGAACTGCCCGGCGTGCAGAAGATGGTGGCGGCGTACGAGAAGAAGTTCCCGGGCTCCCCGGTCGACTCGGGCGTGCTCTCCGGCTACAACGCCGCGCAGTTGCTCGGCGCGGACCTGAAGAAGGCGTGTGCGGCGGGCAGCCTCGCCCGCGAGGACGTCGTCAAGGCGCACCGCTCGCAGCAGAACGCCGACACCGGGCTCGGCACCGTGCTGAACTTCTCGGACGTCGACCGGCCCGCCAGCGTCAAGACGTACGTGCTGAAGCCGGACGCCAAGGCGGTCGGCGCGCTCGTCGGCGTCGAGGACGCGCACAGCGCGCCGGGCGTGGAGGAGTACCTGAAGTCGCGGACGTCCTGATTCCTGGACGGCGGGGGCCTCTTCGGCGCGACGCGTGGTAGTAAGCGTTTGCCACCCCGTACGGCAAGCTGGAGAGGACCCCCGCCCTATGGCGTCGTCGACCGAGCCACCCCTCGATCACCGCTACCGGGACGAACACCCCGTCCGCACCCTCGCCTATCTCTTCCGCCCCGACCGCCGGCGCCTCGCCGCCGCGGTCGGGGTGTTCACCGTCAAGCACAGCCCGGTCTGGCTGCTGCCGCTGATCACCGCGTCCATCATCGACACGGTCGTCGAGCACCGGCCGATAGCCCAGCTGTGGACCAGCACCGGGCTGATCATGTTCATCCTGCTGGTCAACTACCCGCTCCACCTGCTCTACGTCCGCCTGCTGTACGGCAGCGTCCGCCGCATGGGCACCACCCTGCGCTCGGCCCTGTGCACCCGTATGCAGCAGCTGTCCATCGGCTACCACGCGCGGGTCAGCGCGGGTGTGCTCCAGGCCAAGGTCGTCCGGGACACCGAGGCCGTCGAGCAGATGGTGCAGCAGACCGCCGAGACCGGGCTCGGCGCGCTGACCGTGCTCACCGGCGGACTGGTCATCATCGGCGTGCGCACACCCGAGTTCCTGCCGGTGTTCCTCGTCGTCGTGCCCGCCGCCGCACTGCTGGTGGCCCGGCTGCGGTCCCGGCTGCGCACCCACAACGAGCACTTCCGGCACGAGGTGGAGGTGCTCTCCTCCCGGGTCACCGAGATGACCCGGCTCATCCCGGTCACCCGCGCCCACGGCCTGGAGGGCAAGGCCCTGCACCGCATGGACGGCACCCTGCGGCGGCTGCTGCAGTCGGGGATGCGCCTGGACCTGCTCAACGGCCGCTTCGGCTCGCTGGCCTGGGTCGTCCTCAACGTCATCGGCGTGCTGGTGCTGGCCGGCGCCGCGCTCGTGTCGTACTACCGCGTCTGGGGCGTCACCGCCGGCGACGTGGTGATGCTCAGCGCCCTGCTCACCACCCTCACCAACGCCACCACCACCCTGGCCGGTCTCGCGCCCGTCATCACCAAGGGCCTGGAGTCGGTGCGCTCGGTCGGCGAGGTGCTCCAGGCGCCCGAACTGGAGGACAACGAGGGCAAGTCGGAGGTGACGGCCCTGCGCGGCGCGGTGACCTTCCAGCAGGTCACCTACGCCTACGAGTCCGACCGGGCGGCCGTGCGGGACCTCGACCTGACCGTCGTACCGGGCGAGACCGTCGCGCTGGTCGGGGCGTCGGGGGCGGGCAAGTCCACCGTCCTCAACCTGGTCATCGGGTTCATCCGGCCCACCTCGGGGCGCATCCTGCTCGACGGCACCGACATGAGCACCCTGGACCTGCGCACCTACCGGCGCTTCCTGTCGGTCGTGCCGCAGGAGTCGATCCTGTTCGACGGCACCATCCGGGAGAACGTCGCGTACGGCATGGACGACGCCGACGAGGAGACCGTCCGCGCGGCCCTGCGCGACGCCAACGCGCTGGAGTTCGTCGACCGGCTGCCCCAGGGCCTCGACACCCTGGTCGGCGAGCGGGGCGCCCGCCTGTCCGGCGGCCAGCGGCAGCGCCTGGCCATCGCCCGGGCCCTGATCCGCGATCCGAGGATCCTCGTCCTCGACGAGGCGACCTCGGCGCTGGACACCCGCTCCGAGGCGCTCGTCCAGCAGGCCCTCGCCCGGCTCCTGCACGGCCGTACGACCTTCGTCGTCGCCCACCGGCTCTCCACCGTCCGCGGTGCCGACCGCATCGTGGTGATGGGCGACGGCCGCGTCCTGGAGACCGGCACCCACGACGACCTCCTGGCCCGCGGCGGCGCCTACGCGGCCCTGCACAGCGGCCAGGTGGCCTCGTAGGGCCCACGGGGGCGGACCGCACCCCCGCAGGCCCGTCCGGTCAGGGCACGGCCGCGTTCGTGCCGCCGCGGCCCCGCTGGCGCGGCAGGGACGGCGGTCCGGTGGAGAGCCACTCGGCGATGGCGCGGGCGATGGGCTGGCCCGTCTCCACCTCGATGAAGCCGAACTGGCCCGACTGGTTGCACTCCAGGAACCACCACATGCCGTCGGCGTCCTCGACGAAGTCGAAGGCGCCGTAGGCCAGTTCCGCCTCGCGCAGGTACGCCCGCACGGACTCGGCGACCCTCGGCGGTACGTCGACCGGCCGCCAGGGCTCGTCAGTTGTGACGAATCGCACATCCACTTCGTCGGGGTCGGCGTCCGCCGCGGTCGCCTTGCGGGCGGCCAGCAGGCGCTCGCCGACCGCGGTCAGACGGATGTCCGCCCGCTTGGCGATCCGCCGCTGCAGCAGCGTCGGACCGTACGCCACGGCCGAGAAGTCCGTGCCGGGCGCCACCCGGCTGGTCGGCACCGCGCGCGGCGGCTCCTGCGGATGCGCCCCGGACACCGGCTTGACGACCAGGTCCGGGAAGCGCTCCGCGAAGTCCCGTGCGGCCTGCGGGAACGTGGTGATCAGCGTGGCGGGCACCGGCAGCCCGACGGACTGGGCGAGCCGCAGCTGCCACGGCTTGTACCGGGCGCGGCGGGCCGCGTCCGGGTGGTTCATCCAGCGTGCCGCGCTGCCGCGCAGCATGCCGTAGAGCGCCTGTGAGGACTCCTCGGTCAGCCACTCGGACGGTTCGGCCACCCGGGCCGCCGGCGCCCCCGGCCGGCGCACCCAGACGGACCTGAGCCCGTCGATGCCCACCAGACGCCCGGCGGACCACAGATGGCCCCGGAAGGCGCCGTGCACGAACTCCCCCGACAGCGCGACCTGGCCGGTCAGATCCGCCGGATCGAGCCGCAGCACCGGCACCCCGGCGGCGTGCAGATGCACGACCACCATGTCCGCCGTCACATCCTGCTCAGAGGTCAGGATCAGAACGGTCATCGACGTTCCGTGTTCAGTCGTCGAAGTGCGTCTTGGAGCCCGCGGTCGACGTCGTCGTCCCCAACTCTCTCAACAGGGCGAGATCGGTGGCGGCGATCCGCCCGTCGAGGAGCACGTTCAACTGCAGTCCGGAGTCATAGGTGTACGCAGTGCTGACGTCCAACTCCGTTGCCGGGCGTGCATAGTTGAGCGCGAACGGTTGCATGGTCTCTCCCTCGTCGGTGCTGCCCGGGACAAGTCCCGGCGCAGGCCGCTGTCTTGCTTCGCCCCATGGATCTTGCAGGGCTTCCATTCCTTATACGAATCGAACGAGTGAATGGTTTCGTCACACTCCGTGGCCACCGTCGTGTCGGCCGCTCTGAACCTGAGACGGCCGGAGCCGGCCGGCGGTTGACTGATCGTGAGAGAGGCTTGCGCGGCCGCGCACGCGGGCCGCCACCGGTCCGGACGGCGCCGCGCCTCGGTCCGGTTCCGTCAGGCGTGCCCGTCCGTGCGCCCATGCGGGGCACGCAGGGCGCGCAGAGCCAGCAGCAGTACGCCGATGTCGTCCAGGTAGACGGGGTCCGGCAGCAGGTCGGTGGGCAGGACGAAGTAGCCGACAGCGGCCCAGAAGACCCAGCGCGGGCCCGTGGGGAGCCCGGCGCGCCGCAGCCCGCGCCGCGTCCGGACCAGCCGGACGAGCAGGACGACGGCCGCCGCCAGGACGAGCGCCGCGAGCACCGCGGCGACGACGGCGAGCGCGAGGGTGGTCGAATCCACGGAGCCCTCCTGTGTGCGGTGCGAGCGTGTCGGGCCGTTCAGCGCGTGCGGCGTCCGTGCGCCCCGTCCGCACGGCACGCACGCGCTCCTACAGAATTCCCCCCTTCGGCCGCTGTATTGCCGCGCGGAAGGCACGCCACACCCGCGGGGGGCACGGTGTGCATCCGTACGCCCCTTCCCGGGCCCCCGCTCAGCTCCCCGCCGAGCCCTCCTGGGGGGCCGTGGCCTCCTCGGCGCGCCGGGCGCGGGGGGTGACCTTGAGGCGCTCCAGGGTGCGGGTCAGCTGCTTCAGCGGGGACGTGGCCGCCGGCTGCTGGACGGGCGGCGGGCTGCCGGCCGCCTCGCGGTAGGCGGCGAGCGCCTCATGGGCCTGCTCGGCGGCCTCCCGGTACAGGTCCCGGGACTTCGTCATCGCCTCCAGCGCCTCGGCGTACATCGCGACCAGCTTGCGCGCCCGGTCGAGTTCCTCCTCCGGCGTCAGCAGGCGCCAGTCGTCCCGCAGTGCGGTGAGCGCCGCCTCCGCGTCCGCAGACAGCGGCCGGGGCAGCGCCGCGAAACGTGTCACCGCGGCGATCAGCTCGGTGGGCTCCGAGCCGTCGAGGAAGACATTGCGTACGGCGAGGCCGTCGCCGTCGTACGCGGCCGGGGCGGGGTCGCCGGGCAGCACGAGGGCGCCGCCGCGCGGCACCTGGACGCCGAGGTCCTTCAGGGCGTAGTTCACCGCGCGCAGTTGGTGCGGGGCCGCGCGATGCTCCACCACACGGTGCCGCAGGCCCGCCGGCAGCCACCCGGCGAGGGGCACCAGACCGCGCGCGTCCGGGGTCATGGCCTCGTGGACGACGACATGCACGGCCCACCAGGCCCGCGCGGCGCCCTTCAGTACGCGCCGCAGCTCCTTCTCGTCCTCCGGCAGCGGATTGAGCCCGGTGAGGGACAGCGCACTGCCGCTGTCGTGGGCCCACTCCGACTCGGTGCCCTCCGGCCAGAACATCTCCGTCGGCGACGGCCACACCGGGTCCCAGGCCCGCTCCGCCTCGGCGGCCAGCGTCCAGGCACGTCCCCCGTCCGGGCCGGGCTCCAGGGTCAGCCGCGCCCGCACGGTGACCTGGCCGGCCGCCCGCCACCGCGCCTCGAACACGCGCTCCGGCGAGCCCTCGGCCGCGGGCACCTCCAGCTGACCGTCGAGCGTTCCCGCCTCCTCCAGCAGACGCAGCCGCGCCCGTACGGCGCCTTCCGCGCCGGGTCCGACATGGCGGCCGCGGGCCAGCCACACCGTAGGAGGAGTCGTCGTGCGGACGGTCGAAGAGCTCGGCATGGGTCCATGAGGGAAGGGGGCGTGGTCCACCCGCAAGTATCCCCACCGCCGGGCGGCGCCGATCAACCGGGGTGCGCGAGGGGTGCGGGGGGTGTGTCCGGCGCGGGCCGGGGTGTGCGGTGCGCGTCCGACACCGCGGGTCTCACCCCTGGTCCGGCGTGCCGCGCGGCGGTGAGAATCCCGGGGGCGGACAGGGCCCGCCCGCCATCCGCATCGGGGCGGGTCCTGTCCGCACGGAGAGCGCGAGGCCCCGGGGGGTTACGCGCCGCTCGCGCGCAGCATGTCCTCGCGCTCGACGATCTTCACGCGCTCGCGGCCCTGCGGCTCGCCCAGCGCCTTCTCGGCGGCGTCGAGCTTGTACCAGCCCTCCCAGGTGGTGACCCGCAGGCCCCGCTCGGCGAGGAAGGCGTCCACGGCCTCAGGCGCGGGCGACTCCGGCGTGTGCAGGCGCTCGTTCGCGAAGTCGTCGAGGAGGTTCGCCACGGTCTCGTTGGCGTCACCCTTGGTGTGGCCGATGAGGCCGACCGGGCCGCGCCGGATCCAGCCGGTGACGTACACGGACCGCAGGTGCGTGCCGCCCTCCTCGATGACCCGGCCGCCCTCGTCGGGCACGGTGCCGGAGGCGAGGTCCCAGGGCAGCTTGGGCAGCTTGTCGGAGAGGTAGCCGACCGCGCGGTAGACCGCGTCGACGTCCCAGTCGGTGAACCGGCCGGTGCCCTTGACGTTGCCGGTGCCGTCCAGCTCGGTGCGCTCGGTGCGCAGTCCGACGACCTTGCCGTCCTCGCCGAGGATCTCCACGGGCGACTCGAAGAAGTGCAGGTAGAGCTTGTGCGGCCGGTCGCCGATGTCGCGTATCGCCCAGTTCTCCAGGGTCTTGGCGACCATGTCGACCTGCTTGTTGCCGCGCCGCTCGGCGATCGAGCCCTCGTCGTAGTCGATGTCCTCGGGGTTGACGACGACCTCGATGTTGGGGGAGTGGTCCAGCTCGCGCAGCTCCATGGGGCTGAACTTGGCCTGGGCCGGCCCGCGGCGGCCGAAGACGTGGATCTCGACGGCCTTGTTCGCCTTGAGGCCCTCGTAGACGTTCGGCGGGATCTCGGTCGGCAGCAGCTCGTCCGCGGTCTTGGCGAGGATGCGGGAGATGTCGAGCGCCACGTTGCCGACACCGAGGACGGCGACCTTCTCGGCCTCCAGCGGCCAGGTGCGCGGCACGTCCGGGTGGCCGTCGTACCAGGACGCGAAGTCGGCGGCGCCGTAGGAGCCTTCGAGGTCGACGCCGGGGATGCTCAGCTCGCGGTCCGCCATGGCGCCGGTGGAGAAGATCACCGCGTCGTAGAAGGCGCGCAGGTCGTCCAGGTGGACGTCGGTGCCGTAGTTCACATTGCCGAACAGGCGGACCTGCGGCTTGTCGAGCACCTGGTGCAGGGCCGTGATGATGCCCTTGATACGGGGGTGGTCGGGGGCCACGCCGTAGCGGATGAGTCCGAACGGGGCGGGCATGCGCTCGAAGAGGTCGATGGACACGCCGGGCTCGGCGGCGACGTCGGACTTCAGCAGGGCGTCGGCGGCGTAGATGCCGGCGGGGCCGGCTCCGACGATGGCTACCCGCAGGGGGCGGGACATGGTCAGTTCCCTTCGAGCGATGACAGGCGATCTTCGAAGGGAAGCCTAAGCTAAGGCAAGCCTAAGTTGGTACGGGGGTCCGGTCTATGGGCTCATAAGCGGGGTTTATGGACTCTCAAACCCCTCCTTGGATGCCCCGCCCCTCGCCCGGCAGCGGGTTCTCCTCGACGAAGCGGCGGATCTCCGCCGTCAGGGCCGCCGGGTTGTCCAGCGGGACCAGGGTGCGGGCGTCCGGGATCTCGACGTACCGGCAGTCCGGCAGCAGTTCGGCGAGACGCCGGCCGGTCGCGGGCGGCATCATCCGGTCCTCGGCGCCCCAGGCGACCAGGGCGGGGCGGGTGAACGAGGGCAGCCGCTCGGCCGCCCGCAGATAGCAGTCCGGTTCGCCCCCGCGGCAGAACTTCGCGAAGTCGCGGCGGATCTCCCGGCTCCGCAGCAAAGGCCCGTACCAGCGGGCTATCAGCTCCTTCGGAATCCGCTTCTTCGCCATTCCGCCGAGCGAGGTCCGCATACGGGCGAGTGCCGGGGAACGGAAGGACTGAAGGAGCAGGAAAAGACCGCCGGGTATCCGGGCGGCCCGCTCAAGGGTCTTTCCCTGCAGGCCGGGCGGGTAATTGTCCAGCGCCTCGCAGGAAGTGAGGACGAGCCGGGCGATCCGCTCGTCGTGCACACCGACCATCAGCTGCGCGGTGCCGGTGTCGTTCTGCACGAGCGTGACCTCGCGCAGGTCGAGCCGCTCCAGGAACTCGCCGAGCAGCGCCGCGATCCCGTGCGCCGACAGGTCGGCGTCCGGCCGCATGGGCCGCCGGTGACTGCCGAGCGGCTGCACCGGGACCACGACCCGGAAGTCGCCGCACAGCTCCCGTGTGACGTCCGCCCACACCGACTCGTCGAACCCGAGGCCGTGCACCAGCACCATCACGGGCCCGTCACCACCGGTGTCGACATAGTCGATCGGCCCCGCGCTCAGCTCGATCTCGGGCATCGCCTTCGCCTCCGGATCCATCCGACTCTTCCCAGTGCAGGTCACTGGATAGAACGTTCTAGTGGCACACTACAGGTGTGAGCGACAAAGATTCCACCGCTGTGCGGGATACCCGGGAGCGCATTCTCCGGGCCGCCACGGAACTCTTCCGGCGCAAGGGCTACACCGCGACCGGGATGAAACAGATCGCCGAGACCGCCGAGGCGCCTTTCGGGTCGATCTACCACTTCTTCCCCGGCGGAAAGGCACACCTGGGCGAGGAGGTGGTCCGCACCTCGGGTGCCGCCTACCTCGACCTCGTCATCCACCTCATGGCGCCGTACGAGGACCGGGCCGCCGCCACCCGGGACGCCTTCACCGGCGCGGCCGGGACACTGCGCGAACTCGACTTCGCCGACCCCTGCCCCATCGCGACGATCGCCATGGAGGCGTCCGGCACCAGCGAACGCCTGCGCCGGGCCACCGCGGAGGCCTTCGACAGCTGGATCGACGCCCTCGCCGCGTACTACGCCGCCGGCGGCATCCCCGGACCGGCCGCCCGGGAGACCGCCGGCTCGGTGATCGCGCTCCTCGAGGGCGCCTTCATGCTCGGCCGCGCCACCCGCAGCACCGAGCCGGTCGTCACGGCGGGCCGGGCGGCCGAGGCGATCGTGCGTGCGGCCCTGGTGCGCGTGACCTAGACGGGCCAGGCCGGCCCGGTCTCGCACGAGAGCTCGGCGGCGAACGGGACGGAGCGGATCTCGCCCGCGTCCACCGCCGGGCCGGACGCGTCCGGGAGCGGCCCGGCCACCAGAGACTTGACGACGACGTCGCCCTCGATGTCCGACGGGGCGAGATCGGTGACGGCGGCGCGCGGCGCGTACAGGGTGCCGGTCAGCGGGCCGCCGGACGCGATGGTCATGGCGGTGGCGTCCGGGAAGTCCCAGAGCACGTACGGCGCGTCGGTCTCCCGGACGCCGGCCACGGTGGGAGTCGTCCAGGTGAGGGCGCCGTCCGTGCCGCTGGCGTCGACGACGAGGAGGACCGGTGTGTCCGCGGCCGGTGAGTCCAGGAAGGCCAGCGTGCGGATGCCGGCGAGCTGTTCGCCGGTCAGCCGCACCACGTTGGTGCGCCCCGGCGTGAGGGCGAGCCCGATCCGGCCGTCGTCCGGCACGGCCGTCTGGTCCGGCAGCGGGGCACCTTCGCCGTCGAGCAGCGTGACGTTCGCCGCGCACTCGGCCATCGCGTCGGCGCGGTCCCGGTACGCCGAGAACAGCGAACGGAAGTCCATCAGGCCCGACTTGGCGACCGAGGCCGCCGGCTGCCGGGTCGTCAGCTCGATGCGCGGGGTGGAGTCGTAGGGAAAGCCGCTCATGACGACATGGGTGTCGGCGCTCACGCCGTCGTCGTCGTGGGTCAGCACCCGGCCGCCCGTCATGGCGCCGATCTTCACATAGCCGTCCCGCAGGACCCTCAGCACACCCACCGGGCTGTTGCCGTCGTAGTCGACCCGCCCGCCGACGAGGAGCGCGGTCGGCCGGGAGTCGCCGGCCACGGTGAACGTCCCGGGGGCGCGCGGCGAGACGTCGTAGCCGTCCCCGAAGGCGAGGTCGCCGCCGACCGCGACCGGGCTCCGCGACCCGGTGCTCCCGAGTGTGGCGTCGCCCTCGGTCACGACCCCGAAGCCGTTGTTCCCGGCGACGGGGTTGCCGACGGCGACCGTGTCACGGGCCGCGGCGCCCGCCGTCCCGTCCGCCAGGGGCATCGCCGTCAGCGTGCCCAGGCACGTCGCGGACGCGGCGCCGAGCAGCAGGAGCCGATGCCGGGGCCCCCGGTGCCGGGACGTGCGACGACGGGACCGGGTGCCGGAATCCACCGGTTTCGCGACCTTTGCCATGCAGGGAATCTAGGGCGGCCCGGTCGGTGCGGCGGGAGCCACGCCGGGGCGTGGCGGCGGCGCGTGACTCCTGGCGACGGTGATCGTTCTTGCAGCGCGGTTGATCATTGCGACTGAGGAGCTGCCCGGTGAGCTGCTGGATCACCGTCGGTCTGGGTGCCGCCGCCGTGCTGGTCCCGCTGCCCGGCGGCGCCGGGCAGGCGCACGTCCGGGCGGGTGACGCCCACGCCGACGTTCGGGTCGAGGTCTGCGTCCCCGACACGCCGCCCGAGCCCGCACCCGTGCCCGAGCCCGAGACGCCCTCGGTAGGCGCCGCCGAGCCGGCCGTCCGCCCGGCGAAGCCGGTGCCCCCGGCCCCCGGACCCGCGCCACAGAGCCTCCCGGCCGTGCAGGTGACCGAGACGGCAGCGATCCCGGCGAGGGAGGTGCGGGCCGCCGAGCCGGCCCCCGCCCCTCCCGCGGCCTCCCCGTCACCACCCCCGCAGGCCCCCGCACCCGCCGCCCCGCACCCGGCACCCCCGACCGCCGCAGCCGCAACCCGTCCCGCCGCCGCGCCCCCCGACCCCTTCCGCTGGGTCCGCCCGCACCACACCGCCGGGGTGGCCCCGCGCAAGACCGCGAGCGGCCTCTCCCTGGTCACCACCAACACGGTCGTGACCGTCCCGGCGATCCTCGCCGCCGCGGCGCTGCGCCCGGCCTCCCGCCGCCGCGGCCGCTGACCCGGGCACCCACAAGGGGGCCGCACGAAGGCGCGAGGCGCAACACGAAACCCGTAACCACCCTGGAGTACTCCGTGCCGGAATGGCTGATCTACACCCTGGCCGCCCTGATGGTCTGCGCGTTCGTCGTCGCCGCGGTCGTCGTACGCCACCGCCGCGTGGACGACGACGAGGACACGTCCGAGACACCGGACGTGCTGGAGTACATGGTGATGATGGTCGGCGTGGTCTACGCGATCGTCCTCGGGCTGGCGATCGCCGGTGTGTGGGAGGCCCGCGGGGCGGCCGAGGACACCGTGCGCCGGGAGGCGCTGGCGCTGCACGAGATCGACCAGCGCGTGGACGTCTACCCGGCGCCCTTCCGCGACCGGGTGCGCGACCACATCGACGCCTACGCGCGCCACGCCGTGACGGCGGAGTGGCCGGCCATGGAAGAGGACACCGAGCCCGGCGACACCGGCGCCGAACTGCTGGGCCGGATCCGCGCCGACCTCGCCCACCGCCCGCCCGTCGACGAACTCCAGGCGCAGGCGTACCAGCCGCTGCTCGACGAGGTGGCCGCCGCCGACGTGGCCCGCCACGAGCGGCTGGACAGCGCGGGCACCACCCTGCCGGGCGTGGTCTGGTTCGGGCTCGTGGCCGGCGGCTTCGTCACGCTGGGCCTGCTCTTCGCGCTCCAGATCCGCCGCTCCGCCCGCGAACTGCTGCTCGCCACCGCCTTCAGCGCGCTCGTGGTCTTCCTGCTGTTCCTGGTGTGGAGCTTCGACGCGCCCTTCGGCCACTCCGGCGCCGAATCCGCCGAGCCGCTGCGCGAGCTGTACACGTCACGGGTGTGACGGGCGGTTCCTCCGGGAACCCGGCGGCCATGCAGCAGCAGGCGCTCACCCGAAGGTCGTACTGGCTCGACACCCTCCCGCCCGGCGAACCGGCTCCCGGTCCCGACGGCGACCTCACCGTGGACGTGGCGGTGATCGGCGCCGGGATCGCCGGGCTCAGCACCGCCTGGGAGCTCGTCCGGCGCGGCCACGGCGTGGCCGTCCTGGAGGCCGACCGGCTCGCCGCCGGGGTCACCGGCAACACGACGGCCAAGCTGAGCGCCCTGCACACCCTCGTCTACGACCGGCTGCGGCGCACCCGGGGCCCCGAGGCGGCCCGGCTGTACGCCCGCTCCCAGACCGACGCGATCCGCGCCGCGGCCGACCACATCGCCGACCTGGGCATCGCCTGCGACTGGGAGGAGACCCCGGCCCACACCTACGCCGAGGACCCCGAACAGGTGGCCACCCTGCGCGCCGAGGCCGAGGCCGCCGCCGAGGCGGGTCTCGCGGCGTCCTTCGTGACGGAGACCGACCTGCCGTTCCCGGTCGCGGGCGCGGTCCGGGTGGAGGGACAGGCCCAGTTCCATCCGCGCAAGTACCTGATGGCCCTCGCCGACGCGATCCGCCGGCACGGGGGCCGCCTGTACGAACGTACGCGCGTCACCGGACTGCGCGAGGGCGAGCCGTGCGTGCTGACGACCGAGCAGGGCGTACGGGTCTCCGCGCGGGCCGTGGTCGTAGCCACCCACTACCCGATCTTCGACCGCGCCCTGCTGTTCACCCGGCTGTCACCGCGCCGGGAACTGGTCGTGGCCGGGCCCGTCGAGGCCGGCCGGGCGCCCGAGGGCATGTACATCACGCAGGAGCGGAACACCCGCTCGGTGCGCACCGCACCCCTTCCCGGCGGAGGCCGGCTGCTGATCGTCACCGGGGAGCACTTCACCCCCGGCACGGGCGGCGACGTCGAGGGCCGCTTCAGGGAGCTGGGCGAGTGGGCGGCCGGGCACTTCGGCGTGGAGCGGCTCAGCCACCGCTGGGCCGCCCAGGACAACGACTCCACCGACACCGTGCCGCTCGTCGGACCGCTGCACCCGGCGACCCGGCACGTGTACGTCGCCACCGGCTTCGGCGGCTGGGGGATGAGCGGCGGCATCATGGCAGGGCGGCTGCTGTGCGACGAGATCACCGGCAGGCCGAGTCCCTGGAGCGAGCTGTACGACCCGCGCCGCGTCCGGCCCGTCCTGCGCGAGAGCGGGCACTTCCTGAAGCACCAGGCGCAGGTGGCGCGGCACTTCGTGGGCGACCGGCTGCCCGGACCGGCCCGGCCCCCGGCCGACGGGCTGGCCCCGGGCGACGGCGCCGTCCTCACCGTGGACGGGCGGCGCTGCGCGGTGTACCGCGACGAGGAGGGCCAGCTGCACTCCGTCTCCGCCCGCTGCACCCACATGGGCTGCCTGGTCGGCTTCAACCAGGCCGAGCGGACCTGGGAGTGCCCCTGCCACGGCTCCCGCTTCGACGTGGACGGGCAGGTGCTGCAAGGGCCCGCCGTACGCCCCCTTGAGCGGCGGGACCCCGGTGTTTGAAGGGCCGCTGCCGGGCCACCCGTAGAGAAGAGAGGTGATCTGTTGTGGCACGGAACCAGAAGTCCAAGGCGAAGAAGGAACAGCTCAAGGGCAAGGTCAAGGAAGCCGTGGGCCGGGCGACGGGGAACGAGCGGATGGCCTCCGAGGGCGACCTGGAGCAGATGAAGGGCGACGCCCGGCAGGCCAAGGAGAAGACGAAGGACACCTTCAAGCACTGAAGCACTGACACCCTCGAGAACTGACTGATCGCACAGGTCCGGCTTTCCGCCCAGCGGGCGGGGGCCGGACCTGACGCATGTCGTCTCAGTGCACCGACAGGCCGCCGTCCACGAAGATCGACTGGCCCGTGATGTACGCCGAGGCGCGGCTCGCCAGGAACACGGCCGCGCCCGCGAAGTCCTCGGCCAGGCCGTTGCGCCCGATCATGGTGCGGGCGGCGAGCTCGGCCACCTTCGCCGGGTCGGAGGAGAGCCGTTCGTTCAGCGGGGTCATCACGAAGCCCGGCACGAGGGTGTTGCAGGTGACGCCGTACGGGGACCAGGCCTCCGCCTGGGACCGGGCCAGCGACTCCAGGCCGCCCTTGGAAACGCCGTAGGCGCCGCTCTGCACGAACGCCCGGTGCGCCTGCTGGGACGTGATGTGGATGATCCGCCCGAAGCCCCGCTCGGCCATGCCCGGGCCGAACCGCTGTCCGAGCAGGAAGGGCGCCCGGAGGTTCACCGCCATGGTGGTGTCCCAGACGTCGTCGGAGAGCTCGCCCAGCGGCGGCCGCAGGTTGACGCCCGCGGAGTTAACGACGATGTCCGGCTCGCCGTAGTGCGCGACCGCCTCCTCGGCGGCCGCGCGCACGCCCTCCCGGCTGCCCAGGTCGGCGCTCACCCAGGCCGCCCGGCAGCCCTCGGACGTCAGCTCGTCCGCCGTCGCGGCCAGCTCGGCCTCCCGCCGGGCGACCACCACCACGCTCGCCCCGGCCCTGGCCAGCGCCCCCGCGATGGCGCGTCCGATCCCGGAGCTGCCTCCGGTGACGAACGCGACGCGGCCCTCCAGGGAGAACAGATCCGACAGATACGCGTCTTTGATCATGTCCACACCCTAGAGGGCCGGTTCAGCCGCTCGACTCGCTCTAGTCCTCCGCGACCAGCGCCGGGGTCGACTTCGTCAGCACCTCACCGCGGAAGAACGCGGGGCTGCGGCGCCGCATCACCAGCATGATCACCACGCCGACCGCGAGCAGTCCGACACCGATGACGAACACCGAGCCGACACCGAGCACCGAGGAGCCGCTGCCGTAGGCCGGGTCCCACATGTCGATCAGCGTCTTGGCGAACACGGCCGTCAGCAGCACGCCGCCGACCACCGGGAACAGGCCCTTGAAGAGCAGGTCGCGGCCGGACTTCAGCAGGTCGGCGCGGAAGAACCAGGCGCAGGCGAACGCCGTGAGCGCGTAGTAGAAGCAGATCATCAGGCCGAGGGCGTAAATAGTGTCGACCAGCACGTGCTCGCTGACCAGCGTCATGACCGTGTAGAACACACCGGTCGCGATGCCCGACATCACGGTGGCCCGGCCCGGGGTCTTGAAGCGCGGGTGGACCTCGGCGTAGGAGGCGGGCAGCGCCTTGTACGTCGACATGGCGAGGACCGTGCGGGCGACCGGGATGAACGTGGTCTGGAGGCTGGCCGCCGCCGAGGCGAGCACGGCGAGGAAGAGCAGGATGCCCAGCGCCGGGCCCATCACCGGACCGGCCAGCGCGGCGAAGACGTTGTCCGAGGTCTCCGGGTTGGCGAGGCCGAGGCCCTTGTCGCCGGAGCCGACGATCATCTGCGCGGCCACGCCGGTGGCGAGGTAGGAGCCGACCAGCACGACCATGGCGATCAGCGCGGCGCGGCCGGGGGTGCGGCTGCTGCCGCTGGTCTCCTCGTTGGCGGTCAGACAGGCGTCCCAGCCCCAGTACATGAAGATCGACAGGGACAGGCCCGCGGTGAACGCGGCGAACGACTGGACCGCGAACGGGTTGAGCCACGACCAGGAGAAGTCGACGCCGGTCGGGAAGCCGGCGCTGCCGGCCTTGCCGAAGGCCATGGCCACGAACAGCGCGAGCACCACCAGCTGGAGTCCGACCAGCGCGTACTGCACGCCCTTGGTGGCGGTCATGCCGCGGTAGCTGATGACGGTGGCCGTCGCGATCAGCGCCAGACAGGTGACGATGTGGACGGCCTTGTTGTCGTCGAGCGCGGCCACCGAGTCGCTGCCGGTGATCTCACCCGCCAGCAGCCAGAAGTACGACGTGGCCACACCGGCCAGGTTCGACAGCACGATGATCGTGGCGATCACCAGGCCCCAGCCGCACATCCAGCCCACCCGCGGCCCGAAGGCCTTCACGGTCCAGGTGAAGGAGGTGCCGCAGTCCGGCATCGCCTTGTTCAGCTCGCGGTAGGCGAAGGCGACCAGCAGCATCGGGAGGAAGCCCGCGAGGAACACGGCCGGCATCTGCAGGCCGACCTCCCCGGCGGTGGAGCCGAGCGTGGAGGTGAGGCAGTACACCGGGGCGACGGTGGAGACGCCGATGACAGCGCTGCCCAGCAGGCCGACGGAGTTCCCGCTCAGGCCCTTGGTGCGCATGCCCTCGACGGAGCGCCCGTCGCCGTCGTCCGCGGCCCGGGGCCGCACGTCCAGCTGAGTCATGAACAGGACGTTAAGTTCTGCGGTTTCCGTGTCGGCCGGGTCGCAGCCCGACAGCTTCTCCGCGACACCTGCCGTTTGTTCAACGGTCAACTCCCGTCACTCGCCTTAGCTTCGAAGGTGCACCGACTGATCGGTCTGCATACCTAAGAAGCGGACTCCAAGCGTCCGATATTCGGTAACCGCAGCGACGCCCGAAATGGGCCTTCCGAAATTTTCCGTGTGACCCACGTCACCTGCGCGACGCGGAGGTGGCATCCGGCGGCCAACCCCGTTGTGCGGGGCGCGGATCGCCCGCTCCGCAAGGGGTTACCGCCGGTCGGGCGGGGTGTGCCGGACGGTGCCCGTGGGGTCGGCCGAGGGGCTTTCCGGGACGTCTCGCGCGGATCCGCACCGCCGTCGCAGGTGCGGTTGACGCGCGTCACATGGGCGGCCACTCTCTGTGGTGCCGTAGGACCTCAGCAGAGGAGAGCAGATGCTCGTACGCACGGTTCGACTCTTCGCCACACTTGTCATGATCCTGTCGGGTACGTTCGCGGGGACCGTCCTCACCGCGGGCACCGCACACGCCGACGGCTGCTACACCTGGACCCGCACCCTGTCCCGGGGCTCCTCAGGAGCCGACGTCACCCAGCTCCAGATCCGCCTCGGCGGCTACGCCGGCTACGGCGCCGTCCTCGCCGTCGACGGCTCCTTCGGACCGGGCACCGAGGCCGCCGTCAAACGCTTCCAGTCGGCGTACGGCCTGACCGCGGACGGCATCGCCGGCAGCAACACCTTCAACAAGCTGTACGCCCTCCAGGACGACGACTGCACACCGGTCCACTTCTCCTACGCCGAACTCAACCGCTGCAACAGCGACTGGTCCGGCGGTGCGGTGGGCGCGGCCACCGCCAAGGCCAACGCCCTGCGCACCATGTGGAAGCTGGAGGCGATGCGCCACGCGCTCGGCGACCAGCCGATCACCGTCACCAGCGGCTTCCGCTCCTACGCGTGCAACTCGGCCGTCGGCGGCGCGAGCAACAGCCGCCATCTGTACGGCGACGCCGCCGACCTCGGCGCGGGCCCGCACTCCCTGTGCACCCTGGCCCGCCAGGCCCGCTCGCACGGCTTCCGCGGCATCCTCGGTCCCGGCTACCCGGGCCACGACGACCACACCCACGTCGATCACCGCGACAGCCAGTACTGGTCGGCGCCCACCTGCGGCATCTGACCCGCCCTCGGTGCGAACTCCTCCCGCCCCCCTGGATATCGTGTCCCGCCGGATCACGAGCAGGGGAGACGGACGTGCGGGTCGGGACGGGAAGAGCGGGGCGGGGTCTGGTGTGCGCGGCGCTGCTGGCGGGGGCGCTGACGGCGTGCTCCGAAGGGGCCGAGAAGCAGCCCGAGGTGACGGACGCGGCGACCGCCGGGAAGAGCGCCGAGGCGGTCGCCAAGGGCGGCACCCTCGGCGCGGCCGGCTCCGCCTGTGAACTGCCCGTCACCTTCGACCTGGCCGCCGGCTGGAAGCCGGAGGCCATAGCCGCCGCCTCCCCCGGGGACGGCGAGGCCGTCGCCGACCTGCTCCGGCAGGGCCCCGTCTCCGCCGCGTGCGAGGTGGACGCCAAGCCGGCCGGCCACATCGGCTTCCTGCGGATCTGGACCGGCGAGCCCGGCGCCGACGACCCGCGCGAGGTGCTGGAGGCATTCGTCGCCGCCGAGGACGGCAACGCAGGGCAGCGGTACCGCACCTTCGAGGCCGACAGCGGCGTGACCGGCGCCGAGGTGGCCTATCGGCACACCGACGAGCTGCTGGAGGAGACCAAGCAGGAGCACGCCTTCGCCGTCGTCACCGACAGCGGCCCGGTCGTCGTCCATCTCGGCGGCCTGGACGACGAGGAGCACGAGGAGATGCTCCCGGCGTACGAACTGGCCAGGAAGACACTCCGGACGAGCTGACCCTGAGGGCCGCCCTGGCCCCCGGGACCGCCAGGCCCCCGCGGCCCCTCAGACGAGGACCGTCTCCCAGGTGTCGACGGCGAAGTGCACCGCCATGCCGTGACGGCGGTACAGCTGCGGCGCCCCCGTGGCGTTCGAGGTGTCCACGCCGAGGCCGACGGTGTCCCGCCCCAGCGCGGCGAACGCGGCGAAGGCCTGCCGCAGCAGCAGCCCGCCCAGGCCCCGGCCGCGCGCCTCGGGCAGGACGCCGATGCTGCGGATCCAGCCCATGGCCTCGCGGTCGTTGCGCGAGAGCAGGAAGCCGGCCTCGCCGAGGTCGTCCGTCTCCGCGATCCACACCAGGGACCAGTCCAGGGCGTCGGCGTCGATGTCGCCGAGCCACGCCTCGTAGGAGCGCGGCTGGAAGTCGAAGTGCTGGGCGAAGGACGTCTGGTAGAGCCGGTGGACGAGCTCCTTGTCGGCCTCCGTGGCGCAGGGCCGTACGCGGATGCCGTCCGGCAGCGCGGGCGGCAGGTCGTCGGCGCGGTCCACGGGCCGGCGCAGCACGTGATAGCGGCGTACGTCCTGCCAGCCCCGGTCGCGCAGCCGCGCGGTGTCGGTCGTGGGACGCACGTTCAGGTGCATGTGGACCACCGCCCGCGCGGCGCCGTTGGACCTGGCCCGCTCCAGCGCCCTGGCCTCCATCGCGGCGAGCACCTCGAAGCCGGCCTCCTGGTGGTCGGGCAGCACATAGTGGTCGATGTCGATGCGTTCGCCGCCCGACTCGTCCCACAACAGCCCGTAGGTGACCAGCTTGTCGTTGTCGAAGGCCAGCCAGGAATCGCGTTCCAGGTCGGCGTCGGGGTGCTTCAGATCGGCTTCGACGGTGTGCAGATCGGTCTCGGGCCGGCCGATCTCGATCAGGTCGACGGCGTTGAGCAGTTCGGTGATGACGGGCGCGTCGGCGAGCGTGGCCGGACGGACTGTTGCGGGCATGGGGATCAGCGTCGGGGGAGGGGGACGCACGCCGCAACGGGTTTTCGTCGGACAAGCGGACCTGTCCGCGCGGGGAAGGCAAGTGGGAAGCCCGAGAAGGGGCTCCGCCGGTGAAGCCCCATGTCAGCCCCGCCGAAATGCGGTTGCCGCGCGCATCCGCCGCCTGACAGGGTCGCGATCATGGCCACCTTCTCGGCGTTCGACGGCACCACCCTCGCCTATCACGTCTCCGGTCAGGGAGAGCCGCTCGTGTGTCTGCCCGGCGGCCCGATGCAGGACTCCGCCTACTTGGGCGAGCTGGGCGGACTCGGCGCACACCGTCGGCTGATCATGCTCGATCTGCGCGGCACCGGCGAGTCGGCCGAGCCGGCGGACCCGGAGAGCTACCGCTGCGACCGGCTGGCCGACGACGTCGAGGCCCTGCGCGCGCATCTCGGCCTGGAGCGGATGGACGTGCTCGGCCACTCCGCGGGCGCCAACCTCGCCCTGCGGTACCTCGAGCGCCACCCCGACCGGGTCGCCCGGCTGGTGCTGGCCACGCCGAGCCTCTTCGGCGCCGGCGTGCCCGTGCCGGGGGAGGTGCGCCGGGAGACCGCGCTGCTCAGACGGGACGAGCCCTGGTTCGAGGAGGCGTTCGCGGCGCTGGAGGAGATCGTCGCCGGCCGGGCGACGGAGGGAAGCCGGCAGTCCATCGCGCCCTTCTCGTACGGCCGTTGGGACGCCGCCGCCCGGGCCCACCGTGCCGCCGAGACGACGCAGCGCAACCAGCGGGCCGCCGCGGTCTACGGCTCCGAGGGGGCCTTCGAGCCGGACGGCACCCGCGCGGCACTCGCCGCCTTCCACCGGCCGGTGCTCGTGGTCGCGGGGGAGCTGGACCTGAACTCCCCGCCCGGTCCGGTCGCCGAGCTCACCGCCCTGTTCCCGGACGCGCGTCTCGTCGTACAGCCCGGAGCCGGGCACTTCCCGTGGCTCGACGACGGGCCGCGGTTCGTCACGGCCGTCGAGGACTTCCTGGGCTGAAGCACTCCCGCGGGGGCGGGAGCCGGGGCGTCAGGCGGACGCCGGTGCGGTGCCCGAGGCGTGCTCGGCCACGTCGGCACGTTCGAGCAGCTGACGGGCCAGCTCACGGGCCTCCGTCGCGGTGAGCGACGCCCAGACGCCCGGCCCGCCGTCCCGGTGGCCGCCCACGTCCAGCGTGACGCGGCTGATCGGCCGCTCCTGAGGCACCAGCTTGAGGCACTTCACCACGATCCGGCGACCGCACCTGGTCACCAGCTCGGTGGTCCCGGCCGTCCCGGACACGTCGCGACCCGTCGCCGCCATCGATTCCACGCCCCTTCGTCTGCAACGCCGTTGGAGGTCCCCGTCGGCATCCGCCGGGTACCGGGGAGCGCGTGCCGGACCTGGTTCGTTCCCGGTCCCGCCCTCGCGGTCCGCACAACGCCGAGGGGGGCCGGGCCATTCCTGACGCGGGGCTTTTCGTGGCGGAGAGCGCGGTGCGGTCGTCCGGCGGAGAAGGGCGGGCCGTCCCCTGGCGCGGGACGCGGCAGGAGGGGCGCCGACAGTCCCTTGTGGCCGACCTGATCCAAACGACAGGCCCTGGCCGACGCCCCTCCGGATCAGGGGGCGGGTCAGTCCTCCGGCTTGCCGCGTCCCGTCAGCGCGTCGCGCATCCGGTCGACCAGGCCCATGCCGGGGGCCAGCAGCTTGTTGGCCGGCGGCTTGTCGGGGGCCGACGGGTGCGGGCGGGTCGGCGCGGTCTTCTTGGCCGTGCGGACCTTGTCGCCGAGGTCGTCCAGCGTCTCGGGAGAACAGGCCGCGCGCAGCATGGGGAAGAGGTTCTGCTCCTCGTCCGCCACGTGGGCGCGGATCTCGGTCATCAGGTCGCCCATCAGCCGGTCGAACTCCGGGTCGTCCGCCTCGCAGCCCTCCAGATCCTTCATGATCCGCTCGGCCTTGGCGTGGTCCTCCAGCTCACGGTCGGCCATCGCGTCACCGCCCGCGATGTGCTCGCGCACGGCCGGGTAGAGGTAGGCCTCCTCGGCCACCGAGTGCCGCACCAGCTCCATCGTGACCTGATCGGCGTACATCTTGCGCTGGTTCCTGTCACCTGACGGCAGCGCCTCGATCCGGGCGAACAGGTCCTCGACCTCCCGGTGATCGGTCATCAGCTCGTCGATGACGTTCCCACCGTGACCCATGTCCTTCACCTCCAGCGTGAGCACGACGGGCTCCGGACGGATCCCGCCGGCGCCCGAGTGCCCCGGGTGCGACGCGCTACACGGCTCCTGCGCTCAGTAGCGCCCGTACGGAGCAGCGTGACGCCCCTGGCGGGTGGGGTACTCGCCGGGGCAGCCGACCGGCCACGGGCAGGACACTCCGAACGCGTGTTCCCCGGGGGCCGGCCGCGGTGGGTGAGCGTGCACGCGTCGGCGGCCCGCCCCGTGCGCCCGCTGTGCGGCACACATCGCCCGCGCCGCACGCACGGAAGGGAACGGCAGCCCATGAACGGTGTCGCGCACACGCTCCGGGCCCTGTACGACGGTGAGCTGGATCTGGAGAGACGGCTGGCGGCCGCGGCGGAGCGCCACGGCGGCGACCACGGGATCCAGTACGCCGCCACCGACCTGGCCCGCTGGTCCCACGACCACCGGGCCCGGCTCGCCCGCACCGGCCGCCTGTACGGCCTCGACCTGCCCGTCCCCCGGGTGGACGGCAAGCCCGTCGTCCGTCATCCGGTGCGCGACAGAGCGGCCCGCGTCCGCGCCCGCCGCCCGGAGCGCGGCTCCGGTCTCCTCGACGACCTGCTGGAACTGCATCTGGCCGCCACCCGCACCTCCCTGCACTGGGAGATGCTCGCCCGGGCCGCGCAGGCCGCCCGGGACGAGCGGCTCCTGGAGCTGGTGATCACCTGCCGCCCACGCACCTTGCGCCAGATCCAATGGACGCGCACGCTGCTAAAGGAGCTGTCCCCGCAGCTGCTCACCCGGGACTAGGGCGTCCCCCGGGACCGGGCCGAGGGCGTGGAACAGCGCACCTGGGCCGCACGCACGGTCCCAGGCTCGTCGGTTTCCTGCGACCGCTTCGGGCAACCCGGGCCCGAGCCCCGGCCCCGCGAAGCGCGCCGGAAGTCCCGTCCCCGCTCGGAACAGGAGTCCCGGATGGCCCTCACCCAGCCCCGTGTGCCCCCCGCCACGTCGACCCGGCCGAGGATCGGCGTGCTCGGGTCCTTCGGCGGCTTCAACATCGGCGACGAGGCGATCCTGCTGTGTGTGCTCAGCTGCCTGCGCTCCCACCGGCCCGATGCCCGGCTGGTCGTCTTCAGCCGCGACGCCGAGCACACCCGCCTCCACCGGCCGGACGCCGACGAGGTCGTCCACTGGGAGGGCGTCCCGCAAAAGCCCGTCCTGGACGCCCTGGAGAGCCTGGACCTGCTGGTCGTCGGCGGCGGCGGATTCCTCTACGACGGTGAGGCCCGGCGCTATCTGCGCCTGGTGAAGGCCGCCCAGGACCGGGGCGTGCCCACCTTCGCCTACGCCGTCGGCGCGGGCCCCCTCAGCGAGGCCGCCGACCGGGAAGCGGTGCGCACGGTGCTGTCCGCCATGGACGAGGTGGTGGTCCGCGACGAGGAGAGCCACCTGGTCCTTGAGGAGGTCGGCGTCGAGTGCGAGATCACCGTCACCGCCGACCCCGCCCTGCTGCTGCCCCGCGAGCCCTTCACCGAGCAGATGATGCTCCAGGAGGGCCTGCCCACCGACACCCGGCTGGTCGGGATGTCCGTCCGCGAGCCGGGCCGCGCGGCCGAGAAGCTGGACGAGGGCGACTACCACGCCCTGCTCGCCGACGTCGCCGACTTCCTCACCCGCCGCATGGACGCCCACGTCGTGTTCGTGCCGATGGAACGCCAGGACGTCCACCACGCCCACGCCGTGCTGTCCCGGATGAGCGCCCCCGACCGCGGCCGCATCCTGCACAACACCTACAGCCCCGGCGAGATCCTCGGCTTCATGGACCACCTGGACCTGGTGGTGGGCATGCGGCTGCACTTCGTGATGTTCGCCGCGCTGTCCGGGCTGCCCGTGCTGCCGCTGCCGTACTCCGGCAAGGTGTTCGACTTCGCCCGACGGATGGGGGCGCCCGCGCTGGTCGGCGTGGCCCGCGAGCAGGCCGGGCTGATGCTCGCCGAGGTGGACCGGCTGTGGGACGAGTTCCCGGAGCGCCGCAGCGTGCTGGAGGGCCGGATGCGGCGGCTGCGCGAGCTGGCCGGCGAGACCTGCGCCCGCTGCGGGGTCCTGCTGGACCGCGTCGACGGGGTCACGGCCACACCGGGGCGGATCCGGCACCACCACGGCGAAGGAGCCTGACGCACGGCCCGCGCACCCCCAACCGAGTGGACGGGAAGACACCCATGCCGATCCTCGAACCACCCCGCGACACCCGGACGGTCACCCTGCCGCCCCGGGCGGCCCGCCACGGGGGCCGCACCGACGTCCTCGTCGTGGGCGGCGGACCGGCCGGCACGGCGGCGGCCCACGCGGCCGCCGACGCGGGCGCCGACGTCGTCCTGGTCGAGCGCTACGGCTTCCTCGGCGGCAACGCCACCGCGGCCCTGGTGATGCCGCTGATGTCCTTCCACAACGAGCAGAAACAGGCCGTCTTCGACGAGTCGGGCGGCGACAACCGGCTGCTGCCCTCCGACCACGGCGAGGGCGAACCGGTCGTCGCGGGCTTCCTGTGGAAGCTGCTGGAACGGCTCGACGCGCGCGGGGGCTGCATCCCGCCGTCCCTGGACACCGGCTACACCGTGCCCTTCGACCCCGAGATCTTCAAACTCGTCCTCCTCGACCTGCTGGACGAGGTCGGCGTACGGCTGCTGCTGCACGCCTTCGCCTCCTCCGCGCTGCCCCTGGACGACGGCTGGCGGGTCGTCTTCGAGACCAAGTCGGGACCCGTCGTGATCGACGCCGGCGTGGTCGTCGACGGCACCGGGGACGGCGACGTCGCGGTCGCCGCCGGAGCGCCGTACGAGATCGGCCGGCCCGAGGACGGGCGGGTGCAGCCCATGACGCTGATGTTCCGCATGGCCGACTTCCACCCGGAGGGATTCGCCGCCTACGTCCACGAGCACCCCGACCAGTGGCGCGGCGTGCACGGCCTCTGGGACCTCGTCGAGAAGGCCACCGAGGCGGGCGAACTGCGCCTGTCCCGCGAGGACATCCTGTTCTTCGGCACCCCCCACCCGCGCGAGCTCAGCGTCAACAGCACCCGGGTCACCAAGGCGCTCGGCATCGACGTGTGGGACCTGACCCGCGCCGAGGTCGTGGCCCGCCGCCAGCTGGAGCAGATCGACCGATTCCTGCGCACCCGCGTCCCCGGCTTCGAGGAGGCGTACACCGTGCAGAGCGGCACCCAGATCGGGGTCCGCGAGACCCGCCGCGTGCTGGGCGACTACCACCTCACCGGCCATGACATCCTCGGCGCCTGCTCCTTCCCCGACGTGATCGCGCACGGCGCCTACCCGGTCGACATCCACAACCCGCGCGGCTCCGGCACGGTCCTCAAACGCGTCCCGCGGGGGCAGTTCTACGACATCCCGCTGCGCTGTCTGCTGCCGCGCGGGGTCGACCGGCTGCTGGTCGCAGGGCGCTGCATCTCCGGCTCCCACGTGGCGCACTCCTCCTACCGGGTGATGCCCATCGCGATGGCCACCGGCCAGGCGGCGGGCGTCTGCGCCGCACTCTCCACGAGCTCGGGGAAGCTGCCGCGCGAGGTGCCCTACCCGCTGGTGCAGCAGGAGCTGCGGCGCCAGGGGGCGCGGGTCGGGGACCCCGCCGTCGTCCTCTGATCTCAGGTGCCGTCGTCCGGCAGGTCCACCTCGCGCGGGGACGACTCCAGCAGGGTGTCGCCCGAGGCGCTGCCGCGCAGGTCGTTGCCGTGGAACCGGCCGCCGGTCCAGGTGCCCTCCGCGGTGATGCGTACGCCGTGGGTCTGGGTCTTGTCGCTCTGGTCGTCCCACATGCGGTTGTCGTACAGCTGGAGGCCCGACACCCGCGCCTCGACCGTGACCCCGGCCCGCGGAGCCGGCGCGTCGGGCAGCCGGTAGGCGGTGCCGGGCGCGGGGGTGCCCTCGCCCCAGGCGGTGTCCGCGCCCGGCCGCGCCGGGGCGAGCGCGAGCCGCCGCTCGGTGTTGTACGTCACCAGCGCGCTCTGCGAGCCGACCTGCACCCGCTTGCCGCGGTGCCCGTCCGGACGCCAGTCGGCGTGCTCGTCCGTGATCCACAGCGGCCCGTGGCGCACGCCGTCCCCGCCCCCGGCCGTGGCAGGTGCCGCACGGCGGCCGTTGTTGCGCAGCCGGTTGCCCGCGATCGCCGCCTCCCGCAGATCCGCGCCGATCCGTACGCCGTCCAGGGCGTTGTCGCGGATGTCGTTGGACTCCAGCACGATGTCCGCGGCGGGCTCCTGGTCGCCGCCCTCCAGGTTGTGCTGCCAGTAGCCGTACCGGCCGTTCGCGCTGATCCGGTTGCCGCGCAGCGCGTAGGGGCCGGGGGTGTTGCCGATGGCGACGCCGTCGCGCAGATTGCCGTCGATCACGCATCCGGTGACGATGCCGCCCCGGCCGCCGACCCCTGAGGTGCCCTGCGAGGACACGTCGTAGCCCGCGAGATGGTTGCCGAGCATCGTGCAGGCGGACACCACCAGGCCGTCGGCGCCCCAGTCGGAGATGCCGTAGCGGTTGTCCTCGGTGTGGCAGGCGGTGATCCGGATGCCGCGCGGCGGCGGCCAGTTCTCCTGCTGGAGCTCCAGGAAGATGCCGTTGGTGCCGTTGCCGATCGCCGTGCAGGCGGTCACGGTCAGCCGTTCGACCGGGCCCCAGCCGCCGATGCCGATCCCGATGCCGGCCCCGCCCATGCACTCGCCGGGATCCTGCCGTCCGCACCGCTCGGCCAGCACCCCCTCCACGACCGTGTCCTGCAGGAAGTCGCAGCCGAACCCGGTCGCCGCCGTGTCGTGGATGTACAGGTCGCTGAACCGGCCCCGGCGTACGTACTGCAGCCCGAGGCCCTTGGCCAGCGGGTCGTAGCGCTCGGTGTGCACCCGCGAGCCGTCCACCTCGAAGTGGGCGAAGGTGAGGTCCGTCAGGGCGTTGTCGGGCCCCGCCCCGTGCTCCTGTGCCGTGAACCACGCCAGCGGCACCGGCTGCCCCGGCGCGCCCGGATTGCACAGCACGAAGCAGGTGGCTCCCCGTCCGGCCCCGATCAGCGACACGCCGCTGCGCCAGACGACCGGGCGGTCGCGGATCACGAACCGGCCCGCCGGGACGTGGATCACCCGCGGCCGGCCGTCCGCGGCACAGGCCGCGCCGAGCCTGTCCACGAGGTCCTGCAGGGCGGGCCCTTCGTCGGTGCTGCCGTCACCGGACAGACCGTGCTCGCGGGCGTCGACGGTCAGGGGCAGGGACATGGGTCAGGTCCTCTCACGCTGGTTCACGGCCGCCGCGTCACCGGCTCGGCGGGCGGTCGGCCGTCCGCCTGCTTCGAGCGGTTCGCCGTCACGGCCCCGGGTACCCGGCCGGTGCGCGACGAGTGCCGCGGGGTGCGCGCGCAGGCACGCCCCCGAGGGCGCCCCGGCGGTGGGGCAGCGGCGGAGGAGCCGACGGCCGGGCCGGGTCCGCGGTACGCCCGGCCGGCCGTCTCACCGGTGGTGGAGGCCCGCGTCTCACCGGTGGTAGAGGCCCACCAGCGTGCCGCTGGCCACCTCCCTGTCCTCCACGGCCCGGTGCACCTGCTCCGCCGAGGGTTCGTCGGGCAGCGCGCACGGCTCCCTGAGGGCGTACAGGCGGAAGAAGTAGTGGTGGGCGTCGTCGCCGGGCGGCGGATGGGGGCCGCCCCAGCCGCGCCGGCCGTAGCCGTTCATCAGATCGGTGCCGCCGCGCGGGTGCTCGCCCGTGCCCGTTCCGTCGCTGTGCGGGTCGATGCCGACGCAGACCCAGTGCACGAACGTCCCCGACGGCGCGTCGGGGTCCTCGCACACCAGGACCAGCTCGGCGGCGTCCTCCGGCACCCCGGACCAGGCCAGCGGCGGAGAGACGTTCTCACCCTCCAGCGCGTACCGGCGCGGGATGTAGGCGTGGTCGTCGAAAGCGCTGCTCTTCAGTTCGATGCCGGTCATGATCCCGGGGTACCCCTGGGGCGGCGGCGCATTCGGCACCTGCGTGGTGCCCGTGTGGTGGAGGCCACTGAACCGGTGGGCCACGGGCATGTCCGGCGGGCAGGAGCGCGGGCTACCGTGGTCTGGCCCCCTGACCGAAGCGACGCGGACGGCCCGGCAGTGCTCGCAGACTTCTCCTCCCTCATCGCGGCGACCGCCCGCTGGCTGGCGTGCGCCTACCCGCCCGGCGGCGGTGCCCTGGCCACCGCGCTGTGCGAGGCGCAGGCCCGCCAGGCGGTCACCGTGGCGGCCTGGCTGCGCTACCCCACGCCGATGGACGCCGCCCTGGTCTCCCTGGCCGGCCCCGGCGGCTCGGCCCGCCTGGACTGGATCACCGGCGCCGACTCGGGCGAGGCCGCCGGCGCGGACGGCTGGCGCACCTGGGTGGACGAGGTCGTCGCGAGCTGGGCGGCCTGTCTGCTCACCGACCCCGGCCTGGCCGCGCGGGGGGTGGCCGCCGTGACGGAGGGCGAGCACGCGCCCGTGATCCCTCTGGGCTTCCGCCGGCTGACCGACCCGGACACCCACGACCAGCGGGCGGCGGCCCTCCTGCGCCACCCCGACCTGCTGGCCCCCGTCGCCACCCTGCACCGCGCGGACCTCCTGGAGCGCCTGGGGCACGACGAGGCCCTGATCGCCTGACGGCCGGCGCCGAGGTGCGCAGGAGCTGTCGGGTCACCTGGGCCCGCCGGATCATCGCGGTCCGCGACGGGACTGGAGTCCGCCGGATGACCGGGGCCCGCCGGACGACCGCGACCCGCCGGACGGCCGGGGCCCGCCGGACGACCGCGGCCGTGCGGTCGCCCCCGCGCGACACCGCGCCCGTGAGGGGTGGGAGCCCCCCGGATCACTGGGCCCACCGGGGCACCTAGACCTGCCGGACGACTGCGGCCGTGCGGTCACCCCCGCGCGACACCGCGCCCGTGAGGGGCTGAAGCTCGCCGATCACCGGGGCCCCCGGATCATCGCGGCCCTCCGGACGACCGAGGCCCCCGGATCATCGCGGCCCTCCGGACGACCGAGGTCGTCAGATCGCCGACGCCCTCCGGACGACCGGGGCCGTGCGGCCGCCTGCCTCGATGGTCACTTCCTTGAGTGATCAACACCGGTGCTAGCTTGGCTGCCATGGCACTGCGACACGCGCTCATGGCGGCCCTGCTCCGGGGCGAGGCGTCCGGGTACGACCTCGCCAAGGAGTTCGACGCCTCGGTGGCCAACTTCTGGACGGCCTCACCGCAGCAGCTCTACCGCGAGCTGGAGCGCATGGAGGGCGACGGGCTGATCAGCGCCCGGATCGTCGAGCAGCAGCGCCGCCCCAACAAGCGGCTGTTCTCCCTCACCGAGGCGGGAACGGAGGCCCTGCGCGCCCATGTGGCCGAGCCGCCGGCCAAGCCCACCGCCATCCGGGACGAGCTGATGGTCAAGGTGCAGTGCGCGGACGTCGGCGACCTCGACGCGGTGCGCGCGGCCGTCGCCGAGCGGATGGAGTGGTCCCGCGCCAAGCTCGACCGCTACGAGCGGCTGCGGCAGCGGATGCTGGCCGGGCGCACCGAGGACGCGTACTTCGCCGAGACCGACCGCATCGGCCCGTACCTCACCCTCCTGCGGGGCATCTCCTTCGAGGAGGAGAACCTCCGTTGGAGTGAACTCGCCCTGCGCCGCCTGGCGGACCGGGCGGCAGCGCGCCGGGCCTGAGCCGGGCCGCGGGGGCCCGGCCGGGTCGGGCTCAGCCGAGATCGCGGGCGATGCCGTCGATCACGCCCCGCCAGTGGGCGCGCCGCGACTCCCGCTCGTCGGCACTGCTCAGATGCTCCTCGTGGAAGCGCAGCACCGCCTTCGTGCCGCCCGCCGCGGGGGAGACGGTGACCTGTACCGTCGTGGAACCGCGGGTGACACGGACGCGCTCCCCGGCGCGGTAGCCGCGCACCTCGCCCTCGACGCCGTCGGCCGTCCGGTAGCGGGCACCCCGCTCGGGTGCCGGCGCCGCGCCCGGGCCGAGCCAGCGGGCGAGCCCGTCCGGTCCGCTGACGGCCTCCCACACCACCGAGGGCGGATGTGGCAGGGTCCGCGAGACACCGATCTCCCAGCCGGCGTCCTGGGTGAGTCCTGTGGGCATGGCGTGTCCCTCCCGTAGACCGATGTAACCACTATAAGCGGTTACATCGACGCGGACCAGCCCCGGCGGCCGCCGCTAGGCTGCGCCGCACGACCACGGTCCGCCCCGGCCGGGCGGCCGAACAGCCAGGGGACACGCATGGATTACTACGACCTCGGCACCCACACCCGCCCCGTCACGACCTCCTCTCCCACTGCCCAGACCTGGTTCGACCGCGGGCTGGTGTGGACGTACGGCTTCCACCACGAGGAGGCCGTCTCCTGCTTCGAGGCCGCCGCGGCGGCCGATCCCGGCTGCGCCATGGCCCACTGGGGCATCGCGTACGCGCTCGGGCCCAACTACAACAAACCCTGGGAGTTCTTCGACGACCAGGAGCTCGCGCGGACCGTCGAACGCACCCACGCGGCCGTCGAGCGCGCCCACCAGCTGGCGTCCGGCGCGACCCCCGTCGAGCGCGCCCTGATCGAGGCCCTGCGGGCCCGCTATCCGCAGGACCGCCCCGCCGAGGACTGCTCGGTGTGGAACGCGCCGTACGCCGACCGGATGCGCGCGGTCCACGAGCTCGCGCCCGACGACCTGGACGTCGCCGCCCTGTACGCCGACGCGCTGATGAACCTCACGCCCTGGCAGCTGTGGGACCTGCGCACCGGCGAACCCGCCGAGGGCGCGCGGACCTCGGAGGCCAGGGCGGTGCTGGAGCACGCGCTCGCCGGCGACGCGGGCGCGGCCCACCCGGGCCTGCTGCACCTGTACATCCATCTGATGGAGATGTCCCCGACACCCGAGACGGCCCTGCCGGTCGCCGACCGGCTGCGCGGCCTGGTGCCGGACGCCGGGCACCTCCAGCACATGCCCTCGCACCTGGAGGTGCTGTGCGGCGACTACCGGCGCGTGGTCGCGGACAACACCGCCGCGATCGCCGCCGACGAGAAGTGTCTCGCCCGCTCCGGCGCGATGAACTTCTACACCCTCTACCGGGCGCACAACCACCACTTCAGGATCTACGGCGCCATGTTCCTCGGCCGGTCCCGCGTCGCCCTGGAGGCGGCCGCGCAGCTGGAGGCCGCGATCCCTGAGGCCCTGCTGCGGGTGGAGAGCCCGCCCATGGCCGACTGGCTGGAGGGCTTCCTCGCCATGCGGGTCCATGTGCTGATCCGGTTCGGCCGCTGGCAGGAGATCCTCGATCTGCCCTTCCCCGCCGACCCGGTGCTGTACTGCGTGACCACCGCGATGCTCCACTACGCCCGCGGGGTCGCCCTGTCGGCCACCGGCCGCGTCCCCGAGGCCGAGGCCGAGCGCGAGCGGTTCCGCGCCGCGGTCGCCCGGGTCCCGGAGTCGCGCACCCTGTTCAACAACACCTGCGCCGACGTCCTCGCCGTCGCCGCCGCGATGCTCGACGGCGAACTCGCCTACCGCAAGGCCGACTTCGACACCGCCTTCGCGGCCCTCGAGCGCTCGGTCGACCTCGACGACAGCCTGCCCTACGACGAGCCCTGGGGCTGGATGCAGCCCACCCGGCACGCCCTCGGCGCGCTGCTGCTGGAGCAGGGCCGGGTGGCGGAGGCCGAGGCCGTCTACCGGGCCGACCTCGGCCTGGACGACAGCCTGCCGCGCGCCTGCCAACACCCGGGCAACGTCTGGGCCTTGCACGGCTTCCACGAGTGCCTGGTCCGCCTCGGCAAGCGCGGCGAGGCGGCCGTCGTCGCCCAGCAGCTGAAGCTCGCCACCGCCCTGGCGGACGTACCCGTCGAGGCGTCCTGCTTCTGCCGGCTCGACACCACGGCCCCCGATCCGGAGGCCCCGGGCGGGTGTTGTGCCGGACCACACGATCGTAAAAGGTGAACATTTCTCACGTTCAATGTCTTCCCAATGCAGCTACCCGCCGGTACGACCTTGGGTGACACCTGCATGGGGGAGGCGTGATGAAGCGCACGAGACCCAGGACCGGATGTACGGCCGCCGTGTTCCTCGCGGCGGCCGCGGCCGCGCTGGCGGGGCTGGCCGCCCCCACAGCCGGCGCCGCCCCCGTCGAGGCGGCGGCCGCCTCGACGCCGCTCCCGGCCGAACTGGAGCGCGTCCGCGCCGCGGAGGCCACCGCCCTGTACGGCGACGCCGCCGAACGCCCCCTCGCCGAGCGCAAGTCGTCGCTGATCTCGCTCGGCGACAGCGAGATCTCCGGCGAGGGCGTCGGCACCTACGAACCCGGCACCAACGGCCCCGACAACTGGTGCCACCGCTCGCCCGACGCGGCGATCCACCGCACCGGCATCCCGGCCGACCTCACCTACAACGTCTCCTGCTCGGGCGCCTACACCGGCAACATCCGCATCGGCGGCGCCAAGCAGTACGCCGACGAACTCGTCCAGAGCGACAACCTCGCCGTCAAGGCCCGCAACACCCGGATCAAGATGGTCCTGCTGGTCGCGGGCGCCAACGACGACCTCCAGTTCGGGCCGGTCATGACCGACTGCGTGACCCGCTGGGTGCTCGGCCAGGGCGCCTGCGAACCCACGTACGCCCCCGGCTGGCAGGCCCGGGTCGACGGGCTGCGCCCCAAGGTCGAGCAGACGATCCGTGACCTGCGCACCGTGATGCGCGACGCCGGGTACGCCGACGGTGACTACAAACTCGTCGTCATGGGCTACCCGAGCCCCATCGGCCCCGACTTCCGCGACAACCCCGACTTCCCCGGGAAGCTCCCCGGCGGCTGCGCGGGCTACGACTCGGACGCCAAGTGGGGCCGCGACCAGGCGGTGCCCGCGTTCGAACGCGGCATCCGGCAGGCCGCCCGCAGCGCAGGCGCGGTCTACCTGGACAACTCCCGGCTCTTCCACGGCCACGAGGTCTGTATGGAGGACCCCTGGGCCCGCGGCCTCTACCTCGACCTCGGCGACCACTTCCCCTGGGACGACAACACCGCCCGGCAGTCCTTCCACCCCAACGCCCGCGGCCACGCGGCCTTCGCGAGCTGCCTCACCCAGCTCTACAACTCGACCGCCGCCGAGGGCAGTTGCGCCGACCCGGCGAGCACCGGCACCGCCCGGCTCCACCCGTTCGCCTGGGACGACGCCTTCAAGCCGCTGAAGAACGAGGCCACCGGCACCTGTCTCGACGCGAGCGGCGGCAGCAGCGCCGACGGCACCGCCGTCATCGGCTGGGACTGCCACGGCGGCCGCAACCAGGGCTGGTGGTACGACAGCGGGCGCCGCTCCCTGCACATCGAGTCCACGCACGACCGCTGCCTCGACGTGCCCGACGGCTACACCGCCGGCCGCGCCCTCGTCCTGTGGAACTGCCACGGCGGCACCAACCAGCAGTTCGTCCGCCAGTCCGGGACCCTCCGCCCGGCCGCCGCGACCGGCCTGTGCCTGACCCTGGGCGCGGCGAAGGACCCGCTGCGGCTGCAGCCCTGCGACGGCTCGGCCCGCCAGCGGTTCGCCTGACCCCGCCGGCTCCGCCGCACGACCGCAGGCCGTCCCCGCGACCGGGGACGGCCTCCCGTGTCACCGTGGCCGCCGACGCGCCATCATGAGATCGTCGCCGGACGAACGACGAACGACGAACGACGAACGACGGCGAACGGCGACGATCGGCGACGGGCCTCAGGTCCGTGACACGAGGGCAGGGAGTGGCATGGCGACGGCTGCGGGGACCGGGACCGGCCGGGGCGGCACCGGCGGGGCCGACGGCCGCGCCCGCACCTGGGCACGGTTCGCGGTCGCCTGCGCGGCCGGCGCACTCGCCGTGCTCGTCTCGGCGTACGGCTCCGGCGGCTGGCTCATCCTCGTCGCCGGGCTCGCCGGACTCGCGCTCACCGGCGTCGGCGTGTGGTGGGCCCTCGCCCACCGCGGCCCGGCACGCCTGGCCGGCGCCCTGCTGGCGCTCGCCACACCCCTCGGCGTACTGGCCCTGTTCGCCATGACCGGCCTCTGGGTCGTGGCCGTAGGGGTGATCAGCCTGTGGGCGGCCGCGCTGGCCTCCGCCCGCGCCTGTCTGCGCCGGCTGCGGCAGCCGTACGGCATGCACGCCCACCGCGTCACCCGGGCCCGCCGCCCCGTGCTGATCATGAACCCGCGCTCGGGCGGCGGGAAGGTCGAGCGCTTCAACCTCGTCGAACGCGCCGAGGCCCGCGGTGCCCGTGTGCTGCTGCTCGACCCCGAGGCCGGGCCCGACACCGAGACCCTGGCCCGGCAGGCGGTCGCCGAGGGCGCAGACCTGCTCGGCGCGGCCGGCGGGGACGGCACCCTCGCGATCGTCGCGGCCGTCGCCGCCGAGCACGGCCTGCCGTTCCTCGTGGTGTCCGCCGGCACCCGCAACCACTTCGCCATGGACCTCGGCCTGGACCGCGCCGACCCCTCCACCTGCCTCGACGCCCTCACCGACGGTGTCGAACTGCGCGTCGACCTCGGCGACGTCGACGGGCGGCCCTTCGTCAACACCGTGTCCTTCGGGGCGTACGCCCACATCGTGCAGAACCCCGAGTACCGCGACGCCAAGACCGCCACCGCCCTCGAACACCTGCCGGACCTGCTCCAGGGCGAGGAGGGCCCCCGGCTGCACGCGTACGCGGGCGGCACCCGCCTCGACGACCCGCAGGCCCTGCTGGTCAGCAACAACCCCTACGCACGCGCCGATCCGCTGGGCGGCGGCCGCAGGACCCGGCTGGACCTCGGCGTGCTCGGCGTGATCGCCGTACGGGTGGAGAGCGCGGCCCAGGCCGCCGAGCTGGTGCTGCGCGGCGAACGGGCCGGCAGCATCACCACGCTGACCGCGTCCCGGGTGACCGTGCACGCCGACACCGGGCACATCCCGGTCGCGGTGGACGGCGAGGCGCTCACCCTGCCCGTCCCCGTCGTGTGCGTCGTACGGCCCCGGGTACTCCGGGTGCGGGTGCCGCTGCACCGGCCGGGCGCCAGCTATGTGACGCCGCCGGTCGACTGGCGGCGCATCCTGCGACTCGCCCTGACCCCGCGAACCACAGCTCCAGGAGCCGATTGATGTCCGACCGTCCGCCCTACGACCGTCCGCCCTACGACCGCCTGCCCTACCGCCGCCTGGCGCGTGACCTCGGCGCCCTCGACCAGGCCCTGTACGAGGCGGTGACCGTCACCGAGACACCGGCGCTGGACGAGGCGCTGCGACGGCTGTCCGCGGCCGCCGACCACTCCAAGCTGTCCTTCACGGCCGCCGCGCTGCTCGCCCTGGTGCCCGGACGGCCGCGCCGGGCCGCGCTGCTCGGCGTAGCCGCGGTCGGGGTCGCCTCGGCGAGCGCCAACCTGCTCGGCAAGAAGCTGGTGCGCAGGCACCGGCCGCACCGGGCCGAGGACTCGCCGTTCCCCGAGCGGCACGTACCCATGCCGGAGTCGGCGTCCTTCCCCTCCGGGCACACCGCGTCCGCCGTCGCCTTCGCCGCCGCGGTCGGGCCCGTGCTGCCGGTCGCGACCGTGCCGCTCGGCATGCTGGCGGCCGCGGTGGGCTACTCGCGCGTGCACACCGGCGTCCACTACCCCGGGGACGTGATCGCCGGCGCGCTCCTCGGCACCGGCGCGGCCGCCGTGGTCCTCGGCGTGGCGGCGCGCAGAGCACGCTGACACGCGGACGCGTCGGGCCTTGGTACGGACCCCGCCGCGTCCGCGCGCACGTGCGCTACGGCAGCTTCACGTACGGCGACAGGAACGCGCGCGCCCCCGGGGTGTCCAGGCGGTACACGACGTTGGTGGCGTAACAGGGGCCGTCACCGGTGATGGTGGTGGCCGCGAGCACCCGCTTGCCGCCGAGGGTGGCGAAGTTGGGGCCGCCGGAGTCGCCGTAGCAGGCGCCGCCGTTGCCCTGCGGGGCGGTCATGGCGAGCCGCACCCACGCGTCGTTGAGGGCGTCGAAGGACACGGGCGCCTTCATGCGGACGCCGCCGCCGGGGTGGGTCTGGCCGCCGGGGCCGCGGGCGGCCTCCTGGGTGCCGTATCCGGCGACGAGCCAGTCGGTGGCGTCCAGCCGGCGCGGGCCGAGCGCGCCGAGCTGGTCGGCGGTGGGCAGCGTCGCCGGGGTGAAGGACCAGCGTGACCTCAGCTCGGCGGCGGGCAGTTCGATCACCGAGATGTCGTGGGTGTCCGCGGCGGGCCCCGGGTAGGCGGGGTGGCTGTGGGCGGTGCCCTCGACGGCGACGGCGTCCGCCTGCGCGGCCGGGTCGCCGGGGTGAGCCTTCGCGGCGGCGTCCAGGCCCGCCTGCACGTCCTGGTCCAGCGACACGTAGAACCGGACGCCGTCCGGCCAGTCGGTGGTGCAGTGCGCCGCGGTGAGGAAGGTGTCGGCGTCGACCATCGTGCCGGAGCACACCCAGTCGGCCCGGTCCGGGGTCGTCGGATCGGCGTCGTGGTCCCAGGTGGCGACGAGCGCGCCGACCTCGGTGCGTTCGGGGGCGGGAGTGGCGTTGTACGAGTTGATCGCGGACGAGTTCATCGCCGTGGCGATCACGGTGGCGCAGGCCGCTGCGGTGACGGCGGTGGCGCGGAGGGCGGTCAAGAAGAACCCCTTCTGACGGTGGTGGGACGGGCGTTCTCCTGTGGGAGGTGAGTCGCATTGAAGCGCCTGGGACCGGTGGCGACAAGAGCGGGCGTGATCTCGGCGGCGGCCGGTTCGGGCAGCCAGTCGCGCGCCGGGTCGTACTCCAGCCACCGGCCGCGCCCCGCCTGCGCGGCGCAGGCGTCGAGGAGCGCGTCGAGGTTCGGGTGCCCGCCCTCGCCGCGCCACAGCAGCGACCAGGCGTACAGCGGTGTCGGCTCGACGAGCGGTACGGAGCGCAGCCCGGGCACGTCGGGCAGGAGCACGTCGGCGGGCAGCAGCGCGAACCGGCGCGGGTCCGCGGCCACTTCCCGCAGATGGTGGGCGAGACCGAGGTTGACTCCGGCGTCCGTGTCGCGGATGCCGAACCGCTCGGCGAACCGGTGCAGGAAGTCCAGACCGTCCAGCGGACCCGGCGCCCACAGCACACTGCCGCGCAACCGGTCCGGGCTGAGCACCGGTTCCGCCGCGAGGGGATGGTCCACGCTCAGGACGGCGTCCACGGGTTCCAGGCGTACGAGGCGGTGGGCGAGCCCGGCCGGCAGTGGAGGGTGGACGCGGCCGAAGGCGCCGTCGATGTCGCCCCGCAGCAGCGCCGCCGCCACGGACGGCAGGTCCCGGCCGTGTCCCAGCGCCAACTCACCGGCCTCACCGGCTACTCGGGCCAGCGTCCGCAGTGGCGCGTACAGAT
Organism: Streptomyces sp. NPDC053367; assembly: GCF_044545925.1. NCBI lineage: Bacteria > Bacillati > Actinomycetota > Actinomycetes > Kitasatosporales > Streptomycetaceae > Streptomyces > Streptomyces sp. NPDC053367. Next base: position 120,855 of record NZ_JBITYN010000014.1, on the reverse strand, counting down.
GCCCCCAGACGTCCACCCGCAGCGGACGGTCCGTCCCGGTCACCGCCGCGACCGCGGAGTCGGCGGCGGCCACGGTCCGCCTGGCCGGCGCGAGAAACCTCCGCCCGGCCTCCGTGAGCGACACCCCGCCGCCGCGCCGCAGCAACCCGACGCCCAGCAGGGACTCCAGCCGCGCGATCCGCTTGGACAGCGCCTGCTGGGAGATGCCGAGCGTCCCGGCCGCCCGCCCGAAGTGCAGCTCCTCGGCGACCCGTACGAAGGCACGCACCTGCGCCACGTCCAGATCCATGGCCCTCACCATAGGCGACAACCGTCGGTTGTCGACCGCGCCCGGCCGTTGTTGGATCACCGCGGGTGCCCGGGAGTTGCATACGGGGCATGCGAAGACTGATTCCCACGGGGGACGCGGCGCGTCCGGTCGCCTTCGCCGAGGTCCCCCAGCCCGTCCCGGAGCCCGATGAGGCTCTGGTCAAGGTCGAGGCGTTCGCGCCCAACCGGGGCGAGACGTTCCTCCTCGAACAGCCGCGGCCGGGACTGCTGCCCGGCAAGGACATCGCCGGCCTCGTCGTCCAGGCCGCCGCCGACGGCTCGGGCCCCGCCGTCGGCACCCGCGTGGTCGGGCATCCGCCGCAGCGCGGCTGGGCCGAGTACACGACCGTGCCCACGCACTCCCTCGCCGTGCTCCCGGACGGCGTCGACAGCGTCCGCGCGGCGGCCCTGCCGCTGGCCGGCATCACCGCCCTGCGCCTGCTGCGCGCCGCGGGCAGCCCGGCCGGCCGGCGGATGTTGCTGACCGGCGCCTCCGGCGGAGTCGGCCACTACGTCACCGAGCTGGCCGTCGGGTCCGGCGCCGAGGTGACCGCGGTGACGGCGAATCCCGCGCGCGGCGGCCGGCTCGCCGAGCTCGGCGCCCAGGTGATCCACGAAGTCGCCGCGGCCGAAGGGCCGTTCGACGTCGTCCTGGAGTCCACCGGCGGGCCGGCCCTGCCCACGGCCCTGTCGAAGCTGCGCCCCGGCGGCCTGCTCCTCTGGTTCGGCCAGGCGAGCCGCACCCCGGTGACACTGGACTTCTTCGACGTCCTGAGCGGGCCCGAACGCGCGACGATCCGGCACTTCCACTACGCCGGCGCGCCCTACGGACCCGAACTCGCCACCCTGGTACGCCTCGTGGAGCAGAAGCGGCTGCACCCGGAGATCGGCCGGGTCTCCGACTGGGCCGACACCGCACGCACACTGGTCGACCTGCGCGAACGCCGGATCCGCGGCAAGGCCGTACTGACGACGGGAGGACTCGGGTGAACGCGGTACCGACGACGACGGGAGGAGCCAGGTGAAAGCCGCCGACTTCGCCGCCGCCCAGTGGAGCAGGGCCACCGGCGCGGGTGTCGACCCGCACGAGTACCGGCGCGTCACCGACGGCCTCGCCTCCGTCGCCGACTGGGGCCCGTCCCTGCTGCGCACCGGGCACGCCCACCTGGAGCGCGCGCAGCAGGCGGGCTCGGCCGTCTCCGCGGGGGAGCACCTGCTGACGGCGGCCCGCTGGTTCCACCTCGCCACCCTCGCCCACGACGAGGCAGCCCCGCGTGCCGCGGCCGAGGCGGACGCCGCGCTGACCCGCGCGCTCATGCTGCTGGAGCCCGGCGCGCGACGCCTGACCGGCGAGGGGTTCACCGGCTGGCTCCGCGGACCCGCGGACGCCCCGGTCGTGGTCGTCGTCCCCGGGCTGGACTCCGCCAAGGAGGAGTTCCTCGACCTGGCCGCCGCGCTGCTGGCCAGGGGCCTCGCGGTGTGCGTCCTGGACGGCCCCGGACAGGGCGTCCGCGCCGCCACGTCGGTGCTCACCCCGGCGTACGAGCAGGTCGTGGGCCGGGTCGTGGACACGCTCGGCGCCGCCCGCGTCGGACTCGTCGGACTCGTCGGACTCAGCCTCGGCGGCTACTTCGCGGCCCGCACCGCGGCGCTGGAGCCGCGCGTGGCTGCCGTCGCGACCGTCAGCGGCCCCTTCCGCCTGGACTGGGAGCGACTGCCGCCGCCGGTGCGGGACATCATGGCCCGGCGCACCGGAGGGGCCGACAGCGCCCGGGAGTTCGCCCGCCAGGTGGACCTCACCGGGCTGGCTCCCCGGATCGCCGCCCCACTGCTGGTCGTGGACGGCGGCAGGGACGTCATCCCCGGCGTCTCCGACGGCCAGGCCCTGGCCCGCCTGGCGCCCCAGGGCACCTATCTGCCGGTCCCGCACGGCGACCACCTGCTCGGCAACGCCCGGCCCGACTGGCTGCCCCAGCTCGCGGACCACCTCGCACACGCCCTGAAGGAGGCGCACGCATGAACCGCTTCACCGGCAAGCGCGTCCTGATCACCGGTGGCACCAGCGGCATGGGCCTCGCGACCGCGCACCGGCTTCTCGCCGAGGGCGCCCACGTGGTGATCACCGGCCGTACCCGTGAGCGGGTCGACGCCGCCGTCCGCCTGCTCGGCGACCGGGCCTCGGGCGTCGTCGCGGACGCCGCCGACCCGGAGGCCCTGGACGCGCTGACGGCGACGGTCCGCGCCCGGCACGGACGGCTGGACAGCCTCTTCGCGAACGCGGGCACCGGCACGTTCCTGCCGTTCGAGACCATCACGGAACGGGACTTCGACCACGGCGTCGACGTCAACTTCAAGGGCGTCTTCTTCACCGTGCAGAAGGCCCTGCCCCTCCTCGCCGACGGCGGCTCGATCGTCATCAACGCGTCCTGGACCCTCCACCGGGGCAACAGCGTGCTCACCCTGTACTCGGCGACCAAGGCAGCCGCGCACAACCTGGCCCGCACCCTCGCAGCGGCCCTGGCCCCGCGCGGAATCCGGGTCAACTCCGTCAGCCCCGGCTACATCGACACCCCGATGTACCCGTACGACGCACTGAGCCCGGCGGAGGCGAAGGCGCTGACCGGCCAGGTCGCCGCGGGCCGCTTCGGCCGCCCGGAGGAGGTCGCGGCGGCCGTGGCGTTCCTCGCCTCCCCGGACGCCTCGTACGTCAACGGCCAGGACCTCGTCGTGGACGGGGGCCTGGTGGGGGCGGTGCCGGCCTGAGTCAGGGGGCCGGCCGCGCGAGCAGGGGCGCGGGGTCGTCCGTGTGGTCGACCCGGATGCCGTAGGGCCTGCTGATCCGGTCCAGGACGCCGTGCAGCCACAGCACGTCGAACTCCGGGGCCCGCTCCAGACGCAGCCGTCGGCTGCGCAGCGGGATCATGCGGAGCTGCCTGAAGCGGCCGTCCCGCGGATCGAGTTCGGCGAAGTACAGCAGGCGGAGGTCGTCGCGGTAGTGCTCCTGGCCGCCGATGCCCTCGTAGTCGGAGACGAGGTCGCCGCAGCCGTGGAGGATCAGCCGGCCGCCATGCACCTCCAGGGGGCGTGGATGGTGCGAGGAGTGCCCGTGGACGAGGTCGGCTCCGGCGTCGACCAGCGCATGGGCCAGCTCGCGGTCCGAACGGGACGGCGGGTAGCCCCAGTTGGAGCCCATGTGCACCGACACCACGACGAGGTCCCCGGCCCGCTTGCGGTCCTCGACGGCCGCGAGCAGCCGGGGCACGGACATGTCGCCGGCCAGGTGCACCCCGCTGCGCCGGGCGGTCGCGGCCCAGTCGCGGGGCACCCCGCTGGAGGTGGTGGCGAGCCCGAACACGGACAGCCGCACACCGGGGCGGGGCCTGAGGACCACCGGCGCGCCCGCCTCCCGCAGGTCTCCGCCCGCGCCCACGGCCGGCAGCCCCGCACCGGCGAGCGCGTCCAGCGTGTCGGCCAGCCCCTGCCTGCCGTAGTCGAGGACGTGGTTGTTGGCCAGCACGCACACATCGGGCCGGGCGACGGCGAGGGCCGGCACGTTGGCCGGGTGCATCCGGTAGTGCACGGCCTTGCCGGGGGCGAACCGGTCGTGCTCGGTCACGGCCGTCTCCAGATTGACGATCCGCGCGTGCGGGGCCGCCGCGTCCAGCAGCGCGAGCGCCTCCCCCCACGGGTAGCCGAACCCGCCGCCCCGGGGCACCGCACCGTGCGCCGCCTCGGCCAGGGCCACGTAGTCGCGGGCGTCGCGGACGTACTGCTCGGGGATGGCCGGATCCAGCCGATGCGGCAGGATCTGGTCCACGCCCCGGCCGAGCATCACGTCTCCGCAGAGAAACAGCGAGACCGTTTCTGCGCCCATGTCTCATGACACCCGCGGGGGTCCTCCGCACGCAACCGGTCGGACGGACCGGGGCGATCCGGGCGGGCGGGCGACCCCCTCAAGGGGCGGAAACAAGTCGGGTTAGCATATGAGCGCCGTCTAGCTCGAAAGTGAAGACTGTGACTGTCAACGACGACTCGTTCACCAACTGGAAGAACCGCGAGGAGATCGCGGAGTCGATGATCCCGATCATCGGGAAGCTGCACCGTGAGCGGGACGTGACCGTCCTGCTGCACAGCCGCTCCTTGGTGAACAAGTCGGTGGTCAGCATCCTCAAGACCCACCGGTTCGCCCGCCAGATCGCCGGCGAGGAACTCTCGGTCACCGAGACGATGCCCTTCCTCCAGGCCCTGACCACCCTGGACCTCGGCCCCTCCCAGATCGACATCGGCATGCTCGCCGCGACCTACAAGGAGGACGACCGCGGCCTGTCGATCGCCGAGTTCACCGCCGAGGCCGTCGCGGGTGCCACGGGCGCCAACAAGGTCGAGCGCGGCGAGGGCCGCGACGTCGTGCTGTACGGCTTCGGCCGCATCGGCCGCCTCGTCGCCCGTCTGCTGATCGAGAAGGCGGGCTCCGGCAACGGCCTGCGGCTGCGCGCGATCGTGGTGCGCGGCGGCGGCAGCCAGGACCTCGTCAAGCGCGCCTCGCTGCTGCGCCGCGACTCCATCCACGGCCAGTTCCAGGGCACGATCACGGTGGACGAGGAGTCCAGCACGATCTTCGCCAACGGCAACGCGATCCGGGTCATCTACGCGAACAGCCCGAGCGAGGTCGACTACACGGCGTACGGCATCAAGGACGCCATCCTCATCGACAACACCGGCAAGTGGCGCGACCGCGAGGGCCTCTCCCAGCACCTGCGCCCCGGTATCGACAAGGTCGTCCTGACCGCCCCGGGCAAGGGCGACGTCCCGAACATCGTCCACGGCGTCAACCACGACACCATCAAGCCGGACGAGCGGATCCTGTCCTGCGCCTCCTGCACCACCAACGCGATCGTCCCGCCGCTGAAGGCCATGGACGACGAGTACGGCGTGCTGCGCGGCCACGTGGAGACCGTCCACTCGTTCACCAACGACCAGAACCTGCTGGACAACTACCACAAGGCCGACCGCCGCGGCCGCAGCGCGCCGCTCAACATGGTGATCACCGAGACCGGTGCCGCCTCGGCCGTCGCCAAGGCGCTGCCGGACCTCAAGGCCCCGATCACCGGCAGCTCGATCCGCGTCCCCGTCCCGGACGTCTCGATCGCCATCCTGAGCCTGCGCCTGGGCCGCGAGACCACCCGCGAGGAGGTCCTCGACCACCTGCGCGACGTCTCGCTGCACTCCCCGCTGAAGCGCCAGATCGACTTCACCACCGCCCCCGACGCCGTCTCCATGGACTTCGTGGGCTCCCGTCACGCGTCGATCGTCGACGCCGGCGCCACCAAGGTCGACGGCGACAACGCCATCCTCTACCTGTGGTACGACAACGAGTTCGGCTACTCCTGCCAGGTCGTCCGCGTCGTCCAGCACGTCTCGGGCGTGGAGTACCCCACCTTCCCGGCCGCCCAGGTCTGACCGGCCCGGCCCCCACGTGACCTCGGTGTCCCCGCACGTCCTGCGCGACGGGCGGGGACACCGCGCGTCCACGCCTCAGTCCCCCCGTGGGCCCGGCCCTTCCAGTAACCCCGGCGCGGCAGCTCGGCCCACACGTCGGGCGGACCCGTGACGGCGCGGGCGTCGGCCGGACGCAGCCCCGCCCAGGCGCAGGCGTGGGCCACCGGGTGGTGCCGCTACAGAAAGGCCGCCAGCGCCTCCTCGGACGAGTCGCCCGGACCCGGCGCACCGCCCGGGTGCAGGTCCCACCGCTCTCCCACACCGTCCCGGGTGATCGAGCCCTGGTCGCCGCTCTTGGGACTGGCGTACAGGCCGTAGCACACGGTGCCCGCCGACAGGCGCTCCAGCACGCCCGGCATCTGCGGCGCGTATCCCCGCGGCCGGCTCAGGACGCAGCCGCCCGGCACAGCGCGTTCCCGTCGATGACGTCGTCGTGCGGCAGCGTGAAGTCGTGCACCAGCTCCACGGCCCCGGCTCCCACAGGGCACTGCCGGCGCCGCACATCCGGCCACCGGCAGGCAGGACGGCTCAGCCGTCCTCGGTGAGACGGGCCAGTCCGCGTGCGGCGCGTTCGGCCGCGTGGTGGGCCTGCTGGGCGGCCCGGGCGGCCTCCTTGACCGCCGTGTCGGCCTCGTCGGCCGCGGCGCGGGCCTCTCGCCGTGCCTGGCGGGCCTCGCGCAGTTCCTCCTCCAGCCGGGCGATCCGTTCGTCGGCCTCGGTGACACGGTCCAGCGCCGCCTGCCGCTCCTCCTCGGCGGCCTCGCGCTCGCCCTGCAGCCGACGGGCCTCGGCGGCGGTCTCCTTCCCGGCGGCACGGGCCTGCGCCAGACGCCGCCGACGCTCGGCGTCCTGCTTCGCGGCACGGGCCGAGGGGGCTTCGGCCTTGGCCGTCGGGGCGGGCTTCCCGCCCCCGCCGGGCTCCTCGGCCGCGCTCGGCCCCACCGCTCCGGCACGCTTCTTCCCGCTGCCCCGCCGCTCGGCCCCGGCCCGCTCGTCCGTACCGCCCCGCTTCTTCGCCGCGGCCACCGCCTCCGGTGCGACTGCGCCGAAGCCGACGACCGCCTCGGGGGCCGTCGCGAGGGTGCCGGTCGCCCACAGCCCGGCGGTGTCCGGGTCGGCGAGGACGGCGTGGAAGATCTGCTCCACCTCGCGCCGGGCGCTCTCGGTGAGGGGATGCCCGGCGTCGCGGGCCAGCTCCGCCGTCTCCCGGGTCAGGGCGGCGATCACCCGGTGCTGCTCGGCGGCGGCCTGCCGCAGGGTGGCCGCGTCGAGGGTGCGGTGCGCCTCACGGAGGGTCTCGCCCAGCGCACGCAGCCGCTCGGCGTCCTCGGGGCGGCGCCGTACGAACAGGTTGGAGGCCCAGGCCGCCACGGTGGGCCGCCGCAGCCCCGCGATCCGCTTCGCCGCGGCCGCGTCCTTCGCCTTGCGGGCCTCGGCCGCGCGGGCGTCCCGCGCCGCGACGAACTCCGCGGGCCGCAGCGCGTACAGCTCCTCGGCGATCTCCTGGAAATCCACTCCCCCACCTTCGACCGGCCCGCGCGGCGGCGGCACCGGGCGCGTCCGGTGGGCGTAAGACGGTCACCCGCGAGGGCGCGGACGAGCCCGGGCCGCCCTGCCCGGCCGCGGGCTCGCGGGGCGTCGTCAGACCCCTCTGTGGCGGCCGTGAAGGTGGTGTGCGACGTTCCGCGCGGGGACGCCGCCGCGGCGGTGAAGGAATGGGTCGGAGCCCCTGCTGGAGCTGGTGGAGGGGCGGAGCCGGGACGTCACCTTCGGGCGCCGTCGGCTTGACGCCGCACGGTCCACCCTTGGATCACGCTTCCGGTGGAGCGGTGACCCGCTGCCGGCCGCGTCGTTGAGGGGGCATGCGAATGCGAACCTGCCGACGCGCCGTCGTCCTGCTCACCGTCGTGCTGGCCGTCCAGGGCGGTTCCTCCGCCCTGGCCGACACCCGGGACCCGCGCCCGCGGCCTGCCCCGCAGGCCCCGTCCGCCCCGCGCGGCCAGTCGGGCACCCTGGACCCGCTGACACCCTTCGCCCAGGACGCGGCGCGGTTCGCCGAGATGACCACGCCCTTCGTCGACGCGGCCGGCGACGTCTTCTTCCCGAGGGGCTGACCGAGCCGGCCGGGGCTCGGACCGCCCCGGCCGCTCATCCCAGCCGCCGTGCGCCGGGGCCCGGCCGGGCGACGACGTCCCTCGGCGTCAGCGCCGTGTGCTCCTCGCAGCACTCCACCACCACGCGGACCGGCGCACCGCAGTCCGAGTGGCGTATGTCCAGCACCGGCCCCTCGGGCTCGCCGGCGTACGTCTCGCCCCACTGGCCGAGGGCCATGAGTACGGGCCACAGGTCCCAGCCCTTGCGGGTGAGGCGGTACTCGTTACGGGCGCGGCTGCCGGGCTCCCGGTAGGGGACCGTGGTGAGGATGCCGGCAGCCGTGAGCTTGCGGAGCCGGTCGCTCAGGACCGCCTCCGACAGGCCCATATGACGCCGGAAGTCCTCGAACCGGCGTACCCCGTTGGCCGCGTCGCGCAGGATCTGCAGCGTCCACTTCTCGCCCACGACGTCGAGCGTGCGCTGGACGGGACAGTTCTCCGTGCTCGTCTCAAGCCACTCCATGCCGGCCATCGTAGGCCCTGACTTCCTCATTGACAGCCAGCTGGACACGCAGCTAGCTTCGATCGACGAAGTCAGCCGGAGAGGGGGCAGCGCACCATGGGACGGACGCGGACGTACGAGTGGCAGGACCCGGGCATCACGGCCGCGGCGGTCGGCCACGACACCGGCCTGGACCTGCTCCGCGCCATGGTGGCGGGCCGGCTGCCCACCCCGCCGATCGCGGCCACGCTCGGCTTCACCCTCGACGAGGTCGAACACGGCCGCGCGGTTTTCTCCCTGATACCGGGCGAGGAGCACTACAACCCCATCGGCAGCGTCCACGGCGGCGTCTACGCCACCCTCCTCGACTCCGCGGCGGGCTGCGCCGTGCAGTCCGTGCTGCCCGCCGGCGTGGGGTACACCTCGCTCGACCTGAACGTGAAGTTCCTGCGCCGCATGACGGTCGACACCGGCCCGGTCCGCGCCATCGGCAAGGTCGTCAACAGCAGCCGCCAGACCGCCCTCGCCGAGGCCACCCTCCTGGACGAGAAGGACCGCCTGCTCGCCCACGCCACCAGCAGCTGCCTGCTGTTCCCGGTGCAGGCGGCCTGAGGCAGAGGCGCTGGTCCCTGCCGGTCCTCGGCGCGGCTGGTGTCCGGGCGCGCGCCGGAGGTGCGGGGCGAGGGTGAGAGAGGTGGTCAGGGGCCTGGAGACGGGGAGGTTCCCCGCGCTGGAGAACAGCTCGCACCTCCGGGAACCGGCGGCTCACCCCGACGAGCTGCGCTCTCGCGGCCACGGACACCTCGGTTGCGTGCCACTTCATCCGGGGGGCGTTCACGGGTGGTTGAGCCCCGTCAGATGTCCGTCTCCTGCGGCCAGTTGCGCAGCAGCGCGTCCAGCGCGTCCAGGATGCGGGACCACGTCTCCTCGGTGTCCGGGGCGCTGTGGCTGAACCCGCCGCCGAGTTCCAGGCTGACATAGCCGTGGAAGACACTGCCCAGCAGCCGGACGGCGTGGGTCTGGTCGGGCTCGGCCAGGTCGTAGCCGCGCAGGAGGGCGCGGGTCATCCGGGCGTGTCGTACCCCGGCGCTCGCGGCGGCGGTCTCCGGGTCCAGCCGGAGCTGGGCGGCGGCGTAACGGCCTGGGTGCTCGCGGGCGTAGTCGCGGTACACGTCGGCGAGGGCGCGCAGGGCGTCCTTGCCCGACCGCCCGGCGAGGGCCTCGGTGGCCCGGTCGGCGAGTTCCTCCAGGGCGAGCAGGGCGATCCGCGTCTTGAGGTCGTGCGAGCTCTTGACGTGCGAGTACAGGCTCGCGACCTTCACATCGAAGTGCCGGGCGACCGCGGACACGGTGACCTGCTCGAAACCGACCTCGTCGGCCAGTTCGGCCCCGGCCCGGGTCAGACGCTCGGCGGTGAGTCCTGCGCGTGCCATCGGCCTCCTCTGTGTTTGCAGGTCGTCTGTGTTTCCAGGTCGTCCTGGTCGCTCCGGTCGTCCTGGTTGCTCCGGTCGTCCTATGCTGCCCGCTCGCCCGTGCCCGACCGGTCGCCCGTCGGCCGCGCCGCCGGTCGTCCGTGCCTGCCCGCTCGCCCGTGCCCGACCGGTCGCCCGTCGGCCGCGCCGCCGGTCGTCCGTGCCCGACCGGTTGTCCGTGCTCGACCGGTCGCCCGTCGGCCGCGCCGCCGGTCGTCCGTGCCTGACCGGTCGCCCGTCGGCCGACCGGTTGTCCGTGCTCGGCCGGTCGTCCGTGCCGCCCTGAGGGGATTCTGCTTCTGCCTAAAGGGTGTAGGCAAACGGCACACCGCCGCGAACCTACCTCACGCACGCATCTTGACGTGTCCTTGGCATCAATGGGTTCATGGGAGCGCTCCCACAGGCCCACCGTGGGCATCCCCACTCCCATCGGCAACCGCTTTCTGGAGTCGCAGTGAGACCAACGAGAAGCACGACCCGCACCCTCACCGGTCTGCTGACGGTGCTGGCCGCCCTCCTCGGGCTGGCCGTCGCCGCAGCGCTCACCCCCGCTGCCGCGCAGACCGCGGCGGAGCCGCCCGGCACCCAGGCCACCGGCCTCCACATCAGCAACGGCCGCCTCGTCGAGGGCAACGGCAACGACTTCGTCATGCGCGGCGTCAACCACGCCCACACCTGGTACACGGGCGAGACCCAGTCCTGGGCCGACGTGAAGGCGCTGGGCGCCAACACCGTGCGCGTGGTCCTCTCCGACGGCCACCGCTGGACCCGCAACAGCGCGGCGGACGTGGCCGCGGTGATCGACCGCTGCAAGGCCAACCGCCTGATCTGCGTGCTGGAGGTGCACGACACCACCGGCTACGGCGAGGACGCCGCCGCGGGCACGCTCGACCACGCGGCCGACTACTGGATCAGCCTGAAGGACGTCCTCGCCGGCCAGGAGGACTACGTCGTCATCAACATCGGCAACGAGCCCTGGGGCAACACGAATCCGGCCGGCTGGACCGACCCCACCGTCGCGGCGGTGAAGAAGCTGCGCGCCGCCGGGTTCGAGCACACCATCATGGTCGACGCCCCCAACTGGGGCCAGGACTGGCAGGGCGTCATGCGCGCCAACGCCCGCACGGTGTACGACGCCGACCCCACCGGCAACCTGATCTTCTCCATCCACATGTACAGCGTGTTCGACACCGCGCAGGAGATCACCGACTATCTCAACGCCTTCGTCACGGCGGAAATCCCGCTCGTCATCGGCGAGTTCGGCGGTCCGGCCGACCAGTGGGGCGACCCGGACGAGAACACGATGATGGCCGAGGCGGAGCGGCTCGACCTCGGCTACCTGGCCTGGTCCTGGAGCGGCAACACCGACCCCATCCTCGACCTCGCGACCGACTTCGACCCGGCCCGGCTCAGCTCCTGGGGGCAGCGCATCTTCAACGGCGCCAACGGCATCGCCCAGACCTCCGAGGAGGCCACCGTCTTCGGCGGCCAAGGCCCCGCCGACACCCAGGCGCCGACCGCCCCCGGCACCCCGACGGCCCCCGCCGTCACCGCCACTTCGGTCACCCTGACCTGGCCCGCCGCCACCGACAACGTCGGCGTGACCGGCTACGACGTCGTCCGCGTGGCGTCCGGCACCGAGACCGCGGCCGCCTCCTCCACCACCACCTCGGCCACCGTCACCGGCCTCACCGCGAACACGGCGTACTCCTTCGCCGTCTACGCCAAGGACGCGGCAGGCAACCGCTCGACGCGCTCGGGCACGGTGAACGTCACCACCGGCAGCACCCCCGCCGGTTCCTGCGCGGTCGGCTACCGGGTCGCGGGGGAGTGGCCCGGCGGGTTCCAGGGCGAGATCGTCATCCGCAACACCGGCTCGGCAGCCCTCAGCGGCTGGCGGCTCGGCTTCTCGTTCGCCGACGGCCAGACGATCAGCAACATGTGGGGAGGCACCCCGGCCCAGACCGCGGGCGGCTCGGTGACCGTCACCCCCGCCTCCTACACCTCCACGATCGCCGCCGGCGGCTCGGTGACCCTCGGCTTCATCGCCGCCAAGGGCACCACCAACACCGCCCCGACGGCGTTCAGTCTCGACGGCAGCGCCTGCACGGTGAGTTGACCCCCAGCCCCGGGCCGGCCGAGGAGTGGCCCGGCCGGCCCGGGCACGTCACTTCGTCGCTCCCTGCGTGAACCCGCTGTAGATGTAGCGCTGCAGGAAGAGGAAGACGACCAGCGTCGGCACGATCACCAGGATCGTGCCCGCGGAGATGTTCTCCCAGTGCGCACCGAAGGGGCCCTTGAAGCGGAACAGGGCGGTGGAGATGGTGCCGAGGTCCTCGGAGGGCATGTAGAGGAAGGGGATGTAGAAGTCGTTGTAGACGGTGATGCCCTTGATGATGACCACGGTGGCGATCGCCGGCTTCAGCAGCGGCAGGATGATCTTCCAGTAGATGGTCAGCGAGTTGGCGCCGTCGAGCCGGGCCGCCTCGTCCAGGGAGACCGGGATGCCCCGGATGAACTGCAGGAAGATGTAGATCGACACGATGTCGGTGCCCATGTAGAGCAGGATCGGCGCCCACAGGGTGTTGAACAGGCCGAAGCTGTTGACCACCTGGAAGGTCGCGACCTGCGTGGTGACACCCGGCACCAGCGTGGCGATCAGGAACAGCGCCATGACCGGCTTCTTGGCACGGAAGGCGAACCGGTCGATCGCGTACGCCGTCATCGAGCCGATGAGGACCGTGCCGGTGATCGAGAACAGCAGGATGAACGCGGTGTTCCCGAGCGCGGCGAGCATGTCGCCGTCGGTGAACGCCGTGACGTAGTTGTCGAGGTTCAGCCAGTCGTGCGGCAGCGACAGCGCGCCTCCGTCGTCGACCTCGGACGACGTCTTCAGCGAGGTCAGGAAGACGACGACGAGCGGGATCAGCACGACCAGCGAGGCGGCCACCAGGGACAGATACACCAGGGCCGGACCGATACGGCGGCGCTGGGCGGGCAGGGACAGGGTCATACGAGGTCCACCCTCTCGTCGGGCACGAGGCGCCGCTGGATCCAGGTGATCAGCAGGATGATCAGCAGCAGGACGACGGCCGCGGCGGAGGCGAGGCCGGTCTTGTTGAACTGGAAGGCGAGCTTCACCGTCTGGATGACGAACGTCGACGTCCCCGTCGCGCCCGACGTCATGATGTACGGGATCTCGAAGACGGCCAGTGACCCCGAGACCGCCAGGATGACGCTCAGGCTCAGCACCGGCCGGATGCTGGGCGCGATGAGATGCCGGAACTGCTGCCACCGCGAGGCGCCGTCCAGCTCCGCCGCCTCGTACAGCTCACCCGGGATCGACTGGATCGCCCCGAGGAACAGCACGAAGTTCAGCCCGGTGAAGCGCCATACGGACACCCCCGCCAGCGAGGTGTTCGCCGACGTCGGGTCGCCCAGCCAGGCGTGGTCGGGCTCACCGCCGAACCAGGACAGCACCGAGTCAAGGGTGCCGCCGTCCTGGAAGAAGTAGAGGAAGACGAAACCGATCGCCACGCCGTTGATCAGATAGGGGAAGAACAGGATCCCCTTGAAGAAGTTCCGGAAGCGCAGGTCGAAGCTGAGCACCGTCGCGAAGTAGAGGGCGACGACGATCTGCACGACCGACGCGGCCAGGTAGTAGCCGCTGACGAAGAACACCCGGAACAACTCGGGGCGGGTGAAGATCTGCCGGTAGTTGTCGATCCCCGTGAAGTTGCGGTCGGGGCTGACACCGTCCCAGTCGGTGAAGCTGAAGTAGATCATGTTCCCCACCGGGACATAGGTGAACGTGATCAGCAGAGCCAGCGGCACGGCGAGGAACAGCCACGGCGTCAGCCGCCGCAGCATCCCGCCGCCCCTGCGACGCCGCCCACCGGGCGAGGCCGCCCGGTGCGCCCTCTTGCTCGGTGGCACGCCGGTGCGCGGCGGCCGGGCACCCACCGCGTCGGTCGTCTCGGTCATGATCAGGCCTTTCGTCCACGCCGCGTGGCGACGTACGGGAAGCAGTAGGAAGCGGGCCCCTGCCGGGAGGCGGGCGAGACCGGGCGGGGCCGGACTCCCGGATGCCGGCCGGCTCACGACCCACCGCGGGCGGTCGAGCATCTGGAGCCTGCGGGGGAGGGGAGCCGGGGTCGGGTGGGTGGTCGGGGCGGGCGAGTTCTCGGGAGTCCGGCGAGGGTGGTTTCGGCTGTCCGTCCTGTCCGTCCTGTCCGGAGGCGGATTGGCGGGGGCCCAGGGCCGGCTGCTGGGCTTTGGCTGACTCGGTTGTGGGAGACCTGCCGTGATTGGTGAGCGGGGTCCGGCCCAGGCTCTCGGCCGACTCGGTCGCCGAGGGCCGACCTGCCACGCGTCGACAGGGGCCCGGACCTCGGCCGGCTCCCGAGTCGGCGTCGGCCGGGGAAGAGCACCTGGTGCCCTGCTCCGTGAGGAAACCGAGCTCCTGCCGGCGCGTCGACCGGGTCCAGCCGCCGAAGCCGGGCCAGGCTCGGGTCCCCGAGCGGCCCCGGGTCCCAGTCGCCGGAGATCCGCCCGACAACTGACCTGGACGGGGCCCGCCGGCCGACCGGGCCAGGCCCGCCGGCTGACCGGACCAGGCCCGCCGGCTGACCACCGGACCAGGCCCGCCGGCTGACCGGCCAGCGACCCCGTGCCTTCGGCCGCGTCCCGCCCCCAAAGGCGAGCCGGGCTCGATGCCGCGAACCGCCGAGCCAGGCCCGTCGCCCGAAGCGGCAAGGCTCCGACCCCGCGCCGGCTCAGGGCCGCCAGGGGCGGCCAGCCCCAAAGGCCAGACCCGCCCGGATTCCCACGGGGAACCGCTGCCCCCGGCCACCTGCGCCCCCTTGGACTCCCCGCCGGGAAACGGCCGCCCCCACAACCTGCACCCCCTCGGACCCACCGCCGGGAAACGGCCGTCCCCTCGACACCACCACCCGACGCAGCCGACCGGACCGACCGGACCGACCGGACCGACCGGACCGATCAGACCGACGGCACTCGACCTCACACACCCCGAGCAGCCGTCCCGCGTCATCGACGGCCAGCCGACGATCAGGACCCGGCGGCGCGGGCCGCCTCGTTCCACCGCTTGTCCAGGTCGGCGAAGAACTCCTTCAGGTCTCCCTTGAGCGCGCCCCGGGCGAGATCCACCAGCTGCTGCCGGTAGTCCGGCTTGGCGAGCCCGATCTCCGCCACGTTGTCGATCGCGTTGACCTCGCCTGTCTTGGCCTCGGACCGCTCCACCAAGGTGACATCGTTGTCAACAAAGTCCTTGAGGGTGTCGGGCATGGGCGCGGACTTGACCGCGGGAACGGCGCCCTCCCTCTCCGAGTAGCCGGACTCCTGGGTGAACCAGTCGATCCAGGCGCGGGCGGCGGCCTTGTGGTCGGAGTGGGCGTTGACCGCCTGCTGGTAGTCGGAGACGAGCGTGGCGCAGAACTTGCCGCCCTTCTGGACGGGGAAGGGCATGAACCCGATGTCGTCGGGGTCGGTGCCCGCCTTCTCGGCGGCGGCCCGCATCTGGGTGATGGCCCAGGAGCCGAGCTGCATGGTGGCGATCTCGCCCTTGGCGATCATGCCCTTGGAGGCTTCCCAGTTGGTGGTATTGGGGTCCTTCTCGGAAAGGCCGTCCGCGACGATGTCGTGCAGCAGGGTGTCGATGACGTTGAGCTCGCTGCCCGCCTTCCAGGGAGAGACGGCCCCGGCGAGCTTGTCGTTGGCGCCGGGGTCGCAGGTGACCGAGCCGATGTTGTTGCTCCAGGCGGTCAGCGGCCAGCCGTCCTTGAAGTTGGTGTAGTACGGCACCGCGTCCGTCTTCGCCTCGATGGCCCGCAGGCCGGAGAGGAACTCCGCGGGCGTGGCCGGCCAGTCGGTGACGCCGGCCCGCTTCCAGACGGCCTTGTTGTAGACGAAGCCGTTGGCGGTGCCGAACTGGGCGATGCCGTAGACCTTGCCGCCGACGTCCGTCTTGTCGCTGAACCGGTACTTTCCGCTCAGCTCGGCGGTGCTGCCGAGGGGCGCGAAGAACTTCGGGTAGTCGTTCTTGGCCACGGCCCCCGGGATCATGAGGACGTCGCCGTAGTCCGCGGTGTTCATACGGATCTTGACCTCGCCCTCGTAGTCGGTGAGGGCCTCGAACTTCACCTTGACCTTCGGGTAGGTCTTGTTGAACTCCGCGGCGTACTTGGCCATCGTGCCGTCCTGCACCAGGTCGGTGCGGTGCGTGAGGACCTTGATGTCGCCCGAGATCTCGGCGGGATCGGCGGGCGCCGACGCGGCCTCGCCCGAGGGCGCGCCTGCCCCGCTGCATCCGGTGACGGTCATGATCGCGGTGGCCAGCAACGCTCCGGCGAGCGTCTTCCTCTTCCCCATGTGCCCAGCTCCTTCAGGATCGCGGCTCACTCTGCGGGTGGGATGTCGGCACTATGTCAGTCGGTGGTGAACCGGTAAAGCTAAGATTTCTAGCGCGATACTCAATCGTTACCGTGGCGGCACTGCAGGCTCTCAAAGGCGGGCTATTCGGTCATCGCTCGTCAGCGAAGTTGACTAGACCGGTTTATGGACACCTCTCGATCACCGGGTTAGCGTGTGCGCCGTCGCACTTCCCATCCGGCCTTGTCAGGCGATTGGAGCCGCACCATGAAGGACGTCACCCAGCTCGGCGAGGGCTGGAGCCTGCGCCACGGCGAGGAGTTGCTGGAGGCCCGCGTGCCGGGCTGCGTCCACACCGACCTGATGGCCGCCGGTGTCATCCCGGACCCGTTCCTCGGCCGGAACGAGACCGAGGTCGCCTGGGTGGGCCGCCGCCCCTGGACCTACGTCACCCGGCTGCACCACGACAGCCCCCACGAGCGCACCGACCTGGTCTTCGACGGCCTGGACACCGCCGCCTCCGTCACCCTGGACGGCCGCCCCGTCGGCACCGCCCGCAACATGCACCGCGTCCACCGCTTCGACGTCACCGGACGCACCGGCGAACTCCTCGTCCGCTTCGCCTCCGCCTACGACGAGGCCGAGTCGGTCCGCGCGGCCGTCGGCGAGCGGCCCAACGTCTATCCCGAACCCTCCCAGTACCTGCGCAAGATGGCCTGCAACTTCGGCTGGGACTGGGGTCCCACGCTGGTCACCGCCGGCATCTGGCGGCCGGTGCGCCTGGAGCACTGGTCCACCGCCCGCATCGCCGCCGTACGACCCCTGGTCACCGTCGAGGCCGGCACCGGCCACGTCGAGGTGCACCTCGACACCGAACGCACCGCCCTCGGCCGCGGCCGCACCCTGCGCGCCGAGGCCCGCATCGCGGGCGTCCGGGCCGAGACCGCGTTCACCGGTGACACCGCCGTCCTGCGCCTGGAGGTCCCCGAGCCGCGGCTCTGGTGGCCGCGCGGATACGGCGAACAGCCGCTGTACGACCTGGAGATCACCCTCTACGACGACGAGGACCCGCTGGACACCTGGCACCGCCGGGTCGGCTTCCGCACGGTGGAGCTCGACCGCTCGGCCGACGAGCACGGCACCGGCTTCACCCTGGCCGTCAACGGCGTACGGATCTTCGCCCGAGGCGTCAACTGGATCCCCGACGACGCCTTCCCCTCCCGCGTCACCCCCGAGCGCTACCGGACCCGGCTCACCCAGGCCGCCGACGCGAACGTCGATCTCGTACGCGTCTGGGGCGGCGGCATCTACGAGGACGACGCGTTCTACGACACCTGCGACGAGCTCGGCCTGATGGTCTGGCAGGACTTCCTCTTCGCCTGCTCCGCCTACCCCGAGGAGCAGCCGCTGCGCGGAGAGGTCGAGGCCGAGGCGCGCGACAACGTTGTCCGGCTGATGCCGCACCCGTCCCTCGTGCTGTGGAACGGCAACAACGAGAACCTCTGGGGCTTCCGCGACTGGGGCTGGGAGCCGACTCTCGCCGGTGACTCCTGGGGTGAGGGCTACTACCTCGGACTGCTGCCCCGGATCGTCGCCGAACTCGACCCCACCCGCCCGTACACCGCGGGCAGCCCCTGGTCCGGTTCCTGGGACCACCACCCCAACGACCCCGCCCACGGCACCCACCACTCCTGGGAGGTGTGGAACCGGCAGGACTACGCCGAGTACCGGGCGAGTGTGCCGCGCTTCGTCGCGGAGTTCGGGTGGCAGGCGCCGCCCGCCCTGGCCACCCTGCGCCGCGCGCTGCCCGGCGAGGCGCTCGCCCCCGACTCGCCCGGGATGCTGCACCACCAGAAGGCCGAGGACGGCAACGGCAAGCTGAACCGCGGTGTCGCCCGCCACTTCCCGCTGCCCGACGGCGACTTCGACCGCTGGCACTACCTCACCCAGCTCGTCCAGGCCCGCGCCGTCGCAGCCGGCATCGAACACTGGCGCTCGCACTGGCCGGTGTGCGCCGGAACCGTCGTCTGGCAGCTCAACGACTGCTGGCCGGTGACCTCCTGGGCGGCAGTCGACGGCGACGGCCGGCTCAAGCCCCTCCACCACGAGCTGCGCCGCGTCTACGCCGACCGCCTGCTGACCCTCCAGCCCGACGGGCCCGGCCTGGTGCTCGCGGTGATCAACCAGTCCGCCGAGCCCTGGCGCGCCCGGGTCGCGCTGCGGCGGCTGACGGCCGACGGCACCGTACTCGCGGAGACGGCGGTGGACGCCGAGGCCGGGCCCCGGGCGGTGCTCAGGCTGCCCGTGCCCGAGGACCTGGCGCCTGCCGCCGGGTCCGCCAAGGAGTTCCTGGTGGCCGACGCCGACGGGCTGCGCGCGCTGCACTTCCCCGTCGCGGACAAGGACTTCGGCTACCCGCGACCGGGATTCGACGTCGAGGTGGAGCCGGTGCCGGGGCAGGAGGATAAGGTCGATGTCGTGGTGACCGCTCGTACCCTCGTCAGAGACCTGCTGCTGCAGCCCGACCGGCTCGCCCCGGCTGCCGTCTGCGATCGCGGCCCGCAGACCCTGCTGCCCGGCGAACGCACGCGCATCCGTGTCGGCGGCCCCGGACCCGTCGACGCCGACGCAGTGCGTGCGGCCCTGTTCTGCGTGGACCCGGTGTGACCGGGGGGCAGGAGCGCGTCACCATCAAGGACGTCGCCGCGCGGGCCGGGGTCTCCAAGGGCGCGGTGTCGCTGGCGTTCAACCAGAAGCCCGGCGTCTCCGCGGCCACCCGCGAGCGGATCTTCGCGGCGGCCCGTGAGCTGGGCTGGGCGCCGAGCGTCACCGCGCGCAGCCTGTCCAGCCGGCGCATCGACATCGTCGGCCTGGCGCTGTGCCGGCCCGCCCGGCTGCTCGGCCTGGAGCCGTTCTACATGGACTTCATCTCCGGCATCGAGAGCGTCCTGGCCGAGCGCTCCTGCTCCCTGCTGCTGCGGCTGGTGCGCGACCTCGACGAGGAGATCGGCCTGTACAAGGAGTGGTGGCGGGGCCGCATGATCGCCGGGGCGATCCTGGTCGACCTGCGCGAGGACGACCCGAGGATTCCGTCGATGGAGGGCCTCGGCATGCCCGCGGTGGCCGTCGGCCATCCCTCGCTGGCCGGCCCCTTCCCGGCGGTGTGGACGGACGACTCCTCCGCGGTCGGTGAGGCGGTCCGCTATCTGGCGGCCCTCGGCCACCGCCGTATCGCCCGCGTCGGCGGGCCGGCCGACCTCGGTCACAGCGCCATCAGGACCCGGGCGTTCGCGGACACCGTGCGCCAGCTCGGCCTGGAGGAGGCCCCGCAGATCGCCACCGGCTTCGAGGAGAAGGAGGGCGCGCGGGCCACCCGTTCGCTGCTGCTCGGGGAGCGGCGGCCCACCGCGATCGTCTACGACAACGACATCATGGCGGTGGCCGGCGCGGGCGTCGCCGCCGAGATGGGGTTCACCGTCCCCGACGATCTGTCCCTGCTGGCCTGGGACGACTCCCAGCTGTGCCGGATCACCCATCCCACGCTGTCGGCGATGAGCCATGACGTGCACCAGTTCGGGGCCGAGGTGGCGCGGGTGCTGTTCGACGTCATCAACGGCGAGCACAACGGCCCCCACCAGGTGCCCACCCCGTCCCTGACCCCGCGCGGCTCCACGGCGCCCGCTCCCGGTCACACGGTCTGACCGGCACACGAGAAGGGGCCCCTCCCGGGTGCGGGTGGGGCCCCTTCTCGTGCTCTCAACCCTTCGTACAGGAAGTCCCGTTGAGGGTGAACGCGGCAGGGACGCCGTTCGTCCCCGTGGAGCTGCCGTTGAAGCCGAAGCTCACCGTGCCGCCGGCCGGGATCGTCTCCGTCCAGGACTCATGGGTGGCCCGCACCTGGGCGTCCTGCTGGACGACCTTGGCGTTCCAGGCGGAGTTGACCTTCTGCGCGCCGGGGAAGGCGAAGTCGAGCTGCCAACCCTTGACGGCGGTGGTGCCGGTGTTGCGGATGATCACGTCGGCGTTGAACGTGCTGCCCCAGTCGCTCAGCCGGTACGTCACCGCGCAACTGCCGCTCGTGGAGCCGCCGGTGGTGGTCACCCGGAGGGTGCCGGAGCGGGCGGAGCGGTTGCCGGCGGCGTCCCGGGCGTACACGGCGAAGGTGTACGCGGTCGACGGGGACAGCCCGGTGACCGTGGCGCCGGCCGTGCCGGCGGTGGCCACGCGGGTCTCCTGGGTGCCGTCCAGCCGGACGACGTCGTAGCCGGCGACTCCCACGTTGTCGGTGGACGGTGCCCAGGAGAGACGGACACTGCCCGAGGTGACGTCGGCGGCCGTGGGGGTGCCGGGTGCGGTCGGCGCCTGGGTGTCGGTGCCGCCGCCGGAGTAGACGCCCGCCTCGCGGGCGGTCTGCCTGATGCCGTCCGTGCCGTTGAAGATCCGCAGGCCCCACGGCGTCAGCTTCGAGGCGTCGAAGCCGGTGGCCATGTCGAGGTACTCGACCCCGCCGCCGTTGCCGCTCCAGGACCAGCCGAGATAGCCGATGCCGAGCTGCCGGGCCGTCGCCATGATGGCGTTCTCGTCCGGATCGCCGTCGGAGTGGAAGTCACCGAATTCCCCGATCACCAGGGGGAGTCTGCGGGACGTGAACCGGTTGAGGTAGTCCTGCACCTCGGTGGCCGTGTCGAACACGCCGTACATGTGGATGGAGAACACGGTGTTGCGGTCCGGGTCCGCGGCGAACACGCTCTCCGCATTGTCGCGCATGGTGAAGGACCAGTCCTGGCCCCAGTTGGGCGCGTCCACCATCAGCGTGTGGTCGAAACCGGCCGAGCGCATCCGGGCGATGGCGCCCTTGGTGTCGGAGGTCCAGGCGGTGTAGCCGGAGTTGCCGTGCGGTTCGTTGCCGAGGTTCAGGACGACGTACTCCTCCTCGCCCTCGACCGCGCCCTTGACGCTCACCCAGTAGTCCACCGCGCGGTCCAGGGAGACGGCGCCGCTCTGTTCGCCGTAGCCGGTGGTGTCGTGCGCCTCCAGGACGCAGACGAGGCGGTTCTGCTTGCACTGGGAGACGATCGAGGCGACGTCGGCCGTGTCGCTGCGGGTCCAGCGGTCGCCCGTGCTCAGGACCACCCGCACGGCGTTCGCGCCCAGCGCCTTGATGTCCTTCAGCGCCTGCGTGGTGCGGCTCGGGTACCAGGTGTGGGCGTGGTTGACCCCGCGCATCACGAAGTCCGTGCCGGTCGCGTCGAGCAGCCGTCCGTCGGCGACATGGAACCCGGCCGTGGTGTCGGCCGCCCGGGAGGCGTGGGCCGCCCCGGCGGTCCCGGCGGCGGAGGGGGGCGCCGCCAGCACCGACGCCGTGACGGCCAGCACCGCTCCCGCCACGGCGGCCAGTCTTCTTCTCATCCCTGTTCTCCTGTGGTCGCCCGTGCGGGCCGGCCGGAAAGGCGATCGGCCCCGCACGGAATGGAATGGATCACGGACTCGTTCCGCACGCCGGCTGTTCTGTGAAGGGGCTTGTAATACCCAGGAGAACAGCGGCATTCGAGCCCACCGGATCGGTGGCCGGAAATGAGGCTAGGGAAGGAAATCGACGGAGACAACAGCCTGGACGAAACCGGTTAAGTTTAGCTGCGGTTCAGTTGACGGGCGGAACCGGAACCGTCGCCCGGAACACCGTTCCCTCCCCCGACACGGCGATGCGCTCGCCGTGGCGCGCGTACACGGAGCGGCCCGCGGTGAGCAGGACGTCGTCCTGCGGGCCGCGCAGCCGTACCGCCCCCTCGGTGCACACCAGGATCTGCGGGCCCCTGCCGCCGAGGGCCTGGGCGGCCACCTCACCGCCCGTCCGGACGCGTACGCGGGAGAGGCGGAAGTCGTCGACGGGCGCCGGGTACAGATCCTCCCCACCGGGGCCGAACACCGGCCCGGACGGACGGACGGGCACGGCCTCGAAGCGCACCACCCGCAGCAACTCGGCGACGTCCACGTGCTTGTCGGTCAGACCGCAGCGCAGGACGTTGTCCGAGGCGGCCATGATCTCCACACCGAGGCCCCGCACATAGGCGTGCGGGACACCCGCGCCGAGGAAGAGCGCCTCACCCGGGGACAGCCGGACGTGCCGGACCAGAAGAGCGGCCGGCACACCCGCGTCACCGGGGTGGGCCCGCGCGATCCTGTGGTACACGTCGAAGAGCGCGGCCCGTTCGCCGCCCTCCCGTGCGGACCGGGCGAGCGCGTCCGTGACGTCGTCGACCAGATCCGGGCCCGCGGACAGGAATCCGGTGAAGACCTCGCGCAGCGCCTGCTCCTCTGGCCGCCCGGAGCGCAGCATCTCGACGTACGGCGCCAGGCCCGCGACCCCCAGCGTTTCCAGCAGGTCGGCGCTCGCGCCGGGCGCCCGGAAGCCGCACAGGCCCTCGAACGGCCCGAGCGCGACGATCATCTCGGGCTTGTGGTGCGGATCGCGGTACGACCGGTGCGGCGCGTCCAGCGGGACCCCCCGCTCCTCCTCCCGCGCGAAGCCGGCGGCCGCCTGGTCGGCGTCCGGATGCACCTGGAGGGACAACGGGGCGTCGGCGGCCAGCAGTTTGAGCAGGAAGGGCAGCCGGGAGCCGAAGCGGTCGACCACCCAGTCGCCCAACTCGCCCCGAGGGTCGGCCGCCACCACCTTGTCGAGCGCCTCCAGCCGCCCGGTCCGCTCGGCGTACGACGGGGCCGCGGGGTGCGCACCCATCCACAACTCGGCCTGCGGAGTGCCGTCCGGCGCGAGACCCATCAGCTGCGGCAGGGCTGTGGCGGAGCCCCAGGGGTAGGGGCGGACGGTGTTGGTGAGGCGGTCCATGGGTGGGTCCTTTCCGGGCGTCGGTCGGGGGAGGGGCGTGGGACGAGCGGGGGAAGGGGGGTTGCGCGCGGCGGCGAGTACGGGTGGGGGTTTTTCGGTGAGTGGTGACGCGGCTGCGGCGAGTGGTTCGGCGACTGCTCTGTGTCGCTCCTGGTGATGTGGCGTACCGCTGGCCGCCCGCGACCCCGCCCGGCGCCGCGTGGTCGGTGACGTGCCGCCGGCGCGCCCGGTCCGGGTGCCTCCGTCGCTGGGGAGGTGGGAGGGCAGCGGCGAGGGGGCCGGGGCCCGTTGGCGGGGGAGCAGCCGGTGTGGCCGCCGGCCGGCCGGGCGACCGGAGCCCCCGGCCTGATCAGGCCGGCCCTGCACGCCCGTTGCGCCGCCCTCCGCCTCGGAAGGGGGGCCGGCCGTGGGTGGGCGACACGCCTCGTGCGGCTGCCCTTGCCGCGGCAAGATCTCGCCTCGGTCGGGTGCCGCGGTCGCGTGGTCCTGAGCGGCTGCCCCGACCCGGCGGGAAGCCCGCCGACGGGCCGCACGCCGACCTGATCCGCGCGCTGTCCGCCACAGACAGACAAGCCCGCCCAGCACGAGCTCCCGGACCACGGACGGTAGGCCCGCCCAGCACGAGCCCCCCAGCCGCGGGCACCCCCGGCCGCCCCGGGCCGTCGCTCAGACCCCCGCCACCTCTTCGTACGGCGCTGTGCTCCCCTCCCGTACGGCGACAGCCGCAGCCGCGCCGATCAGGCCGGCGTCCAGGGCGAGCCCGGCCGGTACGACGGGTACGTCCCGGGCGAAGTCGAGGACGGCGTAGCGCGACATCCAGCGGCGCAGCGGGGTGAAGAGGACGTCGCCCGCCTGGGCCACGCCGCCGCCGACGACGGCCAGGTCGAGCTCGACGAGTGCGGCCGTGGCGGCGACGGCGGCCGCCAGGGCCTGGCCGGCACGGTCGTAGGACGCCAGGGCCACCGGGTCGCCCGCGGCGGCGGCAGCGGCCACGCTCGCGGCGTTCGCGGCGGCACCGGCCGGTGGCCGCCAGCCGGCCGCCACGGCACGGGCGGCGATGGCCGTGCCGCTGGCCAGGCCCTCCACGCAACCCCGGGCGCCGCAGGGGCAGTCGGAGCCGTCGAGGTCGACCGAGATGTGCCCGATGTGCCCGGCGTTGCCCGAACGCCCCGGATGCAGCCGTCCATCGAGGATCAGGCCGCCTCCGACGCCCGTGGAGACCACCATGCACAGGGCGTTGTCCACACCGCGTGCCGCACCGAGCCAGTGCTCGGCCGCGGCCATGGCCACCGCGTCCCCGACGAGGGAGACGTCCACGTCGGAGGGCAGGCCCGGATGCTCCCGGACCCGGTCGACCAGCGGGAAACCGCGCCAGCCGGGGATGTTGACCGGGCTGACCGTACCGGCGGTGGTGTCGACCGGGCCCGCGCTGGCGATGCCCAGGCCGGCGAGGGAGCGCCACTCGGGATGCGCGGAAAGCTCGTCGAGGACCGAGGCGACGACCGCCATCAGCACCTCGCCCGGTTCACGCGCCGGTGTCGGCCGCTGCGCCCGGGCCAGCACCCGCCCGTCCGGGGAGACCAGCGCCCCGGCGATCTTCGTGCCACCTATGTCCAGTGCTCCGTACACCATGTCCTGAAAGGTCCTCCTGCGTCGGCGGCATGGGATGGGACGCGCCGCGCAGACACTGTGCCCGCACTATGACAACGTTGTCCAGGCATCGGTCCGGTTTAGTCCTGTGTTTAGTCGTGCGAGCACTCCACGTATGGTCAAGGAGGTCGCAACCGGTTCAGCCCGATTCCTGCTGGCGCATCCTCGCGCGGTCCTGCTCGTCCCAGGTGCTGGTGTCGCGGGGAGTCGTGTACGGCTCCTCGTCCGCGGGATATCCACCCGCGACGGCGCGCTGCCGGGCCGTCTCCGCGTCGAACTCCAGGCCGAGCAGGATGGCGAGGTTGCCGATCCAGAGCCACACCAGGAAGACGATGGCACCGGCCATGGTGCCGTAAGTCTTGTTGTAGGAGCCGAAGTTCGCCACATAGAGGGCGAAACCGGCGGAGGCGGCCAGCCAGACGAGTAGGGCCAGCAGACTGCCCGGGGTGATCCACTTGAAGCCGTGCACCTCGGCGTTGGGCGTGGCCCAGTACAGCAGCGCGATCATGGCGACGACGAGGAGGGCCAGCAGGGGCCACTTGACGACGGACCACACCGTGAGCGCGGTGTCGCCGATGCCCAGGGCGGTGCCCGCGCGGTGGGCGAGGCCGCCGGTGAAGACGACGATGAGCGCGCTGAGGACGGCGAGCACCAGCAACGTGACGGTCACGGCCAGCCGCAGCGGCAGGATCTTCCACAGCGGGCGGCCCTCGGGGACGTCGTAGACGGCGTTGGCGGCACGGATGAACGCGGCCACGTACGCCGACGCCGACCAGAGGGCGAGGACGAGACCGACGACGGCCATGACCGAGCCGAGTCCGCCGCGGTCGCTCAGCTGCTGGACGGCCCGGGTGATGATCTCCCGGGCCGAGCCGGGCGCGAACTGCCCGAAGTTCTCCAGGAGCCGGTCCGTGGCCGAGCGCCCGGCCACGCCGATCAGCGACACGAGCACCAGCAGGGCCGGGAACAGCGACAGGACACCGTAGTAGGTGAGGGTGGCGGCGCGGTCGGTCAGCTCGTCGTCGCGGAACTCCCGGACGGTTCCCTTGACGGCCGCCCACCAGGCGGCCCGCGGCAGTTGCGCCGGGGTGTCGGGCGCCCGCTCCTCGACCTCGGAGTCCGGGCCGAACCGGTCGGTGGTGTGCCGGGGGCGCAGGGCTCTGAGGAGTCGGTTCATGACAGGCGGGTATCCCCTCCCGGGCGCCCCACGCATGGCGGAGGACCGCCGCGACGACCGCGCGGCCGCCGGACGCGAGGGCGGGCCCCGGACGCCGCCACCGGGAGCCGCCCTTGGGCGTGCCCCTGTGAGGTCACCGTGGCCCGGTGACCTCACAGGGTGACCGCCGGCCGCCGACGGGGCGTCCACGGCGGGCGCCGACCCGGGTGGCGGTCTCCCGGTCGGGGGACAGATGCACGTCGTGGCGGTTCGTGGGCCGCAGCCGCTCGGCGCGGATCGCGTCCAGGTTGCGGGCGACCGGCCCGGTCCCTGCTGCCCTGGTCCCGCTCAGGAGACCGTCCACCGCTGGAGCGGCGCCCCGGTGTCCGGTTGCTGGGTCACCTTCGCCCCGTCGGTGGTGGAGGCGGTGGTCAGCAGCAGACCGCTCTGCACCGAGGCGACCTCGTAGGTGCCGTCGGACTGCCGCTCCAGGCGCCAGCGCTGGTTGGTGCCGCCGGTGCAGGTCCACTGGACGACCTTGGCCCCGGCCGTGGTGGAGCCGCCCTCGACGTCGGCGCACAGCCGGGACTCGGCGTTGCGCAGCTCGTAGGAGCCGTCGGTCTGGCGGGTGAGGGTCCACTGCTGGTTGGCGCCGCCGTTGGGCGTCCAGGTGACCAGCTGGGTGCCGGCCGCGGTGCTGTGGTCCGGGTCGTCCAGCGCCTTGCCGCCGGTGACCAGGGTGTGGGTGCCGTCGAGCGAGCCGGGCGCCGTTCCTACGGCGGTGAGGGCAAGGGTCTGCTCCGCGGCGGTACGGGTGCCGGAGCTCCAGTGACGGGCCGGGACGGTCTCGGTGTTGCGCGCGGTGTCGGCGGACAGCCCGAGGACCAGCCCGCTGTAGCGGTTGACGAGCCGGTAGGTGCCGTCCGCGGTCCCGTCGGCTGAGGTGCCGGGGATCACCCACCACTGCTGCCCCACCGTGGGACCACCGGCCCCGGGGGCGGTCGCGGTCGGCCTGGTGCCCCACGCCCGGGTCGAGGTGGTGCCGGAGCCGACGCCGAGCAGTGCGCCGGTGGCCGCGTTGGCGATGCGGTAGGAGCCGTCGCCGTTGCCGGTGAAGACCCATGCCTGCGCCGCGGAGCCCGTCGGCCGGGCCACGGACGTGGTCGCGGTGCCGCCGGTCACCTGGGCCAGGACGCGCCCGTCGCCGTTGCCTATGCGGTACGACTTCGTGGTGTCGACCGGGGCGGCCGGCGCGGAGGTGTTGATGCTGACGTTCACGTACTCGCTCGACGAGCCGCCCGAGCAGCCGAAGGAGCAGTACGAGCGGAACGACCGGCCCACGATCTGGGAGCTCGTCCTGCTGACGCCGTCCAGGAACCACCGGTACCAGGAGGCGTTGGTGTAGCTGCCCGTGTCGCCGATCAGCCGCCACTTCTGCGTGGCGAGGTTGTCGGTGGCGTAGAACTGCTGCGGGGCGTCGCCGCTCTGGTCGACCGCCTGGGGTTCGCCTATGTACAGCCCCAGGTGGGCGTTGTAGGTGATGTCCATGACGAACAAGGGAGAGGTCGGCGGCATCTTGCCCGCCGCGACCTGCTCGGCGACCTTGCCGCTGTTGGCCGGGTCGTACTCCTTGTCCACGGGCGTGTAGCCGGTGCCGCCGTCGGCGCCGACCGGGACCATGTTGCTCTCCCGGCCGCCCACACCGGGCTCGCTCCAGGTGCCGTCGTACCACTTGCGCCATGAACCGGGCGCCATCTTCTGGGAGATGGGGGCACGCGCCACATGCGCGTGGAACGCCTTCCAGCCGCCGCCCTTCTCCACGATCCGCGAGCCGTAGAAGACGTAGAACCAGCCCGAGGCGGTGTCGACGTACAGCCGCGGGTCGCCGTCGCCGTAGTGGTACGTCGCCTGCGGGAAGGCGGTCGTGTCGCCGCGCTCCGTGCTGTAGGGCGAGGTGATCACATGGGACTTGATGTCCCAGGTGCGCCCCTGGTCGGTGGAGACGGCGTAGTCGATGCCGTCGTAGTGCAGTCCGTCGCCGAAGGGCTGCGGGGTGAACTCGTTGTGCACCAGCCCGTACCAGTGGCCGGTGTCCGGGTCGACCCAGACGCCCGCCAGATCACAGTAGTTGCGCTGGGCGTAGCCCGAACCCGCGGGCGCATAGGTGGACTCGACGCCGGTCGGGCTGTTGTTGCAGCGCCAGGTCGTGTCACCGTTCTTGTCGTCGGGTTCGGCGGGGTTCACCGCGTTGCTGATCGTGCCCGACCGGGTGGCCGTGTCGAGGTTCGTGCCGGTGAAGAAGTTCCACTGGCGGCTGTCGTTCGCGCCGTACAGGGCGTGTGCCTGCTGGAAGTAGTAGGTGCCGTCCTTGTCGATGTAGGACGCGGCCGGGGTGTCGTCGGGGTGGCTCCAGGAGCCCTTGGCGCCGACGGTGACGGTGTAGCCGGGGTCGGCCTCGGGCGCCGCCGACGCCGGGGGCGAGCCGAGCGTGCCGACGCCGGCCAGGGCCAGCGTCGTGGCCGTGGCGGCGAGCCCACCGGCCAGTCTCCTGCGGACAGTTGACACAGGTACTCCTCACGGGTGGAGGGGCCGCGCCCCTTTGCGGCGGCCCCGGGGAGGTCGTGCGTCGGAAAGGCGCTAGCTCAGTGACGGCAACGGGCTGGTGTCCGCGAGGGCCGGGCCGTTCACGGCGGTCATCAGCCGTACGACGGTCTCCTCCATGGCCCCGCGCCCCGCGGCCAGGTAGTCGCCGGGTCCGGCGCCCGTGGCGAGCCCCTTTCGGACCGCCCGGGTCAGCACCGCGTCCAGGACCGGCCCGAAGCCGACCTCGGTGACGCCGCCGGCGACGGCGCGGGCCAGCTCGTGCGGCGGGGTCCCGGCGCGGGCGTGCAGCACGAGCGGCAGGTCGGCTCCCGCGTGCAGCCGGGCGAGCAGGGCGTGGTCCAGGGCGTGCGTCCCCGGCAGGTCGAGCGTGACGGCGAGGGCGTCGGCGCCGGTGGCCGCGGCGTAGGCGAGGGCCGCCTCGGGGTCGGAGCCGCTCGGCGCCCGGTGTCCGGGCAGACTGCCGGGGGGCCGGGGCGCGTTGCCTGTCGGCCCGGCCGTGCCGCCGGGCCGCCCGGCCCTGCCGCCCGGGCGTCTCGGTGCCGCCGCCTCCACCCACAGGTTCTGCTCATGGGCCCAGCGCACGATGTCCCGGGTGACGGCCAGGTCGCGTGCGGGCGTCAGGTGCGAGGAGTCGTAGGCGATGGAACTGAACCGGCAGGGCGCGGCCTGCGCGAGGAGCGCGGTGCCGCGCACCCGGTGCAGCTGGAGGGCCACCGCGACGGGGCAGGCCTCGGCGAGGGCGGCCACCGCCCGGGCCAGCGGCACCAGTTCGCCGGCGTGATGGGCGACGGCGTCCGGCCCGATCTGGACGATCACGGGCCGGCCCGCCGCGGCGGCGCCGCGCACGACGGCCTGGGCGTGGTGGAGGGTGAGCACGTCGAACGCGGCGACGCCCTCACCCCGGGCGGCTGCCGCGGTGAGCAGCGCGCCGGTGGCGGCCAGGGGCATGGTTCCTCCAGGTGAACGGCGTCAGCCGAAGCTCTCGACGTACTCCTCGGGCGGCCCCAGTCGAGGCCGGTCCAGGATCTCGACGCGGTCCCCGAGGTGTTCGAGTTCGAGGACGGTGACGGTGTTGGCGCCCGGCCGCAGCAGGGGCGCGGGGACGTACAACGTGGTCTGCGGGCCCACGTGCCAGTAGCGGCCCAGCAGGGTCTCGCCCACCCACACGAAGCCCTTGCCGAAACCGGGCAGCGCGAGGAAGGCGTCGGCCGGCTCGCCGACGGTGAGTTCGGCGGTGGCGAAGCCCGCCCGCCCGGACGGGGGAGCCGCCCGGGTGAGACGGACGAGGTCGGCGGCGGTCCACTCGTCCAGGGGCAGCCGGCGCATGGCCCAGTTGTGCACCAGCCGCCGCTCCAGCCGTACGCCGCCCAGGATGCCCTTGCCCTGGCCCAGCAGCGGGCCGTAGTTGATCCGGCCCTGGTTCTCCACCAGCAGCTCCAGCCGGACCGGGGACCCGGTGCCGCGCAGGGCGAACGTGGCGGTCTCGCGTTCCAGTACGGCGATCGGGGTGCCGTCGGCGAACACCTGGGCCCGGTCGTGCAGTCCGGTGACGGTCACCTCGTGCTCGCCCGGCGGCACCCGCGGCCCGGCCGCGTACAGCACCAGCCCCGCCGACTGCCCGAGTTCCTCGAAGCTCAGGGGTGCCGGCGCGGGCACGGGGGCGTCCGCCGACCGCAGCGCGTCCAGCAGGCCCGCCCGCCGGGTCACCGGCAGCGTGCGCGGCGCCAGCAGGACGGGCTCGGGCGGCAGCGGCCTGTCGGGCAACCGAACTCCCGAGCGGGCGAGTTGCTCGCGCAGTGCGAAGAACTTGAGCGTGAGAGCGCCGTGTTCGGCGACGGGCGCGTCGGAGTCGTAGCTGGTGACCGTGGGCCGGAGGGTGTCGCCGTCGTGGTTGGCGCCCGCCCACAGGCCGAAGTTGGTGCCGCCGTGCGCCATGTAGAGGCTCACCGAGCCGCCCTCGTCGAGGATCTCCCCGAGGGTCCGGGCCGCCCCTTCGGGCGAGCGCACATGGTGCGGCTCGCCCCAGTGGTCGAACCAGCCGTTCCAGAACTCGGCGCAGAAGAAGGGCTCCCGCGGCCGGCGCGAGCGCAGCAGCGCGGCGGCCTCGGCGGGGGCCGAGCCGAAGGTGGCCGCGGCGAGTTCACCGGGTACGGCGCCCGCGTCCTGCATGAGCGGGGTCGGCCCGTCGGCGGTGTAGAGCAGCTCGGTGACGCCCCGCTCCACCAGCGCGTCCCGCACCCAGCGGACGTAGGCGCGGTCGTCGCCGTAGCTGCCGTACTCGTTCTCGATCTGCACGGCCACCACCGGTCCGCCGCGCCCGGACTGCAACTCGGCCACCCGCGGGATCAGTTCGTCGAACCAGCGGGCCACGGCCGCGAGGTAGGGCGGATGGCAGGTGCGCGGGCGCATGCCGGGTGCGCCGGTCAGCCAGGCCGGCAGGCCGCCGTTGTCCCACTCGGCGCAGATGTACGGGCCCGGCCGGACGATGAGGTCCAGCCCCGCCTCCTGGACCAGCCGCGCGAACCGGGCCAGATCGCGCGGGCCGTCGAAGCGGGCGGCACCGGGTCTGCGTTCGTGGAAGTTCCACGGCACGTACGTGTCCACGGTGTTGAGCCCGAGCGCGGCGAGCCGGTCGAGCCGGTCGGCCCACTGCGCGGGATGGACCCGGAAGTAGTGCAGCGAACCGGCGAGGACGCGGTGCGTTGAGCCGTGCCGCAGCAGCCTGCCGTCGGCCTGGACGAGGGCACGCGCGGAGTCGGTCGTCGTGCCCGCGGCTGAGCGCTGCACGGCACCTCCTGGGACGTGGGTGCGGTGGACGTGGTCACTATGGCAGAGGATGTTATCGATGCCAACGACTTGCACGGAGGTCGCAAAGGAAACAGGTAGAAGTCGATGTTGGCGATAACATGACGTGGATGTGCGATAGGAAGGGGCCCATGGCGAAGCAGAGTGGCGGCGGCAGCGCACGGCCGCCGGGGATGGCGGACGTGGCGCGGGCGGCCGGGGTGTCGGCGCAGACGGTGTCGCGGGTGCTGTCGGGGCACCCGAACGTGCAGGAGAAGACGCGCGCCAGGGTGCTGGAGGCCGTGGACCGGCTGGGCTACCGCCGCAACAACGCGGCCCGCGCGCTGTCCTCGGGCCGCAGCCGCACGATCGGTGTGGTGACGCTGCAGACGAACTTCTACTCGCGCGCGGCCGTCACCTCCGGCATCGAGTACGCCGCCCGCGCGGCCGGCTACACCGTCAGCACCGCCACCACCACCTCCCTGGACACCTCGGCCATCGAGGGCGCCCTGTCCCGGCTCGCCGACCAGGCCGTCGAGGGCGTCATCCTGTCGGTGCCGCTGATCCACACCAGCCCCCGGATCGAGCAGCTCACCCGCGCGGTCCCCACCCTCACCATCGACGGCTCGCGCACGGCGGCCACCGAGGTCGTCGCCGTCGACCAGTCCCTCACGGCACGGCTCGCCACCCGGCATCTGCTGGACCTCGGCCACGACACCGTCTGGCACATCGCGGGACCGCGGGAGTGGCTGGACGCCGCGAGCCGGGAGGAGGGCTGGCGGGCGACCCTGCGCGAGGCGGGCCGGGCGGTGCCGCCGCCGATGGAGGGCGACTGGTCGCCCGCCTCCGGCTACCGGTGCGGTCTGGTCCTCGGCCGTGTCCCGGACGTGACCGCCGTGTTCGTGGCCAGCGACGAGATGGCCTTCGGGGTGATCCGGGCCCTGCACGAGCTGGGCCGGCGGGTCCCGGAGGACATCTCCGTGGTCGGTGTCGACGACATCGAACTCGCCGAGTACTGCTCACCGTCCCTGACGACGGTCGCCCAGCCCTTCGCCGAGATGGGCTCCCTCGCGGTCACCCATCTCCTGCGCCACATCGAGGATCCCGGCACGGCGCCCGAGCCGGTGTCCGTCGAGCCGCGGCTGGTGGTGCGGGCCAGCACCGCACGCGCCGCGCGGTAGGGCCGGAAGCGTCCGTCATGGCGCGGGCCGGGCGGCAGGGCCGGAAGGATCCGTCGGGCGCGGGCCGGGCGCTCATGGCGCGGGCCGGGCGGCAGGGCCGGAAGCGTCCGTCATGGCGCGGGCCGGGCGAGGGAGCGGAGGCATCCGGCTACGTCTTGGCCCCCTCGGCCGGCGGGGCGCTGCCCGGGCCCCGGACGGCGTCCAGCAGCGCCTGGCCCTGCGAGTCGACGAACTTGGTGAACAGCTGCTGGGAGTAGCCGAAGATGATGGCCCACGCGATGATCTGCGCCGAGGAGTCGAGCGCGCTGAGCCCCGGCACGAAACCGCCCCGCATGAGCAGCAGGCCCAGCAGAGCGGTGAGGGCGCCGGTCGGCAGCTTGAGGGCGGCCAGGAGCAGCGGCACGTTGTAGGGCAGTGCCGTGCCTCTGATCCGGCGCAGCGCCGCGGCCGAGGCGACGGCCGCGGACACCGCGCCGACGATCTCCACGACCAGGTAGTCCTGGGCCTGGGCGGCCGCGCCGATGTCATGGGTGTCGGGTGTGTGGTCGATCTTGGTGACGCTCGCGGTCGGGCAGACGACGGAGTACTTGCCGCCGTCCTCCGGGGCGAAGCACAAAGGGACCATCTCCGGCCATCTGAACGAGCAGAAGGCCACGATCACCGCGATCAGCAGCATCGTGGCCGAGACGGCGGCCAGGACCCGGGCGAAGCTGCGGACGCGGAGCGTCTCCTTGCGCAGCAGACGGCGGGCGAGCCCGGTCGTCTCGGACAGGAAGCCACGATCACTCGGTGTGAGGTCCCCGCCCTTCTTCACCCGGTCCGCGATCTCCTTGACGTGGAGGCGACGGGGGTCCTTGGCGGTGAAGTGCTCGTCGACCAGGGCCACCATCTGCGGAAGCAGCGCCTTGACGTCGTCCTGGGGAGCCAGCGAGACGATGAGGTTCTGCGCGGTGTCGAGGTGCGACTGGGCGACACCGACATGGGCCGCACCCCGCATGGCCGCGTGCGCCGAGTGGGCGAGCGCGTCGCGCGCCTGCTGCAACTCCCGTTCGGCCGCGGCCTTGTACCCCGACAGCACGTCGGTCTCGTACTCGTCCGTGGCGCGGATCGCCGCGACGTCGAGGACCGCCTGGATCTCGGAGATCCTCGCGAGGACGGCC
This sequence comes from Streptomyces sp. NPDC053367, assembly GCF_044545925.1. Taxonomy (NCBI): domain Bacteria; kingdom Bacillati; phylum Actinomycetota; class Actinomycetes; order Kitasatosporales; family Streptomycetaceae; genus Streptomyces; species Streptomyces sp. NPDC053367. Next base: position 87,208 of record NZ_JBITYN010000014.1, on the reverse strand, counting down.
TCCCGCTGCTCCCAGGGTCCCAGCTCGGCGGCAGCCCATCGACGCCGCCGCCACCATGTCTTCCAGGGCTTCCCCCGGCCCTCCGTGTCTCGGCTGTCCGTCTCCTCGCCCGCTGAGCTGTCCGGCATGTGACGGAATATGCCGGAGAGGCCGGTGCCGGGGCAGGCGGCAGGCTGCCCGGCGGCGGGCCTCTCACCCGTGCGGCGGAGACGGTCGATACCGGCGGAGGACGCCCGCGCGACGGCACGGCGGCGACGATCGACGGGTCGTCAGCAACCCTTCTCCGCAGGAGTCCTCCGTGCTGAAGCAGCTCGTGCGCGCCACCGCCGTACTCGCCGTCGTCGCCGCGGTGGCCGCGCCCGTCGCGGTCGCGGCGCCCGCCCCCGGCCACCCTGTCCCCTCCCGGGCGGCCGAGGTCACTCTCGTGTCCTCCCTCCAGGGCACCGCCCGCCTGGACTACCCGGTGCGCAGCGAGGCGGTCCGGGTCAGCGTGGACGCCCATGCCGTCTACGACGACCTCGGCAGCATCCCCGCCCGCTCCTGGGGCACCTTCAGGATCTCCCACGCCGCCGGCGGCCAGGACTACTGGGGCGAGTTCGAGGTCGACTGCCTCACCACGGGCGGGCCCACCGCCACCGTGACCGGCCGCCTGGTCCGCACCAGCCCCGGCCACCCATGGGCGACCGAGCTGGAGCCCCGCACCCGTATGGGCGTGAGCTTCTACGTCCCCGGGCACGGCGGCGAGGGCCCCAAGGACCCGGCCCGTGCGGGGCTCTCCGGCGCGACGCCCAGAAAAGCCCCGCTGCTGACCCGCTGCATGGCGCCCGCGGCCGACATGCCGGTGGTCGCGGGCGGCTACACGCTGCGGGACCGGGAGTCCCGCCAGGGTCTGTCCTCCACCAGGCCCCGGTCAGCCCCGACGGGCCGGTACGGTCAGCAGGACCAGCCCGGCGGCGAGCACCGCCAGCCCGCACCAGCCCACGGCCGGCAGGCGTTCCCCGAGCACGGCCACGCCCAGCACCGCCGCGACGGCGGGCTCGGCCAGGGTGAGGGAGGTCGCCACCGACGCGGGCGTGCGGCGCAGACCGTACCCGAAGAGGCGGTACGCCAGGCAGACCGTGAACACGGCTAGATACGCGGCCACCGACGCCCCGCGCAGCGTGCTCAGCCAGCCGGTGTCGGTGAGCACCACCACCGGCACCACGAGCAGTGCGGCGCCGCCGAACAGTACGCCCATCACCGCCCCGGAAGCGTGCCCGCGGGTGATGAAGGAGCCGCCGATCAGCGCGTAGACGGCGTACGACAGCCCGCCGCCCGCGGCGAGCGCCACCCCGGCCGGGTCCATCGGGGTGGCCTGTCCGGTGAGGTCGGGGCCGAGCGCCAGCAGCGCGCAGCCGAGGACGGCGGCCGCGGTGGCGGCGGCCCAGCGGGCGGTCGGCCGGCCCCGTCCGGCGGCCCACGCGAGGAGCCCGGCGAACACCGGCGCGCTGCCCAGCGCGATCACCGTGGCCACCGCCACGCCGGTGCGGGCCACCGCCGGGTAGAAGCACACCGGATACCCGGCCACCGCGACCGCGCCCAGCGCGAGCAGCGACCGCTCGCGGGGTGAGCAGGCGGCCGCGAGCGAACGCGATCCTCGGGAGGTGAGGAACATGAGCAGCCCGCCGAGGGCGAGACCGGCGCAGCCGATCGCCGCCGCGGGGGCACCGGCCGGGGCCAGGGAACCCGCCGTTCCGGTCGTGCCCCACATCACGGCCGAGGTGAGAATGGGGACCGGTCCGCCGAGGAGCCGGTGGCGGGAGGCGCGCCGTGCGGCGTCTGCCGGGCGCGCGGGAGTCGTAGAAGCGGTGCGGTTCGGCACAGTCGTGTCTTCCGTCGTCGAAGCGTCTGGGAATCGATCCGAGAACGGGCGCACGACAACAAGCCCTGACCGCCCTGAGGGCCGGCCGGGGCAGGGGGATCAACTACCGCCGGAAGTCCGCGCCCGTCAGGCGCGGGGCGGCGGAAGGACGACGTGCCAGTGGGTGTTCACGCCGTGATGATAACCGGACCGGGTCCGGCGGTACCGTGCCGCGGGCCAGGACCGCGGTGGATCATGAGGGTATGGACGGGACGAGTATGGATGCGACGGGTACGGACGAGACGGGTACGGACAAGACGGGTACGGACAAGACGGGTACGGACGAGACGGGTACGGACGACGCGGGCATGGGCGAGGTCATGGATGACGACCCGACGACGCCGGTACGGCTCGCGGCCTACACCAGGACCGACCAGACGGAGATCCTCGGCGACGGCGACGACCCCTTCGGTGTCGCCGGCACCGGGCTCACCTTCCTGCCCAAGGACGAGCACTTCGGCATCAGACTCGCCGGCCGCCTCGTCGCCCACGCCGGCCTGCTCCGGCTGTCCCTGACCGTCGGCGACACCCCCTCCGAGGCCATGGGCGTCGGAGGGGTCGCCGTCGCCCCCGACGTGCGCGGCCGCGGCCTGGCCCGCCGGGTCGTCGCCGCCGCCCTGACCCACGCACGCACCCAGGGCCCGCCCAACGCCCTCCTCTTCTGCCGCCCCCCGCTCGTCCCCTTCTACACCCACCTGGGCTGGCACCCCGTCCAGGCCCCCGTCCACGTCGAACAGCACGACGGCCCGGTCCTCATGCCGCTGCACACGATGCGGACACCCCTCCACGAGGATGCCGACTGGCCGTCGGGCACCGTACGACTGCACTCGTTCCCGATGTGAGGTCCGTTCGGAAGTCGCCGTGCCCGGTCGCTTCACCTGCGGCTGCCCGCCGAGGAGTTGACGGAGTTCGACACGCACATCGTCGGGTGGATCGAGGTCGTGCACGCATTCCGCTGACGCGCGAGCACCGCCGGCCGGCCCCGGCCGGCCGGCGGCTTCGCCGTGGGGGTCAGGGTGCGCAGTGGAACTTCGCCTCGGCCCAGTCGCCGTGGTCGCCGGACTTGGTGCCGTCCGTGTCGGTGACCAGGAGGTTCACATGGCTGGCTCCGGTGAGCGGTACGTCCGCGCGGACCGGGGCGGACGTACCGGTCAGGGTCGGCGAGGACCACAGGGTGCGGCCGTCGGCGACGACGGAGAAGGACACCCCGCCGTAGCCGTTGATCTCGTCGTCGATGCCGACCGCGGCGGTGAAGGACGTGCACCGGCCGCCGAGCCAGAACTCGATGTCGGAGTTGGCGTGGGCGCCGATGCCCTTGGTGTACGTCGTGCCGTCGAGGGTGAGCGGGTGGCCGTCGGACGAGCCCGACTCGCCGTTGCTGCGGTCGCGTTCGGGCGGACCCCAGCCGTTGGCCGACTTCAGCCAGGGCAGATCGCTCGCCCACGCGTCCGCCGTCGGCGGCTTCGGCATGGTGCGTACGGCCGTCCGGAGCGCGGTCGACTGCTCCTCACCCGCTGCCCGGTAGCGGGCTGCGGCCGTCAACACCGCCTCGCCCACGCCCTGTTCGCCGGGCGGCGTCACCGTGAAATCGGCGTGCGCCCGCCGGCCGGGCTCGACCCGGCCCACGGTCCGCGCGGCCGACACCGTCCAGCCCTCCGGCGCGACCAGGGACAGCTCCGTGGCGTCGGCGCCGGCGCGCCCGGCGGTGAAGTCGACCGCCACCTGAGCCGGCGTACCCGCGCCGAGCTCGGCGGGCGCGGTCACCGCGAGCGTGCCCTGCGCGCCGGGCACCTTGCCGCCCACCGCGCTCGCCCCGGCCAGCTCGATCCGGAACGCCCGCGCGGTGCTCAGCGCACGCGTCTTGACCTGGACGACGCCGGCCCGGTCGGCGGCGTCGTACCACCAGCCCTCGGCCGCCGCGTCGAAGGCGGCCTTCGACGTGTGCCGCGGCAGCACCCGGTCGGCGAGCAGCACCTGTTCGGGTGCCGAGCCGGTGTGCACGGTGAACCGGTACGGGCGTGAGGTCTGCTTGCCCGTGAAGCCGCCCACGCTCGCGCCGACGTCGATCGTGACCGGCCCCGGCCCGCTCTGCGGCGCGGTCACCTGGACCCGCTGCTCGGCGTACCTGCCCGTCCGGTGCTGCCGGGTCACGCCGTCGTCCTCGTACAGCGTGAACGACGTACGGCCCTGCGGGTAGACGTCCCAGGCGAGCGCGGAGCCCGCCGTGCGGTCGCGGTACGAGGTGATGCCCGGCCACATCGGCACCGACGCTCCGGCCTTCACGAACAGCGGCAGCGTGTCCAGGGGCGCCTGGTAGCCGTCGACCGTGGCCGGGCCCTCGTAGGTGCGGCCCGACCAGTAGTCGACCCAGGTGCCCTTCGGCAGGTAGATGCCGTCGCGGACCGTCGCGTCGCGGTAGACCGGCGCGACGAGGAAGTGCTCGCCGGTCAGGAACTCGTACTTGGCGGCGTCGGACGCGGCCACCGGGTCGTCCGGGTACTCCAACGCCAGCGGCCGCACCGGGCCCACGCCGTCGCGGTGCGCACGGGCCGCGTAGGTGTACATGTACGGCAGCAGGGATTCCTTGAGCTTGAGGTACTTGCGGTTGATGCTCGTGTACGGCTCCCCGTACCGGAAGGGCTGCTTGTCGCTCGCGGCCCAGCCGTCCATCGTCATCACGGCCGGCAGGAACGCCTTCCACTGCAGGTCGCGGACGTACGTCTTGGCGCTGCCGCCGAAGATGCCGTCCACGTCACCGGTGGTGTAGGCGAGGCCGGACATCGTGGCGCCCGCGTACGTCGGGATCTGCCAGCGGATGTAGTCCCAGCTGCCGGACTGGTCGCCGCTCCACTGCACCCCGCAGCGCTGCGCGCCCGACCAGCTCTCCGGCGCCCAGGTGAAGCCGCGGGCGTCGCTGTTCTCCTCGATGCCGCGGTGGGCGGCCTTGCAGCCGTCGAGGGCGAACTTGTAGCCGTCGCCCACCCAGGCCACGTCCAGCTTCGCCACCCGCTGCCCGGCCCGCACCTGCTCGGCGAGCTTGTCGAGGCCGTCCTCGGTCCACAACCCCATCTCCATCCTGCGGTCGTTGAGCCCCTGGGCGGTCTCGGCGAGGTTCTCGTAACCGCAGCCGTAGCCGTCGTTGACGAGCATCCAGCCGAGCGGCATGTCGTGCCGTAGGTACTCGTCGGCGACCTTCAGCGCGTCCAGCGTGTGCCGTTCGCCGCGGTTGGCGTTGTGCAGGTAGCAGTCGGAGTCGCCGATCTCCAGACCGTAGATCGGCGGCATCATCGGCCGGCCCGTGAGCTTGGTGTACTGCCCGATCACGTCCTTGGCGGAGCGGCCGGCGAAGTAGTAGGCGTCGAACCGCTTCTCCTGCTCGGTGGTGGTGACCGGGTCGGTGAAGGCGTACGTGCCGGGGGAGTATGTGTTGCGGTAGACGCCGTAGCCGCCCGAAGAGAGGTAGAACGGCACCGAGTTGGGGTGGCCGCCCTCGTTCCAGTCGTAGTCGACGCCCACCTCCAGGGTCTTGCCGCGGTGCGAGGTGTTGCCGCTGCCGTTCTGCTCGCCCAGGCCGTAGAACTGCTCGTCCGCGCCGCGCCGGAGGGTCTGGGTGGTGGAGGTGCCGGTCCAGCTGATGCCGCGGGACTCCTCCCACAGCCGGGTGCCGTCGGCGCGGTACAGGGCGAAGCGCAGCGGTGACTTGTAGGCGCGCAGGGTGACCTGGTCCGTGGACAGCTCGTAGCGGTCGCCGCGGTCGGCCCACCGTGTGGCGGGCGGCGCGCCCTGCGGCAGCACGATGTCGTCGCCGACCGGGTCCGTGAAGGTGCCGTCGGGCGCCACCTCGATCCGGAACGTGTCCTGGCCGACGAAGCTGACCCGGGCCCTGGCCGCGCCGGCGGTCAGGGTGTAGGTGGCGCCGTTCGCGGAGAAGCCGGTGACGTCGCCGATCACCGTCGCCTGGGCGGCCGGGTCTGCCGCGCCGGCCGTGTCTGCCGTGTCCGCTCGGGCGGTGGCCTGCGCGGCCTGGGCGGGAACGGCAGGGCCGGTCGCCGCCGCCAGCAGGGCGAGCAGCGTGGCGCCGATGAGGGCCGCCGGGCGCGTCTTCGGTCTACGGGGTGGTGCGGTCATGTCGATTCCCTTCGCAAGCGTCTGTGGGCACAGGTCGCGTTGACGGAAGGTGCTTGAAAGCCGGTCACATCGAGCACAATCAATCAGGCGAGGAAGGTATAGCGCATCGGCGCACGGGTTCGCCAGAGTGCGTGCCGGGGCCGAGGGGAGACCACGGACAGGGCAACGGGCCCGCGTCCGGGGGCGATTGCCCCTGCGTCGGACGCGGGCCCGGGGTGGCTCGACAGGTCAGCGCGGTGCGCGGCGGCACGGGGCGCCGGGGGTTCGGAAGGAGCCTCGCGGGCGCCGGTGAACGTGCCCGGCGCTGCTGTGGCCCACGGGGGGCGAGGATGCGAGACGCTGGGCCGGGGCCGGGAGCCCCGCGGGATTCAGGCGCCCCGGCCGCGCAGCTCCGCCCACCGCGTGCCCGCCACGAAGTGCACGTCGTAGCGGCCCTGTTCGGGCAGCAGGCTCTCCGCGGGCTCCAGCCCCATGGACACCCGGCCCAGATGGCGGAAGTAGTCGAACCGCTCCACGCCCGGCGCCATCACCACGAGTACATCGGCACCCGTGCCCGGGGCCGCGCCGAACGCGTGCACCAGTCCGGGCGGCACCACCACCAGACCGCCCTCGCCCACGGTCACCGACCGCTCCCCGAGCAGGAACTCCAGCCGGCCGCCCAGCACATGGAACAGCTCGGCCGACCGCTCGTGCCGGTGCGGCCTCGCCCCGTCGGCCCCGGCCGGCAGCGTGAGCCGGTTGGCGCCCGGCGTCCCCGCCGTGGCGTCGCCGTCGACCAGCAGCCGGAACGCGCCGCCGTGCGCCAGCCCCACCACCTCGGCCTCCTCCGCGGCCACGACCACGGCCTCTGTCATCTTCCGCTCCTTCCGGTACCTGCTGCGCGGGAATCGTCCGCGACCATTCGACAGCGGGAACAACCGCCGAACCAGAAGCGGTTGGCGCACACAGAGATCGGCATCAGTGATGAATGCCCTGCGGAACGAGGAGGGGGACGGCCGTGGAGCTGCGCCAGTTGCAGTACTTCCTCGCCGTGGCGGAGGAGGGCGGCTTCGCCCGGGCCGCCGAACGCATCGGCATCGTCCAGTCGGCCGTGAGCCAGCAGATCCGCAGGCTGGAGCGGGACCTCGGGGTGACCCTCTTCGACCGCTCCACCCGCCATGTGCACCTGTCGGCCGCCGGAGAACGGCTCCTGCCCGAGGCCCGCCTGGTGCTCGACGCCGCCCGGCGCACCCGGCAGGTCGCGGCCGACATCACCACGGGCGCGGCCGGCCTCCTCCGGCTCGGCACCGTCCACGGCCCGGGCGAGCGCCTCTACCGCGCCCTGGCCGAGCTGGCGGACACCCACCCGGGGCTCCAGGTGCGCCTCAAGCGGCTCCCGGCGGCCGAACGGGTGGCGGCCGTACGGGAAGGCAGTCTGGACGCGGCCCTGATCCGTGCCCTGACCTCGGCACCCGGGCTGCGGCTCATCCCCTTGCGGACCGACCTCCTCTACGCCGCCCTCCCCGCCCGGCACCCCCTCGCCGCCGAGGCCCGGCTCGGCCCGGAGCAGTTCGCCGGACTGCCGCTGAGACTCGCGGCCCGGGACCGCAACCCGCCCTTCCACGACCTGCTCACGGACGCCCTGCGCGCCGCCGGCGTCACCCCGCCACCGGCGCCGGAGTTCACCAGCCTCCGCGAGACCCTCGCCGAGATCGCCGTCGGTCCGCCTTCCTGGACCGTCTTCTACGACGTCTCCGGCCTGCCCCCGGCCCCGGGCGTCGCCATCCGTCCGCTGACCGAGCCCGCCGTACCGACCTCACTCGTCGTACGCCAGGGACAACCGCCTCCCGGGCTGCGGCACTTGGTCGCCGCGCTGAAGCGGAGCTTCCGGGCCTGACCCGTTCCGGCCGGGCACCTAGGGCCTGCCGCGGTATGACTGATCACGGCTGCGGTGACTCCCGCAGCGGGGCCATGGGCTGCTGAAATCCCTGGTCAGCGGGCATTGTCAGTGCCCCCTGCCATGATCGGGGCATGTTCGACGACGCCCGGGTGAGCGCCCACAGCAGTGACCGGCACGGCCGCACCGCCGCCGTGCCGGCCGGCGTATCCGTCTCCTGCCCGCGCCGAGGCGGTGCCCGGTGAGGCCCGCCGAACGGCTGATGCGCGCGCTGACCGACCCGTCGTACGAGATAGCGGACCCGTATGGCGACGCGGCCGAGGTGTCCCAGGAGGAGCTGGGCACCCTGGTCCCCGCGGCCTACGGCGTCACGGCCGGGAGGGGTGCGGCCCGGTTCGCGGTCGAGGAGGCGGCCAAGGAGCGCCCGCCCCGCTACACGCCCGACGCCTGCCGCCGCCTGTTCGAGGCGCTCGTCGCGGGCACCGAGCGGCGGAACTGGGCCGATCTCGGCCTGGGCGCGGGAGCCCTCGCGCGGTGCACGGGGCCGCTGCCCGACCTGGCCGAGCCCGCCGCGTTCCTGGTCCGGCACGCCCTGAGCGAGGGCTACGCCGAGCGCAGGCCGCTCACCGTGCTCGTCCTCGGCGTGCTCGCCGGGCCGGAGTCCTCGGCCCGGGCCGCACAGCACCTGCTGCGGGCCGAAGGCCCCATCACGCGGGACGAGCTGGACGTCGTCACCGCCCTCACCCCGGCCGAGCTGGCGTTGTTCGCCGATGTCGACAGGCACCCGATCGGGGAACCGCCTGCACCGCCGGAGACCTGGCGCGCCATCGCCGGGCTCCCCGCCTACGCCGAACTCTCCCACCGTCTGCTGCGCGCGGCCGCCGACCGCACCGACGCCATCAAGGCGGGCACCGTCCCCTACCGGTCGGACAAGGCCTTCACCCCCCAGGAGGTCACGACGCTCGGGCGCGCCCTGCGGGTCGCCCTGGTGCGTGACGAGCCGTGGCTGCCGGGCCTCCTCGACAGACTGCTGCCCGGCATCTCCCTCGCACCGACCGCCGCCAGGACCCTGCCCTCGCAGGCCCTGCTCTACGAAATCACCCGCGCCGCGCAGGAATGGCCGACGCCCGAGCTGGTCACCGGCCTGCGCACGGTCCGCGGGACGGTCCGGCACGCAGGGGTGCCCAAGCAGCTCGACAAGGTGCTCAAGAAGATCGACGCCGCCCTCGCCGAGCGCACCGACGTGGCGCTGCGCCTGCCCGCCCTGGGCTTCGGCGACGACGGCGTCCTGCGCCGGGAGGCGGGTGAGCACAAGGCCGTCGTCACGGTCGGCGAGGGCGTCGAGCTGGCCTGGGAGAAGGACGGACGGCGGCTGCGCGGCGTGCCCGCGGCCGTCCGCCGCGACCACGGCGACCTGCTCAAGGAGCTGCGCGAGCTGGTGAAGCGGGCCTCCGCCCATCTCGCCACCCTGACCCGGGCCCTGGAGGGCGGCTACAGCGCCGACGCCACGCACCCGTACGGCTGGTGGCGCACCCGGCTGGCCGGGCATCCGCTCGGCCGGTCCGTCGTGCGCCGACTGATCTGGGAGATCGAGACGGCGCCCGGCACCTGGCACGCCGTGCTGCCGGAGACCGACGACCTGCCCGAGGCACCCGAGGACGCGGCCGTGCGGCTGTGGCACCCGCTGCGCTCCGACCCCGACACCGTACGGGCCTGGCGGGACCTGCTCGTCGAGGCACACGTGAGACAGCCGTTCAAGCAGGCGTACCGCGAGATCTATCTGCTCACACCGGCCGAGGAGGAGACCCGCACCTACTCCAACCGCTTCGCCGGCCACCTCGTGCACTACCACCGGATGCGCGCGCTGTTCCGGGCCAGGGGCTGGACCAGCGGCCGCCCCTGGCACCCGGGCGACGACGACACGGCCGAGCGGACACTGGGCGCGGGGGAGTGGCGGGTCACCTTCCGCCATGCGCTCGCCGACTGGGCGGACGGGGACGCGCTCGCCTCCACCGACCAGGTCCGCTTCGCCCGCCGCACGGCCGGGACATGGCGGGAGGCGCCGCCCGCCGAGGTGCCCGCGCTGGTGTTCAGCGAGGCCATGCGGGACGTGGACCTCTTCGTCGGGGTGACGTCGATCGCCGCGGACCCCGACTGGACCGACGGCGGACCGGGACACGCCTACTGGCGGCGCGCCGGGTTCGCCGAGCTGCCCGGCACCGGCGAGGTCCGGCGCGAGGCCCTCGCCCGCATCCTGCCGAGGCTGAAGATCGCCGACCGGTGCACGCTCGACGGACGCTTCCTCGTCGTCCGCGGCGAGCTGCGCACCTACAAGATCCACATATGGTCGGCGAACGTGCTGATGGAGCCGGACGACAGCTATCTGTGCGTCGTTCCGGCGCGCCGGCCGGCCGAGGGCAAGGTGTTCCTGCCGTTCGAGGACGACCGGCTGGCCGTCATCCTCAGCAAGGCGTTCCTGCTCGCCGCCGACAGCGAGATCTCCGACCCGAGCATCCTCCGGCAGATCGAGCCAAGGGCCTGAGGGCCGAGCAGCCGGGCGGCGGGAGGGGTCGCCCCCGGCCGAGGAGCGTCAATCGCCGCGATGTCGGCACACCCGCGCGGGCCTGTCAGGTGGTTGTCGGGCCGGTGGGCGTCACTCGGCGGGCAGGGACGCCCGCACGGCCTCGGCCGTGACGTGCGGGTCGTAGCCCTCGGGCACGCCCGGCACCAGGATGATGTCGCCCACGATGTGCCGCGAGCGCAGCGGGGCGATCTCCTGGTAGGCGGGGGAGTTCCACCACGCCCGGGCTTCGGCCGTGCCCGGAAAGGCGATCATCACCACGGCGCCCGGCCAGTCGCCCTCCAGCACCTCGTGCTCGGTGCCGTGCACCAGGAAGCGGCCGCCGTACGGCTCGAAGGTGGCGGTGATGCGGTCGATGTACTCGGGGATCTCCGGGTGCGGGGTGATCTCGCGCAGGTGGGCTATGGCGTAGGCGGTCACGGCTGGTCCCTTCGTCGAACGGCCCTGCTTACGCCGACGATCATGGCACCCTCGGGCCGCCGGGGCGATTACCTCCGAGGTAAGGCGCCCGCCGGGGCCGATCAAATGCGGTTGACGGCCGTCGCCGTCCGCCGGTCGGATGACGTCCCATGAGCGCAGGACAGATGCATCCCGACGAGCACCCTCTCGACGACGATCTCGTACGGCGGCTGGTGGCCGGGCAGTTCCCGCGATGGACGGGTCTGCCGGTGCGGCGGATCGCCTCCGGCGGCACGGTCAACGCCATGTACCGCCTCGGCGACGACATGGTCGTACGGCTGCCGTTGGTGCGGGGCGGCGCGGCGGACGTGACGACGGAGCGGGAGTGGCTGCCGCGCCTGGCGCCCCTGTTGCCCACGGCCGTGCCCGAGGTGCTGGGCGCCGGGAGGCCGGCCGAGGGGTATCCGTGGCCGTGGTCGGTGTACCGGTGGCTGGACGGGGAGACCCCCGAGGCGGGCGCCCTGACCGAACCCGCCCTGCTGGCAGAGGACTTGGCCGCGTTCGTGACGGCGATGCGCGGCATCACCCTGCCCGGAGCGCCCCCGGCGCACCGCGGCGGGCCGCTCGCTCTGCAGGACGCGGAGACCCGCTCGGCGATCGCTCGGCTGCGGGCGCTCCCGCAGGAGGGTGTCGACTGCGACGCCGTGACCGCCGTGTGGGAGGACGCCCTGCGGGCGCCCGGGTGGGAGCGGGCGCCGGTGTGGCTGCACGCCGACCTGATGCCGGGCAACCTGCTCCTGCGCGCCGGCAGGCTCGGCTCGGTCATCGACTTCGGCTGCATGGGCGTCGGCGACCCGGCCTGCGACCTCTTCCCGGCCTGGAACCTGCTGCCCGCCGACGCCCGCCAGGTCTTCCGCGACGCACTCGGCGTGGACGACACGACCTGGCGCCGCGGCCGCGCCCGCACGCTCTCCCAGGCGCTGATCGCCCTGCCCTACTACCGCGACACCAACCGGGCGATGGCGGACAACGCGCGCCATGTGATCCGGGCGGTAGTGGAGGAGACGGCATAGGCGTCTTGCCGGCCGGTCCGCCGGACACCCCCTCAACTGCGCAGGTACGAAGCCCCGTTGAGGTCCAGGATCGTGCCCGACGACCACTCCGCGGCGGGCGAGGCCAGCCACACCACGGCCGCCGCGACCTCCTCCGCCTCCGCCACCCGGCCGAAGGGACTCTGCGCACGGATCGCCTCGCCCTCCGGCCCGTCCAGACGCGGCGCGACCCGCTCGGTGGCGAAGAAGCCGGGGGCGACGGACGCGACACCGATGCCGTACGGGGCGAGGGACACCGCGAGGGACTGGCCGAGGGCGTGCACCGCGGCCTTGGTCGCCCCGTACGCGGGGTGGTCGGGCTCGCCCCGGAAGGCGCCCCGCGAGCCGATGTTGACGATGCGTCCGCCCGTGCCCCCGTCGATCATCCGGCGCGCGGCGAGATGGCTCAGGTTGGCCGTGGCGAGCAGGTTCACGGCCACATGCCGCTGCCACACGGCCACCCACTCCTCGTACGTCGTCTCGGCGAGCGGATGCCGTTCGTTCACCGCAGCGTTGTTCACCAGGACGTCGATCCCGCCGAGCGCGCCGGCCGCCGCGTCCACCACCGCAGCGGCCCCGGCCGGGTCCGCGAGGTCGCCGCCGGTCAGGGCGTGGCCCGTGCCGCTGAGGGAGTCCAGGGTCGCGCGGGCCTCCTCGGCGCGCGAGCCGTAGTGCACGGCGACCCGGTCGCCGTTGGCCGCGAACGCCTGCGCCACCGCGCGGCCGAGCCCCCGCGACGCTCCGCTGACGAGGACACGCCGGCCAGATGCGGGCAGGTTCATGCGGATGCCTCTCCGTTCTGCGACGAGCACGCGAGGAGCCGTGTGCCCGGGCCGTGCCCCCGACGTGCCCCGGCCGTGCCCACGCTACGCTCCCCGCCGCCCGTGCCCGATCACGGGCCCGCCGGTCTCGGCGCGCGTACCGGAACGCCCGGCCGGTCGAGGAAGGGAGCGGCCCGATCGAGGGTCGTCGGCGTCCCCTGCGCCCACTCCCTCGCGGAGCGGTCCTCACCGGAGCACCGGGCGCCGGCATGCGCCCTGATCGAGACGGCCGAGCGGGAGTCCCCCGGCTTCCACGACCGCGCCGAGGCGCTCTGCCGCCGGGTGCAGGGCCCGAGGGAGGTCCGCGGGGGAAATCCTGTTGCCCGCCCGCACACCTCCCCCTACGGTCCCGATCATGCTGCCCGCCGTGGAGACCGACGAACAGTGGGACGCGATCGTCCCCGACGAGGCCGTGATGCGCCCCGGCGTCGAGGACCTGTGCGGGCGCCTCGGACTGGCGGGGGCACCGCTCACCCGCTTCGCCGACGGCTCGCAGCCGGTGTACGCGGTCGGCGACGAGCACGTCCTCAAGCTGTTCCCGGCGGCCGCGGCGGCGGACGGGCTCGCCGAGGCGAGGGTGCTCGCGCACCTCCAGGGCCGGCTGCCCGTGCCGACGCCGCGGGTGCGGGACTTCGGGACGTACGAGAACGGCTGGCGTTATGTGCTGATGTCTCGGCTGCACGGCGAGAACCTCGCCACGGTCTGGGAGCGCCTGTCCAGGCCGCAGCGGGAGCGTGTCGTCACCGAGGTCGGCGAGACCCTCGCGGTGCTGCACTCCCTGGACCCGGCCCCGCTGGCGGACGTGCTCGGCCCGGGGGACTGGGGCGCGTTCGTGGACCGTCGGACCGCCGGTGCGGTGCGGTGGCAGCGGGACAAGGGCCTGCCCGGCGTCTGGCTGGAGCAGATCCCGGACTTCCTCGCCGCGACCCCGCTGCCGCGCGCCCCGCGGCCCTCACTGCTGCACACCGAGGTGATGCGGCAGCACTTCCTCGCCGACCCGGCGGACGGCCCGCGCCTGACCGGCCTCTTCGACTTCGAGCCCGCGATGATCGGCGACCCCGCCTACGACTTCGTGGGCGTCGGCCTGTTCCTCACCCGCGGCGACCCGGCCCTGCTGGCCCGGCTCGGCCGCGCCTACGGGCGCACCTTTCCGCCGGCCGAGCTGCTCGCGTACACGCTGCTCCATGTGTACAGCGATCTCCCCTGGTACATGCGGGAGCTGGGTGTCCCCGGCGAGACGAGCCTGCCCGTCCTCGCCGAGGCGTGGTTCGGCACGGCGTGAAGGCGGGGGGTCAGCCCTGGGGCTCGGTGATGTCGACCATCCAGCTGACGCCGAAGCGGTCCGTGCACATGCCGAACACATCGCCCCACATCTGCTTCTCCAGCGGCACGGACACCTGGCCGCCGGCCGACAGCTTCTCCCAGTAGCCGCGCAGCGCGGCCTCGTCGTCACCGCTCACGGACACGGCCATGTTGTTGCCCGCGTTCACCTCCATGCCGGGCGGGGAGTCGGCGCCCATCAGGGTGAACCCGGCGGGGGTCTCCAGCATGCCGTGCATGATGTTGTCCGCGTGCGGCGCGCCCTCGCCGCCGAAGGAGCCGTAGGTGTTCAGCGTGAGGGTGCCGCCGAAGACCTCCCGGTAGAACTCCATCGCCTGGCGGGCGTCGCCGTCGAAGCTGAGGTAGGGGTTGAGACGCGAAGCCATGCATACCTCCCTGAACGGTCCGGAACGGGCGGATCGGTCGATTACGCGCAGACTAGCGCGGGGCACTGACAGCGGCCCGCCGGACGGCTCCGGCCGCAGGTCACAGGCGTGAGGTGCCCGGACGGCGCGTGATAGTCCTGGACCATGACGTCCACCCACACCCACCCCGGCAGTGACGACCCGCAGGTGGCCGAGGCGATGGCCGCCGAGTACGAGACGCTGTCGCCCGCCTGCCGGGCCGACGCCGACCGGCTGCGGAGCTTCCTCGCCCCGGACTTCCACGAGTTCGGCGCCTCGGGCCGGGAGATCTTCTTCGAGGGGACCGCCGAGCGTGTGGCGGCCGGCACCGATCCCGAGGGCGAGCCCATCGGGGTGGAGGACATGCGGGGCGTACGGCTGGCCGACGGGCTGGTCATGCTCAAGTACACGGCGAACATCGACGGCCGCTGGTCGCACCGGACATCCCTGTGGCGCCGCGCGGCGCCGGGGCGCCGGCAGATGTTCCACAACCAGGGCACCCCCACCCGACGCTGACGGCGGAACCCGCGACCCAGGCCACTTCAACTGAAGTAGTCTGCGCTCGTCGTCGGGCGAGGGGAGCGGGTGCGGTGGTGCGCAGGAACGACGAGCGGCGGGCCGCCCTGGTGGACGCCGCCATCGAGGTGCTGGCCCGCGAGGGCGCGCGCGGTCTGACCTTCAGGGCGGTGGACGCCGAGGCCGGCGTGCCCGTCGGGACCGCCTCCAACTACTTCGCCAACCGCGACGACCTCCTCACCCAGACCGGCGCCCGCGTCTACGAGCGGCTCCGGCCGGACGAGTCGGTGCTCGCCCGGCACCGTACGGCCGCCCGTGACCGGGAGACGTACACGGAGCTGATGCGCGAACTGGTCGGCCGGGTCGGCGCGTTCCGGGCCGGCTGTCTGGCGCTGCTGGAACTGCGTCTGGAGGCCACCCGGCGGCCCGCGCTGCGCGCCCTGCTGACCGAGCAGGTGCGCGCCGACCTCGACGGCAGCGTCGCCTACCACGAGGAGTCCGGCCTGCCCGGCGACGCCACCGCCGTACGCCTGCTCTACCTGGCGCTCAACTGGCTGATCGTCGAGCAGCTCACCCTCCCCGACGTGCTCTCGGAGGGTGAGCGCGACCAGCTCGTCGCCGCGGCGGTCGAGCGGCTGGTGCCCGGCGTCCGATAAGGCCTGGCGGAGTCCGGCGGGGCCTTCGGGGTTCAGTAGAGCTTGTTCACCGCCGTCTTCGTGGTCTTCTTGAAGTCCGCCACCTGGGCGTGGCGCCAGGTGCCCATCTGGGCCCACTTCACGAACGTCACCGTCCGGCCGTCCCGTCCGACCGAGAGCAGGGCGATGTCTGAGGCGCCCCAGCTCGACGCGGTGTGCAGGCCGTAGACGTCGGCGCCCTCCTCGACGTTCAGGTGGCCGTAGTACCTGCCGGACGCCGACATGTCGGGGTCCTGCCGCTCCAGCGCGGTCGCGCAGTCGCGGATCTTCTTGCGCAGCAGCGCGGCGAAGTCCTTGGCCCGCTGGGTGCTGCGCTCGACGACGGTCACCTGCACGGCGTTGGTGTCGAACTCGGTCCAGAACGCGCGGTGCGAGGAGATGGACGGCGGCGACTCGCCGGCGCAGACCGGCAGCGGGTCCGGCTGCCCGGGGGTCACCGGGCCCGCGTACCAGGGCGAGGTGGGGTGCGGGGGCAGTTCGCCCGGCTTGAGGAACTTCGGGCCGGTGGCGGCGGTCGCCGCGGGTGCGGCCATGCCGACGGCTGCCGCGGTGCCGGCCGCGAGGGCGGCGAGCGTCAGTCGGACACGTCGAGAACGGTGGGTCATGGTGCCCCCTGGGAGATGGGTCGTCGCAGTGACTGTGCCTGGTACGACTCGTCGCCGCCGCCGTCCGTTGTGCCGTGTTCCGACACAAAGTGGTCTCATTCGTCGCGGAACGGAAACATCCGCCCCCTCGGTAAGGCGTGCACGACCCTTGACTCCTCACGCGGCTCTGACGATCCTCGTCGGTAACTTTCACTGGGCATGACAAGCCGTCGCCGGTTCGCCTGCCCGCTCCGACCGAGGGACGTGGGTCGATGGCCAAGGTTCGGCGCCCGTACGTCGCCGTCGTCACGCTTGTGCTGCTCGTGCTGGCGATGGCCCTCGGCCCCGCGCCCAGCTCCGCCGCCGGAGCCGACGACTGGTGGAACCCGACCGCACGGCCGGCGCCGGACGCGCAGATCGGCGTGACGGGCGAGCCGTTCAAGGGCACCGACTCCCGGGGCGAGGTACGCGGGTTCGTCGACGCCCACGACCACCTGTTCTCCAACGAGGCGTTCGGCGGCCGCCTGATCTGCGGCAAGACCTTCTCCGAGGCCGGCATCGCCGACGCACTCAAGGACTGCCCCGAGCACTACCCCGACGGATCCCTCGCCGTCTTCGACTTCATCACGCGCGGCGGTGACGGCCGCCACGACCCCGTCGGCTGGCCCACCTTCAAGGACTGGCCCGCCCATGACTCGCTCACCCACCAGCAGAACTACTACGCCTGGGTGGAGCGCGCCTGGCGCGGCGGCCAGCGCGTGCTCGTCAACGACCTCGTCACCAACGGCGTGATCTGCTCGGTGTACTTCTTCAAGGACCGCTCCTGCGACGAGATGACGTCCATCCGCCTCCAGGCCAGGCTCAGTCACGACCTCCAGGCCTACGTCGACCGGATGTACGGCGGCCCCGGAAAGGGCTGGTTCCGGATCGTCACCGACAGCGCCCAGGCGCGCCAGGTCGTCGAACAGGGCAAGCTGGCCGTGATCCTCGGGGTCGAGACCTCCGAGCCGTTCGGCTGCAAGCAGATCCTCGACATCCCGCAGTGCAGCAAGGAGGACATCGACAAGGGGCTCGACGAGCTGTACGCGCTCGGTGTGCGCAGCATGTTCCTGTGCCACAAGTTCGACAACGCCCTCTGCGGCGTCCGCTTCGACGAAGGCACGCTCGGCACCGCCATCAACGTCGGCCAGTTCCTGTCGACCGGCACCTTCTGGCGGACCGAGAGGTGCACCGGCCCCCAGCACGACAACCCCATCGGCCTGGCCTCCGCACCCGCCGCCGAGGCCGAGCTCCCCGCGGGCGTCTCCGTGCCCTCCTACGCCGCCGACGCGCAGTGCAACGTACGCGGGCTGACGGAACTGGGCGAATACGCCGTGCGCGGCCTGATGAAACGCAAGATGATGCTCGAGATCGACCACATGAGCGTCAAGGCGACCGGCCGGGTCCTCGACCTCTTCCAGGCCGCCTCCTACCCGGGCGTCATCTCCTCGCACAGCTGGATGGACCTCGACTGGACCGAACGCGTCTACTCCCTCGGCGGGTTCGTCGCCCAGTACATGCACGGCTCCGAAGGGTTCACCGCCGAGGCCAGGCGCACCGACGCGCTGCGCGACAAGTACGGCGTCGGCTACGGCTACGGCACCGACATGAACGGCGTCGGCGGCTGGCCCGGCCCGCGCGGCGCCGCCACCGCCAACCCCGTCACGTACCCCTTCCGCAGCGTCGACGGCGGCTCCCTCATCGACCGGCAGACCACCGGGCAGCGCACCTGGGACCTCAACACCGACGGGGCTGCGCACTACGGCCTCGTCCCGGACTGGATCGAGGACATCCGTCTTGTCGGCGGCCAGGACGTGGTCGACGACCTCTTCCGGGGCGCCGAGTCCTACCTCGACACCTGGGGCGCGACCGAGCACCACCAGGCCGCCGTGAACCTCGGCAAGGGTGCCTCGGCCACAGCCAGTTCGGCCGAGTGGAACCCGTTCACCAGCTATGCGCCGGGCCGGGCCGTGGACGGCTCGCGCGACACCCGCTGGGCGAGCGGCTGGAGCGACGACCAGTGGCTGCGCCTCGACCTGGGCACCACCCACCGGATCGGCCGCGTCACACTCGACTGGGAACGCGCGTACGGGCGCGCGTACCGGATCGACCTCTCCACCGACGGCACCGACTGGCGGACCGTCTGGTCCACGACCACCGGCGACGGCGGCCTCGACACGGCCGACTTCGCCGGGACACCGGCCCGGTACGTGCGCGTGCAGCTCCTCGACCGGGCCACGGACTGGGGCTACTCGCTGTACGAGGTGACCGTCCACAGCGGCTGAGGGAGCGTTGTCGGTGCCGTCTGCCAGACTGCCGTGCATGGACGCCGGTTACGCCCGCTCGGTCTGGCAGGTGATCGAACCCCTGCACGCCGTCACGTACTTCGCCCCCGAGAGCCGTGAGGCGGCTCGCGAGGTGGGCCTGCGCGGGTTCTGGATGGGCTACTTCGCCCTGCGGGCCGCCCCGCTCGGCGCGGTCGCACCCGGCGTGGTGGAGGCGGCCTTCTTCAACTTCCATCCCGCGATGGTCCGCCGCGCCCTCCCCGACGCCTGGGACTTCGCCTCCCCCGAGGCGGTCCTGCGCGCCCGCGCCGACTCCGCCACCGCCGCCCTGCGCCGGGTGGCGCCCTCGGTGGCGAAGGAGGCCGCGCCGGCCGTGGCGTTGCTGGAGCGGGTCGTCGCGGCCGCCGACGGAGCGGGACGGCCGCTGTTCGCCGCCAACCGGGGCGTGCCCGCGCCCGGGGACCCGGCCGGCGCCCTGTGGCAGGCCGCGACCACGCTGCGCGAGCACCGGGGCGACGGCCATGTCGCCGTCCTGACCGCCGAGGGCCTGGACGGCTGCGAGGCGCATGTCCTCTTCGCCGCAGGCGAGCAGGTGCCCGCGGAGGTGCTGCGCGACAACCGCGGCTGGTCCGCCGAGGAGTGGCAGGCCGCCCTCGACCGGCTCACCGCGCGCGGCCTGCTGACGGACGCCGGGACCCTCACCGCGGACGGCGAGGCGCTGCGCGCGCACATCGAGGCCCGCACCGACGAACTCGCCGTCCGGCCCTACCGCGTCCTGGCACCGCAGGAGGCCTCACGGCTGCTGGAGAAGCTGGCCCCACTGGCCGACGAGGTCCTCGACAGCGGGCTCGTCCCCTTCCCGAACCCGATGGGGCTGCCGCCCCGCCGGGCTCACTGAGACCCCGTCCGCACCGCCCCCGCGCTCGCCGCGACCACCATCGCGACGGCCGCGCACTGCGGCAGGGAAAGGCCCTGGCCCAGCACCAGCAGACCCGCCAGCGCGGCCAGGGCCGGCGCCAGGCTCATCAGCACCGCGAAGGTCGCCGCGGGCAGCCGCCGCAGCGCCAGCAGCTCCAGGGTGTACGGCACACCCGAGCTCAGCACCGCGATCCCCAGCCCCAGCACCAGCACGCCCGGCTCCAGCAGCGCCCCGCCCGCCGAGGCGACCCCCAGCGGCAGGCCGACCAGCGCGGCGACGGCCATCGCGACGGCCAGCCCGTCCAGCCGCGGGAAACGGCCGCCGGCCCGCGAACCGAGCACGATGTACGCCGCCCACATCGCGCCCGCGGCCAGCGCGAAGCCCGCACCCACCGGGTCGAGCCCGCCCATGCCGCCGCCGAGCAGCGCCACCCCCGCCAGCGCCAGCGCGGCCCACAGCACACCGGCGGCCCGCCGCGCCGCGGCCACCGAGAGCAGCAGCGGGCCCAGCACCTCCAGTGTCACCGCGGGGCCGAGCGGTATCCGGTCGATGGCCTGGTAGAAGAGGACGTTCATACCGCCGAGGGCGAGCCCGTACCCCGCCCCGACCGCCCAGTCCCCGCGCGACAGACCCCGCAGCCTCGGCCGCGCCACCACCAGCAGCAGCACGGCCGCCAGGGTCACCCGCAGCGCGACCGTGCCGAGCGCCCCGGCCCGCGGGAACAGCAGAGCCGCACAGGCGGAGCCGAACTGCACGGACACCGCCCCCGCCAGCACCAGACCGGCACCGGCGAGGGCGCCGGGCCGCGCCGAGGAGCGGGGAGACGAGGTGGACAGGCGAGTGGCCGTCGTGTCGCGCAGGGGAGTGGTCATGACGCCCACGCTAGAAAGCGCGCCGCCGCCCCGGGAAATGCCGATTCCGCTGGGCTTATGCTTCCGAGGCATGACCATCGAGCTGCGGCATCTGCGAGCCTTCCTCGCCATCGCCGACGAGGGCAACGTCACCCGTGCCGCCGCCCGCCTCCACCTCGGGCAGCCCGCGCTCTCGCGCACCCTGCGCCGGCTGGAGGACCACCTCGGCGCCCGGCTCGTCGACCGGTCCACCCACCACCTCCGGCTCACCGCGGAGGGCCGCACCTTCCGCGACAAGGCACGGGCCGCGCTCGCCGCCGTGGAGACGGCCCTCGACCCCGCCGGACTGCGCGGCTGGCCGCTGCGGCTCGGCCACACCTGGGCCGCGCTCGGCGACCACACCGTGCCGCTGCTGCGCCGCTGGGACGAGACCTACCCGGACGTGCCGCTGGAGCTGCTGCGCGTCGACGACCCGACGGCCGGACTCACCCGGGGCAAGGTCGACGCGGCCCTCCTGCGCGGCGAGGTCACCGCTCCCGGCATACGTACCGAACTGCTGCTGTCGGAGGAGCGCGTGGCCGTCATGGCCGCCGACAGTCCGCTGGCCGCGCTGCCGCGCGTGACCCTCGCGGATCTCGCCGCGCACACCATCGCCCTGAACACCGTGTCCGGCACCACGACCCTTGACCTGTGGCCCGCCGGGCGACGGCCCGCGGCGAGCGTCGAGGTCACCAACACCGACGAGTGGACCATCGCCATCGCCGCGGGCCGCGCGGTCGGCGTGTCCACCTCGGCCACCCCCGGCAACCACGCCCACCCCGCGCTCGCCTACCGGCCGCTCGCCGACGCGCCGCCGGTCCCCGTCCTCCTCGCCCGGCGCTCCGGACCGGGACACCCCGCGGTGCCCGACCTGCTGGCACTCATGCGGGAGGTCGTCGCGCGCGGCGCGTGATCCGGACCACCCGCGCCCGGCAACGTACGAGCACAGGGCGGTGCGTCGCGGGGCGTGTGACCGGACTAACGGCCCTGCGACCCGTGCCTCCCGCAGCCCGTCTGCCACGATGGGCGACGCCGTCATCCGGCACCGAGGAGTGACCCGCGCAGCGCAGCCGGTGTTCCCACTCCCGCCGGAACACCCCCTCCGGGTCCGCCGGACTCCTCCCGAGTGACTTCACCGTGCCTTCTTCCCCCGCCTCCGCCGTCTCCGCCGTGCCCTCGCCGGCCTCCCGCTCGCCGTGGCGTTCGCTGCGCCACCGCAGCATGCGCTGGTGGTCGGTGGCGAACCTCGTGTCGAACGCCGGCACCTGGATGCAGCTCACCGTGCAGAACCTGCTCGTGCTGCAGATCACCGGCTCCGCCGCCGCCACCGGCCTGTCCATGTCCGTGCAGGCCGCCCCGGCGCTGCTCATCAGCGTCTTCGGCGGCGCCGTCGTCGACCGCTGGCCCCGGCGTCTGACGGCCGCCGTCAGCCAGGCCCTGCTCGGCCTCGTCGCCTTCGCCACCGCCACGCTGGTCGCGCTGGACCGGCTGGACATCACGACCCTGATGGTGCTGGCCGCCGTGACCGGTGTCGTCGCCACCGTCGACGGCCCGGCCTGCGCACTGCTGGGCAACGACCTCGTGCCGCAGGAGGACGTGCCGTCGGCCATCGGCGTCGGCTCCCTGGTGCACAGCGCCGGCCGGCTCGTCGGGGCCGGTCTCGCCGGTGTGACGGTCGCCTTCCTCGGCACGGCCGCGGCGTACGCGGCGAACGGCGTGTCCTTCCTGTTCGTCACGGCGGTCATCCCGTTCCTGCGGCCCGTACGGCACGCCGAGCCGGAGCCGGCCGAGAAGGCGGCCGCGCCCGCCGACACCCTGACCGTCCGCGAGGGCCTGACGTACTTCATGCGCCGGCCCCGGCTGGTCGCGCTCGCCGCCATCACCGGTGTGAGCGCCGTCTTCGGCCGCAACTACGGACTCACCCTCGCCGTGCTGGTCACCGGCCCCCTCGCGGGCGGCGCGGGAGCGTTCGGCACGGTCTCCACCGTCCTCGCCGTCGGCGGCATCCTCGGCGCGGTCCTCGGCGCCCGGCTGCGCCGGCCCTCTGTACGCCTCGTCGGCGTCCTCGCCGCGGGCGGAGCGCTCCTCCAGGTGGCGGCCGGGCTGTCGCCGTCGATGACCGTGCTGCTGGCGCTCGTGCTGCCGATGGCCGTCGTCGAGTCGGTGTCCGACACGGCCGGCACCTCCGTCCTCCAGACCGACCCGCCCGCCCGGATGCGCGGCCGCGTCCTCGGCGTCTGGGGCACCATCGCCACCGTCTGGGGCCTCGGCGGCCCGCCCGCCCTCGGCTTCCTCATGGAACACGCCGGAGCGCGCGGCGCCCTGGTCACCGGCGGACTCCTCATCGCCGGCGTGATCGGCACCGGTTTCCTGTTCCGCTCCCGCCGCACTCCGGTCACCGTCCCGGTCCCGGCCCTGCACGAGGACCTGCGCGAGCGGGACGCGCTCGCCCCGGCGGCCTGACCCGGCCGGGAGGAAATCCGGTGGTGGTACGGGCCGCCCGGCGGATAGCCTCCGCGCCGTGAACCTCGCCGCCCGCCTCGTCTCATGAGGCTCTCCCGAACCCTGCTGGACATCGGTCCCCTGCGAACCTCCCCCCTCTTCCGGCGGCTGCTGATCGGGCGTACGGTCTCCACGCTCGGCGGCTTCATGACGGCGGTGACCGTCATGTACCAGGTCTGGGACATGACCCACAGCGCCGTGTGGAGCGGTGCCGTCGGCCTCGCCCAGGCCCTGCCCATGGTCGGGGTCGGGCTGCTGGCCGGCGCGTGGGTGGACCGGTCCGACCGGCGCCGCGTCTTCCTGATGGCCACCGTCGGACAGGCCGTGACCTCCCTGCTGCTGGCCGTCCAGGCGTTCGCGGGGCACGCGCCGGTCGCCGTGATCCTGGTACTCGTCGCCGCGCAGTCGGCGTTCGGCGCGGTCGGTGCGCCCGCGGCAGGCGTGTTCGTCCCGAGGCTGCTGCCCCGCGAGCAGGTCGCCGCCGGACTCGCCCTGTACCAGGTGAGCGGTCAGGCGATGATGCTGCTCGGCCCCGCCGTGGCCGGTGTCGTGCTCGGCTGGTGGGGGATCGGCGTCTGCTACGCGCTCGACGCCCTCAGCTTCGGACTCTCCTTCTACGGCGCCTTCGGCCTGCCCGCCCTGCCGCCCCAGGGCGAGAAGTCCCGCCCCGGGGTGGACGGCGTCCTGGACGGGCTGCGCTTCCTGACCCGGCACCGGGTGGTGCGCGGTGCCCTGGTCACCGACCTCGCCGCCACCCTGCTGGCCATGCCGATGAGCCTCTTCCCGCTGGTCAACGCCGAGCGGTTCGGGGGCGACCCGCGCACCCTGGGGCTGTTCCTGTCGGCGCTGGCCGTCGGCGGGGTCGCCGCCACCGCCTTCTCCGGTCCGCTCACCCGGCTGGCCCGCCCGGGCCCGGTCATGCTGTGCGCCTCCGCCACCTGGGGTGCCGGACTCACCCTGTTCGGCCTGGCCACCGACCCCTGGGTGGGCCTCGCCATGCTCGCGCTGGCCGGAGCCGCCGACGCCGTGGCCGTCCTCTCCCGCACCACGATCATCCAGACCCACACCCCCGACGCCCTGCTGGGCCGGGTGACGGCCGCCGAGCTGATCGTCGGCCAGGCGGGGCCGCACCTGGGCAATCTGCGCGGCGGCGTCGTGGCGGGCTGGACCTCGGGCGCCACCGCCCTGATCAGCGGCGGTCTGCTGTGCCTCGCGGCGGTCACATCGGTGGCCGTCACGACCCCGGAACTACGCCGCGCCACGGACAACAGGCCGGAGCCCGAGTCGCCCCCGGCCCCACCCGAGGTTCCCCCGACCCCGGCTCCGGCCCCGCCCCCGGCCCCGGTTGACGGCATGGCGTGACTCGGGCGGCGGGAGCCTGCGGCACCGTTCGACTCGGACGACGGGTGCTGAGGCGGCCCCCTTCCCCGAAGCGGGGCACCGGCCCACGGCGCCGACGGCACGCCTGACTCGCGCGGCGGGTGCCCGAAGCGCCCGCAGCCTCGGCCCCCTCCCGAGGACCGAGGACCGAGGGCCGAGGGCCGAGGGCCGAGTGGCGGCCGGGGCCTCCGTGCGCCCGGCAGTGCGACCGTCCGGCAGGCCCCTCGGGGCCGCCCGGACCCGCTGCGCCACACCGTCGCGGTGTCGGCCGACCGGGCGGACCGGCGCCCCCGGCGACGACCCACCGCCGGCAATCTCGGCGTGACCCCACGCCCACGGCGGCGCGGCCCCCCGTCGGCGGCGGCGCGGCCCCCGTCGGCGGCGGCGCGGCCCTTCGTCGGCGGGAGGGCCGTGCCGGAGGGTCAGCCCAGTTCGACCAGCAGGTCGCCGCCCTCCACCTGCTGGACCCGGTTCACAGCGAGCCGGGACACGCGGCCGGACCTGGGGGCGGTGATGGAGGCCTCCATCTTCATGGCCTCGATGGTGGCCAGCGTCGTGCCCGCCTCGACCTCGTCGCCCTCGGCGACCACCAGCGTGACGACCCCCGCGAAGGGCGCCGGGACGTGGCCGGGGTTGGACCGGTCGGCCTTCTCCGTCACCGGGACGTCGGTGGCGGCGGCCCGGTCGCGGACCTGGATGGGGCGGAGCTGGCCGTTCAGGGAGGACATCACCGTGCGCATGCCCCGCTCGTCGGCCTCGCCGACGGCCTGGAGCTCGATCAGCAGCCGGACGCCGGGCTCCAGGTCGATGGCGTACTCCTGGCCGGGCCGCAGCCCGTAGAAGAAGTCCTTGCTGTCCAGGACGCCGGTGTCGCCGAAGGCCTGCCGGTGGCTCTCGAACTCCCGGGTCGGCGCCGGGAACAGCAGCCGGTTCAGCGTGGCCCGCGGCTCCTTCACCAGCCCGGCCCGGTCCTCGGCGGACAGCTCCGCCATCGGCTTGGCCTCGGCCCGCCCGCGCAGCGCCTTGCTGCGGAACGGCTCCGGCCAGCCACCGGGCGGGGTGCCCAGCTCGCCGCGCAGGAAGCCGATGACCGAGTCCGGGATGTCGTACTTGTCGGGCGATGCCTCGAAGTCCTCCGGGTCCACCCCGGCACCCACGAGATGGAGGGCCAGGTCACCGACCACCTTCGACGACGGGGTCACCTTCACCAGCCGGCCCAGCATCCGGTCGGCGGCCGCGTACATCGCCTCGATCTGCTCGAAGCGGTCCCCGAGGCCGAGCGCGACCGCCTGGGTGCGCAGGTTGGACAGCTGCCCGCCGGGGATCTCGTGGTGGTAGACCCGGCCGGTCGGCGCCGACAGGCCCGCCTCGAAGGGGGCGTACACCTGGCGCACGCTCTCCCAGTAGGGCTCCAGGTCGCCGACGGCCGTGAGGCTGAGCCCCGTCGGCCGCTCCGAGTGGTCGGTGGCGGCCACGATCGAGGACAGGGACGGCTGGGACGTCGTACCGGCCATGGAGGCCACCGCCCCGTCCACCGCGTCCACACCCGCCTGCACCGCAGCGAGGTAGGTGGCGAGCTGGCCGCCCGCGGTGTCATGGGTGTGCAGATGCACCGGCAGCCCGAACTCCCGCCGCAGCGCGGAGACCAGCTTCGCCGCCGCCGGCGCCCGCAGCAGGCCCGCCATGTCCTTGACGGCCAGCACATGCGCGCCCGCCTCGACGATCCTCTCGGCCAGCCGCAGGTAGTAGTCCAGCGTGTACAGCTTCTCCGACGGGTCCGACAGGTCCGCGGTGTAGCAGAGCGCCACCTCGGCGACCGCCGTCCCCGTCTCCCGTACGGCGTCGATCGCGGGCCGCATCTGGTCGACGTCGTTCAGCGCGTCGAAGATGCGGAAGATGTCGATGCCGGTGGCCGCGGCCTCCTTCACGAACGCGTCGGTCACCTCCGTCGGATACGGCGTGTAGCCCACGGTGTTGCGGCCGCGCAGCAGCATCTGCAGGCAGATGTTCGGCACGGCCTCGCGCAGCGCGGCCAGCCGCTCCCACGGGTCCTCGGCGAGGAAGCGCAGCGCCACGTCGTACGTCGCCCCGCCCCAGCACTCCAGCGACAGCAGCTGCGGCAGCGTGCGCGCCACGACCGGGGCGACGGCCAGCATGTCCTTGGTGCGCACCCGGGTCGCCAGCAGCGACTGGTGGGCGTCGCGGAACGTCGTGTCGGTGACGCCGAGCTCCGGCGATTCCCGCAGCCACCGCGCGAAGCCCTCCGGGCCCAGCTCGACCAGCCGCTGCCGGGAACCGGGCCGAGGGCCGCCCGCGGGCAGCGGCGGCAGCTTCGTCACCGGGTCGACCAGCGCGGGACGCTCGCCGTGCGGCTTGTTCACCGTCACGTCGGCCAGATACGTCAGCAACTTCGTACCGCGGTCCGCGGAGTGACGGGACGTCAGCAGATGCGGCCGCTGCTCGATGAACGCGGTCGTCACCCGGCCCGCCTGGAAGTCCGGGTCGTCCAGCACCGCCTGCAGGAAGGGGATGTTCGTGGCCACGCCGCGGATGCGGAACTCGGCGACCGCGCGCCGGGCGCGGTTCACGGCGGTGGTGAAGTCCCGTCCGCGGCAGGTCAGTTTGACCAGCATCGAGTCGAAGTGCGCGCTGATCTCCGAACCGGCGTGGGTGGTGCCGCCGTCGAGGCGGATGCCCGAGCCGCCGGGGGAGCGGTAGGCGCTGATCCGGCCGGTGTCCGGGCGGAACCCGTTGGCCGGGTCCTCGGTGGTGATGCGGCACTGCAGGGCCGCGCCCCGCAGCGTGACGCTCTCCTGCGACAGACCGAGGTCGGCGAGGGTCTCCCCGGCGGCGATCCGCAACTGGGCCTGTACCAGGTCGACGTCGGTGACCTCCTCGGTCACCGTGTGCTCGACCTGGATGCGCGGGTTCATCTCGATGAAGACGTGGTTGCCGTCGCGGTCGACGAGGAACTCCACCGTGCCCGCGTTGCGGTAGCCGATCTGCCGCGCGAACCGCACGGCGTCGTCGCAGATCCGCTGCCGCAGCGCCGGGTCGAGATTCGGCGCGGGCGCCAGCTCGATCACCTTCTGGTGCCTGCGCTGCACCGAGCAGTCCCGCTCGAACAGATGGATGACGTTCCCCGCCCCGTCGGCGAGGATCTGCACCTCGATGTGGCGGGGCTCGACGACGGCCCTCTCCAGGAACACCGTCGCGTCGCCGAACGCCGACGCCGCCTCCCGCGAGGCCGCCTCGATGGCCTCCCGCAGCTGCGCCGGCTCCTCCACCCGGCGCATACCGCGCCCGCCGCCGCCCGCGACGGCCTTCACGAACACCGGGAAGCCGATCTCCCCCGCCGCCCGGACCAGCTCGTCGACGTCGGTGGACGGCGCCGACGACCCCAGCACCGGCACCCCGGCCGCCCGCGCCGCCGCCACCGCGCTGGCCTTGTTGCCGGTCAGTTCCAGGATCTGCGCGTCCGGCCCGACGAAGGTGATCCCCGCCTCCTGGCAGGCCCGCGCCAGCTCGGGGTTCTCCGACAGGAAGCCGTAGCCGGGATACACGGCGTCGGCCCCCGCGCGCCGGGCCGCCCCGACGATCTCCTCCACCGACAGATACGCCCGCACCGGATGCCCCGGCTCGCCGATCTCGTAGGCCTCGTCGGCCTTCAGCCGGTGCAGCGAGTTGCGGTCCTCGTGCGGGAAGACGGCAACCGTCCGCGCGCCCAGCTCATAGCCGGCGCGGAAGGCGCGAATCGCGATCTCGCCACGGTTGGCGACGAGCACCTTGCGGAACATTCTCGATCCCTTCAGCCTGCCGGTGGGACGAGCCCATGGTGTCGGCCGTGCCCCTGGTGCGCCATGTGAGCCGGGCCACTGACAGCCTTCCCTGATCCTTGCGCCCCGACCGCAACCGCGGTGGCCGAAAATGTGTCTCTGCACGCATGAATGCTTGGGCAGTGCCCGGATACGCCGAGTCACAGGAACTCGGCTCAGGCGCGAGCGGCCGGGTGGTCCTGGCCGTGCACACCGCGACCGGCGTGCCGGTCGCGGTCAAATACCTCAGCGACTCGCTGCGCACCCGGCCCGGTTTCGTCCGGGAGTTCCGGGCGGAGGCCCGCCTCCTCGGCGGACTGAGCAGCCCCTACGTGGCCGGGCTGTACGAGTACGTCGAGAGCCCCGACGGCGCCGCGATCGTGATGGAGCTGGTCGACGGCGTGTCGCTGCGCACGCTGCTGGCCCGGCAGGGGCCCCTGGAGCCCGAGGCCGCCCTCGTCGTCCTCAAGGGCTCGCTGCTCGGCCTCGCCGACGCGCACCGCGTCGGGGTCGTGCACCGCGACTACAAGCCGGAGAACGTCCTCGTCCGGCCGGACGGCACCTCCCGTCTGGTCGACTTCGGCATCGCGGTGGACTCCGGCATCAGCGCGACCATCGCCGGCACGCCCGCCTACATGGCGCCCGAGCAGTGGACCGGCGCCCCGGCCTCGCCCGCGGCCGACGTGTACGCGGCGACGGCCACCTTCTTCGAGTGCCTCACCCGCCGCAAGCCCTACCAGGCCGACAACCTCGCCGAGCTGGCACTGCGGCACGTCGACGCGCCGATCCCCGCCGACGAGGTCCCCGAGCCGGTCCGGGACCTGGTGCGCCGCGGTCTGGCCAAGGACCCCGGCCGGCGGCCCACCCAGGCCGAGGAGTTCGTCCGCGAACTGGAGGCGGCCGCCGGTGCCGCCTACGGCCCCGACTGGGAGGAGCGCGGCCGCGGCCGGCTCGCCGCGCTCGTCGCCCTGCTGCCCCTGCTGCTGCCCGGGCCCCGCACCGCCGCCCCGCGCACCACCGTCGACACCGCCCGCACGGTCCTGGCCGGACCCTCCGCACGAGGCGGCCTGCGGGCCTGGCTGCCGGGCAGGTCGGGGCTCCTGCTGTCCGGCGCGCTCGTGCTGCTGGGTGTCCTGCTCGCCTACGGTGCCCGGCCGCCCGCCTCCGAGGTGGCGGCGGGCGAGGCAGCGCGGGCCCTGGCCACCACCAGCGCGGGCCCCGGCGGAGCGGCGCCGCCGTCCACGCCGGGCTCGGCTTCTCCGTCGCCCTCACCGGAGACCACCACGGCGACGCCGTCGGCCACGCCCACGGCCACGGCGACGGATACGGGGCCGGTCACCGGGACGCCGACCGCCGGCGGCCCGGCCACCGTGTCCGCGCCCGCGACCGCACCCGCCCAGACCACGGAACCGCCGCCTCCGCCGCCCGGCGACACCGAGGCCCCGCCGACGAGCGCCCCGCCCACCACCGCCGCCCCCACGGCCGTCAAGGACGTGACGGTGACGGCCTTCCAGCAGACGGGCCTGCTCACCGCCAGCGCCACCTTCACCGTCACCACCGACGGCACCGGGCCGGTGTCCGTGGACGTCGGCTGGTTCACCGGGAACACCTCGGGAGAGCCCGGCACCCCGGACGGCGCGACCGGGAGCGTCCAGCGCAGCGGCGCCACCAGCTACACCGTCACCGTCCAGCACACCTTCCAGAGCCGGGGCTGCTACTGGACCGTGCAGGCGACCACCACCCCCGCCCCCGCCGACGGCGGGGCCTCGCAGCAGCTTCTGACCAGGCAGTGTGAGCTGAGATGACCACGCCCGACGACCGCACGCCCCCGCCCGCGCCGCCGACGCCCGGGCCCGACGACGACGAGTACAGCGCCACCGTGCTGGCCACCCACTGGATCCAGGGCCCGGAGCCCGACGAGCCGGGGACCCTGCGGATGCGGGACGGGCAGCCGGAGGGGAACACGCCCGCGCCGCACCCGGGCCTCGGAGCGGGGGAGACCAGGACCCTGCGCATGCAGGACCGGGAGCCGCGAGGGACCGTGTCCCTCCGCGCCCCGGGCCCGGACACGGGGGAGGCCGGAGCCACGCTCGTCGAGGGTGCGGGGCCACGGACCACCACCGTGCCGGACCACGGTCCGGGGCCCTCGGCAGGGACCGTGCGGGTTCCGGCGCCGGTGCCGGGCGGGACCGTGGCGCTGCCAGGCCCTGGAACCGGCGACGGCGCGCCCGAGCCCGACCGGGTCGAGGGCACCGTGCTGCGGTTCGGCCCCGGAGTCACGGCCGCCGTGGCGGAGCGGACACTGCGGCCGGCGCCGGTCGTGCCCGAGCCGCCCGCGCCCCGCCCCAGGGCGGGGTGGCGCCGGTACGCCCTGCCCGCGGTGGTCCTCCTGTGCGTGCTGGCGTTCCTCGCCTGGCAGCGGCTCGGCCCGTCCGTCCGGGTGCGCTCGGTGACGGTCGCGGCCGGTCCGGCGGAGCTCGGCTGCGGCGCCACGTCGGACATCGTCGCCCGGGTCACCACCGACGGCCGCCCCGGCACCCTCACCTACCGCTGGATCCGCAGCGACGGAACCGCCTCCGGCGTGCTGCGCGAAACCCTCGCTCG
Source organism: Streptomyces sp. NPDC053367 (assembly GCF_044545925.1). NCBI lineage: Bacteria > Bacillati > Actinomycetota > Actinomycetes > Kitasatosporales > Streptomycetaceae > Streptomyces > Streptomyces sp. NPDC053367. Next base: position 56,459 of record NZ_JBITYN010000014.1, on the reverse strand, counting down.
GGGCCAGCGCGAGGCCAGGCTGCATCTGCAGTGGACGTTCGAGGGCGAAGGGCACCTCACCGGGCAGGCGGACCTGCGCATCCTCACGCCGGACCCGCGCACGGTCACGGCCGAAGTCACGTACGACTGCCCCTAGGTGCGGGCGGACGGTGCCGCGTGGGGCGAGCGGGCGCCCCGGCGGCGCCGTGCAGCGCCCCGGCGTCTCGACGCCGTGCCGGACACCACCTGGGCAACTCGTCGACATCTCGGGGCTCTTCGACTTGGTCTTGGGCTCTTTGACTTGGAGCGCGGTCCAACACCTAGCGTCATGACAGCACGCCGCAACCGACCCAGGAGGCAGCACCATGACGCACATCCCCACCCGGCACCTCGGCGAACTGGCGGTCTCCGCGCAGGGACTCGGCTGTATGGGCATGAGCCACGGCTACGGCGCCTCGGACGACGCCCGGTCGATCGCGACCCTGCACCATGCCCTCGGCCTCGGGGTGACCCTGCTGGACACCGCGGACTTCTACGGCGCAGGGCACAACGAGGAGTTGATCGGCCGGGCGATCAAGGGCCGGCGCGACGAAGTGGTGCTGGCGACGAAGTTCGGTTTCGCCAACAAGCTGGGCGAGCCCACCCGCATCCGGGGCGACGCCGCGTACGTGCGTCAGGCGTGCGACGCCTCGCTGCGCCGGCTGGACGTCGACCACATCGACCTCTACTACCAGCACCGGGTGGACCCGAGCGTGCCGATCGAGGAGACGGTCGGGGCGATGGCCGAGCTGGTGCGGGCCGGGAAGGTGCGCCACCTCGGGCTGTCGGAAGCCGGAGCGGACACGATCCGGCGGGCGCACGCGGTGCACCCGATCGCCGCGCTGCAGAGCGAGTGGTCTCTGTGGACCCGCGGCCTGGAGGCGGAGATCGCGCCGGTCTGCCGCGAACTCGGCATCGGCATCGTGCCGTTCTCCCCGCTCGGCCGGGGCTTCCTGACCGGCCGGGTCGGCTCGGTGGAGGGCCTGGCCGCCGACGACGTACGCCGCACCCAGCCGCGGTTCGCCGACGGCAACCTCGAACGCAACCTGGCGATCGTCGCCGAGCTGGAGAAGCTGGCCGGAGCCAAGGGCGTGACCGCGGGACAGCTGGCCCTGGCCTGGGTGCAGCACCGGGGCGACGACGTGGTGCCGATCCCCGGAACCCGGCGGCAGCGCTACCTGGAGGAGAACCTCGCCGCGCTGAACATCGAGCTGACGCCGGAGGACCTCGCCGCCATCGAGGCGGCCGCCCCCGCGGAAGAGGTCGCCGGCTCCCGCTACGACGCCGGCAGCCTGGCCTTCGTCGACGGCTGACGGGGCGGTGGGGCCGGTGCCCGAAGGTGGGGCCGTGCCCCAAGGTGAGGCCGTATCCCAAGGTGAGGCCGGCGCTCCGAGGGGGCGCCGGTGTCCCAGGGGGCGCCGGTGTCCCAGGGGCGTGACCCTTCGCCGGCGGCTCGGCTGTCACGCCTTCCGGCGTACCGGTGCGGCGGCCCGCGCCGCGCCCAGCAGGAACAGCCCGCAGGCCGCCACCAGCAGCCACCCGGGACGTGCCGCCCGGGCCAGTCCGCCCGGCCCGGCCCCGGCGACCAGAGCCCCCGCGACGGCCACCCCGACGGCGGAGCCGACCTGACGGGCGGTGGACGTGATGGCTCCGGCCACGCCCGCGCGGGAGGCGGGCAGACCGCCGACCGCGGCGTTGGTGAGCGGCGCGTTGGCGAAGCCGAACCCGATCCCGAGCAGCAACTGGGCCGTCAGCAGCAGGCGTACGTCGGTGTCCTGGCCGAGGTCGGCCAGGCACAGGCCGCCCGCCGCGGTGAACGCGCCGGCCAGCAGCAGCGGGCGCCGCGGCCCGAGGCGGCCCACCAGGCTGCCGGCCCAGGGCGCGCACAGGGTGGCGCCGAGCGCCATGGGCAGGGTGGCGAGCCCGGCCGCGAGGGGGGTCCAGCCGCGGGCGTGCTGGAGGTAGAGCGTGTTCAGCAGCAGGGCCGTGCTGAGGGCGACGAACACGGCGACGGCGCCCAGCACCGCGGTGGCGAACACCGGCCGCCGGAACAGCCCGAGGTCCATCAGCGGCTCGCTCCGACGGGACTCGACCCGGACGAACGCGACCGTGGCGGCGGCGATCAGCGCGTAGCCGGCCGCGGCCACGGGGGAGGCCCAGCCGACGCGCGGGCCCTCGATGAGCACCCAGACGCTCGCCCCCAGCGCCAGCGCGAGGAGCGCCTGCCCGGGCAGGTCCAGACGGCGGGCGCGCTGCCCGTGGGACTCCGGCACGAACACCGCGACCAGCACCAGCGCGGCCACGACGACCGGGGCGTTGACCCAGAACACCGACCGCCAGCCGAGCGCCGCCACGAGCGCCCCGCCGGTGACCGGCCCCGCCGCCATGCTCAGCCCGAACACCGACGCCCAGATCCCGATGGCCCTGGCCCGTTCCCTCGGATCGGGCATCGCGCTCACCACGATCGCCAGGGCCACCGGGCTCAGCATCGACGCCCCCACCCCCTGCACGGCCCGCGCCGCGACCAGGACACCGAGCGACGGCGCCACCGCGCAGACCAGCGACGCGGCCCCGAACACGACCAGGCCGACCCGGAACACCCGCCGGCGTCCGAAGCGGTCGGCGAGCGCGCCGGAGGTGATGAGGAGCGCGGCCAGGACGACGGTGTAGGCGTCCACAACCCACTCCAGGCCCCGCGTGCCGACCCCCAGACCCTCCCCGATCGCGGGGAGCCCCACGTTGACGATGGTGGTGTCCAGCCCCACCAGGAACATGCTCAGCGCGCAGACGGCGAGGACCGTCCAGCGCCGGCGCGCACCGAGTCCGGGTTCTGCTGACAAAGAGGTCGTGGTCATCGGCGACCGCCTTCCGTCGGGATCATGTGCCGCCATGCTCGGACCGGCCGGCCGCCCGCACCCAGCGTCTTTGCGGAGACCGCAAAATGGGGGTCATGGACGCCGAACTCGCCCAGATCCTCGACGGCATCGGACCCCGGCTGCGCGCCCTGCGCCGCGACCGCGGTCTCACCCTGGAGGCGCTCGCCCAGGACACCGGCATCTCCGTGAGCACCCTCTCCCGCCTGGAGTCGGGCATCCGGCGCCCCACCCTCGACCTGCTCATCCCGCTGGCGCGCGCCCACCGTGTCGCCCTGGACCAGCTCGTCGCGGCCCCGGCCACCGGCGACCCACGGGTGCATCTGCGCCCCCACCGCAAGGACCGCGGCAGCGTGCTGGTGCCGCTCACGCAGTACCCGGGCCGGGTGCAGGTCTTCAAACAGGTGCTCGCCCCGCGCGCACCGAAGCTCGTCACCCACGCCGGCTACGAGTGGCTCTACGTCCTCGCCGGTGAGCTCCGCCTGATCCTGGGCGACTCCGACGTCACGCTGTGGCCCGGCGAGGTCGCCGAGTTCGACACCGGCGAACCCCACTGGTTCGGGCCCGCGGGCGACAGCGCGGTCGAGATCCTGCACCTGTTCGGCCCGCACGGCGACCAGGCCGTCGTCCGTACCGGGCCGGAGACCTGAGCAGGGTCCCCGTCCCCGCCCTGCGAGGATCGGCGCCGTGATCCACCCCGCACCCTCCGCCCCGGGTCCCCACCCTGGCGGCCCTCGCCACGCAGACCGCCTGCGGGCTGGAGCGGTCGGCGAGGCCGGCCTCACCCTCGGCCCGCCAGCGGCGGACCCACTTGTGGGCTGTGGCTCGTGAGACGCCCGTCTCGGCGGCGACCTGCGCGACGGGACGGCCGCAGCGGACACGCTCGACGAGCAGCCTCCTGCCGTGAACGGTCAGCCGGGCAGAACGGTGGGACACGAAGACCTCCGTGCGGTGCGGTCCTAGACACCTCCACCACCGGAGGTCTTCGCCATGATCAAGCGCCCACGCGTGTCGACAACGCTCGTGCTCAATACACCTAGGCGCCCGGCCCGGAATGGCGTACGGCCTTCCGCACGTCCGCCTCGACCTGGTTGCGGGCGGTGCCCTGTTCCTTGGCGTACGCGGTGACCGCCTCCTGGACGTCCCGGGCCAGCTCGCGCCAGGCGCGCCAGGCGGTCTCGTACACCTCGGCCTGATGCTCGGGCCAGGGGTTGTGCGCGGGCGGCCCGTACTTGTCGCGCAGCTGCTCGACCCGGTCGTGCGCCTGGTCGGCCGCGCGCTGCTTCTCGATCAGCTCTTCGAAGGTGTGCGCCACCCTGTGATCGTAAGAAGCGGATGCCGTTCGCGCGCGCCGAGCGCGGGAGGGCCGCATATACGGCGGCTTGCATGACCATGCAGGAGGATGCATACTCTTCCTATGTCCAAGGTCCTCACTTCCCTTCCGGCCGGCGAGCGCGTCGGTATCGCCTTCTCCGGCGGCCTCGACACCTCGGTCGCCGTCGCGTGGATGCGCGACAAGGGTGCCGTCCCGTGCACCTACACCGCCGACATCGGCCAGTACGACGAACCCGACATCGCCTCGGTGCCGGGCCGTGCGAAGACCTACGGCGCCGAGATCGCGCGCCTGGTCGACTGCCGTGCGGCGCTCGTCGAGGAGGGCCTGGCCGCGCTCGCCTGCGGCGCGTTCCACATCCGCTCGGGCGGACGGGCGTACTTCAACACCACGCCGCTCGGCCGCGCCGTCACCGGCACCCTGCTGGTGCGGGCGATGCTCGAGGACGACGTGCAGATCTGGGGCGACGGCTCCACCTACAAGGGCAACGACATCGAGCGGTTCTACCGCTACGGCCTGCTCGCCAACCCGCACCTGCGGATCTACAAGCCCTGGCTGGACGCGACCTTCGTGACCGAGCTGGGCGGCCGCAAGGAGATGTCGGAGTGGCTGCTCGCCCACGACCTCCCCTACCGCGACAGCCCGGAGAAGGCCTACTCCACCGACGCCAACATCTGGGGCGCCACCCACGAGGCCAAGACCCTGGAGCACCTGGACACCGGCGTCGAGACCGTCGAACCGATCATGGGCGTACGGTTCTGGGACCCGGCCGTGGAGATCGCCGCCGAGGACGTGACGATCGGCTTCGAGCAGGGCCGCCCGGTGACGATCAACGGCAAGGAGTTCGCCTCCGCCGTCGACCTCGTCCTGGAGGCCAACGCCATCGGCGGCCGGCACGGACTGGGCATGTCCGACCAGATCGAGAACCGCATCATCGAGGCCAAGAGCCGCGGCATCTACGAGGCTCCGGGCATGGCCCTGCTGCACGCCGCCTACGAGCGGCTGGTCAACGCGATCCACAACGAGGACACCCTCGCCACCTACCACACCGAGGGCCGGCGCCTCGGCCGGCTGATGTACGAGGGCCGCTGGCTGGACCCGCAGGCGCTGATGATCCGCGAGTCGCTCCAGCGCTGGGTCGGCGCGGCCGTCACCGGCGAGGTCACCCTGCGGCTGCGGCGCGGCGAGGACTACTCGATCCTCGACACCACCGGCCCGGCGTTCTCGTACCACCCGGACAAGCTGTCGATGGAGCGCACCGAGGACTCCGCCTTCGGCCCCTCGGACCGCATCGGCCAGCTCACCATGCGCAACCTCGACATCGCCGACTCGCGCGCCCGCCTTGAGCAGTACGCCGGCCTCGGCCTGATCGGCACCGCCGGTCCGGCGGTCGGCGCCGCGCAGGCGGCCGCGACCGGGCTGATCGGCGCCATGCCCGAGGGCGGCGCCGAGGCCATCGCCTCCCGCGGCGAGGTCTCCGAGGAGGACGAGGCGCTGGACCGCGCCGCGATCGAGTCCGGCACGGACTGACCGGAACCGGGTACAAGGGCGGGGCGGACCGGCACCACGAGTACCGGTCCGCCCCGCCCCTTTTTGCCCGGTGGCTCAGGCCCGCTGCCAGAGCGCCGGCACGTTCGGCGGCTCCCAGCCCGGCTGCGCCTGGTGGCCCTGGAGGCAGCGGTACGTCGCGCCGCCGTAGGTCACCGTGTCGCCGGCCTGGTAGACGGTCCCGGCCGCCCAGGTGCCGCCCGGCTCACCCGGCTCACCCGGGTCGCCCGGATCACCGGGGTCGCCCGGGCCGCTTCCGGTGGTCTTCAGCGTCAGGCCGTACGACTGGAGGATCGGGTTGATCGGCTGGAAGAACGTCGTCCCGCCGGAGGTGCAGTTGCCCGAGCCGCCCGAGGTGACGCCCTGCGCCTGGCTGCCGGAGATGAACGAGCCGCCCGAGTCGCCCGGTTCGGCGCACACCGACGTCCGGGTGACACCGCTGACCGTGCCCTCCTGGTAGGTCACGCTGGTGTTGTGCTGCTGGACCGTGCCGCAGTGCCAGCCGGTCGTCGAGCCCGAGCGGCACACCGACGCACCCACGGGCGCCTGCGCGGACCCGGCCACCTGCACGCCGGAGCCGTTGACGTTCGGCGTCGCCGTCCAGCTGGAGTTGACGGCCACCCACGCCATGTCGTTGCCCGGGAACACCGACGCCTGGAAGGTGCCCTGCGCGACCCGGTTCGAGCCGGACGTGCTGGTGCCCGCGCGACCGCAGTGACCGGCCGTGGCGAAGCCCTGCTGCGTGCCCCGCGTCACCGGGAAGCCGATCGAGCAACGGCCGCCGCTGCCCATGTAGTACGCGTCGCCGCCCCGCAGGTCGTACAGCGGACGCGGCCGCTCGGCCGACACCTCCACCCGGCCCTCGACCCCGGCCGCCGCCAGCAGGGCACGCCCGGCCTCCGCCCGAACGGCCTGCACCACCAGCGAGTTGGTGCGGACGTCGACGTACCAGACGGGCGTGTCGGGGGAGGCGTGCCGGGCCGCCGCCCGGTCCAGCCGGGCCTTCGCCGCGTCCAGGGCGGCGAGGGAACGCCGTACGACGACCGCGTCCGCGCCCTGTGCCTCGATCGCGGCCACGTCGGAGGTGTCCGTGGTGGCCACCGTCAGCCTGGCCGACTCCGCGCCGCGCACCCAGGCGCCCGCGAAGTCCCCGCCGAGCGCGGCCCGCAGCCGTCCGGCGGTGGCGCCCGCCTCGGCCTCGTTGGCGAGGCGGCGCTCGGCCTGCCGCCGGTCCAGGCCCAGGTCGCGCTCCATGGCGCGGAGCAGCGCAGGCGGGGCGTCGGCCGTACGGAGGGTCGCCGCGGCGGGTTCGGGCTGCGCGCTCGCGGTGCCGCTGAGCCCGGACACGAGCAGGGCAGCCGTCGCCGCCGCGGCCGCACAGGCGGCTCTGGCATGTCGTGGGAGCATGGGGAGGTCTCCTCGGAATCGGTGGGCGGTGCCGAAACCGTAGGGAGGCGGGGCCGGGGACGGTAAGACATCGTTCGACCCCCTGCCCCGGTGTTATGGAACGCGCGCCGCCTCGCGGACGGCCATCCAGTCCGAGTAACTCCCGCTGCGCGCCGCCGCGACGGCGTGCGCGGCACGGGCCTGCGCGAGCACGGTCGCCGCGGTGTCCGGCCGTTGGGCCTGCGGATGGCGGCCCAGCAGATGCCGCCACAGCAGGGGCGTACCGGCGAGCGGGCGGGTGACGACCCCGGGCGTGGGCGGGAAGACGGCCCGGCAGAGCCCCACCGCGCGCCCCACCTGCACCAGATGGACGACGGACGCGGTGTCCGTCTCGTACATCCGGCGCGGCGCGAACCCGGCGCGGGCGCAGGCCGCGGTGAAGCAGTCGGCGAAGCACCCGTCGCCGGGCACGCACGCCCACTCCTGCTCGGCCAGCGCGGCCAGCTCCAGCTCGCCCCGGCCCCCGGCCAGCGGGTGGTGGTCGGCGAGCATCACGAACACCGGGTCGACGGCGATCTCCTGCCACACCACCTCCGGCCCGCCCGGGGGAGCGGCCGAACCGCAGGTGCCGGTCAGCGCGAAGTCCAGCCGTTCCTCGGCCAGCAGCTCCGCGAGCTCCCGCTCCGACCAGGAGGCGCAGGTGGTGACGGTCGCCTCGGGCACGGCGTCCGCGAGCCGGTCCACCAGCGCCCCCAGCAACGGCCCGTGCGTCCCGCCGAGCCGCAGCCGCTCCGGGGCACGTCGCTCACCCCGCGCGAAGCGCACCGCCTCCCGCTGCAGCTCGCTCACCGCGGGCAGCACGATCTGCGCCCGGTCCAGCACCAGTTCCCCGAGCGCGGTCGCCCGCACCCCGAACCGCCCCCGCTCGAACAACGCCCCGCCCAGCGCCCGCTCGATGCGTCTGAGCTGCGCGCTGAGCGCGGGCTGCGCGAGTCCGAGCACTGACGCCGCCCTGGTGAGACTCCCCGCGTCGGCGATCGCCCGCACCGTCTTGAGATGCCGCAACTCCAGGTCCATGGGGGGAGCTTGAAGCGTGAACAGGAGGACGGCAAGGGGTTGGTACGGACCAGGGTGGGTCAGCGGGGGAGTTCATCGGCCAGCAGGTCCATCAGCAGGCCGTCGTGCCAGGTGCCGTCGGCGCCGCGTTCGTACTGGCGCATGATGCCGACCGGCCGGAAGCCGGCCTTGGTGTAGCAGCGGATCGCCGGGGCGTTGTCGGCGGCCGGGTCGATGACGAGGCGGTGGTGGCCGTGGTCGTCGACGAGGTGGCGGGCCAGGGTGCGTACGGCGTCGGTGCCCAGGCCGCGGCCGTGGACGGCGGGGTCGAGGAAGAGGTCGATGCCGGCGTGGCGGTACTCCGGGTCCTCCTCGGCGTACCACTGGATCTGGCCCGCGACCCTGCCCTCGACCTCGATGGCCAGCACCCGTGTGCCGGGGTCGGCCAGATCCTCCGCCACCTCCGCCGCCAGGTCGTCGCCGCCCCGCCAGCGGGCGCGTACCTCCGGCGTGGCGCGGATGGCCGCGAGGGCCGGGATGTCGTCCTCGGTCGCCGGGCGCAGGACGACCTGGGTGCCGTGCAGCACAGTCATGGCAGGACCCTAACCTCCGTAACGGCGTGGCCGGATGTGACAGAACGGCGTCATTGCGGTCGCCGTCGGGGAAGTCGACCATGGAGACATGTCCACGAACCGCCGAGTCGTCATCGCCGTCTTCCCCGATGTCGACCTCCTCGACGTCACCGGTCCGGCCGAGGTGTTCGCGCTGGCCAACCGGGAGACCGGCGGCCGGGCGGGCTATGCCGTGCAGCTCGCGGCGCCCACCTCCGGCCCGGTGACCACCTCGGCGGGCGTGCGGCTGCTCGCGGACCTCGCGTTCGACGACGTCGACGGTGTGCTGGACACCCTCCTGGTGCCCGGCGCGGTGGACGTGCTGCCCGGCGGGCCGGTCGCGCGGATCGACGAGGACGTCGTCGCGTGGGTCGAGCGGGTGGCACCCGGCGCCCGGCGGGTGGCGTCGGTGTGCGTGGGCGCGCATCTGCTGGCCGCGGCCGGACTGCTGGACGGCCGCACCGCGACCACCCACTGGTCGACGGCCGCCCAACTGGCCGCCGAGAACCCGGAGGTGACCGTCGACCCCGACCCGATCTTCGTACGGAGCGGGTCGGTGTGGACAGGCGCGGGCATCAGCGCGTGCATGGACCTCGCGCTGGCGCTGGTCGCCGAGGACCTCGGCGAGGAGGCCGCTCTCGCCGTGGCCCGGCAGCTGGTGATGTACCTCAGACGCCAGGGCGGCCAGAGCCAGTTCTCCGTCCCGCTGAGCCGGCCTCCGGCCTCCCGCCGGGACATCGACGAACTGCGCCTGCACATCGCCGACCACCTCGACGGCGACCTGACCACCCCGGCGCTCGCGGCGCGGATGTGCCTGAGCGAAAGGCACTTCGCCCGGGTCTTCCGCCAGGAGACCGGCACCACACCGGCGGCCTACGTCGAGGCCGCCCGCGTCGAGGCGGCCCGCCGGCTGCTGGAGAGCACCGACCAGCCGCTCGACGAGGTCGCCGCCGCCTGCGGACTCGGCTCGGTGGAGACCCTCCACCGGGCGCTGCGCAAGCAGCTCGGCACGACCCCGGCCGCCTACCGCCGCCGCTTCCGCACGACGAGCTGAACCCCGAGAACCACTTCCTCGAACTCCCCTTGCACCGAAGGAGCTTCGCCATGCCCGTCTCCAGCACCCTGCGTGACGTCGTCGGTCTCGACAACGCGCTTCCCCGGCTGGCCGACGCCACCGTCGTCCTGATCGACTACCAGAACACCTACCGCACCGGCGTGATGGCGCTCGAGGGCGCGGACGAGGCCCTCGCCGCCGGTGCCCGGCTGCTCGCCGCGGCACGCGCCGCCGGTGCCCCGGTCGTCCACGTCGTCAACGACGGCGGCCCGGACTCGCCGTACGACATCCGCGCCGAGATCGGCGCCATCAGCCCCGAGGTCGCCCCCACCGACGGCGAACCCGTCGTGATCAAGCAGTTCCCGGACGCCTTCCGCGACACCGAGCTGGAGAAGACGCTGCGCGGACTCGGCGCCGGGAAGGACCTGGTGCTGGCCGGCTTCATGACCCATATGTGCGTCACCTTCACCGCCCAGGGCGCGTTCGCCCTCGGCTACCGGCCGACCGTCGTCGCCGAGGCCTCCGCCACCCGGTCGCTGGCCGCCCCCGACGGCAGCGTGGTCCCCGCGGCCACCCTCCACACGGCCGCCCTCACCACCATCGGGGACCTCTTCGGCACGGTCGCCCGCACGGTGGACGACCTCACCCGGGCCTGACCCCGGCGGCCGCACGGCATTACCGGAGTCTTACGGCGCCGCCGCGCCGGTTCCGCGCGGGCGCGGCGGAGTGTTGGCTGGGCGGGTCAGGGGAGCGGCCGGCGGTCGGCCGCCCCGCGCCGTCCCCGCAGGAGGTTCCCGGTGTCCCGCGTGTCCCGTCGTACGGTCGTCTCCGCCGCCCTGGTCACGGCGGTCGCCGTCGCCATCGGGCTCTGTCTCTTCCAGCCCTGGACGGCGTTCACCGACACCAGGGTGGACGAGGCCCTGCCGACCGCCGTCGAGGCCGCCGGGCCGACCGCCGCCGAGGCCACGGGGAAGACGGAACCGGCCAGGGACCCCGCGCCCGAGAACCTCGCCGAGGGCTCCTTCGTCACGCACGAACACGACACCAGCGGAACCGCCCGCACGGTCCGGCTCGCCGACGGCGCCCAGGTGCTGCGTCTGGAGGACCTCAGGACCTCCGACGGCCCCGACGTCCGCGTCTACCTCTCCACCCGGGACGCCGACGACGTGCGCACGGGCCTCGGCGACGGGGCGGTCCAACTCGGCGAGCTCAAGGGCAACCTGGGCAACCAGAACTACACCGTCCCGGCCGGCACGGACCTGTCCGGGTTCCGCAGCGCGGTGCTGTGGTGCAAGCGCTTCTCGGTCTCCTTCGGCGCCGCCGACCTCACCCCCGTCACGCACTGAACGGCCGGCGGACTCCCGGACTGCGGTGTTCCAGATCACCGTGTGAGGGAGGAGCCGAAGGGGCAAGGATGTTCCTCGCTATCCAATGACACTTGTGGGGGAATCCTTGAGCGTGTGTGTGATCGGTGCGGGCCTGTCCGGACTCGCCGTCATGCGGTCCCTCCAGGCACGGGGCATCGACCATGTGTGCCTGGAGAAGGCGCCGGACGTGGGCGGCATCTGGCGGCAGCCGCAGGCCGGTGAGCGCGGGCCCGGTTATCTGGCGCTGCACCTGAACTCGGCCAAGGAACTCACCGCGTACACCGGGTTCCCCATGGCCGACTCCCTCCCCCTCTACCCGCGGCACAGCGACATGGCCGCATATCTGCGCGACTTCGCCGAATGGGCCGGCCTCCGGGACCGGATCGAGCTGCGCACCGAGGTGCTGTCGGTCCGTCAGGAGCCCGACGGGCACTGGTCGGTCGTCAGCCGGGGAGCCGACGGCACCGACAGAACCCGGCAGTTCGACCACGTGGTGGTGGCCTCCGGGCACCACACCCTGCCCAACCTGCCGGATCCGCTGCCGTCCGGCCACACATCCTTCGGCGGCAAGATCCTGCACGCCCTCGACTACCACGACGGCCGCGACTTCGACGGACAGCGCGTGGTCGTCGTAGGTGTCGGCGCGTCGGCGGTGGACATCGCCGCCGATCTGTCCCGGCACGCGGCGCGGACCGTGCTGTCGGTGCGCAGGGGGCTGCACATCGTGCCCAAGCAGCTGTTCGGGCTGACGCTCGACCAGATCGCCAACGCCCCCTGGTGGAGCCGGATGTCGCTGCCGGAGCAGCGGCGGTTCGTGGAGCAGGCGCTGCTGGTCTCGCGGGGCCGGCTGGGCGACTACGGGCTGCCCGAGCCGGACCACCCGATCTTCGCCTCGGCGGTGACGATCTCCGACGAGATCCTCAGCCGGATACGCCACGGCGCCGTGATCCCGCGGCCCGGGATCGACTCCCTGGCCGGCAACGCGGTCCGTTTCACCGACGACAGCGTGGAGGAGGCCGACGCGATCGTCTACTGCACCGGCTACCGCATGGCGTTCCCGTTCCTGCCCGACGGCTGTCCGAACGGGCCGCGCGGGTCGGTCGAGCTGTACAAGCGGGTCGTGGCGCCCGAGCGGCCCGGTCTGTACTTCGTCGGTCTGGTGCGGCCCGTGGGGACGATCACCCGGCTCGTGGAGGCGCAGAGCGACTGGGTGGCCCGGATCGTGGCCGGTGCCGCCCGGCTGCCGTCGCCGCGGGTGATGCGGGAGGAGATCGCCGCGCACCTCGGCCAGATCGCCGAACGGTACGGGGAGAGCGAGGGCTCCTCCCTCCAGGTCGAAGTGGTGCCCTATCTGCGGCAGCTGGGCGAGGACGGCTGACGCCGGCCCCGGCGGGGGGTGCGGGCGACGCCGACCGCACCCGTGGTCCTGGGTCCCGGCCGGGTCAGACGGCCATCGCGGCGCGTCGGCCCGGCACCCGCAGCGGCGGCCGAACGGCGTACGCCTCGGAGGACAGGTAGGCCGTCACCCGGGGCGGGCGGCCCTGCTGGTGGACCAGCGCGAGATACGCGATGAGCCCGATGCCCTCCTCGGGCAGGCGCGAGGTGACGGCGGGCAGCGACCCGAGCAGCGGCGCGGGGTCCACACCGTGCCGGGCGAGCACGGTCTCCGCCCGCTCCAGGGCCTCGCCGTCGTGCCGGACGTAGTCCCGTACCGGGATGTGCAGGGTGAAGCCGCTCGGTCGCTCGGCCGTGGTGTCGGTGAAGGCGTGGCAGCTCAGCACGGGCCGCCCGGTCAGGGGGACGGCGTCTGCGGCGCCGGAGGGGTCGAGGCCGGCCACCGTGCGGAAGAACTCGGTGACCTCGGCGGGCGCGGGTCCGTCCGGCATCCGGGAAAGGCCCGGCGCCCGGGTCGCCGACAGGCCGTCGTGCCGGAGGTAGACCTTCACCCGGGGCGTGTCCCAGTCGCCGAGGTCGAGGGCGAGGAAGGGGAAGCCGTCCGCGGCGGGCAGGGACTTGAACGCCTTGGCGTGGCCGAGCCGTCGCATCGCCTTCCTGACCGTGGCGAAGGAACGTTCCGCCCCGGAGGCGGCGGGGTTGAGGTACACCTTGACCTTGGGCACCCCGCCGGGGCACAGCTCCAGCGCCAGCCACAGTGCCAGCGGGCCCTCGGGGCGGTCGGGGAAGAACAGGTCCTCCAGCTCGTCGAGCCGGTCGGTGGAGAAGTTCCAGGCACGGGCCATCTCCCGCACCCGGCGCAGACCGGCGCGGCCGTTGGACGCCAGGCCGTCGGCACCGCACCCCGGTTCCAGCAGCACCCGCAGCATCGGGGCCGCGCCCGGCACGAACGCGAAGGAGTACTCGACGGGCGTGTGGTCGTCGGACAGGAAGGTCCGGTACGGCGGCGGCTCGTCGAGACGCCGTGCGGCCACGGGTCCGAGCGTGTCGATGAGTACGTCCGCATAGGCCGCGGCATCGCCCGGGGTGAGCCCGGCGATGTCGCTCAGCCGCACCAACTGCCGTGCAGTGAAGCAGCCGAGCGTCGGCGAGGCCAGGAAGTACCGGTTGCCCCTCATCGGCGCCCCCGGCGGACACCGCAGGACGCGCCGGGCCCGGCGAGGGCCGTGGGCGCAAGAAGATACCCGCCGCTGAGGGCGGGTATCTTCCCCTGCTGTCTGTGAAGTTGACCTCTGGCGCTACGGCTGTGGGTACGCCGCCCGGGTCTGCATGGGCGAACTCGCGCGGCGCCTGCGGATATTCGGGACACGAACCTTCCTTCGACCGGGAACCGATACGGAAGCGATCGTTACCCTTCCGGCCCGGGGTTCATGCGGTCGTGAGGGACTGGTGCGTGTCATGTGCATCACGTGGTCGTAGTGCTCACTTCGCCAGCCAGTTCAGGAACTGGCTCCACAGCCCCGTCCGCCGGGGTCCGCCGTCCGCGGCGGCCTGCGGCGCCGCCGTCTCCGTCACCTGCGCCGCCTGCTGCCGGACCGGCTGTACGGGGGTGAAGCGGGCCGGCAGGGTGACCAGTGCCCGGTTGAACGGGCCCGGACGCCACGTCAGGCTGTCCTCGGGCACCGCCAGTTCGACGTCGGGCACCTGGTTGAGCAGGCGCTCGACGGCCGTGACGGTGACGTGCCGGGCGGTCTCCTTGGAGGGGCAGGCGTGCGGACCCGCGCTCCAGGCGAGGTGGGCGCGGTTGCTGCCCGCCTGACGGGCGGCGGACAGCGCCGGTCCGGTGTTGGCGGCAGCGAAGCTCACCAGGACCAGGTCACCCGCCGACAGCCGTGTGTCGGCGAACTCCATGTCGGAGACCGGGTAGTGGGCCGCGTAGTTCGCGATCGGGGGGTTCTCCCAGAGCGTGTCGTCCACGGCCTCCTCGATCAGCCCGCCACCGTGGGCGTACCGGTCATGGGTGAGCAGCCGGTGCAGGGTGTTGCCGACCAGGCTGCGCAACGGCTCGGCGCCCGCGCCCAGGAGCAGAGCGAGCTGGTGGACCATCTCCTCGTCGGTGAGCTGCGCCTCGTGCCGCATCAGCCACGAGGTGACGTCCTCGCCGGGCCGGTTCCGCTTGAGTGCGATCAGGTCCCACACCGCGCGCAGCAGGACCTCGGTCGCCTTCTCCGCGTTGACACCGTCGAACATCCCGGAGATGCCGAACAGGACGCGGTCGCCGATGTCGGCGGGGCAGCCGAAGAGCTCGTTGAACACGAACAGCGGCAACTGCTTGGCGTAGTCGCCGAGCAGGTCGACCGAACCCCGGCCGGCGAACTGGGCGATGAGGTAGTCGGCCGCCTGCTCGGTGGTGCGGGTGATCCGGCGGGGGTCCACGCGGCTCAGGCTGTCGGTCACGGCCTGGCGCATCCGCAGATGCTCGGCGCCGTCGCTGAACAGGCAGTTGGGCCGGTAGGCGAGCAGGGGCACGACCGGGCTGTCCGCCGGGATCTTGCCGTCCTCGAGGTCCCGCCAGTGGCGCGAGTCCTTGCGGAACGAGCCGGAGTCCTGCAACAGCTGGAGCGCCGTCTGGTAGTCGGTGACGAGCGTCGCCTCCACCCCCGGCGCGAGTTCGACGGGCGCGGTGGGCCCGTAGTGGCGCATATAGGCGTAGTACGCCTGCGGATCTGCCGCGAACTCCGGCCCGTACAGGGGCACTCGGCCGCCGGAGCCGTGCGCCGGGCACCCGGGCGGCGGCACCGGGGCGGGGGAACGGTCGTCCATGTGCTTGCTCCTAGGAGGCGCGGTCCAGCAGATAGCGGACCAGGGTGATCAGTGCTTGGGCCGACGATCGCTCGTCGCGCGCGTCGCAGGTGACGACGGGGGTGTCGTCGAGCAGGTCCAGCGCCTCGCGCAGGGCGCGCTCCTCCCGCAGGGGTGTGGCGTCGAAGTGGTTGACGGCGATGGCGTAGTCGAGGCCGTAGCTCTCGATCAGGTCGATCACCGGGAAGGAGTCGGCCAGCCGCTCGGGGTCCACCAGCACCAGCGCCCCCAGCGCGCCGCGGGCCATGTCCTCCCACATCTGCACGAAGCGCTGCTGCCCGGGTGTGCCGAACAGGTACAGCACGACCCGGTCGCTGATGGTGAGGCGCCCGAAGTCCATGGCGACCGTGGTGGTGGTCTTGCCGGAGACGCCCTTGAGGTCGTCGACGGCCTCGGCGGCCCGGGTCATCGTCTCCTCGGTGGTGAGGGGGACGATCTCCGAGATCGAGCCGATGAACGTGGTCTTGCCCACCGCGAAATGCCCGACGACCAGGATCTTGACGGCCGTCTGGTGCGCTCCGCCGCGGACGTAGTCCCGTTCATCCAAACTTGGCCCTGAGACCATGCAGCACCTCCTCCAGGATCTCCAGGTCGGCGACGGGGGCGCGCTCGACCGGCGGGCGGGTGATGAGATAGCCGCCCTCGACCAGCGAGGACAGGACGATCTTCACGACACCCAGCGGGAAATGGGTGTGCCCCGCGATCTCGGCGACCGAGAGATAGCCGGCGGAGCAGATGTCGAGCAGCTGCTGCTCCTCGGGCGACAGGCGGGTGGGCCGCTGCTGGTGGTCCTCGGCCGCCGTGACCAGGGTGATCAGCGAGAGCTGCTGTTCATCGGGTAAACCCCGCCCACGGGTGATCACATACGGCCTGACCAGTTCGGCGGCCTCCGGCTCCCACGCGTCCGCCCCGCTCATGACGAGGCACCCAGGTTCTCGCGGGGCGGCGTCGTCAGCGCCTTGCCCAGCTGGCCGACGAGCTGCTGCATCCGGAAGGTGATGTCGGCCATGTCGACGTCGGGGGTGGCCGACACACCGAGGTAGGCGCCTTCGCCGGCGGATATCAGGAACACCCAGCCGCCGTCGAACTCGACCAGCGTCTGCCGCCACTGCTGGTGGTCACCCTCGCAGAAGAACCCCAGCGACCGGCTGAGCGACTGCACTCCGCTCATCGCGGCGGCCACCCGGTCCGCGTTGTCCTTGTCGAAGTCCTTCGTACGCGCCATCAACAGACCGTCGGCGGAGATCAGGACCGCGTGCAGGGCACCGGGAATCTCCAGGGCGCTGTCGAGCATCCATGCCAGATCGTCGTTCACGAGACCTCATGTCCTTCAGTGCCTGCACCGGGTATGCCGTTCGTCTGCTCCGCCGGGGCCGCGTCCGGGGTCGTGGAGCGACCGGACTGCGTGCCCCGCTGGAACGCACCCATGATCGCCGCGGTCTCCGCGTGCGAGCGCGCCGGGGCGGGGGAGGCCGGGGCGCTGCCCGGCACGATCGTCATCGGCCGCTTGCGGCGCCGCTTGGGCAGCCCGTCGGCCGTCGAGGCGACGGGGGCGGCGGGCTCGGGGCCACCGCGGGACAGCCCGGCGGCGGCCGGGGCGCCCGCCGCGGGCACGCGCTTGTCCGGCATGCTGGTGAGCAGTTCGTGGGGGAGGAGGAGGACGGCGCGGACACCGCCGTAGGGGGAGCTGGAGTCCACCGACACCTCGAAGCCGAAGCGTTCGGCGAGCACGCCGACCACCGCGAAGCCGAACTGCGGCGGATTGCCGAGCCCGGAGACGCCGGAGACCCGCTCGGTCGACAGCAGCTTGGTCGCCCGGGCGCGTTCCTCGTCGTTCATGCCCACACCCGCGTCGTCGACGACGATGCAGATGCCCTTGGGCACGGTACGGATGTTGATCTCGACGACGCTGTCCGGGCTGGAATAGCTGGTGGCGTTGTCGAGGAGCTCCGCGAGGGCCAGGGCGACCGGTTCGACCGCTCGGCTGGTGATGGCGAAGTCCACCTGGGACAGAATTTCCACCCGCCGGTAGTGGCGGATGCGGCCCTGGGCGCTGCGCACCACGTCGTAAACCGAGGCGACTTCGCGCTGCCGGCCGAGCCAGCCGTCGCAGAGCACGGCAATGGACTGGGCTCGGCGGCCGAACTGGGAATTGGTGTGGTCGATTTCCAGGAGGTCCTGGAGAATGGCCGACTCACCGTACTTGTTCTGCAGTCCTGAGATGACGAGTTGCTGTTCCGCGGCGAGACCCTGAAGGGTGCGCATGGCGGATTTCAGAACTGTCTTCGTCGCTTCCTCGGCCTGCTCCTGAGCTGCCTGGACGGATTTGGCGTAGTCGGTCTCCAGCTCGGAGTAATGAGCCCTCAGCCCGTCGACGTCCCGTCGCAGGGACTTGGCCGCTCTGCGCTGGCGGACAAAGGCGGCGACCGCGACGAGGGTGGCGACGAGGAGAGCCCACACCAGTGGGTTCTGTATGTACGTCATAAGACTCTCTTCAGGCGACTGACGGTCAGATGGTTGAATCTCCGTCAATGCGGGGGTGAACCAGCGGTGCGCCTATCTGTCCGCACTCCGCAAGTGCGGGGTGATCCTATCACCATGTGAAGTTATGACTATCCGTCAATATCCTTGCAGGGCTGGGGGATTGGCGGTTAATTGGCCAATTGGGGGAAGCCGCGCTTGTGCGGCGGTCCGGGGTGATTCCGGACGATCTTGCCCCAGAAGGCGCACCCCCGGACAGCCGAACTCCCCGTCCGGGCGGTCCTGGACGGGGAGTTGGGCGTGGGGGCGGTGGCGGCTCAGCCGGCGGCGAGCAGCTCCAGCGTGTCGATGACGCGGTTGGAGAAGCCCCACTCGTTGTCGTACCAGGCGACCACCTTGACGTGGCGCCCGTCGACCCGGGTCAGCTCCGAGTCGAAGATCGACGAGGCCGGGTTGCCGGTGATGTCGGACGACACCAGCGGGTCCTCGGAGTACTCCAGGATCCCGGCCAGCGGCCCCTCGGCGGCCTTGCGGTAGGCGTCCAGCACCTCCTCGCGCGTGACGTCCCGGGCGACGGTGGTGTTCAGCTCGACGATCGAGCCCACCGGCACGGGCACCCGGATCGAGTCGCCGGACAGCTTGCCGTCCAGGCCCGGCAGCACCAGGCCGATCGCCTTCGCGGCGCCCGTCGTGGTCGGCACGATGTTCACACCGGCGGCACGGGCGCGGCGCGGGTCGCGGTGCGGGCCGTCCTGGAGGTTCTGCTCCTGGGTGTAGGCGTGCACCGTCGTCATGAAGCCGTGCTCGATGCCCGCGAGCTCGTCCAGGACGGCGGCCAGCGGGGCCAGCGCGTTGGTCGTGCAGGAGGCGTTGGAGACGACGGTGTGCAGCTCGGCGTCGTAGGCGTCGGTGTTCACGCCGTACGCCAGCGTCACGTCGGCCCCGTCCGACGGCGCGCCCACCAGCACCTTCCTGGCACCCGCGTCGATGTGCGCCCGGGCCGCCTTCGCCGAGGTGAACCGGCCCGTCGCCTCCAGCACGAGGTCGACGCCCAGCTCGGCCCACGGCAGCCGGGCCGGCTCGCGCTCGGCCAGCACCTTGATGCGCCGGCCGTCCACCACGAGCGTGTCGCCGTCGACGCTCACCGGACGGCCGAGCCGGCCCGACGTGGTGTCGAAGGCGAGCAGCCGCGCCAGCGCGGCGGGCTCGGTGAGGTCGTTGACGGCGACGATCTCCAGGGCGCTGTCGCGCTCCAGGAGGGCGCGCAGCACATTGCGGCCGATGCGGCCGAAACCGTTGATGGCGATGCGGGTCATGAGTGGTGTGTCCCTTCGTCCCCTCGTCCCTTGGTGCGTCACCAGCCTCGCGCGCCGCGCCCGCCCGTGACCTGGGCGAGAGCGCCATGGTCCGCAAGGATCACGCCAACCCGCCGGGACGGTGTCACTCGCCCCGGGTGAAGGTGCGCCGGTACTCGCTCGGCGTGGTCCCGAGGACCCGCTGGAAGTGCATCCGCAGATTGGCCCCAGTCCCCAGCCCGACGTCGCCCGCGATCTGCTCGACACTGCGACCGGAACGCTCCAGCAGCTCCCGCGCCCGGTCGATGCGGGCCCGCATCACCCACTGCATCGGCGTGTAGCCGGTGTCCTCCACGAACCGCCGGGAGAACGTCCGCGCCGACACCGCCGCGTGCCGTGCCAGCGTCTCCAGAGTGAGCGGCTCGTCCAGCCGGCGCAGCGCCCACTCGCGGGTGGCCGCGAACCGCTCCCCGAGCGGTTCGGGCACCGTCCGCGGCACGTACTGCGCCTGTCCGCCGCTGCGGTACGGCGCCGCCACCAGACGCCGGGCCGCGTGGTTGGAGGCGGCCACCCCGAGGTCGCCGCGCAGGATGTGCAGGCACAGGTCGATGCCGGACGCGGCACCCGCCGAGGTCAGCACGCTGCCCTCGTCCACGAACAGCACGTTCTCGTCGACCTCGACCAGCGGATGCCGCTCGGCGAGCGCCCGCGTGTAGTGCCAGTGGGTCGTGGCCCGCCGCCCGTCCAGCAGCCCCGTCGCGGCCAGCGCGAAGGCACCCGTGGAGATCGCCGCGAGCCGCGCGCCCCGCTCGTGTGCCGCGATCAGCGCCTCCACCACCGCGGCCGGCGGGTCCTCCCGGTCCGGGAACCGGTAGCCCGGCACGAACACCACATCGGCCCAGCCCAGCGCGTCCAGCCCGTCCGCCACGTGGTAGGACAGCCCGTCCCCGCCGGTGACGAGCCCGGGCTCCGCCCCGCACACCCGCACCTCGTACGGCATGCTCGCCCGGGTCGTGAACACCTGCGCCGGGATGCCCACATCGAGCGGCTTCGCCCCTTCGAGCACGAGGACGGCGACACGACGCAGACGGGAGGAGGGTGACACACGCCCAGCCTACGAGGCGCGGTCGTCAGCTCGGCGGCGCGGCGGTCCGTCCGGAGCCGCGCAGCACCGGGCCGGTCGCGGACCGGTTCGGCGCCCGACCGCGCAGTGACCGGTTCTTCGCCGGCCTCGCCGGGAGCGCCGAAGCCTCGCCGGGACCGCCGAAGCCGTGGCGGCACTCGCCGCCGTCCTGCCCGACTTCCGGCCCGGACGCACCCGGCCGGTCGCTCCTCCCTCCGTGGCCGCAAGCTCACCTCAGCCCAGATACGCCAGCCCCGGATGCACCGCCCGGTAGGCGTCGACCAGCCGCCGCGCCACCTCCACCGAGTCGACCAGCGGATGCAGGGCGAAGGCCTTGGCGGCCGTGGCGCGCGAACCCGACTCGGCCGCGGCGAGCACCTCGCGCTCGACCGCCTTGACCGCGCACACCAGTCCCGTCGCATGCGCGGGCAGCGGTGAGACGGCCACCGGGTGGGCGCCGTTGCCGTCGACCAGACAGGGCACCTCGATCACCGCGTCCTCGTCGAGGACGGACAGCGTCGAGCGGTTGCGGACGTTGAGGATGAGCGTCGTGCGCTCGTCGCGCGCGATGGCCCGCATCAGCGCGAGCGCCACCTGCTCGTAGCCGCCGGACTCCGTCAGCGACGCCTCGTCGCGCTCGCCGGCCCCCGCCGCCTCGCGGTTCTCCGCCATGTAGGTCGCCTCGCGCTCGGCCCGGGTGGCGTCCCAGGTCGCCAGCGCGGGCGCCGCCGGATCGCGCATCCGGTCGTAGAAGCGGGCCTGCTGCTCCCGCAGGAACGCCCCGCGCGTCTGCGGGACCTCCTGGTACGCCCGTACCGTCTCGCGGTTGAAGTAGTAGTAGTGCAGGTACTCGTTGGGGATCGCGCCCAGCGACCGGATCCACTCCGGGCCGAAGAGCTTGCCCTCCTCGAAGCCGCCGAGCAGCTCGGGGTCGGCGAGCAGGCGGGGGAGTTCGTCGCGGCCGTCGATGTGCAGCCCGCGCAGCCAGCCGAGGTGGTTGAGGCCGACGTAGTCGATCCACGCCTCCTCCGGCCGGGCCGCCCCCAGCGCGCGGGCCACCCGGCGGCCGAGGCCCACGGGGGAGTCGCAGATGCCGATGACCCGGTCGCCGAGGCGCCTGGACATGGCTTCGGTGACGAGCCCGGCCGGGTTGGTGAAGTTGATGAACCACGCGTCCGGGGCGAGCGCCGCCACCCGCCGTGCGATGTGGTCCACGACCGGCAGTGTGCGCAGCCCGTACGCGATACCGCCCGCGCCGACCGTCTCCTGCCCGAGCACGCCTTCGGCGAGGGCCACGCGTTCGTCCGCCGCGCGGCCCTCGAGACCGCCGACCCGGATCGCGGAGAACACGAAGTCGGCGCCCTTGAGCGCTTCGTCGAGGTCGGTGGTGACGGCAACCCGCGGCGCGTCCGCGTGGCCCGCGGCCTGTTCGGCCAGCACCCGGGCGATCGCGGACAGCCGGGCCGCGTCGAGGTCGTACAGGGTCACGTGCGTGACCCGGCCCTCGGCGTGGTCGCCGAGGAGAGCGCCGTACACGAGCGGCACGCGGAAACCCCCGCCGCCCAGGATGGTCAGTTTCACGCTGCGACAGTACCGGAGGCGTGTGACAGTGCGGCGGGCTTCCGGATGGGATACCAAATATCACGGCTTCGTCGGCTAGCAAGGCGCACTCGGAGGGTGTGCTGCTGTTTTGGTATACAGAACCCACGACACCGCACGCCTCGAAACCCATGACGCCTCCGGCCGCACCGCGCGACGCCGTGGTCTTCCCATCCGCGACCTCGTGCTGCCCCTCGCGAAGCTGCGCGCGCACGGCGTCACCGTCGGCCTCGGCTCCGACGGCGTACGCGACTCCTGGAGCCCCTTCGCAACGCCGGCATGCTCCATCGGGCGCACCTCCTCGGCCGGGTCACCGACGTGCGCCTCGACGACGAGCTCCGCGCCTGCTACGAGACCGCCGCGCACGGCGGTGCCGACGTCATGGGCCTGCCCCGCGCCGACCTCGGCCCGGCCGGCCCGGCCGACTTCGTCCTCGTCCGCGGCGAGTGCCTGCCGCAGGTCCTCGTCGACCTGCCGCCCCGGGACCTCGTCGTCCACGCGGGCGAGGCCGTGGCGCGGGACGGGCGCCTGCTCCAGCCACGCCCGGCCGGCGCTAGGGTCGGTGTGCCGCGTGAACCACGGCGGCGCGGCGGTCGGTACGGGAGAAGGGCGAGCATGACTGCGTCTGGGGACTTCACCCCTGAGTCGGCGCGGGTGACGCGGCAGCTGCGCGACGAGATCCTGGACGGAGTACGCCGCCCGGGCAGCCGCCTGGTCGAGCGCGAGGTCGCCGAGCAGCTGGGGGTCAGCCGCCTGCCGGTCCGCGACGCCCTCAAGACGCTCGTCGCCGAGGGCCTGGTCACGCCCCGGCCCCGCAGCTGGGCGGTGGTCCGGGAGTTCGGCCCCAGCGACGTCGCCGACCTCGACGAGGTCCGCTCCGCACTGGAGACCCTCGCCTTCCGGCTCGCCGCCCAGCGGCACACCCGGGCCGGTCTGGAGCGGCTGCGGGCCGACCTGGACGCCGAACTGGACGCCGCCCGCGCCGGCGACGCCGTACGTGCCCGCCGCGCCGCTGCCGACTTCCACCAGACCGTCGTCCAGCTCGCCGCCAACGAGCTGCTGAGCGCACTGGAAGGCGTACTGCGCAGCCGTATGCGCTGGCTGCTCGGCCGGCACGACGACCTGCTCGCCATGGCCCGCGAGCACGAGGCCCTGTACGACGCCGTCGCCGCCCGTGACGCCGACCGCGTGGAGTCCCTCGTCCTCGACCATCTCGCCACAGGCCGCCGGGCGTTCATGAGCCGCCGGGACCGGTAGGGGGCTGACGCGGGCGGCTCGCGGCGGCCCGGCACACGGATGCGGGGCGCCGCCGCTGCGACGCCCCGCACCTCACGTGAGCGGCGAGGAGAGCGAGAGGACTACATCAAGGAGTGGTAGAAGGAAGCCCCCTCATGGCCTCGCCGCGGGCCACGCTAACAGTCACGCGGGGATCATGTCGCGCAGGTTTTCCGGGGTGTAGACGCGGGAGTCCGGGTGGAGCCCCTCGGGCCGGGTGAGGCCGAGGAAGGTGACCGGGTGCGGCGGGGGCGTCGTGCCGTCCCACAGCGTGACGGAGGAGGCCCGGTCGCCGAGCAGGTCCACGAGGTGACCGACCGTCAGGCTTTCGTGGGCCATCGCGCCCCGCAGCAGTGTGGACACCGTGACACGGTTGGCCTCCACCCGGTTCGCCGACGGACTGCCCTTCAGGTACACGTGCAGCCACTTCGCGTACCAGCGGCCGTCCGCGTCACGCGCGAAGGCCAGCGGCAGCGCCACCCGGCCGGGCCCGCGCAGCTCCGACTTCAGCCGTACCGTGCGCGGTTCGAAGGGGAGGCCCCGCTGCTCGGCGTCGCGGAGCATGAACCCGAAGAACGACTCCTCCACCGTCTCGAAGTCCTCACCCGAGAAGACGTTCACCTGGGGCACGATGTACGCGCCCTGCACCGCGCCCAGCCGCAGGTTGATGAACTCCGAGGCCCCGTCGGGCGCTTCGGTGACGTCCCCGGAGTGCTCGCCCTCGACGGCCGCCAGCGCGGTCCACGACAGCCAGGAGAGGGTCTTGTACTCGGCCGAGAGCATCAGCGCCGACAGGTCGTAGTCGGTGTCGCGCCGGGTCTGCCTCCAGTACACGAAGAACCGCAGCAGCTCGCCCTCGACCCGCGACACCGAGCCGCGCGGCAGCACCCCGAACCCGGACGCGGCCGCACGGCCGCTCAGCGGAAGGGCCACGTCCAGCATCCCGGGCTCGATCAGCAGATGCCCCGGGTCCGGCAGCCGGCGCGCGGTCTCCGCGTCGAGCGCGGCGACCAGCGCCGCGCGCCCGGTCTCGGGCAGTCGGGGCCGGTCGTCGGCCGCCACCCAGGCGCCGCCCGCACGGTTGACGAACACCCGCTGCCGGTCGCTCGCGCCGCAACGGTTGTGCAGATGCTCCCGCACGGACAGCAGCACCCGGCCGGACACCTGCCCCGCGGTGCGCCGCGCGGCCGCGACGACGGCGTCCCGCTCCGCCTCATCGGACGCCGTGCGCAGCAGCCGGTCCAGCGCGCGGTACAGCCGGCCCGGCGCGGACGCCAGCAACTGCGCCGCCCCGGCCACCTCCCCGCGCGCCAGCAGCTCCTCCACCCGGCCCTCCAGCGACGGCACCCGGCGCTCACCGCGCGCGACCGCGAACACGGCGGCCGCGTGCGCCAGGCGCGGGTACTCGTGCGGGTGCAGCCGCTCACCGAGCCGCTTCCACCGCTCCGCGTACGCCGCCACATCGGCGAGCTTGCCGGGGGAGGCGCCCACCACCGCGTCCAGCCCGGTGAGCAGGGCACGCCGCGCCGGCCGGGACAGCCGCACGAACCGCGTCGGCTCCCGCAGCGTCACATCGCCGTCCGACAGCGCGCACGCCAGGCGCAGCACGTCCGTCACCGTGTCCAGCAGCAGCGGGCGACCCGCCTTCAGCCGCGCCGCGTTGACGATCGCACGGTTCTCCCGCACCGGGATCTCCGCCGGCTGCGGGCCCTCGGCGCACACCCCGGCCAGCGTCCGCAGGTCCGCGAGGTGCTCCTCCCCGAGCGGCGTGACACTCCCGGCCAGCGCCAGATACAGCGCGGTCACCTCCGAGTCCGGGGTGCCGCCCGCGTGCAGCACCGTGACCCGGTCGCCCGCGGCCTCGATCAGTTCGTCGTGGGCGGCGAGCATGTCCTCGTAGGTGTGCTGGTACCTGCCGTACGACGGCAGCGTCAGCAGGTCGACGACACCCTCGCTCAGCTGGTCGAGCGTCCCGGCGCGGGTGGCCTCGTCGGCGAGGGCCTCCGCGATGCAGCTCAGCCAGAAGTCCTCGGTGTCGGGCACCCCGGCGGGGAAGTCGCGGAAGTACGTGTTGTGCCGGACATGGTCGCCGACCATCTCCCGCACGGTGTCCAGCGTGCGCCGCCCCGTCTCCACGACCGCCGCCTCCGGCAGCCCGGCCAGCCGCTCCAGCAGCTCAGCCGACAGCTTGAACCCGGCGGACATCAGCGCCGAGTCCAACTGCCTGGCTGCCGCGACACTCTGACCGGGCGTCACACCGGAGGAGGCGACGGGGACGCGGTGGGTGTGCCGTACGACCAGGGAAGTGAGACGGTGATCCATCCGGCCATGCTGGCAGAGCGGCGATCGGCGCCGCACCCGGATATGCGCCCGCGTCCGCCGCTCAGGGGACGGCTTGACGTCCCCGGCGAACACGATCATCTGGTCGACGAGACTGCGGCGCAGGTGCACCACATCCGTCCCCGCCAGCCGGGGCCCCTCGTCCGGGGTCGTGAACACCCACTGGTAGCGCGCCCATTCACCGGGCATGTCCACCGCGGAGCAGCGCACCATCGTCCCCGCGCCCGCCGGGTGGTGCCGCAGGTCCAGCACGAACCGCTGGACCGCCGCGACGCCCTCGCTGCGGCCCAGCGGCCCCCAGAACACCACGTCCGGCGTCAGGGCCTGCGACAGCGGCGAGGTCACGTGCCGGGACATCCCCGAGGCCGCCTGGACGCCTGTGGAGGCCACGCCGTTCCCCCTGATCGTGCCGCCCGCACAGCAGCCGCGGTGGCTCAAGGAGCAGGCACCCTGCGAGGTCGTCACCGAGGTGCGCACCACCCTCACGGACACCGCGATGGACGGCACCCCGCTGAAGGACGGCACGGTGCAGGCGGGCCCCGGCCACCGCCGAAAGGTAACCCGGTCAGGAACGGAGAAGCCCCCGCCGCCCGGTCGCGTCTAGGGTGACGTCGTACGGACGCGCGAGGGCACATGGAGACAGGATGAGCAGGGCGACCAAGACGGACACGCAGCCGGACCCCTTGTCGGCGCCGCACATCGCGGACAGCCACGAGCTGATCCGGGTGATCGGCGCCCGCGAGAACAACCTCAAGGACGTCAGCGTCGAGATCCCCAAGCGGCGGCTCACCGTGTTCACCGGGGTGTCCGGCTCGGGCAAGAGCTCCCTGGTTTTCGACACGATCGCCGCCGAGTCGCAGCGGCTGATCAACGAGACGTACAGCGCGTTCGTGCAGGGCTTCATGCCCTCGCTGTCGCGGCCCGAGGTCGACGTCCTCGACGGCCTCACCACCGCGATCATCGTCGACCAGAAGCGGATGGGCGCCGACCCCCGCTCCACCGTCGGCACCGCCACCGACGCCAACGCGATGCTGCGCATCCTCTTCAGCCGCCTCGGCGACCCGCACATCGGCCCGCCCAGCGCGTACGCCTTCAATGTGCCCTCGGTCCGCGGCAGCGGCGCGATCGCGGTCGGCGACAAGAAGGCAGTGAAGGCGACCTACAGCCGCACCGGCGGCATGTGCCCGCGCTGCGAGGGCCGCGGCACGGTCTCCGACATCGACCTCACCCAGCTCTACGACGACTCCAAGTCGCTGAACGAGGGCGCCCTGACCATCCCCGGCTACACCATGGACGGCTGGTACGGGCGGATCTACCGGGGCTGCGGCTTCTTCGACCCGGACAAGCCCATCCGCGAGTTCACCGAGAAGGAGCTGCACGACCTCCTCCACAAGGAGCCCACCAAGATCAAGGTCGAGGGCATCAACCTGACCTACGAAGGGCTGATCCCCAAGATCCAGAAGTCGATGCTGTCCAAGGACATCGACGCCCTCCAGCCGCATGTCCGCGCTTTCGTGGAGCGCGCCACGACCTTCACCACCTGCCCCGAGTGCGACGGCACCCGCCTCGCCGAGGGCGCCCGCGCCTCCAGGATCAAGGGCGTCTCCATCGCCGACGCGTGCGCGATGCAGATCAGTGACCTCGCCGAATGGGTCGCCGGGCTGAAGGAGCCCTCCGTGGCGCCGCTGCTGGAGTCCCTGCGGCACACCCTGGAGTCGTTCACGGAGATCGGCCTCGGCTACCTCTCCCTGGACCGCCCGGCCGGCACGCTGTCCGGCGGCGAGGCGCAGCGCGTGAAGATGATCCGCCACCTCGGCTCCTCGCTCACCGACGTGACGTACGTCTTCGACGAGCCCACCACCGGTCTGCACCCGCACGACATCCAGCGGATGAACGACCTGCTGCTGCGCCTGCGCGACAAGGGCAACACCGTCCTCGTCGTGGAGCACAAGCCGCAGACGATCGCGATCGCCGACCACGTCGTCGACCTCGGCCCCGGTGCCGGCACGGGCGGCGGCACCGTCTGCTACGAGGGCACGGTCGAGGGCCTGCGGGCGGCCGGCACCGTCACCGGACGCCACCTCGACGACCGGGCCGCACTCAAGGACTCGGTCCGCAGGCCCACCGGCAAGCTCCCCGTCCGCGGCGCGAACGCGCACAACCTCCAGGACGTCGACGTCGACATCCCCCTCGGTGTGCTGACGGTCGTCACCGGCGTGGCCGGCTCCGGCAAGAGCTCACTGGTGCACGGCTCGATCCCCGCGGAGGAGGGCGTCGTCTCGGTCGACCAGGGCCCCATCCGCGGCTCCCGGCGCAGCAACCCGGCCACCTACACCGGGCTGCTGGAGCCGATCCGCAAGGCCTTCGCCAAGGCCAACGGCGTCAAGCCCGCCCTGTTCAGCGCCAACTCCGAGGGCGCCTGCCCCACCTGCAACGGCGCCGGCGTCATCTACACCGACCTGGCGATGATGGCCGACGTGTCCACGGTGTGCGAGGACTGCGAGGGCAAGCGCTACGACGCCTCCGTCCTGGAGTACCACCTCGGCGGCCGCGACATCAGCGAGGTGCTCGCGATGTCGGTGACCGAGGCCGAGGCGTTCTTCGCCGACGGCGAGGCCCGCCTCCCGGCCGCGCACAAGATCCTCCAGCGGCTCGCCGACGTCGGCCTCGGCTACCTCACCCTCGGCCAGCCGCTCACCACCCTCTCCGGCGGTGAGCGCCAGCGGCTGAAGCTCGCCACGCACATGGCCGACAAGGGCGGCGTGTACGTCCTGGACGAGCCGACCACCGGCCTGCACCTGGCCGATGTCGCCCAACTCCTCGGCCTGCTCGACCGGCTGGTCGACTCCGGTAAGTCGGTCGTCGTGATCGAGCACCACCCGGCGGTCATGGCGCACGCCGACTGGATCATCGACCTCGGCCCGGGCGCCGGCCACGACGGCGGCCGCGTCGTCTTCGAGGGCACGCCCGCCGACCTGGTCGCCGCGCGCTCCACCCTCACCGGCGAGCACCTGGCGGAGTACGTCGGCGCCTGAACGCGCCCTGTGTGAAAGGCCCGTGCGGCACGGCGTCAGGTTCCGTGCCGCACGGGCGGCTCAGCCCTCCCGCCGACCGGTCTCGGTGATGCGGGAGATCGCCTCCAGGGTCAGCGCACGCCCGTGAGGCTCCTGCGCCAGGGCCCGATGGAGCGTCAGACCCTCGATCAGCGCGTCGAGTTGACGCGCGGTGTCCGGATCGAAGTGCTTCTCCAGATGGACCCGGCTGCGCCGCATCCACTCATGGGTCAGCTCCCGGTACTCCGGCCGGCGCGCGGCGAGCGTGTACAGCTCCTGGGTGAGCACGAGGTCGCGCCGGCTGCCCTCGGACAGCACGTGCACCAGATCCGCCACTGCCTGCCTGGCCTCCTCGCGGCCGGCCGGCGCGGACAGATGGGCGTCGAAGACGGCGACGAAGTGCTCGACGAACCGTCCGAACGCTTCCCGCAGCAGATCGTCGATCCCGCTGAAGTGATACGTCATCGACCCCAGCGGCACGCCCGCGCGCCCGGCGATCTTGCGGTGCGACACGCCGGCGACGCCCTCCTCGGCGATCAGGTCCAGGGCCGCGTCGAGGATGCGCTCGCGGCGCTGCGGGTCGGTGTGTCCGGTGGCCATGACGTCAGAGCTCGCGCACCACGCGGGCGGGGTTGCCGACGGCCACGACGTTCGCGGGCACGTCCTTGGTGACCACCGAGCCCGCGCCGATCACCGAGTTGTCCCCGATGGTCACACCGGGCAGCACGATCACTCCGCCGCCGAGCCACACGTTGTCCCCGATCGTGATCGGCCGCGCCGCCTCCAGCTTGTCGCGCCGTGGCTGCGGCTCCAACGGGTGTGTGGGCGTGAGCAGTTGCACGTTCGGGCCGATCTGGCAGTCCTCGCCGATCGTGACGGCCGCGACGTCCAGCGCCGTGAGGTTGTAGTTCACGAAGGTACGCGCGCCGATGCTGATGTTGCTGCCGTAGTCGACGTACAGCGGCGGCCGCACATGCGCCTCCTCGCCCAGCGACCCGAGCAGCTCGACGAGTACCGCCCGCGCCGCGCCGGCGTCCTCCGCGCAGGCCGCCTGATACCGCGCCGCCAGCCGCACGGCCTCCTGCTGGCGCCGCGCGATCTCCGGGTCGTCGGCGATGTAGAGATCGCCCGCGAGCATGCGCTCGAGGTTCGTGCGCGGGTCGCCCGCGAAGTGGTCCGTCACCATGCGTACGATCGTACACTCCAAAGCGTACGGACGTACACTCGCCTCGTCCGGGCCTCCCGGGCTCAGGGCCGCCGACGGGCGAGGAAGGTCGCGATCGTGCTCCTCCCGTCCATCTCCGGCGGCTGTACAAGTCGCGCTGTGACGTCGAAGCCGGCCTCACCGAGCAGCGCGGCGAGCCGTTCCGGGGGCAGCAGGTGGGACTCGTAGGACACCGGAAGCCCGCCGTAGGCATGCGTCGGGCGCCGGCGCCGGCCCTCGCCCGCGTGCCCGGCGAGCATCAGGTGCCCGCCGGGTGCCAGGGTGCGGCGGAACTCGGCGAACAGGCGGGGCAGTTCGGCGGGCGGGGTGTGATGCGTGGAGTAGTACGCCAGGACGCCGCCGAGCGAGCCGTCGTCCAGGTCCAGCCCCGTCATCGACCCCACCTCGAAGCGCAGACCGGGATGGGCCGCCCGCGCCGGCCCGACCATCCTCGGCGACACGTCGACCCCGAACACAGACAGGCCCAGAGCGGCCAGATACGCCGTCACCTTGCCCGGCCCGCACCCCACGTCCGCGACCGGCCCCGGCCCGTCGGCGCGGACGAGCTCTGCGAAGGCGGCCAGCATGCCCCGCGACAACGGGTCCAGCTCGGCGGGTGACTTGACGAGCGCGGCGTAGGCGGCGGCGACGGTGTCGTACGACTCCCGGACCGCGGTGAGGTAGGAGGGCTCGGTACTCCCGGCCGGGTGCGCTGGTTCGCTGCTCATGCCCTCACCTCTCACATCCTGTGGCTGCTCCGGGTGGGTGACGATACGGCGGGCGTGCCGCGGCCACCCGCCGGGACCTCCATGGCTGACGGCCCCTCAGGGGGCGCGCGCTCCTTGCGGAGTGCTTCCAAGGGTGCTTGCCGTGCGCCGGTTCACCCCATGGACGGAGGATGCGCGGTGGCCGGGGTGGGCAGGCATGAGCGCCATGGAACAAATCGATTCTGCACCAGCAGGGAGAAACGTTCAGCCAGGGGAAGGCGTGAGACCCGGGGATGACGTCGCCAGGAGCCGGCCAGCCCGAAGGGCGGCCCCCGCACCCGCAGCCCCCTCGGGATGCGGGCACACCGATCTACGAGGAACTCGTGCAGCAGTGGCGCGCGGCGGGGCGTGAAGTGCCCAAGCCGAACGAGTTCATTGAGGTGCGACGACCGGTGGAGTCGCAGGACTACTTCGGTCGGGGCTGACGGTGTCGGCCGTCCGCTGTGCGGGGCTGAGCGGGGGCCGCGTGGTCGATCGTGCGACCGCCGCCCGGGGCCGGCCGAGGGTGGCAGGCCGACCGCCGCCCGGGCGGCCCTGCCCGACACGACCCGCCGTCCCTGCCCGCCCGGAACGCGGTTGTCCGGCCGTACGTTGCCGCACTACGGTGCCGCGGTGGACCTCTTCACACACGCCTGGACCGCACTGCTCACGGCCGTGGCCGAGACCCCGGACGAGGACTTCGAGCGGCCCTCCGGCTGCGCCGGGTGGCTCGTACGGGACCTGGTGTGCCACCTCGTCATCGACGCGCAGGACGTCCTGATCACCCTGGCCACGCCCGCCGAGGCCGAGCCGACCGTGGACGCCGTCACGTACTGGGACCTGGTCGAGCCACCGACCGGCGACGACCCGCTCGACGCGTTGATCCCCCGGCTGGCGGCCGCGTACGGCGACCCGGCCCTGCTGAAGTTCCATCTCGACGACGTCGGTTCGGCGGCGGGCCGCGCCGCCGCGCTCGCCGACCCGGCCCTCCGGGTGAGCACCAAGGGCGAGGTGCTGACGGTCGGCGACTACCTCTCGGCGTACGTCCTCGAGTGGACCCTGCACCACCTGGACCTCGTCGCGTACCGGCCGTCGGCCGCGCAACCGCCCGGTGAGACCCTCGCCGCGGCCCGCGCGGCGCTGGAGAAGATCGCCGGGGCCCCGTTCCCCGCGTCGTTCCCCGACCAGGACGCCCTGCGGATCGGCACGGGGCGCCGGACGCCGACCGGCACGGAGAGGGCGGCACTCGGCGACGGCCTCGCCGCGCGACTTCCGTTCGTCCTCGGCTGAAACGCGACTTCCGTTCGTCCTCGGCTGAAGCGCGCCTTGCGCTCGTCCTCGGCTGAACCGACTGCGGGTACGCCCGGCCCTTTCGGGGCCGGGCACGCGGAAGGGGCCAGGGCGTCAGCGCGCCCAGGCCCCTGTCCTGTCGTCCGGGTGGGTCTCCCCGTCCGCTTCCGCGTCCCTGTCGGCGTCCGCGTCAGCCTCGGCGGCGACGGCGGACGGCCCTCAGGGCGGAGTCGTCAGAGCGGCGTCGGACCGCCCACGTCGCCCGGACGGATGCGTCCGCGCCAGGCGCCGCTCTCGCCGCCGCGCTCCTCGATGTACTCCTTGAACCGCTTCATGTCGCCCTTCACCCGCCGGTCGATCGTGCCGAGCAGATCGCCGACCTTCTCGGCGGCACCGCTGGGCTCCACGTCCATGACCAGCTCCACCCGCGTGTGCGTGTCGTCGACGCGCTCGAAGCGGACGGAGCCCTTCTGGTTGGTGTCGCCCGAGGTGGTACGCCAGGTGATGCGCTCGTCGGGCAGCTGGTCGACGATCTCGGTGTCGAACTCCCGCTTCACCCCGCCGATCTTGGTCGTCCAGTGATTGTGGCGGTCGTCCACCTGCCTGACCTCCTCGACTCCCTCCATGAAGTTCGGGAACTCCTCGAACTGCGTCCACTGGTTGTAGGCGGTGTGCAGCGGAACGCTGACTTCGACCGTCTCCTTGACCGTGCTCATCGTGTGTACCTCCGTGTACTACGTCGATCGGCGGCAGCCCGTCGGCCACCGCGGTCGGTCGGGGCTTGTTGCGCCGGGTACCCGCGAAGGCCGGGTATCCACGTGGTCACCCGAGTCAGGTTGCGGCGGGGCGGACCGGGACGTGGGTTCGACGGTTCGCCGGAGGGTGTGATCCGGCATGTCGCGGCGCCACCTGCCGTGCGGGCGAGGCGTTGGGGATGCCGTGGCACGGCCGCGGCGACGGCTCCGCCGGGACCGCCGGGCGTGACGCCCCCCCGTCCGGCGGCCCGCAGGGGCCGACGACCCGCACAGGACGCCCGCATGTACTCCAACCCACCCGTGGAGCGGGGCGGCGGCGCCGCGCCCACCACCCGCACGACCCTCATACGCGCCCTGGACGACAGCGCCGACACCCTGCGCCCGGGGCGGTCCGCACTCACCCCGGAGGGCGCCTTCGACGCGCTGTACGTCTACGCCGCTCCCGGCCTGATAGAGCAGGCATACCTGCTGACCGGCTGCCGCCGCCGCGCCTTCGAGTCCGCCGAGCACGCCTTCCGGCAGGCCTGGGAACGCTGGCCCGAGGTCGCCCGCGACCCCGACCCGGTGGGCTGGGTGCGGGCAGCGACCCATGAGCACGCCCTGTCGCCCTGGCACCGCTTCCGGCGACTCGTCATCCGCCCGAGCCCCGCGCCCGCCGATCCGCTGCTGCGCGCCCTGCTGGAGCTTCCCCCGCGGCACCGCCGTACGGCCGTGCTGTGCGACGGACTCGGGCTCGGCGTGTCGGAGGCCGCCGCCGAGACGGAGGCCAGCAGCCATGCCGTACGCGGTCGGCTCGGGCACGCTCGTGCCGCCCTCGCCGCGACCCCGGAGGCGGCACGCCGGGCACTGCGCACCCGCATGGAGCAGGCGTCGGCCGCGACCCTGGCCCTGCCGTGGTCCGTACGCGCGGGCAGCGAGCGACGCGTACGCGCCCTGACCCGTACGGTGTTCATGGTGACGGCGGCCCTGGTCGCGCTCATCGCCCTGGCGATCCACGGCGGTTGAGGCGATTTCCGCGAAGCGGTTTCTCTGTGGACGTGCCGCCACGGCAGGGTCTCCTGTGCAAGGATGATCCAAGCCTTAGCCTGAGGGAGACGCAGCGTGAGCAGTGCTGGTGAGGGAGTCGACTACGACGGCCTGCGGGTCGACCGGACGGGTCAGGCGGAGGCCTTCGACGCCATCGGTGACCGTTACGACGAGGCATTCCCCCACAAGGAGGGGCAGGTCCAGTCCGCCGACTGGCTCCTGAAGCGCCTCTCGCCCGGCGCGCGCGTGCTGGACCTCGGCTGCGGCACCGGACTGCCGACCTCGCGCCAGCTCGCCGACGGCGGGTGCGCCGTGGTGGGCGTCGACCTGTCGGCCGGCATGGTCGAGCTGGCCCGCCGCAATGTGCCCGACGGGGAGTTCCACCGGGCGGACATCGCCGACCTGCGCCCCGGCGGCTCCCTGGACCTGGGCCGTTTCGACGCCGTCGCGGCCTTCTTCTCGCTGCTGATGCTGCCGCGCGCGGAGATCCCTCTCGCCCTGAAGACGATCCACGGGCTGCTGGAACCGGGTGGCCTGCTCGTCCTGTCGATGGTCGAGGCGGATGTCGACGACTTCGCGATCCCCTTCCTCGGCAGCACCATCCGCGTCACGGGCTACCTCCGCGACACCCTCCGCGAGGTCGTCGAGGCGGCCGGCTTCTCGATCGACGGGGAGTCCTCCTACACCTACGCGCCGGAGAGCTCCGACGTCCCACCGGAGGAGCAGATCTTCCTGCGCTGTACGAAACTCGACTAGGGCCTGTCCTCCGGATCAGGCCGGTTGTCACAGGCAGCGCGATTCAGGCCAGTCGAGCAGAGCGGGGCGCGGGAGAGCCAGACCCATGTCAGCAGAAGCGGCCGGAGACGAGCAGGGCGCCGGCCCGAGCCCGTCGGACGGAGCGATACGGCGACGTCCGTGTGCCCACGGCCCGAGCCGGTCGGGCGGAGTGGTTCGGGGGTGTGCCTGTGCGCAGGGCCCGAGCCGGTCGGGCGGAGTGGTTCGGGGGTGTGCCTGCGCTTGCGGCCCCAGCCCGTCGGACGGAGCGGTACGGCGTGCCTGTGCCCACGGCCCGAGCCGGTCGGGCGGAGTGGTTCGGGGGTGTGCCTGCGCTTGCGGCCCCAGCCCGTCGGACGGAGCGATACGGCGACGCCCGTGTGCGCACGGTCCGAGCCTGCCGGGCGAGGCGGTACGGCGTGCCTGCGGCCTGTGCCTGCCGGGCCGAGCGATACCGCGGTGTCCGTGTGTGTTCCGCCCGGGGTGCCGGGGGAGCGGTGGACGGGTCCGGCGGGTACGGACCGCCGCGGTGGTCTCGTGATCGGCGCACGGGGCGGCTCCGAGCCGGGCCGGCGTCGCAGGCTGCGGGGTGCGCGGCCCGTGCGCGGCGACGGGCACGCCCGTGCCCTGCGGGACGCCCATGCCCTGCGGGAGGGCGGTGCCCTGCGTGACGTAGGCGCCATGCGCGATCTCCGGGCCCTGCGCGACGCGGGGACGGACCGGCTGCGCTACCTGGACACCGCCACCCGGCGCATCGCCCGCGGCATGAACCTGGACGAGACACTCGCCGAGCTGTGCCGGGTCGCCGTGCCGCTCTTCGCCGACCTCGTCGTCGTCCATCTCCACGACCCGCTGCCGGTCGGCGACACCGCCTCCGCCGCCCCCACCCTGCTCAGGCTGCACAGTGTCCACCGCGAGGGGGTGCCGGCACCGCAGGCACCGCCGCGGGCCGTCAAGGGGGAGCCGGCACAGCTGCTGCGGTCCGGGCGGCCCGTGTTCGCCACCACTCCGGAGGCCGCGGCCGTCGCGGCGGAGCTGCTCGCGTCGGCCGGACTGCCCGAGGAGGTGCCGCCCGGCCGGCGGGTGATCGTCGCCCCGCTGTGCGGCCGCCACCACGTCCTGGGCTGCGTCACCCTCGTCCGCGACCGCGGCCGCCGCGCCTTCACCGGCGACGACCTGCTCGTCGCCTCCCAGCTCGCCACCCACGCCGCGCTCGGCGTCGACAAGGCGCTCACCCATGGCCACGAGTCGTCCGTGGCCGACACACTGCAGCGCACCATGCTGCCGCCGTCCCTGCCCGCGCTCGCGGGCGTCCGCCTCGCCAGCCGCTATCTGCCCGCCTCGCGGACCGCGGAGGTGGGCGGCGACTGGTACGACGCCATCCCGCTGCCCGGCAACCGGGTCGCCCTCGTCATCGGCGACGTGATGGGCCACTCCCTCACCTCGGCCGCGATCATGGGCCAGCTGCGCACGGTGGTCCACACGCTTGCCGGCCTGGACCTCCCGCCGCACGAGGTCCTGCACCACCTCGACGAACAGGCCGGCCGGCTCGGCAGCCAGCACCTCGCCACCTGCCTGTACGCCGTGTACGACCCGGTCTCCCGCCGCCTGCTGATGGCCAACGCCGGCCACCCGCCGCCGCTGCTGCTGCGCCCGGACGGGTCGGCGGAGGCCCTCACGCTGCCTTCAGGAGTGCCGATAGGCGTGGGCGGCGGCGTCTTCGAGACCACCGAGATGCCCGCGCCCACCGGAGCCACCCTGCTGCTCTACACCGACGGCCTCGTCGAGTCGCGCGGCTCGGACATCCAGACGGGCATCACACGGCTGCGCCACCGGCTGCGCGCCCATGGCGCGGCGGGCCCGCCCGCGCTGGAGCCCCTGTGCGAGGCGGCGCTCGGCACCCTGGACGAGGTCGAGCGCGAGGACGACGTCGCCCTGCTCGCCGCGCGTTTCGAGGGCCTCCTGCCCGAGACCGCCGCGAACTGGTACCTGACCCCGCATCCGCGCACCGCGGGCCAGGCCCGCCGGCTGGTCCGGCGCACCCTGCGCCGCTGGGGCCTGGCCGACCTCTCCGACACGACCGAGCTGCTGGTCAGCGAGGTCGTCGCGAACGCCGTCCGGGTCACCACCCGGCCCCTCACCCTGCGGCTGCTGCGCACCGACGTCCTGCGCGTCGAGGTCCGGGACGACTCCGTGCAACTGCCCCGGCTCGGCCACGCCCAGCTCGACGACGAGGGCGGCCGCGGCCTGTTCCTCGTCGACCAGCTGGCACTGCGGTGGGGTGCCACGCGGGTGAGCGGCGGCAAGATCGTGTGGTTCGAGCAGCAACTGCCCTGAGGCGACGGCCGGATCGAGGGGCGGACCGCGTCAGCCCTGCGCGCCGCGCGGGCCGTAGTGCGCGAGGAACATGTCGACCCCGCCGGTGACCAGACGCTCCGTCAGGTCGTCGTCGATCTGGGTGCCGTACGAGCTGAAGACCATGTGGGGGAAGACGAGCAGCCCGTAGAACTGCAGGACGGCGACCTGGAGGTCGGGGATGGCCAGGCGGCCCTGTCCGGCGAGGCCGCGCAGGGCGTCGGCCACGGCCGGGTGGTGGCTCTCGGTGCCGTGGTGGCGCCAGGCCTCGCCCAGTTCGGGGAAGCGGTGGAGCTCGGCGGCGACGAGGTTGCGCAGGGCGGCGACCTCGTCGTTGGTGCGGACGGCGTGGACCCAGGCGCGGGCCGCGTCGACGAGGGCGGCGCGCAGGTCCTCGGCCTCGGCGAGGCCCTCCAGCGCGGCCGCGGACTCACCGGCGAGGGGTTCGTCGAGCGCGCTGGTGATGACGGCGGTGAAGAGGGCTTCCTTGCTGCCGAAGTGGTTGTAGACGGTCACCTTGGACACGCCCGCCGCGGCGGCGATGGCGTCCATGCCCACGCCGAAGCCCTCCCGCAGGAACAGCTCGCGCGCGGCCCGCACGATGGCCTGCCGCTTGAGCTCCGCCCGGGGTCCGCTCGGCCGCTGTCTGCCGGTCTCCACGCTCATGGGCCGACCCTAACACCCCGCTGAACTGTACGGTTGAGTTCAAGGCCCGGCGGCTGGGTGACTCCGTCCGGATACCGGTACGCGTCCGCTCACCAAGATCACGAACGGCGGGATGACCCGTATGCCGATACCGGCCACGCCGAAACCGGCCACCCTCGACGACGCCCCGCTGGTCAGCGCCGCCCTGGCCCGCGCCTTCGACGACGACCCGATGCTGCGCCGGTCCTTCCCCGACGACGCCTCGCGCGAGGAGTCGCTGGTGCGCTACTTCACCACCCTCTTCATGGGGCAGCACCTCCACCACGGCGTGTGCGAACGCACCGACGGGGCAGCCGCGTTCTGGGTCGCCGCGGGTGCGCAGGCCGTGCCCGGCGCGGACAGCGTCCAGCAGCTCCAGGACCTGCTCGGCGTCCGCGCCCCGCTGTTCCGGGACGCCGTCGAGACGGCCGCCCGGCACACCCCGCGGGGACCCCACTGGCCCCTCGCGGTGATCGGCGCCGACCCCGCCGCCCGCGGCCAGGGCCACGGTGCCGCCCTTCTGCGCTCGGGCCTCGCCCGGGCCGACGCGGCCGGCCTCCCCGTCTACCTGGAGTCCTGCAAGTCCGCCAACATCCCCTTCTGCGAACACTTCGGCTTCACCGTCCGCGAGGAAGTGCCCCTCCCGGGCGACGGCCCCACCCGGTGGGGGATGTGGCGCGAGCCGCGGCACGCCTCCTAGGCCGCCGAGCCGCCGGGGCGCCCCCGGCTCGTCACCGCCGCATCCCGGTGAACGGCGTCCAGCACCAGCCCGAGGAGCCGTTCGGGCAGACCGGGCTCGGCGTCGCGCGTGGTGGTCAGGGCGACGCCGGCGACGAGCCGGACGAGGTCACCGCTGTCGAGGTCGGCGCGGGCCGTGCCCTCGCGCCGGGCGCGGCCGAGCACGGCGGCGGCGCTGTCCAGCACGAGGCGGTGGCAGTCGATGCCGAGGTCGGCCGTCTCGTCGAGGAGGGCCGCGACGCCGGTGCCGTGATGGAGCCGGGCGTGCTCCAGCAGCGCGGCGAGCCACGCGGCGAGCGCGTCGTCGGGGGAGTGCGTGCGGGGCAGCTCCTCCGCCAGCGTGTGCAGCGCGAGTACGCGGTCCCGGACGAGGGCGACCACCAGGGCCTGGCGGTTGGGGAAGTGCCGGTACAGGGTGCCAGGACCGACGCCGGCGCGGCGCGCGATGGCGTTGAGCGAAGCCTCGGGGCCGCTCTCGGCGAAGACCTCGCGGGCCACGGCGAGGATGCGCTCGCGGTTGACCCGCGCGTCGGCGCGCGACGCGGGCGGCTGTGCGGCTCGGCCGGGCTTCGACATGGGTACCGCCTTTCACGCTGGCTATCCGGAGAACTTCTCCGTATGGTAGCTCGCGCAGCCGGGCGGAGAGGTTCTCCGCTTGGTGGGGGAGGAGCGCACATGCACACTCACGCACGCACCGCTCTGGGGCCCGCGGGCATCTGGACGTTCGCCTTCGACGCGCACCCGGCCGGCCTGGTACGTGAAGCCGCCGCCGAGACCGAGGAGTTGGGCTACGGGGCGATCTGGTTCGGTGAGGCGTTCGGCCGGGAGAGTTTCGGACAGGCGTGGCTGCTGCTGTCCGCGACCCGGCGGCTGACGATCGCGTCCGGCATCGCCAACATCGCCTTCCGCGACCCGATCGCTGCGGTGACGGCGACCCGCACCCTGGGCGACGCCTTCCCGGGCCGCTACCTCCTCGGGCTCGGCGGGCACCGGGTCGACGACACCGTCCACGAGCTCGACGGCTATCCGATGCCGGCGCGCGG
The DNA here is from genome assembly GCF_044545925.1 of Streptomyces sp. NPDC053367. Classification (NCBI taxonomy): domain Bacteria; kingdom Bacillati; phylum Actinomycetota; class Actinomycetes; order Kitasatosporales; family Streptomycetaceae; genus Streptomyces; species Streptomyces sp. NPDC053367. Next base: position 17,175 of record NZ_JBITYN010000014.1, on the reverse strand, counting down.
ACGGGCGGTGCACACGATGCGCGCGTACCTCGACTCCATGGACGCGGTCCCCCAGCACGGGCCGCGCCCCGACCCGGCGCCGCGGCGGGTGCTGGCGGCCCTCGGGCCCAGGATGCTCGGACTCGCCGCGGAGCGCACCTGGGGCGCGCACTCGTACTTCGTCCCGGTCGAGCACACCGCGTCCGCGCGCCGGACCATGGGGCCCGAGGCGTTCCTCGGGGTGGAACTCGCCGTCGTCCTGGACACCGACACCGTACGGGCCCGCGAACTGGCCACGGCACACGTGGCGACGTACGTCGGGAACGCACCCCACCAGCTGGCCAATGTGCGCAGGCTGGGATTCGGCGACGAGGACCTCACCGGCGGGCCGAGCAGGCGGCTGGTCGACGCGATCGTCGCCCACGGCGACACCGGCGCGATCCGCCGGCGGGTCCGGGAACATCTGGACGCCGGCGCCGACCACGTCGCCGTCCAGGTCCTCACCGCGTCCCCCGCCGAACTGCCCCTGCGCCAGTGGCGCGAACTCGCGCCCGCGCTCACCACGCTGGGGTCGTGAACCGGCGGTGGTGAGACGGCGAGTGACGCGACAGCGTGCCGCGTCCCGCACACGGCTGAGCGTGCTGCGCCCCGCTACACCCCGCTCAGGAACGGTCCCTGGGCGGCCTTCCGCTCCTGCAGGGCCGTCAGACGGAAGGCGAAGTACACCGCGGCACCCGCCGCGAGGACCTCCAGGGTGTCGCACAGCAGGTACTGCCGGACGGCGTCACGCAATGCGAAGAGATCCTCGGCCGTGTCCAGGCGGAACGCCGAGTAGCGGCCCAGCGTCACGTTGGCGACGAACAGCCCCCACCACAGGTTCACCGGCCACACCGGAGCGCGGGTCGGCTTCCCGCCGTCCGGCAGCGGGGACGCGGCCGCCCACATGTCCATGGCGATGCGATACGGCATCCACAGGCTCGCGAACGGGATGAACCAGGCCCCCACCGCCCAGCCGGGCCCCCTGCGGAAGGCGTCCGGCGCCAACTGCCCCGTGAGCCGCCGCATACGGGAGAACCAGACCAGGAACACGACGGCACACAGCGCGAACGCGAAGCCCTGCACCCGGCCGGCGTTCTCGTACCGCCTGGCCGCTTCCTGGAACTCGTCCTGCGGGACGGTGAGGAACCCCGCGTCGCCCTCGATCACCGAGTACAGCCGCACGCCCGCGTACACGGCGTAGGCACCGCCGGCGGCCGCCGCCACGAGGAACGCCGTCACCAGACGGAGCAGCCACCGCGAAGGCCGCGGGGACTCCCGCGGCGGCGCGGCGTCGGGAAGAGGTCTCTCGGACTCGGACACGGTCATGACTGCAGCCCCCCACGGGCGAGAAAGGAAACCGGATACGCCCGCGGAAGGTCGCGTGCGCAGGCACCCTATGCGTGACCTGCGCTTTCGTCCATGCCGGGGCCGGGGCGCCGAGGATGTCACAGCCGGGCGGGCTGTCTCGTCACAGGGGATGAAGACACTTTACGATCGAGGAGCTGACGATGAACCTCGCCCTGTGGATCGCTGCCGGACTGCTGGCCGCGGTGGCCCTGTTCGGCGGCATGGTCAAGGCGTTCGTGCCGAAGGAGAAGCTGGCGGCGGCCCACGGCGGCGGATGGACCGACGGCAAGAGCGCGGGCTTCATCAAGGGGCTCGGCGTCCTGGAGGTGCTGGCCGCCGTGGGGCTGATCCTGCCCGCCGTGTTCGACACGGCGCCCGTCATGGTGCCGGTGACCGCCGTCTGCTGGGTCCTGCTGATGGTGGGCGCGATGTTCACCCACGGCCGGCGCGGCGAGACGGCGCTCGTCGCCGCGAACCTGGTCTACCTCGCCATCGCGGTCTTCGTCGCCTGGGGCCGCTTCGGCCCCGAGAGCTTCACCGGCTGACGTCCCGCACTTCCCGTGGCCGGCACCGGCTTTCAGGGGCCCCGCACGCCACCTCCACCGCAGCTGACGTCCTGTCAGGAGCCGCTCGTGTAAGCACTGATGACGTACAGCGACTCGTCGTCCAGCGCGTTCCTGTCCCAGTCGACGGTGATCCGCTCCGGGCGCCCCTCGGCGGTGTAGACGGCCTCCGCCTCGTCCGCCCCCTCACTGCGGGCCTGCTCCAGCTCCCCGAGCAGCCGTCCGATGGTGGGCACCTGCTCGGGGAACTCCTTCACCACGCGCCGGCCGCTCTCGTCCAGTCCTAGGGCCCGCGTCACCCTGTGGTCCCGCACGGTGATCCGGAACTTCCCGATCAGGGCCCGTTCGCCCTCGCCGGACTCCAAGGTGTACGCGTACGAGGCGGGTTCCTCCCATGGCGTACGGCTCTGCGCCGCGACAGGCTCGGAGCCCTTGGCGGAAACGGCCTCCGTCCCGGTGCCGCAGGCGGCAGTCGAGCACAACAGCCCTCCGAGCAGCGCGAGGCCGGCCACGGCACGGACACGGCGTACGACACGTGTGGTGGTCATAGGGGTGGTCCTTTCGATCATGACTACCCCTGTGACGCCGACCGCCCCCGAAACGTTCGGACCCGTCAGCGGCGCGTGCGGGTCAGCGGCTCGTGAGCACCACCAGCTGCTGTGTCGCCCGGGTCATCGCCACATAGCGGTCGACCGCCCCTGCCACGTCATCCCCGAACTCCTCCGGGTCGACGAGGACGACCAGGTCGAACTCCAGCCCCTTCGCCAACTGCGGGGTGAGCGAACGGACTCGGGAGGTCTCCCGGAACGAGGGATCGCCGATGACGCAGGCGACACCGTCGGTGTGCTCGGCGAGCCAGGCGTCGAGGACCGCGTCCCGCTCCGTGACGGAGCCGTGCACGACGGGAACGCCGCTGCTGCGGATCGACGTCGGCACGTTGGCGTCCGGCAGCACGGCCCGCACGACCGGCTCGGCCTCGGCCATCACCTCCTCCGGCGTACGGTAGTTGATGGTCAGCGACGCCACCTCGACGCGGTCGAGGCCGACCCGTTCCAGGCGCTTGCGCCACGACTCGGTGAATCCGTGCCGTGCCTGGGCGCGGTCGCCGACGATCGTGAAGCTCCGGGACGGGCAGCGCTGCAGCAGCATCTGCCATTCGGCGTCGGTGAGTTCCTGCGCCTCGTCCACGACGATGTGCGCGAACGGGCCGGAGAGCCGGTCGGGTTCGGCGGCGGGCAGGGCGCTGTCGTCGACGAGGGCGTCCTGCAGGTCGCGTCCGCGGAGCATCGTCACCGCGCCCTCGCCGTCGTCGTCCGCCGCCAGTACGTTGTTGATCACGCCGGCCAGCCGCTCGCGCTCGGCCGCCACGGCGGCGTCGTGCCGCTGCTTGCGCAGCGCCGCCTCCGGGTCCCCGAGCCGCTGCCGGGCTGCGTCCAGGAGCGGCAGGTCGGACACGGTCCAGGCCCGCGGGGCCGCCTTGCGCTGGAGCGTGCGCACCTCCTCGGAGCTGAGCCAGGGTGCGCACAGCCGCAGATACGCCGGGACCGACCACAGGTCCGCGACCAGATCGGCCGCGTCGATCAGCGGCCAGGCGCGCTCCAGAGCGCCGACCAGTTCCTCGTCGTGCCGCAGCGCCCTGCGGAACAGCTCCTCCGGGACCTCGCCGCCGGCCTTGTCGAGCAGGATCGTCACCAGTTCCTCCCAGACGAGGTCCCGGCCCTCGTTGTGGGGCGTGCCGGGACCGGGCGCGCGGAAGGCGTCCGCCCAGTCGTCCGCGCTCAGCCACACGTCGGACCACGGGGTCGTCACCCGCATGCCCTCCGTGGGCGGCTCCTCGTAGAACCGGACACCCGTCTCGATCGCCCGCACCATCCGCGCGGACGACTTCAGCCGCGCGACCTCCGGATCGGCCTCGGGCCCCGCGCCCGCTCCTTCCTCGACGAGGTCCCGCACGGTGCAGGTGCGCACGCCCTCCTCACCGAGGCTGGGCAGTACGTCGGACACGTAGTCCAGATACGGCTGGTGCGGGCCGACGAACAGCACGCCGCCGCGGCGATGCCCGAGGCGCGGGTCCGCGTACAGCAGGTAGGCGGTCCGGTGCAGGGCGACGACGGTCTTGCCGGTGCCCGGGCCGCCGTCCACGACGAGCGCGCCGCGCGATCCGGCGCGGACGATGGCGTCCTGGTCGGCCTGGATGGTGGCCAGCACGTCCCGCATACGGGACGAACGGCTGCCGCCCAGGCCCGCGATGAACGCCGACTGGTCGTCGAGCGCGGCATGCCCCTCCAGGCCGTCGGCGGTGAACACCTCGTCCCAGTAGTCGCTGATCCGGCCGTCGGTCCAGCGGTACCGGCGACGGCTGGCCAGCCCCGTCGGACGGGCGTGGGTCGCCGCGAAGAACGGTTCGGCGGCGGGGGAGCGCCAGTCGACCAGCAGCCGGCGCCCCGAGCTGTCGGTGAGGCCGAGCCGCCCGATGTACACGGGCTCGGGGTCGTCCGCGCCGACGATCCGTCCGAGGCAGAGGTCGAGACCGAACCGGCGCAGGGCACGCAGCCGGCCGGTCAGCCGGTGCACCTCCGCGTCCCGGTCCATCGCGGCCCGGCCGGCCCCGCCGGGCGCCTTCAGCGCGGCGTCGAGGCTGTCGGACACCTCGGCGATCGCCTGGTCGAGGCTCTCCGCGACGGCGGCGAAGTGCTTCTCGTCCTCGGCGATCAGCGCCGGGTCGGTCTTGGCGGACAGCCGGTCGGACAGGGCGAAGGGGCTGGTGGACAGGTCGGACGGGCTGGTGGGCAGAGAACGGGCAGGCACTTCAGCGATCACCTATTTCCGCAGGCTGTGGCCGTGAGCCAGTGATTCTGCGGGACGACCGGGGCCTTGCCGCAAGCCCCCCCGTGCGCTATAAGTTGAGAGTGGCAAGGAATGGGTTCACCCTCCTTGCCTTTTCTTGTGCCCGGCGCGGGCACGGCGATGGCGCCCAGCCGAAGGGTCCGGGCCGAAGGCCGTGGCGCCGGGCGAGGATCCGGGTCGAACCGCGTGGCCGGGCGTCAGCGCAGGGCCGCCGACACGAGCCGGTGCACCTGCTGGGCGGTCACCGTACCGCCGTTGACAAGACGGTCGAAGACGAGCCCGTCCACGCAGGTCAGCAAGGTGACGGTGCGTTCCGCCGCGTCCGGCAGGCCCTGGGCGGCCAGGAAGTCCTGGACGGCCTGCCGGGCCGCGTTGTCGCGGGGTACGAGGATCTCCCGCAGCTCCGGGTGGTGCACGCTCTCGATGGCGCACGCGTAGCGGGCGAGGGAGCGCCGCCGGCCGTCGCCGCTGAGCCGTCGCTCGACGAAGGCGAGGAGACCGGCCGCCAGCTCGTCGGCGTCGCGCGGCACCGGCGTCCGGCCGCCGACCTCCTCCAGCTCCGCCTGGTCGAGTGCGACCAGCCGCCGCACCAGCGCGGTGAGCAGCGCGTCGCGGGTGCGCAGATAGGCGGAGGTGGTGCCGGGCGGCAGGCCGGCGGCCCGGTCCACGGCACGGTGGGTCAGGCCGCGCATCCCGGACTCCGCGAGCACGGTGACGGCGGCGTCGGCGAGGAGCGTACGTCGATCGGTGGGCACCCCCTATTTCTACACCTGTAGAGGCCGGGAGTACGCTTCCCGCATCTGTTTCTTCTACATCTGTAGAAACCGTGCGTGCGTGTGGCGCGTGCGTCATGCGCGGCGCGCCGTGCGGTCGTGTCGAGGGAGGGCCGGGTATGGGCAGCAGCGCGATAGTGGTCGGCGGGGGCATCGGCGGGCTGGCCGCCGCGATCGGCCTGCGGCGGATCGGCTGGGAGGTGACGGTCGTCGAACGCGCCCCCGTCCTGGAGGACGCCGGGGCCGGAATCTCCTTGCACGCCAACGGACTTCGCGCCCTGGACGTTCTCGGTGTCGGCGAGGAGGTCCGCACGGCGGCACGTCCGCAGTACACCGGCGGCACCCGCACCCCGGACGGCCGCTGGCTCGCCCGCATGGACGGAGCCGCACTGGAACGCGCGCTGGGCACGCCGATCGTCGGCATCCCCCGAGCCGTGCTGCACCGCCTGCTGCGCGAGGCGCTGCCGGCCGAGTGCCTCACGGTGGGCCGGGAAGTGCGCTCGGTGGAGGCCGCCGCGGACGGCCGCCTCCGCGTCCGGTGCGACGAGTCCGTACGGGAAGCGGACCTGGTGGTCGCCGCCGACGGCGTGCGCAGCCGACTGCGCACCCGGCTCTTCCCCGGCCATCCGGGCCCCCGCTACAGCGGCTCCACGGTCCTGCGCGCGATCACCGAACACCCCGTGGACCTGCGCACCGACTTCGAACTGACCTGGGGACCAGGGGCGGAGTTCGGGCACATCGCCTTCACCGACGGCAGGGCCGAGTGGCACGCGGTGCTCAACTCACCGGCGGGCGTGCGGCACCGGGACGCCCTGGCGGAACTCCGCCGCCGCTTCGGCCAGTGGCACGCCCCCATCCCCGCCCTCCTGGACGCCACCCGCCCCGAGGACGTCCTCCACCACGACATCCACGAACTGGCCGACCCACTGCCCACTTTCACCGTCGGCCGCATCGCCCTCCTCGGCGACGCCGCCCACGCCATGACCCCCAACCTCGGCCAGGGCGCCTGTCAGGCCCTGGAGGACGCCGTCTCCCTCACAGCCGCCCTGGCCACCGAGCCCACTCTCGGGGCCGCCCTGACCCGCTACGACGCCGAGCGCCGCCCCCGCAGCCAGGCCATCACCCGCGCCGCCCGCCAGGCCGGCCGCCTCGGCCAGCAGCTCACCCACCCCCTGGCCATCGCCGCCCGCAACACCGCCCTCCGCCTCACCCCGTCCCGCACCGCGCTTCGCGCCATCCTCCGCCACGCCGACTGGACCCCGCCGAGCCTGGTCCGACGGGCTGAGTGCGCTTGACCTTGCCCCTCGGTGAAGGGCCACGGTGTCTCCATCGGCCGCACAAGCGACCCCGAGGCAGCACACATGACCGCGACCTGCGTCATCTTCGACATCGGCGGCGTACTCGAGATCACACCGAGGACGGGCTGGGTGCGGCGGTGGGAGGAGCGGCCGGCCCTGGCTCCGGGGACGGAGGGGGAGCGGATGCGTGACGTGTGGCACGCCGGGAGCATCGGCGCCGCCGACGAGCGCACGGTCCGGGACCAGGCGGCCGCCCGCCTCGGTCCCGGCGCCGCCCGGCTCGAAGCCTTCATGACCGACCTGTGGACGGAATACCTCGGCACGCCGAACGACGAACCCATCGCCTACGCCCGCCGACTGCCCGGAAGGTGCCGTCTGGGCATCCTGAGCAACAGCTTCGTGGGCGCCCGGGAGCGGGAGGCGGAGCGGTACCGCTTCGACGAGCTGGTGGAGCGGATCGTGTACTCCCACGAGCTCGGCATCGCCAAGCCCGACCCGCGCGCCTACCGGGCCGCGTGCGCGAGCCTGGCGGCGCCTCCGGAGAGCTGCCCGTACATCGACGACGTTCCGGCCAACGTCGATGCGGTCCGGGCCGTGGGCATGCAGGCCCACCTCTTCGAGGACAACGCCCGGACGATCGCCCGCGTCGCGGCGCACGTCGACGGACGTACCCTCGGCCCGTGACGATCACATACGCATGGCGGGGCGACTTCGACAACACCGACCTGAACACGTTGCACGCCGACGGCTTCGGCCACCCGGCCGCCCGGACCGACTGGCGGGCCCGCGTCGAGCGCCACAGCCTCGGGTGGGTCTGCGCCCGCGAGGACGGAACCCTGATCGGGTTCGTCAACGTCGCCTGGGACGGCGGCGTCCACGCCTTCGTCCTGGACACGGTGGTCGCCCGCCACCGCCGGTCGTCGGGTGTCGGAACCGCCCTGGTCGCCGAGGCCGCCGACGCGGCCCGCGCCGCCGGGTGCGCCTGGCTGCACGTCGACTTCGAGCCGCATCTGCGCTCGTTCTACTTCGACGCCTGCGGCTTCAGGGAGACGGCGGCGGGGCTGATCGCCCTGTGACGGGGTGCCCCGGCCCGGTCAGACGTCCGTGCGCCGCTCCAGCCGGCTGCCGCGCGGCACGGTGACGGACATGATGTCGCTGGGGGAGGTCTCCAGGGCGAGGCGATGCCAACGGCCGCGCGGGACGATGGCGGCCGTCCCGGCGGGGAGCCCGATCTCCTCCGCCGCCTCTCCCGGGTGCTCCGGGCGCAGGCAGAGGCGGATGCCGCCGGTGAGACAGGCCACGACCTCGTCAGCGCCGGTGTGGACCTCCCAGTGGTCGGCGTGGACGTCGGCGTCGGACTCCACATGGAAGGTCATCAGCTGCCAGCCGTCCCGCTCGGGCTCGAACACCGGCTCACCGGCGCTCACTCGGCCACCTTCGGCGAGATGGACGAAGGAGGCGAAGAGGTCGATCGGAGTGACAGTCACGAGAGGGCTTCCCTTCTGCGGTGGCGGGGCTCGTCGCCGTGCGACGGCCTGTTCACGACGGCCATCCTTCCGGCCGTCCGCCGCGTGTTCAGCCGCCATCCGTCGGGCATCCCACCCCGACCACGCGCCGTCCGGCGCATCCGCACCCGCACCCGCACCCGCACCCGCACCCGCACCCGCACCCGCATCCGCATCCGCACCCGCACCCGCACCCGCATCCGCATCCGCATCCGCACCGGCTGCCGCGCCCCGGCTCCCGGCTCCCGCGCCCCCGGCTTCCGGCCGCCGAGACCGATCCCCCGCACGGGGTTGCCGCCCCTCGCGCCGCACCGCAGGAACGGGTCCCAACTGACTCACCCGGCAACGAGATCCCCCCGGCTGCGGGACATCCGCGCAGCCGCGGCCGACGCGGCGGGCGCGTCGCACGGTCTGGAGGCCGCCGGCGCAGTGGAGGCGGTCAGTCGCCGGGGCCCTGCCCCTCGCGGACCAGCTCCCACGCCCGGGTGAACAGCTCAGGCAGCGTGCCCGGCCACAGCTCGAAGGCCCTCACCTCCTGCTCGCCGTAGGACAACCGGGCCTGGAGAAGTTGTGCCTTCCAGACCTCCATGGGCGGCAGCGGCTTCTTCGCGGACGCCCAGCGGCCGGGCAGGAAGAGCGTGCGGCCGGCCCGCGGCCTGCGGTCCTCGACGACCAGCTCGCGCGCCACCAGCCGGGCGGCGGCAGCCTTGTGGCGGGCCGGTGCCCAGGCGTTCCAGCGGCGTATGTTCCGGTCCGAGGGCAGGGGCAGCGTCAGGAGCTGGAGGTACAGCGCGGCGGCGTCCTCCGGCAGGCCGAGCGCGGTGGCCACCTCGGCGACCAGGTCCGGGGCGCAGGCGCGCGGGTCGGACTCGTAGCGGCCCGCGGGCAGGTCGCCGGCGCCGACGCGGGCCAGGACGCGGTCGCAGGTGCCGTCCGTCAGCCACTCCCACCGCCTGCCGCCACGGTTGCCCGCGACGAGGCCCGAGTGCAGGACGCGCGCGGGGGAGTCCCCGCCCGCCAGGACCTTGCGCAGGTGCCGCACCACCTCGGGCGCTCCGTCCCGTACGGGGTCCCCGGCGGGGAGGTCCGCGTACGCCCAGGTCAGACCGGCGACGACGGCGTCCGCGACGGTTTCGGCGTCGTAGGAGCCCATCACGTCCCAAGCGGTGCGCAGCCGGCGGTACTCCTCCGGACACGGCCAGACGCGGAGATAGAAACCGGGCGGCAGGGTGGCGTTCGCCGGGTCGAGGAACAGGTGGCACAGATGGGTCGCCGGCATCCGCGTCTGGAGGGCCACCGCGGACTGCCAGGTGCTCCACGGCGCCGACGGGCGCGCACCGTGCTGCTCGGCCCAGACCGCCGCGGTGCGCTCCGCGACGCGCGCGAGGCCGCCCGGCTCCCACAGCTCGGCGGGGTCCTCCGGCAGCACGTCGGCGAGCAGCGCGAGCCGCTCGTCGTCGTGCAGCATCGACAACTCCTCGCGCGCCGCCTCCAGTTCACCGGCCTTGAAGCCGAGCACGGCGCGCTCGTGCTCGTCGAGGAACGGCGTGTAGTAGCCGCCCGCGCCCGGGTTCCCGGCCAGGACGAGCGCCGCCGCGGGCCGGCTCAGGCCGGTGCCCTCGCTCAGCGCGAGGACCGCGTCCGCGTCCCGGGCGACCGGGCCCCGCTCCCGGACCAGCTCGACCAGGCGCAGCAACTGCTCCGGGGTGCCCCAACCGCGGTGGCAGTCCTCCGCGTAGAGCGGCTCCTCGGGGCGCGGCGCCCGCTCCCCGCCGGGGCGCACCGCCTCGAAGTAGAGGGTCCTGCCCGCGGCCGGCAGATGCAGGCCGAAGGACGCGCCCTGCTCGTCGCGGACGGCGAACGAGGCCGTGCCGGCGAGCCGCCCCACGCGGAAGCGGTACGCCGGGTCGGCGAACGGCGTGTGCGCCCACATCAGCAGGAAGTCCAGCAGCACCTCGCGGCGCTCCGGCCTGGTGGCGGGCGAGGCCGCCCGCAGCGCCAGTGCGCCCGGGCGTCCTATGAGCTCCGTCCAGCTGCCCGCCGCGGGCGGACGGACCTCCCGCCCGCCGGGCTCCGGCGCCCAACTGCCGTCGATGTACCTCCCGATCCGCCTGATGCCGGCGAACGCGTCGCTGTCCCAGGATCCGGACGCGGCGACGAGCCCCTGCAGGGCCGCGCTCGCCGCGAACCCGCTCCAGGTACGGGTGGTGGCGGACGGAGCCGTGTCGATCTCGCTCATGCCCCGATCATGACGCACGGCACTGACAACGGGGCTCGGGGGAGCGGCCGCCCACGGAGACCCCGGGCTGAAGCACGTCGTGCACGGCCGCCCCGAACGCTCCGTCGGGCCCCAGGGTTCTGCCCGGCCGGCCCCGGAGCCCGGTGACGAGCCGGCGCGGGTCGTCGTCACCCGGTCCTGGTGACGGCCCGGCCGGTCATGCCCGTGGAACGGCTGCGGTGGTCACGTCGTCCGACGCCGTGTCGATGACCTCGTCGAGCACGTCGCGCGAGCGCATCAGGTCGGTGATCAGGCGGTCGATGCGAGCGCGCTCCGCGGCGAGCTTGTGGACCAGCTCCGGCGTGGCGACCTCGTTCGGGCGGCCGTCCGTGTCCCGCATGCAGGGCAGGAGCTGGGCGATCGTCCGGCTGTTGAGGCCCGCGGCGTAGAGGGTCTGGATGCGTACGACGCGGTCGACCGCCCAGTCGCCGTACTCCCGGTGCCCGCCGGGCGTGCGTTCCGCCCGCAGCAGCCCCTGGGCCTCGTAGTAGCGCAGGGAACGCTCGCTCACCCCGCTGCGCCGGGCCAGTTCGCCGATCCGCATGCCTCTGCCTCACCTCGTACGGCGTCTTGAATCTGACACAGATGGCAACTTCTACCCTGCCGGCGTGACGAGCACACGTCCACCGAGGAGCGGTGATGAGTGAACCGAGCGGCAGGGTGGCCCTGGTGACCGGAGGCAGCCGGGGGATCGGCGCGGCGATCGCGCGGCGGCCGGCGGCGAGGGGAGCGGCGGTCGCGCTGACGTATGTGCGGGCCGAGGACCGGGCGCGTGAGGTGGCCGAGCGCATCGAGGCGAACGGCGCTCGCCGCGGCGGTGGCCTACCTGGCCGGCCCCGGCGGCCGCTGCATCACCGGCACCGTACTCGCCGTGGACGGCGGCTACACCGCCTGACGCCCACTCGGGGGACGGCCCGCACCCGCGACGTCGCCGAGTGAGCGCGGGACCCTGCGGTGGGTCGCCCGACCTCCGAATGAACCTCGGGCGACCCACCGCAGGGCCCCGCGCGGTCGGTAGGTTGGTCTCGTCGACAGGGCGGGCGGCAGGGTGGCAGGCCCTGCCCGTCACCCCGTACCGCCGAGGAAAGGTAGTGCTCATGCCACAGTTACGCCTGGGTGTCTCTCTCCAGCCGCGCTGGCCGCTGGACGACGGAAGTGCCGTGCTGCGCGCCGCCGTTCACGCCGAGGAGCTGGGCCTGGACCATGTGGCGGTCGGCAACCGCCTTCTCGACAGCGGGTTCGGCCTGGACACCGACCCGTTCGTGCTGCTGTCGGCCGTGGCCGGCGCGACGACGCGTCTGCGCCTGCTGACGTCCGTGCTCGTCACGCCGTACTACCCGGCTCTGCTGCTCGCCAACCAGGCCGCCACCCTGGACGTCGTGTCCGGCGGCCGGCTGCTGCTGGGCGTGGGCACCGGCTGGAACCCCGACGAGTTCGCGGCGGCCGGTGTCCCGGTCCGTGAACGCGGCGCCCGCACCGACGACCATCTCGCCGCCGCCAAGGCCCTGTGGACGCGGCGCCCCGCCGACTTCGAGGGCCGCTTCACGAAGCTGCGCGGCGCGAGCCTCGGCGTGCCGCCCGTGACGCCCGGCGGCCCGCCGGTGTGGGTCGGCGGTCACAGCGATGTCGCCCTGCGCCGCGCACTGCGGTTCGGAGACGGCTGGTACGGCTCCGGCGCGGACGCGGAGACGGTCACCGACGTACGCCGGCGGCTGCGCGACCTCGCCGACGCCTCCCAGGACGCCGACCGGCTGACGCTCGCCTCGATGGAGTTCCTCACCCCGCCCGGCGTCCCCGCCCTGATCCAGCCCCCGGGCCGGCCGGTCGGCGGCCCCTCGCCGACCGCGGCGAGCGTCGTCGACGACCTCGGCCGGCTCACCGAGGCGGGCCTGACCGCCTGCACCCTCTGGCTGCCCGTGGCCGCCGAGCACGTGGAGAAGGCGACGGAGTGGATCGCCGCCGAGGTGCTGCCGCAGCTCACCTGACCAAGCCGCACCGGCCGCCGGCCCGGGCGTCCGCGGCCGAGGAGACCGGCCCGGGCGCCACGGCCGACGGCGGCGGCGCGGACTCCGTTCGGCGAGTACGGCACCCCGGGCCCCGCGGCGAGTACGGCACGCAGGCTCCCGCGGCGAGGACGGCACCCCGGGCCCCGCGGCGAGTACGGCACCCAGGCTCCCGCGGCGAGTACGGCACCCAGGCTCCCGCGGCGAGGACGGCGGCCCGCGAACCGCCCCTCGCCGCGGTATGGCGCGTGGCTCCACCGCCGGGGCATCCTGCCCTTCGGGGGGATGCGCATGCGCGTGCGGACCAAGTACGACTACGTGGCTGCCATTCACTGGCGGGGGGACGCCGACTTCCAGGACGTCTGCGACTTCATCGGTGTCTCGTCGCACCGGGAGGGGGTCGGCAGAGGCCGTATCCACCTCCCCGGCCGGTACGGGCGTGGCCCGCTACCGCAGCAGACCGCGTCCCCTCGACGCCTTCCACTGGCGCTCCATGGACCAGTTCGACGAACTCCAGGCATTCGTCGGCGCACCGCTGGACCGACCGGTGCCCGGCCGCAGCAGGGTGGCGCTGCCTGAACCGGCTCACTGGAGCGAGCGGCGCACGGCCACTCGGAGTACAGCGGCTCCATGGAGCGCAGGTACGACCTCGTGGTCCCGCCCGGCGGCGGCCCCCTCGGCCACCCCGCCCGCTGGAGGCACCCGCGGCGCTTCCGCCGCCGCCCCTGGTCCGTCCTGGCACTCCAACGGCAGGGCCCGGCCAACTTCGCCGAGGTCTGTGCCTTCCTCTGCTGTGGACGCCCGAGCCCGCGGACGGCTGACCGAGCCGGCGGAGAACCTGGACGTCCCCTACGACCCCGCCCCCGCTCCCCGCCGGGCCGGTGCGAACGCCGCGCGGTAGGCCGACGGCGAGGTGCCGAGCGTCCGCCGGAAGTGCAGCCGCAGATTGGACGGGCTGCCGAGCCCGCACCGCTCGGCGACCTGCTCGACCGCGAGGTCCGTGCTCTCCAGCAGCTCCCGGGCCCGGTCGAGACGGGCGGACAGGAGCCAGCGCAGCGGCGTCGTACCGGTCTCGGCGGCGAAACGGCGGGCCAGGGTGCGCGGTGCCAGGTGCGCGTGCGCGGCGAGCCGCTGCACCGTCAGCGGCTCGTGCAGCCGGGCCAGCGCCCAGGCCCTGGTGGCGGCCAGCGTGGTGCCGTCACCGGCCTCGGCCAGCGGCCGCCTGATGTACTGCGCCTGCCCACCGTCGCGGTGCGGCGCCGCGACGAGGGTGCGCGCCACCTCGTTCGCCGTCCGCGCGCCCAGATCGCGGCGCACCAGGTGCAGACACAGATCGATCCCGGCCGCGACCCCCGCCGACGTCAGCACACTGCCCTCGTCGACATACAGCACCTGCGGGTCGACGGTGACCCGCGGGTGACGGGCCGCCAGCTCACCCGCGTACCGCCAGTGCGTGGTGGCGGTGCGCCCGTCCAGCACACCGGCGGCCGCCAGCGCGAACGCGCCCGTGCAGATGGACACCAGCCGGACACCCCGCTCATGACAGTCCGCGAGCGCGCCCAGCACCGTCGCGGCCGGCTCGGCGAGATGGTCCGCGTAGCCCGGGACCACCACGGTGTCGGCGCCCTCCAGTGCCTCAAGCCCCGCCGCCACCGTCAGGTCGAACCCCGCGGCCGTGGTCACCGCCCCCGCCCTTCGCCCGCACAACGTCATCGCGTACGGCCCGTTTGCAACGGACGTGAACACCTGGGCGGGGATGCCCAGGTCGAGGGGCAGCACACCGTCGAGCGCCAGCACGGCCACCCGGTGCACGGCAGCGACGGCGGCAGTTTCCTCACGCATGTCGGCAATCCTGCCACTGTCGGCCGGGGCCACGCGCCCGGACCATGGACGCCATGACCGAAACGGCCAACTCCTTCCTGACCCTTCCGGACACCCTCGTGGCCCAGCGCGCCCTGGCGCTGGTGAGGAGCACCGAGTCCACGCCAACCGCGCACCACAGCATCCGCAGCGCCCTGTTCGCCCGTCTGTACGCCGACCACCAGGGGGCGCGGCCCGGCCACGACTACGACCCGGACCTGTTGTTCCTCGCCTGTGTGCTGCACGACATCGGCCTGACCGAGGCCGGTGACCGCGATCAGCGGTTCGAGGTCGACGGCGCCGACCTGGCCGCCGAGTTCCTCACCGCCGAGGGGCTCTCCGCCGCCGCCGTGGACGCCGTATGGGAGGCCATCGCCCTGCACACCTCGCCGGGCATCGCCGAACGCCGCAACACACTGTGCGCGCTGGTCCGCACCGGCATCGGCATGGACTTCGGCATCGCGACCGAGTGCGTCGACGACGCCACCGGCTCAGCCGTCCATGCCGCCTACCCCCGCCTGAACATGGCGACCACCCTCATCGACGAGATCACCTGCCAGGCCCGTCGCCGCCCCGAGAAGGCCCCCCTCCACTCCCTCACCGCCGACTTCCTGCGTGAGCGCTCCACCCCACCCCACACGACGTCCCTGGAAGCCCTCACGGCGAACGGCCGCTGGGGCGACTGACCCCCGGCCCCGTCAGGCGCTCACGTCCGGGACCGCCTCACCGCGGGCGTACAGCCGGGCCTGCTGCGCGGAATGCACGACGGCGAACGGTCCGCCGGCGCGGCTGCCGTCCGGGAGCTGCCAAGAACCCGTCACATGGCCGATGGCCCCTTCCGGGACCTGGCCGGGCTCAAGAACCCGCCGCAGTCGGACAGTTGTGCCGTCGGGTGTGGTCAGCGCGGTGCCCGACGGGTCGTCGGCCGTGATGATGTCCGCGGCCGTGAGCGGGGCCCGGCCGGTGTACGCGGCCACGACCTCCGGGTCGGGGACATCGCTGGTGTTCTGGTCCTGGGCCTGGACGCGGCCCTCGGCCAGCGCCAGCAACTGGGCCACCGCGACCGGGTCGTGGCAGGCGTCGTAGACCCAGCGCTTTCCCAGGACGCCGTGTTCGGTGGTGCCGACGAGGGCGTGCTCCGCTCCGTCGAGCGGGGCGCTCCGGTAGGTGAGCGGCACGAGGTAGGCGGTCGCCGCGTCGGCGACCACCATGAACTCGATGCCGACCTCGCCCTGCGGGTCGTCCAGCCGGAAGCCGCCGGCCTTCTCCGGCCGCGGAGTGCCCGAGCCACCGCGGTACCACGGCCGGGAGGGCAGCCACTCGGTGAGCAGCTCCAGTTTGGTCGGCTTGAGGGTGGTGTGATGGATCACGGCCATACCGAAAGCTCCCGTTGCATCGGACATCAAGATCGGAGAGACACGCTACAAGGCACTTTCACTTCTCCCTCGGCGGGTTTTACGCCGTCCAAGGCGAGGAACTTGAGCGGCGGCGACGCCGGTCAGCCGCAGGAGCCATTGCACGGAACCGGTTACGTCCGCAACGATTCAGCGCGCGTAGCAGTTCCCGCTCGGGGAACCAACAGCGGAAGGGACCGAGGGAACCGAGGGCACCGGAGCAAGCGCAGTGTGCAGTGAAACGGCCGGGAAGGTGTGATGTCGACCGAACCGCGTGGGGACGGGACACCGTCCTCCGAGGGTGTACAGGCCTGCGAGGCCACGTTCGACGGGCGGCTGGAGGACGTGACCGACGCCCGGCTGACCGCCGAGACCTTCCTCGCCCGCCTCTCCAGGACCGTGCCCCCGGCCTCCGCCGAGCACTGGGACGACATTCTGCTGGTCGTGGCCGAGCTCGCCGCGAACGCCGTGCAGTACGCCCCCGGGCCCTTCCGGCTGAACCTGCGCAGGACCTACGACGGCGTGCATGTGGTCATGGGCGACACCAGCCGCACCCCGCCCGAGCCCCGCTCCTTCCGTCCGGGCACGGGCGGCGGCATAGGCTGGTACCTGATCCAGACGCTGGGGGAGCAGGTCAGCGTGGTGGTGCGGGACGACGGCAAGGACGTCCACGTCTTCCTGCCCTGGTGAAGCCCGCGCGGGCCCGCGCGTCAGCGCAGCGGCACCAGCACCCCTATGGCCTTGCCGCCCTCCCGGCGCCGCTCGACCCGGATGTCGCGGGCGAGGCCGGCGATCAGCGGCCACCCGTAGCCGCCGTCCCCACCGGGGCGGGGCCGCGGGCTCTGCCCGTACGCGGCCGGCGGTACGGCGTCGCTGTGGTCGTGCACGTCCAGCCGTACGCCCTCGGGGACGAGCGTCACCTCGAAGCGGGTGAGGCCGCCGCCGTGCCGGATGGCGTTGGTGACGAGCTCGGACGTGACCAGCAGGAGGTCGCAGACGGCCTCCTCGGCGGGCGGCCCGGAAGGTCCGCGCCAGTGCTCCCGCACCAGGGAGCGCACATGGGCCCGTGCCCCGGCGGCACTGGCGACGACAGGGGACCGGACCGCCGTCATCGCCGTGTGCCGCCGGTACACGCGCGTGGTCGCGAAACCCGTGTCACCGCGACCGCCCCTCAGACCTCGCCCGCGTCGACACCGCCCAGTGCCTCCGCCCGGACTTTGGCGCAGCAGCGGGTGATGAGGCGTGAGACGTGCATCTGGGAGATGCCGAGTTGGTCGGCGATGCGGCTT
>NZ_JBITYN010000013.1:0-312457 GCF_044545925.1 Streptomyces sp. NPDC053367 | reverse complement strand
GTCGGCGTCAACCGCTTCCAGCTCGACGAGGAAGAGCCCTACGAGCCCCTGCGCGTCGACCCCGCCATCGAGGCCCAGCAGGCCGAACGCCTCGCAAAACTCCGCGCGTGGCGGGACTTCCCACGCGTGGACGAGGCGCTCACCCGGGTGAAGAAGGCCGCCGCCGGCACGGACAACGTTCTCTATCCGATGAAGGACGCCCTCGCCGCCGGTGCGACCGTCGGCGAGGTCTGCGACGCGCTCCGGGAGACCTGGGGCACCTACACCCCCACCGACACCTTCTGAACACGCCGTGAGAAAGGGCGACTTCACCATGCAGCAGCAGATCCGGATCGTCGTGGCCAAACCGGGGCTCGACGGTCATGACCGCGGGGCGAAGGTCGTGGCCCGGGCACTGAGGGACGCGGGGATGGAGGTCGTGTACACCGGTCTCCACCAGACACCCGAGCAGATCGTGAACACGGCGGTCCAGGAGGACGCCGCCTTCGTGGGCCTGTCCGTCCTGTCGGGCGCGCACATGACCGCCTTTCCCAAGGTGATCGAGCTGCTGAGGGAGCGCGACGCCGCGGACATCGAGGTGTTCGGCGGCGGCATCATCCCGGAGGCGGACATCGCGCCGCTCAAGGAGCTGGGTGTCGCCGAGATCTTCACCCCGGGGACGCCGACGGCGAGGATCGTGGAGTGGGTCCGCGACCGGGCCGGAGCCACGGTCCGCTGACCCCGCCCCCTCCCGTGCCGGGGCCGTGCCTCGCGGTCCGCCCGACTGCCCCGCGAGGCACGGCACTTGCGCCCCGTATAGTCGGGGCCGGACGCAATCGCCCGTCGGCCGGAGGTTCCCCGTGACCACCTCGTCCCACTCCGCCCAGGTGCACGCCGGCCAGGCCATGTACCAGCCGTGGACGCTGCCCCTGTACGACCTGGTGGCCTTCAAGTTCAACTGCCGCTATCTGTTCCGGGTCCCGGTGTCCGAGGTGGTCGCGATGTTCGACCGCAACGTGTCCCCGAACCACCTGGACGTGGGTGTGGGCACCGGCTACTTCCTGGACAACTGCCGTACGGCGCCGGAGCAGTCCATCACCCTGGCCGATCTGAACGAGCACTCGCTGCGCCACGCGGCGCGGCGTCTGGCTCCCCGGTTCGACGTCAGCACGGTCCGGGCCAACGCGCTGGAACCGCTGCCGCTTCCCGAGGCGTCCTTCGGCTCGGCGTCGGTGAACTTCCTGCTGCACTGCGTGCCCGGGACCATCCGGGAGAAGGCCAGGGTGCTGGACCACGTCGCGGCGTGCGTCCGGCCGGGCGGGCGTCTCTTCGGCGCCACCGTCCTCACCAAGGGCGTCCCCGTGGGCCCTGCCGCCCGCGCGAGCTTCGCGGCGTGGAACTGGCGCGGCGTGATGCACAACTCCGAGGACAGCCTCGACGACCTGCGCGCGGAGCTGGCCGCACGCTTCCCCCGCCACACCCTCTCGGTCCACGGCTGCGCGGCCCTCTTCGAGGCCGAGGTGCCCTGACGGGCCGCGGCGGCTGTTCGGCGCCACGCCGTGGGACCGCCGGGACCGTCCCCCCGCCACCCCCGGGACACCGGGCACCCCCCCTCAGTCAGCGCACCCGGCCCCGGGCCTTCAGCGGAGTCACCGGCAGCTCGGGAGCCGGCAGCGGAGCACCGTCGTAACCCTTGACCTCGCCGAAACGCGTGCCCTCCATCCAGTCGCGGCGGGCCTGCTCGATCTCCTCCTGGGTGCGGCCGATCCAGTTCCAGAACATGATCAGCTCCTCCTCGAACGGCTCGCCGCCCAGCAGCATCAGCCCCGCGTCCGACTCGGCGCGCAGCGGGAGTTCGGTGCGGCCGCAGCCGAGGTAGAGCATGGAGCCGGGCAGGACGGGGACGCCGTCGACGTGGGCCTCGCCCGACATGGAGAGGACGGCGTACTCGAAGTCGGGGTCGAGAGGGACCCGGAGGTCAGCGCCGCGGCTGAGGGCGAGGTCGGCGCCGACGAGCGGGGTGTAGGTCGTGCCCGGGGATGCGGCGCCGTCCAGGGTGCCGAGGATCAGGGTCGCCCGCAGTCCGGGCGCGGTGACGACCGGCAGGTCGGCGTGGTGCTCGAAGCGCGGGTCGGTGTGGCGGTGGCTGTCGGGGAGGGCGACCCAGAGCTGGGCGCCGTGCAGGAAGCGGGCGTGCGGACGGGGGCTCTCCTCCGAGTGGCTGATGGCCCGGCCGGAGGTCATCAGGCCCAGCTCGCGCGGGCGGATGGTCTGCAGGCTGCCGGTGGAGTCGCGGTGCAGCACCTCGCCCTCGTGCAGCCAGCTCACCGTCTGCAGGCCCATGTGCGGGTGCGGGGGCACCTGCATCCCGGGCTCGTCGGCGATGTCGTCGGGGCCGTAGTGGTCGACGAAGCACCAGGCGCCGACCATACGGCGGCCCAGGTTCGGCAGCAGCCGGCGGACCTCGCTGGACTCGCCGAGCTTGACCTTGCGCGGGCTGAGGAGTTCGCGTACGGGTTCCGCCACCACGAAACCGCGGCCGCCGCACACGGCGGGGACCGCCTCGCGGTCGAGATTGCTCATGACCGACAACCTAGTCCCGTGCGCACCCTTTCGTCATGGTGACGGCCGGGGATCACCCGGCCCCCGAAAGAAATAGTAGCCATGTACATAGTAGCCATGTACTGTATCCGTCATGAGCACGAGTTCCGAGGGCGCGACGCCCGGCTTCCTGGTGTGGCGGCTGTCCATGAAGTGGCGGACGGCCGTGGACCGCGCGGTGGGCCCGCTGGGGCTCACCCACGCCCAGTACTCCCTGGTGGCCTCGCTGTACGGCATGCAGCGCACGGGTGAACGCCCCAGCCAGCGGCGCCTCGCCGACCACACCGGGCTCGAACCGCTGTACGTGTCCAAGCTGGCACGCTCCCTGGAGAGCGCCGGCCTCGTCACCCGGGAGCGCGACCCCCGCGACCCGCGCGCGGTCCAGCTGGCGCTCACCGAGCAGGGCCGCCGCACGGCCCGGCAGGCCATCGACGTCGTACACGTGCTGCTGGAGCAGCTGCTCGAGCCGCTCGGCGGGCTCGACGGCGAGCGCACCCGCGGCCTCGTCCGCGACCTCGCGGCCCTGCTCGACGCACCGCTCGATCCATCCTCCGAGAACGCGAACAGGCAGGAGCAGTCATGACCACCACCGCGGCCCCCTCCCCCGCCGTCACCCCGCGCAGCCTGGCGCTCGCCCACTACGCCGCACGCGCCGTCCTGGAGCGGGTCCTGGCCCGGTACGACACCACCTTCCAGCAGTCGGTGACGCTCAGGCTGCTGGCCGTCGCCGAGGGGCCCGTCGGCCGTGACGCCGTCGTCGCCGACGCGGTGGCGGCCCTGAAGGTCCCGGAGCCGGAGATCGCGGCCACGCTCGGCGAGCTGATCGACCGGGGCCTCGCCGAGCAGGACGGGCCCGCGCTGCGGATCACGGACGCCGGGCGCGCGCTGTACGGCACCACGAGCGCGGAGACCGCGCCGATCACGGCCCGGATCTGGGCGGACGTCCCGGCGGAGGACCTCGCCGCCACGGGCCGTGTCCTGGCCCGTGTCACCGAGCGCGCCAACGCCGAACTCGCCGCGCTGGAGGCCGCCGGGCGGGGATGAGCGGCCCCGCTCGCACGCCGAGGGCCCGGCATCCCCCGGATGCCGGGCCCTCTCGCGGGCTGAACCGAACAGGCCCTAGTCCACCCCGGCCGTCGCGTCCTTGCCGTACCGCCGGCCGCCCCGCCGGTAGGCGATCTCCCCCAGGATCACGTCCACGACGACGAACAGGGCCAGCGGGATGCCGAACAGCGGCAGGAAGTAGCCGAGTACGGCGACGACGGCCAGCAGGGGCACCAGGATGTGCGGCGGCACCTGCGCCCAGGCGCCGCGCGGGACCGGGCGGCCGAAGGCGGAGCCGCGGCCGCGCTGCCACCACATGCGGTAGCCCAGGACGATCATCACGACCAGGGTGAGCATGAGCACCATCAGGAGGATCTGGTTGGCGAGACCGAACAGGGTGCCGGTGTGGAAGTCGATGCCCCAGCGGGTCAGTTTGGCCAGCAGCGGATAGTCGTCGAACCGTACGACGTCGACGACCAGGCCGGTGCGCGGGTCGACCGCCACCGCGTCCTGCTTCTCGGGCCAGCTGCGCCGCACCTGCTTGACGACGTACGCGGACGACGCGTCGGCCGGCGGGACGATCTCGACCGGGTCGCCGAGCCCCTCGGCGCGGGCGGCGGCCAGCACCTTGTCGAGGCCGACACCGGCGGCGCCGGGCCCGCCGGAGGCCGGCCCGGCGGCTCCCCCGTGCTCGGCGTGTCCACCGCCGGCACCCGCGGCACCGCCGACCGTCGTCGACACCGAGGGTGTGGCGTGGCCGACCGCGGTGCGCAGTTCGTCGATGGACTCGCCCGCGTGGGCCGACCAGGTCAGACCGGTCGCGGAGAGGAAGAAGAAGCCGGCCGCGGCCCATACGCCGATGGTGCCGTGCAGGCCGAGCGTGCGGCGGCGGCCACTGCTGCCGCGCACCTTGCGGCGGGCCCGCGCGCGGGAGAACCACAGCACCAGACCGCCGCCCGTGATCACCCACAGCCAGCTCGCGGACAGCTCGCTGTAGAGGCGGCCGCTCTCACCGAGCTTCAGATCGCGGTGGAACTCGTCGATCCAGGTCCGCAGCGGCAGCGCGCCGCTCGCCCCGTACTGCTCCAGCGACCCGCGCACCTCGGCGGTGTACGGGTCGACGAACACGGCCAGCGTGTGTCCCTCGGCCACGCCCGGCACCCCGGAGAGCAGCACGCGCGTGCCGGCGTCGTCCTCGGGGGACGGGCGTACGGCGGCGATCTCGCCCTCGGGATGCGCCTCGCGGGCCGCCGCCACCTGCCGGGACACGGGCAGCTTGGTGTCGCCGACCGGGACGGTCATCCGGTCGGCGTAGAGGATCTTCTCGGCCTGGAACGAGCCGGCGTACAGGAAGCCGGTGACGGCGGAGACGAGCAGGAAGGGGGCGACGAGCAGGCCGGCGTAGAAGTGCAGGCGCAGCACCAGCGGCCGCAGGGGCCGCCAGGGGCCCGGCCGGGTGGCGGCGGCCGGGATCGCGGGCTGGGGTGCCTCGTCCGTCTCGGGCGAGGGAGCGGTGGTCATCGGTGGGTCTCTCCATGGCGGGATAACGGCCTGTGCCGGCCGTTGCGGTCCAGGAGTCGGACGAGGGCGGCACCGAGTTCCCGCCCGGTGAAGTGGTCTGCGTCACAGGCGCGGTGACAGGTGTCAGGCGTGACGTGACATGCTGGCCCGATGGCAACTCCCCGCGCACAGGCACCCCTTGCCGAGCAGGTCGAGCAACTCCTCGCCGCCGACGCCCCCTTGACGATCGTCGCCGCCGGCGACCCGGTGCTCCGGCAGGGCACCGAGCCGTACGACGGTCAGCTGGGGCCCGCTCTGCTGGCCCGGTTCGTGGCCGCGCTGCGGGAGACCATGCGGGCGGCGCCCGGTGTGGGCCTCGCGGCGCCGCAGGTGGGGGTGGCGCTGCGGATCGCCGTCATCGAGGACCCGGCGCCGGTGCCGGAGGAGGTGCGGCTGGCGCGCGGCCGGGTGCCGCAGCCGTTCCGGGTGCTGGTGAACCCGTCGTACACGCCGGTGGGCGCGGCGCGGGCGGCGTTCTTCGAGGGCTGCCTGAGCGTGCCGGGCTGGCAGGCCGTGGTGGCCCGGCCCGCCATGGTGCGGCTGACCGGGCAGGACGAGCACGGCCGCGCGCTCGACGAGGTGTTCACCGGCTGGCCCGCCCGGATCGTGCAGCACGAGACGGACCACCTCGACGGCACGCTCTACCTGGACCGGGCCGAGCCGCGCTCGCTGTCGTCGGCGCGGGCGATGGCGGAGCGCTGGAACCAGCCGACGCCCGCGGCCGCGGCGCGGGCGCTCGGCTTCGATCTGCCCGAGTGAACTCGCTCTGCCGGTAGGTCAGTTGTCGCGGTATGCCTCCAGCAGCCGCAGCCACACCTCGCTGAGCGTGGGGTACGACGGGACGGCGTGCCAGAGCCTGCTGACCGGGACCTGTCCGGCGACCGCGACGGTGGCCGAGTGGATGAGTTCGCCGACGCCGGGGCCGACGAAGGTGACCCCGCGCAGGATCTCGTCCTCCAGGTCCACGACCATGCGGGCGCGGCCGCGGTAGCCGTCGGCGTACAGGCCGGCGCCGGCCACCGAGGAGAAGTCGACGTCCACCGCGCGCACCCGGTGCCCGGCCTGTTCCGCCTCGGCCAGCGAGAGGCCCACGGAGGCGGCCTCGGGGTCGGTGAAGACGACCTGGGGGACGGCGGCGTGGTCGGCGCTGGCGGCGTGGGCGCTCCAGGGCTCCTGCGTCTCCAGGTCGGCGGTCTCGCCGGAGGCGCGGGAGGCGATGGCGGCACCGGCGATACGGGCCTGGTACTTGCCCTGGTGGGTGAGCAGGGCGCGGTGGTTGACGTCGCCGACGGCGTAGAGCCAGTCGGTGCCCCTGACGCGGAGGCTGTCGTCGACCGGGAGCCAGGAGCCGGGCTCCAGGCCGACGTTCTCCAGGCCGATGTCGTCGGTGCGCGGGGCGCGGCCGGTGGCGAAGAGGATCTCGTCGGCCTCCAGGCGTTCCCCGGCGCCGGTCGTGACGATCACGGTGCCGTTCTCGCGGGTCACGGACTCGACCGACGTGCCCGTCCGGACCTCGGCGCCGGCTTCCGTCAGGGCCTCGGCGACGAGTTCCCCGGCGAAGGGCTCCATGCGGTTGAGCAGGCCCTTGCCACGCACGAGGAGGGTGACGCGGGAGCCGAGGGCCTGCCAGGCGGTCGCCATCTCGGTGGCGACGACACCGCCGCCGACGACGATCAGCCGGGCGGGGGCCGCCTCGGCGCTGGTGGCCTCGCGGCTGGTCCAGGGGCGTACGCCGGCCAGTCCGGGCAGGTCGGGGAGCTGGGCGCGGGTGCCGGTGCACACGGCGACCGCGTGGTGGGCGGTGAGGGTGCGCCGGGTGCCGTCGGGGGCGGTGACCTCCACGGTGCGGGGCGCGGTGAGGCGGCCGTGGCCGCGGTACAGGTCGGCGCCGATGCCCTCGATCCAGCCGACCTGTCCGTCGTCCTTCCAGTGGGAGGTGTACTCGTCCCGGCGGGCCAGCACGGCGGACGCGTCGAGGGGGCCCTGGACGGCCCGGCTCAGACCGGGCAGGCGGCGGGCGTCGGCGTGGGCGATGACCGGGCGCAGCAGCGCCTTGCTGGGCATGCACGCCCAGTACGAGCACTCGCCGCCGACCAGTTCGCTCTCCACGACCGCGGTGGACAGACCGGCCGCGCGGGTGCGGTCGGCGACGTTCTCCCCCACGGGCCCGGCTCCGAGCACCACGACGTCGTACGCGTTGGAATCCGTTTCCGTCATGGGGTCAGTCTTACGGGTGGTGTGCGGCGTGGCCACACGGGTACGCGCGCGGTTGCGTGACTGTGCACGCACGGAATACCAGCCGGTCCCTCCGTGTTGGTGCGGACGGCTCACCCCGACACCAGGAAGAGGGATTCACGCCATGAGCAGCACTGTCGAGCTGACCAAGGAGAACTTCGACCGGACGGTCACCGAGAACGAGTTCGTTCTCATCGACTTCTGGGCAGCCTGGTGCGGGCCGTGCCGGCAGTTCGCGCCCGTCTACGAGAAGGCGGCGGAGGAGAACCCGGACCTGGTGTTCGGCAAGGTCGACACCGAGGCGCAGCCGGAGCTGGCCGCGGCCTTCGGCATCCAGTCCATCCCGACGCTGATGATCGTCCGTGACCAGGTCGCGGTGTTCGCCCAGCCGGGCGCGCTGCCGGAGGCCGCGCTGACCGATGTGATCGGGCAGGCGCGGAACCTGGACATGGACGAGGTGCGCAAGGCGGTGGCCGCGCAGCGGGCCGCGTCCCAGGGCGAGTGAGAGTCCGCAGGGAGTCGCGGTCCCGGGACGGGTGACCGCTCAGCTGGAGTCGCGGTGGATCACCGTGGCTCCCAGCACTTTGTGGGTCTCGGGCGCGGCGGCGGGGTTGCGCACCGCGCGGTCGACGAGCGCGGCCAGGTCGCGCACCGAGGGCAGTTCGATGTGGACGGTGCTCAGGCGGGGCCGCAGCAGCCGTCCGAGCATCAGGTCGTCGGCGCCGATGAGGGCGGTGTCCTCGGGGACGCGGACGCCCTCGTCCTGGAGGGCGCGCATCAGCAGCATGGCGTACTCGTCGTTATAGGCGAACACCGCGTCCAGGCCCAGTTCGGGCCAGCGGGCGGCGAGCCGGGCCGCGGACTCCTCCTCGTAGGCGAGGGGGAGTTCGTGCACGGTGGCCGCGGTGCCGTGCAGGGCGCGGCGGACCCCGGCGAGGCGGGGCGTGGAGAAGGTGTCGAGGCCGGGTTCGGCGGGCACGACGACGCCGATCCGGCGCCGGCCGCGGGCGTGGAGGTGGGCGCCGGCCGCGCGGCCGACCTCCTCGTGGTCCATGAGCAGGGCGTGGGCGCCCTCGACCGAGGCGGGGCCGATGGTGACGACGGCTCGCGCGCCGGAGCGCTTGAGCACGGCCACGCCCTGGGGGCTCAGTCCCGAGCCGGGCACCAGGACGGCGGCGGGACGCAGTTCGGCCCAGGCGCGGGCGGCCTCGTCGCCGCCGGGGCCGACGGTGCCGTACTGCACGACGGTGTAGTCGAGGCGGCCGAGTGCCCACTGGAGATCGTTGAGGAACTGGCTGTAGAGCGGGCCTGCGGGGACGGTCGGGGCGGGCATCAGGACGGTGCGGCTGTGCCCGGCGCGCAGGCTGCGGGCGGCGGCGTGCGGGACGTAGCCCAGTTCCTTGGCTGCGGCGTGCACCCGGCGGCGGGTGGGTTCGCTGATGCGGACGGCGCTGGTGTTGTTCAGTACGTAGGAGACGGTCGCGCGCGAGACTCCGGCCAGACGGGCCACGTCGGCGCTCGTGGGCACGACGGGCTGTGCGGGCGACGAGGGCGACGAAGGCGTTGACTGCTTGGGTATCTGCACCATGACTCACGCATCTTGGCAGAGCCGGGATGCGGGGTTCCGGGCGGGACCGGGTCCTTCACGGTTCTACGAACGTGCCGCGCGTAGACGTGAACTCGCCGTGCACTTTGGGAAGTTGGGGCGTCGCGGAGGTTCAGCGGGGCGGCTCGGCGCCGGTGACGCGGGCGACCAGGTCCGTCCAGCCGGCCTCCAGGCGGTCCATCGGCATGGCGCACTGCCTGATCAGGTGGTGGATCAGGACGGGGTTGAGGTAGCCCATCAGGGTGTGCGCGAGCAGCTCGGTGTCCGCCTGGGGCAGCTGCCGGCGCAACAGCATCGCCACATGGGCGTGCAGCGCCTGCCGGGGGGCCGCGGCGAACCGCCGCTCGATGGACGGCTCGGCGGCGAGCTGCAGATCCAGCTGCTCGACCGTGCGGCGCAGTACGGCGTGCCCGAACGCCACCAGGCGCTCCACGGGCGGCGCGCCGGGGCCCAGCGGGGGCGGTCCGCCGATGAAGGCGGCCTGGAACCGGCGCTCGGAGTGGTCCAGCAGCGCGTTGAGCAGGCCGGTGCGGTCGCCGAACCGGCGGAACACCGTCCCCTTGCCTACCTGGGCCGCCGCGGCGACCGCCTCCATCGTGACACCCGCCGCGCCGTGCTCGGCGATCAGCCGGGCGGCCGCGTCCAGCAGCTTGGCCCGGTTGCGCGCGGCGTCGGCGCGCAGGCAGGGGCCCTCCTCGGGCATCCCGAGGAGGCTCGACTCGACGCCCGGGTCCGGCTCTCGCGAGGGCGGCTGAAGGAGCGGGAGGTCGGTGGACATGAAGACAGCGTAAACCATCGGGAATGAAACTGGACCGTGGTCCGGTTAACTGGTACACAGAAGGGGACCACGGTCCGGTTGATCCGGAGCGGGAACTGGACCTCGGTCCGGTTCAGTGGTACAACTTTCAACGGACCCCGGTCCGGATAACGACTCGATCGTCCCCGCGGTCCTCACAGCACCACTTTCATCAGTCATCAGGAGTAGCCATGTCCGTCCGCATCCTCGCGCTCGTCGGCAGCCTTCGCGCCGGTTCGCACAACCGCCAGCTCGCCGAGGCGGCCGTGAAGCACGCTCCCGAGGGCGCGCAGATCGACCTGTTCGAGGGCCTGGCCGACGTTCCCTTCTACAACGAGGACATCGACGTCGAGGGCTCCGTCCCGGCCGCCGCCGTGGCTCTGCGTGAGGCCGCCAACTCGGCCGACGCGCTGCTGCTGTTCTCGCCCGAGTACAACGGCACCATGCCGGCCGTCCTGAAGAACGCCATCGACTGGCTCTCCCGCCCATACGGTGCCGGTGCCCTGGTCGGCAAGCCGGTCGCCGTGGTCGGCACCGCGTTCGGCCAGTACGGCGGCGTATGGGCGCAGGACGAGGCCCGCAAGGCCGCG
Organism: Streptomyces sp. NPDC053367; assembly: GCF_044545925.1. Taxonomy (NCBI): domain Bacteria; kingdom Bacillati; phylum Actinomycetota; class Actinomycetes; order Kitasatosporales; family Streptomycetaceae; genus Streptomyces; species Streptomyces sp. NPDC053367. The sequence goes on along the minus strand of NZ_JBITYN010000013.1, from coordinate 302,046 downwards.
GGCATCGCCGGCGCCAAGGTGCTGGAGGACGTCAAGCTCTCCGTGCCGGGTTCCGTGACCCGGTTCGCCGAGACCCACCCGGCCGACGACGCCGAGGTCGTCGAGCAGCTCACCGCGGTCCTCTCCGCGGTGCACGGCCACGCCGGTGCGGCGGCCGCGGCCTGAGCGGCGCCGCAGCCGCCCCGGAAGGGGGCCGCGGCCTTCGGGCCGCGGCCCCCTTCCGCATGTCCCGGCCCTTCGGCCGCCCCCCCCCAACCCACACACATGTCCCGGCCCTCTCCGGCCTCCGACCCCCACACGCCCCGGCCCTCTCCGGCCGCCCCGCGCCCTTTCCTCTGTCCGGGGCACGGGCGGGCTGACATGATCTGGCCTGGTTGCCGCCGGGTGAGGGGGAGGGACACATGGAGGCGTCGACGCACCGCGACCGGCTCGCCGGTCACGTCGCGGTCGGCACGCACCTGTCGCTGCTCACCGACGGCCGGCGGGTGTACTTCGCGGACCTGACCTCGGCCTCGCGCCGAGCCGGGACTTCGAGCTGACCGGGCAGGAGGCCGTCTTCCTCGCCGGCCGCCTCGACCACGACCGCGCCCACGCGCCCGCGCACCTGCTGCGCCATCACCTGCTGGACCGGCTGTGCGGCGACATCCCGCACGCGGACTTCCTGCGCGCGTGGGTCGCGGGGCGCGCCCGGTGGCGGTGCCGCCCGGGATCGCGGCGCTGGTCGACCGGCACGCCCGGGCCTCGCTCGTCCTCGACGACTTCTTCACCGCCCTGCTCACGCACAGCAGGCGCACCCCGTACCCGGCGGACCGGCTGCGCCAGGCGCTCGACGGGGTCACAGCCAGTCGCGGCGCTTGAACACGAGGTAGAGGCTGACGCAGACCACGGCCATCAGGGCGATGGCGAAGGGATAGCCGAAGATCCAGTGCAGCTCCGGCATATGGTCGAAGTTCATGCCGTAGACCGTGCCGACGAGGGTCGGGGCGAAGAGGATGGCCGCCCAGGAGGAGATCTTCTTGATCTCGTTGTTCTGCGCGTGCCCCGCCTCGGCCATCAGCTTCATCTCCTCGTTCTGCGCCTGGGAGACGAGCGTGGCGTTGACGGTGAGGATGTTCTCCAGCATCTGCCGGAAGCCGTCGACCCGCTCGGCGGCCGTGGTGGCGTGGTCGGCGACGTCGCGCAGATAGCGGCGGAGCTCCTCGTCGGTGCCGTACTTCTCGAAGCCCGCCTCCAGGTCCCGCATGATGCCCAGCAGCGGGCGGGCGGCGCGCTGGAACTCGATGACCTCGCGGGACAGCTCGTAGATACGGCGGGAGACCTTGGGGTCGCCGCCGAAGACCTCGGTCTCGATCTCGTCGATGTCGTTCTGCAGGCCGGCGATGACCGGCGCGTAGCCGTCGACCACGGCGTCCAGCACGGCGTAGAGCACCGCCTCGGGCCCGAGCGCCAGCAGTTCGGGGTCCTTCTCCAGGCGGGCGCGCACCGCGCCGAGGTCGGGGGCCTGGGAGTGGCGGACGGTGAGGACGAAGTCGGGGCCGATGAAGAGGTGTATCTCGCCGAAGTCGACCTCCTCGGCCTCGTCGAGATAGCGGGCGGCGCGCAGGACCACGAACAGGGTCTCGCCGTAGCGTTCGAGCTTGGGCCGCTGGTGGGCGACGATGGCGTCCTCGACGGCCAGCTCGTGCAGTCCGAACTGCTCGGCCGCCGCCAGCAGCTGGCCCTCGGCCGGGCGGTACAGGCCGATCCAGGCCATGGTGCCGGGCTCGCCGGGCAGCTTGCGGTAGATCTCCGCCAGGGAGCCGTGTCCGTCGATGCGGTGGCCGTCGCGGTACAGGGCGGCGTCGACGATGGTGCGCTGCAGGGACACCGAGTCCGGTTCCTGCTCCTCGTCGGCGCGCGGGTCCATCGTGTGCTCGGGTGCCTCTTCCTTGGCGCTGCTGACCCGCGGGGCGGCCGGCGGCCGGGTGAAGGGCCGCTTGCCCGCTCGTACCGCGCGTCCGCGCCAGTCGGCCATGGCTGCTACCTCCGGGGGACGGGAGCTGTGCCGGCGACGGGGAGAAGGCGGCGTGGCACGGGGACGTGCCGGGCCGGCAGGGGTGCGCCTTGTCCCTGGGGTTCAGGCTAGCCCGGGGGCGGGGATCGCGCGCTCGTACGTCCGCCGAGTCACCTCCTTTGACATAGGTATGGCGCCATACCTAAGCTCGGGGCATGCCCCAGGACAGCCAGGACCTCGACCGCGTGGCGGCGACGCTCGTGGCGTGTCTGCCCGCGCTGTCCCGGGCCCTGGACCGCCAGGCCGGCCGGGAGTACGTCCACCCCAGGCCCTCCGAGGCCCAGCTGGCACTGCTGCGGCATGTGGAGACGTACGACGGTGTCACCGTGCGCGCGGCGGCCGAGGCGCTGCTGATGAAGCCGAACAACGTCAGCGCGCTGGTCACCCAGCTGACCGCGCAGGGCCTGCTGGAGCGCCAGCCGGACCCGGCCGACAAGCGGGTCGCCCATCTGCACCTCACTCCGACCGCGCGGCAGCGGGTCACCGAGGTCCAGCAGCTGATGGCCGACCGGCTGACGCGGGCGCTGCACGCCCTGACCGACGGCGAGCAGGACGCCCTCGGCTCCGCGCTGGGCGCGCTGGTGTCGTTGAACCGGCACCTTCACGACACCGCCCGTTGATCACCCGCGGGGCACGCTTCCCCGCACCTTCCTGAAGGACGAGGCACCTCCATGCCCTCCGTCGCCCCGGGCTCCCACGCCCCGACGACTCCGACGACCCCCGTGCCGCCCGTGCCGCAGCCCCGTGGTCTGCGCGCCAACCCGTGGCTGACGCTGACCGCCGTCGCCTTCGGCCTGTTCATGGTCGGCCTCGACGGCTCGGTCGTGTCGATCGCGAACCCCGAGATCGGCCGTGACCTGCACGCCTCCACCGCCGATCTGCAATGGGTCACCAACTCCTATCTGCTGGCGCTCGCCGCGGCCCTGATCCTCGGCGGCAAGCTCGGCGACCGGTTCGGCCGCCGGACCTTCTATCTGGTCGGCGTCGCCGGGTTCACGCTCGCGTCCGTCGCCATCGGGCTCGCCGGCTCGATCGAGGGCGTGATCGCCTTCCGAGCGGCGCAGGGCTTCTTCGGCGCGCTGCTGATGCCGAACACGCTCGGGATGCTGCGGGCGGTGTTCCCGCCGAAGAGGTTCGGCATGGCGGTGGGCATCTGGGCGATGGTGTCCTCGGTGTCCACCGCGCTCGGCCCCATCGTGGGCGGGCTGCTCGTGGAGCACGTGAACTGGGAGTCCGTGTTCTACGTCAACGCGCCCGTCGGCGTCCTGGCGCTGGTGTTCAGCGCGGTCGTCCTGCCGCAGACCCGGAACAGCGCGGCGGCCGGTGAGCGGTTCGACGTCCCCGGGGTCGCGCTGCTGGCGCTGGGGCTGCTCGCGGTCGTGTTCGGCGTGGTCAAGGGCGAGACCTGGGGCTGGACCTCGGCCGGGACGCTGGGCGCGATCGGCGGGGGCGCGGCCGTCCTGCTCCTCTTCGCCCTCCACGAGACGCGGGTCGCCTCGCCGCTGCTTCCGATGCGGCTGTTCCGCAACCCGGCGCTGACCATCGGGACCGTGATCACCGCGCTGAACTTCTTCGTGCTGCTCGGTGTGATCTTCTTCGTCATGCTCTACCTGCAGAACGTGCGGGGCTTCACCCCGGTCGAGGCGGGGGTGCGCACGCTGCCGCTGAGCCTGGCGTCGGTCGTGGCCTCGCCGCTGGGCGCGGTGCTCACGGACCGGTTCGGGCCGCGGCTGACCATGCCGCTGGGCATGGCGCTCCAGGCGGTCGCCTGCTGGGTGATGCTCGGCTGGACCGCGCAGTCGTCCTACGGCGTGATGTGGCCGCCGTTCGTCGCGCTCGGGCTGGGCGTGGGCATGGTGATGGCGTCGTCGTCGGAGGCCGTCGTGGGCAACGCGCCGGTCAGCGACGGTGGTGTGGCGGGCGGCCTGCAGGCCACCGCGCTGCAGATCGGCGGCGCCCTCGGCACCTCCGTCCTGGTCTCCCTGATCAGCGGCCGGGCCGGCTCCACCCTCACCGGAGAGCTGACCGGCGCCGGCGTGCCGGGTCCGGTGGCGGAGGGGCTGTACGAGGCGAGGGACGCGGTGGCGATGGGGGTCGCCCCGGTCTCCCCCGGCCTGCCCGGCGGGCTGCGGGCGGCGGTCGTCGACGGCAGCCACCAGGCGTTCATGAACGGTGTGCACACGGCCGTGCTGGTGGCGGGCGTGCTGTGCGTGCTCGGCGCGGTCGTGGCGGCGGTGGGCGTACGACGGGCACACCGAGTGGCGCCCTGAGCGGTGAGGCCCGGCAGGACACCCGGTGGCGACCTGAGCGATCACGCGCGGCCGGTCCTTTCGCAAGCCGACTGAACTGAACTGTTGAGTTCAATTGAACTGTTCCGTACAGTTCAGTTCATGACGCACGCCCACCACACCACCGCCGACCCCTCCCACGACACGGAAGCCTCCGCACCCCGCCGTGCGGTCCCGCTGCTCGTGATGCTGTGTCTGGCGCAGTTCATGCTCGTCCTCGACGTCACCGTGGTGAACGTCGCCCTGCCGGACATGGCGGCCGATCTGGGCCTCGGCCGCGAGACCCTCACCTGGGTGGTCACCGCCTACACCCTCGCCTTCGGCGGGCTGATGCTGCTCGGCGGCCGGCTGGCCGACGCGCTCGGGGCACACCGCACGGTCCTTGCGGGACTGGCGCTCTTCACGGCCGCGTCCCTGGTCACCGGGCTCGCGCCGGACGCGTCCGTGCTGCTGGGCGGCCGGATCGCCCAGGGCGTCGGCGCCGCTCTGCTGTCGCCGGCGGCGCTCGCGATCGTCACCACCGCCTTCCGGGGCGCCGCCCGCCACAAGGCCCTCGGGGTCTGGGCCGCGATCGGCGGGACGGGGTCGGCGGTCGGGGTGCTGCTCGGCGGAGCGCTGACCGAGGGGCCGGGCTGGGAGTGGGTGTTCTACCTGAACGTCCCCGTCGGCCTGGTCGCCCTCGCCGCGCTGCCCTCCCTGCTCCCGCGCCACGCCCCGCGGCCGGCCCGGCTCGACGTGCCCGGCGCCGTGCTGGTGACCGCGGGCACCGGCGCGCTGATCTACGGCCTGGTGAAGGCCGGTGACGCGGGCTGGGGCGACCCCGCCACGGTGCTGCCGCTGCTCGGGGCCCTGGTGCTGTACGCCGTCTTCGCCGCGGTGGAGCGGGCGAGCCGGGCCCCGCTGATGGACCTGCGGATGTTCACGCGGCGCCCCGTGATCGCGGGCGCGTTCCTGATGCTCACCGCGACCGCGCTGCTCATCTCGTACTTCTTCCTCGGCTCGGTGTACCTCCAGCACGCTCGCGGCTTCAGCGCCCTGCGCACAGGCCTGGTGTTCCTGCCGGTCGCGGTGGCCACCGCGCTCGGCGCCCACCTGGGGGCGCGGCTCGTGGGCACCCTGGGCAGCAGGCCGACCGCGGTGGCCGGGCTGGCCGTCGCCGCGGCGGGGACGCTGCCGCTGACGTGGCTGTCCTCCGACGGGAGCGTGGTCGCCGGTCTGCTGCCGGGCCTCGTGGTGGCCTCGTTCGGCCTCGGCTCGGTGTTCGTCACGGCCACGACGACCGCGCTGGCGCTGGTCGGCCACGAGGAGGCGGGGCTGGCCTCGGGGGTGGTCAACACCTTCCACGAGGTGGGCGGTTCCATCGGGGTGGCCGTCATGTCGACGGTCGCCGCGGCCGGCATCGACCGCGGTTCGGTCGGCGGCTTCACCGACGCGTTCACCGTGGCCGCGGTCGTCGCCGCCGCCGGGGCCGCGGTGTCCCTGGGGCTCGTACCGCAGGGCAAGCCGCAGTCGACGGGCGGCCCGCACGTCCACTGATCGCTCACACCACACGCCCGGGGGCGCCCGGCGGCTGCTCCAGCCGCCGGGCGCCCCCGGCCGTACGGCGTCCCGTCGTCAGGCGGACACCTTCTGCGCCGCCTCCCGCCTGGGCTGTGCGGCGTTGGCGCCGCGCATCCAGAACAGGGTGGCGAGTCCGCCGACGGCCGCGATCACGGCGGCGGCGAGGAAGGCGGCGGAGAAGCCGCCGGTGAGGGCGGCCGCGTCACCGAGCCGGTCGGCCCCCTGCGAGGTGGCCAGGGCGGTGAGGGCGGCCAGGCCCAGCGCGGAGCCCACCTGGTAGGTGGTGTTGACGATGCCGGAGGCCAGGCCCGCCTGCTCCTGCGGGGCGCCCGACATGGCGGCCATCATCGCCGGGATGTACGCCAGCGACATGCCGAGCGCGGCGACCAGCGAGGCGGGCAGGACGTCGGCCGCGAAGCTGCCGGTCGGTTCCACGGCGGACAGCCACAGCAGGCCGAGCGCGAGGACCAGCAGCCCGCCGCCGATGAGCGGCTTGGCGCCGAAGCGGCCCAGCAGCCGGGCCGTGACCGCGGTCATGAAGACCATCAGCAGGCCCGTCATCGGCAGCAGCGCGGCGCCGGACGCGAACGCCCCGTAGCCGAGGACCTGTTGCAGGTAGAGGTTGAGGAAGTACCACATGGGGATCCACGCGGCGCCGAGCAGCGTCATCGCCAGGTTGGCCGAGCCCAGCCGCGGCACCCGCCAGATGCCGAGCGGCATCAGCGGCTCGCGCACGGTCTTCTGCACGACGAGGAACAGCGCCAGCAGGGCGGCTGCCGCGCCGAGTTCGAGGAGCGTCTGCGCGGACCCCCACCCGGCCTCCGGCGCCCGTACGACGGCGAAGACGGCCAGGGCGAGACCGGCGGTGACGGTGACGGCGCCGAGGAGGTCGACCCCACCGCGCCGCGGGGCCACGGCCGGGAGCAGGCCGGTGGCGGCGAGGGTGGCCAGGCCGATCGGGACGTAGACGATGAACACCCAGGGCCAGCTGAGCCATTCGGTGAAGACGCCGCCGAGGAAGACGCCGGCGGTGCCGCCCGCGGGCGCGGCCGCGCCGTACAGGGCCATGGCCTTGCCGAGTTCGCGCGGGTCATGGGCGAAGAGGATCATCAGCAGGGTCATGGCGGACGGGGCGATGAGCGCGCCGCCGGCGCCCTGGACGGCCCGGCCGAGGACCTCGACCCAGGCGGTCTGCGCGGCGGCCGCGACGACCGAGCCGGCGATCAGCACCGCCCAGCCCGCCGTGAACACCCGGCGGGCGCCGAGCAGATCGGACAGCCGGCCGCCGAGCAGCAGCAGGCCGCCGAAGGCGATGACGTAGGCGTTGAACACCCATTGCAGGTCACCGGGCGTGAAGCCGAGGTCGCGCTGCATTTCGGGAAGGGCCACCCCGATGATCGAGGTGTCCATGATGACCATGAACTGGGCTGCGGCGAGCACGAGCAGGGCCCACCAGCGCCGGGGATCGGCGGCTGACATCGCGTACCTCTCTGGAATGCGTGCGAAGGGGAGGCGGCCGGGGCCGGGGGTGGCCCCGGCCGCCGGGTGGGGCTCAGGCGGGCACGCCGCCCACGGAGCCCTGGCCGGCGTCGGCGAGGCCCTCGGCGGGTGCCTCGGCCGGGTCGGCGGTGGCCGTGACGGCCTGGACGGTGTCCTCGGCCGGTTCGGTGTGGCAGGTGCCTTCGGGGGTGCAGCAGCCGGACATTCTTCCTCCTGGAATCGAGGTCGGTCAGCGATCCTGTGGATACCCCCAGGGGGTATCCGTGAGAGAAAGATATACCCCCCACCCGTATGGAGGGCAAGGGGTTCCAGGAAGGAATTTGATACCCCAGTGGGGTATCTAGGCGCCGAGTTCGCGCAGGGCGCGGCCCAGCGTCGCGACTCCCTCGGCGATCACGCCCGGCGGGGTCGCCGAGTAGCCGAGGACGAGACCAGGGGGGCCGGGTGACTGGCGGTGCCAGGACAGCGGCTGGCACTTCACACCGCGGGCGAGCGCGGCCTCGGCCAGCTCGGTGTCGGGCACGTCCGACGCGTAGGTGACGGTGAGGTGCAGTCCGGCCGCGGCGCCGTGCACCACCGACCCGGGCAGGTGCTCGGCGACGGCGGCGATCATCGCGTCACGGCGGCGCCGGTGCCGGCCCCGCAGCATCCGCAGGTGCCGCTCCAGGTCGCCCGACTCCATGAGCCGCGCGAGCACCAGCTGCGGCAGGACCGGATTGCCCAGGTCGGTGAACCGCTTGGCGTCGACCAGGGCGGGCCGGTACCGGGGCGGCGGCACCGTCCAGCCGATGCGCAGCGCGGGCGCGAGCAGCTTGGACACGCTGCCGAGGTAGCAGACCCGGTCGGCGAGCAGGGAGCGCAGCGCGGGCACCGGCGGGCGGTCGTAGCGGTGCTCGGCGTCGTAGTCGTCCTCCAGGATGAGCCCGCCCTCCTGCGCCCAGCGCAGCAGTTCACGGCGGCGCTCGCCGCTGGTCACCACTCCGGTGGGGAACTGGTGCGCGGGTGTGAGCAGCACGGCCCGGGCCCCGGTGGCGCGCAGGGCGTCGACCTGGACGCCGCGGTCGTCCACCGGCACCGGCGGGGTGGCCAGGCCCCCGTGGCTCAGGTGCTGTCGGGAACCGAGCGAGCCGGGCTCCTCGACGGCGACGGCGTCGATGCCGTCCGCGCGCAGGACGGGGTTCAGCAGGGTGAGCGCCTGGGCGGTGCCGGCCACGATCAGCAGCTCGTCCGGTGTGACGCGGACGCCCCGGCTGCGGGCGAGCCAGTCGGCGACGGCCCGGCGCAGTCGCGGGGCGCCGCGCGGGTCGCCGTAGCCGAGGGTGTCGGCGGAGAGCTCGGCGAGCACGGACCGCTCGGCGCGCAGCCAGGCGGTGCGCGGGAACACGGCGAGGTCGGGGCGGCCGGGGGTGAAGTCGACACGGGCGGGCGCGGTCCGCAGGGCGTCGAAGACGTCCACGGTGGGCGTGCCCGTGAAGACCGGCGCGGGCCGGGGGCCGGACGGACGGACGGGGGCCTCGGGTGCCGGGCGCGGCACGGCGACCACGACCGTGCCGCCGCGTCGGCGCCCTTCCACGTGCCCGTCCTCGGCGAGCCGCCGGTACGCCTCCGTCACCACCCCGCGGGACAGGCGCAGTTCGCCGGCCAGCACCCGGGTGGAGGGCAACCGGCTGCCGACCGTGAGCCGGCCGTCGGCGATCGCCGCGCGCAGCCGCCCGGCCAGCCAGTCCGCCTTGCCGGCGGCGGGCACGGCGGCGGCGTCGAGCTGGAGGAAGTCGGAGCCGGGCCCCGCGGGTTCGTTCATCAGGTCGATGGTGCCATGGTGCGACTCCCGGCACCGCACCCCCGGCTGCTCAGTCCGGAAACGTGAACTCCGGCTCGGCGGCGGTCAGTACGGCCGTCTCCGTGCCGGTCGGCCAGTGGGCGGTCAGTTCCGCGGCGAGGGTCTTCAGCAGCTCCTGCACGGTCCGGGCGCCCTCGTCGTGCATGGCCTCGGTCACGACGAGGACGCGCCGGGTGTGCGGGCCGACCGCGGAGTGGCCGCTCTGCCGGTGGGTCCAGCGGCGGGCGTGCGCGCGTCCCTCGGCGTCGACGAAGGTGACCTCGCCGGGCGCGGGATGCTCGGTGCCGCCGCCGAAGGGCGTGTAGTGCTCGTCGCCGCGGGCGTGCCGCACCTCCAGCAGCGGACCGGCGATGCGGTCGGCGTCGAGGGCGGCCACCGGGACGGCGTAGGCGACCGAGACGGCGTTGCACAGGTCGACCACGGGGTGGATGCGCGGCAGGGACCCTTCCCTGCGGAGCCGGCGCAGCAGAGACTCCGAGGCGCAGCGGTACTGCGTGGGCTTCAGCCCCATCCGGCTGAAGGTCCGCCGCCAGGCGAGGACTTCGGGGAACTCGCCCTCGGTGGCCCCGGCGAGCCGGGCCGTCGCCCGCGCGAGGTGCGCGGCGGCGGCCGGGCCGGTGTCGGCGGGGGTGTCCACGCGGTCGGCGTACAGGACGCCCGCGGTGAGTTCGGGGTACTGCGCGCGCAGGGTGTCGGCGTGCCGGAAGCGCATGGTCACGCCACCGCCAGCCGGGCGCTCAGGCCCACGAAGCAGACGGCGAACACCCGGCGGACGCCGGTCAGCACCCCGGGGCGGGCGAGCACCCGGTCGCGTACGGCCGCCGCGAACAGGCCGTACGCGGCGAAGACCACGAAGGTGAGGGCCATGAACACACCGCCGAGCCGCAGCATCGCCGCGGCGGAGCCCTCCGCGCCCGCGGGCACGAACTGCGGGAGGAACGCGACGAAGAACATCGTCAGCTTGGGGTTGAGCAGGTTCAGCAGCACGCCGGAGACGATCACGCGGCCGGCGGACTGCGGCTCGCTCCGCGCCGCGACCGTCAGCGCGTCCCGGTCACGCAGGGTCGCCCACGCCATGTACAGCAGATAACCGACACCGAGGTACTTCACCGTCTCGTACGCGACGGCGCTGGTGTGCAGCAGCGCGGCCAGCCCGGTCACCGTCGCCAGCAGGTGCGGCACGATACCGAGGGTGCAGGCGAAGGCGGCGGTCACACTCGCCCTGCGGCCGTGGGACAGCCCGGCGGCCAGCGTGTACACCACGCCGGTGCCGGGGGTGACGACCACGACGAGGGTGGTCAGCAGAAAGGCGACGCTCACGGGAACCTCCGCTACGGGTTACGGACGCTCCTACTCTTGCGCCGCCATGGTCCGCTGGACAGGGCCAAACTGTGCGAGATCCTCTGGTCCATAAAGCTGGTCCAAGCGGGTCGCCACTGGTCGCCACTGGTCAGCACTGGTCAGCACTGGTCCGCGACACGCTAGGAGGTGAGCCGCGCCTCCAGGTCGCGCAGGTCCTTGACGAGGTTGCCGCGTACCTGCCGGGCGAGCAGCGGCGCCGCCATGCGGCAGAGGCCGCCTCCGCCGCGCCGGATGCGGACGCGGATGCGGATGCGGACGCGGACGCGGACGCGGACGCGGGCGAGCGTGCCCCGCGGGTGCGGCTCGTGCGGGTGACCTCGGCGCCGACGCCGGAGCCGCCGCCGTCCGCCTCCCGGGTCAGCCGGGCGGTGCGGATGCCCTGGGTCCACTCGCGTCGTGCCGCCAGTCCATGGCGTAGGCGGCCACGCGCTCCGGGGGCAGCGGGACGACCAGCTCGGCCGTCACGTCGATCGTCATGCCTCCAGCCTCCGCCGCGCCCGGCCGGGTCACCACCCGGTGCGCAGCAGGTGGTTCAGCAGCAGCGCGAGCACGGCCTGGGCGGCGAGCCAGGCGCGGGGGTGGCCGAGGAACGCGGCGGCCGGCAGGAGCCACACGGCGAAGGGCAGCCAGATGCGTTCCGTCTCGGCCTTGCTCATACCGGAGAGGTCGGCGGCCAGCAGGGCGAGCGCGGCGGCGGCCACCAGCAGGGCGAGCCGGGTCTCGCCCCGCCCCCGCGCGGCCGGGTCTCGCCCCGGGCGGCCCTGCCACAGCGCCGCCCCCGCCCGCCGCAGCCCCGCCACCGTGGCCGGGCCGGTGACCAGGACCGCGCAGGCGAGGTTGGCCCACACCCAGTAGCCGTACGGGCGGACGCCGCCCGCGCCTTGGTGGTAGCGGGTGACCAGCAGGCGGTACGCCTCCCACCAGTCGAACCCGGCGAGGGTGAACGCGGCCGGCACGACGGCCAGCCCGGCGAGGAAGAGCCCGGCCGGCGCCAGGGGCCGCGCACGCACGCCCCGCCGGCCGAGCAGCAGCACCGCCGCGCCGGGGAACGCCATCAGCGTCAGGCCGTACGACAGATAGCAGGCCAGCCCGAACAGCAGGCCGGAGCCGGCCGCCCAGCCGGCCCCGCCGCCGGTGACCGCGAGGGCGAGCAGGGCCACGGCCCACGCGGCGACGGCCGCGAAGTAGGCGTCCGCCGAGGTGCCCGTCCACACGGCGGCCGGGGCGAGGACCAGGAAGGGCGCCGCCCGCCGGGCCGGCTCCTCCCCCGCCAGCGCGCGCACGGCGACCAGCACGGCAAGGCAGGCCGTCGCGCCGAGGGTGATGCACCACATCCCGGCCCAGCCGCCGCCGCGCAGCCCGATCCGGTCGAGGAGCACGAAGGTGAGGGTGGCGCCGGGCGGATGGCCCGCGACATGGGCGGGCCAGTTGCCGGGGGCGTCGAGGAGGATGTGCGCGGTGAAGTCCCGCAGGGCGGCCGGGATGTCGTCGAAGCGGCCGACGGAGCGCAGATACTCGTGGCGGGTGGTGAGCTGCTCGGCGATCCCCCGGTGCCAGCCGTCGACGAGGGCCAGCGAGAGGATCCAGGCCAGGCTCGCCGCCCAGGCCGCCGCGAGCAGCGCGCGCCAGGTCAGCCGGGCGGCGAGCGCCGGGCCGTACGCCACCACGGCCGCCGCGACCGTCAGGGCGGCGGGCGTGCCGGGACCGAGGTGCGGCTCCCAGTCGGCCAGCAGCGGCGGCCAGTTCACGAACAGCGTGCGCCGGGTGCCCTGGATGTGCCGGCCGACCAGCACGGCCGCGGTCACGAGCAGGGCGGCGGCCAGGACGGCGTACAGGTCACGGCGCGGGGAGCGGGTCACACCGGCACGCTAGGGCGGACGGGCGGGCGGGACCCGGCGCCGCGGCCGGACGTCAGCGTTTCGTCATGCGTCGCGCACCGGGTGAGCGGGCGGTGGCGGCCTACGGTCGTGTCATGCGCGACGCCCCACGCCTTCCCTCCTCCCCCGGCTTCTGGCGCAGTCCCTTGCGCGGCCCCTGGTTCACCTCGGTCCTCGGGCTGGTCCTGCTGGCCGGGATCACGGTGCTGTTCCTGACCGGGCTCGTCTCCTACGCCGCCTACAACCCGGATCTGTCGCCGGTGAACGACAAGACGCCCGGCAAGGGCCTGCTGGGCTTCTACCTGTTCGCCTGGCCGACCGACCCGCACTGGCTGTACCGGCTCAACCAGGGGGTGCACGTCACCCTCGGCCTCACCCTGATCCCCGTGCTGCTGGCCAAGCTGTGGTCGGTGGTGCCGAGGCTGTTCACGCTGCCCCCGGCCCGCTCGCTCGCGCACGCGCTGGAGCGGGTCTCGCTGCTTCTCCTGGTGGGCGGGGGGCTGTTCGAGTTCGTCACCGGGGTGCTGAACGTCCAGCTGGACTACGTCTTCCCCGGCTCCTTCTACCCGCTGCACTTCTACGGCGCGTGGGTGTTCTTCGCCGCGTTCGCCGCGCACGCCGCCCTCAAGACGCCCGCCGCCGTGCGGAATCTGCGCCGGATGAGGGCCGGGGCGGACGATCTGGTGTCCCCGCGTCCGGCGGAGCCGACCGTGTCGCGGCGGGGCGCGCTGTGGTTCGTCGGCGGCGGATCGCTGCTGCTGTTCGCCACCACGGCCGGGCAGAACACCGACGGCCCGCTGCGGCGCACCGCGCTGCTCGCACCGCACGGCGGGGCCGAGCCCGGCAGCGGCCCGAACGGCTTCCAGATCAACAAGACGGCCGCCTACGCCGGGATCAGCGCGGCCGAGACGGGAGAGGAGGCGTGGCGGCTGGTCGTCACCGGGCGCACCGGCACCGTCCGGCTGAGCCGTGCCGAGCTGCTGCGCATGCCCCTGCACAGTGCCGCGTTGCCGATCGCGTGCGTGGAGGGCTGGTCGACGTCGGACCAGTGGTGGCGGGGCGTGCGGCTGCGGGACCTCGCCGCGCTCGTCGGCGACGGACAGGACCCGCCGGACGTGTTCGTCGAGTCGCTCCAGCGGCACGGCGCGTTCCGGCGGGCGGCGCTGCGGGCCAACCAGGTCGCCGACGAGCGCTCGCTGCTCGCCCTGTACGTCAACGGTGAGCCGCTCTCCCCCGACCACGGCCACCCGGCGCGGATCATCGTGCCGGCCGCGCCCGGGGTGCTGAACACCAAGTGGGTGGCCCGCCTGACGTTCGGAGAGCTGTGAAGCGCGCCCGGCTGCCGCTCGGCAGTCCTCTCCGACTGCTGCTGCTCGCCTGCTCGTTCGCGCTCGCCGGGTACGCCGGGGTGCGGCTGCTGGAAGGCGACTGGTTCGGCGTCGCGCTGTGGTTCGTGGGTGCCGCGCTGCTGCACGACCTGGTGCTGCTGCCGCTGTACGCGGCCTGCGACCGGGCCCTCGTCCGGGGGTCGGAGGCGGCCGGCCGGCGGGAGTGGGTGATGTACGTGCGGGTGCCGGCGGCGCTGTCCGGGCTGCTGCTGCTGGTGTGGTGGCCGCTGGTCCTCGGGACGGTGCAGGGGCGCTACCGGTCGGTGACCGCGCTGTCGCCGGACGGCTTCCTGACGCGCTGGCTGCTGATCACGGCCGTCCTGTTCGGCGGTTCGGCGCTGCTGCTGGCGGCGCGGCTGCGCAGGGCGACGAAGCGGCGGCCGCCCGAGCCCCACTGACCGGCGGGGCTCCAGCCGGCCTGCCCGGCCAGCCGCAGCAGGGCCGGGGTGCCGAGCCGGGCCCAAGGGAACGCGCCGCCGGCCGCGCGACGGGCGCCGGTGACGTCGACGACCTGCACGCTGAGGCGCTCGTCGACGTCCGCCGGGTCGGTCTCGGCGAGCAGCAGCCCCGCGGGGCGCAGCAGTCCTGCCGCCCGCTCCAGCAGGGTGCGCGGCTCGCCGCCGATGCCGATGTTGCCGTCCATCAGCAGCAGCGTGCCCCAGCGGCCCTCGGCGGGCAGCGGGTCGAACACCGAGCGGCGCAGCGCCGCCCCGCCGAGCCGGAGGGTGTGGTCGACGGCGGCCTGGCTGACGTCGACGCCGAGGACGGTCCGACCGCGCGCGGCGAGTTCGGCGACCAGCCGGCCGGGCCCGCAGCCGATGTCGAGGACGGCGCCCTCGCAGCGGTCGAGCGCCTCCCGGTCGGCCGCGTCGGCCCGGGCGCACCAGCGCTCCACCTCCAGCGGCAGCAGCCGGCCGTCGGTGCGGCGCAGGAACAGCGGGCCGCGGCCGGCGCGCAGGGCGGCGGTGTAGGGGTCGGCGGCCGCCCAGGCCAGCGTCGTGGAACTCACCGGCCGGCCGCCGTCGTACAACTGGCCAGCCGCGCGGCGAACCGGCCGTGCGGGGCGAGTGCCGCCACCGCGTGCGCGTCGGCGGCGGTGTCGACGTCCCTCAGCCGGGGCAGGTCGCGTACGCGCAGGCCCGCGGCGACGAGCCGCTCGCGCTGTACGGCCCCGGTGTCCGGGCGGGACATGGGCACGCCCCGCAGCAGCCGGGGGTCGGGCTCGGCGAGGCCCAGCGCCCAGAAGCCGCCGTCCTCGGCCGGGCCGAAGCAGGCGTCGTACCGGGTGAGGTCGGCGGTGAGCAGGGCGGGCGTCACCTGCGGGGTGTCCATGCCGATGAGCAGGGTCGGCCCCGAGCAGTGCGCGAAGGCGTCCGCGAGCCGCTCGTCCAGGGTGCCCGAGGTCTGCGGTACGACGTCGAAGCCGTACGGCATCCAGGGCCCGGGTGCGCCGTCGAGGACGAGGACGCGCCGGCCGGCCGGGGTGGCCGCGACGGCCTCCAGCGTGTCGGCGAGCGCGGCCTGCGCGAGCAGGGCGGCCTGCTCGGGGGTGAAGGGCGGGGTGAGGCGGGTCTTGACCCGGCCGGGGCGGGGTTCCTTGGCGATGACGACGAGAGTGGTCACCGGGCGGCCCTCTCCCGCGCGGCCGGTTCCGCGAGGACGCGGCTCATGTCCCGCACCGCCTGCCACGTGCCCCGCCAGGTGCCGGTGACCTTGGAGGCGCCGGTGCGGGGCAGATAGGGCACGTCGTGCTCGGCGACGCGCCAGCCGGCGTCGGCGGCACGGACGACCATCTGCAGGGGGTAGCCGCTGCGCCGGTCGGTGAGGCCGAGCGCGAGCAGGTCCACGCGGCGGGCGGCGCGCAGCGGGCCGAGGTCGTGCAGGTCAAGCCCGGTGCGGCGGCGCAGCAGCCGGGTGAGCGCGAGGTTGCCGGCGCGGGCGTGCGCGGGGAAGGTGCCGCGCCGGACCGGGCGCCTGCGGCCGAGGACCAGATCGGCCTCGCCGGCGAGGATCTCGCGCACGAACGGCACCAGCAGCGCCGGGTCGAGGGAGGCGTCGCAGTCGCAGAAGCAGACGATGCCGGCGGTGGCCGCGGTGAGTCCCGCGTGGCAGGCGGCGCCGAAGCCGCGGCGCGGTTCGTGCACGACGGTCGCGCCGAGCGCGCGGGCGATGTGCGGGGAGCCGTCGGTGGAGCCGTTGTCGACGACGAGTGCGCGCCAGCCCGGCGGAACGCGCCGGAGCACCCAGGGCAGGGCCTCCGCCTCGTCCAGGCAGGGAAGCACCACGTCGACGTCCGGCGGGAGGGGCGGTGGAGGGGTCGTCACGCTCTCACCCTACGGACGCGAGCCGGGCATTTCGGACGCGCGCACCTTACGAAACGCGGACGTCGCGCCCGTGCGGGATCCGCCGCTCGGCGGGGGTGCGAGGCTGGGGCCATGCAGCAGCCCCACGAGCCCTCCGGGGCGCACAGCCAGGGCCCTTCGGCGGCCCGGGTCCTGGTCGTCGACGACGATCCGACCGTCTCCGAGGTGGTGGCCGGATACCTGGACCGGGCCGGTTACGTGGTCGACCGCGCGGACGACGGGCCGACCGCCCTCACCCGGGCCGCGGCGCACCGGCCCGACCTGGTCGTGCTGGATCTCATGCTGCCCGGCATGGACGGCCTGGAGGTGTGCCGGCGGCTGCGTGGACGCGGGCCCGTACCGGTGATCATGCTGACCGCGCGCGGCGACGAGGACGACCGCGTCCTGGGTCTGGAGGTCGGCGCCGACGACTACGTCACCAAGCCGTTCAGCCCCCGCGAACTGGTGCTGCGGGTGGAGTCGGTGCTGCGCCGCAGCCGTCCCGCGCCCTCGGGCCACCGGCTGACCGCGGCCGGGCTGACCGTCGACCCGGACGCCCGCCGGGTCACCAAGGACGGCACCGAACTCGCCCTCACCCTGCGGGAGTTCGACCTGCTGCTGTTCTTCCTGCGCCATCCGGGGCGGGCGTTCGGCCGCGAGGACCTGATGCGGGAGGTGTGGGGCTGGGAGTTCGGCGACCTGTCGACGGTGACGGTGCACATCCGCCGGCTGCGCGGCAAGGTCGAGGACGATCCGGCCCGGCCGCGGCTCATCCAGACGGTGTGGGGCGTGGGCTACCGCTTCGAGCCGGGCACCGGGGAGGACTGACCGATGCCGGACGCTCTGCTCATCGCCCTGTACGCCTTCGCGGGCGCGGCCGTCACCGGTCTGGCCGGGGCGGGTGTGCTGTTCCTGATCCGGCGGCGCTCGCTGACGGCGTCCCTCGCCGTGGTCGCGGCGGTCGGCGTGGTCGCGATGCTGGCGGGGACGCTGGCGGTGGCCTGGGCGATGTTCCTGTCGCCGCACGACCTGACCGTGGTGACGACGGTGGTCGCCATGGCGGCGGTCGTGTCGCTGGCGACCGCGCTGCTGCTGGCCCGCTGGGTGGTCGCCCGCAGCCGCGAACTGGCGGTCGCGGCCCGCTCGTTCGGCGACGGCGGCGCCTTCGCGGCCCCCGACGGGCCGACCACCGCGGAACTCGACGCGCTCAGCCGGGAGTTGGCCGCCACCAGCGCCAAGCTCGCCGAGTCCCGGGAGCGGGAGCGTGCCCTGGAAACCTCACGGCGTGAGCTCGTCGCCTGGATCTCGCACGATCTGCGCACCCCGCTGGCCGGGCTGCGCGCGATGTCGGAGGCGCTGGAGGACGGCGTGGCCGCCGACCCGCCCCGCTATCTGCGGCAGATGCGCACCGAGGTCGAGCGCCTGAACGACATGGTCGGCGACCTCTTCGAGCTCTCCCGCATCCACGCGGGCGCGCTCGCCCTGGCGCCCACCCGGATGTCGCTGTACGACCTCGTCGGCGACGCGCTGGCCGGAGCGGACCCGCTGGCGCGGGAGCACGGGGTGCGGCTGGTGGGCGAGGGCGTCGAGCCGGTGCCGGTCGAGGTGGACGGCAGGGAGATGAGCCGGGTCCTGGGGAACCTGCTGGTCAACGCGATCCGGCGGACCCCGGCCGACGGCACGGTCGCGGTGAGCGCCGAACGCTCGCCGGAGGGCGTCGTGCTGTCCGTCTCCGACGGCTGCGGCGGTATCCCCGAGGAGGACCTGCCGCGCGTCTTCGACACCGGCTGGCGGGGCACCGACGCCCGCACGCCCCCGGCGGGCGCGGGCCTCGGCCTCGCCATCGTCCGCGGCATCGTGGAGGCCCACCGGGGCCGGGCCACGGTCCGCAACATCCCGGGCGGCTGCCGCTTCGAGGTGACGCTGCCGACAGCACGGTAACCCTCCGGACCGCACCCTCACCCCCCGCGACGCGGCCGGGCTCCCACCGGCCGACCCCCGCGACGTCGGCGCGGCCCAGCCGGACTCACCCCGGCCAACCCCGCACGCCGCCCCGGCACGGCCGGACTCACCCCGGCCAACCCCGCACGCCACCGCGGCCCAGCCGGACTCACCCCGGCCAACCCCGCACGCCGCCCCGGCACGGCCGGACTCACCCCGGCCAACCCCGGACGCCGCCCCGGCAGGGCCGGACTCACTCCGGTCGGCGCCCGACGCCGCCCTGCCTCGGCTGGTCCTCCTCGGCGAACTCCCGCATGCCCTCCGTGAAGCCGACCTGTGGCCGCCAGCCGAGCGTGGTGCGCAGGCGGGTGGAGTCGGCGGTGATGTGGCGTACGTCGCCGAGCCGGTACTCGCCGGTGACCCGGGGGGCGGGTCCGCCGTGTGCGGCGGCCAGGGCCTCGGCCATCTCGCCGACGGTGTGCGGCTCGCCGCTGCCGGTGTTGTAGGCGGTGAGCACGCCGGGGGCGGACGGCGCCTCCAGTGCGAGGGCGTTCGCCGCGGCCACGTCCCGTACATGGACGAAGTCGCGCCGCTGGCGCCCGTCCTCGAAGACGCGGGGGGCCTCGCCGCGGGCGAGCGCCGAGCGGAAGAAGGAGGCGACCCCGGCGTACGGGGTGTCGCGGGGCATACGGGGGCCGTACACGTTGTGGTAGCGCAGCGACACCGCCGAGCCGCCGGTGCAGCGGGCCCACGCGGCGGCGAGGTGCTCCTGGGCGAGCTTGGTCGTGGCGTACACGTTGCGCGGGTCCACGGGGGCGTCCTCGTCGACGAGACCGGGGACCAGGTCCGTGCCGCAGTGCGGGCACACCGGCTCGAAGCGCCCCGCGTCCAGGTCGGCGGCGGCCCGCGGGCCGGGGCGTACGGTGCCGTGGCGCGGACAGGTGTAGCGGCCCTCGCCGTAGACGACCATCGACCCGGCCAGCACCAGGCGCGGCACGCGGGCCTCGGCCGTCGCGGCGAGCAGGACGGCCGTGCCGAGGTCGTTGTGCGAGACGTACGCGGCGGCGTCGGCGACGCCGTCGCCCAGGCCGACCATCGCCGCCTGGTGGCAGACGGCGTCCACCCCCGCCACGGCCCGGGCGACCACGTCGGGGTCGCGGACGTCCCGCGCGGGGTCCGCCCGGACGTCGAGGACGGACGTCTCGTGACCGGCGCGCTCCAGCGCCTCGACGACATGGGACCCGATGAACCCGGCTCCGCCGGTGACCAGCACGCGCATGCCGCCACGCTAGGCCGGAGCGGGTCCCGGCAGTCCCTGCCGCGCCCGTCATGTCACCGCTCCGTAAGACCTCGTGCGTGAAGTGCGTTCCGCCGCCCCCCTCCTGACGTTACCGTTCGGTAGGACAGGCTCGTCCCCCCGGAGGTGTCCCGTATGACGCTCGACCGTGCCGCAGGGCTCGCGGAGACCGCCCGTGCGCTGGCCGCCGGGGAGGTGACCTCGCGCGCCCTCGTCGAGCGGGCGCTGGCCCGCATCGAGGCGACACAGGGGTCGCTGAACGCCTTCCGCGTCGTGCGGGCCGAGGCCGCGCTCGCCGAGGCCGACGCGGCGGACCGGGCGCTGGCCGCGGGGACGCGCCGGCCACTGCTCGGGGTGCCGGTCGCGGTGAAGGACGACATGGACGTGGCGGGCGAGCCGACCGCGTTCGGCTGCCGGGGCGAGTTCCCGCCGGCCGGCGAGGACGGCGAGGCGGTACGCCGGCTGCGCGCGGCCGGGGCCGTGATCGTCGGCAAGACCAACACCTGCGAGCTGGGGCAGTGGCCGTTCACCGAGGGGCCCGCGTTCGGCGCGACCCGCAATCCGTGGAACCCCGGCCACACGCCCGGCGGTTCGTCGGGCGGCTCGGCGGCCGCGGTCGCCGCGGGCCTGGTGCCGGCCGCGCTCGGCTCCGACGGGGCCGGCTCGGTGCGCATCCCCGCCTCCTGGACGAACCTCGTCGGCATCAAGCCGCAGCGCGGCCGGATCTCCACCTGGCCGCGCGGTGAGGCCTTCCAGGGCATCACCGTCAACGGGACCCTCGCCCGCACGGTCGCCGACGCGGTCCTGCTGCTGGACTGCGCGAGCGGCAACCACGCCCTCGACCCGCACCGGCCCGAGCCGCTCGACGTCTCGGCGGCCGTCGGCCGCGACCCCGGCCGGCTGCGGATCGCGCTCGCGCTGAAGCCGCCGTTCACCGCGCTGCCCGCCCGGCTGGACCCGGAGATCCGCGCCAGGGTCGTCGAACTCGCCGGCACGCTCGCCGCTCTGGGACACACCGTGGAGGAGGCCGACCCGCCGTACGGGCAGATCGGGCTGGCCTTCGTGCCGCGCGCCACCGCCGGCATCGCCGAGTACGTGCGCGAGACGCCCTCCCCCGCGCTGCTCGACCGGCGCACCCGGGACGCCGCCCGGCTGGGCCGGCTGCTCGGCGGGGTCCCGCTGCGCGCGGCTCGTCGGGCGGAGGCGGTGCTGCACCGCCGTATCGGCGCGTTCTTCGCCTCGTACGACGTCGTCCTCGCGCCCACGACCGCCGCGCCCGCGCCCCGGATCGGGGCCCTGCTGGAGCTCGGCGGGTTCGCGACCGACCGGGCGATGATCGCGGCCTGTCCGTACGCGTGGCCGTGGAACGTCCTCGGCTGGCCCGGTGTGAACGTCCCGGCCGGGTTCGTCTCCGGCGGGCTGCCGGTGGGCGCGCAGTTGCTCGGGCCCGCTTCGAGCGAGCCCCTCCTGGTGTCGCTCGCCCACCAGTTGGAGGCGGAGCTGCGCTGGCACGAGCGGGTGCCGCCGCGGGATCTCGGCCCGGATTCCCGGGCCGCGCACGGCGGTTCGGCCCGTACGCTGTGACCATGGACGACACCACGATGGTCGGGCTCCTCGGGCGGGTCACCGGCACGATCGGGCCCGGGCTCGTCGGTGAGGTGATCGTCCGCGTGCGCGGCGGCGCCGAGCACTTCCTCGCCTACGCGGCGGCCGGCACCGAGCGCATCGAGCGGGGCACGGTGGTGACGGTCGTGGAGTACCTGCCGCCGCGGACGGTCTACGTCTCGGCGGTGTACGGCGGTTGACGCCCGCGAGGGCCTTCGTACCAAGCGGGCAACAGCGGCCGGGCGGCCCCTGTACACGACCTGTGGCGTGCCTCACACTCCCGGTACGTTCGGTGCCTGTACGGCACCCGGAACAGGGGGTGTGCCGATGTTCGTCGGCGTCATCGCGGGGGCGGCTGTCGCCTCCCTGCTCGTTCTGACCGGTCTGTTCAAACTGATGTGGCGCGTCGCGGAACCCAACGAGGCCCTGATCATCTCCGGCTCCAAGCACCGTCTGGAGGGTTTGGAGGAGGGCATGGGCTTCAGGATCGTCACCGGGCGGGGCACGCTGGTGCTGCCCGGGGTGCAGGCCGTGCGCAAGCTGTCGCTGGACCTCAACCAGACGGAACTGCACGTCGACTGCGTCACGCACCAGGGCATTCCGCTGAAGGTGCGGGGCGTGGTCATCTTCAAGGTCGGCGACGACTTCGTGTCGATCGCCAATGCCGCCCGGCGCTTTCTGGACCAGCAGAAGCTGATGGCGGAGCGCGTGCACACGGTGTTCGCCGGTCATCTTCGGGCGATCGTCGGCGGGTTGACGGTCGAGGACATGATCCGCGACCGGGAGAAGCTCACCGGGCAGGCGCGTGCGGCCTGCGGCACCGAGATGGAGAAGCTGGGCCTGATCGTCGACTCGCTGCAGATCCACGAGATCGAGGACCCGACCGGCTACATCAAGAACCTCTCCGCCCCGCACACCGCGGCGGTACGACGTGACGCGCGCATCGCGCAGGCGGAGGCCGACCGGCTGGCGACCGAGGCGGAGCAGCAGGCGTTCGCGCGGATGGCGGAGGCCACCCGCGACAGCGAGATCCTCAAGGCCGGCTACCAGGCGGAGCAGGACAAGGCCGCCGCCACGGCCCGGCAGGCGGGTCCGCTCGCGGAGGCCGGGGCCCGCCAGGAGGTCGTCATCCAGGAGACGCGCGTCGCCGAACTCGAGGCGCACCGGCGCGAGCAGCAGCTCCAGGCCGATGTGCGCAAGCCCGCCGACGCCAAGGCGTACGAGCAGCGCACCCTCGCCGACGCCGAGCGCGACGCGCGGATGTCGGTGGCCGAGGCGAAGGCGCGCGAGACCCGGGCCACCGGTGAGGCCGAGGCGGCCGCCACCCAGGCCAAGGGCCTCGCGGAGGCGGAGGCGCTGCGGGCGAAGGGGCTCGCGGAGGCGGAGGCCATCAAGGCGCGTGCGGCGGCCCTCGCCGAGAACCAGGAGGCCGTCGTCGCCCAGCAACTCGCCGAGAACTGGCCGGAGATCGTCCGGGCCGGGGCGTCCGCGTTCGGCAACGTCGACAACATGGTGCTGCTCAACGGCGCCGACGGCATGGCCGACCTGTTCGCCAAGGCCCTCACCATGGGCGGCACCGGGCTAGGGCTGGCCCGGCAGCTGCTCGCGTCGATGAACCAGAACGGGACCTCTCCGGTGAACGGCGCGAGTGTCCCCAAAGTCCCGGTGAGTTCCACCCGGAAGGTCCAGGTGGACGAAGGCTGAGGCGGATCGCCGCCCGCGGTCGCGGCGGCACCCTCTAAGGTGCCCCCGTGACCGCGTTCATCGATGAGAACACGCCAGGCCGTTACGGCCCGCACGCGACCACCGAGATCGATCCGCACTCGGTGGGCCGCGTGCGCACCGAGTACTGCCCCGCGCACGACGGCGACCCCGACCCCGGCGAGATCGTGTGGACCTGGGTGCCGTACGAGGAGCACGACGGGCGGGGCAAGGACCGGCCGGTGCTGGTGGTGGCCCGCGAACGCGGCCGGGGCACGCTCCTCGCGGTGCAGCTCTCCAGCAAGCGGCACGACCACCAGCGCGAGTGGGTGGCGATCGGCAGCGGCCCCTGGGACCGCTCCGGCCGCGAGTCCTGGGTGGATGTCGACCGGGTGCTGCGGCTGCACGAGCAGGGCATGCGCCGCGAGGCGTGCGCGCTGGACCGGATGCGGTTCAACCTGGTCCGGCGGCGGCTGCACGAGCGCTACGGCTGGACCTGACGCAACTGCGCGAAGGTGCGCTCGAAGGCGCCCCGTACGACGGCGTCCCGGGTGCGGTCCAGCACGCCGAACACCACGTGCTCGAACCGACCGGCGAACCGTCCGCCGCGCCCCAGCAGTGCGTGGAAGGCGCCCGCGACCTGCGCCGGGTCGTTCTGGAAGACGCCGCAGCCCCAGGCGCCCAGCACCAGCCGCCGGTAGCCCTCGGCGGCGGCCGTCTCCAGGACGCGCTCGGCGCGCGCGGACAGGGCCCGCGGGAGCTCGGCGGCACGCTCCGGGAGCGTACGGCGTACGACACCGGCGTTCGGGGCGGCGGCGGTGAGGAAGCCCGCCAGGTACGGCTCGTCGAGGAGGCCGCCCCGGTCGTCGCGGAAGACCGGCACGGCGGGTGAGTGGATGACACGGTCGGTGTAGAACGGGTCGCGGTGGGCGCGGTGGTGGTCGTAGAACCGCGGGGCCGCACGCAGGCAGGTGTACAGCGCCGAGGCGCGGCACAGGGCCTCCTCCTGCGCCTGGGCGCCGTTGAGGAAGCCGCCGCCCGGGTTGCGAGCCGAGGCGAAGTTCAGGACGGCCACGCGGCCGCCGACGCGGCGGGCGGCCTCCAGGCTGCTCTCGCCTGTGACCTCGACGCGGGTGCCGACCGGGTCCGCCGGCGGGACGGGTACCGGTTGCGGGCCGTACACGCGGGTGCCCGCGCGGGCCGCCTCGACGGCCGCGGCGAGCGGGACCCGGTGTCCGGCGGGGGCACGGTAGGCCCCGGCCGCGACGATCTCTTCCGTCTCCTTCGCGATGCCGCGCAGTCGCGCGCTCACGGCGCCACCCCCGTGGACGCCGTGAGCGCGCACGTCACGCTCTCCCCCGTGGTGCTCATGGCAGCATCCTGCGTAAAGCTGGGGATACGGGCAAAGGATTTTCGAGGGATCGGAGGTTCACACTCCCGGAAGTCCCGGGGGGCGCTCTTGTGCGAATCGTGCGGAGGGTCTTGGCTGGGACGGGTGAGTCCGGCCGGGGCCGTTGGGGGAACCGGGCCGGAGGCATGAGGGAACGCGTTGGAGGATCCTGGCATGTCCGATTCGGCAGGCGACTGTACGGAGCCCCGCAGGGCCATCACGGAAGCCGAGGTCGAGGCCCTGGTACGGGGCATCTGCTTCAAGACCGGACCACCCGGCACGGTAGGGGTCGAGGTGGAATGGCTGGTCCACGAGCCGCACCGGCCGTGGGCGCCCGTGGCACCCGAACGTCTCGCGGCGGCCTACGCCGCACTGCGCGCCGTCCCCCTGGGATCGGCGCTCACCGTGGAACCCGGCGGCCAGCTGGAGCTGAGCTCGCCGCCCGCCGCGTCCCTGACGGACGCGGTCACGATCGTCTCCGCCGACCTCGCCGCCGTACGGGCGGCCCTGCGCGGGCACGAGCTCGCGCTGCTCGGCGTCGGCCAGGACCCCTGGCGTCCGCCCCGCCGCTATCTGCACTCCCCGCGCTACGACGCGATGGAGACCTGCCTGGACCGTACGGGTCCCGCGGGCCGGGACATGATGTGCGCGTCGGCGTCGGTGCAGGTCTGCCTGGACGCCGGGTACGAGGAGCCCGGACCGCTCGGCATGGGGCGGCGCTGGTGGCTCGCCCATCAGCTGGGCGCGGTGCTGGTGGCGGCCTTCGCGAACTCCCCGCTGGCCGGCCGCAGGCCCACCGGCTGGCGGTCGACCCGGCAGCTGACCTGGACCCGTATCGGCCCCGGCCGGGCGGGTGCGCCCGCGCTGGAGGGCGACCCGCGCGCGGCCTGGGCGCGGCATGTGCTGGACGCGCCGGTGATGTGCGTACGGCAGGAGTGCGGGCCGTGGGAGGTGCCCGAGGGGCTGACCTTCCGGCAGTGGACCCGCTCGGGCGGGCCCCGGCCGCCCACCCGCGAGGACCTCGACTACCACCTCACGACGCTGTTCCCGCCGGTCAGGCCCCGCGGGCATCTGGAACTGCGCATGATCGACGCGCAGCCCGGCGACGACGGCTGGATCGTGCCGCTCGCGGTCACGACGGCCCTGTTCGACGACCCCGGGGCCGCGGAGACCGCGTACCGCGCGGTCAAGCCGCTGGCCGAGCGCTCCCTGTCGCTGCCCGCCCCGCACAACCCGCTGTGGCGCGACGCCGCCCGTGACGGGCTCTCCGACCCCGAGCTGCGCGAGGTCGCCGAGCTGTGCTTCGCGGCGGCCCTGGAGGCGCTGCCGCGGATGGGGGCCGGGCGTCAGGTCACGGACGCCGTGGCGGCGTTCGCGGACCGCTATGTGGCCCGGGGCCGCTGCCCCGCCGACGATCTGCTCGACCGCGTCCACCGCACGGATCTCTCCCCGGCCTCCGGGGCGCACGGGAAGGACATCCCCGCATGACCACCGAGCCGGCCCTCGACACCGAGCCCTTCCGCGAGCGGGCGCTGGTCTCGCTGACCGCCGCGCGCGCCCGCACCACCCTGCTGACCAGCTGTGTGGAGGACCCGGACCTCACCGCCCAGCACTCGCCGCTGATGTCGCCGCTGGTGTGGGACCTGGCGCACATCGGCAACCAGGAGGAGCAGTGGCTGCTGCGGGCCGTCGCCGGGCAGGAGGCGATGCGGCCCGAAATCGACAGCCTGTACGACGCCTTCGAGCATCCGCGCGCCGAGCGGCCCAAGCTGCCGCTGCTGCCGCCCGACGAGGCGCGGAAGTACGCGGCCGAGGTGCGCGGGCGGGTCCTGGACGTGCTGGAGGCGGCCGCGTTCCAGGGCGGCACCCGGCTGACCGAGGCGGGTTTCGCGTTCGGCATGGTCGCCCAGCACGAACAACAGCACGACGAGACGATGCTGATCACCCATCAGCTGCGCAAGGGCCCGCAGGCGCTGACCGCCCCGGACCCGGAGCCGGTGCCGCTGTTCACCGGGCCGGCCGAAGTGCTGGTGCCCGGCGGACCGTTCACCATGGGCACCTCCACCGAGCCGTGGTCGCTGGACAACGAACGGCCCGCGCACCGGCGGGAGGTGGAGCCGTTCTGGATCGACACCACGCCGGTCACCAACGGCGCCTATCTGGCGTTCATCGAGGACGGCGGCTACGACACCGAGCGCTGGTGGGCGCCCGAGGGCTGGGCGCACATCCGCCGCAACTCCGTGCGGGCGCCGCTGTTCTGGCGCCGGGACGGCGGGCAGTGGCTGCGCCGCCGGTTCGGGGTGACCGAGGTGGTGCCGCGCGAGGAGCCGGTGCTGCACGTGTCCTGGTACGAGGCCGACGCCTACGCCCGCTGGGCGGGGCGGCGGCTGCCCACCGAGACCGAGTGGGAGAAGGCCGCCCGCTTCGACCCGGCCACGGGCCGCTCCCGGCGCTACCCCTGGGGCGACGCCGACCCGGCGCCCGAGCACGCCAACCTGGGCCAGCGGCATCTGCGCCCGGCCCCCGCGGGCAGCTACCCGGCCGGTGAGTCGCCGCTGGGAGTACGGCAGTTGATCGGTGACGTGTGGGAGTGGACCGCGAGCGACTTCCAGCCCTACCCGGGGTTCGTGGCGTACCCGTACAAGGAGTACTCCGAGGTGTTCTTCGGGCCCGAGTACAAGGTGCTGCGCGGCGGCTCGTTCGCCGTGGACCCGGTCGCCTGCCGGGGCACCTTCCGCAACTGGGACTACCCGATCCGCAGGCAGATCTTCTCCGGGTTCCGCACCGCGCGCTCGGAGTCCGTCTGATGTGCCGGCACCTGGCCTACGTGGGCCCCGAGGTGCCCCTCGGGCGGCTGCTGTTCGAGCCGCCGCACTCGCTGTACCGGCAGTCGTGGGCGCCCAGGCGGCAGAAGCACGGCACGGTCAACGCCGACGGGTTCGGGGTGGGCTGGTACGCCGACGGCGACCCGGTCCCGGCCCGCTACCGGCGCTTCGGTCCGATCTGGGCCGACTGCGACCTGACCGACCTGGCCCGGGTGGTGCGCACCCGGGCGCTGCTCGCGGCGGTCCGGGACGCGACCGTACCGAGCCCCGACGGCGAGGCCGCGGCGGCGCCCTTCGCCGCTGACCGCTGGCTGTTCAGCCACAACGGCGCCGTCACCGGCTGGCCGGACTCCCTCGCCCCGGTCGCCGCGGCGCTGCCGCCGGTGGACCTGCTGCGGCTGGCCGCCCGCAACGACTCCGCGCTGGTGTGGGCGCTGGTGCTGGCCCGGCTGCGGGCCGGCGACGACATGGGCCGGGCGCTGGCCGACACCGTCCCGGAGGTGGCCGCGGCCGCCCCCGGCTCCAGGCTGAACCTGCTGCTGACCGACGGCACCTCGATCGCCGCGACCGCCTGGGGCGACACCCTGTGGTGCCGCAGCGAGCCCGGCCTGGGCACGGTCGTGGCCTCCGAGCCCCACGACGACGACCCGCTGTGGCGCGAGGTCCCCGACCGCACCCTGCTCGTGGCGACCGGCGCCGACGTACAGCTCTCCCCCCTCAAGGAACCGAGCGACGCCTCGGCCCCCGCCTCCCCGAAGGAGCCCCGTCCGTGAGCCAGTTCCTTCTCACCCGCCTGCTCGCCGAGGACGCCACCGAGGCCGCCCTGCGCGCAGACGTCCTGGCCGGCCTCACCGCGCACCCCAAGACGCTGCCGCCGAAGTGGTTCTACGACGCCCACGGCAGCGACCTGTTCGAGCAGATCACCGAGCTGCCCGAGTACTACCCGACGCGCGCCGAGCGGGAGATCCTGCTCGACAGGTCCGACGAGATCGCCGCCGCGCTGCCCGCCCGCACGCTGATCGAACTGGGCTCGGGCTCCTCCGACAAGACCCGGCATCTGCTGGGCGCGCTGACCTCGCTCGGGACGCTGCGGACGTACGTCCCCGTCGACGTCAGCGAGAGCGCCCTCGCGCAGGCCGGGAAGGCGCTGGTGGAGGAGTTCCCGGAACTCGGCGTGCACGCGCTGATCGCCGACTTCACGGCCGAGCTGACCCTGCCCGACACTCCCGGGCCGCGCCTGCTGGCGTTCCTCGGCGGCACGATCGGCAACCTCCTGCCCGCCGAACGGGCCGAGTTCCTCGCCTCGGTGCGCGCCATGCTCTCCCCCGGCGACGCGCTGCTGCTCGGCACGGACCTCGTCAAGGACGAGGAGACCCTGGTCCGCGCGTACGACGACGCGGCCGGGGTGACGGCGGCGTTCGACAAGAACGTGCTGACGGTCGTCAACCGCGAGCTCGGCGCCGACTTCGACCCGGCGGCGTTCGACCACGTGGCGCTGTGGGACGCCGAGCGGGAGTGGATCGAGATGCGGCTGCGCGCCCGCGCCGAGCAGACCGTGAAGATCCGGGCCCTGGACCTCGCGGTCGACTTCGCCGCGGGCGAGGAGCTGCGCACCGAGGTGTCGGCGAAGTTCCGCCGGGACGGGGTGCGCGGCGAACTGGCCGCCGCCGGCCTGGAACTGAGCCACTGGTGGACGGACGCGCGGGGACGGTTCGCGCTGTCCCTGAGCACGGTGAGGTGAGGACGCGCACACGGATCACGGCGAGGCCCGCACGCCGAGGAGGATCACGGCCGGGTGACCGGCCCGGTCAGGCCACCGGCCCCGTCAGGTCACCGGCCCGGTCAGGCCAGTGACAGCAGGTCGGTGATGCGGTCCGAGGCGCGGCGGGCCTCCGTCTCGGCGTCGGCGCCCCGCAGCACCTTGGTCATGTAGGCCTTGATCGGGTTGTCCGCCTCCACCGCGGCCCACTCGGGTGTGGTGGGGGTGGCCCGGCCCTCGGCGGCGCCCGCGGCCATGGCGGCGACGCCCTCCTCGCCCGCGACCGCGCCGGCGAGGGTGGTCTTGTTGGGGACGTAGTTCATGGTGCGGGCCAGGTCGGTGTTCCACTTGGCTCCGGCGAGGGCCTCCACCACCGCGATGGCACCCTCGCGCTGGTCGGTGTTCTCGGGGATCACCAGGTCGGAGCCGCCGGTGAACACGGCACCGGGCCGGGCCGCGGTACGGCCGGGCACGGGGAAGAAGCCGAGCTTGCCCTCCAGTCCGGGGTTGCGCTGCACGACGGCACGGGCGACTCCGGGCACGGCCACGATCTGGGCGATCTCGCCGCGGGCGAACTCGTCGGCCTGGGGCGGGTGTTCCTCGTCGGCGTCGACCGGGCCGGAGCCGAGGGCCTGGAGGCGGCGGTAGAAGTCCATGCCGCGCAGGGCCTCCGGGCTGTCCAGGGAGCCCTGCCAGGTGCCGCCGGCCTCCTCGGCGAGTTCGCCGCCCTCGTCCCAGATGAACCCGGCGAGGGTGTACCAGTCCTGTCCGGCGAGGTAGATCCCCTCGGTGCCGCCGCGGTTCAGCTTCTCGGTGGCGGAGAGCCACTCCTCGCGGGTCCTCGGCGGGGCGTCCACGCCGGCCTCGGCGAAGAGGTCCTTGCGGTAGACGACCACCCGGTTGGCGGCGTACCAGGGGACGCCGTACTGGTGGCCGCGCAGTTGGCCCGGCTCGGCGAGGCCGGGCAGCCAGTCCCGGCTCCCCCAGTCCCGCACGGACTCCAGCGTCAGATCGACCAGCCGGCCTCCGTCGACGTACTGCGGCACCTGGGTGTTGCCGACCTCGATGACGTCGGGCCCCGCGGCGGCCTTCTCGTCCTTCGCCTCCAGGGCCGCCTGCACCTTGGGGCCGATGCCGGTCCACTCCTGGATGCGCAGGTCGAGGTCGATGTCGGTGTGGGTGCGCTCGAAGTCCTCCGTGAAGCGGTCCAGGAAGTCCCGGGAGGCGCTGTCCTTCATCAGCCACACGGTGACGGTCTGCCGTTCGGTGCCGCCCGGCAGCAGGCCGCAGCCGCTGGCGAGGGAAGCGGAGACACAGACGAGGGCGAGGAGGCGGCGTGTCACTGGTCGGTCCTGTTCTGCCTGACGGACAGGGGAGAGGGACCCGACGTGGGGGGACGAGCACAGGGGCCCGAACGGGTGAGCTGGATTTTGGTATGGACCAATGCGAAGGTCAAGGGGCACCGGGCGACCGGGCCGACGTCTCGCGCTCCGCCGCAGCCTGGGGCACGGTGGAGTGACGCGCGCCACATGCGGCGCCGGCGTCATCCGCCGTCACAGCAGGAGGAGCAGCCCCATGTCGAACCACACCTACCGGGTCACCGAGATCGTCGGCACCTCGCCCGAGGGCGTCGACAAGGCCATCCGCAACGGCGTCTCCAGGGCCTCGCAGACGCTCCGGAACCTGGACTGGTTCGAGGTCACGCAGGTCAGGGGGCAGATCGAGAACGGCGAGATCGCGCACTGGCAGGTCGGCCTGAAGGTCGGGTTCCGCCTCGAGGACACCGGCTCCTGAGGACACCGACTCCTGAGGACACCGAGTCCCCTCAGGTACGGCCCTCCCGCTCCTGCGCCGCCCTCAGCTCGGCGGAGGGCGCGGCCCAGCGGGCCCGGACGACGGTGAAGCCGGCCCGTTCGGCGGCCTCGCACACCAGCTCGTCGTCGTCCACCAGCATCCTCACCTCACGCGTACGGGCGAGCCGGCGCAGGATCTCCAGCTTGGTGAACCGGGCCGGCCTGCGGTCGGCGTCGCCCCGCATATGGACACGCCCCTCGGGCAGCCCGTGCGCCGCGAGCCACTGCAGCGTGTCGCGGCGGCAGCGCTCGGGCCGCCCGGTGAGGTAGACGACCTCGCACTCCCCGGCGCTCTCCACCGCCAGCGCAACGCCCTGCGGGATCGGCGGGTCCTGGGGCGCGGCCGCGAAGAACGCGTCCCAGTTCCGCGGCCTGGTCTGCAGGAAGTGCTGGCGGTGCGCGGTGTCGGCGAGGGTGTTGTCCAGGTCGAACACGGCGAGCGGGGGCCGGGTGTCAGTCACCCGGCCCACCCTAGGTCTCCTGGGCCCGGCCCGCCCAGGCCGAAGGACCCGACGGCGACGGCTGTGTCCGCCACTCCGGGAATGCGACCGCCCCGGCCGCGTTGAACCCTGTGTGACTTCCGTGATCGCCGCGACCCGCTTCTCCGTGCTCGACCGCTCCCGCACCCGAGAGGGCCGCCCGCCCGGTGAGGCGCTGCGCGACACCGTGGCACTGGCGCGGGAGGTGGAGGCGCTCGGCTACCACCGGTTCTGGGTGTCGGAGCACCACGGGGTGCCCGGGGTGGCCGGTTCGGCGCCGACCGTGCTGGCGGCGGCCGTCGCCGCGGCGACCGGCACCATCCGGGTGGGCACGGGCGGGGTCATGCTGCCCAACCACCGGCCGCTGGTCGTCGCCGAGCAGTTCGGCGTGCTGGAGTCCCTCTTCCCTGGCCGTATCGACATGGGGCTCGGCCGCTCGGTGGGCTTCACCACCGGCGTGCGCAAGGCGCTGGGCCGCGACAAGGAGGACGCGGAGGACTTCGCCGGCCAGCTCCAGGAGCTGCTCGGCTGGTTCCGCGGCACCTCCCCGACGGGCGTGCGCGCCCGGCCCGCGGACGGGCTGACCGTGCCGCCGTTCGTGCTGGCCATGGGCGAGGGCGCGACGATCGCCGCCGAGGCGGGCCTGCCGATGGTGATCGGCGACCTCCGCAACCGGGAGAAGATGCTGCGCGGCGTCGAGCACTACCGCGACCGCTTCCGCCCCTCCCCCTGGGCGGCCGAGCCGTACGTGGTGATCTCCGGCAACGTGGCCGTCGCGGACACCCCCGAGCAGGCCCGCCGGCTGCTGGTCCCGGAGGCGTGGTCGATGGCGCACTCCCGCACGCACGGCACCTTCCCGCCGCTGCCGCCCGCCGAGCGCGTCGAGTCGCTCGCCATGACCGCCCGGGAGCGCGGCTTCTACGAGTCGGGCCTGACCGGGCAGCTCGCGGGCTCGGAGGAACAGGTCGCGCACGAACTGGAGACGGTGCTGAAGGAGACGGGCGCCCAGGAGGTCCTCGTGACCACCAGCACCTACGACCGCGAAGCCCTGCTGGACTCCTACCGGCGGCTGGCCTCGATCGTCAGCGGCTAGGGTTGCCCGTCATGCACCACCCTCACGACCCGTACGTCCGCGTCCGCGGCGCCCGCGAGCACAACCTGAAGGACGTGGACGTGGACATCCCGCGGGACGTCGTGGCCGTGTTCACCGGCGTGTCCGGCTCCGGGAAGTCCTCGCTCGCCTTCGGCACGATCTACGCCGAGGCGCAGCGCCGCTACTTCGAGTCCGTGGCGCCGTACGCGCGCAGGCTGATCCACCAGGTGGGCGCCCCGAAGGTCGCCGAGATCAGCGGGCTGCCGCCGGCGGTGTCGCTGGAGCAGCGCCGCTCGGCGCCGACGTCCCGCTCCTCGGTGGGGACGGTGACCAACCTCTCCAACTCCCTGCGCATGCTGTTCTCCCGCGCGGGCGACTACCCGCCGGGCGCCGCGCGCCTGGACTCCGACGCCTTCTCCCCCAACACCGCGGCCGGCGCCTGCCCCGAGTGCCAGGGCCTGGGCCGGGTGCACCGTACGACCGAGGAACTGCTGGTCCCCGATCCGTCGCTGTCGATCCGCGACGGCGCGATCGCCGCGTGGCCGGGCGCCTGGCAGGGCAAGAACCTGCGGGACATCCTCGACGCGCTCGGGTACGACGTGGACCGGCCCTGGCGCGAACTGCCCGCCGGGCAGCGGGAGTGGATCCTGTTCACCGACGAGCAGCCGGTCGTCACCGTGCACCCGGTGCGGGACGCCGACCGCATCCAGCGCCCCTACCAGGGCACGTACATGAGCGCGCACCGCTATGTGATGAAGACGTTCTCGGACTCCAAGAGCCCCGCCCTGCGGGCGAAGGCCGAGCGCTTCCTGACGGCCGCCCCGTGCGCGGTGTGCGACGGCGGCAGGCTGCGCCCGGAGGCCCTCGCCGTGACCTTCGGGGGGCGCAACATCGCCGAACTGGCGGCGCTTCCGCTGGCCGAGCTGGCCGCGTCGCTGGACGGCGCCTCGGAGGCGGCCCGGGTGCTCACCGACGACCTCAGGTCCCGGATCGCGCCGGTCGTCGAGCTCGGCCTCGGCTATCTGAGCCTGGACCGGCCCACGCCCACGCTCTCCGCCGGGGAACTGCAACGGCTCAGGCTGGCCACCCAGTTGCGCTCGGGTCTGTTCGGGGTCGTCTACGTCCTGGACGAGCCGTCCGCCGGACTGCACCCCGCCGACACCGAGGCGCTGCTGACGGTGCTGGGGCGGCTGAAGGCGGCCGGGAACTCGGTGTTCGTGGTGGAGCACCACCTGGACGTGGTGCGCGGAGCCGACTGGATCGTGGACGTCGGCCCGCGCGCGGGCGAGCACGGCGGCCGGGTGCTGCACAGCGGGCCGGTGGCGGAGCTCGCCGCGGTGAGCGAGTCGGCGACGGCCCGCTTCCTCTTCGCCCGCTCCCCCGCCCCGGCCCGCGAAGTGCGGGCTCCGCGCGGCCGGCTGAAGGTCGGCCCGGTCACCCGGCACAACCTGCGGGACCTCACGGCCGAGTTCCCGCTCGGCGCGCTCACCGCGGTCACCGGCGTCTCGGGGTCCGGCAAGTCCACGCTCATCGGCGAGATCACCGAGGAACTCGGCGGCGTGGACAGGCTGGTGACGTTGGATCAGCGGCCCATCGGCCGGACTCCACGCTCCAACCTGGCCACCTACACGGGCCTGTTCGACGTGGTGCGCAAGGAGTTCGCGGCGACGGAGGCGGCCCGGGAGCGAGGCTACGGCGTCGGCCGGTTCTCCTTCAACGTGGCCGGCGGCCGCTGCGAGACCTGCCAGGGCGAGGGCTTCGTCAGTGTGGAGCTGCTGTTCCTGCCGAGCACGTACGCGCCCTGCCCGGACTGCGGCGGAGCCCGCTACAACCCGGACACGCTGGAGGTGACGTACCGCGGCCTGACCATCGCCCAGGTGCTGGACCTCACCGTGGAGGCGGCCGCCGAGTTCTTCGCCGGCACCCCCGCCGTGGCGCGCAGCCTCCGCGCCCTCCTCGACGTGGGTCTCGGCTATCTGCGGCTGGGCCAGCCCGCGACGGAGCTGTCCGGCGGGGAGGCGCAGCGCATCAAGCTGGCGGCCGAGCTGCAGCGCGGGCGGCGCGGACACACGCTGTACCTCCTCGACGAGCCGACGACCGGGCTGCACCCGGCCGACGTCGAGCTGCTCATGCACCATCTCCACGCCCTGGTCGACGCCGGGAACACCGTGATCGTCGTCGAGCACGACATGGCTGTCGTGGCCGGGGCGGACTGGGTGGTCGACCTGGGGCCGGGCGGGGGCGAAGCGGGTGGGCGGATCGTGGCGGCGGGACCCCCCGTGGCGGTGGCGAGGGCTTCTGGTGGGCGGACCGCCTCTTATCTGGCGCGGGCCCTAAGGCTGTCCGCCTAGGAGCTCGGGTTGTTCTGCCGTCCGGCGGGTGCGGCTGGTGCGTGGCTTGTCGCGCAGTTCCCCGCGCCCCTTGAAGGCACTGTCCTCAGCGGCCCTTGCCAGCGCACGGCGGTCGGGGAAGGTCCCGGGAGCGATCGCGGGTCGCACCTCCACCTCGGCGGTCACGCTCCGGGTCGTGGTCACGCGCCACACCGACGTGAGCAGGGAGTCCTCGCCGATGAAGGCCGGGCGGGTGGTGGGGGTGCCGTCGGCGAGGCGGTAGCGGATGGCGACCGGCTGGACGGGGACGTTCGCGTCGAGGGCGGCCTGGAACGCCGCCCGGCGGAAGCGGCCCTGGGCGCGGCCGCACCAGGTGCTCCCTTCGGGGAAGACGCCGACGGCCCCACCCGTGCGCAGCACCTCGGCGAGCTGCGCGACCGTGCCGGGCAGCGTCCGCAGCCGGTCGCGGTCGATGAACAGCGCACCGCCGCGCGCCGCCAGCGCCCCCGCCACGGGCCAGCGCCGGATCTCCCGCTTGGCCAGCATGCGCGCCGGGCGTACGGCGGCCAGCAGCGGGACGTCCAGCCAGGAGACGTGGTGGGCGACGAGCAGCAGGCCCCCGGCCGGCGCGGCCCGGCCGGTGAGGCGCACCCGTACACCCGCGGCCCTCACGGTCCACCGGCACCAGCGCCGTACGGCACCGGCGGGGATTCTCGGCCCGAGCGGCGACAGCACCACCCCGGCGAGGAGCAGCGCGAGGACCGCCGCGATCCGCAGCACGCCCCGTACGACCGCCGCGGCGGACGCGCCCGTCTCCTCCAGGCACGCCCGCGGGGTGCAGGGCGCGCTCGGCAGCCAGGCGCTCACCGGGCCGGGGCGAGCGAGAGGAAGTGCCTCAGATAGCGGGCGTCGACCCGGCGCATCGACAGCAGCACAAAGAGGTCGGCGACCCCGAAGTCCGGGTCGTGCGCGGGCTCGCCGCACACCCGGGCGCCGAGGCGGAGGTAGCCGCGCAGCAGCGGGGGCAGCTCGGTCCGCCCGGTGGGCCGAGCCACGCCGTCGGCGTTCCACGGCAGCAGCGGTCGTACGCGGAACTCCTGCGGAGCCAGGTGCCCCGCCCGCACCCGGTCCCAGGTGGCGGCCGCGACCGCGCCGCCGTCGGAGAGGGGCAGCGAGCAGCAGCCGGCCAGCCACTCGTGGCCGCCGTCCACCATGTACCGGGCGATGCCGGCCCAGATGAGCCCGATGACGGCCCCGTCGCGGTGGTCGGGGTGCACACAGGACCGGCCGACCTCGACCAGTCCGGGCCGGATGCCGTCCAGCCGGGACAGGTCGAACTCGCCCTCGGAGTACAGCCTCCCGGCGATCGCGGCCCGCTCGGGCGGCAGCAGCCGGTAGGTGCCGACGACCTGGCCGGTCGAGGTGTCCCGGACCAGCAGGTGGTCGCAGTACGCGTCGAACGGGTCGATGTCGAGGCCCGGCTGCGGTGTGGCCAGCAGAGCCCCCATCTCCCCGGCGAAGACGTCGTGGCGCAGCCGCTGCGCGGCGCGTACGTCGTCCTCGTCGCGGGCCAGGCGGACGGTGTAGCGCGTGGGTGTGAGCGTACTGACGCCGGACATGGCTCTCTCCTGGGCACGGGCCGGTGGAGCGGGGCTGGGGACACCCCTTTTCTTCCGACCCGGGTTGGCGTGGACGTGACCAACGCCGGGAGAGCGGATGTGAGAAAGCTGAACGACGCCCACCCGCGAAGAGGGCGCCGAGACCTACGGCGCTACCGCTTGACCTTCCGCACGGCCCGCAGCCACTCCTTGTTCATGCCGGTGATGGACATCAGGGGAATCCCCTTCGGGCAGGCGGTCGCGCACTCACCGGTGAGCGTGCACCCGCCGAAGCCCTCCTC
This sequence comes from Streptomyces sp. NPDC053367, assembly GCF_044545925.1. Taxonomy (NCBI): domain Bacteria; kingdom Bacillati; phylum Actinomycetota; class Actinomycetes; order Kitasatosporales; family Streptomycetaceae; genus Streptomyces; species Streptomyces sp. NPDC053367. Next base: position 265,663 of record NZ_JBITYN010000013.1, on the reverse strand, counting down.
GTCCATCTGCGCCACCATGTCCAGCACCCGCGTCTCCCGCTCGGGCGCCCCCTGGGGCAGCACGTTGAGGTGGTTGACCTTCGCGGACGTGAACAGCATCGCCGCCCCGTTGGGGCACGCCGCCACACACGCCCCGCAGCCGATGCACTCGGCGTGCTCGAAGGCGAGGTCGGCGTCCGGCTTGGGCACGGGCGTGGCGTGGGCCTCGGGGGCGGAGCCCGTCGGCGCGGTGATGTATCCGCCGGCCTGGATGATCCGGTCGAACGCGGACCGGTCCACGACCAGATCCTTGACGACCGGGAACGCGGACGCCCGCCACGGCTCGACGTCGATCGTGTCGCCGTCCTCGAAGGACCGCATGTGCAGCTGGCAGGTGGTGGTCCGCTCGGGCCCGTGCGCGTCCCCGTTGATCACCAGCGAGCAGGCGCCGCAGATGCCCTCGCGGCAGTCGTGGTCGAAGGCCACGGGGTCCTCACCGCGCAGGATGAGCTCCTCGTTGAGCGTGTCCAGCATCTCCAGGAAGGACATGTCGGGCGAGATGCCGTCCACCTCGTACGTGGACATGGTGCCGTCGGCGTCGGCGTTCTTCTGCCGCCAGACGCGCAGGGTGAGCTTCATGCGTAGCTCCGCTGGGTGGGGTGGACGTACTCGAAGACCAGGTCTTCCCTGTGCAGCACGGGCGCCTCGCCGGTGCCGGTGAACTCCCAGGCGGCCGCGTAGGAGAACTCGTCGTCCTTGCGGGCGGCCTCGCCGTCCGGGGTCTGGGACTCCTCGCGGAAGTGGCCGCCGCAGGACTCGGTGCGGTGCAGCGCGTCGAGGCACATCAGCTCGGCGAGCTCCAGGTAGTCGACGATGCGGTTGGCCTTCTCCAGCGACTGGTTGAACTCCTCGCCGGTGCCGGGCACCTTGATGCGCCGCCAGAACTCCTCGCGGATCTGCGGGATGCGCTCCAGGGCCTTGCGCAGCCCGGAGTCGGTGCGGGCCATGCCGCACAACTCCCACATCAGCTCGCCGAGCTCGCGGTGGAAGGAGTCGGGGGTGCGGTCGCCGTCGACGGACAGCAGCAGGCTGAGCCGGTCCTCGGTCTCCGCCAGCACCTCCTGTACGACGGGGTGTTCGTCCGTCACCTCGTCCTGGCGGGGGTTGCGGGCGAGGTAGTCGTTGATGGTGGCCGGCAGCACGAAGTAGCCGTCGGCCAGGCCCTGCATCAGCGCGGACGCGCCGAGCCGGTTGGCGCCGTGGTCGGAGAAGTTGGCCTCACCGATCGCGAACAGGCCGGGAACGGTGGTCTGCAGGTCGTAGTCGACCCACAGTCCGCCCATCGTGTAGTGCACGGCCGGGTAGATCCGCATCGGGACCTCGTACGGATCCTCGTCGGTGATCCGCTGGTACATGTCGAAGAGGTTGCCGTACTTGGCCTCGACGGCCTTGCGGCCCATCCGCTCGATGGCGTCGGCGAAGTCCAGGTAGACGCCCTGTCCGCCGGGGCCCACTCCCCTGCCCTCGTCGCAGACGTTCTTCGCGGCGCGGGAGGCGATGTCGCGCGGGACGAGGTTGCCGAAGGAGGGGTAGATGCGCTCCAGGTAGTAGTCGCGCTCGTCCTCGGGGATCCTGTTCGGCGGGCGGGTGTCGCCCTGGGCCCTCGGCACCCAGATCCGGCCGTCGTTGCGCAGGGACTCGCTCATCAGCGTCAGCTTCGACTGGTGGTCGCCGGTGCGCGGGATGCAGGTCGGATGGATCTGGGTGAAGCAGGGGTTGGCGAAGTACGCGCCGCGCCGGTGCGCCCGCCAGACCGCGGTCGCGTTGGAGTTCATGGCGTTCGTCGACAGGTAGAAGACGTTGCCGTAGCCGCCGCTCGCCAGCACCACGGCATCCGCGAAGTACGTGTCGACGCGGCCGGTGATCAGATCACGGGCGACGATCCCGCGGGCCCGCCCGTCCACGACGATCAGGTCGAGCATCTCGGTCCGCGGATGCATCTCCACGTTCCCGGCGGCGATCTGCCGGCTGAGCGCCTGGTAGGCGCCGAGCAGGAGCTGCTGCCCCGTCTGGCCGCGGGCGTAGAAGGTGCGGGAGACCTGGACACCGCCGAAGGAGCGGGTGTCCAGCAGGCCGCCGTACTCACGGGCGAAGGGCACGCCCTGCGCCACGCACTGGTCGATGATCTCGACGGAGATCTGCGCGAGGCGGTGCACGTTGGACTCGCGGGCGCGGAAGTCGCCGCCCTTGACGGTGTCGTAGAACAGGCGGTGGACGGAGTCGCCGTCGTTGCGGTAGTTCTTCGCCGCGTTGATGCCTCCTTGCGCCGCGATGGAGTGGGCGCGGCGCGGGGAGTCCTGGTAGCAGAACTGGACGACGTGGTAGCCCTGTTCGGCGAGGGTCGCGCCGGCCGAGCCGCCGGCCAGGCCGGTGCCGACGACGATCACCGTGTGCTTGCGCCGGTTGGCGGGATTGACCAGCTTGGCCTCGAACCGGCGCTTGTCCCAGCGCTCGTGGATCGGGCCGGCGGGCGCCTTGGTGTCGGCGACGGGCGCGCCGGTCGTGTAGTCGGTGTAAGCGGTCATCTTCAGCTCACCACTCCGGTCATCACGCCCACGGGTACGGCGACGAAGCCGGCCGTGAGCAGCAGGGCGAGGACGTCGGCGATCGTCTTCAGGGCGCGGTCGCGGGTGCGGCTTCCGGCGCCGAGGGTCTGGGCGGCGCTCCAGAAGCCGTGCCGGATGTGCAGGCCGAGGGCGAGCATCGCCACGATGTAGATGACGTTGCCGTACCAGGTGGAGAAGGTGTCCACGACGTTCTGGTAGGGGTGCCCCTCCTGGAAGCCGCCCGGGTGCACATGGCCGGTGGTCAGGTCCAGGACGTGCCAGACGATGAACAGGCCCAGGATGATCCCGCCCCAGCGCATCGTGCGGGTCGCGTAGCTGGAACGCGGCTTGCGGTGCGCGTACTTGCTCGGCCGGGCCTTGATGTCGCGCCGGCTGAGCTGGTAGGCGGACACGGCGTGCGCGAGCACGGCGACGAGGAGCACGACCCGGATCAGCCACAGCGTCCACTCGTAGTGCATGAACGGCTCGCCGACCGTGCGCAGCCAGTGGCCGTAGTGGTTGAACTCGTCCGGGCCGAAGAAGATCTTCAGATTGCCGATGACGTGGGCGACCAGATACAGCAGCATGATCACGCCGCTGACGGCCATCACCGTCTTCTTGCCGACGGAGCTGTCCCAGATCGTGCGCGCCATGGACGGCCGTCGGTCCGTCCGCGTTGCCAGAGCCATGGGTCATGACGTTAGAGCCGCGCATACCCATCGGTCCAAGACATGGTCCGGCTCGTTTCGATAGGCACTGGCTATGATGGTGGTGTGCAGTTCCACCAGCTCCAGTACTTCGTGGCGGTCGCCGAGACCCGTCACTTCACCCGGGCCGCGGAAGTGGTCCATGTCGCCCAGCCGTCGCTGTCCCAGCAGATCAAGGCGCTGGAGCGGGAGCTGGGCGCCGACCTGTTCCAGCGGGCCCGGGGCAACATCACGCTGACCGACGCGGGTGAGGCGCTGCTGCCGCTGGCCCGGCGCATCCTGGCGGACGCGGACACCGCGCGGCACGAGGTGCAGGAGCTGGTGCAGCTCCAGCGCGGACGGGTGCGGCTGGGGGCGACGCCGAGTCTGTGCACCGGTCTGCTGCCCGACGTGCTGCGCTCCTTCCACGACCGCTACCCGGGCGTGCGGCTGCACATCGAGGAGGGCGGCTCCCACGATCTCGTACGGCAGCTCGCGCGCGGTGCGCTCGACCTGGCGCTCGTCGTGCTGCCGCTGCCCACGCCCTCGCCGGCGCTGACGACGGTCGAGCTGCTGCGGGAGGACCTGGTGGTCGTCTCCTCGCCGGACGCGCCGCGGCCGGGGCGGGGGCGGCGCGCGGTGGCGGTCGCCGACCTGGAGGGCGAGCGGCTCGTGATGTTCCGGCACGGCTACGACCTGCGGGAACTGACCGTCGCGGCCTGCCGCTCCGCCGGGTTCGAGCCGGACTTCGCGGTCGAGGGCGGCGAGATGGACGCGGTGCTGGGGTTCGTACGGGCGGGGCTCGGGGTGGCCGTCGTACCGAAGATGGTCGCCGCCCGGTCGGGGCACGGACTGCGGGTGACGCCACTGGCCGGGCCCGGACTGCACCGCGCGATCGCGCTGGCCCACCGCAGCGATGTGGCGCCGCCACGGGCCGCGCGGGAGCTGCAGCGGATGCTGCTGGAGCGCTGACCGCTACCGGGCGGCCCTGCGCCGCGCCGCGGCCGCGCGTACGGCGTCCAGCGGGATGCCGGCCTGTTCGCACAGCGTGGCCAGGTCGAAGCAGACGGACTCGCCGGCCGTCAGCCCGTCCCTGAACGTCCGCAGGATGCCGTCGATGTCGCGGGCGGCCTCGGCCGCGCGGTGGGCCTCGAAGAGGCTGCGCATGCGGGTGACGTCCATGTCGGCGGTCCCCTCGCTCAAGGCACCGGTACCCCCACCTCGATCGCAGGGAGGAGGGCACCGGTCAGCCACCGCTCACCCGCTCGCGTCCACCAGGGCCAGCTCGTGCAGGCGCTCCGGCGGGCCGGGCCGGGCGTAGTACCAGCCCTGGGCGGTGTCGCAGCCCAGTATCCGCAGCTGCTCGGCCTGGGCTCCGGTCTCCACGCCCTCCACCGTGACGGCGAGGTCGAGGCTGTGCGCCAGGGAGACGATTCCCTCGACGATCTTCAGGTCGACGGGGTCGGCGGGGAACTGCTGCATGCTCTGGGTGAAGGAGCGGTCCAGCTTGAGGACGCTCACCGGGAGGCGGCGCAGGTTCGCCAGGTTCGAGTAGCCGGTGCCGAAGTCGTCCAGGGCGATGTCGACGCCCATCTCGGCCAGCCGGCGCAGGGGTTTGAGCAGGTCGTCGTCGGCGCCGATGAGGGCGGACTCGGTGACCTCCAGGCACAGCGCGTCCGGGGTGACGCCGGCGGCCTCCAGGATGTCGACGGTGTCCTGGACCAGACCCGGATGGTTGAGCTGGCAGGGCGAGAGGTTGACGTTGATCCGCAGCGGACCGGCGTCGGCGTAGCGCTCGCGCCACTCGCGGGCCTGGCGCACCGACTGCTCGAGGACCCAGCGGCCGAGCGGGACGATGAGGCCGGTGTGCTCGGCGAGCGGGATGAACCGGTCCGGGCCGAGGACACCGTGCTGCGGATGCAGCCAGCGCACCAGGGCCTCCGCGCCGCGCACACTGCCGTCGCCGAGGTGGACGAGCGGCTGGTACTCGATGAAGAACTCGCCGCGTTCCAGGGCCGCCGGCAGCGCGGTGGTCAGACCGTGCCGGGTGATCGCGCGGGCGTCGGCCTCCGGGTCGGCCAGCTCGCAGCGGTTGCCGCCCGCCGACTTGGCCCGGTACATCGTGATGTCGGCGCTGCGCAGCACCTCCGCGGCGCTGCGCCGGCCGCCCGCCGGGCCCTCGACGATGCCGATGCTGCCGCGCACGGTCAGCTCGCGTCCCTCGATCCGGACGGGCGCGAGCAGCACGTTCTGGATGCGGGCGGCCAGCTCGTCGACCTCCTGCTCGGTGTCCGGACCGGTCGTCAGCGCGACGAACTCGTCACCGCCCAGACGGGCGACCATCTCACCGGGCGCCGTGGCGCAGGACTGCAGCCGGTCGGCGACCTCCACGAGCAGCCGGTCGCCGGCCGCATGGCCGAGGCTGTCGTTGATGGTCTTGAAACCGTCCAGGTCGAGGTAGCACAGGCCGAACCGCTGGTCGGGAGCGGCGTTGAGGGCCTTCTCCAGGCGTTCGAAGAACAGGGTGCGGTTGGGCAGGCCGGTCAGGGCGTCGTGGGTGGCCTCGTAGCGCAGCCGGAGGTTGAGCAGCCGGCGCTCGGTGGTGTCCTCCATCAGCGCGAGCTGGTACTGGGGGCGGCCCTCGGGGTCGCGCAGCAGAGACACCGTGAGGTTGGTCCACAGGACCGTTCCGTCGGGCCGGTAGAACGCCTTCTCGATGTGGTAGTGCTCGCGCTCGCCGCTCACCAGCTCCTCGTAGAGCCGCCACACCTGGGGGGCGTCGTCTGCGTGCGTCCACTCGCGGACGTTGCGGCCGCGCACATTCTGCTCGGAGCCGCCGAACATGCGCAGCAGCGCGTCGTTGACCTCCAGGATGTTGCCGTCCAGGTCGGCGATGCCGATCCCTATGGCCGCGCCCTCGAACACCGCGCGGAAGCGGGCCTCGCTGGCGTGCAGGGCCTGGGCCACGACGCCCTGGGCGCGCAGCGCGGCCTGGGCGATGGATTCCTGCTCGGCGAGGGTCCGTTCGCGCAGCGCCTGGGCGAACCCGGCTGCCATGGAGTGCTGCAGCCGCGCCGAACGCGCCCGCAGGTCCTCCTGGTCGCCGTCCGCACCGCAGTAGAGCACCAGATAGGCGTCGACGCAGTCGAGGGTGCGGCTGAGCACGTCCGGGTCGGTGCAGTGGGCGGCGACCAGGGCGGCGCCGACCGCCTTGCCCTCGGCGGCGTCGAAGGACCTGGCCCGCAGCGCCTCGCTCAACCGCCGGGCGAGCGGCAGCAGTTGCTGCTCGAACTCCGGCCGGGTCAGGGCCGTCGCGGTGACGGGGAAGACCGCGCGGCTCCAGATCGTCGCGAACCGGCGCAGTCTGTCCTCCGGCCCGTCCGGCTCCGCGCTCACGCCGAACGCCCCACGCCCGCGAACCCGGAGAACGCGTACGGGTCCTCGTCCTCCGGTGCGGTGTCGGGCCGCCAGTGCGGCATCGGCACCAGTCCGGGTTCCACCATGTCGTACCCCTCGAAGAACCGCGCGACCTCGTCGCGCGAGCGCATGATCAGCGGGTTGCGAATGTCCTTGTATACGTCCACCGCGCCCTCGGCCCGCTCGGCGGACAGCGGGATTCCCTCGTACGAGGCATGCGTGAGGATCAGCATGCTGCCGGGGGCGAGCGCGTCGCGCAGCTCGGCCACCGCCCGGTACGGGTCGTCCGCGTCTTCCACGAAGTGCAGTATGGCAACGAGCAGGAGTGCCACCGGACGGTTCAGGTCGATCAGCCGCCCCACTTCGGGGGCGGCGAGGATGTCGTGGGGCTTCCTGAGGTCGGCGGCGACCACACCGGTGCCGTCGTTGCCCTCCAGGACCGCCTGGCTGTGCGCGACGGCCACCGGGTCGTGGTCGACGTAGACGACCCGCGCGCCGGGGTGGGCCCGCTGCGCCACCTCGTGGACGTTGCCGAACGTCGGGATGCCGGAGCCGATGTCGAGGAACTGGGTGATGCCCTCGCCCACCGCGAACCGCACCGCGCGCCGCATGAACGCCCGGTTCGCCTGCATGATCTTGGGCAGGCCCGGCATGAACTCCATCGCCTTTCGGGCCGCTTCCCGGTCGACCTCGAAGTTGTGCGAACCGCCCAGGTAGAAGTCGTAGATCCGGGAGACGCTGGGCACCGAGATGTCGATGCTCCGTGGGGCCCAGGCGGGACGCTCCATCGATCTCTCCAAGGCGTAGGCGATCCGGTGTTCGAGCAGAGGCTACTGATCGCCCGGCAAAGGAGCGAGCGGAAACGGAAATTGACCATCCGTTCCCGGTCACTGCCTGCGGCAAGTGCCGAATCGGCGTCCGGTAAACCCTTGCAAACACACCAAAGCGGTCCGCCCCTCCGTGGGGGCGGAGGGGCGGACCGGAGCAAGCGGCCGGTTACTCCTTGGGAGCGCCGATCGGCTTGCCGTCGGGCGCCACGGCGTACCAGGTTCCGCCGACGCCCTGGCCATTGGTGTCACCGGGGGCCTTGTCACCGGAGAAGGTGTAGATGGGCCAGCAGTTGACCGTCTGCTGCTTCGTCCCGTCGGGACGGGTGAAGCTCATCAGCCCCTTCTTCTGCACGCCCTTGGTGTCGTTCGCGGCGACCGGGGCGACGGCCGGCCACTTCCCCAGGCAGGCGCCGGTGCACGCGGAGACCGGCTTCGGCCAGGCCTCGTCCTTCATGAAGCGGTAGACCGTCATGCCGTTGCCGTCCACGACGATCTCGCCCAGCTTCGGGTCCTCACGGGTGGACAGTCCGGGCAGATCGGCCAGTTTCGCCTTCTTCCCGTCGGGCGCCAGCGCGAACCAAGTCCCCTTCACGCCCTGCCCGTTGGTGTCACCCGGGTTGACGTCCTTGGCGTACCGGTAGGCGGGCCAGCCACCGACGGTGAGCTGCTTGCTGCCGTCGGACCTGGTCACCTCACCGAGCAGCGCCGGATCGACCCCCTCCCCCGCGCTGGCGTCGTCCGCGAGGACGGGCGGCCAGGCGGCGGCGCAGTCACCGTCGCAGTTCGTCTTGGGCGGCTCCGCGGTGTCCTGGTCGAACCGGTACAGCGTGCGCCCCGCACTGTCGGTGAGCACCTGCCCCAGCTCGGCGTCGGTCGCCACGGAGAGCTTGCCCGCGCCCTCGGCCGCCGCCGCCGGCTGCGCGTCCTGCTGCGTCCCCCCGGTCCCGGCGTCGTAACCACCACCGGAACCGACCCCGTAGCCACCGGCCGGCGCGGCCGCCCCCACGTTCTGACTCGTCGGCTGCGTTCCCTCTTCCTGACCGCACGCCGTCGTCAGCGCCAGCACGGCCACGGCACCCATCACGAACGAGGCGCTCCGCCAGGAGGTCTTCATCGTCAACTCCCCATCATCACAATCCCGTTGCGGCGAGCCATTGCAACCGCCGCACGGCATGGGGTACGGGGCGGCGGGCGGGGGTGTTCAACGGGGCGGCATTTTCTTTTCGCCGGGAGCGCGGGCGGATGCCGCCGGCCGGGGCGCGTCAGGTGCCGTCCGCCAGGGGCGCGAGCAGGTCTCGCCCGCGGGTCTCGCTCGCGGATCTCGCTCGCGGGTCTCGCCCGCGGAAGGAGGAGCGGGTCTCGGTCGCGGAAGGGAGAGCGGGTCTCGGTCGCGGAAGGGAGAGCGGGTCTCGGTCGCGGAGGCGCGGGCAGGTGCCACGTCAACGCCGTTCGAACCCTTCGGGCCGTCCTGTCCCCCGTTTGGGGCAATCCCCTCCGGGACGGGCACGGCAGGCGCCGCCAAGGCTCATGATCTCGGTCGTGCATGGACCCCAACCGACCCGTCGCGCCGCCACCGTACGCGTGCTGGCCCTGACGGCGCTGACATGGGCGCTGGCGGGCGCACCGGCCGGAGTCGCGACGGCCGACGCCTGCGCCTGGGTCTCGGCCGGCCCCGGCGGCACGGAGGCCGTCGCGGTCGCGGGCGGCGACGACGGCCCGCGGGCAGCCGCGGTCGTCGTCACCGGCAGCGGAGGTGTGCGGGCCGTCGCCGTCCTGGGCGGTGGCCCGGACCGGCCGGTCCCCCCACCGTGCCCGAAGCCGCCCCCGCCCCCTCCCTGCCCGAAGCCGCCCCCTCCTCCGCCGTGCCCCGAGCCGACACCCGCACCGACGCCGACTCCCACGCCTGCTCCGACACCGACGCCCACCCCCACACCCCCGGAGCCGACCCCGACCCCGACGCCCACCCCGCCCCCTCCGCCACCACCGCCGGCGCCCCGGCCGACTCCGCCTCCCGAGGCGCCCGCCCCACCGGCTCCGGCCCCGCCGCCGGCGCCGGCGCCCGCTCCGACGCCGACGCCGACACCGACGCCCGCCCCCACCCCGACCCCCAAGCCGACGCCGACGCCCCGTCCCTCGGTGAGCCCGGTGACGTATCCGCCGTACAAGGCCCCGCGGCAGCAGCGGGTCTCGCACGACGCGAACTCGCCGGTCACCTTCGTCCTGCTCATCACCGTTCCCGCGGTGATCGCCGTGGCCGCGCTGCGGGCGCGCTGATCCTGGAGGCCCCTGTTGCCGGAATGGCTTGTTCTCACCCTCGCGATGCTCGCCGCCTGCGCCGTGGTGGTCACCATCACGCTCCTCCGCCACCGCAGGGCGGACGAAGACGAGGACCCCAGCGAGACCCCGGACGTCATCGAGTACATGACGATGTGGATCGGCGTGGTGTACGCCATCGTCCTGGGCCTGGCCATCGCGGGTGTCTGGGAGGCCCGCAGCTCCGCGCAGGAGCAGGTGCGGGCCGAGGCGCAGGCGCTGCACGAGGTCTCCGAGCGGGTCCGGGTCTACCCGGCGGAGGTCCGGGACCGGATCCGGGACGACGTCAACACGTATGTCGGACATGTCGTGGGCGCCGAGTGGCAGCACATGGCCGACACCGGCGAGGTCACCGAGCGGGGCGACGAGCTCCTGGAGCGCATCCGGGCGGACGTGACCGACTACGAGCCGGCCGACGACTTCGAGGCTCAGGCCTACCAGCCGCTGGTGGACCAGGTGGCCGCGGCCGACCAGGCGCGCGCCGCCCGGGCCACCTCGACCGGCGCGACCATGCCGGGGGTGGTGTGGTTCGGACTGCTCGCGGGGGCCGTGATCACCATCGGCATGGTACTGGTGCTGCAAATCCGGCGGACTCCCCGTGAACTCGTCCTCGCGGGGCTGTTCTCCGCGCTCATCGCCTTCCTGCTGTTCCTCATCTGGGACTTCGACGCCCCGTACAGCCGGGGCATCACCGCGTCGGCGGAGCCGTTCCTGCACCTCTTCCCCGGCGTACAGGGCTGATCCTCCCGCCGTACAGGGCTGATCCCGCCGTACAGGGCTGACGGCCCTTCACACCGTCCGAGCCCGGGCGGGCGACCGCCACGCCGTCAGCGTCCCCCGGGCAGCCCACGCCCATGCCCCATTCGTACGACTGCGTTCGCGCACCTGTGCGCATCTTCCTAGCGTTTCGGTCATCGAGGTGCATTTCTGGCGCAAGCGGAAAAGATCCGCAGCTGCTCCTCGGAGACCGGAGGATTCACCATGCGCGCGATACGCGTCGCTTCGGCCGCACTGCTGTGCGTCACCGCCCTGGGCTGTTCCGCGCCCGCCGTCGCCAAGGGGGACGAGAACATCACGCCGGTCGGCTTCAGCGTCCTGCCCTCGACCATCACCGCGGGCGGCCGGATCACCCTGCTCGTGGACCGCGACAGGGGCGGCTGCAAGGGCACCGTCACGGTGTCGTCGGGCATCTTCGAGACCGTCTCCATCCACGCGGGCCGCTCCTCGGCCTCGACGACGGTCGACTGGGAAGCCAGGGCCGGCGCGATGTACCGGGTCACGTTCACCTGCGACGGGGTGAGCGGCTCCACGGACCTCGCCATCGCCGGCGGCCGGCCGGTCGGCCCCACACCGATGCCGTTGACTCCCCCGCGGGGTGTGCACGCCGGTGAGGGCGGCAGCCTGGCCGGGTTCGATCTGAAGGAGATCGGCCTGGGTGCCGCCCTCATCGCGGGCTCGGTCGGAGCGGCGTACCACTTCTCGCGCCGCCGCACGGGCGAGGACGGCGCCTGATCCCTCCGGACTCACGGCCCGCACGGACTTCGCCCCCGGATCCCAGGGTCCGGGGGGCGTAGTCCGTCTCCGTCACGTGCGAGTCGGACGAAGGGGCGCGCGAACGGCGGCGCGGCCGGCGTCAGGCGCGCTTCTCGGCGCGGCGGCGCATCCAGAAGACACCGCCGCCGATCGCGGCCGCCGCCACCAGTCCGCCGCCGATGGCCATGTCGGTCGGGGTGGCGCCGCTGGAGCTGCTGCCGCCGAGACCGCCGCGGACACCGCCGATGACGGTGAAGGCGTTGTCGCGGGTGAGCGGCTGACGTCCGGTGCAGTGGACCGTGATGCTGTACGAGCCGGGGGCGGCGTTGTTGTTGACGGTCGCGGTGCCCCTGGCCGTCTGGTTGGCTCCGTTGATGGGTTCGAGGCGGGTCGCCGGGAAGGCGCTCGACGTCGCCGTGCCGCCCCGGGGGCAGCCGTCGACGGTGATCGTCATCTGTCCGCCGCGCGCGATGACACTGGGCAGGGCCACGATGTTGCTGACGATGTTGCCGAAGCCGTCACCGCCGCTGGGGCCGCCGGGGTTGCCGAAGCCGTTGCCGCCTCCGTTGTTGCCGTTACCGCCACCGTTGTTGTTGCCGTTACCGCCACCGTTGTTGTTGCCGTTACCGCCACCGTGGTTGTTGCCGTTACCGCCACCGTTGTTGTTGCCGTTACCGCCACCGCCGAAGTTGCCGTTGCCACCGCCGACGTCGGCGTTGCCACCGCTGGGGTTGCCGGGGTTGCCGAAACCGTCCGCGACGGCCGCCGGGGCGGCGAGCCCGAGTGCGGCGACCGCGACGGCCGAGACCGCCAGGGCACGAGAGTTGCGCATGTGATCCTCCGCGGAAGGCGCCCCGGGGCCCGTCCCCGGTCGATCGGCGAGAGAACGCCTCCCACGAAAGACCCTCAGATGCCGTGCGCGAGCCCGCATTTCGGGAATGGTCCGTACCGGTGAGGCGACACGCCGAAGGAAAACCACACAATCGGATATTGCCGCAGGTCACGGACCGTCAGAAAATTCCTGGTCCGCGCTACTCGGATGGCGCACCGGCCGCTCTGCCGCATAACCCGTTCGTCGCTGCCCCGTCGCCGGTTTCGCCCGCGGCATCTAGCGTTCTCGTATGCGCGAAATGACGTGGCGACGGCCGCGTCGAGAGGGGATGGCGAATGTCTGCGTCCGAGCTGGCGGCCGAGCTGGCCGAAGAGGAGGAGCGGCGGAAGAAGCGCGCCCCCTGGGGCGTGATAGCGCTTGTTCTGCTGACCGGTCTCGCGCTCATTCGCAATGGGTCCGGGGAATTCGACGTGGGTCCGCCGCAGCCGGCGTCCGCGGCGGCGGCCGACAGCCGCACCGCGCCGGGCGGCACCTTCGGCCAGGCCCCGGACCCGCTGCCGTACGCCGTGCCGGACCGGGTGCGGATCCCGGCGATCCAGGTCGACGCGCCGATCATGCCCGTCGGCCTGGACGCGGACGGCTGGGTGGGCGCACCGCCGCCGGAGGACCCGAATCTGGCGGGCTGGTTCACGGGTGCCGTCACCCCCGGCGAGAAGGGCACCGCGGTGGTCGTCGGGCATGTCGACAACAAGCAGGGCCCGGCGGTGTTCTACGGCCTCGGGGCGCTGAAGAAGGGAAATCGCGTCGAGGTCGCCCGGCAGGACGGGAAGACGGCCGTGTTCGAGATCTACGGCATCGAGGTGTTCGAGAAGAACAACTTCCCCGGCGACCGCGTGTACGCCTCCAAGGGTGCCGCGGAATTGCGGGTCATCACCTGCGGCGGCGGTTTCTCCAAGCAGAACGGCTACGACGGGAACGTGGTGGCCTTCGCCCGCCTGGTCGAGGTGCGCTGAGCGGCTCCCCGGCCGGGCGGGCTGGCGCCGTCCTCAGGCGTAGTGCCGGCGCGGCACGGTGATGTGGTACCCGGAGTCCAGCAGCTGGGGCAGATAGTCGCGCAGGGCCCGGACGCTCTGGGAGCGGTCGCCCCCGGCGTCGTGCGAGAGCACCACGACGCCGGGGGCGGCGCCGTCCTCGACCCGGCGCGTGATGGTGCGGGCGCCGGGGGTGGTCCAGTCGAGGGTGTCGACGGTCCAGGCGAGCGGCTCCATGCCGAGCTCGGCGCCGAGCTGGAAGGCGGCCCGGTTCCAGGCCCCGTAGGGGGCGCGGAACCACTCGGGGCGGTCGCCGTAGGCCTCCTCGATGACGTCGCAGGTACGTTCCATCTCGTCCCGGATCCGGGAGCGGCTGAGGCGGGTGAGCAGGGGGTGGGACCAGGTGTGGTTGCCCACCACGTGCCCCTCGTCGGCCATCCGCGTCAGCAGGTCCCGGTTGTCCGCGGCCATCTCCCCGCAGACGAAGAACATCGCGCGTACGTCGTAGGCGCGCAGGGTGTCGAGGATGTCGGGCGTGTAGCGGGGGTCGGGGCCGTCGTCGAAGGTCAGCACCATGGTCCGGCCACGTCCGGAGACCCGCAGCAGCGGCTCGTGGCGTACCAGGGTCCTGCCGGGCGCCGTGCGGGGCGGGCCGTAGCCGGTGAGCGGCTGGAGGCGGTAGGCGGACGGCTTCATCGGGATCCGGCGGACCGGGGCGCCGGACGCGGGGACCACGGGCGCCGTGGGCTCGCCGCCCAGCGTGAGCAGTCCCGCCGCACCGGCCGCGCCGGCGGCGGCCGCGCCTGCGATCAACACCCGGCGCCTGCTGAACAACTGATCCTTCTTCATGACTCATCAGTCGCCCCGCGGAAGGGTGCCGCACCACCATGCCACCGGTGCGGCGGCGCGATTGCACCCGCTTGGCCCAGCCGTCGGGCCGCCTTCCCCCGCCGCTGCCGGAGGCGGGGGTTCCGATAGCCTCTCGCTGTGACAGAACAGCACCGGTTCGAGCGGGGCACCGACGGCCCCAAGGTCATCCTGGTCGGCGTGGACGGCTCGGACTCCTCGCTGCGGGCAGCGGCCTACGCCGGCGGTCTGGCGCGGCGGCAGCGCGCGCTGCTGGCGGTCGTGTACGTGCAGCCGGTGATGGCGGCCGGGGCCGCGCTGGGCGTGCCGGTGGCGGACACCACCGGGGACATCGCCGAGGAGCTCGTGGCGCAGATCCGTGCGGCGGCCGAGCGGGTCAAGGGGATATTCGAGGTGCGCTGGGAGTTCCACACCTTCCGCGGCGACCCCTACAACGGCCTGGTACAGGCGGCCGACGAGCTCAAGGCGGACGCCGTGGTCGTCGGCGCCTCGGAGCAGGCCGGCCACCGCATCGTCGGGTCGGTGGCGATCCGGCTGGTGAAGGCCGGGCGGTGGCCGGTGACGGTCGTGCCCTAGGGTCGTGCCCTGGGGGAGACCGGCGGGTGCCGCTACTCGCCCATCACCAGGCCGTCCTCCGCCGCGCCCCGGCTGAGGACCACGTCCCTGATCCGGTCGCGTACGGCGGTGAGGTCGGCGCCCTGCTCCAGCGCGGCGTTGAGGTTGACCACCCGTCCCGCGTCGATGTCGAACAGCTGCGGCACGAACTCGGCCTTGGTCACCTCCCAGCGGCCGCCGGGCCGGGCGGGCGGGGCGAAGGTGAACCGGCCGAGCGTGGACTGGTTGCCGCGCGGGTCGGGAACGCCCTGGTAGTTGTACATCTCGCCGGCGATCTGGTCGCCCATGCCGTAGATCACCCAGGTGCCGTTGACCTTCTCGTACGCCTGCGGGACATGGGCGTGGGTGCCGAGGACGAGGTCGATGTCGGGGCGGCCGCCGGTGCGGGCGGCGGTGAGGGTGCGGGCGAGGGCGAGCTGGCGGTCGTCGGGGGCGTCCTGCCATTCGGTGCCCCAGTGCACGGAGACCACCACCACGTCGGCGCCCGCCTTCCGGGCCGCCCGGGCGTCGGCGATCATCTTCCGTTCGTCGATCAGGTTGACGGCCCAGGGCTGGCCGGCGGGCAGCGGGTAGCCGTTGGTGTCGTAGGTGTAGGCGAGGTGGGCGACCTTCGCGTCGCCGGCCCGCAGGACGGTGACCGTGGCGGCCTCGCCCTCGGTGCGGGCGGTGCCCGCGTGGCGTACGCCCTCCCGGTCGAGGGTGTCCAGGGTGCGCCGGATGCCGTCGGCGCCGTCGTCGAGGCTGTGGTTGGAGGCGGTGGAGCAGCCGTCGTAGCCGGTGGCGGCGAGGCCCCGGGCGACCTCGGGCGGGGACTTGAAGGCCGGGTAGCCGGTGTAGTCGCCGTTCGCGCCGTAGACGGTCTCCATGTGACACAGCGCCAGGTCGGCGCGGGAGACCACGGGTTCGATCCCGGCGAGCATGGGCCGGAAGTCGTAGCCCGTGCCGCCGGCGTCGTAGCGCGCGCGGTCGATGATCGAGCTGTGCGGGAGGACGTCCCCGGAGGCGACGAGCGTGAAGCCGCGCGGTTCGGTGCCGGGCGCCGGGCGTCCGGGATGCGCGGAGGGTTCCTGGCGGTGGGCCTGGCAGGCGGCGCCCGCGGCGAGGAGCGCCGTCAGGGCGAGGGCGACCTGTCGTCTGCGTGCGATCATCCGTTCACCTCTGTTTGATCATATTTACCCACCAATAGGTACGAAGGTGAGATTCTCCGCAAACGGCTCGCCCGGCCCCTTTAACCCGTCCGGTCCGCGTGGACGGGGCTGTCCGGACCGTTCGTCGTACCGTTCGTCGACGCGTTCGACCGTCCGCCGCACATCCGTGCGCGCTCCCTGTCCCGGCACGCGGCCCTGCGATTGCCTTCGGCCATGACGGCCGCGACCACTCTCACCACCGGGACGACGACCGCCGAGCACGAGCTCGCCGCACTGCAGCGGGAGCACGGCCGGCCCCTCTTCGCGCTGCTCCTGCGGCTCTGCGACGGCGACCGGCAACGCGCCGAGGACCTCGTGCAGGAGACGCTGGTGAGGGCCTGGCAGCATCCCGAGGCGCTACGGGCCGACGCCTTCGAGTCCGTACGGCCGTGGCTGCTGACCGTGGCCCGGCGGCTCGCCATCGACGCGCGGCGGGCCCGGCAGGCCCGTCCGGCGGAGGTCGGGGACGCGGTCCTGGAGAGCGCGGGGGTCTACGCCGGAGTGTGCGCCGACCACGCGGAGCGGTCGGCCGCGACGGTCGATGTGCGCGAGGCTGTGAAGACACTCACTCCCGAGCACCGTGAAGTCCTGGTGCTGGTGTATTTCCAAGGGGCGAGTGTGGCGGAAGCGGCGAAAACGCTGGGGATCCCGCCCGGTACCGTGAAGTCCCGCGCGTACTACGCGCTGCGCGCCCTGCGCCGGGTGCTTCCGGGATACGCGGCCGACCTGCGGTGAAACCATCCGTCTGGTCAAGCCTCCGTAAAGCGCCTTGCCCAGGACCCCGGTTGAGTAATCGGCTGTCCTCATCCGTGTTCCGGATGGGCCCCTCATCCGACGGGACCCGGGGTCGGGCGACGCGCACGCACCGGAGGAAGGCAGGAAGGGATGCTCCACAGAGGTCAGAGCACGGACGGGCAGGACGGCGGCGAACTCACCGTCCCCATGGCCTGGTTGTACGCCGAGTACATCGCCGACGAGCTGCTGCGGTCCGGCGACCTCATGCCGCCGACGTCCTTCGAGTTCCGCGCCGGACGTGACGCGCTGGCACTCACCGTCTTCCTCTCCGACACCGAGGGCGAGCTGTCCGGCATCCGGGTGGTCACCCAGCTCGAGACCTGGCTGTCCCTGACGGCGTACGACCAGCCGTGGCAGGACTGGGTGCGTGACCGGATGGCCGAACTCACCGAGGAGGCGGCCAGCGCCGGCGCCCCCAGCCCCGATCTCGACCTCGCCACCGCGGCCTGGCGCTGGCTGGAGGACACGGAACTCCTCGCCCCCGACCTCAACGCGGTACCGGGCGGCGCCGTCGGCGAGGAGGAGGGCCCCAAGGTCTGGACGCCCGCCTGGCAGCTGGGCCTGCCCCTGGGGCACCTGGCCATCAGCCTCTTCTAGGGCCGGGCTTGCAGGGCCCGGCTGCCGGGGCCCAGCTTCCGGGGCCGGTAAGGGCTCGGCATCCAGGCCCGGTTTCCAGGGCCCGGCCAGCGAGGCGGTCCGGCTGAGCCGGCCCCGTCCGGCCCCGTTCCGACGGAATCCCGACTTTTTCCGGGACGCGGCCAATCCGCGCCGCCGACCGCTCCGAATCCTCCGGGCCACGATTCGCGCGCGGCTTGAGTGATTCGGCGGTGCGGTGCGTACGGGTGGGAGCAAGGAGTAACCCCACCCGCACTCAACGGCACGAGGATTCGGCATGAGGTCCCTGGAGAGGCATCGCGACGTCGCCGCGTACGCGCTCGGCGTGCTGGACGAGGCGGAGGCCTTCCGCTTCGAGGACCACCTCATGGAGTGCCCCGGCTGCACCGCGCAGGTCACCGAGTTCGGGCCCGTCACCCGGCAGTTGATGCTGTTCCGCCGGGCCACCCCCAGGTCGGTGCACCCGATGGCGGGCGCCGGTCCGCGGCTGCTCGACCGGCTGCTCGCCGACGTGGCCGCACGGCACCGGGCGCGGCGCCGCAGGACGCTGTACGCGGTGGCCGCGGCGGTGGTGCTGGCCGTGGCCGGCCCGGTGATCGCGAGCGCGGCCGGGGGCGGCGGCGGTGCGGTGCGGGTCTCGGCCACCGACGAGCGGTCGGGGGTGTGGGCCCAGGTCACCTCCGAGGACGAGCCCTGGGGCAGCCAGGTGGCGCTGGAGGTGAAGGACGCGGCCGGTCCGCGCGACTGCCGCCTGGTGGCCGTGGGCCGGGACGGCTCCGAGGAGACCGTCACCAGCTGGACCGTGTCCCCGCGCGACGCCCGGCCCAGCAAGGTGCAGGGCGGCGCGGCCCTGCACCCCGACGAGATCGCCCGCTACGAGGTGCGGACCGCGGAAGGGGAGAGACTGGTGGCGATCCCCCTCCCATGAGCCCCCCAAGTCCCCGTGAGCCCCCGCGCACGCCGTAGGTTCCTCGAGTCCCCGTAAGTCCGGGGAGCCCCCCATGAGTCGGCTCAGCCCTTGAAGTCGACCTCCGCCGTCGCCACCGTCCCCGTCGCGCGGCCCGGCGCGCGCTGTCCTTCCCAGTAGAGGTTGGTGTGCGCGATGACCCCCGCCGGGGCCGGGGCGCCGTACTCGGTCAGGTCCTCGGTGGTGTGGGCGTCGCCGACGAGGAAGACGTCGTAGCCACGGGTGAGGGCGCCGTGGGCGGTCGAGCGTATGCAGAAGTCGGTCTGCGCGCCCGTGACGAACAGCCGCCCGACGCCCCGCTCCGCGAGTACCGCCTCCAGGTCGGTGTCCTCGAAGGAGTCCCGGTAGCTCTTGTGCACCAGAGGCTCGGAGTCCCGGCGGACCAGCTCCGCCACGAACTCCCAGCCCTCGCTGTCGCGGGGCAGCCCCTCGTCGGAGTGCTGCACCCAGACCACGTCGACGTCCTCGGCCCGGGCCCGGTCGATCAGGGTGGCGATGTTGGCGGTGACGCCCTCCCGGTCGTGGACCGCGGCCACGACGTCCTTCTGGAAGTCGATGACGAGCAGGGCGCTGTTCGGGCGGTCGGGCAAGGTGGTCACGGTGCCTCCCGGTTCGGATCCCTCACCTGTGGATCATGTGCCGCCAGCGTAGGACACCCCACTGACAGTCCCTCCGTACGCGCGGGCCCGTCCCCGGTACGGCTCCCGCCGCCGGGCAGCCGCGGCGGCTCGGTGTGAGACTGCTCGACGACGCACCCGACCGACGAGGGGAGCCGTGGTGGTGACGGCGGACAGCGGTGACGGGCTCCTGGAGGAGTTCCTCGCCGACCCGGACAACGCGCGGCTGGACCTGTCCACCTTGGTGGCCCGCTGCGCCAAGGCGCTGGGGCTCCAGCAGTGCGTGGTGTACCTGGCCGATCTCCAGCAGCACGAGCTGGTGCCGCTGACCGACGTCGTCCCGGCCGTGTCCGTCGACGGCTCGGAGGCCGGGTGGGCCTACCGGACCCAGTCGCTGCGGGTGACGGAGTCGGAAGCCGGGGGCCTGACGGCCTGGCTGCCGCTGCTCGACGGTGCCGAGCGGCTGGGCGTACTCGCCGTCCACTGCCCCGAGCTGACCCCCGCCGCACTGCGGCGCGGCAGGGCGCTCTCGACCCTGCTGGGCATGCTGGTGACGTCCCGGCGGGCCTACAAGGACTCCTTCGTCCGGCTCACGCGCACCGAACCGATGCAGCTGCCCGCGGAGATGCTGCGCGCCTTCCTGCCGCCCCGCACGATCGGCACCGCGCAGGCCGTGTCGACGGCCGTGCTGGAACCCGCCTACGAGCTGGGCGGGGACGCCTTCGACCACGCGCTCACCCAGACGACGCTGCACGCCACGGTCCTGGACGCCATGGGCCACGACCTCCCCGCGGGGCTGACCAGCGCGGTGGCGCTGGCCGCGTGCCGCAGCGGCCGCCGCACCGGCGCGGATCTGCCGGAGCTGGTGAAGAACGTCGACACCGCGCTGTCGACGTGGCTTCCGGACCAGTTCTGCACCGGCATCCTCGCCCAGCTGGACCTGCAGAGCGGCGTGCTGCGCTGGTGCAACTGCGGGCATCCCCCGCCCCTGCTCATCCGTGACCAGCGGCTCCTCGTCGACGCCCTGGCGCGGGAGGCGGATCCGCCGATGGGGCTGCCGTCCCTGCTCGCCGACCGGGCGCGGCAGTGCCACGAGATCGCGCTGGAGCCGGGCGACCGGGTGCTGATGTACACCGACGGGGTCACCGAGTCCCGTACGCCCGACGGCGAGGAGCTGGGCCTGAACCGGTTCGCGGACTTCGTCATCCGGGCCACGGCCGCGGGCGAGCTCGCCCCGGAGATCCTGCGCCGGCTCATCCACTCGCTGCTGGGCTCCCAGCCCGGCCGGCTGCGGGACGACGCCACGATCCTGCTCATGGAGTGGTGGCCGCCGACCCGCTGAGCCGCCCCGGACCCGCCGGGCCGCCCCCCGACCGCCGGAGCCACGCCTCCCGGGCCCTCCCCCGGCTGAGCCCGCCCGCGTCACGTCCGGCGCGTGGAGCTGTCCAGCCGTGTCGGCGGCAGGTACTCGCGCACGTACGTCCGCTCCCAGCAGGCGCCCGTCTCGCGCAGCTCGCGCCATGTCGTGTAGCGGTAGCGGAACAGCCGGGCCCGGACGAAGCGGGGCGGGGTGTCCGGCGGGAACGGCGAGCGGCGCAGCAGCTTCAGGGTGTCGCGGTCGTTCTCCAGCAGCCGTTCCACCAGCGCCCCGAACCAGGCCCCGGCGTAGGCCGGGGACAGCGCGGCGAACCACATCAGCCAGTCGAGGCGCAGATGGTAGGGGGCGAACTGGCGCGGCCAGCGCCGGGGATCACCGGGCTTGCCCTTGAACTCGTACTCGCGCCAGTCCGATCCGGCGCGCGGGGTGTCCTCCAGCGTGCCCTCGACGACCACCTCGTAGCGGACCCGGCTGACGCTGCCGAACGCGCCGTAGGTGTTGACCAGGTGCAGCGGATCGAAGGAGCGGTTCATGACCTGCCGCCGGGAGATCATGTTGACCACCGGGTGATAACTGAGGAACACGATCAGCGCGGCCACCGCCAGTACCACCACCTCGTACCAGAGCGGGGCGTCCGGCACGGACGGCGGGTCGGCGGGGAACTCGATCGCCGACAGGGCGAGCACGATGGTGATCCAGTTCAGCCAGGAGAAGTTGCCGGACAGCACCAGCCACAGCTGGGTGACGGCCATCAGCGCGGCCGCTGCGGAGGCGACCGGCTGGGGCGTGAACAGCAGGACCGGCACGCCGAGTTGCGTGACGTGGTTGGCGGCGACCTCGACCCGGTGCAGCGGCCGGGGCAGATGGTGGAAGAACCAGCTCAGCGGACCCGGCATCGGCTGGGTCTCGTGGTGGTGGTCGAGGCAGGTGAGCTTGCGCCAGCACTCGTCGCCGCGCATCTTGATCAGCCCCGCGCCGAACTCCACCCGGAACAGGATCCAGCGCAGCAGGAACAGCACCACGACCGGTGGCGCGACCTCGTCGTTGCCGAGGAACACCGCGAGGAACCCGACCTCCAGGAGCAGGGACTCCCAGCCGAACGAGTACCAGGTCTGGCCGACGTTGACGATCGACAGGTACAGCGCCCACGGCACCAGCCACAGCAGCATCGCGCCCCACAGCGGCAGCGATGCGTCGACCCCCGCGGCCAGCCCCGCGGACACCGCGCAGCCCGTCCAGGCGCAGGCCGCGAAGAAGCGGTCGGAGTAGTGGAGTTGAAAGAGGCTGGGCGCCTGCCGGAACGGCACCCGGGCGACGAAGCGCGGCACCGGCAGCATGCCGCGCTCGCCCAGCAGCGCGCGGAACTGCAGGGCCGCCGTCAGGAACGCCACGAGGTACACGGCGGCCAGGGCCCGCTGGAAGACCAGCCGGCTCAGCCAGTAGTCGGGTGCGGTGAACCAGTCCACGGCCGACGCTCCTCCTCACTCGATTCTGCGCCCGTCACCGGGAGTGAAGCACGCTCCCGTTTGCGTAACCCGTGCGAGTGAAGCAGACAATGAGCAGGTATTGCCCGAAACCAGGCGGGAGAACGCGGTGCGGTCACCCATCCGAACCCTCGTCGCCGCAGGCGCCCTCACGACGGCACTGCTCGCCTCGGCCTGTGTCGCCGAGCAGGCCCGGCCGTCGGGCGAGGAGGTCCTCCCGCAGCCGGTCGCGGCCCAGGGCCCCGACCCCTTCACCGGGTCGACGGACACCTCCGGCGCACCGCCGCGGGAGCGAGCCTCACAGCCGGCCGAGCCGGCCTCCGAGCCGCGTACCGTCTCCGGCGCCACCCCGGGCCTGTACGGCGGCACGGAGAAGGCCGGCAGCTGCGACGTGCCCCGGCAGATCGCGTACCTCACCGCCGACCCGGCAAGGGCCCGCGCCTTCGCCGGCGTCCAGGGCATCGCCCCACAGGCCGTGCCGGACTACCTGCGCGGTCTGACGCCGGTCGTGCTGCGCGCCGACACCCGGGTCACCAACCACGGCTACCGCGACGGACGCGCCGCCGGCTTCCAGTCCGTCCTGCAGTCCGGCACCGCCGTCCTCGTCGACACCCGGGGCGTGCCGCGGGTGCGCTGCGCCTGCGGCAACCCGCTGCTGCCGCCCACCTCGGCGGAGCCCGCCCAGGTGACCGAGGGCGGCGTCTGGTCCGGTTACCGGCCCTCCCAGGTGGTCGTGGTGACCCCGGCGCCCGAGGCGATCGACCACATCACGGTCATCGACGTCGTCCACGACACCTGGATCGAGCGCCGCTGCGGCCACGACACCCGTCACGACCGCCCGGTGCGCCCGCCCGCCTGGGCGACGACCCGGCCCCCCACACCGAGCGAGCTGGAGAGCGCGAGCAGCAGCCCGGACTCCGGCACCCCCGCGCCGAGCAGCCTCGCCCCGAGCGGTGCCTCCCCGAGCGCGTCCAGCCCCGACGCCTCCGAGCCCGGCCGGCCGCCGTCCGGCTGCGCGCCCCCCACGGTCACCGTCGCCCCCGGCGGCACCGGCCGCGCGACCGTGCCGCCCCGGCCCGCGGACTGCCCGACGGCCACGGTCACCGCCACGCCGCCGACCCCGCCCCGCACACAGCCGGCGCCCCGCAGCCCCTCCGCCGGCACCGGCCCCGGAACCGTACCGGCCTCCCCCGACGTGCCCGACCGCGGCGGCCTGATCCCGTACGGCACCCCGGACGACACCGCGGAAGACAACCCGGACGCCGTCCCCGACGACACGGCCGGCACCCGCGTCGGCACCGCCGAGAGCGTCTTCGGCAGCCCCACCGACGTCTTCGACGGGTGAGCCGTACGCCCGCGACCGGGGCCGCCCGGCCGGGCGGCCCCGGTCGAAGAATCGGACGAACACTGGCAAGGTGGGCGCATGGCTGACCGGGTAGCGAGCGCGCTGTCACTCCCGGACGACTGGCCCGCCCACGCGGACTCGGTGCTCGCGCTCAACCGCATGGGCGCCTTCGACTGGGACCTGGACACCGGGCTGATGACGATGGACGCCCAGGCCCACGAGGTGTTCGACGTGCTGCCCGAGGAGTACGACGGCCACCCCGAGACCCTCGGCGCGCGCGTGCCGCCCGGCGAGGCGCGCCGGCTGGACGCGATGGTCTCGCAGGCCCTGAAGGACGGCAGCGAGAACTACGGCGCCTACTTCCGCGTCCGCTGCCACGACGGCACCCTGCGCTGGACCCACACCCAGGGCTACATCCGCCGCGACGAGACCGGCCGGCCGCGCCGCATCATCGGCATCGTCCGGGACGCCACGCCCGAGCTGGCCGAGAGCGAGGCGCACAGCCGCCGTCTGATGGGCGACGACGTCCGGCTCGACCAGTCCAGCGTCATCCAGCTGGCCACGGCCGCCCTGGCCCACGCCCGCACCGTCCAGGACGTCATCGACGTCATCAAGGACACCCACGGGCTGACCCATCTCGGCGCCACCAGCCTGGTGCTGGGCCTGGTGGAGGCGGGCCGCATCCGGCTGATCGCCGAGGGGCCGACCGGCAGCTTCGTGCCCGGCACCGACGTCACAGGCATCGACGAGCCGTACCCGATGAGCGAGGTCGTCCGCACGCTCATCCCGCGCTTCATCGAGTCGCCTGAGGAGTTCGCGGCCGGCTACCCCATCCTGTGGCCGCACATCACCGATCTGAGGATCACCGCGGCCGCGTATCTGCCGCTGATCGTCCAGGCCCGCCCGATCGGCGCGATGGGCCTGCTCTACAGCGACCGGCACGGCTTCAGCCCCGAGGAGCGCAACATCCTCGTCGCGCTCGGCAGCAGCATCGCGCAGAGCCTGCAGCGGGCCATGTTCTACGAGCAGGAGAAGGACATCGCCCAGGGCCTGCAGGAGGCCATGCTGCCGCGCACGATCCCCAGCGTGCGCGGGGCCGACGTCGCCGTCCGCTACCGCGCGGCGACCATCGGCGGCTCCCAGGGCCGTGACATCGGCGGCGACTGGTACGACCTGATCCCGCTGCCCGGCGGCCGGGTCGGCGCGGTCATCGGTGACGTCCAGGGCCATGACACGCACGCCGCCGCCGTGATGGGCCAGCTGCGGATCGTGCTGCGCGCCTACGCCGCCGAGGGCCACACCCCGGCGGCCGTGATGGCCCGCGCCTCGGTCTTCCTGCACGAACTGGACACCGACCGCTTCGCGACCTGTCTGTACGCCGAGGCGGACCTGGCCACCGGGGTGGTCCAGGTGGTCCGTGCGGGGCACATCGACCCTCTCGTACGGCAGGCCGACGGCACCTGCCGCCGGGTCGCCGTCGCGGGCGGGCTGCCGCTCGGGCTGTCCGCGGAGTTCGGCAGCCTGGAGTACCCGGTGTCCACCGTCGAGCTCGACCCCGGGCACACCCTGCTGCTGTGCACCGACGGCCTGGTCGAGCAGCCCGGCGCCGACCTCGACGACGGCATGCGCACCCTCACCTCGCTCATCGCCTCCGGACCCGAGGACGTACGCCGGCTCGCCGACATGCTCATCGACCTCGCCGAGGAACGCGGCGGCGACGACGACGTGGCCCTGCTCCTGCTGCACCGCCGCGGCGTGGACAGCCCCCAGGCGGGCGGCCGGCTCCAGCAGCACGTGGCGTCCGGCGATCCGGAGGCCCTGCGCGAGGCCCGCCGGATGATCCGCACCGCCGTCCGCACCTGGGGCGCCGGCGACCGCGCGGACGAGGTCGAGCTCGTCGCCGACGAACTGATCACCAACGCCCTGATGCACACCGAAGGCGCCGCGATCGTCACCCTGCGGTCTCTGGCCGGCGGCCGCCGGCTGCGCGTGGAGGTCGAGGACTCCTCCAGCGCGCTGCCCCGCCGCCGCGAGGCCGGCGACGCCGGCGTGTCGGGCCGCGGCCTGCTGCTGGTGGACCTGCTCACCGACGACTGGGGCGTGGAGGCCCGCGGCGGCGGCAAGTGCGTGTGGTGCGAGTTCGAGGTCGCGCAGCCGGCCTGAGGCCCCCGGCCGCCCCGCGGGCGACATGAGCGCCCGCCTCCCCGGTGGCACCCTGGACCTATGCCGGAACTCCCCGAGGTCGAAGCGCTGAAGGACTTCCTGACCGAGAACCTGGTCGGCCACGAGATCGTCCGTGTGATGCCGGTCGCCATCAGCGTCCTGAAGACGTACACCCCACCCGTGGGCGCCCTGGAGGGCCACGAGGTCGCCGCCGTGCACCGCTACGGCAAGTTCCTCGACCTCGCCACGGACGGCGGACCCCACCTGGTCACCCATCTGGCGCGCGCGGGCTGGCTGCACTGGCGGGACCGCCTGCCCGACGGCCCGCCCCGCCCCGGCAAGGGCCCGCTCGCCCTGCGGGTCGCCCTGGAGACGGGCGCGGGCTTCGACCTCACCGAGGCCGGGACGCAGAAGCGGCTCGCGGTGTACGTCGTCGAGGACCCGCGGCAGGTGGAAGGGGTCGCCCGGCTCGGCCCCGACCCGCTCGCCGACGACTTCGACGAGGCCCGCTTGGCCACGCTGCTCGCCGGGGAACGGCGGCGGCTCAAGGGCGCCCTGCGGGACCAGGGCCTGATCGCGGGCGTCGGCAACGCCTACAGCGACGAGATCCTGCACGCCGCGAAGATGTCCCCGTTCAAGCTGGCCGGGGCCCTCACCGCCGAGGAGACCAGCCGCCTCTACGACGCCCTGCGCACCACCCTCACCGAGGCGGTCGAGCGCTCCAGGGGCCTGGCCGCGGGCCGGCTGAAGGCCGAGAAGAAGAGCGGCCTGCGGGTCCACGGCCGCACCGGCGAGCCGTGTCCGGTCTGCGGCGACACCATCCGCGAGGTGTCGTTCAGCGACTCCTCGCTCCAGTACTGCCCCACCTGCCAGACGGGCGGCAAGCCGCTGGCCGACCGCAGGCTGTCGCGGCTGCTCAAGTAGCGGTTGCTGTACGTGTTCCGCCAGCCGGTCCAGGGCGCGGCCCAGTTCACGGCGGGTGCCGAACGGGACGATCGCCGCCCGGCCGGGTACGCGCACGCCGCCGGTCAGGGCGACCAGGGTGCCGCCGCCGGGTGCGGGGGCGGTGGCCATGCCGATGATCAGGAAGCGGCTCTGCAGCCTGCACCAGCCGGGCCGCACCACGCCGTGCAGCCGGGCGCGCAGGCCGTAGCGGCTGCGGGCGAGGGCCTCGACGCGCTCGCCCTCGCGGAGTACGACGGTGAGGTGCCGCATGTCCGGCTGGAACCGCCCGAACGCGCCCTCCAGGTCTCCCGTCACGGCCCAGACCACGTCCGGCGCGGCGGGCAGGTGCCCGTCGGCGACCTGGGCGGATGTCGGCGCCGAGCTTCGGGGCGCCGCGGGCGGGCAGCTCGGTGGGTTCGGCGGGCCGGTCCCGGGCGTCGCGCCGCGCGATCCGCACGGCCTCGCGTACCGCGATGGCCCGCACCGAGCCATGCAGGTGTTCCTCCTCGGATGCGGACGAGCCGACAGTCCGAGGAGGGGACGGGTCGCCGGAAGGTTCCTGTGAAGGGCGTCACATGGGCGTCTCCCCGGGCACGGGGGCCTCGGCCGGCAGCAGGCCGGTCTCCCGCAGCTCCTGCCACAGCCCGGCGGGCACGGGCGCCGCGAACTGGTGGGCGCAGTCGACGACTTCATGGGCGGTGCGGGCGCCGACGAGCACCGCCGCGACCGCCGGGT
Source organism: Streptomyces sp. NPDC053367 (assembly GCF_044545925.1). NCBI lineage: Bacteria > Bacillati > Actinomycetota > Actinomycetes > Kitasatosporales > Streptomycetaceae > Streptomyces > Streptomyces sp. NPDC053367. Next base: position 238,723 of record NZ_JBITYN010000013.1, on the reverse strand, counting down.
GGGCGGTGCAGAAGGCCAGCGCGGCGGCGCGCAGCGTGGTGCCGTGGCGGGCGGTGACGGCCTTCAGCCGCAGGGCGCGGTGCAGCAACTCGGGCAGTGCGGTGGCGTAGTTGTACGTCGCTCCCGGCCTGGGGTCGGCCAGCAGACCGGAGTTGAACGCGCCGCCGATGACGACGGAGGTGCCGCGCTCCAGCGCGGCGGGCAGCAGTTCGGTGAGTGCCTGCTGGTCGAGCAGGGTGTAGCGCCCCGCGCACAGCACCACGTCGACGTCCGTGTCACGGACGAACCGGGTGAGCATCTCGGCCTGGTTCATGCCTGCCCCGATCGCGCCGACCACGCCCTCCGCGCGGAGTTTCTCCAGCGCCGGATAGCCCTCGCGGAAGGCCTCCTCGGCATGGTCGTCGGGGTCGTGCAGATAGACGATGTCGACGTGGTCGAGGCCGAGCCGCTCCAGGCTGCCCTCCAGGGTGCGGCGCACGCCGTCCTCGCTGAAGTCCCAGACGCGGCGGTGCGTGGCCGGGACGGCGTAGCCGTGGGCGAGGTCGTCGCCGCCCCGGTCGGAGGGCTCCAGGCGGCGGCCGACCTTGGTGGAGATCGCGTACTGCGCGCGGGGGCGTTCGCGCAGGGCCGCGCCCAGGCGGCGCTCGGACAGGCCGAGGCCGTAGTGCGGGGCGGTGTCGAAGTAGCGGATGCCGCGCTGCCAGGCGGCGGCCACGGCCTCGTGCGCCTGTGTCTCGGTGACCTCGCCGAAGAGGTTGCCGATGGCGCTGCCGCCGAAGGCCAGCCGGCTGACCCGGACGGCGCTGCGGCCGAGCCGGTTCACGGGGCCACCGGCCGGGCGGCGGGTCGGTGCGGATGGTCGGGGTACCTGGTCACGGAGCACCTTTCGGTCCGGGGCATCGGCGACCGCATGCCTATCAGGCCGATCAGGTCCGGCAACAGGTCAGGTAACGCCAATTCACCTTCTACTAGGCCGAGTTGCGGTCCTTGCCCTCGTGAGGGCCCCTCGGCGGGCAAGGACCGCACCCGGTCAGCTCCGGCGCAGCCGCAGGGTGACCAGCTCGAACGGCCGCAGCCGTACGGCGATCCGCCCGTCCCCGATTCCGGGCGCGGGCACCCCGGCCAACGGGCGCTCCAGCAGGTCGGTGACCTGGACCTCCGTGACGTCGAAGCCCGGCGTCAGGGTGGCGCGGCAGCGGCCGCCGTGGGCCTCGTGGAAGCGGACGACCACGTCGCCGCCGCCGTCGTCGGCGAGCTTCACCGCGGTGACGACGACCGCGTCCTGGTCGACCGTGACCAGCGGGGCCACCTCCCGCGCACCGGTCAGCCGCCGCTCGGGCAGGTTCACCCGCCAGCCCTCGCGCACCGCGTCGGCGATGTCCGCGCCCGGGATCAGGGCGTGCCGGAAGCGGTGCACGCCCTGGTCGGTCTCCGGGTCCGGGAAGCGCGGGGCGCGCAGCAGGGACACCCGGACCGTGGTCGTCGTACCCAGGTCGCCGTCGTCGCGGACCGCGCGGGTCACGTCGTGGCCGTACGTCGAGTCGTTGACGATCGCCACGCCCCAGCCCGGCTCGGCCACATGCACGAATCGGTGGTTGCATGCCTCGAACTTGGCCTCCTCCCAGGAGGTGTTGGTGTGGGTGGGCCGGTGGAAGTGCCCGAACTGGGTCTCGGACGCGTACCGTTCGGCGTGCACGTCGAGCGGGAACGCCAGCTTGAGGAACTTCTCCGTCTCGTGCCAGTCGACCTCCGTGTCCAGCACCAGCCGCCGCTCGTCCGGCGCCAGCGTCAGCACCTGGGTGACACGGGAGGACCCGAAGGACCGGACGACCCGGACGCCTTCCTCGTCCGCCGTGACCTCGTCGGCGCCGGTGAGGTCGGTGACCGTGTTGCGGTAGAACCGGTCCACGTCCCAGACGTCCCACATGTTGGGGAAGTCGGGGTGCAGCTGGAGCAGGTTGGCGGCTGCGCCCGGGGCGATCGTCTCGCGGTCCGCGGCGATGTCGTACGCCGAGACGACGAGCCCCTGCCGGTCGATCTCGACCCGCAGCAGACCGTTGTCCAGGACGAAGCCGCCGTCCGCGCGCGGGCTCGGCGCGACCGGCCGGTGCGTGGCCCGGGCCTCGGCCGCGCCGGCCGGGACACCGTTCCTGCTGTGCGGTGCGGAGTTGAAGACCAGGTCGCGTGTGCCCTCGCCCGCCAGGGCCCGCTGGGCGGTGTCGATGATGCCGTTCAGTTCCTCGGCCACCCGGGCGTAGGTCCGGCGGGCCTCGCGGTGCACCCAGGCGATGGAGGAGCCGGGCAGGATGTCGTGGAACTGGTGCAGCAGCACCGTCTTCCAGATCCGGTCCAACTCCTCGTACGGGTAGGGCAAGCCGGCCCGTACCGCCGCCGTGGCCGCCCACAGTTCGGCCTCCCGCAGCAGGTGTTCGCTGCGCCGGTTGCCCTGCTTGGTCCGGGCCTGGCTGGTGAGGGTGGCGCGGTGCAGTTCGAGGTAGAGCTCGCCGACCCAGACGGGCGGCTCGGGGTACTCGGCCTCGGCCTTGGCGAAGAAGTCCCGCGGGGTCTCCCAGACGACGGTCGCCGAGCCTTCCAGGTCGCGCAGCCGGGCCGCCTTGGCGACCATCTCGCGGGTGGTGCCGCCGCCTCCGTCGCCCCAGCCGGTGGGGGCGAGGGAGTGGCGGGCGACGCCCTTGTCCTTGAAGTTGCGGGCCGCGTGGGCGATCTCGGCGCCCCGCATCGAGCAGTTGTAGGTGTCGACGGGCGGGAAGTGCGTGAAGATCCGGGTGCCGTCGATGCCCTCCCAGCTGAAGGTGTGGTGGGGGAACTTGTTCGTCTGCGACCAGGAGATCTTCTGCGTCAGCAGCCGTTTGGAACCGGCGGCCTTGATGATCTGGGGCAGCCCGGCGGCGAAGCCGAAGGTGTCCGGCAGCCACGCCTCGTCGTTCTCGATGCCGAACTCGTCGAGGAAGAACCGCTTGCCGTGCACGAACTGCCGGGCCATCGCCTCCGAGCCCGGCATGTTGGTGTCCGACTCCACCCACATGCCCCCGGCCGGCACGAACCGCCCGTCGGCCACCGCCTTCCTCACCCGGGCCCACACCTCGGGCCGGTGCTCCTTCACCCACGCCCACTGCTGGGCCTGCGACATGGCGAAGACGAAGTCGGGCTCGTCCTCCAGCAGGGCCGTCATGCTGGCCGTGGTGCGGGCCACCTTGCGGACGGTCTCGCGCAGTGGCCACAGCCATGCCGAGTCGATGTGCGCGTGTCCGACGGCGCTGATGCGGTGCGCGGAGGGCACGGCGGGGGCGGACAGGGCCGGCTGCAGGAGTGCACGCGCGCGTGCCGCCGTGCCGCCCACGTCCTGGAGGTCGATCGCGTCCAAGGCCCTCTCCACCGCCCGCAGGATCTCGTGGCGGCGCGGGGAGTCCTCCGGCAGCTCGGCCATCAGCTCGCCGAGCACCTCCAGGTCGATCACCAGCTGCCACACGTTCTCGTCGAGGACGGCGAGGTCCATGCGGGTGAGGGTGTACTGCGGTTCGCTGCCGGCGGTCTCCTTGTCGCCGAGCCGGGTGGGCCGGAAGGGGTGGTAGTCGAGGATGACGGGGTTGGAGGCGGCCTCGATGTGCAGGCGCACCTCCTCTCCGCCCTCGACGGGGGCGCCGATCCGCACCCACTGGTTGCGCGGGTTGAGGCCCTTCACCGGGGTGCCGTCGGGGCGGTACACCAGGCCCTCGCACTGGAAGCCGGGCATGTTCTCGTCGAAGCCGAGGTCCAGGACCGCCTCGACCGTGCGCCCGGCCCAGGCCTCGGGCACGGTGCCCGTCACCCGGAACCAGCTGGTCCCCCAGGGAGCACCCCACCGGGCGCCCACCTCGACCGGTGCGGGCTCGGCCGCGAGTCCCTCGGCGACCGGGACCGGCTCGTCGGGGGCGTGCCAGACGGCGACGTCCAGCGGCACGGACTCGGGGTACACGGCGGGACGGATGCGTTCGTCGAGGACACGCCTCAGCCGGGCCTCGACGAGGGTGCGGTCGTCATGCATGTGGAGTGCTCCGTGGGTCGTCCGGTGGGGCTGCTGCCGTCGGAGGTGGTCCTGCTACCAGGGGTGGGTGACGGCCGCGGGGGCCGACGAGGTGTACAGCTCCCCCACCGCGCGCAGTTCGAACCGCGCGGCGCGCTCGCCCTGCTCACGCCGCCGGCCGCCGAGGAAGCAGGCGTGCCGGCAGGTGCCGCCGAGGAAGCGGCGGGTGCCGTCGGGGAGGAGGCGGTGCGGGGTGCGACGTCTCGGTCGTCGCCTGGGAGGACTCCGCCCTGTGCCGCATGGTCCGCCCCCTGCCGTCCGCACTGTCCCGCGACAGCGTCCAGTTCGGCCGCACGGCGGCCACGGAACTCACCGCCCTGCTGGGCGGCGGCCCGGCCGCACGGTCCGGGAGCCGGTGCCTCGGCTGATCGGACGGAAGAGCACGGGACCGGCCCGGGGCCGCGCCTGGTCATCCGACCGGGGCGGCCTCTCGACGAACGGCCCCCGCTACCGGCAGAGTGCTCCCCGCGCAGTGTGTACTCACCAGTAGCCCCCTGTCCCCGAGGAGCCGCCGTGACCAGTTGGGTGGGCCGGACCGCAGTGGAGATCGCCGCAGCCGTGCGGGAGGAGCGGGTCACCGCGCGGGAGGTCGTGGCGGAGCATCTGGCGCGGATCGAGCGGCTGGACGGGCGGATCGGGGCGTTCCGGGTGGTGCGGGCCGAGGCGGCGCCGGTGGAGGCCGACGAGGTGGGGGCCCGCGCGGACCTCGCCGACCTGCCGCTCGCGGGGGTGCCCGTGGCGGTCAAGGACAATCTGGCGGTGCGCGGGGAGTCGACGCGCGTCGGGTCGGCGGCGACGGCCGACGCTCCCGCCGCCGAGGACCACCTCACGGTCGCCCGGCTGCGCGCGGCGGGCGCGGTCGTGGTGGGTCTGACGAACGTCCCGGAGCTGTGTGTCTTCGGCACCAGCGAGGGCGTGCACGGCACCTCCAGGAACCCGTGGGACACCTCGCGCACGGCGGGCGGGTCCTCCGGGGGCAGTGCGGCGGCCGTCGCGGCCGGGTTCGTGCCGATCGCGGTCGGCAACGACGGGATGGGGTCCCTGCGCATCCCGGCCGCCAACTGCGGCCTCGTCACGATCAAGCCGGGGCACGGCGTCGTGCCCGCCGGGATCAGCGACGGGGACTGGTTCGGGATGTCGGAGAACGGGCCGCTGGCCACGACCGTCGAGGACGCGCGGCTGATGCTGTCGGTGCTCGCGGACACCGAGGTGCCCCGCGGCGCGGAGCCCGCGCCGCGCTCCGTGGCCGTGTCCCTGCGCAGCCCCCTCGCCGGGGTCGTCGTCGCGCGGCCGTATGCGAACGCGGTGCGGGAGGCGGCGCGGCTGCTGGCCGGGGCGGGACACCGGGTGCGGCGCGCGGATCCGCCGTATCCGCTGTCGCTGAGCCTCACCGCGCTCGCGCACTGGACGGCGGGGACGTCGGTGGACGCGCGGGGGCTCGACGCGCGGCTGCTGGCCCGGCGGACCCGGGTGCACGCCGCCGTCGGGCGGCGTTTCGTCGCGGGGGTGCGCGGCGGGGAGAGGCGGGCGGCGCTGCGGCGGCGGCTGGAGCCGTTCTTCGCCGAGCACGATGTGCTGCTGATGCCGGCGCTGGCCCGCCGCTCCCCCAAGGCCGGGCCGTGGCACGAGCGGGGCTGGGTGCGCAACATCGCGGCGAACAGCGCCTACGCGCCGATGACTCCGCCGTGGAACCTCACCGGCCGGCCCGCGATGGCGGTGCCGTTCGGGACGCTGCCCTCAGGCGCGCCCTGTGCCGTGCAGCTGGTGGGGCGGCCGGGGTCGGAGGCGGAACTGCTGGAGCTGGCGGCGCAGTTGGAGAAGCTGCATCCGTGGGAGCGTACGGCTCGGATCGGCTGAGACCCCGTACGGGCGTGCACCCGGCACGCCCGTACGGTGACGACAGGGGCCGGTGTCAGTCCACGCTCGGCAGGATGTGGGGCTCGGCGAGGTCGTCCTCGTAGCCCGCGAGCCGGATGGGGGCCGACCGGGCCCAGACATCCAGGCTGCCGATCTCGCCGGGACGGCGGCCGGCTGGGGCGGTGCGTTCCTTGGGGCGCTGGTCGCGATTCGTCTTCTCCGGTGTCACCGCGCACTCCTTATGTTTCGGGTCACCCTCGGGCTGTCCGGTCAGGTGGCGCTGGGCACCTGACGCCGCTCGGGTCTGGCTGGAATCCGTCCGGACGCGGTGGCGCCGATCTTTCGGTGCGAGAGCAGACCGTTGTGAACCGGCTGTTCCCCGGGACGGACCGTGGGTGTGGGTGGGACCCGCTGTACTGTCCGTCCGAGCCAGGATAACCATCTGAGCGGGTGCCCGCTCGATCGGGCTGAAAACATCGGGTAACTATCCGAAGTCGGACAGCCCCACAGGGTGAGCAATTCCTCCCTCTTTGGTACACGAAGAGTGGTTCTGCGGCCACTCGTTCAGCTCAGGCCCTCGAACTCGTTTTCGCCTTCGGAACGACGTTCAGGTGCCGTTGGCGCGGCCGAAAGCTCGCCATGATCTGCTGCCATACCGCTACGGCTGTCTCGCGGGAGGACGGACGCATGGAGCTGCGCGGCGTCGACGAGCTGATGGACCTGCTGAGCGGGTGCCGGGGCGTGCGCACCCCGGGCGATCCGGTCGACCTGCACGAACACGCGCTGCAGACCGCGGCCCTGCTGCGCCGCGGCCGCCCCGCCGACAAGGAGCTCCAGATCGCCGGACTCGTCCACGAACTGGGCCGGGTGCTGCGCCCCGGCGACCGCCCGGCACACCCGGACCTGGCCGCGCACGCGGTCCGGCCGCTGCTCGGCGACCGCGTCTTCCGTCTCGTACGACTGCACGGCCTCGCACGACTGCACGGCGCGGGAGGGACGCCGGTGGAGGCGGCCGGTCCGCTCGCGGAGGACGCGCTGACCCTGCGCCAGGCGCACGACGCGGCGCATGTGCCGGGCCTCGACGCCGGGGTGCTGGACGACTGGCGCACCCTGCTGGAGCTGTGCGCCGCCCGGCACTCCCGGCTCGGGGCCGTCGACTGACCCGGCCCGCCGGGCGTACGGCGGGACCCGGTGCGAGCATGGGTACTGCCGGACCCGGCGCCCCGAAGCCCTCGGGGCGCACCGGGCGGGCTGCCTCGTTCGAAGGAGGCGGAGATGAGCCAGACCGAGCTGCCCCCGCGCCGCCCGCGCACCCTCGCCGAGCACAAGGACCTGGCGAAGACCGTCCTCTTCTACGCGCTCGCGGTGGCCGCCGTCCTGTTCGGCATCGCCGCGCTGATCTTCGGTCTGGCCTGGTCGGACCTCGCCGACAACGCGCGGCCGTTCTGAGCCGGGCGCCTCACCACTTGCCGGGCGCGTAGTCCTTCATGAAGACGCCGTACAGGTCCTCGCCCGCCTCGCCGCGCACGATCGGGTCGTAGACCCGGGCCGCGCCGTCGACCAGGTCGAGGGGCGCGTGGAAGCCCTCCTCGGCCAGGCGCAGCTTGTCGAAGTGCGGGCGCTCGTCGGTGATCCAGCCGGTGTCGACCGAGGTCATCAGGATGCCGTCGGACTGGAACATCTCCTGGGCGCTGGTCCGCGTCACCATGTTCATCGCGGCCTTGGCGGCGTTGGTGTTCGGGTGCCCCGCACCCTTGTAGCCGCGGCTGAAGACACCCTCCATCGCCGAGACGTTGACGACGTACGCGCGCTTGCTCTCCGCCTTGCGCGCGGCCTCGGCCATCGCCGGGCGCAGCTTGCTGATCAGGATGAACGGCGCCGTGTAGTTGCACAGCTGGGTCTCCAGGAGCTCGACCGGGGAGATCTGCTCGATGGTCTGCACCCAGGTGTTGCTCTCGACGACGTCCGGCAGCAGTCCGCCCGCGTCGATGGCGGTGCCGTCGAGGTGGCGCTCGATGCTCGCGTTGCCCGCGACCAGCGCCAGGTCGGCCACCTTCTGCGCCTCCAGGCCCGAGACACCGACGGGCAGCGCGGCGAGGCCGTCGACCGCTCCGGAGTTGAAGGCGCCGATGACGTGGTGCGGAGGCAGCTCACCGGCAGGCAGGGGGGCGGACTCGCCCTCGACGAGCGCGGCGTAGGCGGACGGCAGACGGCGTACCGTCTGGGTCGCGTTGTTGATCAGGATGTCGAGCGGGCCCTGCTCGGCGACCTGGTCGGCGAGCGCCACGGCCTGGGCGGGGTCGCGCAGGTCGATGCCGACGACCTCCAGGCGGTGGATCCAGTCCGCGGAGTCGTCCATGGCCTTGAAGCGGCGGATGGCGTCCTTGGGGAACCGCGTGGTGATGGTGGTGTGGGCGCCGTCGCGCAGCAGCCGCAGCGCGATGTACATGCCGATCTTGGCGCGGCCGCCGGTGAGCAGGGCGCGCTTGCCCGTGAGGTCGGCGCGGGCGTCGCGCTTGCCGCGGTTCAGCCGGGCGCAGTCCGGACAGAGCTGGTGGTAGAAGTAGTCGACTTCCACGTAGCGGGTCTTGCAGGTGTAGCAGGAACGCGGGCGCTGGAGTATGCCCGCGATCTGCCCCTCCTCGATGCGCGACGACGGCAGGATGCCCTCGGTCTCGTCGTCGATGCGCTGGGCGGAGCCGGTCGCGGTGGCCTCGGTGACCGCCTTGTCGTGGGCGGTCTTGGCGGCGCGCCGCTCCTGCTTGCGGCGCTGCTTGACCGTGCGGTAGATGTGCGACGTGGCCCGGCGCACCTTGATCGCGTCGGGGTGGTCGACGTCGAGCTTGTCGAGCTCCTCCAGCACGCTGAGGCAGACGGCGAGCCGTTCGGGGTCGATGCCGGGGCCGTACACGACCTCGTCCGTGGTCGTCGCGCCGTCCTCTGTCACCGTCATGGCCGCGTTTCCTGTTTCCCTCGTCGCTGTGTGCGCTCGTCGTTCGAACGGGGGATTCTACGGAGCGGAGGGCCGTGCTGACAAAAACGGTTCGCGTCGTGGGGGCTGGTCATACCGCCCGGCTGCGGCCGTCGTCGGCCGGTCGCGCAGTTCCCGGCGCCCCTGGGGACGTCATCCCCAGGGGCAGGCAGTGAGCAAGGTCTCCACTTCTTCCGACAGCGCCTCGGCCAGGCGGTCCAGGTCCGGGATCGCCTCTGCGTCCGCCACCAGGCCGTAGTGGACCTTTCCCCGGTACGTCGAGACGGCGACGGCCAGCGACTGGCCGGGGGCCAGCGGCGCGTACGGGTGCACGGCGGTCAGCTCGTGGCCGCCGAGCCGCAGGGGGACGCCGGGCAGGGGGACGCTGGTGACCAGGAGATCGAACCAGAGGCGGGCGGCCTGGGCGGCGATGGGGCCGGCGAGGCGGTGGCCGAGGGCGGGGACGTGGTCGGCGAGCAGGGCGACCGCGCCGGCGCCCCGGTCGGAGCCCGCCTCCTTGTTGCGGTCCATCGCCGTACGGACGGTGTCGAGGCGGCTGAGCGGGTCGGGGTCGCCGACGGGGAGCCGTATCAGATAACCGGACAGGCGGTTGCCCTGCGGGAGGGCGGTGCGCGGGCGGCGCCTGGAGACGGGGATCAGGGCGCGCGGGGCGACTCCGTCGGCGCTGTCGCCGCGTCCGTCGAGCCAGCGGCGCAGGGCGCCGGCGACGACCGCGATGAGGACGTCGTTGACGGTGCCGCCGGCGCTCTTGCGGATGCGGTGCACGTCGTCGAGGTCGACGACCGCTCCGGCGGTACGGCGGGTGCCGGACGGCTCGGCGGTCAGCGCGGGCGAGGAGCGCACGGCCAGGCCGGACACCGCGAGGGACGCGCCGATGTCGAGGGCGCGGCCCGCGTCGGACAGCGCGCCGCGCAGCAGGCCGGGAAGCCGGCGCACATCGGGGAGGAGACCGCCGCCCGGGGGCTCCTCGGCGCGGCGGGGCCGCGGGGCGGGTGCGTCCAGCGGGTCCAGGACGGCGGCGGCGAGGGTGAGCGCGCGCAGTCCGTCGGCCAGGGCGTGGTGGAACTTGAACAGCACCGCGAAGGACACGCCGTCCTCCCCCGGCAGGACGTGCGCCTCCCACGGCGGGCGCTCGCGGTCCAGCGGGTACTGCATGAGCCGCCCGGCGGCGGCCTGGAAGTCGCCGGCCGGGGCGTGCAGGACGACGTGGTCGAGCGGGTCGAAGCCGGGGTACGGCTCGCGGGCCGCGCCGCCGAAGGCGGACGGGCGCAGCAGCAGATGCGGCGCCCAGGTGTCGCGGATCCGCATCCGCAGTCCGGCCACCGCGGCGGCCCGCGCCGCGAGGAGGTCGGCGGCGTGGGCGCCGGCGGTGGGCGAGTGGGCCGCGAAGACGCCGAGCGCGCCCAGGTGCATGGGGTGCTCGGGGGAGTCGATGTTCCAGAACGCCAGGTCGAGGGGTGCGAGCGGATCTGAAGTCAATGGCTTGCCTCGCGTCGGGCGACGGGTGGGTCAGCAGTGAAACCCGAGCGGATGATCACGGTCAAGTATCACCGTGCTACACACAGTCAACACCCGGTGAAGTCAGGTCCGCCGCCGCGCCGCTCACGTCACCCGCTGCCCCTTGCCCAGCGCGATCACGCCGTTCTTGGAGACGCTGTACAGCTCGGCGTCCCGCTCGGGGTTCACTCCGATGGTCGCGCCCGGCGGGACCTGGACGTTCTTGTCCAGGATGGCGCCGCGCACGACCGCGCCCCGGCCGATGTGCACGTTGTCGTGCAGGATCGAGCCCTGCACCACCGCGCCCGGGTCGACCACGACACCGGGCGACAGCACCGAGCGGGTGACCTGGCCGCGGATCAGGCAGCCCGCGCTGATGATCGACTCGCCGGCTATGCCGCCCGCGTTGAACCGGGCCGGCGAGAGCTGGTTGGAGTGGGTGTAGATGGGCCACTGGCGGTTGTACAGGTTGAACGCCGGGCGCTCGGCGATCAGGTCCATATGGGCGTCGTAGTACGCGTCGAGCGTGCCCACGTCCCGCCAGTAGCCCTGGTCGCTCCTGGTCTCACCGGGGACGTGGTTGTCGCTGAAGTCGTACAGCTGGGCCTCGCCGCGGTGGGTGAGCTGGGGCAGGATCGAGCCGCCCATGTCGTGCACGGACGTCTGGTCCTCGGCGTCGCGCTGGAGCGCCTCGATCAGCACCTTGGTGGTGAAGATGTAGTTGCCCATGGAGGCGAACACGCAGTCCGGGGCGTCGGGCAGTCCCGGCGGGTCCGCGGGCTTCTCCAGGAACCGCTCGACGGTACGGCCGTCCGGGCCCGGCGAGATCACCCCGAACGACGACGCCTCCGCGCGCGGCACCCGTATCCCGGCCACCGTCACCCCGGCACCGGCCTCGATGTGCCGGGCCAGCATCTGCCGCGGGTCCATGCGGTAGACGTGGTCGGCGCCGAACACCGCCACATACTCGGGCTGTTCGTCGTGGACCAGGTTCAGCGACTGCAGGATCGCGTCGGCGCTGCCCAGGTACCAGCGCGGGCCGAGCCGCTGCTGGGCCGGCACGGGGGTGACGTAGTTGCCGAGCAGGCTCGACATCCGCCAGGTCGTGGTGATGTGCCGGTCCAGCGAGTGCGACTTGTACTGCGTGAGCACGCAGATGCGCAGGATGTCGGCGTTGACGAGGTTGGACAGGACGAAGTCCACGAGGCGGTAGGTGCCGCCGAAGGTGACCGCCGGTTTGGCGCGGTCCGCGGTCAGCGGCATCAGGCGCTTGCCCTCGCCCCCCGCCAGCACGATCCCCAGAACAGACGGTCCCCCACGACGCATCGCCGCTCCCCTCACCGTGGTCTGCCCATGTCCCTGCCCCCGAGCGGTGACCGCTAAGCCTGTTCGAGGATCTTCGTGTACAGGCCGGCCGTGCGCCGGGCGACGGCGTCCCAGCCGAACTCCTCCACCGCGCGCGCCCGTCCGGCCTCGCCCATGCGCCGGGCGCCCTCCGGATCTGCGACGACGGCGTCCAGCGCGCGGGTGAGGCCCGCCTCGAAGTCGTCGTCCACGGGCACCAGCAGACCGGTCTCGCCGTCGGCGACGACCTCAGGTATTCCGCCGACCCGCGACGCCACGACCGGGGTGCCGCACGCCATGGCCTCCAGGTTGACGATCCCGAGCGGCTCGTACACCGAAGGGCACGCGAACACGGCCGCGTGGGTGAGGAGTTGGATCACCTCGGGGCGCGGCAGCATGGTCGGGATCCAGAAGACGCCGTCCCGGACCCGGCTCAGCTCCTCGTGCAGTTCCCGGAACTCGCGGTCGATCTCTGGGGTGTCGGGCGCGCCCGCGCACAGCACGACCTGCGTGGCCGGGTCGATGTCCCGCACGGCGCGCAGCAGATGGGGTACGCCCTTCTGCCGGGTGATCCGGCCGACGAACAGCACGTACGGGCGCGAGGGGTCGAGCCCGACCCGCTCCAGCGCGTCGGTGCCGGGGTCCGGGCGGTAGAGGGCGGTGTCGATGCCGTTGTGCACCACGTGCACCTTGTCCGGGTCGAGCGCCGGGTAGCAGTCGAGGATGTCCTGGCGCATGGCCCCGGACACGGCGATCACGGCGTCCGCCGACTCGGCCGCGGTGCGCTCCGCCCAGCTCGACAGGGCGTATCCGCCGCCGAGTTGCTCGGCCTTCCAGGGGCGCAGCGGTTCCAGCGAGTGGGCGGTCATCACATGCGGGATGCCGTGGAGCATCTTGGCGAGGTGGCCGGCGAGATTGGCGTACCAGGTGTGCGAGTGGACGAGTTCGCGGCCCTCCAGGGCGGCCGCCATGGCGAGGTCCACGGAGAAGGTCCGCAGGGCGTCGTTGGCGCCGTCGAGCGCGGACCACGAGCCGTGCCGCGTCACCCCTTCGCCTCGGCCCTCGCCCCAGCAGTGCACGTCGAGGTCGACCAGGGACCTCAACTCCCGGGCCAGAAACTCGACGTGGACGCCGGCCCCGCCGTACACGTCCGGCGGATACTCCCGTGTCAGCAGTCCCACACGCACCATGACCCCCAGTCGTTTCGCTTACGGATCTTCATGGTCACCCAGATGCGGCGCCCGGGGAAGACCGCAACGGCCTGGGCGGACGCGGTGGGGCGGTGAAACAGCAGTCGCCGCACACGCCGCCGCCGGGCAGCCGGTAGTAGAGGCAGCAGCTGCGCCTGCGGAAGGCCGTGCCGGTGAGGGTGCCGGTGCCGGCCAGCAGGGGGTGGCCGAGGAGTTCGGCGGCCAGGGCGCGGGCCCGCTCGCCGGCGGCGGGGCTGCCGTGCGCGCGTGCCCAGCGGTCCAGCTCGCGGGCGGCACCGGCCAGCGCGGAGGCCGCGTTGCCCCGCAGCAGCCCCGGCGCGAGCCGGTGCGCGGCGCGCAGGGCGGCGGCGAGCGGCTCCAGGTGCCCGAGGAGGACGGCGTCCGCGAGCCCGGCCGCGTCGGCGGGCCGCCCGGGCCGCACCTCGGCCGGCCACAGGTCGTCGGGGGCGCCGGCGTCGGGGTCCCAGTGCAGCAGGCGCGGGTCGAGATCGGGCAGGCGGCCGTAACGGACGGCGCAGCCCAGGGAGATCGACCACAGCCGCGCCGCGAGCCCCAGGTGGGCGACGGAGGCGGCGACGCGCGGCTCGGGTGCGCGCAGGGCGGCGGCGACCTTGCCGACCCGGAAAGTCAGTGGATTCACACAAACGTCGGATGTGACGATTCCATAGGCGTCCGCGAGTGTCGGCAGACGTCGCGGTGCCTCTCCTGCCGACCCTAGGAGGGTGCGCACTGCGAAGAAGGCGCCGAGCGGTCGCAGGGCGGCGAGATCGGGGTCGAGGTCCACGAACAGCAGTAGTACCAAGTCACCTGCGCGGAGGAACTTCAGGGTGTCCGGCCGCTGTCACCCGCCTTGGGGAGGACGGCGTCACCTGCGTACTCCATCGGTAGTACGAGGCATTGAGTGCTCAGGGACGACGACGGGAACAGCGGAAGAGGGCATCGTGTTGTGCATGGAAGCCGATAGTTCGCCGCGTGGGGTCCCACAGCCCCGCCTCACGCAGAGGAGCTGCCGATGAGCGCCCTCGCGTTGTCCGTGCTGCTGTCCTTCGTGTCCGCCGTGGCGTACGCGGGCGGGGCGATCGTGCAGGAGCGCGTGGCGGAGACCTCCCCCGGCGAGCAGTACGCACCGCTGCGCCGGCCGGGCTGGTGGGGCGCGGTCGGTCTCAACGGCCTCGGCGGACTGCTGCATGTGGTGGCGCTGGCCTTCGGTCCGCTCAGCCTGGTGCAGCCGCTGGGTGCGCTGACCATCGTGTTCGCGCTGCCCATGGCGGCGCTGTTCGTGGGCCGCAGGGCGGGTGCCACCGCCTGGCGCGGAGCGATCATGGCGACGGTGGGCCTCGCGGGTCTGCTGTCCCTGGTCGGTGCCTCCGGCGCGCATTCGCTGGACGGTCCGGACCGGATCGCCGTCTTCGTCGTCACCGGCGGTGTGGTCGCCGCGCTGACGGTGGCCGGGCGGGCCGCGCACCGGCATCCGGCGGTCCGGGCGATGGTCCTGGCCACGGCTTCCGGTATCGCCTTCGGCATCTCGTCGGTGTTCACCAAGACGGTCGCGGTCGACTGGACCGGCGGCATCGGGGCGGCGGACGTGCCCTCGCTGGCCGCCATCGGTGTGCTGGCCACGGCCGGTCTGCTGCTGTCCCAGGCCTCCTACCGGGGCGCCGGGCTCGCGGCCCCGCTGGCCACCCTGACCGTGGTCAACCCGGTGGTCGCGGCCGCGGTGGGCATCACGATGTTCGGCGAGACGTTCCGCTACGGCACGGCCGGTACGGTCCTCGCCCTCGGCTGCGGTGTGGTGGCGGCCGGCGGTCTGATCCTGCTCACCACCGAGCGCATCGCGCGCACGGAGGGTGTGGCCGCCGAGCAGCCGTCCGGGGCACCCGCACCGGCCTTGGCGGCGCCACGGGTCCCGGTCCCGGCCGAGGGAAGCGTCCCCGCGCCGGCGGAGGACCCGTTCGGGCGGGCACCGCTCACCACGGGCGCGTTCACCGACCGGTCGGCGGGAGCCTTCGGCGACCTGCCGGGGCGAGCCTTCGACGACCTGCCGGCCGGGCAGGAGGGGCCTTACGCCCTCCTCCCCGCCTACGCCATGCCGTACGTCCCGCTGCCGGTGCTCGACCGGCACCGTATGCGTGTCAAATCCTGACGCCGCCCGCTCGCAGGTAGGCGACCGGGTCGACGTCGGAGCCGAAGCCGGGCCCGGTCCGCACCTCGAAGTGCAGATGCGGGCCCGTGCTGTTGCCCGTGGAGCCGGAGCGGCCGATGCGCTGCCCCACGCCGACCGTCTGGCCGGCCCGCACGCCGATCGCCGACAGATGGGCGTACTGCGAGTAGCGGCCGTCGTCGTGCCGCAGCACCACCTCATAGCCGTACGACCCGCCCCACCCGGCGCTGACGACCTGCCCCGCGGCGACCGCCCTCACGGACGTGCCGGTGGGCACGGGGAAGTCGACGCCGGTGTGGTAGCCCTTCGACCAGGACGAACCCGCCTTGTGGTACGGCGTGCCGGTGGCGGCGTCGACCGGGGCCACGCGGGACGTTCCGCGCTCGGCCGACCGTGACGTCTTGTGCGACTCGGACGCGGGCTTGGGCTGCTTCTTCTCCGGCTTGGGCTGCTTCGGCCCGGAGTGTTCGGGCCCGGGCTGCTTCTTCTGCGGCGCCTTGTGCTCGGCGCGGTCGCGCTGGGGGGCCTTGTGCTCGGCGCGGTCGCGCTGGGGGGCCGTGGGCCCGGTGGGTCTCGCGACCTGCTTGCCGTCCAGGCTCAGCCGCTGCCCCGGGATGATCAGGTCCGGGTCGGAGCCGATGGTCGTACGGTTGGCGGCGTACAGCCCCTGCCAGCCGCCGCGGACCTCCTCGCGGTCGGCGATCCCGGACAGCGTGTCGCCGCGGACGACGGTGTACATCTCGGCCCGGCCCGCCCGGGACTGGGGCGTGCTCTGCGGCTGCACATCACGTACGGAGGTCTTCGCCTGCAGGGGGTGCACGCCGGGGCTCTCGCCGCCCCGGGTCAGCCCCGCGCGCTCGGAGCACACCGGCCAGGCGCCCGGTCCCTGTGCGTCGAGGACCTTCTCGGCGACCGCGATCTGCTGCTCCTTGGACGCCAGGTCGGCGCGGGGCGCGTACGCGGTGCCGCCGTAGGCCTCCCAGGTGGACTGCGTGAACTGCAGGCCGCCGAAGTAGCCGTTGCCGGTGTTGATGTTCCAGTCGTTGGTGGCCTCGCACGCGGCGACCTTCTCCCAGGTCTCCACGTCGGCCGCCTGGGCGGCACCGGCGCCGACCAGCGGGAGGGCCATTCCGGCGCCGCCGGCGGTGACGGTGAGCGAGGCCCGGTTGATCCTGTTCGGCTGATACCGGCGGTGCCGGCCGCGTACGGCCATGGAGTGCTCCCTCGACAAGCGTCAGGAGGGCCAAAAGTAAGCGCGCCGAACAGGCCATGACAAGACGGCAATCGGTCGTGCGGTCACTCCAAGTGGCCGGGATCCTCCCCTTGTTGGCGGGCTGCGGGAGCCGCCGCTGAGGCACGGGCCGTGTCGAGTGCGTACTGAGCCGCGACAGACGTCATGAACTGTCGGCGCATCGGCGTATCGGCGCGGGGGGACCGCCCCCGGCGGCGATACTGGCGGTCACGCCCGGCAAGCAGCACCGAACTCATAGGAGCAGGCGGTATGAGCACTTCAGCCCAGATCGGCGTCACGGGGCTCGCGGTCATGGGCCGCAACCTCGCCCGCAACTTCGCGCGCAACGGCTACACGGTCGCCGTGCACAACCGGACGGCCGCCCGGACGCACGCGCTGGTCGAGGAGTTCGGCGACGAGGGCGAGTTCGTCGCGGCCGAGACCGCCAAGGAGTTCGTCGCGGCCCTGGAGCGGCCCCGCCGCCTGGTCGTCATGGTGAAGGCCGGTGACCCCACCGACGCGGTGATCCAGGAGTTCGCGCCGCTGCTGGAACCCGGCGACATGATCATCGACGGCGGCAACGCGCACTTCGCCGACACCCGGCGCCGGGAGCGGGAGTTGCGCGAGCGGGGCATCCACTTCGTCGGCACCGGCATCTCCGGCGGTGAGGAGGGCGCGCTGCACGGGCCGAGCATCATGCCCGGCGGGTCCGTGGAGTCGTACGACTCGCTCGGTCCGCTGCTGGAGAAGATCTCCGCGAAGGCCGCCGACGGGGCGCCGTGCGTGACGCACGTCGGCCCGGACGGCGCCGGGCACTTCGTGAAGATGGTCCACAACGGCATCGAATACGCCGACATGCAGCTGATCGGCGAGGCCTACCAGCTGCTGCGCGATGTCGCCGGGTACGAGCCGGCCCAGATCGCGGAGATCTTCCGGACCTGGAACACCGGCCGGCTGGACTCCTATCTGATCGAGATCACCGCCGAGGTGCTGTCGCACGTGGACGCGGCGACGGGCGGGCCGTTCGTGGACGTGGTGATGGACCGGGCCGAGCAGAAGGGCACGGGCCGCTGGACCGTGCAGATCGCGCTCGACCTGGGCGTGCCGGTGTCCGGCATCGCCGAGGCGGTCTTCGCGCGCTCGCTGTCCGGGCACGCCGCGCTTCGGGAGGCCTCGCGCGGGCTGGCCGGTCCCACGGCGTCGCCGCTGAGCGGGGCGGCGGCGGATGCCTTCGCGGACCGGGTCGAGCAGGCGCTGTACGCGTCGAAGATCGTGTCGTACACGCAGGGCTTCCACGAGATCGCCGCGGGCAGCGACGAGTACGGCTGGGACATCGACCTCGGCAGGGTCGCGTCCATCTGGCGCGGCGGCTGCATCATCCGGGCGGCGTTCCTGGACCGCATCCGGGAGGCGTACGACACCCGGCCGGACCTGCCCAGCCTGCTGTCCGACGAGACCTTCGCCCGGGAGATCGGCGCGGCGCAGGACGACTGGCGCGAGGTGATCGTCGCCGCGACCCGGCAGGGCGTGCCCACGCCCGGCTTCTCGGCGGCACTGGCGTACTACGACGGGCTGCGCGCGACGCGGCTGCCCGCGGCGCTGACGCAGGGGCAGCGGGACTTCTTCGGGGCGCACACCTACCGCAGGGTGGACCGCGAGGGGTCGTTCCACACGCTGTGGGGCGGGGACCGGTCGGAGGTCTCGGCGTAGGGGCTCCCGTCCGGATCACGGGGCGGGCCGGCGGACGGCCGGCCGGCCCCGCACCACCCGGCAGCGAGCGGCACACCGCGCTCACGACGCCCGCCGGCCGAGGACCGGCGGTCGGTCAGGCGCGGGTCCGCCACAGGTCGCGGAGCAGGGCGATCTCGGCCATGTGGTGGATGAACTCGATGTTCCCGGCCACGAGGACGCTGATGAAGGGGTGGTCGGCGTCGTTGCTGTACGGGTGCTGGGACAGACCGACGGTGTCGAGCTGCTCCTCGGTGAGGGAACCGACGCTCTCGCGATAGCGGTCGATCAGCGCCCAGAACCGTTCGAGGGCGAGCGCGGCGGAGGGGGTGAAGTCGACCAGGAGCTTCGGGTCCCGGCGGCGCTCGCCGAAGGTCCACTCGTAGCCGCCCGCGAAGTGGAAGTGCAGGTGGTTCAGCCGCCACGCGATGGTGGTCATGGGCGGCGCGTCGGGCTCGGGCTCGCCGGTGTGGGCGAGGACCTCCCGGACCCGTTCGACGCTCACGCTCCAGTCCTCGGCGATCTTCTCGACACTCATGCCGTCCGCGGCCTGCCGGGCGACCTCCGCGTACTCGTTCGCCGGGATGTCGGGGGCGCCCTGGTCCAGCACCCACTCGCCGGGCCCGAACGCCCTGGGCGTCACCGCCTCGCCCCGCCGCCGGACCGACCAGCTGCCGGGCGCCGGCTCCCACAGGTACTCCTCGTCGCTCAGCCCCGTCAGCCGTACCTGCGCCATTTCCCTGGCGTGGTCGAACTGCTCCAGCACCAGGCCCAGACGGTCCGTCCGCATGCCGTCCCCTTCTCGTACGGCCGCGCTCACGGCCCCCACGGAAACTAGCGGTTGCCCGTACGGGGGCGCGAACGAATTCCCCGCGGACGCGAGGGCGAGGTGCGGTGCTCAGGACAGGGGCGGTCCCGGCTCGGGGTTCGGCACCGGCTCCGGGCCCGGCGGGATCGGCGACGGGTCGGGACCGGGGACCGGCCCGGGCGCGGGAGGAGTCGGTTCGGGACCGGGACCGGGGGGCTGCGGCGGTGTCGGCTGAGGTCCGGGTCCCGGAGGCTGGGGCACCGGCTGGGGGCCCGGCGGCGGGGGCGGGGGCTGCGCGGGGTCCGGGTAGGGCTCGGGACCCGGCGTGGGACCCGGCGGTACGGGGTCGGGATACGGCTCGGTCATGCTGTCCTCCGGCTCATCGCGGCCACGGCCTCTGGACTACTGCCCCGGTTACCCGCCTCGGGACCGGCCAGTCACCCGCCCGAGCCAACGGGCGCCGCCGAGTGGGCGACGCGGCAGCCCTCCGCGCCACGTCACGCCCGGGTCGCCGCCTCCGCCGCCGCGGCGAGCCCCAGACGTGGGCTGGAGAGCACCGGCACGCGCGTGGTGGCCAGGGCCTGGGCCGGGGCCATGGACGCCTGGGCGAGGACGATCGCGTCGGCGTCGGTGACGGTGTCGGCGGCGTCCGCGATCAGGCGGAGGTAGGAGCCGGTGTCGCCCGACTCGAAGCGGGGCCAGGCGTCGTCCACCAGCACGAGACGGACCTCCGCCGGGCGGCCGCTGCGGTGGGACTCGTCCTCGATCAGGGCGGCCGTGGGGGTGAGGGTGCTCCGCAGGGCGGCGAGGACGACGATGCGCGGGCCGGCCGCGACCGCCGCCGCGGCCATGGGCCGGTCCACGCGCAGGACGGGCACCCCGGCGGAGGCCGCGGTCGCCTCGGCGATGCCGCCGAGCGTGGAACAGGTGCACAGGACGGCACGGGCGCCGTCGGCGACGGCCTCCCCGACGAGCGCGCGGACGTCGGCGGCGACCGCGTCGGGACCGTCGCCGCGGGCCCGGGTCAGCAGGTCCTCGGCGACGAGGTGGCGCAGGGCGAGGCCCGGGTGGGT
The DNA here is from genome assembly GCF_044545925.1 of Streptomyces sp. NPDC053367. NCBI lineage: Bacteria > Bacillati > Actinomycetota > Actinomycetes > Kitasatosporales > Streptomycetaceae > Streptomyces > Streptomyces sp. NPDC053367. The sequence continues at coordinate 218,737 of NZ_JBITYN010000013.1, read as the reverse complement.
CTCGTCGCGCAGGGCGTCGAAGACGGGGACGTGGACGGGCGAGGTGTGCAGCAGGGCGAGCATCACGGCCCCTTCAGAGGCGGTCGGGGTGAGCGGCGAGCCGGTCCCGCGCAGCACGCGGCAGCCCGGGGTCGGGGGCCGGGGCCTCCGCCCGGGGTCGGGCCCCCGGGCGTCCCGCCGCCCGGTCGTCGCGGATCTCGATGTCGCTGATGGGCACTCCCCGTCGCACGGGCGGCCGAGGCGGCGGGGGGGGACAGCGGGTCAGACGACGACGGCCTGCGGGCTGCGCTGCTGGTCGGAGCCCGGCACCGGTTCCCCCGCGTCCGTGCCGAGGGCCACGATCCGGTTGTCGCCGTCCACGTGCACGACCCGCGGCTTCAGCTCCCGCGCCTCGGCGTCGGTGACCTGAGCGTAACTGATGATGATCACCAGGTCTCCGGGGTGCACCAGATGCGCGGCGGCCCCGTTGATCCCGATCACCCCGGACCCACGCTCCCCCTCGATGACGTACGTCTCCAGGCGGGCGCCGTTGGTGATGTCGACGATGTGCACCAGCTCACCGGGCAGCAGGTCCGCCGCGTCGAGCAGGTCCGCGTCGATGGTCACCGATCCCACGTAGTGCAGGTCGGCCTGGGTGACGGTGGCGCGGTGGATCTTGGACTTGAACATGGTGCGCAGCATGTTGAACTCCTGGAAGACGGCTCCCTGCCTGCTTTGTGCAGGTCAAGGGCGTCCTCGACTCTACACCGGGACGCACCGAACGATGTTTGTGAGGAACATCGCTTCTCGTTGGGGATAGGGCTCCTGCCTGGGCTTGCGCGCCGACCGGGCTGGCTTCGTCCGGTCCCCGGAACGCTGGGCGGTCGAGCAGACCTACGACTGACTGATGCTCCACCGGCGTCTGTGGAGCACCGTGGAGCACTGTGGAGCACACAGCACCGCTCGTCGGGAAAAACGGCGAGGCCAAGTTTCCGGCAGCTGCGTCCCGGTAGTTCATGTGAGGTTCGGCGCATCCGAAGCAGGCCCGGCCCGAGGCGTGTCACCCGCGTTCTGCGACACCTCCACGCCGACGGGGACGCGGCTGGCGACACCGACTGCGTGGTGCGGTTCGGTTCGCCGTGCTCCTCACTCATGTGGCGGGGCGTCACTTTTGAGAGGGGCAGAGCCACCGGGCTCCGGCAAGGGTGCGCCGACCTGCCCCGGGCGGCCGCCCCCGTGCCACCGGGCTCGCACTCCCCCGGACCGCCGACGGTTCGACGGGCGCCGTGTCGAAGGGTGCGGTCATGTGCCGGTACTGGCCGCGTCGACCGCCGCCCGCACCGTGGGATACACGCGTCTCAGCTCCGTCCCGCCTTCGGAGGTCCGCAGGACGTCCCTCACCTGGCCCACGTCGCGGGCGAGCAGGAGCCGGCCTCCGAGGGCCGCGAGTTCCTCGGCCAGGCCGTCGAGCATGCGCACGGCGCTGACGTCGACGAAGGGAACCGTCTCGGCGTCGATCACGACCGCCGTCACCCCTTCACGGGCGGCGGCCCTCAGGACCTGGGACCGGATCCGCTCGGCGTTGGCGAAATAGATGCCGCCCTCGACGCGCAGCACGGTCACTCCGGGGATCCGGCGGCTCTCGCTGTGCCTGTCGAGTGAGGCGAAGCGTCCGTTCCCGGGCAGTTGCCCCAGTTCGCTGATCACCGGGCGCGAGGAGCGGTACAGGAGGAGAAGCAGGGAGACGCCGATGCCGATGAAGAGGCCGGGCAGCGTGTCGAAGACCATCACGCCGAGCATCGCCGCGACCGCGGCCGTGAAGTCCGGCCGCGCGGCGACGCCGTAGTCCTGGCCGAGCCTGCGAGTGAAGACGCGGTAGAGGGAGACCAGCGAGTGGATGTCGACCAGCTCCACCACCGCCGCGATCACCACCCCGGCGAGCACCGCCTCGGGGAGCTGTTCGAAGAGACCGGTGAGGAAGAGGAGCGTGATCACGGTCAGGGCGGCCACGAGGATCCCGGAGAGCTGGGTGCGCGCGCCCGCCGACCAGTTGACGGCGGTCTTCGAGAGGCTGCCGTTGACGACCATGCCGCTGGACAGGCCGGCGCCCAGGCCGGCGGCGCCGAGCCCGATCAGCTCGCGGTTGGCGTCGATCTCGTAGTGGTCGCGGGCGGCGTAGTTCTTCGCCGCGCCGAGTCCCTCGGCGAAGGCGACGAGCGTCACGCCGACGCTTCCGGCGGCGAGACCGCCCAGGTCGTCGACCGAGACATCGGGGAAGCCGAACGAGGGCAGACCGCTCTCGATGCTGCCGACGACATCGACACCGTGGGCCTCCAGGTCGAAGGCCGCGGCCAGGAGGATTCCCAGCGCCACCGCGATCAGCGAGCCGGGTGCCCGGGGGGCGACCCGCTTGAGAACGAGGATCAGGGCGAGGCTGCCGGCGCCGACCAGGACGGTGAACCCGCTGGTGCCGCCGAGGTCTGTGATCAGGGCCCAGATCTTCTCGAAGAAGTTCCCGGACCCGCCCTCGACACCGAACAGCTTCGGCAGCTGGCCCGCGATGATCGTCAGCGCCAGGCCGACGATGAAGCCCTTCAGCACGGGCTCGGAGATGAAACTGGCGACGAAGCCGAGGCGCAGGAGACCGGCGAGGAGCGCCGCGATGCCCACCGTGACGGCCAGTGCCGCCGTCATCGCGGCGAAGTCCGCACTCGAACCACCCGCGGTGTCGCCGACGATCGCCGCCGAGAGTGCCGCCGTCGCCGCCATGGGCCCGGTGACCAGGTGTCTGGAGCTGCCGAAGGCGGCGTAGAGGATCAGGGCCGCCGGCGCGGCGTAGAGGCCGACGACGGGCGAGACGCCGGCGATCGTCGCGTAGGCGAGTGCCTCGGGCACCAGCACCGCCCACACGGTCATCCCGGCCAGCGCGTCCCGGCCCAGCCACTGGCGCCGGTAGCCCCGCAGTGAGGGGAACAACCAGTGCATGTCCGCCCTCACGAGGAGAGATCACTGACGGCGTCGCCCAGCAGTTTCGCGGCGAAGAGCAGACAGATCACCGCCATGATCGCCGTGTTGTGCCGCTCCATCCAGCGTTTGAGACCGTCGAGGATGTGCTTCGAGCGCTCCTTGAGGGCGAAGTAGAGGACGACCGGCGTTCCGGGCCCGAGCGCCCCGAGCACCACGTAGACCGCCAGTGCCACGGCCTGTGCACCGGCGGAGGTGTCCGTGCGCGCGATCGCCGACGCCGCGGCGATCGAGAGCAGCAGGTTCTTGGGGTTGAGGGCGGACAGCGCCGTCCCGAGTGCCAACGCCTTGAGAGGGGTGAACGAGTCGACCGTCTTCATCCATTTCGGCAGCGGCACCTCCTGGTCGCCGCGCGGCCGGCCGCGCCACTCCTTCACCGCCACCCACAGCAGCAGCACGCCGAGCGCCAGGTCGAGCGCGCTGACCCAGTCGGCCGGCTGCCCCTGGTCGCTCGGGCCGGCGCCGCCGGAGAGGAGCAGCACGATCGTGCCGACCAGGGCCAGGCCCAGGGCCCAGCCCAGGAGCAGCGCCGGCCCGTTGGACCGCGCCCTGGGCGTGGCGAGCATCAGCACCACACCGATGATGGGGAACGCGCTCAGCGCCACGGCGACGCCGTAGGGCAGAATCTGACCGATCGCCTCGCCCACGGCCGCCTACCTCACACCGGTTCGATCTCGCCCGGCCGCCAGCTCTTGTCGAACCAGCTTTCGAGCGGACCGTAGAGCCGCAGCATCACGAAGAATCCCTTGCCGGGCACGGTCTGGACCCAGTTCGCCTCGCCGCCGTCCGGCGGGGTGGGACCGAAGCGGACGACGGTGTCGCCGTTGCTCTCGGGCCGGACGCCTTCCGACTGGCTGTTGACGCTCGGGTAGGGGTGGTCCGTGCGCAGCAGCGACCGGGTCTGGGGGTCGTAGGCGTTGACGGCCCAGAAGTTCTTCACCGGGATGCCGCTCGGCAGGGTGAGCGTGTAGTGCCGTCCGCCGTCGAGCCACGCGCCCGTGGAGTCCTCCGCCGTGTAGGCGTATTGCGATCCGGTGCCGACAGGCGCCGTCACCATCGCCGGCGAGGAGGCGGCCGCGAAGTAGTAGAACACCGCCCGGGAGTCGAGCAGGCGGGCGCCCTCCGGCGACAGGAACTCGTGACTGCGCGTGGGGAACGGGGTCTTCCACGACCCGTCGCGGTAGAAGTAGAAGCCCGGGTCACGTGGCCTGAAGGCCAGCGTCCGTACGACGCCCGACGCGATCCGCGCGGCGGTGTCGAGGATCGAGCGCATACGGTCGTCCGGCCGGAAGGGCTTGCCGCGCACGATGCCGAGCGCGGCGAGCTGACCGGCACGCTCGGGATCGAGGGAACCGGGCGGCTCCGCCTGGACGATGGTGTCGATCTCCTCGAAGAAGGAGAAGTCGTTCGCGTGGACCGTGTTGAAGTCCGATTCCGCCCAGTTGACGTAGCGCTGCTCGGGCGGGTCCGCCGCGGCCGAGAGGGGGTAGATCCGTGCCGTGAGCAGACTCTCCGTGCCTCCCAGTGCGCGCAGCAGCACCCAGGAGCCGAACGTCTGCGGCCGGACGACGAAGTAGCCGTCGGGGACGTCGCCTTCGTAACCCGGGGGAAGGAAGAGGTACTTGCCTCCTTCTCCCTTGTCCGGCCCGGCGATGCCCATGTCGGTGACGTAGCGCTGCCACATGTCGTTGACGATGCACAGGGAGTTCCCCGGTGCCTCGATCACGGTGGGGCCGTCCTCGTCGAGCGCGAGGAAGGTCATCCCGTAGGTGGTCTCCGTGTTGCCCGTGAGCACCACCGGTGCCGAAGTGCATCGCGGGGCCGTGTAACCGATCGTGCGGGAGTCGACGCCGACGCTCCGCAGTCCGCGCCGCATCGCCACCATGGACGCGCCGGGAACGCAGTTGAGGAACGCCTCGATCCCGCGCAGCAGATCCAGCGCGTCGTAGCTGCGGGTGATCGTGTCGGGCATGGGCATGCCGTCGAAGAAGTCCAACGTGCCGAAGACCGTCTCCAGCCGGTCGGGGCAGCAGATCGAGGCGAGGGTCTCGGCCGATGTGCCCGGGCTGGGCGCGTCACTGATGTGGGGCACTGCGTCTCTCCTGAGTGAGTCGTTCCGTGAAAAGCGCGTTCCAGTCGTCCTTGACGCTGACCGTCGTCCAGCCGTACCTCTCGGCCGCGGCGCGTGCCCGCTCCGCGCAGTCGGTGTAGGCGTACTCCCGGACGTCGTCGTCGTGGACGACGAGCAGGGCGAACCGCGCGGACCGGAGCAGTTCGACGTCCACGTCGTCGTTGCCTGCCGCGAAGGCCGGCAGCCTGCCGGTGCGGGCGAGGACGTCCTCCGGTTTGCCGGGCCCGACCGCGACGGAGCCGTGCGAGGTCGCCCGGCGGACCATCACGCCGTCCCGGTAGGCGAACTCCGGGGCCGAGCCGATCACGTTCTCCCTGAACAGGCCCCAGGTGTCCTCGCAGATGACACGCATGAAGTCGCGCCCGCCGCCCGAGCAGACGAACAGCCGCCAGCCGTACGCCCTGAGGTAGTCGAACAGCTCCAGCATCGGCTGATAGACCAGGCCGGAGTAGGGCGCTCCGAAGCGCTCATGCCGCCAGGAGGCCAGGTACCGGGCGGCCTCGTCCTCGTACTCCGCGAGGGTGGTGCCTTCCCAGGCCGCTCCGATGGCCTCCACCATCGACGCCACCGCGCCGGGGTCCTGTTCGTTCAGCGCGCGGAAGTACGACTCGTCCCGGTCGGCGATCGCCCGGTAGGGCCGCTCGCGGGCCAGCGAGGGGTCCGCCTCCAGCCGCGCGGCCAGTTTCCCGAGGACGAACGCCATCTGCACCGGCGCCGGCTTCTCCACCCACAGGGTGCCGTCGTTGTCGAACACGGCTACCCGGTCCTGCGGCGGAACGAAGCCCGGCGAGCGGTCGTCGGCTGCGGACGTCACGAACTCGACGATCGCCCGTTTCGCGGCACCGTCGTTCCAGCTCCCCAGCGGAGTCGGGCCCATCACCTCACCGTCCGTCCCGTTCGCCTCCGAAGTGCCGTCGGGCGGGGTCACGTCACCGCCTCGATCTCGCCCGGCCGCCAGGTCTTGTCGAAGAACGGCTGCAGCGGGCTGTAGAGCCGCAGGACCACGAACCATCCCCGGCCCGGCGTGGTCTGGATCCAGTTCCCCTCCGGCACACCGTCGGGCCGGTCGGGCCCGAAGTGCACCGTCGTCGTGCCGTCCGGGCCGGGGACCGCCGCCGGGGTGGGATAGGCCTGGCTGCCGGCTCGGGGGAACCGTTGCGGGGTGTCGAGCATCGACCGCGTCTGGTTGTCGTAGACCGTGACCGACCAGAACTTCGCGGCGGGAATGTCCGGCGGAAGCACCAGACGGTAGTGCCTGCCGCCGTCGAGGGCCCGGCCCTCCTGATCCGCGAGGGAGAACACGTACTGCGAGCCGACGCCGGGCAGCGGTGCCGTGAACGCCGGGCTGATGCCCACGCCCAGGTACCACCACCAGGACCGCAGGTTGAGTTTCCGGGCGCCGTCGTTCGGGCGGGGCTCGACGCCCCTGTCGGTGATGTCCGCGGGCGGGGCCAGGAATTCGTGGCCGGACACCAGCAGGCCGTTGAGCCACCGGGAGGAGGCACCGTAGTAGTGCGCCCCCTCGGCCGGACGCGGACTGCAGGCGAGTGTGCGGGCCGTGGCGTTGCCCACCGCGGCCGCCTCGGTGAGGATCTCCCGCATCCGCGCGTCCGGCTCGAAGGGCCTGCCCTTGACGATGCCGACCGCGGCCAGCGCACCGGCGATCTCGGGGTCGAGCGCCTCGGCCGGCTGATCGTGCACCAGCTCGCTCGCGAAGTCGAAGTACGTCGCGTCCGCGGGCGGAACCGTGTTCACGGGCAGACCGGAGCCCTCGACGAAGCGCGGTGGATCGGGCCTGCGCAGCGCGGCGGTCCAGGTCTGGGCGGTCCATGGCAGCGGCGGGGCCGTGCCGCCGGTGACGATCTCCCCGATGCTGGTCCCGTAGTACCCGGGGACGTAGCGGTAGATGCGCATGCCCTCCTTGATCCGCTCGACCGCCGGCTTCGGGTCGTCGCCCTCGAGGAAGGCGCGACCGCCCAGGATGAGCCGCGTGGTGCGGGTGCGGAGCGTGAAGAACCCGCCCTCGGGAAGAGGGCCCTCGTGACCGGGTGGCACGAAGAGGTACTTGCCGCCCGCTCCGCGATCCGGACCGGCCATGCCGGGGTCCGTGACCCAGCGGAACCACATGTCATTGAGGAAGCAGAGGGCGAGGGGCGGCACTTCCACGACCAGCGGACCCTCGGTCAGGTCGAGGAAGGTCAGGAAGTAGACGGTGTCGGCGTTCCCGGTCAGCACGAGCGCCTTGGGATCCATGAACTCCGAGAAGAGCAGGACGTCGTGGTCCTGGATTCCGGCCTCCAGGAATCCCCGGCGGGCGGCCCACAGGCTGACGCCGGAATACGCGTCGAGGAACGCGCTGACCGCCCGCACGTGGTCCAGATGGTCGTAGACGCGGTTCGCGGTCTCCTCGGTGGGCAAGCCCAGCGGGAATTCCAGAGTGCCCAGGTGCGTCTCGACCCGCTCGGGCGTCGAGATCGACTCCACGGCCGAGGCTGAGATCTGTGCGGTGCGCTGCAAGGGATCGCTCCGTTCTCGGGAAGATGCCGCCCCGTCGACCATGCGCCTCACCCACCGCGGACCACCACCGCACCTGGGCCATCGGGGGGTCTTCGAGTGGCGGGGTACGTGGTTCGGCCTACGGCGGGGCACGGCGAAACGACGCCGGGCGAGACCGCCACCGTGTCGTCTCTCGCCCCGGGCGGACGGGCCCTCTTCCTGGCCGCCACGCGGTCCTCACCGGGCCGACCGCGCCTTGGTCGTCAGACTCACCGTGACCGACGTGATCAGCACGGTGGGGAGACCGCACCCGGCGAGGGCCGTGGTGTCCACCAGCTTGGGCGGCACTTTTTGCGACGGCCGGAATGTGATCAGCAGCTTGGTCCGCTGAGACGCAGTCGCATGCCGGCCCGAGGCCCTGGCGGGCCGGGCCGGGTGACTCCCTCGCGACCTGGAGACCGCCTCTCAGGCGTTCCCGTCATGGATCCGCGCACCCGGATCCTCCGCCCACTCCAGCGCCCACAGCTTGAGTTCTTCGGTCCGCCGGGAGGTCAGGGCGTACGCGCAGGAGTCCTCATCCTGGTACCGATCCGCGCCGATCAGCCGGTCCCGGAGGTCTTCGAGGCTGAACTCGTCGTGGCGCGACGTCACCGAGGATTTCGAGGTCGGCGGTGGAGTGGTGGCGGGAGGCGGCCTGGACGCCGACGACGTCGCGGACAGTACCGCGGTCGGCGAGGGCACGGACCTTGGTGCCGAGCACGTCGTCGAGGGACAGAACGAAGCCGTGGGGGGTCTGGGCAGGCCGGTCGGGGATTGTCAGGAACATCGCTCCGCTCGGGCGAGACGGTTTCACACCCGGGCCTTTCACGCCTCACCGGCGTCTGTTCAGGCTGCGCCACCGACCCGCGCCAGCGGCAGTTGGGCCCTCCCACAGGGCGCGACCGCCGGCTACGCCTCGCCCGCGACGCGCGCACGGACATGCGCACGTTGCGGGCCACGGCACCGGGCGCGCGAGTGGAAGCGCGCAGAGTGCCGGTGAAGCGGCAGGACCGCAGGACTGATCGGCTCAGCCGCCGCTCTTACGCCTGAACGACCGCTGGCTCGCAGCCGGGCCGTGCGCCGCGCGCACCTTCGGCGCATCCGCGTTGGCGGCGACATCGGCCGCGTCCGCCTGCGCACCGCGCTTGCGCGCCAGGGCTTCACGGAACTTGCGCTTGAGGTCGTAGTTGCCGTCGCTGTCCGGCGTCAGAGGGGACGTCTCGGGGGCAGCGGGCTCCGAACCCTCCGTCGTTGCGCGCTCTTCGGTCATGGTGACCTCCTGGGTTCGGGGGGGGGGGGTGGGCCAGCACAGCTTGTCATGCCGGGCGCAGTGCGGGGGCGCCGGCAACATCATCCTGTTCCGTTTCGGCGGGTATCCCTCTCGCTGCCGAGGGCGTTCGCTGCCGAGGGCGTTCGCTTCGGAGGGTTGTGGATCCCGTGGCCAGGCTCTCAGCCGTTGCGACGCACGAGCGCGGCCTTGCGGGCCTCGGCGAGCTTGCGGGCCTCACCGGCTCTTCGGGACTTGCCGCCGGCGCCGCGGGAGGTGTCCTTGCTGGTGCCGAGGCCGCGGAAGGGAGCGTTGGTGTTCTTGGGCCGGGGGACGGCGGGCCCGCCGTCGAGCGGGGTGCCGGAGGGGGCCTTGGCGCCGGTGATCCGGCTCAGCTCCGCCTCACCCGAGCGGACCTTGGTGACGGTCGGCTCGATACCGGCCTCGGCCAGCACGCGGCTCGTCTCGCGGCGCTGGCCCGACAGCACGAGCGTGACCACGCTGCCGGACTCACCGGCGCGGGCGGTGCGGCCGGCCCGGTGCACGTAGTCCTTGGGGTCGGCGGGCGGGTCGACGTTGACCACGAGATCGAGGTCGTCGATGTGCAGGCCGCGTGCCGCGACATTGGTCGCCACCAGGACGGTGAGCTCGCCCTTCTTGAACTGCGCCAGCGTCCGGGTGCGCTGCGGCTGGGACTTGCCGCTGTGCAGGGCCCCGGCGTGCACCCCGCTGGCCCGCAGATGCCGGGTCAGCTGGTCGACGGCGTGCTTGGTGTCGAGGAACAGCAGGACGCGGCCGTCGCGGGCGGCGATCTCCGTGGTGACGGCGTAGCGGTCGGGGCCGTGGACGACCAGGACGTGGTGCTCCGTCGTCGAGACCGTGCCCGCGGACGGGTCGACCGAGTGGACGACGGGGTCGTGGAGGTAGCCCCGGACCAGCTGATCGACGTCGCGATCCAGAGTCGCCGAGAACAGCATCCGCTGGCCGTCGGGGTGGACCTGGCCGAGCGCCTCGATCACCTGCGGCAGGAATCCCAGATCGCACATCTGGTCGGCCTCGTCCAGCACGGTGATCCTCACCCGTCCCAGGCGGCAGGCGTTGCGCTCGATCAGGTCGTGCAGGCGTCCGGGGGTGGCGACGACCACCTCGGCTCCCTGGCGCAGCTCGGCGATCTGCCGGCCGATCGACATGCCGCCGACGACCGTGGCCATCCGCAGCCGCAGTGCCTCGGCGTACGGGGTCAGCGCCTGGGTGACCTGTTGGGCCAGCTCCCGGGTGGGCACGAGGATCAGCGCGAGGGGCTGCTTCGGTTCGGCGCGCCGCCCGGCCGTACGGGTCAGCAGCGGCAGGCCGAAGGCGAGCGTCTTGCCCGATCCGGTGCGCCCGCGCCCCAGGACGTCGCGCCCCTTGAGGGCGTCGGGCAGCGTGGCGGCCTGGATCGGAAAGGGTTCGCGCACCCCGAGTCCGCTCAGTGTCCGCAGCACCGCATCCGGCAGTTCGAGGCCGGCGAAGGAGACGGCCGGGGGCGGCGCCGGAGTCGTGGCCGCGGGCTGGGCGGGACCGCCGTGAGCGATGCTGGAGTCGTCGGGATGCTTCATGAACAGCCTTCCGCAGGGGAACGTACCGAAGAAGGCCCGGTAGGGGTGAACAGTCCACGCACAAGCGGAACCGATCAGGCAGAATCGCCCACCGCGACGACCACGCAAACGCATGACACTAACACAGGGCAAACGGCCGGGTGGGGCCCAGTCAGGCGGCGAGCGGCTGCGGCAGTGGCCGGGTGTGCAGGATGTCGAGGCGGGAGACGGCGCGGGTCACGACGACGTACAGCCGGTGCAGTCCGCGCGGCTCGGACTCGACGATCGCGGCCGGCTCCACGACGACGACGTGGTCGTACTCCAGGCCCTTGACGACCGTCGCGGGCAGCACGGTGACCCGGGCGGCCGTGCCGACCTGTTCGGCGGTCGCGGTCTCGACGCCCGCCCCGCGCAGGGCAGCCGCGGTGGCGGCGACCGCGTCGTCGGTGGTGATGACGGCGACCGACCCCTCGCGGCCGAGGGCCGCGCGGACGGCGGAGACGGTGGCGGACGCCAGGTCGTCGACGGCGCTGACCGTCAGCTCGCCGTCATGGCGCAACGAGCGGGCGGGCGGCACGTCCACGCCGAGGGCGTCCACCAGCCGGTTGGCCAGCTCCATGACCGGGGCGGGGACACGGAAGCCGGTGGTCAGCGGGACGATGTCGGCCTGCGCCTTGCCCAGGTGCGTCAGCTGCTCCCGCCAGGTCCGCGCCGACCAGGGTGCCGTCGCCTGGGCCAGGTCGCCCAGCACCGTGAGGGAGCCGAACGCGCTGCGCCGGGCGATGGCCCGGCACTGCATCGGTGACAGGTCCTGGGCCTCGTCCACGACCACATGGCCGTAGCCCTCGGGGCGTTCGACGAGCCCCGCGACCTCGTCCAGGAGCAGCATGTCCTCGGCCGACCAGGTGGCGCTCCGCTCCGACCGAGGGGGCTCGGCCCACAGCAGGGCCCGCTGCTCGTCGGCGTCGAACACACCGTCCGCCGCGGCCTCCAGCACCGCGGGGTCGCTCAGCAGCGCGGCCACGACCTGCTCCGGCCGCGCCACCGGCCACGCGGCCTCCAGCAGCGCGGCGACCGGTCCGGAGCGGCCGGTCTTCCGTGCCCAGGTCGCGCTCTTGGGGCCGGCCCGCCGCTCGGCCTGCCGCTGGATCAGCGCCACCACCCGGGAGCGCACGTGCTCGCGGCCGATGCCGTACGGCACGCCCATGTCCCGCACCTCGTCGACGACCCGGGCGAGGTCGCAGGCGTCGACGCGCCAGCGGTACGAGCCGTCGGTGACCGCGATGGACTCCTCGGGGTGCCTGACCCGGGCGTACAGGGCGCGCTCCAGGACGGTGGCCATCCCGGCGCTGTGTTTGAGGGCGCCGACCTGCTGCGGGTCCACCCGCCGGACCGGGTGCCGGGCGACCACGTCCTCCACGGTGAGCTGGGCGACGTCGATCTCGCCGAGCGACGGCAGCACCTCGGAGATGTAGCGCAGGAAGGTGCGGTTCGGGCCGATGATCAGCAGGCCGCCGCGCTGCAGCCGCTCGGGGTACGTGTAGAGGAGGTAGGCCGCGCGGTGCAGGCCGACCGCGGTCTTGCCGCTGCCCGGCGCGCCCTGCACACAGACCGACTCGGTCAGTTCTCCGCGGACCAGGTCGTCCTGTTCCGGCTGGATGGTGGCGACGATGTCCCGCATCGGGCCGAGGCGGGGCCGCTCGATCTCGGCGGCGACGATCGCGCTCGCCGCGTTGCCCTCGCCCTCGCCCCCGGCGAAGCGGCCGAGGCGCTCGTCCTCCAGTCCGGTGAGGTCCTCGGGAGCGCCATGGCTCCAGGGCGCCCATCCGAAGCGCCGCCGTACCGCGACCCCACGCGGGTCCAGGGCGCTCGCCCGGTAGTAGGTGCGCGAGACCGGTGCGCGCCAGTCGATCACCAGGGGCGGTGCGGCCGGGTGCTCCGAGACCCGCCCGCGGCCGATGTAGTACCGCTGCCGCCGGTGGTCCCCCGCCTCCTCGGAGTCCTCGAAGTCGAGCCGGCCGAAGAACAGCGGGCTGTCGGGCTCCTCGGCCAGCCGCCGTGCGCGGGTGCGCAGATAGCGGCCGAGCGCCTCGGCACTCGCGCCGTCGCCCGAAACGTCCTCGCCCGCGACGACCTGGTGACGGGCGTCGTCCACCTGACGGTTCACCGCCTCGCGGCACACGGCGACGTAGGCGCGTTCCAGGGCCAGCTCGTCGTCGAGTGCGGCCGCCTCCCGGGTGCCGTACGTGTCCTGGGCGTGTGACGTCATCGATCGAGACCTTTCCGGAGTGACGGCCTTGCGCGCCGCCCTGCGGGCAGGCCGGCGGCGCGCGGGTCACAGCATAACTGAACTCGGTTAAGTCAGAGACCGAGTCAAGTAATTGTCCGAGTAAGGTGGGTGTTACGATGGCCCGGTGAAAGCGCCGATGGGCCTGCGGGAGCGCAAGAAGCAGCGAACGCGCGAGACGATCTCCGACACGGCGATCACGCTCTTCCTGGAGCACGGGTTCGACCGGGTCTCCGTCGTCGACGTCGCGGCCGCGGCCGAGGTCTCCAAACCCACGCTGTTCAAGTACTTCCCGACCAAGGAAGACCTGGTCGTCCACCGCTTCGCCGACCACCAGACGGCGAGCAGCGACGCGGTGGCGGAGCGGCCGCCGGGGGTGTCCCCGGTCGACGCCCTGCACCGGCACTTCCTGGACGGGCTGGCGGCTCGGGACCCCGTCACGGGGCTCAACGACGACGAAGGCGTCCTGGCCTTCCAGCACCTCGTGTACTCCACTCCGAGCCTGGTGGCGCGCGTCGGCGAGTACCTGACCCGGGCCGAGGAAGCGCTGGCCCGGACCCTGGCCGACGCGCTGGACTCGGACCGTGAGATCACGGCCCCGCTGCTGGCCGGCCAGGTCATCGCCACCGAGCGCGTCCTGGCGTCGGCGAACTGGCGGCGCATCGTCGCCGGCCGGTCCGCGGACGAGGTCCACCCCGAGGCGGTGGCCGACGCCGACCACGCCTACGCGCTGCTGCGTCAGGGTCTGGCCGGGGTCGCCCGGACGTGAGACCGGGACCGGCGGAAGCCTCCTGCCCGCCGGTCCCGGGGTGTGCGTGGTTCAGCCGTGTCGTGGCGGGCGTGGTTCAGCCGTGTCGTGGCGGGCGTGGTTCAGCCGTATCGTGGCGATGATCTGGTCCGTGCCCAAGACGGCGGTCATCACGGTCTGCCACGCCCCCGCGAAGGCCGCGTGGCCGGACGCCCAGGCCGGGAAGCAGGGGGTGGGGCCGAGCGGCTGCCACGCGGTGTGTACGCCCCGCCTAGGAACTGATGCCGTCCAGGAAGTTCCCGACGGCCTCGACGATGCGGTTCTTCCGCCGGTGGGCCTTGCTGCAGTACCGCCGTGTGCGCCAGCGCCGCGTCTGCGGCACCGGCGTACCGCACCAGTCGCACGGAACCGTTCTTCTCGCTCCCCCGTTCACGCCGCAGACCCTACCGCGCCGGGCGACGCGGTCCCCGTGCGCCCGGCAGGGCTCGGCGTACGGGTCCGCCGCGGCGAGCCGGCCCTCGCCCTGACGCCGTGTCCGCACCGACGTCCGGGTGACGGCACTGGCGGCCGCCGCGCGGCGAGGGTATGGCTGGTGGATGACCATGCGGCACACGAGCGACCGGCCCGAGACGTTCCACCCGGCCCGGGACGCCGGCCTGCGCCTGCCGGACGCGTACCGGCGCGGCGCCCTCGTCCGGCCGCGGGGCCCGATCCCGGCCGGCGGCGATGGACGCTGACCGGGCCGGCCGGCGCCGGTGCCTGCTCGCCGGCGCCGTGTTCGCCGTCTGCATGGCGGGCACCACCCTGCCGACGCCGCTGTACGGCCTGTACCAGGAGAAGTTCGGCTTCTCCGAGCTCACCGTCACCGTGGTGTACGCCGTCTACGCCTTCGGGGTCATCGGTGTGCTGCTGCTGGCGGGCAACGCCTCGGACTCCGTGGGGAGGCGACCGGTGCTGCTGTGCGGGCTCGGGTTCGCCGCGGCGAGTGCCGTGTGCTTCCTGTCCGCCACCGCCCTGGGCTGGCTGTACGCCGGGCGGCTGCTGTCGGGGCTGTCGGCGGGGCTGTTCACCGGGGCCGCCACGGCGTACGTGATGGAGCTGGCACCGCGCGGCGACGCCTCGCGCGCCACGTTCGTGGCGACCGCCGCCAACATGGGCGGCCTCGGCTGCGGTCCGCTGCTCGCCGGGGTGCTCGCCCAGTACGCCGACTGGCCGCTCTACCTGCCGTTCGCCGTGCATCTGGCGCTAGTGGCCTGCTCGGTCTGCGTCGTGCTGTGGCTCCCGGAGACCGTGCGGGAGCGACAGCCGCTGAGTGCCGTACGACCGCGGAAGCCCGGCCTTCCGCCGCCGGTGCGGGCCGTGTTCGGACCGGCGGCGGCGGCCTCGTTCGTGGGGTTCGCGCTGTTCGGGGTGTTCACCTCCGTCAGCCCGTCCTTCCTCGCCCAGTCGCTGGACGTCCACAACCGCGCGGTGAGCGGGCTCGTCGTCGCGCTGGCCTTCTTCGCCTCGACCGCCGGGCAACTCGCCGTCGGCCGGGTCGGCGTGGGCCGCTCGCTGCCGCTCGGCTGCGCCGCCCTCCTCGCCGGACTCGGACTGCTCGCGGGCGCCCTGCGCTGGGACCTGCTGCCGCTGGTCGTGCTCAGCGCGGTCGTGGGCGGGGCCGGGCAGGGGCTGGCCTTCCGGGGCTCGGTGGCCGCGGTGGCCCAGGCGGCCCCCGCGGACCGGCGCGCCGCCGTGGTCTCCGCCCTGTTCGTGGTGGCGTACGCCGGGATCTCGGTGCCCGTCATCGGCGTGGGCCTGCTGGTCGGCCCGGTCGGACTGGAGGGCGCGGGGCTCGTGTTCATCGCGTGCATGGCGCTCGTGGTGTCGGCGGCGGGGGTCTATCTGCTGCGGCGGCGACCGGTGCCGGCGGAGAGGGGCGGGGCAGGTTAGGGAGCGCGCTGGGTGGGCGGGGTACCCGGGCCGTGTCCGTCGGAACGTACGGGTGGGAGGAGCACCACCATGACCGATCAGCCCCTCAGCGATCACACCCCCTCCCAGGCCGAGGGCGAGCCTGAGGACGTGGACGTACGGGACACGGAGGATCTGCCGCTGCCGGACGTGCCGACGCCGTCGCAGGCGGAGGGCGAGCGCGACGACGAGGAGGAGAACGGCTAGCCGGCGTAGCGGCGGGCCTGTTCCAGGGCTTCTGTGCGGCGTGCCGGTTCCGGCGGGACCGGGTCGCGGGCGCGGAGCACCTGGGGCAGGTCGGCCGCGGCCGGGGTGAAGGCGCCGGCGCGGCTAGCCGGCCCGTAGGACGCACGTCCGCCCGAGGACGAGGAGCGGAGCATGCTCATGCCGGCCGGTGCTCCTCCTCGCGCGGGCCGGTGCCGGTGTCGAGCAGCCGGGCGGCCCGCTCGACGCGGTCCGGGAGGCGGCGGCGCCGGGCCAGCGCGGCGGGGAGCCGGGCGAGGACGCCGACCAGGGCGCGGCGGGCGCTCTCGTCGCCGGTGACGGCGGCGGCCGCGAGGCGGGCCACCGCGCGGGCGGCCAGCGGGAGCGGGCGGCGCAGCCACAGGGTGAGGACCTCGTTGCGGCGCATCAACGGGTCGCGGCCCTCGCGGCCGGCCCGCTCGGGAAGGTGGCGAGCCGTCAGCGAGGGTTCGTAGACGACGCCCCAGCCCGCGGCGGCCAGGTCGTAGGCGAGCACGGTCTCCTCCCCGCCGAAGAACAGCACCGGGTGGAAGCCGCCCGCCGCGAGGAACGCCTCGCGGCGCACCACGCACGCGCAGGCCAGGAAGCCGAGCACCGGGCGGCCGGGCAGGTCGGCCTCCGTGGGCAGCGGGGAGGCGGCGAGGATCTTGTTCATCGGGTCCTCGGCGGCCTCCGGGCCGACCAGGGTGCGGCCGGCGAGCAGGCCGAGCCGCGGGTGCGCGTCGAGCAGGTCGGCCGCGTGGCGCAGCGCGCCCGGCATCCACCAGGAGTCGTCGTCGCAGAACGCGACGTAGGGCGTGGTCGCGTGGCGGGCGGCCAGATTGCGCCCGAGGGCACCGGTGTTGCGGCCGGGGCGGATGACCCGGGGCCGGGCGGGGTGGTGCGGGGGGACCGAGTCGGCGCCGTTGTCCACGACGATCACCGGGGGCCGCTCCGGCAGCGCGGCGAGCTCGTCGAGCGTGCGCCGCAGGGCCGCCGGCCGGTCGCGGGTGATCAGCGCGACCGTGACCCGGCCCTCGGGGCAGGGCTCAGCGGCCACGGATCCCCACCTCCAAGGTGTCCACGTCCGTGCAGATGTCCATGACGATCCCCGCAGGCCGCTCCGGCAGCGCGGCGAGCTCGTCGAGCGTGCGCCGCAGGGCCGCCGGCCGGTCGCGGGTGATCAGCACGACCGTGACCCGGCCCTCGGAGCAGGAATCAGCGGGCACAGGGTCCCGCCTCGTCCTGTGGGGCGTCCAGGTGGCTCAGCGCGGCGGTGAGTACCTCGTCCGTGCGGATGTGCAGCAGCAGCGGGTCGGGGGTGGCGGCGTGCGGGTCGCCCGGCGGGCCGGGTTTCCACAGGACGGTGTGGCGGGGCGACCTCGGTGGTCCCCACAGCAGCGGGGAGACCGGGCCGAAGAGGGTGACGGACGGTGTCCCGTGGGCCACCGCGAGGTGGGCGGGGCCGGTGTCGCCGCTGATCACCAGGGCGGCCTCCGCGATCAGCGCCGACAGCTCGGCGAAGGGCAGCCCCCCGGCCAGGACGTCGTGCGCGGGCACCCCGGCCCGCGCGGCGACCTCCTTCACCAGGGCGTCCTCCCGCGGGCCCCCGGTCACCACGACGCGGTGCCCGGCCGCCCGCAGCGCACGCGCCACGGCGGCGTACCGCTCGCCCGGCCACCGCCGTGCGACGGCCTCCGCGCCGGGGTGCACCACGACGGCCCCCGGCGCGGGCGACGGCCTCCCGGGCGGCGGCAGCCGTACGTCCCCGGGGTCGGCCGCGATCCCGTGCGCACCGAGCAGCCGGCACCAGCGGGCGCGTTCGTGCTCCTCGGGATGCCACTTCGGCGGCAGCTCGGGCAGGGGCCGCGACCCCGCGTAGGCGATCAGCCGCCGGGGCCGCAGCACCGCGAGCGCGTCCCTGCTGGCCGGGCCGTTCCCGTGCAGGTCGACGGCCACGTCCGGCGGCGGGTACGGCCAGTGCCCGAGCGCCGGCACACCCCTGCCGGGCGCCTCGGCCGCCAGCACCCCGTCGACCGCCCCGGTCGCGAGCGCAGCCTCCTCCAGCGCCCCCGGCACCGCCAGCACCACCTCATGCCCGGGGAACGCCCGCCGCAGCGCCTTCAGGGCGGGAATTCCGGCGAGGAGGTCGCCGAGGCCCAGGGCACGCAGGACCAGGAGGCGGGGGCGGGCGGGGGCGTCGGAGCGGTTGGGCATCCTCGGGTTCACCTCCGGTTCGGGGAGAGGGCCGCACGGGCCGCGATGCCGGTCGTGGAGCGGCCGTCGAGGTAGGGCAGGAGGACGACCTGGCCTCCCCAGCTCGCGATGAGGCCGGCTTCCGGGAGGTCGGTGCGGGCGTAGTCGCCGCCCTTGGCCCAGATGTGGGGGCGGAGTTCGGCGAGGAGCCGTTCGGGGGTGTCCTCGTCGAAGACGGCGACCGCGTCGACGCATTCCAGGGCGCGCAGGACGCGGACCCGGTCGGCCATCGGGACCAGGGGGCGGCCCTCGCCCTTGCGGCGGCGGACGGAGGCGTCGGAGTTGACGCAGACGACCAGGCAGTCCCCGGCCCGGCGGGCGGCCTGGAGGAGGGAGACGTGGCCGGCGTGCAGCAGGTCGAAGCAGCCGCCCGCGGCGACGACCGTGCCGCCCGCCGCACGGACGCGCGCGGCGGTCCGCAGGGCGTCCCGGGTCAGCTCGGCGCCGGTGGCCGGGCGCCGGGCGCCGCCCTCGGCCGGCGGCGGACCGGCCGCGCCCAGGGAGCCGACCCCGCCCTCGGCGACGTACCGGGTGGCGGCGTGCACGGCCGCGCGGACCGCGTCCTCGGTCAGCGCGCCGTCGGCCAGCGCGCCCGCGGCGGCCGCCGCGAACCGGTCGCCGGCCCCGCACGCGTCGCCCTCGGCGGTGACCGGGCAGGGCACGAGCAGCGGTGTCGCGCCGTGGGACAGCAGGGCTCCGCGTCCGCCCAGCGTCACCGCGACGGAAGCGGCCCGCCAGGCCCGTACGAGCGCGGCGGCGTCCTGCGCGGCGGTGTGCAGTTCCCCTGCGCTGTCGCGGTCCTGGGTGGCGTCCGGCCGCGAAGGCCCCTGCGCGGCCGCGAACGTACGGGCCTCCGCCGACGACGGCGTCACCAGGCGTACGCCCGGGACCGGCGGGCGGCCGCGCGGATGCGGGTCCCAGACGACGGGGACGCGGGCGGCTGTCTCCGCCAGGGCGTCGCGCAGGGCGTCGGCGGTGCCGCGGCCGTAGTCGGCGACGAGGACGGCGGCCGCGTCGGCGACGGCCCGGCAGGCCTCCTCCGTGCGGCCTGCGGCGCGGCCGTCGCCGTCGTCGAGGCGCAGGAGGGGGCGGCCGGCCGCGAGGACGCGGGTCTTGGAGGACAGCTCGCCGGTCAGCGGCAGCGCCACCACGCGGACGCGGTCCGGCAGCAGGCGCCGCAGCCGCGTGCTGGCGTCGTCGTCGCCGAGCGCGGTGACGAGGGTGACCTCGCGGCCGTCGGCGGCGGCGAGGCAGGCGGCGAGGGCGGCGCCACCGGGCCGGGTGCTGCGCCGGGCCCCACTGACCACGGGCACGGGCGCGTCGGGCGCCAGCCGCTCGGCGCGGCCCTCCAGGTCGTGGTCGAGCAGCGCGTCCCCGACGACCAGCAGCGGCACGGCGGCAGCCGTACGGGCGCCGCCCCGGGTCTGAGGTCCGGTCCCGCTCATGTGTCCTCCTTCGCGGTCCCCGCTCATATGTCCTCCTCCGCGGTCCCCGCTCACGTGTCCCCCTCCCCCGTCCCCGCCACCGCCTCGTCGAAGTACTCGCAGAGCATGTGCACGGCGACGAGGTGCAGCTCCTGGACGGTCGCGGAGGTGGGTGCCGCCACCGGCACGGCCTCGTCGGCGACGCTCTGCAGCGGGTTCGGGGACGGGCCGGTCATGGCCCACACCGTCAGGCCCTGGCCGTGGGCGCGGGACGCGGCGGCGAGCAGGTTGGCGCTGGCGCCGCTGGTGGACAGCAGCATCAGCACGTCACCGGGGCGGCCGTGCGCGGCGACCTGGCGGGCGAAGATCTCCCGCACCCCGTAGTCGTTGGCGATGGCGGTCGTCGTGGACGTGTCGGCGTGCAGCGCGAGCGCGGAGAACGCCGGCCTGTCCTCGCGGTAGCGGCCGACCAGCTCGGCCGTGAGGTGCTGGGCCTGGGCCGCGCTGCCGCCGTTGCCCGCGACCAGCAGCCGGCCCCCGGCGCCGAGGCGGCCGGCGAGCTCGAAGCCCCAGCGCCGCACCTGCGGTGCGTACCGGCGGAACTCCGCCACGGCCCGGATCAGGTCGTCGCAGTGGCTGACGTCGGTGGCGAGGGTCATCGCAGGGCTCCCGAGAGCGAGGGGACGGAGGAGACGGCGCTGTACACGTGGGCGACGCCGTCCGCGACGCGGTCCCAGGTGTAGTGGGCGAGGACGCGGCGCCGGCCCTGGGCGCCGTAGCGGGCGCGCAGCGCGGGGTCGTCGAGCAGGTCCAGGACCGCGCCGGTGATGTCGTGCCGCGGGTCGGCCGGGACCAGGCGGCCGGTCACCCGGTCGGCGACGGTGTCGAGCTGGCCGCCGACCGCGGTGGCGACGACGGGCGTGCCGCAGGCCATGGCCTCCACGGGGACGATGCCGAAGGGTTCGTAGCGCGGCAGCGAGAGCACGAGGTCGGCGTCGGAGATCAGGCCCGGCATCCGGTCCCGGCTCACGCCGCCGAGCAGCCGGACCCGGTCGGCGACGCCGCACTCCTCGGCGATCGCCCAGAGCCGCTCGGCCTCGGGCTCGGCGAAGAGCAGGGCGGGCTCGGGTCCGCCGGCGATCACGAGTTCGGCGTCCGGGATCTCGGCGAGGGCGCGGATCGCCCGGTCGAAGCCCTTGCGGGGGACCAGCCGGCCGATGGAGAGCAGCCGGCGCGGTGCGCCGTGCGGGCGGCGGGTGTCGACCGGGCGGAACATCACCGGGTCGACGCCGCAGGGGACGATGGAGATCTTGTCGCGCGGCAGGCCCATGGCCTCCAGCTCGGCGACCTCGTCCCGGCAGGTGGCGATGATCGCGGCGGCCTCGCGGCCCACGGCCGTCTCGATGGCGACGCGGTCGGCCGGGCTGGTGTCGGCGGCGCCCTGGTGGCGCTTCTTGACGGTGCCGAGCGCGTGGTAGGTCTGCACGACGGGGACGCCGAGCGTGCGGGCGCCGGTCAGCGCGGCCATGCCGGACATCCAGAAGTGGGCGTGCACCACGTCGGGCGGGCGGCTCGCCCAGGAGCGGGCCAGCCAGGACCCGAAGCCGGGCATGTAGGGCAGGAGTTCGTCCTTGGGGATCGGCGCGGGCGGGCCGGCCGGCACATGCACGACCTTCACGCCGTCGGGGGTGGTGACCTGGTCGGGCAGCCGGGTGGAGTCCCGCCTGGTGTAGACGGTGACCTCGTGCCCGCGGCGGACGAGCTGCGCGGCGACCTGCGCGACGTAGACGTTCTGGCCGCCCGCGTCGGGGCCGCCGAGCACGGCGAGGGGGCTCGCGTGCTCGGACACCATGGCGACACGGCCGGCCTGGGGGCAGGTGGGGCTCATCGCATGACCTCCTTGATCAGGCGCTCCCAGTCGTCCAGGAAGCGCCGCTCTCCGTAGCGGGCCTGTGCCGCGGCCCGGGCGGCCTGTCCGGTCCGCCGTGCGTGCTCGGGCTCGGCGAGGAAGGCGCGTACGGCGTCCTCCAGTACGTCGAACCGGTTGGACACGACACCGGCCCCGGCGGGGACGGCCTCGCGCACCTCGGTGGTGTCGAGCGCCACGACGGGCATGCCGAGGAACATCGCCTCCAGCAGGGACAGCCCGAGCGACGTCCAGCGCACGGGGTGCAGATAGAGCCGGCAGCGGGCCATCGCCGGGTGCAGCGCGCCCTGCGGCAGGTCCCGCATCCGGCAGTGCTCCAGGCCGGGGCGGCCCTCCAGCAGCTCGGTGCGCATCCCGAACACGTCCAGGGGGGCGACGCGGGCGAACCGGGGCAGCAGGTCGGTCCCGGTCGTACGGCCGCGCCGGGCGGGGTCGTTGACGACGACCGCGGCGCGCTGCTCCTCGCCGGTCCACAGCGGACCCGGGTCGATGATGCCGTGCTCGACGACCTCGGTGGGGGCGCGGCCGTTGTCCCACATCAGCCGGTTGAAGTGGGTGACGTGCACGACGGGGATGTCGGCGCGGTCGGCCAGCGGGTGGCGGGTGTCGACCGCTGTGCCGTCGGGGCAGTTGTGCTCGACGTAGACGGCGGGCACGTCGATGCCGGGGCGGCGGCCGGTCCAGCGTGCGGCGAGGGCGAGTTCATGGGGCCGTTGCAGCACCATGAGGTCGATGTCGGCGTCCCGCAGCTCGTCGGGGGTCAGCTCCTCGACGGAGTCCGGCCACTGCCAGGTTCTGGCCCGCCCCAGGCCGTCCGGTCCCCGGTCGGGGGTGACCGGGACGAGGTGGGTGTACGGACCTTGGACGAAGGCGGTCAGCCAGGAGCCGTGCACGTGCCAGACCAGGACGTTCATGCGCTCTCCTCCAGCAGTTTGTGCACCGCGGCGACGACGTCCCGGCCCGTGACCTCCTGCAGGCAGGGGTGGCCGGGCACGGGGCAGTGCAGGGCGCGGGTGTCCGCGCAAGGGGCGTTCTGGTCGCCGAGGACGATGCAGGGCACGCCGTAGGGCGCCCAGCGTTCGGCGGGCACGACCGGCGCGAACAGCGACACGACGGGGGTGCCGACGGCGGCGGCGAGGTGGGCGGGGCCGGTGTTGCCGCAGATCACGACGTCGGCGGTGCGCAGCACTCCGGCCAGGGTGCGCGGGTCGGTGCGCCCGCCGAGGTCGACGGCGGTGCCGCCGCTCACCGTGCGGGTCAGCGCGGTCTCCTCGGGCCCGCCGGTGACGACGACCCGGTGACCGGCGTCGGCGAGCAGTTCGACGGCCTCGGCGCAGCGGTCGGGGCTCCAGGCGCGGGCGGGGGCGCTGGCGCCGGGGTGCAGGACGACGTAGGGGCCGTTGCCGGTGAGGGAGATGGTGTCCGGCGGGGGCAGCACCCGCAGCCGGCCGTCGTCGCCCGGCGGTGGCAGGAAGCCCAGGGCGGCGGCGGTGTCCAGGGCGGCCTCGGCCTCGTGCCGCCCGGGCAGCCGCCGGTGGCGTACGTCGAGCAGCCGGCCGGGGTGGTCGACGCTGTCGGCGCCGATCCGGGGCACGCCGGCGAGCTTCAGCACCAGGGCGGTGGGCAGGGGGCTCTGGTGGAAGGAGGTCAGGATCAGCGCCACGTCGAAGGCGCCGTCCTGGAGCAGCCGGACCAGCCGGGGGACGTCGGCGTCGGCGACCGACGGCGGGGTGAAGCCCTCCCAGGGGGCGGCCCACACGATCACGTCGTCGACGCCGGGCAGCATCCGCGCGGCGGGTTCGCCGACCGGGCCGCACAGCAGGGTGACGTGGGCGCTGCGGGCGGCGACCGCGCGGACGGCGGGCCCGGCGAGCAGGACGTCCCCGAAGCTGTCGAGCCGTACGACCAGGGCCCTCATGGCCGTTCACCTCGGTCCGGTGCCAGCGCCGCGTGTACGGCGGTGAGCAGGTCGTCGGCGGTGCGGGGTGCGGCGGCGATCTCCTCCGGGCGGGTCGCGGCGGTGGGCACGAGGATGCCGCGGGCGCCCGCGGCGCGGGCCGCGAGGACGTCGGCGGCGATGTCGCCGATCAGCACGCACCGGTCTGCGGGCACTCCGAGCCGGCCGGCGGCCTCCAGGACGAGACCTGGAGCGGGCTTGCGGCAGTCGCAGCCCGCGCCGGGCAGGTGGGGGCAGTACAGCCACGCGTCCAGACCGCCGAGGAGCGCGTCGGCGCGGGCGTTGACCTGCTGTACGGCGTGGTGGGTGAGCAGACCGCGGCCGATGCCGGACTGGTTGCTCACCACCGCGGTGGGCACGCCTCGGGCCCGCAGCACCTCCAAGGCCTCCCGGGCGCCGGGGCGCAGCCGCACCCGGTCGGGGTCGCCGTTGTACGGGACGTCCTCGACGAGGGTGCCGTCGCGGTCGAAGAGCACGGCGGCGGGCCGCCGGCCGGTGTCGGCCTCCGGGCGGGGACGGGCCGTCGGCCGCGGGTGTCCGGTCATGGCGTGCTCCCATGGACGGCCGCTCCGCGGCGGCTCCCGAGGGGGGCGGCCCGCCCGTGGCCACCGGAGCCGTGGGTGCCGAGAGGAGCCGCCCGGCGGTGGCGGCGGGTGCCGTCGAGCCAGTGGGCCGTCGCCAGCGGCGGGATGAGGGCGCTGGTGACGGTCATGGTGAGGATCTCGTCGGGGGTGCGCGGGCCGGGTGTGATGCGGGCCAGGGCGAATTCGGCGGTGCCGGCCGCCCACAGGGCGCCGGCCGCGGCGGCGGCCCGGCGGTGGCCGGTGAGCAGACCGAGGCATCCGGCGAGCGCGGCGGCAGTGACGAGGACGTGCCGGGGCAGCCGGCCGCGGGGCGCCTGGGCGCGGTCCCACCAGTCGCGGCCGTGCAGCCGGTTCATCAGGGCGTCGTCCGCGTTGCCGCGCTGGGCGCGCACCGAGACCCAGCGGTCGGCGGGGCGTACCGGGTGCAGGGTGACGCGCCGGCCGCGGTGCAGGGTCCAGCCGGCCCGCTGCACCCGCAGCGCCAGGTCGGCGTCCTCGCGGAAGGCGCGGCGGAACCGTTCGTCGAAGCCGCTGACCGCTTTCAGGGCCTGGGTGCGGTACGCCATGTCGGCGGTGGCCCACGCCGCGTGCTCCAGGCCCGCGGTGCCGCGCTCCCAGTCGGTGGGCCTGCGGTCGGCGGGCAGCGGGACGCGCAGCCTGCCCTGGATCCCGCCGGTGGTGTCGGCGGCACGGGCCAGGTCGTCGGCGAGCCGGCGGGTCCAGTCGGGCAGCACCCGGACGTCGTCGTCGAGGAACACCGTCCAGGGCGTGGTCACCTCGCGCAGCCCCGCGTTGCGGGCGGCGGCCGGACCCCGCCCGCCGGTGCTCAGCACCCGCAGGCGGTCGCGCAGCGGCCCGGCCGCGTCGAGCGGCAGCGGGCCCGCGGGGTCCGGGCGGTCGTC
Organism: Streptomyces sp. NPDC053367; assembly: GCF_044545925.1. Taxonomy (NCBI): domain Bacteria; kingdom Bacillati; phylum Actinomycetota; class Actinomycetes; order Kitasatosporales; family Streptomycetaceae; genus Streptomyces; species Streptomyces sp. NPDC053367. The sequence goes on along the minus strand of NZ_JBITYN010000013.1, from coordinate 193,967 downwards.
GACGACGACCACGGCCTCGGGCGGGTGCCCTTCGGCCGCGGCCAGGGCGCGCAGGCAGTCGGCGAGGCAGGGCCGGCCGATCGTCGGGACGACGACGGCGTACGCGGGGGCGGGGCCGGTCATGCGAACACCGCCCTGCGGCGGACGGCGAAGGGGCCGAGGGCCAGCAGGTCCACGGGCGCGGAGCCGAAGCACTCCAGCGCGTCGCGGGGGTCGTCGACCATGGGCCGGCCCGCGGTGTTGAGGCTGGTGTTGACCACGACGGGCAGCCCGGTGCGCTGTTCGAAGGCGTCGAGCATCCGGGCGACCAGCGGCTCGGTGCGCCGGTCCACGGTCTGGATGCGGGCGGTGCCGTCGACATGGACGACGGCCGGGATGCGGTGGCGCCAGCCGGGGTGCACGTCGTGCACGAACAGCATGTACGGGCTGGGCATCGGTCCCTCGAACAGCTCGCCCGCGCGCTCGGCGAGCACCATCGGCGCGACGGGCCGGAACTCCTCGCGGCCCTTGACGGCGTTCAGCCGCTCCAGGTTCGCCGCCCGGCCGGGATGGGCCAGCAGGGAGCGGTGGCCGAGGGCGCGCGGGCCGTACTCGCTGCGTCCCTGGAACCAGGCCACGACGCCGTCCCGCTCCAGCTCGGCGGCGACGGCCTCGGCGATGTCGACGGGCTCGTCGTACGGTACGGCGGCCCGCTCCAGCCAGGCGCGCAGTTCGGCGTCGGTCCAGTCGCGGCCCAGGGCGGCGGTGGGCATGGGCTCGGTGCGCGGCTCGGTCCGGCCGGCGATGTGCAGGGCGGCGCCCAGGGCGGTTCCGGCGTCCCCGGCGGCGGGCTGGACCCAGATGTGCCGGAAGGGGCCCTCGCGGTGCAGCCTGCTGTTGGCGACGCAGTTGAGGGCCACGCCGCCGGCCAGGGTGAGCACGTCGTCGCCGGTACGGCCGTGCAGCCAGTGCGCCAGCTCCAGCAGGACCTCCTCCAGGCAGGTCTGGGCGCTGGCGGCCAGGTCGGCGTGGTCCTGGGTCCAGGGCTCGCCCGCGGGGCGGGGCGGCACGAGGGTGGACCAGGGCACGGGCCGGGCGGTGAAGCCGCCGTCGGCGTCGGCGTGGACGTAGCCGCGCAGCTGGTCGGCCAGGCGCGGCTTGCCGTACGAGGCGAGCGCCATGACCTTGAACTCGTCGCTGCTGCGCAGGAAGCCGAGGTGTTCGGTCAGGTCCTCGTAGAACAGGCCGAGCGAGTCGGGCAGGGTCTGGGCGGCGAGGACGTCGAGCCGGGGGCCGGTGTAGCGGCCGGCCAGGTGGGAGCGGCTCTCGCCGCGGCCGTCGAGCACCAGGACGGAGGACTCGGGGTGCGGGGAGGCCGGTCCGGCGGAGGCGGCGTGGGCGACGTGGTGGGGGACGAAGCGCACCTTGTGCGGGGAGAGCCCGGGCAGGGCCTCGGCGAGGAACTCCGGGGCGCGGCGGGCGTACTCCTGGCGCAGGTGGTCCCAGGGGTCGTGCAGGCCCATGTCCTCGGCGGGCCGGGCGAGCGCGGGGTCGTAGGAGTAGGCGACCGCGTCGAGGTCGGCGGGGTCGAGGCCGGCCCGGTCCAGGCACCAGCGGGCGGAGCGTTCGGGCAGTTCCCAGGCGGAGAAGGGGACGGGCCGCTTGCCGTGCTTGCGGCGGCTGAAGCGTTCCTCCTCGGCGGCCGCGACGACGGCGCCGTCCACGACGAGGGCGGCGGCGGGGTCGTGGAAGAGGGCGTTGATTCCCAGCACTCGCATGCGTGTCTCCAGGGGGTACGGCTCAGGGGTGCGGGGCGGGCTCGCGCGCGGGCTGCGCGGCGGCGAAGTGGGCGATGGTCTGCTTGATGCCCTCCTCCCAGGGCACGCGGGGCGTCCAGCCGAGCAGTTCGCGGGCCAGGGAGGTGTCGGGCCGGCGGCGCTGGGGGTCGTCGACGGGCCGGTCCACGAAGCGGATGGAGGACGACGACCCGGTCAGCTCGACCACCCGGCGGGCGATGTCACGGACGGTGACCTCGTCGGTGCCGCCGATGTTCACGGGCCGGACGGAGTGGCTGGCGGCGACCAGCAGGATGCCGTCGACGGTGTCGTCGACGTAGCACAGGGAGCGGGTCTGGCTGCCGTCTCCTGCCACGGTCAGCGGCTCTCCGGCGAGTGCCTGGCAGACGAAGGTGGGCACGGCACGGCCGTCGTGGGCGCGCATACGGGGGCCGTAGGTGTTGAACAGGCGGACGATGCCCGCGTCGGTGCCGAGCGTGCCGGCGTGGGCGGTGACCAGCGCCTCCGCGAACCGCTTGGACTCGTCGTAGACGCTGCGCGGTCCCACCGGGTTGACGTTGCCCCAGTAGTCCTCGCGCTGCGGGTGGACGAGGGGGTCGCCGTACACCTCGGAGGTGGAGGCCAGCAGGAAGCGGGCGCCGTCGCGCTCGGCGATCCCGAGCATGGTGCGGGTGCCGAGGCTTCCGGTGTCGAGGGTCTCCAGCGGCAGCCGCAGGTAGTCGACCGGCGACGCGGGGCAGGCGAAGTGCAGCAGCAGGTCGTACGGCCCGGGCAGGCGCTCGGGGGCGTCGGGGGCGCACACGTCGGTGTCCACGAACCGGAAGCCGGGGCGGCCGAGGAGGTGGCTGATGTTGCGGGTCGATCCCGACACGAGGTTGTCGGCGCAGTCGACTTCGGCACCCGAAGCCAACAGCTGCTCGCACAGATGGCTGCCGAGGAAACCGGCCCCGCCGGTCACCAGGGCGCGGCGCCAGGGGCCGCGGTTCGTCGCAGGATTCATACGGCATCCTTCGGAGCGTGCGAAGTCCTTGGGCTGGATGAAGGCGTCGTTGTGCAGATGAAGGCACTGGGCCCGTCGTCCTGAGCGAACGGGCGCTTCCGGGCCGGCCGCACGGTCGGCGGCGGCGCATGCCCACGGGTTACCGCACGAGTTGGTTTCACACGTTGATTCCTGGTGCGGTTCTGACGGGTGTGACCGCAGGTGCCGGACCGCCCGTGTTCTGCGAGAATGGCGGGCCGCGCGGGCCCGGTACGCCCGCCTTCACTAGGAGAGATCGCACGGTGACCCGACAGCGCAAGGCCCCTGCCGCGGCCCCTTCGGCCGGCCCGGACCGCGAGGAACTGCGGGCGGACTGCGGCGACTGCTTCGGCCTGTGCTGCGTCGCCCTGCCTTTCGCCCGCTCGGCCGACTTCGCGGTCGACAAGCCCGCCGGGAAGCCCTGCGGCAACCTGGACGCCGGCTTCCGCTGCGGCATCCACGCCCGGCTGCGGCAGGAGGGCTACCGGGGCTGCACGGTCTTCGACTGCTTCGGCGCCGGCCAGAAGGTCTCCCAGGTCACCTACGGCGGCCGGGACTGGCGCCGGGCCCCCGGCACCGCGCGCGAGATGTTCGAGGTGTTCCCGGTGATGCGGCAGCTGCACGAGCTGCTCTGGTACGTCGCCGAGGGCCTGGACGTGCCCGTCGCGCGGCCGGTGCACAAGCAGCTCCGCCGGATCGAGTCCCGTCTTCGGGACCTCACCCGGGGCGAGCCGGCGGCGCTCCTCGCGCTCGACGTCAACGCTTTGCGGGGCGAGGTGAACGTCCTGCTGCTGCGCGTCGGCGAGCTGGTCCGCGAGCAGGTGCCCGGCCGCACCCGCAACCACCGCGGCGCCGACCTGATGGGCGCCCGCCTCGCCGGCGCCGACCTGCGCGGCGCGAGCCTGCGCGGTGCCCTCCTGGTCGCCGCCGACCTGTCCGGCGCCGATCTGCGCATGTCCGACCTGATCGGCGCCGACCTCCGCGACGCGGACCTCGGCGGCGCCGACCTGACGGGCAGCGTCTTCCTCACCCAGGCCCAGGTCAACGCGGCGAGGGGCGACGGGACTACGAGGCTGCCCGTCTCATTGAGCCGGCCCCCGCACTGGCTTCCTCAGGGGCGCGGGGAACTGCGCGAAGCAGCACGACGGCGGGTCGGCCGCACGGCGTCGGAGCACGGCTGACGCGACGGCGACATCACGCGGCAACCTCTTCCGCGTCCCCGGAGAACTGCGTCCGATAAAGCTCGGCATAACGCCCGCCCGAGGCGAGCAGGTCCTCATGCGTGCCCCGCTCCACCACACGCCCGCCCTCCAGCACGAGGATGAGGTCGGCCCCGCGCACCGTGGACAGCCGGTGGGCGATCACCAGCGCGGTCCGCCCCTCCAGCGCCTCGGCGAGAGCCTCCTGCACCGCGGCCTCGGAGGTGTTGTCCAGGTGGGCGGTGGCCTCGTCGAGGACGACCACCCGCTGCCGGGCCAGCAGCAGCCGGGCGATGGTCATCCGCTGCCGCTCGCCTCCGGAGAGCCGGTACCCGCGCTCCCCCACCACCGTGTCGAGCCCGTCCGGCAGGGACCGCACGAGCTCCTCCAGCCGAGCCCGCCGCAGCGCGTCCCACAGCTCGTCCTCCCCCGCCTCGGGCCGGGCGAGCAGCAGATTGGCCCGGACGGTGTCATGAAACAGGTGCCCGTCCTGCGTGACCATGCCGACCGTCGCCCGCAGGGACTCCGCGCTCAGCTCGCGGACGTCGACCCCGCCGACCCGGACCGCGCCCGCGTCGACGTCGTACAGCCGGGGCAGCAGCTGGGCGATCGTCGACTTGCCCGCGCCGGAGGAGCCGACCAGCGCGACGGTCCGCCCGGGCTCGGCGCGGAAGGACACGCCGTGCAGCACCTCGGCGCCGCCGCGGGTGTCGAGGGAGGCGACCTCCTCCAGGGAGGCGAGGGAGACCTTGTCGGCGGACGGGTAGCCGAAGCGGACGTCGTCGAACTCGACCGCCACCGGTCCGCCGGGCACCTCGCGGGCGTCGGGCCGCTCCTCGATGAGCGGCTTCAGGTCGAGCACCTCGAAGACCCGCTCGAAGCTGACGAGGGCGCTCATCACCTCCACGCGCGCCCCGGCGAGCGCGGTGAGCGGCGCGTACAGCCGGGTCAGCAGCAGGGCGAGCGCCACGACCGCGCCGGGGTCCATGCTGCCGCGCAGCGCGAACCAGCCGCCGAGGCCGTAGACGAGGGCCAGCGCGAGGGCCGAGACTAGGGTGAGCGCGGTCATGAACGCCGACTGCGCGGTCGCCGTGCGGACGCCGATGTCGGCGACGCGGCGGGCCCGGTCGGCGAACTCGGCGGACTCCTCCGCGGGCCGCCCGAACAGCTTGACCAGGGTGGCGCCGGGCGCGGAGAACCGCTCGGTCATGCGGGTGCTCATCGCCGCGTTCAGCGCCGCCGCCTCCCGCTGCATACGGGCCATCCGGCCGCCCATGCGCCGGGCGGGCACCACGAACACCGGCAGCAGCACCAGCGCGAGCAGGGTGATCTGCCAGGACAGGGTGAGCATGACGGCGAGCGTGAGCACCAGCGTGACCAGGTTGCTCACCACCCCGGACAGGGTGTTGCTGAACGCCCGCTGGGCGCCGATGACGTCGCTGTTGAGCCGGCTGACCAGGGCGCCCGTGCGGGTGCGGGTGAAGAACGCGACGGGCATGCGCTGCACATGGTCGAAGACGGCCGTCCGCAGATCGAGGATCAGCCCCTCGCCGAGCCGGGAGGACAGCCTGCGTCCGAGGATGCCGAGCCCGGCCTCGACGACCGCGATGAGCGCGATGAGCAGGGCGAGGCGGACGACGGTGTTCTCGTCGCCGCCCTGCACGATCGTGTTCACCACCTTCCCGGCGAGGACGGGCGTGGCGACGGCGAGCAGCGCGGTGGCCACCCCGAGCAGCACGAACAGGGCGATACGGGTGCGGTGCGGGCGGGCGAAGGCGTAGATGCGGCGCAGGGTCGCGCGCGCGAACGGCCGGCGCTCGCGTTGGGCGTTCATGACGCTGTACAGCTGCGTCCAGGCGGTGGTCTCCATGCTCATGTACACGACCGTAGAACCTGAAGCATCCTTGAGGTCAAGGTTTTCCGGCGCCCGCCGGATCACGCCCGGGGGCTCACCAGGGCACGGGCTTGCCGTCGCGGAAGAACCCGCCGGTCGGCCCGTCGTCCGGCAGCGTCGCCGCCCAGACCACCCCGGCCGCCCCCTCGGAGACGGGCCGGCCGCCCCCGCCGCCCATGTCGGTGGCGACCCAGCCCGGGCAGATGGAGTTGACCAGGATGCGCCGGCCGCGCAGTTCCCCGGCGAGCAGCCGGGTGAGGGCGTTGAGCGAGGCCTTGGACACGCTGTACGCCGGTGTGCCGCCGCTCATCGAGGCGAGCGAGCCGCCTTCGCTGCTGACGTTGACGACCCTCGGGTGCGGGCTGCGCTCCAGCAGCGGCAGCAGCGCCTGGGTGACGCGCCAGGCGCCGAACAGGTTGGTGTCCAGGGCCTGCTGGACCTCGGCGAGATCGGCGGTGCGGGCCTGCGCCCAGGTGTCGTACAGGATCGCCGCGTTGTTCACGACGACGTCCGTGCGGCCCAGCTCGCGAGTGACCCACTCGGCCATCGCGGTCACGCTCTCCTGGTCGGAGACGTCGAGCTGCACGGCGGTCACCCGCTCCCCGCCGGGGTCGAGCCGGGCGGCGGCGGAGCGCCCCTTGGCCAGGTCGCGGGAGCCGAGGACGACCCGGTACCCGCGCTCGGCGAGCTGGCGGACGACCTCCCGCCCGATGCCCCGGTTGGCGCCGGTCACCACCGCGACGCGCGGCCCGCCGCTCCTCCTCGGTGCCGTCATGGAACCCTCTTTCGCTCAAGTCGCCTGTTTGACAACCGATTTCACCATGTCCGCCGGACCCGGCGGACTTCACCTGCCCCACTGGGCCAGCACCGCGCCGGCCGTCCGCTCCCCTGCGCGGGCCGCCGCCCTCGCCCGCTGCCCCGGGCTCACGAGCCCGCCCGTGGTGAAGACGCCCGGCCGGGACCCGCCGCCGCGCCGGGCGAGTCCGTCCTCGGGGACGAACTCGCCTGTGAACACGACGGTGTCGCAGGGCAGTACGGCCGTACGGCCGTCCCGGTGGCGGACACGGACGCCGGACAGCCTTGCGTGACCGAGGAGTTCGGCGACGGCGGTGCCGGTGAGCAGCGGGACGCCGTGCAGCAGCCGGGTGGCGGCGGCGCGCAGGGGGGCGCTCTCCCGGTCGGTCACCATGGCGACGACCTCCGCCCCGGCGGCCCGTACGGTGGCGGCGGCCGCACGGGAGACGTCCTCGGCGCCCACGACGACCGCGCGGGTGCCGACCGGCTGCCCGAACAGGTGCACCGACTGCTGGAGTTCGCCCGTGGTGTACACCCCGGCGGGGCGGGTGCCCGGCACCAGGCGGGCCGCGCGGGGGCGTTCGCGGGCGCCGGTGGCGAGCACGATCGCGCGGGCGCGGACCGTCTCCGCCCCCTGCGCGCCGACGGTGCTCAGGGCGAGCGGGCCGGCCCAGCCGAGCGCGGTCACCCCCGTCCGTACGACGGCACCGGCCCGCTCGGCCCGCCGTACGAGCCCGCGCGCGTACCGCGGGCCGGTGCAGAGGCCGCCGTGGGCGCAGTACCGGGGCACTCCCCCGGCCTGCGGATCGCGCTCCAGCACCTCCACGCGGCCCACGCCGGCCGAGGCCAGCCGGGCGGCCGCGGTGAGCCCCGCCGGGCCTGCGCCGACGACGAGGACGTCGACCTCACGCGTCATGGGCGGTGCCCTCCTCCAGCAGGGCGCGTACCGCCGCGCCGCAGTAGGCCCCCTGGCAGCGGCCCGCCCGGGCGCGGGTGCGGCGGCGCAGGCCGTCGAGGCCGCGGGGCGGGATCGTACCGGCGAGGGCGTCGCGGATCTCGCCGCGGGAGACCCGCTCGCAGTGGCAGACGAGGATGCCGTACTCCGGGTCGGCGGCGACGCGTTCGGGCCGCTCGCAGGGGCGCGGGGAGGCGGCGCCGAGGTCGGGCAGGCGCACCGGCTCCAGCTCCCTCACGGGGCCCGGGTCCAGACCTGCCCGCTTGAGCAGGCCCATGACGTGGTCGGCGATGGCCAGGGAGGCGGTCAGGCCGGTGGAGCGGATGCCGCCGACCGTGACGCCGGCCTGGCCCGGGTGGGCGCGGATGCGGTAGTCGTCGTGCTCGGTGGCGGCCCGCAGCCCGGCGTAGACGGCGGTGACCTCCTCGTCGAGGAGCCGGGGCAGGATGCGGCGGCCCTTCTCCCGCAGCAGCGCGAGGCCCTCCGCGGTGGACTGGGTGGCGCGCTTGTCGTCCAGGTCCTCGGCGGTGGGGCCGAGCAGGACGTTGCCGTACACGGTGGGGGCGACCAGGACGCCCTTGCCGAGCGCGGTGGGCACGGGCAGCAGGATGTGGCGGACGAGGTCACGGGCGAAGGCGTCGAAGACGATGAGCTGGCCCCGGCGCGGGGTGACGGTGAAGTCCCGGTGGCCGAGCAGCCGGTCGAGGGAGTCGGCGTGCAGCCCGGCCGCGTTGACCAGCCGGCGGGTGTGCAGGGGGCCGCGCGCGGTGGTGAGGGTGTGGACGCCGTCCTGTACGCCGATGTGCCGCACCGGCGAGTTGAGGTGCAGGTCGACGCCGTGGCGGACGGCCTGGGTGGCGTAGGCCAGGTTCGTCGTCCAGGGGTCGACGATGCTCTCGCCGGGGACGTGGAGGGCACCGAGCGCGCCCGCGCCGAGGTGGGGTTCGCGCGCGTACAGCTCGGCCGGGCCCAACAGGCGTGTGTCGTGGCAGCCGTTGCACCCGGCCTTCGCCACCAGGTCGGGCAGGGCGGCCAGTTGCTCCTCGTCCCACGCGACGAGCAGCCCGCCGACGGGTTCGACGGCGATGCCCGTCTCGGCGGCGTACGCGGTGAGCATCCGGGCGCCCTCGCGCACGAGCCGGGCCTCCAGGGAGCCGGGGGTCGCGTCGAAGCCGGTGTGCAGGATGGCGGTGTTGGCCTTGGAGGTGCCCTCCCCCACGTCGTCCCGGGCCTCCAGCAGCGCGACCCTCAGGCGGGGGTGCCGGGCCAGGGCGCGGGCGACGGCGGAGCCGACGACTCCTGCGCCGACGACCGTGACGTCGTAGGGCTGCGGGGGGAGGGGGCCGTGCCGGGTCACGGGCATGGCGGGTCTCCTTCGGGGGGCGGGGCGTGCCGGGTCACCGGCATGACCGGTCCCCTTCCGGCAGCGGGCATCGCCTGTGCCCTTGCGACAGCAGGGCGGTCGGCTCACGGACATCACCCGCCCCCTCCGGCAGCAGGGCGTGCCGAGGATGGTCCGTGCGGTCACTGCTTGTCCCGTTCCAGCAGGGCGGCCACCGCCGAGCGGAAGGCTCCCAGGCGTTCCGCCGCCACGTCCGCCGTGATGCGCGGCTCGTACACCGCCGACGGCCGCCACTCGGGCAGGGCCTCGGGGAGGGTCAGCCCCGGCTCGGCGCCGAGACGGGCCAGGACGCCCGCGCCGAGGGCCGTGGCGTCGGTGAGCGCGGACACTTCGACGGGTCGTTGCAGCAGGTCGGCCTGGGTCTGCATGAGCAGGGCCGAGCGGGTCAGGCCGCCGTCGACGCGGAGGTGGGTCAGCGGGGTGCCGAGGTCCGCGGCGGCCGCTTCGGCGAGCTCGACGACCTGCGCGGCGAGCCCTTCGCACAGGGCTCGGACGACATGGCCGGGCCCCGTGTCCAGGCCGAGTCCGGTCAGGGAGCCCCGGACGTCGCCTCGCCACCAGGGGGCGGCGAGGCCGGCGAGGGCCGGCACGAAGGTGACGCCTCCGCTGTCGGGGACGGCCCCGCCCACCCCGTCCAGGTCGGCGGCGTCCCGGATCACGCCGAGGTCGGTGAGCCAGCGGACGGCGGAGGCGGCGGTGTAGACCTGGCCGTCGAGGCAGTAGCCGGTGCGGCCGGCGAGCCGCCAGGCGACGCAGGCGACCAGGCCCGAGTCGCCGCGCCGGGGCGTGTCCCCGGTGTGGGCGAGCAGGAACGCACCCGTGCCGTAGGTGCACTTGGCGCCGCCGGGGCCGGTGAGGTGCTGGGCGAGCAGCGCGGCCTGCTGGTCGACGACGAGGCCGGTCAGCGGGATCGGGGGGCCGAACGCCGTTGTCGTACCGACGTGTCCGGCGGCGTCGACGACCGACGGGAGCTTCTCGTCGGACAGGCCCCACAGGTCGAGGGCGCGCGGGGACCAGGCGGCCCGGTCCAGGTCGAGGAGCTGGGTGCGGCCCGCGGTGGCGGCGTCGGTGACGAAGGCGCCGGTGAGCCGGTGGACGAGCCAGGCGTCGGAGGTGGTGACGACGCCGTCGCGGGTGAGACGGCGGCGGATCCAGGCCATTTTCGGCGCGGCGAAGTAAGGGTCGACGGGCAGGCCGGTGAGCTGCTGTAACTCCTCGGCGTGCGGCGCGAGTCCGGAACACAGCGGCTCGGCGCGGCGGTCCTGCCAGACGAGGGCGTCGGTGAGGGGCTCGCCGGTGGCAGGGTCCCAGGCGAGGACGGTCTCGCCCTGGTTGGCCAGGCCGAGCGCGGTGACCGGTTCACCCGCCTCGGCGAGCGCCTGCCGGCCGGCGTCCAGGACGGAGGCGTACAGCTCGGCGGGGTCGGCCTCGACGCGGCCGCCGGGGAGGTGGCGGGGCCGCACGGGCGCGAACCCGGTGCCGAGCACTCCGCGTTCGGGGCAGATCACCAGCGCCTTGGTGCCGGACGTGCCCTGGTCGACGGCGAGGACGGGGCCGCTCATCGGGGCCCGCCCGCGGTCCGTACGGCGCTGGTCATCGGATCCCTCCCCCGGTGATCACGGTTCGCCAGCCTGCCCGCGTGCCCGGCACGGCGTCAAGGGCGGCCGGACGCCGACCACGTGCGCGAACTGATGTTCCGGATACGGCAGGATGAAGGCGCGCGCCGGTACACGAGACCGGTCGTCCCCGGACACCGGCACCGGTCCGACCCCGGCACCGGTCGTCCGGACTGCGGCCCGCGGGGCGGAACCGGCTGGTCCGAGGAAGCGGGCCGGTCAGGTGACACCGGACGGACCGGGGGCAGCGGTCCGTCCGGGGGCAGCGGTCCGTCCGGCGCACGAGCACATCCCCGATCGAGCAGGTGACAACGTGACGAGACTTCACATCCGGCCGTCGGCGGCTCCCGCCGCCGCACACCGTCTCCCCGGAGGTGACCGGTGACCCGCACGCTGACCCTGGACGACTACGTCGTCGCCGGCATAGCGATGGCCGCGGGCCTGCTCGCGGCGTTCGTCCTGCGCATCCTGCTGCGCTGGCTGGGCAAGCAGGCCGACCGCACCCGCTGGGGCGGCGACGACGTCATCGTGGACGGTCTGCGGACCGTGGTGCCGTGGGCCGCGGTGCTGGGCGGCGCGGCCGCGGCGGGTGCCGCGCTGCCGCTGACCCCGACTGTGCAGCGGCATGTGAACCAGACCCTGACCGTGCTGCTGATCATCGCGACGACGGTCGCCGCGGCCCGGGTGGTCGCCGGCCTCATGCGTACGGTGACCGAGTCCCGCTCCGGCGTCGCCGGGTCGGCGACGATCTTCGTGAACATCACCCGGGTCGTGGTCCTGGCACTCGGCTTCCTGGTGGTGCTCCAGACGCTCGGCATCTCCATCGCGCCGATGCTCACCGCCCTCGGTGTGGGCGGCCTGGCCGTCGCGCTCGCGCTTCAGGACACCCTGGCGAACCTCTTCGCGGGCATCCACATCCTGGCCTCCAAGACCGTGCAGCCCGGTGACTACATCCGGCTGAGCAGCGGCGAGGAGGGCTATGTCACCGACATCAACTGGCGTCAGACGACGATCCGTTCGCTCTCCAACAACCTGATCATCATCCCCAACGGCCGTCTCGCCGGGGCCAACATGACCAACTACAACCGCCCCGAGCAGGAGCTGACGATCCTGGTGCAGGCGGGTGTGGCCTACGACAGCGACCTGGAGCACGTGGAGAAGGTCACCGTCGAGGTCGTGGCCGAGGTGATGAAGGAGATCACCGGGGCGTTGCCGGAGCACGAGCCGGCCGTGCGGTTCCACACCTTCGGCGACTCGCGGATCGGCTTCACGATCATCCTGGGCGTCGGCGAGTTCAGCGACCAGTACCGGATCAAGCACGAGTTCATCAAGCGGCTGCACCGCCGCTACCGCGAGGAGGGCATCCGCATCCCGGCGCCCACCCGCACGGTGTCGCTGGAGCAGGGCGCGGTGGTCATCCCGCAGCAGCGCACCGGCACGGCCGAGCCGGGCGAAGTGACCTCCGCCCGGCTCGACTGACACACCTGCGGGAACGCCTTACAGCGTCGCGGAGTTGTCGTGGGGCTGGGCGCTGCGGCTGGGCGGGGCGGCGAACGACGAGCTCACCGGAGTGACCGTCCAGTCCGGGTGGCCGGGCATCCGCGGCGTCCTGGTGCCGTAGAGCCACTCGGTGAGGAAGCCGGACAGGTCCTCGCCCGCCGTCTGGGAGGCGACCGCGATGAAGTCCTTCGTGGACGCGGCCGAGTTGCGGTGGCGGGCGAGGAAGGCGCGCTCGATCGCGTCGAACACGCCCTGCCCGACCCGCTGCCGCAGCGCGTACAGCACGAGCACGCCGCCCAGGTAGCGCTGGCTGTCGAACAGGTTGGCCGCGGTCGGCGAGGCCACCGGCCCCGACTGGGCCCGCCACTGGTCGCCGAGCGCGTACGTGTGCTTCATCCGCGCCTCCAGCGTGGTCAGGCCGAGGGAGTCCGGCCAGCCGCGCTCGTAGCGGTAGAGCAGCCCGTAGTAGTCGGCGTGGCCCTCGTTCAGCCACAGGTCCGCCCAGGTGGCCGGGGAAACGCTGTTGCCGAAGTAGGAGTGGACCAGCTCGTGCATCATGTGCGAGCCGATCTTCTTCTCCTCCTGCAGGAGGAAGTTCGGCTTGTACAGGGTGAGGGTCTGCGTCTCCAGGCCGGTGAAGTCGAACGCCGCCGGGTCGTCGGAGTTGCAGGGCAGCAGCCCGTACGCCTCGAACGGGAAGGCGCCCAGGCGTGCCTCGACCCACTCCACCAGCTTCGGCGTGAGGGCGAGCGCGGGCTCCAGGGCGGCGGCCCGCGCGGTGGGGACGACGTCACGCAGGGGCAGCCCGTGCGGGCCGGGCCGCTCCTTGACGACGTAGTCGCCGACGGTGATCTGCACCACCTCGGTCGCGATGGGCGAGGCGGAGCGGTAGTAGTACGCCTTGCGGCCGTCGGCGAGGGTCTCGGTGCTGACGAGCGTGCCGCTGGCGACTCCGCGCAGACCGGCGGGGACGGTGATGCGGCAGCTGAAGTCCGCCTTGTCCGCCGGGTGGTCGTTGCAGGGGAAGACGGTGTGCGCCGAGTTCGGCTGCGGGCACACCGCGAACCCGTCCGGGGTGGGCACCCAGGCGGTGTGGGCGAGCGCCCGCCGCGGGTCGGCCGAGTACAGCACGGTGACCCGCGCGGCCGTGTTGGCCGCGAGCGGCGTGGCCGGGGTGATCCGCAGCTTCTCGCCCGACTGGGCGTGGGTCGCGGGGATGTTGTTGACCCGGACGGACCGTATGTCGAGGCCGAGGGCGTCGAGGGAGAGGCGGTTCAGCTCCCGGGTGGTCGTGATCATCACGGTCGCCGTGCCGGTGACGATCCGGCTGCCGGCGTCCCAGGCCAGGTCGAGGTGGTAGGCGCTGACCCGGTAGCCGTCGTTGCCGAGGCTCGGGTAGACGGGGTCGCCGAGCGTCTCGGGGCCCGGGGAGGGGCTGCGCACAGGACGCTTGGCGGTCGGTCCCCCCGTGGCCGCGTACGCCGGGACACCGGCGCTCAGGGCCGCGGCGGTCCCGAGGAGGGCGGCCGGGGCGGTCAGTCTGCTGCGATATCTCATGGTCGGCTTTCGCTCGGGCGGCCGGCTGGTCGGTTCCGGCCGTCGTCGGATGAGATGACGATCACCTGCCATGAGTGCGAGATCACCCCGTTCGGTTGCCTCGTGACCCGGATGATCCACACGCGGACCGGGACGGAGAGCTGGATGCCGCGTGGTGGGGGCGCGGTCGGAGACCCGGTGAACTGTGGATGGGGGCCGGGGTCGCGGTGATGATCTGTAGACGGGGGGCAGGCCGAAGTCCCGGTGATCCGTGGACCGGGGCGCGGGGGTTGGGTCGCGGTGGTCCACGAACCGGGGCGCGGGACCGGAGTCCCGGTGAGCCGCGGACCGGGGCGGGGCCCGGGAGACCCGGTGGCCCAAGGACCGGGGTGTGGGGCGGGAGACCCGGTTATCCACAGACGGCGCGCCGGAAAGCCGGACCTTCCACGGACCCGCGCGGGGCCCCGAGCCCCGGCCGCCACGGTCGCGGCGGTGCCGGAAACCCGGACGGTCCACGGACGGGGCCGCACCAAAGCCCAGGCCATCCGCGAACACGACCGGGCCGGGAGACCCGGTGGCCCAACGACTGGCCCGCGCCGGAAACCCGGACGACCCGCGAACACGACCGGGCCCGAAAAGCCGGACGGCCCGCGAACACGGCCAGACCCGGAGACCCGGCAACCCGCGAACACGGCCAGACCCAGAGACCCGGCAACCCGCGAACACGGCCAGACCCAGAGACCCGGCAACCCGCGAACACGGCCAGACCCGGAGACCCGGCAACCCGCGAACACGACCAGACCCGGAGACCCGGCAACCCAGGCAGCGGCCCACGCCGCGCACCCGAAGCATCCGCCAAGCCGCCCGCGCCGGAGGCGATTCCGGGTCGCGGGGGCGGATGATCCACACGCGCGTCCGGGCGGACCCCTGTCGAGGCGGGGGCGATCACGAGATATCTTGATGTCGAGCAATGTTGCAGACGTGGAGCGGAGCACCCGGTGACTGACTCGACCATCATCTATACGCACACTGACGAGGCCCCGGCCCTGGCGACGTATTCCTTCCTGCCGGTGGTCCAGGCCTACGCCTCGCAGGCGGGTGTCTCTGTGGAGACCCGGGACATCTCGCTGGCCGGGCGCATCATCGCGGTGTTCCCGGAGTACCTGAGCGAGGACCAGCGCATCCCGGACGCGCTGTCGGAGCTGGGCGAGCTGGCCAAGACGCCCGCGGCCAACATCATCAAGCTGCCGAACATCTCGGCCTCCATCCCGCAGCTCAAGGCCGCGGTCGCCGAGCTGCAGGCGCAGGGCTACGCGCTGCCGAACTACCCGGACGACCCGAAGACGGACGAGGAGCGGGAGATCAAGGCCCGCTACGACAAGATCAAGGGCTCGGCCGTGAACCCGGTCCTGCGCGAGGGCAACTCCGACCGCCGCGCCCCCGCCTCGGTGAAGAACTACGCCAAGACCCACCCGCACCGCATGGGCGCCTGGTCGGCGGACTCCAAGACCAACGTGGCGACCATGGGCGAGAACGACTTCCGCTCCACCGAGAAGTCCACGGTGGTCTCCGAGGACGGCTCGCTGCGGATCGAGCTGGTGGCCGAGGACGGCTCCACCACGGTGCTGCGCGACTCGGTGCCGGTGCTCGCCGGTGAGGTCGTCGACGCCTCCGTGATGCGCGCCGCCCAGCTCCGCGAGTTCCTCGCCGCGCAGGTCGCCCGCGCCAAGGCGGAGGGCGTGCTGTTCTCCGTGCACCTGAAGGCCACGATGATGAAGGTCTCCGACCCGATCGTCTTCGGCCACGTCGTACGTGCCTTCTTCCCGAAGACGTTCGCGCAGTACGGCGAGGCGCTGGCCGCCGCCGGCCTGTCCCCGAACGACGGCCTGGGCGGCATCCTCAAGGGCCTCGACGCGCTGGAGAACGGCGCCGAGATCAAGGCGTCCTTCGACGCCGAGCTCGCCGAGGGCCCCGCGCTGGCCATGGTCGACTCCGACAAGGGCATCACCAACCTGCACGTGCCGTCCGACGTCATCGTCGACGCCTCGATGCCGGCCATGATCCGCACCTCCGGCCACATGTGGGGCCCGGACGGCCAGGAGGCCGACACCCTCGCGGTCCTGCCGGACTCCTCCTACGCGGGCGTCTACCAGGCCGTGATCGACGACTGCCGCGCCAACGGCGCCTACGACCCGTCGACCATGGGCTCGGTCCCGAACGTCGGCCTGATGGCGCAGAAGGCCGAGGAGTACGGCTCCCACGACAAGACCTTCGAGATCGCCAAGGCCGGCACCGTCCGCCTGGTCGACCAGGCCGGCAACGTCCTGATCGAGCAGCCGGTCGCCGAGGGCGACATCTTCCGCGCCTGCCAGACCAAGGACGACCCGATCCGCGACTGGGTCAAGCTGGCCGTGACCCGCGCCCGCGCCACCGGTGACCCGGCGGTGTTCTGGCTGGACGAGACCCGCGCCCACGACGCGCAGCTGATCGCCAAGGTCAAGCAGTACCTGCCGGAGCACGACACCGAGGGCCTGGACATCCGCATCCTGGCCCCGGTCGAGGCCACCAAGCTGTCGGTGGAGCGCATCCGCCGCGGCGAGAACACCATCTCGGTGACCGGCAACGTCCTGCGCGACTACCTGACCGACCTGTTCCCGATCCTGGAGCTGGGCACCAGCGCCAAGATGCTGTCGGTCGTCCCGCTGATGGCGGGCGGCGGCCTGTTCGAGACGGGCGCCGGCGGTTCCGCGCCGAAGCACGTCCAGCAGCTGGTCAAGGAGAACTACCTGCGCTGGGACTCCCTCGGTGAGTTCTTCGCGCTGGTACCGTCCCTGGAGCAGTACGCGACGGCCACCGGCAACACCAAGGCCAAGGTCCTCGCCGACACCCTGGACCGCGCCACGGCGACCTTCCTCAACGAGGACAAGTCCCCGACCCGTCGCGTCGGCGGCATCGACAACCGCGGCAGCCACTTCTACCTGTCCCTGTACTGGGCGCAGGAGCTGGCGCAGCAGACCGACGACGCCGACCTGGCGAAGGCGTTCGCGCCGCTGGCGGAGACCCTCGCCGCCAACGAGCAGAAGATCGTCGACGAGCTGATCGCCGTCCAGGGCAACCCGGTCGACATCGGTGGCTACTACCAGCCCGACCCGGCCAAGGCCGCCGCGGTCATGCGCCCCTCGGCCACCTGGAACGAGGCCCTCGCCTCCCTGAGCTGACGCTCTCCCGGGTCCGCGTGACTCCGCCCCGGCCGGCCATCGTGCCCGGCCGGGGCGGAGCCGTTGTCAGACCCGTATGGCACCTTGATCACACAAGCTTCCGCCCTTTCCAGGGAGACCGTGATGTCCTTCGCCCTCGTGTCCGGTGCCGACGACTCGCCCGTGATCCTGCATGTGCCGCACTCCTCGCGGGAGATACCCGCCGCGGCGCGGGCCGGGATCGTGCTCGACGACGAGGCGCTGGAGCGGGAGCTGGACCACATCACCGACTCGCACACGGCCGAGATCGCCGCCGAGGCCGCCGCGCTGGCCGGGGTCACGCCCTGGCGGTTCGTGAACGGGCTGTCGCGGCTCGTCGTCGACCCGGAGCGGTTCCCCGACGAGCGGGAGGAGATGCTCGCGGTGGGGATGGGGGCCGTGTACACGCGGACCACGCACAAGGACGTGCTGCGGGAGGGGGACGGGGATCCCCAGCCGCTGATCGAGCGGTACTTCCGGCCGTACGCGCGCGCCATGGGCGAGGCGGTGGCCGACCGGCTGGCGGCGACCGGGCGGGCCGTGGTCATCGACGTGCACTCGTACCCGACCGAGGCGCTGCCCTACGAGCTGCACGGCAGCGGACCCCGGCCGCCGGTGTGCCTCGGCACCGACTCCTTCCACACGCCGCCCGAGCTGCTCGGCGCCGCCCGCGAGGCGTTCTCGCGGATCGGGGAGACGGGCCTGGACAGCCCCTTCGCGGGCACGTACGTGCCGCTGGAGTTCTACGGCCGTGATCCGCGGGTTGCCGCGCTGATGGTGGAGATCCGGCGGGACACCTACATGACCGAGCCGGGCGGGCCCGCCACAGCCGGGCTCGGCGCGCTCGCGCAGGCGCTGGCCGACCTGGTGGACGCCGTACCGAAGGGCTGATCAGGCCGGAGCACTCCCGGAGCTGCTCGTCCCCGCGCCCTGCTCTGCCCCGCGCCCTGCCCGTCCCCGCACCCTGCCCCTCCCCGCACCCTGCCCCTCCCCGCGCCTTGGCCGCCCGCACTCCGCCGGACCGCCTGTCCCCGCTGCGGCTCGCGGTCCCCGCGGATCAAGGGGCCGGGCCGAACAGGACGGCGGTCAGGGGACCGCGCAGCCTGCCGCGCCCCGTAGCGTCAGGCGCGCAGCCACTCGGTGACGACCACCTGCCCGCCGGCCCGCAACCGCAGCGCGAACGGTCCCGACGGGGTCAGTGCGCTCGTGAAACGGCCCATGTCGTCGGCGGCGAGCGCGGTCGGCGCGGCCGGGTGCGCTCCGCCGAGCACCTCGACGCCGGCCGGCTGGGGCGGCAGCACCTGCCCCATCAGGCCCTCCTCGCTCACCTCCACGTCCACGGTCAGCTCGCCCGCGCGGAAGGTCAGCATCCGCGGCGGGTCGGCCGCCCCCCGCACCGGGATGCCGTCGACCAGCGAGTCGAAGGTCAGCTCGGCGATCCGGGCGTCGAGGTCGTGCAGCACGAACGCCTCCACCGCCAGGCGCCGCAGTTCGGCCGGCACCGGGTCGAGGACGGCCGCGGCGCGCCGCAGCTCCTCCTCCAGCAGGCCGGTGTCGAACGGCTCCTCGCCCAGGGCCTCGTCGTGCAGGCCGGGCTCGTCCATCTCGTTCACAGCGCTCCCCGTGCGTCGATTCGGGCGCGCAGCCGCCGCAGACAGCGCTGGCGCAGCGGTCCGATGGAGCCCACGGCGATCCCGAGGGCCGCGGACACCTCCTGGTAGGTCGGCGGCGGCGAGGCCATCAGCACCCGCAGCAGCTGCCGGCAGCGGTCGCCGAGCGCCTCGAACTCCTGCCACATGCAGCGGATCCGCTCGGTCTCGGCGGCCGCCTCCTCGGAGTCGAGGACGGACTGCTCGGGCGTACGGTCCTCGCTGACCCGGTCCAGCAGCTGCGGGTCGTCGGTGGGTGTGAGCCGCTTGAGGCTCTTGATGACCTTCAGGCTCTCGTGCCGTGCGGTGCTGGCGAGCCAGGACCCCGCCTTGTCGGGTTCGCGCAGCCGGCCCAGATGCTGGGCGAAGCGGAACCACACCGTCTGGTAGACCTCGTGCGCGTCGGCGTCGGACAGCCGGTGGGCGCGCACCACCGACCACACCAGTGGGCTCAGCCCTTCCACCAGCGCTTTCCAGGCCGCCGCGTCACCGTCGACGGCCGACTGGACGAGCGCGCCGACTTCTGCACGGTCCACGGTCCCACCCCTCGTGTACGGCATGTCATCGTACGCCGTGGAGGGGGATGTTCCGATCCGTGTTCGTACGTCGGTGCCCATCATGAGGCGGTGACCGGCACGGGGCGCCAGCCGGCCGGCCGCAGCGCCGGCACGTGCGCCCCGCGCACCTCGGCGAACTCGGTGTTGGCGGCGAGGAGTTGCCGGCGGGCGGCGCGCGGGTCGGTCTCCTTGTGAGCGGTCATGTGGGCGGCGATCATCCCGGCGGCGACCGGGGCGGCGAAGGAGGTGCCGCTCCAGTTGGC
Source organism: Streptomyces sp. NPDC053367 (assembly GCF_044545925.1). NCBI lineage: Bacteria > Bacillati > Actinomycetota > Actinomycetes > Kitasatosporales > Streptomycetaceae > Streptomyces > Streptomyces sp. NPDC053367. The sequence goes on along the minus strand of NZ_JBITYN010000013.1, from coordinate 174,572 downwards.
GAAGCCCTCGAACATGACCTGGTCGGCCTTGCCGGAGCCGCCGTTCTGCTCCTCGGTCAGCACACCGGTGTGGCCGGGGGCCTGGCAGGTGCAGGTGTAGGTGAAGCCGTAGCGGCAGGCGTCGTAGGTGGAGTGCTGGTAGACGTACGGCACGGGCGTGGTGAAGCCGGTGAGGGGGCCGGTGAGGCGCTCGCCGGGGGCGTACGCGCGCACCCAGGAACCGTGGTTGGAGAAGCAGGCGCCGAACTCGCCGTCGCCGCGCAGCGCTCCGACGGAGAGCACGCAGTCCTCGAAGTCGGGCAGGCCGGCGTAGGCGGCGGGCCAGAAGGGCGTGGCGCTGGCGTTGTTGCCGGCGCAGGCGACCAACAACGTGCGGTGCGATGTGAGTTCGAGCATGAAGTTCTCGACGCCGAGCAGTCCGTCGAGGCGGCCGTTGGAGGTGCCGGCGGAGAGGCTGAGGATGTCGGGCCAGCCGCCGCGGTCGACGGCCTCGAAGAGCTTCTCGCCGAAGTCGGACTCCAGGATCGCGCCCGCGTCGGTGAGGGCGTTGCTCACCGTGATCTCGGTGTTGGGGGCGACGGCGGCGACGAGCCCGGCTATGAAGGTGCCGTGGCCGACGTACTGCTGGAGGACGCCCTGGTCGTCGGTCTCTCTGAGCTGGGCGTCGCCCTCGGTGTGCGCGAGGGGCGGGTAGGAGCGGTAGTCGTGCATCAGCCCGGTGTCGACGACGAGGACGCCGACCGCGGTCTCGGGGTCGTAAGGCCCGCTGTCCAGAGCGGGGTTGGGGGTCTCGGTGCGCGGGACGGGCACGGGTTCGTCGCCGGGGCAGGCGTTGACCGCGATGGAGACGACGTGGTTGCGGCTGACCAGCCGGCGCCCGGCGCGGCCCTCGGCCTGCCGCACGGCGCGCATGGCGGCGGCGACCTCCTGGTCCGCGCCCCGTACGCCCTGGCCGGGGTCGCCGACCCGGATGCGGGTGATGCCGGAGCGGTTGGTCTGCCGGCTCGCGCGGCGCACGGTGTCGGCGGTCAGCGCGGGGTGCTCGGTGAAGTGGGCGCGCACGACGTCCTCGACGATACGGGCCTCCTCGCCGTCGCGGGCGAGGACGACGCCCTTCTCGTAGATGAACTCGGCGGAGTCGTCGGGTCCCAGGGCCAGGGGGACGTCCGGCAGCGAGCGCTGGATCTGGTCGAACTGCTCGTGGAATCGCTGTGGTGCCATGGCGGGGTCCTCCCGGTGGGGCAACGGTCGTCAAACAGAGCCGCGGGTCCGTTGCCTGATACAGACCCTGACCGGTGTGGTGCGGTTCCGTGGCGACTAGCATCCGTTGCGTGACAGCGGGAAGCGACTCGGTGCTGGAACTGCTGCCGATGGTGTTCGCCGCCCCGAGCGAGGCGCTGGCGCGGGCCCGCGGCGTGCTGGAGTCCGACGCGTCGCCCCTGCACGCCTCCGTGGCCCATCAGGTGATCGGCATCTGGCAGCGGGACTTCGGCGATCTGCGGCTCGCGCTGCACCATCTGCGCCGGGCCCGGGACTGCGCAGCGCGCGCGGACTCGGCCGAGCGGGAGGCCGACGTGCTGGGCACGCTGGGGGTCGCGTTGGTGCACGCGGGGCGCACTCGGCAAGGGCTCGCCGCGTTCGAGCGGGGCGTGCTGCGCGGCAGCGGGCACACGCGGGCGCGGGTGCTGTACCGCAGGGCGTACGCCTGGTGGGTGCTGGGCCAGCACCGGCAGGCGCTGGACGACGTACGGCGGGCGATCCCGGTGCTGCGGCAGGCGGACGACACGATCTGGACGGCGCGGGCGCTGACGCTGCGGGCGACGGTGCATCTGGCGCTGGGCTCGGTGGACCGGGCGGAGGCGGACTTCACGGCGGCGGAGGCGCTGTGGGACACCACCGGGCAGGAGCACGACAAGGCGGACGCGGTGGAGAGCCGGGGGCTGGCTGCGTTCCGTGCCGGGGACATCCCGGCGGCGCTGCGGCTGCTCGACGAGGCCGAGGGCCGGTACGCGGCGCTGGGCACGCCGACGTTCATGCTGAACATCCGCCGCTGCGAGGTGCTGATGGCGGCGGGCCTCGCGCCGGAGGCGCTCGCGGAGGCGGACGCGGCGATCGCGGCGCTGGACGGCATCGGCGGCCAGTCCACCCGCAAGGCGGAGCTGCTGCTCGCCGCGGCCCGCGCGGCACGGCTGGCCGGTGACCCGCACACGGCGATAGCCCGCGCGGCGCTGGCGGTGCGGCTGTTCGCCGGGCAGCGGCGCACCTGGTGGGAGACGCACGCCCGGCTGGTGCTGATCGAGGCGCGGGTGGCGGCCGGGCGGCGGTCGGGCCGGCTGGTGGCGGACGCGGCCGCGGTCGCCGAGCGGCTGGCGTCCTTCGGGGCGCCGGCCGCGCCGGAGGCGTCGCTGCTCGCGGGCCGGATCGCGCTGGCGCTCGGCTGGCGGGCGGACGCGGAGCGGCACTTGGCGGTGGCCGCGCGCAGCAGGCACGCCGGGCCGCCGCTGGCGCGGATCACCGGCTGGGCGGCGCAGGCGCTGCGCGCGCAGGCGGCCGGGTCGGGGCGGGGTGTGCTGGAGGCGTGCCGGCGCGGTCTGGCCGTGCTCGACGACCACCGGATGACGCTGGGCGCCTCGGAGCTCAGGGCCCGCGCGTCCGAACAGGGCGCGGAACTCGCGGCGTTGGCGCAGCGGGCCTCGCTGGCGGCGGGCGGGGCGCGCAGGCTGCTGGAGTGGAGCGAGCGGTGGCGGGCGACCGCCCTGTCGGCGCCGCCGACCCGGCCGCCCGCCGACCCGGCGCTGCAGAGCGGGCTGACCGCCTTCCGGGAGATCGCGGCGCGCGCGGACGCCGCCCGGATGGAGGGCCGTCCGGTTCCGGCGCTGGAGCGTGAACAGCGGCGCCTGGAGCGGGAGATCCGTTCCCGGACCCTGCACATCCGCGGTGACGCGCCCGGCGACGGGCACCGGTTCGACACGGCCCGGCTGCTGGCGGCGCTCGGCGGGAGCAGGCTGCTGGAGCTGGCGGTGGTGGACGGCCGGGTGCATGTGCTGCTGTGCGGCGGGGGGCGGGTGCGCCGCTTCGAGGCGGGGCCGCTGGCGCAGGCCGAGGTGGAGGCCGAGCATGTGCAGGCCGGGCTGCGGCGGCTCGCGCATCCCGGGGCGGAGGGGCGGCTGCCGGTGGTGGAGGCCATGGGGCGGCGCTTGGAGGAGCTGCTGCTGGGTCCGGCGGCCGCGCATCTGGGCGGCGGTCCGGTCGTGGTGGTCCCGCCGGGGCGGCTGCACCGGGTGCCGTGGGCGCTGCTGCCGTCGCTGCGGGACCGGGTGCTCAGCGTGTCGCCGTCGGCGACCAGCTGGCTGCGCGCCCATGAGACCGCGCCGCCGCCGGGTGGCGGGTATGTCCTGGTGCGCGGTCCTGGGCTGGCCACGGGTGGCGCGGAGGTGCCCGAACTGGTGGGCCGCTACGGCGCCCCGACCGTGCTGGAGGACGACGAGGCGCGGGTGCCGCGGGTGCTTCAGGAGCTGGACGGGGCGGCGCTCGCGCACATCGCCGCGCACGGGGCGTTCCGGGTGGACAGTCCGCTGTTCTCCTCGCTGCGGATGGCCGACGGGCCGATCGTCGTCCATGACTTCGAGCGCCTGGACCGCAGCCCGTACCGGATCATCCTGTCCTGCTGCGACACCGCGCGCTTCGCGTCCGTCGGCGCCGACGAACTCCTCGGCCTGGTCACGGCGTTGCTGCCGCTGGGCACCGCGGGCGTGGTCGCGTGCAGCGCGCCCGTCAACGACGAGGCCGTGGTGCCGCTGATGCTGGCCCTGCACAAGGGCCTCGCCGCCGGGCTGTCGCTGGCCGAGGCGCTGCGCGACGCCCGCGCCGCCGTCCCGGACGACGCGGTGCACCAGGCGACGGGCTGGGCGTTCACGGCGTTCGGCGCGGCGTGAACCGGGCGCGGGTCAGGCGGACGGACAGGGCAGGGTCCGGCGGTCGCCGCCGAGGCGGGCGTAGGCGCCGTAGAGGTGGTTGCCGACCGTGCGCACGGACAGGGTGAGGCGTTCGGCGATCTGCCGGTTGCTCAGTCCCGCCGCCGCCAGGGTGACGATCTGCCGCTGCCGCGCGGTGAGTTCGCCGAGCACCAGCCCGGTCAGGGCCGGGGTACGGGCGCCCTGGCAGCGGCGGGCCAGGGCGGCGGCCCGGGTGCGCGAGGTGCGCGCCGCGAGCGGGTCCCGGTGCGCGCGGGCCGCCTGGGCGTGCGCCTCGGCCGCGAACAGCAGGAACCCCCGCTCGCGCAGCGCCTCGGCCACCCGGTCCAGCGCGGCCCCGTCCGCCCGGACCAGCGCCTCGGCGTGCGCCGCTAGCACTCCCCCGGCGGGCAGCCTTCCGAGCGCCCGCTCCGGCGCACCCAGTCGTACGGCGTCGTAGGGCCGGTCCCCGTCGAGCGCGGCGCGCGCGCCGTCGAGGTCGCCTCGTGCCGCGGCGAGCCAGGCGGCCGCGGCGGACGGTGGACGGCCGGTGCCCGGGCCGGCCGGCCACCCGGTGCCGGTGCCGGCCGCCTCGCCCGACTGGGCGGTGCTCAGGGCGAGTTCGAGCAGGCACGCCCCGTCGCCCGGGCTGTGCCGCAGGCCCTGGCGGGACCAGGACGCGGCCTCGCGCAGTTCGCCGCGCAGGCGCGAGAAGCGGGCGCGTACGGCCGCGTAGGACGCGGGCACCGGGGTGCCGGACTCGGTGAGCCAGTCCCCCGCCGGTGTCGGCAGGTCCCGTACGTCGGCCTGCTCGACGCGCCGTTCCAGTGCGGCCGCCTCGGTCCTGAGCGCGAGGCCGGTCTCCTCGGACGTGGCGGAGAGGCGGCGGGCGCGCAGTCGGCCGGCGGCGGCGCGCAGCGCGGGGCCGTGCAGGGGGTGGGCGAGGCGGACGGCGTCCGGGCTGCGCGGGTGGTCGGTGACGACGACGAGGCCGTCGGACTCCAGGCGTTCCAGGACGCTCAGGTCGCAGTCGGCGGCGTCGAGCGGCAGGGGTCCGGCGAAGGCCAGCCGGTCGAGTGTCTCGCGTTCGGCGGGGTCGGCGCGGTCCAGGACGGTCGCGGCGCGCTCGCGGACGGTGGCGGTCAGCGGGAGCGGGCCGTGCCAGGCGTGCTCCCCGGTGTCCGGGTCGGGCACGAGCGGGCCCCGCTCGCGGACGGCGTCCAGCAGGTCGCGCAGCAGCCGCAGGTCGCCGCCGCACAGGCGGTGCAGCCGGCGCGCGGTGAGGGGCTCGACGGGGCCTCCCGCGGCGGCGGTGACGAGCCGGTCGGTGTCCTCGCGGGGCAGCGGTCCCAGCGTCAGCCGGGGCAGCAGCTCGCCGGTCCACAGCCGTCGCACCGCGCCGGGGGCGGCCATGCCGTCGGTGGCGACGACGATCAGGCGGGTGCGGGCGTGCAGGGCGAGCTGGTGGACCAGTGCGGCGGAGGCGTCGTCGAGGAGATGGGCGTCGTCGACGACGAGCAGCCGTACACCGGACAGCAGGCGCAGCGCGCGGTGCAGGGTCACGGTCTCGGGGAGCAGGTGGGCGAACGCGGCGAACGGCGTGTCGCGGGTCCCGGGGGTGCCGGCGACCCGGGTGTGGCCGGCGCCCCGGACGGCCTCCTCGACCAGTGCGGTCTTGCCGTATCCGGCCGGGCCGGTCACCACGATGCCCCGCCGGCTCGCCGCCGACGACCGCCGGACCTGCTCCAGTTCCTCCTCGCGGCCGGTGAACGGCCAGGTGGTGTCCGGGGACTTGGCCGGGGCGGGGTCGGCGGGCGGCACCGTCTGGAGAGTCGTCACGGTATCGGGAGCCGGGGTACTCAGCCCTGATACAGGGCGACTTGAGCAGACCCCGACTCAGGCGCCCGGCGGGGCCGGACGGCAGGCTGCTGCCATGACCGGACGCTACTGCTCGCTCGCGCAGGCGCCGGCCCCCGCCTTCGCCCCGGGGCTGGCCGCCGAACGGCTGAGCGCGCTCATCGGCGGCCGGCCGATGTGGGTCAACGGCACGGTCCTGCACTACCACTTCTTCGACGGCGACGACGCCTCGGTCATCCACCTGCCCGGTTCCACGGAGACCCGGCGGGTGCCGTGGGCCGGCCCGCGGGAGCAGCGGGACGTCGTGCGCGCCGCGTTCCGCGAGTGGCACGACCTCGGGATCGGGCTGTCCTTCGTGGAGGTCCCCGACCGTTCCGAGGCGGAGCTGCGCATCGGGTTCCAGCTCGGCGACGGCTCCTGGTCGTCGGTCGGCAAGGACGCGCTGCGCGTCGGCATCAACGACCGCACGATGAACTTCGGCTGGGACCTGACCGCGCCCGGCGAGCATGCCACGGCCCTGCACCAGATCGGGCACGCCCTGGGCATGCTGCACGAGCACCAGAGCCCGTGCGCCGGCATCCACTGGGACGACGAGGCCGTCTACGACGAGCTGTCGGGTCCGCCGAACTTCTGGAGCCGGGAGACCACGCACGTCAACATCCTGCGCAAGCTGAGCCCCGCCGAGGTCAACCGCGCGGTGTGGGACCCGCAGTCGATCATGGAGTTTCCGTTCCCGCCGGGCCTGATCCTGGAACCGGAGGAGTTCCGCGGCGGACTCCATCCGCCCGGCACGCTGTCGGCGCTGGACAAGGAGTTCGCGCTGCGCTGGTACCCGCCGCCGGCCGCGCCGCGTCCGCCCGCGCTGGTGCCGTTCCGTTCCGCGCCGCTGCGCCTCGGCCCCGGCGAGCAGGCGGACTTCACCGTCGAGCCGGCCGAGACCCGCGAGTACACGGTCGCCGCGTTCGGCGACTGCGACACCGTCGTCGTGCTGTTCGAGGAGCGGGACGGGGAGCCCCGCTATCTCGCCGGCGACGACGACGGCGGCACCCCGCGCAACGCCACGATCAGATCCCGGCTGGTCAAGGGGCGCCGCTACGTCGTACGGGCCCGTCTGTACTCGGGCTGGGGTCCCGGCGAGACCGCCGTCATGTGCTGGTGACGCCGACCGTACGAGCCACAGTCCGGCACCGGGGGGCGGCCGGGGTTCGTCGGCCTTCGGGGGAGGGCGGCGAGCCCCGGGCCGCGAGCGGGAACCCCGCACCACGAGGGAGGTGCGGGGCTTCCGCCCGTCAGGGGCGCCGCGTGTGGCCGCGGCGGGCCCACTCCTTCGCGAGCAGTTCGTAGGAGCGGACGCGGTCGCGGTGGTCGTGGGTGATGGTGGTGACGAGGAGCTCGTCGGCGCCCGTGGCCTGCTGAAGCTGCTCCAGCCGGTCGGCGACCGCGGCCGGTGAGCCGGTGATCTGGGTGTCGATCCGGTCCTGGACCAGGGCGCGGTCCGCGTCGCTCCACACGTACGCCCGGGCCTCCTCCGGGGTGGGGAAGGGGATCGCGCCCTCGGCGGTGCGGATGCTGCGCACCCACAGCCCGTAGCCGGTGGCGAGTTCGCGGGCCCGGTCGTCGTCCTCGGCGACGACGACGTCCGCGGAGACGCTGACGTAGGGCTCGTCGAGTACGGCGGAGGGCTTGAAGTGTTCCCGGTAGGCGTCGACGGCCTCCAGGACGGTGGCCGGGCTGACGTGGTAGTTCGCCGCGAACCGCAGTCCGCGCGCGCCCGCCGTCTCGGCGCTCTGCCCGCCGCTGCTGCCGAGGATCCACACCTCGACGTCGGCGCCCTCACCGGGTACGACGTGCGCCTCGACGCCCTCGGGTGAGCGGTAGGTGCCGGCGAGCAGGGCGAGGAGGTCGTCGATCTGCTCGGCGTAGTCCTGCGGCTCGGCGCCGGGCTGCAGGAGCAGCTTGCGCTGGAGGGCGATCCGCGGGGAGCCGAGGAGGTGCTCGAAGGAGAAGCGGGGCGGGATCAGCAGCCCGTTGGGGGTGTGCCGGGGGCCGTCGTCCCCGGGCGGGGCGGGCGTCGGCCGGCCGCCCGAGCGCCCGAGGCCCAGGTCCAGACGGCCCGGGTGCAGGGCGTCGATCAGGCCGAACTCCTCCACCGTGCTGAGGGCCGTGCGGTGCCCGAGCTGGACGGCGCCCGAGCCGAGCCGGATGGCCGAGGTCGCGGCGGCCGTCAGCGCGAGGAGCACGGCGGGTGAGGTGCCCGCGACCCCGGGGTTGAGGTGGTGCTCGGCGAACCAGTGGCGGGCGTAGCCGAGGCGCTCGGCCTGCCGCGCCAGGTCGATCGAGTTGCGCAGGGCGTCGGCGGCGGTCGCCCCGGACGGGATCGGCACCAGGTCGAGGACGCCGAGGGGGATCTCGGGGGTGTTCTCAGGCATGAGCGGGCTCCTCACCGGCGCCCCAGGCGAAGGACGGGTCCGGTATCTCCTTGCGCAGGACGGGGGCGACCTCGGACTGGAAGAGCGTGAGCGAGTCCCGGTGGGCGCGGTCGTCCAGTCCCCCGGCGTCCGCGGGCAGGTGCAGCACGCTGTGCCCGAACCGCTCGTGGTAGCGGTGCACCTTCTCGACGACCTGCTGCGGGCTGCCGATCAGGGCCGAGCTGCGCTCGACGAAGTCCTCCAGGGTCTCGAAGACGACCGGCAGGCCGTGCTGCCGCTGGAAGGCCAGGTTGCTCTCGAAGACCGGCCGGTAGGTCCGCACGGCCTCCTGCGAGGTCCGTGCCACATACAGCCCGGCCGTGCCGGCGCCGACCGCGAGGGCGGCCGGGTCGTGGCCGTGGTGCGCCCAGCGTTCGCGGTAGTACGCGATCAGCTCGGCGTACGGCCCGATGGGATGGGTGACGTTCGCCGAGAACAGGGGGTCGCCGTAGCGGGCGGCCAGGTCCACGGACTCGCGGCTGGTGGCGCTGCCGTGCCACACCCGCAGCGGCTGCTGGTAGGGGCGCGGCCAGGTCTCGGCGTCCTTCAGGGGCGGGCGGAACCGGGTGTCGGCGGTGACCCTGTCCTCGCGCCACAGCCGCCGGAAGACCTCGTAGCTCTCGGCGTTGCGCTCCCACTGGTCCTCGGGCGTGACCTGGAAGAGGTCGCGCTGCGCGGAGCCGTTGCCCTTGCCGATGATCAGTTCGAGGCGGCCTTCGGAGAGGTGGTCGAGGGTGGCGTAGTCCTCGAAGGCGCGTACCGGGTCGAGCAGGCTGAGCGTGGTCACCGCGGTGAACAGGCGGATGCGTCCGGTGAGCGCGGCGATGTGGCTGAGCACGACCGGTGGCGAGGAGGACAGGAAGGGCCGCTCGTGCCGCTCCCCCACGCCGAAGCCGTCGAAGCCGAGTTCCTCCGCGAGCAGGGCGTTGTCCAGGACCTCGCGGAAGCGGTCCTGCGTGGACTTCAGGACGCCGGTGACCGGGTCGGGCCGGTGGACGACGAGGGTGATGGCGAGGAACCTCACGACGCCGCCCGCGCGTGGGAGACCTCGTCGGGGTGGGCGAGGCCCAGGTGGTCGCGCAGGGTCGTGCCCTCGTAGTCGGCGCGGAAGACGCCCTGTTCCTGGAGCAGCGGGACGACCTTGTCGGCGAACTCGTCGAGGCCGCCCGGGGTGATGTGCGGGACGAGGATGAACCCGTCGCTGGCGTCGGCCTGGACGTAGTCGTTGATGGTCCTCGCGACCGTCGCGGGGGTGCCGACGAAGTTCTGCCGGTTGCCGGTCTCGATGACCAGGTCGCGGATCGACCACTTGTTGGCCTCGGCGAGCTCCCGCCACTCCCGTGCGGTCGCGACGGGGTCGCGGTACATCCGCACCTGGGCGCGGCCGCGCGCGATGTGGTGCTCGCCGGGATCGGGGTCGATGTCGGGCAGCGGCCCTTCGGGGTCGTACGCGGACAGGTCGCGGTTCCAGACGAACTCCAGGTGCCTGATCGCGGTGGCCCCGCTGACCTGCTGCCGGCGTACTTCGCGGGCGAGCTCCTCGGCCTCCGCGTCGGTGTCGCCGAGGACGAAGCTCGCCGCGGGCAGGATGAGCAACTGGTGCGGGTGGCGGCCGTACTTGGCGAGGCGGGACTTCACGTCCGTGTAGAAGGCGCGTCCCGCGTCGAACTGGGCGTAGCGGCTGAAGATGGCGTCCGCACCGGCGGCGGCGAACTCGCGGCCCTCCTCGGAGTCGCCGGCCTGGAAGATCACCGGCCGGCCCTGAGGGGAGCGCGGGACGTTGAAGCGGCCGTGGATGTCGAAGTGCTTGCCGGTGTGGCGGAAGGCGCCGGCCCCGGCGTTGCTGAGGAAGGTGCCGGTGGCCTGGTCGGCGAGGATCTCGTCGCCGTGCCAGGAGTCGAAGAGTTCGTTCGCGGTGGCGAGGAACTCCTTGGCGCGGGAGTAGCGCTCCTCCTGCGGCAGGAAGCCGCCGCGGCGGAAGTTCTCGCCGGTGAAGGCGTCCCAGGAGGTGACGACGTTCCAGGCGGAGCGGCCGTCGGAGAGGTGGTCGAGGCTGGCGAACTGGCGGGCGACCTCATAGGGCTCGTTGAAGGTGGAGTTGATGGTGCCGGTCAGGCCGATCCGGTCGGTGACGGCGGCGAGCGCGGCCAGCACGGTGAACGTGTCGGGGCGGCCCACCACGTCCAAGTCGTAGATCTTGCCGCCCTGTTCACGCAGGCGCAGGCCCTCGGCGAGGAACAGGAAGTCGAACTTGGCGCGTTCGGCGGTGCGCGCGAAGTGGGCGAAGGAGGAGAACTCGATGTGGCTGCCGGCGCGTGGGTCGCTCCAGACGGTGGTGTTGTTGACGCCGGGGAAGTGGGCGGCGAGGTGGATCTGCTTCTGCGGCTTGCTCGGCTTGCTCATGGGTGTGGTCTCCCTCCGGCTCAGGCTGCGGCGTAGCGGTTGGCGGGGCGCGGCAGGCCCAGCAGCCCGCGCAGGGTGCTCGCCTCGTAGGCGGAGCGGAAGGCGCCCCGGCGTTGCAGCTCGGGCACCAGCGACCGGGTGATCGCGGGCAGGTCGTGCCCGGCGACGGCCGGCCGCAGCCGGAACCCGCTCAGCCCCTCAGCCTGGAACTCCTGGAGCAGGTCAGCCAGTTGGGCGGCTGTCCCGGTGAAGACGCGGGCGTCGCCGCCGTACGGGATGCCGGCGAGTGTGTCGAGCCGTTCACGGCGGGCGACGGCCTCGGCCTCGCTGCCGTCGAGGAACACGACCAGGTCGCCGAAGACGTGCAGCGGCTCGTCCGCCCGTCCGGCCGCCTCCTGCTCGGCGCGGATCTCGGCGACGATCGCGCGGGCCTGGGCGGTGTCGTGCGGGGTGACGTAGCCGACGTCGGCGGCGCGGGCCACCAGCCGGTAGGGCGCGCTCTGGTGGGCGAGGGCGCTGACGACGGGCTGGCCCTGCGGCGGACGCGGGGTTATCGAGGGGCCCTTGACGCTGAAGTGGCGGCCCTCGAAGTCGATGTAGTGCAGCTTGTCGCGGTCGATGAAGCGGCCGGTGGCCACGTCCCGGATCTCGGCGTCGTCCTCCCAGCTGTCCCACAGCCGACGGACGACCTCGATGTAGTCGGCGGCCTCGGCGAAGAGTTCGGGCACCGACGGGTCGTCGTAGTTCTCGATGCGGCTGAGGGTACGGCGGCCGAAGTGGGCGGCCTCGTTGGGGCGGGCGCTGATCTGCACCCGCAGGCCGGCGCGGCCGGTGCTGACGTAGTCGAGGGTGGCGATGGCCTTGGAGATGTGGAACGGCTCGGTGTGTGTGGCGACGACCGTCGGCACCAGGCCGATGTGCGAGGTGAGCGGGGCCACGCGGGACGCGATCAGGACGGCGTCGAGGCGGCCGCGGACCTGGTCGGTGCGCTCGTCCGGGTCGAGGAAGTGGGAGGACTGGGGGCCGAGGCCGTCCTCGATGGTGACGAAGTCGAGCAGGCCGTGCTCGGCCTCGATGACGAGGCCGGCCCAGTAGCCCGCCGTGAACAGCTCGCGGGGCCGGGCGACCGGCTCGCGCCAGGAGGCCGGGTGCCAGCCGGTGCCGTCCAGGGCGACGGCGAGGTGCAGGGGTGACGAGGGTGACATCAGAGGGTGCCTTCCGTTGCGGGCCTCGGAGTTGCCTCAGGGGTGCCGAGTTGCCTCAGGGGTGCCGACGCCTCAGGGGTTGCCCGAGGCGTCGGCGAGGGGCTTCCTCAGGAGTTGGTGAGCGGCAGGCCGGGCGGGTTGACCTCGGACTTGGCCACCGCCTCGCCCGAGAGGTTCCAGGCGGCGAGCCACTTGGCGTAGGCGCCGCTTTCGATGAGGTGGTTGATGGCGGCGGCGAGGGGCTCGGCCAGGCCGCTGTCCTTCTTGGCGGTCGCGGCGATCAGGCCCTGGAGGGTCTCTCCCGCGCCGGAGAACTGGCCGGCGATCCGTGTCGCCTGTGGCGTGCCGGCGGTCTGCGTCGCGTGGTAGGCGAGGTTCGGGTTGGGGCCGAAGTACGCGTCGATCCTGCCGCTGTTCAGGGCCAGGTAGAGGCTGTTGGTCTCCTGGAAGTACTTGACGGTGAGAGGCTTGCCCTCCTTGGCGAGCTTGGCCTTCCACTCCAGGAGGATCTTCTCCTGGTTGGTGCCGTTGCCGACGGAGACGGTCTTGCCGGCGAGGTCGCGGTAGTCGCCGTCGAAGGTCCAGGTGTCGTCCTTCTTCACCTCGAAGGCCAGGTCGTCCTTGCGGTAGGAGGCGAACTCGTACTTGCGCTTGCGCTCCTCGGTGTCGGTGACGTTGGAGAACGCCACGTCGACCTTTCCGCTGTCGAGGCCGATGAAGAGGTTCTCCCAGGTGGAGCGGCGCACTTCGGGTTCGAGGCCGAGGACGGCGGCCACCAGGCGGCCGAGGTCGACCTCGGAGCCGGTGAGGGTCTTCTGGTCCTCGCCGACGAAGCCGAGCGGCGGGCTGCCGGAGGGCAGCGTGCCCGAGCCGATGACCAGCGTGCCGCGCTTTCTGATCTCCTCGGGGAGGCGGGCGCTGATGGACTTCACCTCGGCGACCTTCAGGGTGGTCTCCTCGGCGGCGCCGTTGGAGAGCCGTCCGACGGTCACGGTGCCGGCCTTGTCGGTCGTCGTGGTGGCGGCGTCGCTCTCGCCCCCGCAGGCGGTGAGGCCGGTGGCGAGGGTGGCGGCGGCGGTCGCCGCGGTCAGGCCGCGGAGGAGGGTGCGTCGCGAGAACATGGGTGTTCCTTTTCTGGGGTGTTCGTCGGGTGGGCTGTTCGTCGGGTGGGCTGTTCGTCGGAAAGGGGGTCCGTCTGGTGCGGTGTTCGTCGGGTGGGGTGGCCGTCGGGTGGGGTGTCAGAGGACCTTGGCGAGGAAGTCGCGGGTCCGTTCGTGCCGCGGACGGTCGAGGACCTGGTCGGGCGGGCCCTGTTCGACGATCCGGCCGCCGTCGATGAAGACGATCCGGTCGGCGACCTCGCGGGCGAAGCCGATCTCGTGGGTGACGATGACGAGGGTGGTGCCGCTGGTCGCGAGGTCCTTGATGACGGCGAGGACTTCACCGACCAGCTCGGGGTCGAGCGCCGAGGTCGGCTCGTCGAACAGGATGATCCCGGGCCGCAGCGCGAGCGCCCGGGCGATGGCGACCCGCTGCTGCTGTCCACCGGACAGCTGGCGGGGGTAGGCGGCGGCGCGGTCGGCGAGGCCGACCCGGCCGAGGAGTTCACGGGCGAGCTGCTCGGCGGCGGGCCGGGAGAGCCGTCCGGTGGCGACGGGCGCGGCGGCCACGTTGTCGAGGACGGTCAGATGCGGGAAGAGGTTGAAGTTCTGGAAGACGAACCCGATCCGGCTGCGCTGGGCCAGGATGGCCCGCTCCCCCAGCTCCTTGAGCCGGCCGCGGTGCCGTCGTACGCCGATCAGTTCGCCGCCGACGCTGACATGGCCGATCTCGGGCTTCTCCAGGTGGTTGATGACCCGCAGCAGCGTCGACTTGCCCGACCCGGAGGGGCCGAGGATCACGGTGACCTCGCCGGGCCGGACGGTGAGGTCGACGCCGTCCAGGACGCGCTGGGCGCCGTACCACTTGTGCACGTCGTGCACTTCGAGGGCGGTGGCGGTCATACGGCGGTCTCCCTGCGGGCGCGGTCGCGCAGGCCGCCGAGGCCGGCGCGAAGTCTTTGCAGCGGGGTCGGCGGCAGGGTGCGGGTGGCGCCGCGGGCGAAGTACCGCTCGACGTAGTACTGGACGACGGACACGGCGCTGGTCAGCAGCAGGTACCAGACGGTGGCGACCAGCAGCAGCGGCACGATGTCGCCGGGGTAGGTGCTGCCCATGGTCTGCACCGAGCCGAACAGGTCCAGCAGCGACACGTAGAACACCAGCGAGGTCGCCTTGATCAGGCCGATGAGCTGGTTGACGTAGTTGGGGACGATCGAGCGCAGCGCCTGCGGCAGGACGATCCTGCGGAACTGGTGGCCCTTGGGCAGGCCCAGCGCGGCGGCCGCCTCGTGCTGGCCCTGGTCGACGGAGAGGATGCCGCCGCGGACGACCTCGGAGGCGTAGGCCGCCTCGTTGAGGCTGAGCCCGACGACCGCGACGGCCAGGTCGGTGGCCAGGCGCGACTCGTCGAAGGTGAAGAACGCCGGGCCGAAGGGCACGCCCAGGCTGAGCGTCTGGTACAGGGCGCTGAAGTTGTACAGGAAGAGCAGCACGACGATCAGCGGGATCGACCGGAACAGCCAGGTGTAGGTCCAGCTGGCCGCCCGCAGCACGGGGCTGCCGGACAGCCGGGCCAGGGCCAGCAGGACGCCGCCGAGCAGGCCCAGCGCGGCGCTGAGCGCGGCGACTTCGAGGGTGACGAGGAGGCCGTCGAGGATGACGGGGCGCAGGAACCAGTACTGGAACCGGTCCCACTGGTAGAAGGGGTTGGTCGCCAGGCCGTGGACGAACTGGGCGAGCAGGACGAGGACGACGGCGGTGGCGATCCAGCGGCCCGGGCGGCGCAGCGGCAGCACCCGCTGTGCGGCGAGGGGACGCGGGGGTGCGGGGGCGGCGGGCGTGGCCCGGGCGAGGGACACGGCGGCGCCTGGGGGTTCACTCATGGCGGGCTCCAGCGGAGTCGGACACCCCGGACACCGCGGCGTGACACCGCGGCGGACCCCGCGGGGAGGGCGGGGCGACGGTGGTACGCCGGGACGGCGGTACGGCGTGGTGGCGCGCGGGGAGGGCGCGGGCCGCACGGGACCGGGGCGGGACGGGTGACGGCACACCGCTTCGGCGGTGTTCGTTCAGGGCGTGCGGGGCGGCCGGTGGTGGGGCGGTCGGTCAGACGGCCCGGCGGCGGGCACGGCCCGGTGCGGTACACAGCGCGCTGCTGACGCGCAGGAGGTCGACGGCGCGGTCGGCGACGAGCGGGGGCACGGGCGGCAGGACGCGGCCCCGGGGGCGGCGTCCTGCCGCCGTCCTGGAAGCTGCGTCCATGTCCGTCGTCCTCACCTTGCGGCCCGGGAAGGGCCTCGCGCTTACCGAAACGTACTCCGGTCCGGTCGTCACCTGGGGCACCCCACCGCGGTGCGAGGGTTGCCGGTCAGCAAGCCAGGGCTTGTCGCTGACGCTCATGACCGTTCAGTGCCGTAAGTGAACACACTCGATCGAACGACTGTCAATCCCGGTCCACTTGGCGGACTCAGCCGCGGTCGGCCCAGGGGCCGAAGGCGGCATGGGCGGACAGCCTGCGGAGATACGCGGCGAGCGCGGGCCGGCCGGGGACGTCGCCCGGCGCGAGAGTCACCCACAACTCGATGTCCGCGGCGGTGATGTGACGACCCACCAGACAGCCCGAGGTGTTGTGCCGCAGCCGCTCCTCCAGCTCGTCGAGCGCGGCGGCGGACCCGTCCTGCCGGACGCGCGCGCACAACTGCCGTACGGCCGCGATCTCCTGCTCCGCCCCGCACGGGTACAGCGAGGGCCGGCCCGCGCCGAAGCAGCGGGCGAGGTCGCGCATGATGTCCTGTGCGTGCGTGCTGACGACACGGCCGGACCAGTCGTCCGCGAGCACCGGCGCCGCCGCCGGCCCGGGGTGGTGGTGCGCGCTCGCCTCGTACAGCGGGAGCAGCCGCGAGTGGCCGCCGTCGGGCAGGTCGGGCTCGGCGGGCAGCCAGGTGACGGGCAGCACGGCGTCCAGGCCGAGCAGGGCGTGGGTGACGGCGAGGCGCAGGCCGTCGGGACACGCGGTCGACAGATACAGGCGGTAGCGGCGCGGCACGGCGTAGTGCCCGCTGCGCGCGTCGAGGCCGATACGGCCGCGCAGCGGGGGCAGGGGGCGGGTGGCGAGCGGTGCGACGGACATGGTTCTCCCCGGGTGGAGGCGTGAACGTACGCGCGAAGAGGCCGACGGTGGGAACGGGCGGGCTCAGCCCTGGACGCCGGCCGCGCTGCAGACGCGCAGCAGGTCGATGTGACGGCGGGAGGTCAGCAGCAGCGGCCGCGGGGACACCAGGGGCACCGCTGCGGTGACCTGCTCTCGGCGCCCCATGTTCCCTACCTGTTCACTAGGATTCCTGAGTGGAGTGTCGGCCCGGCTCGGGCCCGCGTCAAGGGGGCGTCCAGCATGCGGCTCTCAGCCGGCCGGGGTGATCCGTACGGTCTCCGCCCAGGCGGGCGGCTGCGGGGCGTCCTCGCCGATCAGGGCGACGACGAGCCGGCAGGAGACGGGTTCCGGCGGCCAGGGCGTGTAGCCGTCGGTGAGCACGACGACGATCTGCGGCGGTTCGGGCGCGGCGAGCGCACGCTCGATGCCCACGGCCATGTCCGTGCCGCCGCCGCCCGCCAGTTCGACCTGGTCGACGGAGGTCACCCGGGACACCGCGTGCACATCGGCGTCGCAGGCGAGGACGGCGACCCGGTTGCCGCCGACGCCCACCTCGCGCAGGACGCCCGAGACCTCGGCGAGCGCGGCGGCGAGGTCGTCCTCGCCCATCGAGCCGGAGGTGTCGACGACGATCGCCACGCGCGGCAGCGGCCGGCGCAGGCTGGGCAGCACGACGCGGCCGCCGAGCGCGGGCGTACGGCGTGAGGGGCGGCGGTAGGTGTAGTCGACGGCGCCGCCCGCCCAGGCGGCGGCCTCGCGGACGGCGCCGGTCAGCGCCTTGCGCCAGTCGACGGTGGGCTCCAGGACCTCCTCCGCCCAGCGCCGCCAGCCCGTGGGGACGGAGCCGCGGGAGCGCTGGTGGGCGCGTACGGCCTGCGCGGTCTGGCGGCGCAGCGCCTCGGCCTCCACCGGGCCGAGCCCGGCCACGCCCGTGCCGCTCTCCGCGAGGTCCCAGGGCGCCGGGACGCCGTGCGCGCCGGACCCGCAGTCCACCGTGTGGTCGGGCGTGGGCGGGATTCCGGGCAGGTAGGTCTCGAACAGGCCGCCCGCGGGGAGGCCGAACAGCCGCGGTTCCATGCGCCCTTCGGGCAGCCGCAGTCCGTCGGAGAGGAGGTCGTCGTTGATCTCGCAGTCCTGCGCGATGTTCACCCGCAGCCGGTCGCGCTGCTCGGCGGCGGGCAGCCGGTCGGCCCTGCCGTGGTGGTCGCGCAGCAGGTGCGCCACCTCGTGGACCCACACTCCGGCCAGCTCCTCGACGTCCGTGGCCTCGACGAAGGCGGGCGCGACATAGCAGCGCCAGTGCCGGTCGACGGCCATGGTGCGCACCTGCGCGGAGGCCACGACCGTGAGGGCGTACAGCGCGGAGGCGAGATAGGGGCGGGCCTCGGCGGCGGTGTAGCGCGCGGCGAGCAGCTTGGCGCGGTCCAGGGCGCCGCCGGGGTCTTCGGGGGCGGTCATGGCCTCAGCGCGGGCCGGGCAGGGCGCCGGCCAGCTGGAGGAGTTCGAGGAAGGCGTCGATGCCGGGCGGGATCGCCCAGTCGGGCTCGCGCATCGCGGCGAGGTCGCGGGCGGCCCGCGCGGCCACGTCGGGCACCCCGGCGTCGACGGCCTTGGCGAGGACGTCCCAGCCCGCCTCCCAGCGGGGCCGGGTGGGTTCGCTCTGCACGGCGGCGACCACGGCGATGAGGAAGGCCAGCTGGCGGTCGCCGCGTTCGGGCAGCGCGAAGGCCGACGGGTCGGCGAGCACCCGGTCGGGGTCGGGCAGGTCGAGGTTCTCCAGGTAGGACAGCAGCTCGATGCCGGCGGCCTCCCCCACGGCACCGGTCAGGGCGGCGGCCTGCGCCTCGCGTCCGGCCCCGGAGGCGTATCCGGTGGCGAGCAGGCGCAGCGCCATCTCCCACGTACGGGGTGAGGGCCAGGCCCGGCCGCGGGCCTCGGCCTCCTTCGGCATGTGGTGGACGAGGCCCGGGCGGGCGGTCAGGAAGCCGGAGACGACACCGCGGGCCCGCGCGACCGCGCCCGGCACCCGGGCGGGGTCCACCGTGGGCAGGGCCGTCCGCGGCCAGGTGCCGGCCATGCCGCGGGCGACCGTGCGCGGGTCGTGCGTCCACTCGAGGTGGACGAAGCGGTTGGCGAGCGGCGGGGTGAGGTGCCAGCCGTCGGCGGCGCTGGAGGGCGGGTTGGCGGCGGCGACGATCCGCACCGACTCCGGCAACCGCAGGCTGCCGACCCGGCGTTCGAGCACCACCCGCAGCAGGGCGGCCTGCACGGCGGGCGGCGCCGACGACAACTCGTCGAAGAACAGCAGCCCGTGCCCGGTGCGGGCGAGCCGCACGGCCCAGTCCGGCGGGGCCATCGGCACGCCCTGCGTGGCCGGGTCGTCACCGACGATGGGCAGCCCGGCGAAGTCCGACGGCTCGTGGACGCTGGCCACGACCGTCTCCAGACCCACCCCGAGCGCGTCGGCGAGCCGCTCCATGCCGGCCGACTTGCCGATGCCGGGCTCGCCCCACAGCAGCACGGGCTGATTCGCCGTCACCGCCAGGGCCAGGGCCTCCAGTTGGGTGTTGCCGGCCGGTTCGCTGCGGGTGATCCGCAGACGGGCGTTGAGGGCGTCGGCCGCGGCGAGGGCGGCGGGCACGGAGGCGGTCACGGAGGCGGTCACGTGGTGGTGTCCTCGTCGTCGGGGAACGACTCGTCCTCGGGGAACGGCTCGTCATCGGGGAACTGCTCGTCATCGGGGAACTGCTCGTCATCGGGGAGCTGCTCGTCCTCGTCCCATTCGGGCTCCGAGTCGCGGTCGCTCATGTACTCGTCGAACCAGTCGGAGCCGATGCCGGGGTGCTCCTGCTGCACACGGCGGCGCAGGAACATCAGGTCGGTCCGCTCGAACCGGCGGGCGACCTGGGCGAGGGAGAGCTCCATGTCGTCGACGACGTCGATCCGGGCGCCGGCGTCGAGGAGGTCCCGCACCAGCTCGGCCGAGCCCTGGCTCTGCACGGCGTTCTGCAGCGGCGTGCGGTACGTCTTGTCCTTGGCCTCCAGGTCGAGCCCGGCGGCCAGCAGCCGCGGCAGCAGCTCCCGGTGGTCGAGCAGATGGAGGACGTGCAGCAGGCCGCGTCCCCTGCGGTCGCGCACGAACGGGTCGGCCCCGGCGTCGAGCAGCGCCAGCACGGCAGGGGTGTCCCCGTGCTGGACGAGCTGGAACAGCTCGCGCCGCTGGTCGCGCAGGGCACGCGGCAGGCGCCCCTCGCCGCTGCTCCAGGCGTGCCGGACCGCGAAGCAGCCGGACACGGTGCCGCCGAAGGCGCGCAGGGCGAGTTCGCGCTGCTGCTCCTGCTCGGTGTGCGGGATGTCCAGGGCGCCGCCCCTGGTAGCGACCTCGTGCCAGACGCCCCCGCAGCGCACCCGCACCGGCTTCGGCGGGGCCGGCTCGGGCGGGCCGGCGGCGGGCCCGGCCTGCGGGAACAGGGCGGCGGTCACCAGGGGGTGCAGTTCCTCGGGCCGGATGCGGCCGGCCCGCAGCAGGGCGATGTCGGGCAGCCGCTGCCAGACGTACGTGGGCAGCCGCGGGACGTCGTCCTCCTGGCCGCGCTCGTGTGCGGAGACCTGCGCCGCGCTCTCGGCGTTCCCCTCGGGCAGGGTGACCCGCAGGTGGCCCTGCCATCCCACGGGGTGCTGGAACCGGGTGCCGCGGCCGGCCCGCGCGAGCAGGCCGATCTCGGGGCCGAGGCGGGTGAGGTCGGGCGCGACGAACGAGACGAGCCCGGCGACGTCGAGGTCCCGGTACGAATACCGGCCGCGGGGCGGGGCGGTCAGGTCGAGGTCGACCCCGGCGGCGGCGTAGGCCTCGGTGTGGTCACCGCGTGCCTGGAGGACCGCGACCCACTCCGCGCGGGCCGCCGGGTCGGCGGTCCCGGGGTCCTCGGCGGGCAGCTCGTCGTCGCTGAGCGGGGTGCCGTCCGGGCGCAGGAACGGCAGCCGGTCGCAGTCGAACGGGCCCGCGCTGAGACGGAGTTCGCCGGTGCGGCGGGCGTCCCAGAAGCGGCGGGCGGCCGTCCAGTCCTCGGTGGTGTACGTCACCCCGTGCAGCCGGTCCTCCGCGGGCGGGACGGCGGGCCCGAAGTGCAGGCGCAGCCGCTGGGGCCCCTCCAGCATCGGGGTGTTCGTCAGCGACAGGACCGGCCCCGCGGGGCCGTAGGAGGCGAGGACGACCCGCCGGGCGGGCGTGAGGGTGGTGTGGCCGCCGAGGGCGCGCGGCAGATGCCAGCGCAGCAGGTCCGGCGCGAGGTGGCGCAGGTCGTCGGCGACGGAGGCGGCCACCTCGGGGCCGTACCGGTCGGCGACGCGCTCGGGGTCGAGGTCGGCGGGCACGTCCACGGCGCACACCGCGCACGCGGCGCGCCAGTCACCCGCGAGGCGCGCCTCGGTGGCCTGCTCGATCATCCGGCGCGGGACGGCGTAGCGGCGGATGCGGGCCCAGGCGGAGGCCTCGTCGGGGCGCAGCGCCCCGGGTGTCGTCGGCAGCGGGCTCATCGGTACACGCTGCCGATCGCACGCAGGTCGGGGTGGGTCGGCCGGGCTGGGCGCAGCCGGCCGGCGAAGGCCCGCTTGACGCGGCGGGGCAGGCCGGGGCCGAGGCCGACGTACTCCAGGCGGTGGCTGTCGGGCAGCGCGGCGAGCAGGTTCTTCGCGCCGTGTCCCGTGATGCCCGTGTGGCGCAGTTCGAGGCGGCGCAGGGGGCTGCCGGGCAGCGCGCCGGCGAGGGCGAGGGCGCCGTCGTCGCCGGTGGCGTTGGCGGGGGCGCCGAGGCTGCGCTCGGACATGGCGCGGCCGAGGTCGAGGGTGTCGATGCCGTCGAGCGCGCCGGCGAGGGCGCGGGCTCCCGCCGGGCCGATGCCGTTGCCGCCGAGGCCGAGCCGGACGGGCCGGGCGGGGTCGGTGGCGGCGGCCAGCACGGCGGTGCCCTCGTCGCCGAGGTGGTTGGCCGTCAGATACAGCTCACGCACGCCCGCGTCGCGGAGCAGGGCGGCGAGCAGCGGCGCGTCGGCGGCGGTCAGGCCGTTGCCGCCGAGGAACAGCCGCTCCAGCGGGGCGTCCCGCTCCAGCAGCGCCTCCAGCAGGAGCCGTACGCCCGCGGCGCCGATGCCGGAGTTGACGAGGTCGAGGGTGCGCAGGCCGGTGTTGCGGCGCAGCAGCCTGGCCAGGGTGCGGGCGCCGGTCTCGTGGACGGGGTTCCGCTTGAGCCACAGGGCGCGGACCGTGGTGTCGTCGGCGAGCGCCTCGGCGAGGGCGCTCACGCCGTCCGGGCCGATGCGGTTGCAGCCGAGGTAGAGGGTGTGGATGCCGTGGGGGGCGTCGGCCGTCAGCGCCCTCGCGACCGACCGGACGCCTTCGTCGCCGAGGGAGTTGGTGCCGAGGAGCAGGTGGGCGGCGTGCGGGGAGCCGGTGGCGACGGGCAGCAGCCGGGCGGCCCCCTGCGGTCCGAGCCCCTGCTTGCACAGGTCGACCCGGCCGTCGCCGCGCAACGTGCCGAGCGGGAACGCCTCGTCGGCGGTGACGGGCCGCGCGTCCGCGAGCCGGTCCAGCAGGGGTCCGAGCCGCACCGGATCGGCGAGCGGCAGATCGGGGTGCTCGATCGCGGGGCAGCGTACGGGCGTTGTCGGCTGGTTCATCACCACTCCACCGGTCCTTCGCCGGTGCCCGGCGTCCGCGTCGAGATCAACGAGTGACGCAAGGCCGGTCGGATTCGAACCGACGTCCTCCAGCTCGATGCGTGGGCGCGACGACCACTGCGCTACGGCCTTGCTGCGGAGGATCATAGCCGCACACGCGATCGATTTCGATCACTGGTCAGGGAGGGCGCGGGCTGTGGAGGGACGAGGCGGGCGCGGGCCGGTCCTCGGTGTGTACGGCGGGCAGCCGGGCGGCGCCGGACATGACGAGAGGGGCCTCGGAAGGCCCCTCTTCGCCCGTGTCTTCACCGTCGGGACGACAGGATTTGAACCTGCGACCCCTTGACCCCCAGTCAAGTGCGCTACCAAGCTGCGCCACGTCCCGGTGTCGCGAACCGCGGGTGATCCCGCGTGATCGTGCAGGTAAACCCTACCGCATCAGGCGGACGGGTCCTCGCCCGTGTAGGCGGCGCGGGTGCGGTCGGCGGCGGCGCGGGCCACGGCGGGGTCCTCGCCGCCGGTGACGTGGGCGGTGTACCAGTTCTCCGCGGCCGCCTCGACGAAGGCGAGGCCCTCCGGGGAACCGAACCAGGACATGGCCCGGGCCGGGTCGACAGGGGCGCCGCTGCTGAGGTGGAGGGTGAGGCCGACCAGCGCCATCTCCCAGCCGACACCGACCGCGCCGGGGCCGAACCGGGCCCACTTCGCGTCGTCGTCGGGGTCGAGGTGCGCCAGCTCCAGGCGGGTGCTGCCCTCCCTCTCGGGAGTCAGGCGCAGTTCGACGCGGCTGACGTCGCCGCCGTACTCCCAGGTGGCCAGGAAGCCGCGGGGCGGGTCGCAGCGCTCGACCGTGCCGCCCGCGTGGTTCTCCAGCTGGTAGCGGCCGCCGGTGCGCAGCTCCCCCGACACCGGCAGGAACCACTGCGGGATGCGCTCGCGGTCGGTGCAGGCGGCCCAGAGCTCCTCGGCCGGGACGTCGTAGCTCCGGCTCACGCTCACCGCGCGGACCTCGCCGCCGTCGACGGCACGGCGGCCGACCTCGCGGCGTACGGAGTCGATCTGCCGGGTCACGTCGATCATGGGGCTCCTCCGGGTGCGTCCGTACGCCACCCATCCAAGCAGGGGCGCCGGTCCCGGGCATCCAGGACGCGTGCGTGCGGGTCGGTCCGCGGGGAGGGGCCCGTACGGGCGGCGCTACTTGATGAGCGCGTTGGCGACCACCACGACCATCCCGAGCAGCGCGTCCACCAGGCCGAGGAGAACGGCCCGGCCCCACGACCGGTGCGCCCAGCGTGCCGTCAGCACGCCCAGTGCGAAGAGCAGCGCGACGTTGAGGGTGAAGGCCGGGTACTCCACGCTCTGCGCAGGCCACCACCCCCAGCCGGCGCCCGCGAGCACCAGCACGGTCGGCAGGACTGCGGCGACCAGCGGCCACTCGGCGGCGAGACTGCGCAGGACGTCCCAGCGGCGGTGCTGTCCGCGCTCGGCGATGTAGTGGGCGTAACCGTGGGCCAGCGCCGAGGCGAGCGCGGTCACCAGCAGCCACAGGGCGTCGTAGCGGCGGTCGCTGCGCGAGGAGTGGCCGTACTGGGTGAGGGCGGCGACGATCGAGCTGGCCAGGACCGCCCCGTACACCCCGCCGAACAGAACGGCCTCCCGGGTGTCGTGCCCGTGCCGCCGCGGGGCCGCGTTCTGCGCCATGCCCTCCACGATCACGCGGCGGGATCACGTCCGCCACTTCGCCGGCCCGACGGAATGTCCCGTCACCAGGGCCGATACCCCACACTCTGTCGCCGCCGGGGGCCCGCGCCGGCTCGCTAGGGTCGGTCCCATGACTGACAGCTTCGCTCTCCACATCCCCGACGCCGAGCTCGAACCCGAACCGCTGGACCCGGCGCAGATCGTGTCGGGTACGCCCGAGGTGACCGGGAAGGTGGTGTGGGAGTCGGCGGACGGCAGGCAGATCCGGGGCGTCTGGCAGATCACCCCGGGCGTGGTGACGGACACGGAGGCCGACGAGCTGTTCGTCGTCGTCAGCGGCCGCGCGACCGTCGAGGTCGATGACGGCCCCACCCTCCAGGTCGGCCCCGGTGACATGGCCGTACTGCGGGCGGGTGACCGTACGACCTGGACGGTCCACGAGACACTGCGCAAGGCGTACGCCATCAGTCTCTGAAACCGTCGGCGATGCCCGGCCGCCCACTCACCCCGGCGGCGGCCCCGTCGTCCCCCGCACCTCCAGCGTCGGCGCGGCTAGATGGACCCGGCCCTCGCCGCCCGCCGAGGCGAACCGGTCGAGGAGGAAGCGGGCGGCCCGGCGGCCCACCTCGTGGCCCGCCTGGTCGACGGTCGTGAGCCACAGGTGGCGCAGCCGGGAGACACCGGTGTTGTCGTAACCGGTCACCGACACGTCGTGCGGCACCCGCAGGCCGAGGCCCTCGGCCGCCGAGAGGACCCCGACCGCGGCGGTGTCGTTGACGGCGAGGACGGCCGTCGGCCGGTCGGCCCGGGCCAGCAGGCGTACGGCGGCGCGGTGGCCGCTCTCCTCGGTCATGTCGCCCGGCTCGACCACGGCCCCGGCGGCGATCCCGTGTTCCCGCATGACGTCCTCGAAGGCGCGGCGGCGCAGTTCACCGACGGCCCCGTACCCGGCGAGGTGGGCGATCCGGCGGTGGCCGAGGCCGATGAGGTGCTCGGTGACCAGCCGGACACCCCGCTCGTCGTCGCCGGCCACCAGGTCCACGCCCGGCGGCACCGGCTCGCGTGCCCCGGCCACCACGAGCGGCACCCGCCCCGCGACCGCGTCGAGGGCGGCGGGCTCGGGCAGGGTGCCGACCACGACGAGGCCGTCCACACCGAGGGCCGTCAGAGGTCCGGCCGGGTCCTGGCCCGCGCGCCGGTTCAGCCGGGCGTCGGCGAGGAGCATGTTCAGGCCGTTGTCGTGCAGCAGGGAGTTCAGGCCGTCGAGGAGGTCGACGAACCAGGGGTTGCGCAGGTCGTTGAGGAGGACGCCGACCGTGCGGGTGCGCTGCTCGCTGAGGCTGCGTGCGGCCGCGTTGGGCCGGTAGCCCAGCTCCCGTACGGCCCGCAGCACGGCGTCCCGCTTCTCCGGGCGCACCTGCGCCGAGCCGCGCAGGACCAGCGAGACCAGCGACTTGGACACCCCGGCCCGCTCGGCGACGTCACGGATGGTCGGCTGCCTCATGCGGTGGACCGTTCCATGCGGCGCGCCGGTTGTCAAAGGGCTTGACACCTCGCGCAGGCCGCGCCCAGGGTGGCCTGGACAGCTGTTGGACCGGTCCAAGTCAAGGGGTCAGCCACATGGTGGTGCGCGCGCTCGGTGTCGCCGTCGTCGGGTTCGGCTGGATGGGCCGGGTGCACAGCCGGGCCTACGCCCGTGTTCCGCACCACTACCCGCGCCTGGGCGTACGGCCGGACCTGGTGGCGGTCGCCGAGGAGGTGCCGGGCCGCGCGGAGGAGGCGGCCGCGCAGTTCGGCTTCGCCTCCGCCACCCGTGACTGGCGGGAGCTGGCGGCCGACCCGCGTGTCGAGGCGGTCAGCATCACCGCGCCGAACTTCCTGCACCGCGAGATCGGCACGGCCATGGCCGCCGCGGGCAAGCACATCTGGATCGAGAAGCCGGTCGGGCTGGGCCTCGCCGACGCCCGCGCGGTCGCCGACGCGGTCGCCGCGGCAGGGGTGCAGGGCGCGGTCGGCTTCAACTACCGCAACGCGCCCGCCGTCGAGACGGCCCGCGACCTGATCGCCGCCGGGGAGATCGGCGCGGTCACCCACGCCCGCGTCCGGTTGTTCTCCGACTACGCCGCCCACCCCGACTCCGCCCTGACCTGGCGCTACGAGCGGGAGCGCGGCGGCAGCGGAGTGCTGGGCGACCTCGCCTCGCACGGCGCGGACCTCGCCCGCCATCTGCTGGGCGACATCACCGAACTCACCGCCGACAGCGCGGTGTTCGTCACCCACCGGCCCCGCCCCACCGGGGCCGTCGCCGGCCACGCGCGGGCCACGGGCGGCGCCCCGGGCCCGGTCGGGAACGAGGACTACGTCGGCTGCCTGCTGCGCTTCGCCTCCGGCGCCCGCGGTGTCCTGGAGGCCTGCCGGGTGTCGGTCGGCGAGCAGAACGCCTACGGCTTCGAGGTGCACGGCACCAAGGGCGCGCTCTTCTGGGACTTCCGCAGGATGAACGAGCTCGGCGTCAGCCGCGGCACGGCGTACCAGGACCAGCCCGTGAGCCGGGTCTACGTCGGCCCCGGCGACGGCGAGTTCGGGGCCTTCCAGCCCGGCGCGGCGAACGCCATGGGCTACGACGACCTCAAGGTCGTGGAGGCGTACCGCTTCCTGCGCTCGATCGCCGAGGGCCGGCCGTACGGGGCCACGCTCGGGGACGCGGTGCGCAGTGCCGCCGTCCTGGAGGCGATGGAGCGCTCGGTGAGCAGCGGCGGCTGGATCGCCGTGCGGCCATGACCCCTTTCCGTGACAGCCGTCCACGACCCTCTCAAGGAGCCCCATGCGCATCGGAATCCTCGGCCTCGGCCGGATCGGCGTCTTCCACGCCGAGACGCTCCGCGGACTGGACGCGGTCGACTCGCTCGTCGTGGCCGACCCGTCCCCGGACGCGGCGCGGGCCGCCGGGGAGCTGTTCGGCGCGCAGGTCGTGGACTCGCCGGAGGCGCTGTACGCGGCGGGGGTCGACGGTGTGGTGGTCGCCGCCGCGACGGACGCCCATCCGGAGCTGCTCCGGGCCGCGGTGGCGGCGGGGTTGCCGGTGTTCTGCGAGAAGCCGGTCGCCCGGACGATGGCGGAGGGCGTCGAGGTCCTCAAGGCCGTCGAGGGGTCGGGCGTGCCGGTGCAGATCGGGTACAACCGCCGCTTCGACGCCGGTTTCGCCGCTGCCCGCCGGGCCGTACGGTCCGGGGAGCTGGGCACCCTGCACACCGTACGGTCGACGACGCTGGACCCGGCTCCGCCGCCCGCCGCGTACGTCGCCGCATCCGGGGGCATCTTCCGGGACTGCGCGGTGCACGACTTCGACATCATCCGCTGGGTGACCGGCCGCGAGGTCAGCGAGGTGTACGCCGTCGGCGGCAACCGGGGCGCCGCCCACATCCGGGAGGCCGGGGACGCCGACACCACGGGCGCGCTGCTCACCCTGGACGACGGGACGCTCGCGGTGGTGTCCAACTCCCGCCACAACGGCCGGGGTCACGACGTGCGCATGGAGATCCACGGCTTCGCCGACTCCCTCGCCGTCGGCCTGGACGACCGGTTGCCGCTGCGGTCGGCGGAGCCGGGCGTGAGCTTCCCCGCGGGCACGCCGCACGACTTCTTCATGGACCGCTTCGCCGCCGCCTACCGCGCCGAACTGGCCGCGTTCACCGAGGTGGTGGCCGGGTCCCGGCCCTCGCCCTGCACGGTCGCGGACGCGCTGGAGGCGGGATGGATCGCGGAGGCGTGCACGCTGTCCCTCGCCGAGCACCGGCCGGTGCGGCTCGCGGAGGTGCGCACCGGGTGACGTGCCGGTGGCGCGTCAGTGGTGGAAGCCCGGCTGCTCCGCCACGTGCGGCGCGGGCGCCTCGGTGAGCCGGGTGACGGCGGCGCGGATGTCGTCGGCGAGCAGCGCGATCTTGTCGTAGCCGACGCCGTGCCGGACCAGGACGCGGGCGACGACGGTGTCCTGGCGTGCGGCGGGCAGCGGGTACGCCGGGACCTGCCAGCCGCGCCGGCGCAGCTGGTCGGAGAGGTCGTAGAGGGTGAACGGCGTCGCGGCCGGGTCGGTGAGGGTCCAGCAGACCGCCGGGAGGCCGCCCTCCCCGTCGTGCAGGACGGTGAAGGGGCCCATGGCGGCCAGCTTGCGCGCGAGCATCCTGGCGCTGTCCGCGCAGGCCCCGTGCACCTTGGTGTAGCCCTCGCGGCCCAGCCGCAGCAGGTTGTAGTACTGGGCGACGACCTCGCCGCCGGGGCGGGAGAAGTTCAGGGCGAAGGTCGGCAGGTCCCCGCCGAGGTAGTCCACCCGGAACACCAGGTCCTCCGGGAGCAGGTCGGCCGAGCGCCACACCACCCAGCCGACGCCGAGCGGGGCCATGCCGTACTTGTGCCCCGAGGCGTTGATCGAGGCGACCCTCGGCAGCCGGAAGTCCCACTCCAGGTCGGGCTGGAGGAAGGGGGCGACGAAGCCGCCGCTGGCCGCGTCGATGTGCAGCGGGATGTCGAGGCCCAAGTCCTCCTGGATGCGGTCCAGTTCGGCGGCGATCTCGGCGACCGGCTCGTAGACGCAGGTGTAGGTGACGCCGAGGATGGCGACGACGCCGATGGTGTTCTCGTCGACGTGGTCGCGGAGTTGGTGGGCGCGCAGCCCCCGCGCGCCCTCCTCCAGCGGCACCTGGCGCAGTTCCACGTCGAAGTAGCGGGCGAACTTCTCCCAGCACACCTGCACCGGCCCGGCGACGAGGTTGGGCCGGTCGGTGGACCTGCCCTCGGCGCGGCGGCGTTCGCGCCAGCGCCACTTCAGGGCGAGGCCGCCGAGCATGCCGGCCTCGCTGGAGCCGGTGGTGGAGCAGCCGACGGTCGAGGTGCCCTGCGGGGAGTTCCACAGGTCGGCAAGGATGTGGACGCAGCGGTTCTCGATCTCCGCGGTCTGCGGGTACTCGTCCTTGTCGATCATGTTCTTGTCGAGGCACTCGTCCATCAGGGCGTGCACCTCGGGCTCCGCCCAGGTGGTGCAGAACGTGGCGAGGTTCTGCGCCGCGTTGCCGTCCAGGGTGAGCTCGTCGTGGATGAGGGCCCGCACCGCCCGGGCGTCCGACACGCGCTGCGGGATGCGGTACTTGGGCAGGGCCGCTTCGCTGATGGGCAGGGCGTACACGTCGTCGAAGGGTGCCGCGTCGCCGCGGTTCGTCCGGTGCAGCGCCATGTCCTTGGTTCCCCGGGTCGAGGGACGTGTGGGAGAAGGGGGCCGGAAGCGAACACCCGAGCAGCACGCGTGAGGACTGCGAAGCCGCTACCGGCCCCCTCTTGTCCGTCAGTCTGGCGCGGCGGGGGTGGGGGCGCCTGTTCTGCGCGTCCGGACGGGGCGGACGCCCGGGGCGGAGGCGGGCCGGGTCGTCGGCCACCGGGCCAGCGGGTCACCGGGTCACCGGGTCACCGGGTCACCGGGTCACCGGGCCAGCGGGCCAGCGGGTCACCGGGTCACCGGGTCACCGGGCGGGGACGCCGCCGCGCGCGATGGCGTCCGCGTACCAGAGGGCGCTGGACTTCAGGGTGCGGCGCTGGGAGGCGAAGTCGACATGGACGATGCCGAAGCGCTTGCTGTACCCGTAGGCCCATTCGAAGTTGTCCAGCAGCGACCACAGGAAATAGCCCCGTACGTCGGCGCCGTCCTCGATGGCCCGGTGCACGGCCGCGAGGTGGGCGTGCAGGTAGTCCACCCGCTCGGGGTCCTTGACCTCGCCGGAGGGGTCTGCGTAGTCGTCGTAGGCCGCGCCGTTCTCCGTGACGAGCAGCGGGGTGCCCGGCAGGTCGTCCCGCAGCCGCAGGAGCAGTTCGTGCAGGCCGTCCGCGTCCACCGGCCAGTCCATCGCCGTGCGCGGGCCGGGTACGGGCAGGAACCGCACGTACTGCTCGGCGCCCGCCCACGGGGAGGGCGACTCGGACGTGCCGGCGGCGACCATCGCGGGCGAGTAGTAGTTGATGCCCAGCGAGTCGATGGGGGCGGAGGCCGTCTTCAGGTCACCGTCGGCCACGAAGGACCAGTCGGTGATCGCGGCGGTGTCGCGGACCAGGTCCGCGGGGAGCCGCCCGTGGAAGACCGGGTCGAGGAAGATCCGGTTGCCCACGGCGTCGATCCTGCGCGCGGCGTCCACGTCCTCGGGCGCGTCGGTGTGCGGGCGCAGCGCGTGCAGGTTGAGCGTCAGGGACACCTCCGCGGAGCCGGGCAGGGCCGAGCGCAGGGCGCGGGTGGCCAGTCCGTGCGCCAGGTTGAAGTGGTGGGCGGCGCGCAGCGAGGCGAGGGCGCTGGTGCGGCCGGGGGCGTGGACGCCGTTGCCGTAGCCGAGGAAGGCCGCGCACCAGGGCTCGTTGAGGGTGGTCCAGGTCGCGACCCGGTCGCCGAGCGCCCCGGCCATGAGGCCGGCGTAGTCGGCGAAGCGGTAGGCCGTCTCCCGGTGCGGCCAGCCGCCCGCGTCCTCCAGTTCCTGCGGCAGGTCCCAGTGGTAGAGCGTGGCCACCGGCCGGATCCCGGCCTCGCGCAGTCCGTCGGTGAGCCGCCGGTAGAAGTCCAGGCCCCGCTGGACGGCGGGGCCGCGGCCGGTGGGCTGCACGCGCGGCCAGGCGATGGAGAAGCGGTAGTCGGTGACGCCGAGGCGGCGCAGCAGGGCGATGTCCTCGCCGAGGCGGTGGTAGTGGTCGGCGGCGATGTCGCCGGTGTCGCCGTTGCGCACCTTGCCGGGGGTGCGGCTGAAGGTGTCCCAGATCGACGGGGTGCGGCCGTCCTCGGCGGCGGCGCCCTCGATCTGGTAGGCCGCGGTGGCGGTGCCCCAGCGGAAGCCGTCGGGGAAGCGGAGCAGCGCGGTGGTGCCAGGGCGTGCGTCGAGCGCGGTCATGAGCAGGGGGCTCCAGAAGGTGTGAGGTCGGTGATGAGGGGGTGCGGCGGCCGGGCCCGCCGGATGCCGTGCGGGCCCGCGCCCCGTGGGTCAGCCCTTGACGGCGCCCTGCATGATCCCGCCGACGATCTGCCGGCCCAGCAGGCCGAAGACCAGGAGCACGGGCAGCGTGCCGAGCAGGGTGCCGGCCATGATCACGGACTGGTCGTGGACGTAGCCGCCGCCGAGCTGGCGCAGGGCGACCTGGACGGTCGGCTCGGAGGAGGACAGCGCGACGATGGGCCAGAAGAAGTCGTTCCAGGCGGCCATGAAGGTGAGCAGGCCGAGGACGGCCATACCGGGCCGGGCGACGGGGACGACGATCGACCAGAAGATCCGCGCGGTGGAGGCGCCGTCGACGCGGGCCGCCTCGATCAGCTCGTCCGGCAGCGACTGCACCAGGTACTGCCGCATGAAGAACACCCCGAAGGCCGACACCAGGCCGGGCAGGATCACCGCCTGGAGCTGGTTGACCCACTGCAGCTCGGCGATCAGCATGAACAGCGGGATCACGCCCAGCTGCGGCGGGATCATCATGGTGCCCACGGTGACCGCGAGCAGGGCGCCCCGGCCCCGGAAGCGGAGCTTGGCGAAGGCGAACCCGGCGAGCGTGCAGCACAGCACGGTGCCCAGGGTGATCGAGCCCGACACGATCAGGGAGTTCAGCAGCGCCTTGCCGATGTCGGCCTCTTCCAGCACCGCCTCGAAGTTGCGCATCAGGTTCGGGCCCGGCAGCAGGGTGGGCGGCACCCTCGCCATGTCGGCGTTGGAGCGGCTGGCGGCGACGATCGTCCAGTAGAACGGGAAAGCGGAGATCAGTACGGCGACGATCAGGATGGCGTAGGCGAGCCTGCCGCCCTGCATGGTGCGGCCCGCGCCCGAGCGGCGCCGGCGCTGCTCGGGTGCGGCCGGCGGATGGGCCAGGGCGGTCATCGGACGGCCTCCTTGCGGGAACGGCGGCGCGCGATCAGGGCGTTGAGCCCGACGAGCACCAGGATGAGCACGAACATCACCCAGGCCACGGCGGCGGCCCGGCCGAGGTGGAAGAAGCCCCAGCCCTGCTCGTACATGTAGAGGCCGAGCGTCTGGTACTGGTGCGAGATGCCGCCCGAGATCGAGCCCTCGAACAGCAGCGGTTCGCCGAACAGCTGGGTCGCGCCGATGGTGGAGACCACGACCGTGAACACGATGGTCGGGCGCAGCCCGGGCAGGGTGACGTGGAAGAACTGCCGCCACCGGGAGGCCCCGTCCATCTCGGCGGCCTCGTAGAGCTCGGCGGGGATGGACTGCATGCCGGCCAGGTAGATCAGCGCGTTGTAGCCGGTCCAGCGCCAGATGACGATGCTGGACACGGCCACCTGCGAGGCCACGGTCCCGGTCTGCCAGTCGACCGGGCCGACACCGACGAGCCCCAGCACATAGTTGACCAGGCCGAAGTCATGGCCGAACAGCTGGGCGAAGACCAGCGTGGCCGCGGCGACCGACGTCGCGTACGGCAGCAGCATCGCCGTACGCAGGAACGTCCGGCCCCGCAGCTTGTAGTTGAGCAGGTGGGCGAGCCCGAGCGCCATCACCAGCTGGGGCACCGTGGAGAGCACCCCGATGGTGAACGTGTTGCGCAGCGCCAGCCAGAAGTAGTCGTCCTCCAGCAGCGCGGCGTAGTTGCCCAGCCCACGCCACTCCATGTCGCCGGGCGTCTGCAGCTCCACCCGGTACAGCGACACGAACGCCGTGTAGATCAGCGGGAAGAGGCCGAAGGCGGCGAACAGGGTGAAGAACGGGGCGATATAGGCGTACGGCGAGAATCTCTGCCAGGCCCGCCGGACAGTACCGGTCCGGGCAGGCTCCGCCTGCTTGGACGGAGCCGGCGGGGCGGGTGCGGTGAGGGTCACGGTGCGGCCCTTCGAGGTGGTCGGGGCGAGGTGCGGGGGTGGAACGGACGGGACACGACCCCATTGGGGGGGCCGTGCACCCGACGGACGGGGCCTGGTACCGGGCCGGGCGAACCGGTGCGCCCGGCCGGACGGGGCGGAGACGGCGTCGGGTCACTCGGACTAGCTGGGGCGTTCAACCGGGCGGGGCGGAGGCGGGACCGGGCGAACCGGTGCGCCCGGCCGGGCGGGGCGGAGACGGCGTCGGGTCACTCGGACTAGCTGGGGCGTTCAACCGGGCGGGGCGGAGGCGGGACCGGGCCACAAACGGGAGCGGCCGGCCGGGCGGGGCGGAGTCGGGGCCGGGTGACTCGGACAAGCTGGGGCGCCCGACTCGGCGGAGGCGGCTCGGGCCACACGGACGAACCAGAGCATCCGACCGAGCCGAGGTGGAGCCGGGCCGCCCGGACGAACCGGAGCGTCCGACTGGGCGGAGGTGGCGTCGGGCCACACGGACGAACCGGAGCGTCCGACCGGACCGCGTGTCGGGACCCGGCCCACACGGACGAACCAGAGCGTCCGACCCGGCGGATGCGGGCCCGGGCCGCTCGGACGAACCGGAGCACCGACCCGGGTAAGCGGGACCGGGCCACACAGGCGAACCCGTGCCTCCGACTCGGCGGGAGCGGGACCGGGTCGCTCAGGCGATCCGGCGGGTACGGCCGGGCGGACGGGAGTGGCCCGGACGGACCGGCGGACCGGCGGACCGGCGGACCGGCGGACGCCACCCCGTACACCGGCCGGCCCCCGCCCCCGCCCCCGCCCCCGCCCCAGCAGCGCGCACGGCCCAGCAGCGCGCCCGGCTCAGCCCGTGATGTTGGCGACGCCCTTCTTCGCGTTCTCCCACGCCTTGTCCGGCGCGGTCCCCTTGCGCTCGACCTCGCCCAGGGCGTTGGTGATCTGCTGGTTGACGTTCTGGTCGTGAATGCCGAGGACCTGGACGGGCGCGGCCTTGGCGGCGTCGCCGAAGATCTGGCCGATCGGCGCGCCGGAGAAGTACGGGTCCTCGGCGTCGGCGATCTGCGCGATGGCGTCCGTGGCGGACGGGAAGCTGCCCTGCTTCCGGAAGAGCTTGGCCTGCTGCTCGGGCGCGGTCAGCCAGGCGACCAGCTTGTACGCCTCTTCCTTGTTCTTCGCGGCCCGCGGCACGGCGAGGTAGGAGCCGCCCCAGTTTCCGGCGCCGCCGGGCAGCGCGGCGACGTCCCACTTGCCCTTGCCCGCGTCACCGGCCTGGCCCTTGATGTAGCCGAGCATCCAGGCCGGGCAGGGCAGCGTCGCGAACGAGCCGGCGGCGAATGCCTGGTTCCACTGCGGCGACCACTGGTCCAGCTCGGCGCTCAGACCGCTCTGCGCGGCCTCCACCGAGGTGTCCCAGGCCTTCTTCAGGGCGGGGTTGGTCTCCCAGATCAGCTTCCCGGAGGCGTCGTAGTAGCGCTCTTCCTCCTGGCCGATCATGACGGAGAAGAGGCTGCCGACGCTGTCGAGCCAGGCGCTCTTGGCCGGGGCCTTCTTCTTGTACTGCTTGCCGAGCTGGAGGTAGCCCTCCCAGGTGGACCACTTGCCGGCCACTTCGGCCCGGTCCGTGGGCAGGCCGGCCTTGGCGAAGAGGTCCTTGCGGTAGCACATCGCCTCGGGGCCGACGTCGGTGCCGAGGCCGAGGACCTCGCCGTTCTTGCCGGTGGCGGCGGCCCACTTGGCCGCGGCGAACTCGCCCTTGAGCCGGTCGGCACCGTACTCGCGCAGGTCCTCGAACTTGTCGGCCTGCTGCTGGGTGACGGAGGCGATGCGGCCCACCTCGATGCCCTGGACGTCCGCGAGGCCGCCGCCGCCGGCGAGGCGGGTCTGCAGGGACTTCCAGTAGTCGGCCTCGTCCTCGGTGTCGGTCTGCTTGATGGTGACGCCGGGGTGGAGCTTCTCGTACTCGGCGTAGAGCCCGGCTTCCTTGTAGCCGAAGGAGCCGAAGAGGTCGACGGTGATCGTGACCTTTCCGCCGGCACCGTCGGAGGCCCCGTCGGAGGAGCCTCCGCAGGCGGCGAGGAGCGACCCGGCGAGCGCGACCGCCCCCAGGCGGACGGTGGCCCTCTTGGCTGCTCTGGCAATGGGCATGGGAAGCCTCCTTGGCTCCGGGGTGGAACGAGCGCAACGTTCCTGAGAGCGCTCTCAAAACGTGAGGGGAGCGTGCCCGTGTCCGGCGCATCCCGTCAAGACTTGAAAAAGCAACGAAGCGGTCACGCAACCTAATGTCCGATTCGCGATGAACGCGTCCCGGCCGTGCGCGATCTATTGACAGCAGATTTCAGAAGTCTTACGTTGCGCCAACCTGAGAGCGCTCTCAGGCGGGGGTTCCTGACTCGTTCCACCAACGGCATCCGCTGTGGCTCCACCGCACTCCCCCCGGGCTCCGACAGCGCCCCCGGTGTGCCGCGGCCCGCCGCCGGCGAACTCCCGTCCCTTTGCGACGACATGAGGTGTTCCCCATGCCAACCCCTCGATCCCGGCCGGCCGCCGCGCTGGTCCTGGCCTCCGCCCTGGCCGCCGTCGGCCTGGGCCCGGCCGCGACGCCCGCGGCGGCCGCCACCGTCCCCGTAGGGGCCGGGAGTTACTCCGACACCCGGCCGTCCGGCACCACGGGCCCCACGAACAACACCGGCGCCCCGGTCACCCCCAAGGTCACCCAGGCCGCCCAGGGCAAGCCCGTGCCCACCAACGACTGGTGGTCCTCCCTCGCCTTCCAGCGCTACGGCGACAACCCGTACTCCACTCCCATGTACGGCCACCCGCTCACCTACCAGGCCGTCGCCGGCGGACTCGAGGTCGGCTACCCGACCAGCCCGGCCGTGGTCGGGGAGGGCCGCCAGTACGAGTACGCCCACAAGCGGGACCTCACCCTCGGTCTGACCGGGCTCAACTCGCCCGACACCAAGGCCGACGCCTGGTCCGACTGGACGGTCACCCCCTACTGGTCCGACGGCACCCGCACCCTGCGGACCACCATCGGCCACGGCCTGCCCTTCGTGTACGCGCAAGGATCCGGCGGCAACGCCCAGATCACCACCGCGGCCACCCCGACCGTCTTCTCCGACCAGGGCAACGTCCTCGGCATCACGGTCGGCGGCCACCACTACGCCCTCTTCTCGCCGACGGGCACCGAC
Organism: Streptomyces sp. NPDC053367; assembly: GCF_044545925.1. Taxonomy (NCBI): domain Bacteria; kingdom Bacillati; phylum Actinomycetota; class Actinomycetes; order Kitasatosporales; family Streptomycetaceae; genus Streptomyces; species Streptomyces sp. NPDC053367. Next base: position 139,023 of record NZ_JBITYN010000013.1, on the reverse strand, counting down.
TGGACCGTCTCCGGCACGTCGATCACCGCCGGCCTGGGCGGCAAGGACTACTTCTCCCTCGCCGTGCTGCCCTCCACCGACGCGCTCGCGACCTTCCGCAAGTACGCGTTCAGCTTCGTCACCGGCTCGCAGGTCGACTGGAGCGCCTCGGGCGGCACGGTCGGCGCCACGTACCGGCTCACCACCGAGGCGAAGGAGGGCACCGAACGCGGCACCCTCCAGGCGCTCTACCGGCACCAGTGGCTGCACACCACCGACGCCCTCACGTCGTACACGTACGTCTCGCCCCGCGGCACCATGAAGGTGCGGGAGGGCGCGTCCTTCACCACCCGTCAGAAGGCCGCCCCGGTCCTGCCGGGCCTGCCGAGGACCGGCGCGGTCGACACCGCCAGGCTGCGCGGCTACCTGTCCGAGGTCGCGAATTCCGCCGACCCCTTCTCCGGGGCCACGGACACCTACTGGACCGGCAAGGCGCTGGGCAAGCTCGCCCAACTGGTGCCACTCGCCGACCAGATCGGCGAGAGCGCGGTCCGCGACAAGCTCATCGGCCTGCTCAAGGGCCGCCTCCAGGAGTGGTTCACCGCGGGCGGTGCGAGCGAGTTCTCCTACGACACCAACTGGAAGACGCTGATCGGCTACCCGGCCTCCTACGGCAGCGACGCCGAGCTCAACGACCACCACTTCCACTACGGCTACTACGTCTACGCCGCCGCGATCGTCGCCCAGTACGACGCATCCTGGGCCGCGGACTCGGCCTGGGGCGGCATGGTCAAGGCCCTCATCCGCGACGCCGCCAACCCGAGCCGCACGGACAGCGCGTTCCCGTTCCTGCGCGGCTTCGACGTCTACGCCGGGCACAGCTGGGCCTCCGGCCACCAGGGCTTCGCGGCCGGCAACAACCAGGAGTCCTCCTCGGAGTCCACCAACCTCAGCGCGGCACTGGTGCTGTGGGGCTCGGCCACCGGCAACACCGCCCTGCGCGACCTCGGCAGCTATCTGCTCGCCACCGAGGGCGAGGCGATCGCCCAGTACTGGTTCGACGCCGACCAGCAGGTCTTCCCCGGCTCCTTCACCCATGACACGGCCGGCATGGTGTGGGGCAGCGGCGCCGCGTACTCCACCTGGTGGACCGCCAACCCGGAGGAGATCCACGGCATCAACGTCCTGCCCGTGACCGCGGGCGGTTCCCCGCACCTGGCCGGGCACAAGGAGGCGATCCGGCGCAACCTCGCGGAGCTGGAGCGCGAGAACGGCGGGCCCGCCGTCGAATGGCGCGACATCCTCTGGGAGTTCCAGTCGCTGGCCGACCCGGCCGGCGCGAAGGCGAAGTGGGACGCCGGCAACGCCGGATACACCCCTGAGCAGGGCGAGTCCAAGGCGCACACGTACCACTGGATCACCACCCTGGACGCGCTCGGCGCCCCCGACCCGTCCGTGACCGGCGACCTTCCCACCTCGGCGGTGTTCACCAGGAGCGGCACCCGCACCTACGCCGCCCACAACTACGGCTCCACGGCCCGCACGGTCACCTTCTCCGACGGCAGGACGCTCACCGTGCCCGCGCGTTCCACCGCGACCGGCACCGGCGCCGACACCGGCGGAACCGACCCCCAGCCGTCCACCGGCAACACCTTCCGGCTGCGCTCCGGCGGCGTCCTCACCACGGCCACCGGCTCCACGGCCGGCAGCGACACCATCCCCTCCGCGGAGGGCCGCAACTACGACGGCGTACCGAACAAGCCGCTCGTCTACGAGGTCAAGGGCGTCAACGGCACCCTCAAGGCGGGCGCGACGACCACGTTCCGCCTCCCGGTGGACGCGGGCACCGCGGTCGGCCTCGGCCAGCAGGCCCGGATCAGCTACGACCTCACCGGCGACGGCACCTTCGACCGGATCGAGACGTACCACTACTTCGCCACCGACCCGGTCACCGGCTGGGAGGAGTACAACCAGACCCGCGGTCTCAAGAGCGCCGCCGGCACCCTCGGGAACCTGAGCGGGGGCACCGTGCGGCTGGAGGTCTGGAGCGCGATCGGCAACGCGAGCGCGCAGCTGCGCACGGGCACCGACACGTCCGTGGTGGTCATCCCCTACGAGTGACGCGTGCGGGCGCCCCTGACCACGAGGGCGTCCCGGCGGACGACGGCGGGCACCGGGCTCAGGCCCGGCGCCCGCCGTCGTCATGTCCGCGGCTCGCCTCTCAGGCGGAGACCCGGCGCACCAGCGTCGTCGGCGTGATCACCGAGGCGGGCACGTCGCCGCCCGGCGAGTCCAGCAGCCGCATCAGCAGCTTGACCATGATCCGGCCCATCCCCTCGATGTCCTGGCGGACGGTGGTGAGCGGCGGCTCGGCGGCCCGCACCACGGCGGGCATGTCGTCGAAGCCGACCACCGCGACGTCCTCGGGCACCCGCACCTTCCGCTCGCGCAGGGTGCGCAGCGCGCCCAGGGCCATGGCGTCGTTGGAGGCGAAGACCGCGTCGGTCGCGGGGCACCGGTCCAGCAGCTCGGCCATCGCGCGGGCGCCGCTCTCCTCGGTGAAGTCGCCCTGGCACAGCAGCAGCGGGTCGGCGTCGACCAGGACGTCCCGGTAGCCGCGGATCCGGTCCATCGCCGAGGTCTGGTCGCGGGGGCCCGCGATGTGCGCGATGTGCCGGCGCCCCAGGGAGACCAGATGGCGCACGGCCTCGCGCGCACCACCGCGGTTGTCGCAGTCGACGTACGGCACGTTCAGGCCCTCGCCCGCCGCCGGGCGTCCCCCGAGGACCGCGGGGACCCCGGTGCGGGCGATCAGCTCCGGCAGCCGGTCGTCGTGGAGGGAGAAGGCGAGCGCGCCGTCGACGTGCCCGCCCCCCAGATAGCGCGCGATGCGCTCGTGGTCGCCGGTGCCCTCCGCCCACAGCAGCACCAGCTGCGCGTCGTGCGCGGTCAGCTCCCGGCTGATCCCCCGTACCTGCTGCTCGAAGAACGGGTCGGAGAACACCCGGAACTCGGGTTCCGCGATGATCACCGCGACGGCGCCGTTGCGCCGGGTGACCAGGCTGCGGGCGGCGTGGTTGGGCACGTAGCCCAGTTCCTCGACGGCCAGGCGCACCCTGTCGACGAGGGCGGGGCGTACGCCCGCGCCTCCGTTGACGACCCGGGAGGCCGTCGCGCGGGACACGCCGGCGCGCGCGGCGACGGCTTCCAGCGTGGGACGAGGCCTCACGGTCTGCTCCGACACGGCGGGCGCTCCTCCTGTGCGTCTGCGATCGCTCTGCGAGGGATCTGCCACGAAATGGGATCTGTGCCCACCACAATAGACGCAGGCGCGGGGCTCTGAGAGCGCTCCCGAGCCGGCGCGCGGCACACGACGGCCGTCGGCGGCGCCGGGCCGGCCCCTGTGGGACGGCGCCCTCGGCTCGACCGTGCCGCCGGCCTGCCGGGGATGAGAAGGTTCAGGGCTTACGAGGGGGTACGTCTGCACCGGCGCGGTCGCGCCGGCCAGGATCGGCACGCGGCAAGGTGCCGGGCGCGCTCACGGGGCGGCGGGGCGCCGGTCAGGTGCCGGCCGAGGAGTGGCACTGCAACCACGGCATCAGGCTGGTCGCCGAGCAGGCCACGGGCCGCATCCTGTACGCACGCCTCGGGCCGCGGCAGACGCCGCGCGCGCCGGGCGCGGCGAAGGACGCCGTGGTGCCGCTGGACGTGCCGCGGGCGGCGCACACGGCCGCCACACAGAGGTTCGCGGTGGACAGGGCGCGCCACGGGAGCGCCCTGCTGCGGGCGTGAGCACCTCCGTGCCCGTCGGCGCCGCCGCGGGCGGGTTCCCGCTCGCCGTGTCCGGCGCGGCGCCGCTCGTAGGGGGCCGGCGGCCGGGCGCCCCGGAGCCGGAGGCCACCGCGCCCGTGAGCCGGCCGGCCGGCTAGGGAGCGACGTCCTCGGGCTCCGGGAGTTCCCCGGTGTCGACGCCGCTCACTTGGGCCAGTTCGTGCTTGAGGGTGGCGAGTTCGGCGCCGCCCGCCATGTGGTGGGTGAGTTCCTCCAGGGTGACCCGGTCGCGGGCGGCGGAGAGTTCCAGGGTGCCGAGGCGCAGCACGCTGAAGTGGTCGCCGACCAGGTAGGCGTGGTGGGGGTTGTGGGTGATGAAGATGACGCCGAGGCCGCGGTCGCGGGCGGCGGCGATGTACTTCAGGACCACGCCGGACTGCTTGACGCCGAGGGCCGCGGTGGGCTCGTCGAGGATGAGGACGCGGGCGCCGAAGTGGACGGCGCGGGCGATGGCGACGCACTGGCGCTGGCCGCCGGAGAGCGTGCCGATGGGCTGTTCGAGGTCGTCGAGGACGATGCCCATCGCGCGGAGTTCGGCGTCCGCGGTCCGCTTCATCGTCTCGATGTCGAGGCGGCGCAGCGGCCAGGGGCCCTTGGTGAGTTCGGAGCCGAGGAAGAAGTTGCGCCACACCGGCATCAGCGGCACGGTCGCCAGGTCCTGGTAGACGGTGGCGATGCCCCGGTCCAGCGCCTCGCGCGGGCCGGTGAAGCGGACGGGTGTGCCGTCGACGAGGAACTCGCCCTCGGTGTGCTGGTGCAGCCCCGAGACGATCTTGATGAGGGTGGACTTGCCGGCCCCGTTGTCGCCGAGCACACAGGTCACCCTGCCCGGGTGCACGGACAGGTCGACGCCGTGCAGGGCGCGGACGTTGCCGTAGGACTTGCCGGCCCCGCGGAGTTCCACGAGCGGCTGGTCGGTGGTGGTCATGGGCGGGTCACCTCCGGGTCGCCGTACGGCTGACCCACAGATTGATCAGGACGGCGCCGAGCAGCATCACGCCGAGGAACGCCTTGAACCAGTCGGGGTTCCAGCCGGCGTAGACGATGCCCTGCTGGACCATGCCGAACATGAACGCGCCGAAGACGGGCCCGACGGCGGAGCCGTAGCCGCCGGTGAGCAGGCAGCCGCCGATCACGGCCGCGGCGATGTAGATGAGCTCCTGGCCGACGCCCTCGCCGGACTGCACGGTGTGGAAGGAGAACAGCTGGTGCATGCCGGCGAACCAGGCGCCGAGGCCGACCAGCATGAACAGCGAGATCTTGGTGAAGGTGACCGGGACGCCGACGGCCCGGGCGCTGTCCTTGTCGCCGCCGACCGCGAAGACCCAGTTGCCGTACTTGGTGCGCAGCAGCACCCAGGTCGCGAGCGCGGCGAAGAGCAGCCACCACACCACGGTGATCTTCACCTGGACTCCGCCGACGTCGAACCCGGACGCGAAGACCGCCCTGGCCTGGTCGAAGCCGTCCATGTCGCTGATGTCGTCGGTGGCGACGTTGCCGGTGACCCACTTGGTGACGGCGAGATTGACGCCCTGGAGGATCAGGAAGGTGCCGAGCGTGACGAGGAAGCTCGGCAGGCCGGTCCTGATGAGCATCCAGCCGTTGAACAGTCCGACGGCGAGCGACACCGCGAGGGCGACGACCACACCGACCCAGACGTTCATGGTCAGCTGGTAGCTGACCATGCTCGCGGTCAGCGCCGAGCTGATCACGGCGACGCCGGAGGAGAGGTCGAACTCGCCGCCGATCATCAGCAGGGCGACCGGCAGGGCCATGATGCCGATGGTGGACGACTGGTAGAGGACGTTCGCCATCGAGCTGCCGTCGCGGACCGCGGGCGCGGCGACGAGGAAGAACACGAACACGGCGAGCGCGCCGAGGAGGACACCGACCTCGGGCCGGGCCACCAGTCTGCGGGCGAGGGACCGCCGGGAGGTGCGGCCGTCGGCCTCCTTCCCGGGGCCGGGGGCCGGCGGCGCGGTCGCCGCCGGCTGTGCCTGCCGGGCCGTGCTCACCGGGTGCCCTTCGTGGCGAACGCGTCCACGCCGGCCACGTTGGACTTGTCGACGAAGGCCGGTCCGGTCAGCACCGGCTGTTCGCCGCCGCCCATGTAGTTGCCGTTGTTCTCGTAGAGCCACAGCGAGTCGATCGCCAGGTAGCCCTGGAGGTAGGGCTGCTGGTCGACGGCGAACTCGATGGTGCCGGCGGATATGGCCTTGGTCAGTTCCTTGTTGAGGTCGAAGGTGGCGACCTCGGCGTCGCTGCCCGCCTCGGAGACGGACTGGGTCGCGGTGAGCGCGATGGGGGCGCCGAGCGCGACGACGTGGTCGATGTCGCCGTCGCGCTTGAGCTTGGCGGTGATGGTCGACTTGACGGAGGGCATGTCGGTGCCGTTGACGAAGAGGTTCTCGAGGGTGCCGGAGAACGTCTTCTTCACGCCGTCGCAGCGCTGGGTGAGGCCGACGTTGCCCTGCTCGTGCATGACGCACACGGCTTTCTTGGCACCGACCTCGTTCAGCCGCTTGCCGAGGGCCTCGCCGGCGACGGTCTCGTCCTGGCCGAAGAACTCCAGCAGGCCGAGCTGCTGCCAGTCGCCGACACCGGAGTTGAGGCCGACGACGGGTATGCCGGCCGCCTTCGCCCTGGCCACGACGTCCTTGAGGGCGTCGGGTTTGGCGAGGGTGACGGCGATGCCGTCGACCTTCTGGTCGATGGCGTTCTGCACGAGGCCCGCCTGGTTGCCCGCGTTGGGGTCGGCGGAGTAGATCAGCTCGACGTTGTCCTTGGCTGCGGCGGCCTCGGCGCCCTTGCGGACGATGTCCCAGAAGGTGTCGCCGGGCGACTGGTGGGTGACGAGGGCGATCTTGATCCGGGGTGTGCCGGCCTTGCCCGCGGAGCCGCCACCGCCGCCCTCCTCGGCCTTCTTGCCGCCGGAGCTGCTGGAGCAGCCGGCGAGGGCCAGCGCCGCCGCCGCGGCCAGGGCCAGGGCGGGGGTGATTCTGCGGGAGCGGGGGCGAGAAGAGCGGTCCATCTTTCCTGCACCTCACTGTGCGACAGGGGGAAGGCTCGGCTGCTGACGACCGGCACGGCCGTTCGACCGGTCCGGCTGTCGCGACCGGATTCCACTCCCTCGCCACACCCGCTGTCAATACTTTGTCAAGACATCATTTCAGGAGCAGGTAAGAATGTCAGCACAAAGAAAGAAGCGGAGCCGGTGTGGCCGCCCGGCCGTTCCCTACCCGCGGCCACGGCGGCCAACCGGCCCCGCTTCCCTCCCGCGCTGCCGGACCCGGCAGGCCGTACCGTCGATATGTGGACAACCGTGAACAGACCCCGCGCCCGCTCGCGGCCCGGGCCACCGGTCGCACGGCCCGCCCGACCGCGCGGGCGGTGCGGCCATGAGCCGGGTCCTGGTGACGGGCTCCGCGGACGGCCTCGGCCGGGCCGCCGCGGACGCGCTGCTGTCCACCGGGCACGAGGTGGTCGTGCACGCCCGCGACGAGCGGCGCGCGGCGGCCCTCGACGAGCTGCTCGGCCGCGGGGCGGACCTCGTGGTGGGCGACTTCACCGACCGTGCCGCCGTACGGCGGATCGCCGCCGAGCTGAACGCGGCACAGCCGCTCGACGCGGTGATCCACAACGCCGGTGTGTGGAGCGGGCCCGCGGTCATGCCGGTCAACATCGTCGTGCCCTACCTGCTGACGGCCCTCCTGCGCGCCCCGCGCCGCCTGGTGTACCTCAGCAGCAGCTCGCACTTCGGCGGGCGGCCCTCACTCACCGGGGTCGACTGGCGCGGCCGCAGCGCGGGCTCGTACTCCGACAGCAAGCTGTTCGTCACGACGCTCGCCGCGGCCGTGGCACGTCTGCGCCCGGACGTGCTGAGCAACGCCGTCGACCCGGGCTGGGTGCCGACCCGGATGGGCGGCCCGAACGCCCCGGACGACCTCGAACTCGGCCACCGGACCCAGGTGTGGCTCGCCACCGCGGACGATCCGGAAGCCCTCACCACCGGCGGCTACTGGTACCACCGGAACCGGCGCCGCCCCCACCGCGCGGTCCACGACGAGGCGTTCCAGGACCTGCTCCTGCGGACACTGGCCGAGGAGACGGACACCGCGCTCTGACGCCTGCTCCCCCGGGGGCCGCCGGACACACGGAAGGCCGCTCTCTCGAAGAGGAGAGAACAGCCTTCCGACCTGCGATGTCCGCAAAGTCGGGACGACAGGATTTGAACCTGCGACCCCTTGACCCCCAGTCAAGTGCGCTACCAAGCTGCGCCACGTCCCGGTGCGGTGATCCGCGGTCACCCGCGTGATCATGCGGACAGTACTTTACCCCACCCCGCGGGGCGGGCCGAAAGGGGGCGGCGGGCCGGGCGGAGAATGGGCGCATGGAGCACGAGGCGGGCCGTGGCGGCACCCGGGACCGGGACAGTGAGGGGCGGGCGCGCAACGCCCGGCCCCGGGACGGGCTGGGGCGGCCGCTGCCGTACGGGGCCCCAGGGGTGGAGCGGCAGCCGGAGGGAGTGCCGCGCAGCCCTCGGGAGACCGTCGAGGAGGCCCAGTCGCTGCTGGACGCGGGCAAGCCGTTCCACGCGCACGAGGTGTTCGAGGACGCCTGGAAGTCGGGGCCCGAGGCGGAGAAGGGCTTGTGGCGCGGGCTCGCCCAGCTCGCCGTCGGGCTCACGCACGCGGCCCGCGGCAACGCCACCGGCGGCGCCCGGCTGCTGCGGCGCGGCGCCGCGGCGGCCGAGGAGTGGGCCGCCGCAGCGGGCCTGCCCCGGCCGCACGACGTGGACGTGGCCTCGCTCGCGGCCTGGGCACGGGAGCTGGCGAGCGCGGTGGAGGCCGGGGGCGGCCGGCCGGTGAACGCGGCCGCGCGGGCACCCCGGCTGAGGGGGCGGTGAGCGCAGTGGAGGCCGGGGGCGGCCGGCCGGTGGACGCGGCCGCGCGGGCACCCCGGCTGAGGGGGCGGTGAGCGCGGGGTCACCGGGAGAGCACGGCCGGTGTACGCGTTGTCGGTGGCGTACGGCAGACTCGGGGGCGTGCGAAGGATTCATGTCATCGGTATCGGCGCGGGCGACCCGGACCAGCTGACCCTGCAGGCGGTCAGGGCGCTGCGGGACACGGACGTCTTCTTCATCCTGGAGAAGGGCGAGGTGAAGGCGGACCTCACCGACCTGCGCCGGGACATGCTCCGGGCGCACATACCCGAGGGGACCTACCGCGTGGTCGAGGCGCGCGACCCCGAGCGCGACCGCGGCGCCGGCGGGGCCGCCTACTCCCCGGCCGTCGGGGACTGGCGCAGCGCCCGCGCCGACATCTACGAGCGCCTGATCACCGAGGAGCTCGGCGAGGAGGAGACGGGCGCGTTCCTGGTGTGGGGCGACCCCTCGCTGTACGACAGCACGCTCGGCATCCTCCAGGAGGTGCTGGAGCGCGGCGGTGCGGCCTTCGAGTACGACGTCGTGCCCGGCATCAGCAGTGTCTCGTCGCTGGTGGCGCGGCACCGCACCGGGCTGAACCGGGTGGCCCGGCCGGTGCAGATCACCACCGGGCGGCGGCTCGCCGAGGGCTTCCCGGAGGGCGTGGACGACGTGGTGGTGATGCTCGACGCCCACCAGACCTTCCGGCGGTACGCGGACCAGGACATCGACATCTACTGGGGTGCGTACCTCGGCACCCCGGACGAGATCCTGGCCTCCGGCCCGATCGCGGAGGCCGCTCCCCGGATCGAGGCCCTGCGGGCCGAGGCGCGCGAGCGCAAGGGCTGGATCATGGACACGTATCTGCTGCGCCGCAACCCGAAGGACGGCTGAACGGCCCGCGGAACCCGCACAGTCGGCTCCCACGTGCGCACCGGACCCCCCGGTGTGATCGTGGCCTCGTGACAGTCGCCGAGGAAACCGCTCCGCCCGCCGCGCAGCCTCCCGTGCTGGACAGCCGCCGTCGCAACGTCGTGTTCGTGACGATCATGCTCGGCATGCTGCTCGCGGCCCTCGACCAGACCATCGTGGGCACGGCGCTGCCGACGATCGTCTCCGACCTCGGCGGCGCGGAGCACATGTCGTGGGTGGTGACGGCGTATCTGCTCGCGGAGACCGTCTCGACCGTGCTGGTCGGCAAGTTCGGCGACCTGTTCGGCCGCAAGGTGGTCTTCCAGGTCTCGGCGGTCGTGTTCATCACGGGCTCGTTCCTGTGCGGTCTCGCCTCGAACATGTCGCTGCTGATCGCCTGGCGGGCCATGCAGGGCATCGGCGCGGGCGGGCTGATGGTGACGTCCATGGCGCTGATCGCGGACGTCATCCCGCTGCGCGAGCGCGGCAAGTACCAGGGCGCGATCGGCGCGGTGTTCGGAGTGTCCACGGTCGTCGGCCCGCTGCTGGGCGGGCTGTTCACCGACCATCTGTCCTGGCGCTGGGCGTTCTACGTGAACGTGCCCATCGCGGTCGTGGTCGTGCTGGCCGCGGCGCGGACCATCCCGGTGGTGAAGTCGGCGACCCGCCCGGTCATCGACTATCTGGGCATCGCCCTGGTCGCGGCGGGCGCGAGCGCGCTGATCCTCGCGACGAGCTGGGGCGGCAACGAGTACGCGTGGGGCTCGGGCGTCATCATCGGCCTGTTCGTGGGCGGTCTGCTCGCGCTCGGGCTGTTCTGCTTCGTGGAGACCCGGGCGGCCCAGCCGATGCTGCCGATGCGGCTGTTCGGCAACCCGGTGTTCACGGTCTGCTCGGTGCTCAGCTTCATCGTCGGCTTCGCGATGCTCGGCGCGATGACGTATCTGCCGAGCTATCTGCAGTACGTGGACGGCGACTCGGCGACGGTCTCCGGCGTGCGCACCCTGCCCATGGTGGTCGGCCTGCTCATCGCGTCGGTCTTCAGCGGCAACGTGGTCAGCCAGACGGGCAGGTACCGGATCTTCCCGATCGCCGGCGCGCTGGTGATGAGCCTCGGCCTGTATCTGATGTCGCTGATGGGGCCGTCGACGGGGGCGTGGCTGGAGTCGCTGTACATGTTCGTGCTCGGCACCGGCATCGGACTGTGCATGCAGGTCCTGACGATCGCCGTGCAGAACACCGTCGACTACGCCGACCTCGGCACCGCCACCTCCGGCGTCACCTTCTTCCGTACGCTGGGCAGTTCGTTCGGCACCGCGGTGTTCGGGACGATCTACACCAACACCCTCACGCCCAACCTGCGTGCGGCGATCGGCGAGGCCACGGCCACCGGCACGGTGGACCCGGCGGCCGTCGGCCGGGCCGCGACCAGCCCCGAGGGGGTGCACGGGCTGCCCGAGCAGGCGGCCGTGCCGATCGTCGACGCGTACGCGGACACCCTCCAGACGGTGTTCCTGTGGACCGTCCCGGTCGCGGCGCTCGGCTTCCTGGTCGCCCTCCTGCTCAAGCAGGTTCCCCTGCGCGACAGCGCCCGGATGGGATCCACCGACATGGGCGAGGGCTTCGCCTCACCGCACGGCGCCGACTCGCAGCGGCTGCTGGAGGCCGCCGTCGCGAGGGTCATCACCGGCACGGACCTGGACACGGCCCGCAGACTGCTGCGCGACTCCGACAGCCCGCTCGACATCGCCGGCGCCTGGGCCGTGATGCAGGTCGAGATCCTCAACCGGCTGATCGGCCACGCGAGTCTCGGGATCATCGCGGCCCGCAGGCACCTGCCACCGGAGGTGCTGCTGCCGGTGTTCGACCGCATGGTCGAGGAGGGCTACCTCACCCGCGACGGCATGGTCCTGTCCCACACCGGCGCGGGCGCCCGCGAGGCCGCCCGCCTGGGCGACGCCTGGGGGCACTGGCTGGAGGGCCGGGTGCGCGAGGACATCGGCCGCCCGCCCGGCGCGGACCTGCGCGCGGCGGTCGACACGATCGCCAAGCGGCTGCTGGTGGAGGACCTCAACAGCGGACTGCCCGACCGCGCGGAGCGGTTGGCCTCGGCCGCCGCGCGGTGAGTCACAGCCCCAGCCGGTCCAGGACACCCGCGAGGTCGGGCACCGCGACCACCCCCGCGGGCAGCGGCGGCCGCCGTACGACGACCACGGGCAGGCCGAGCCGCCGGGCCGCCGTGAGCTTGGCCGCGGTCGCCTCTCCTCCGCTGTCCTTGGTGACGACGACGTCGATACGGCGGTCCCGCAGCAGGTCGGTCTCCTCGGCCTCGGTGAACGGGCCGCGGGCCAGGACGACTTCGGTGTGCGGGGGCATGGGCGGCTCGGGGGGCTCCACGGAGCGTGCGACGAAGTGCAGTCCGGTGAGGTGGGCGAAGGCCCCCAGCCCCAGGCGGCCCGTCGTCAGGAACACCCGGTGCCCGAGGCCGGGCAGCAGTGCGGCGGCCTCCGCGAGGGAGGCCGCCCAGTGCCAGCGGTCCCCCGGTCCGGGGTGCCAGCCGGGCCTGCGCAGGACGACCGCCGGGACACCGGTCATGGCCGCGGCTCGGGCGGCGTTCGCCGTGATGGCCTCTGCGAAGGGGTGGGTGGCGTCGACGACAGCGGTCACGCCCTGCTCCCGCACCCAGGCCGCCAGCCCCTCGGCGCCCCCGAACCCGCCGACCCTGACCTCCCCCTCGACGGCGCCGGGCCGCTTCACCCGGCCCGCGAGGGAGGTGGTGACCCGGACACCGGGGCGGTCCGCCAGCTCGCCGGCCAGACGGCGGGCCTCGGTGCTGCCGCCGAGGATGAGGATGTGGGGCATGGGGCGAGCGTACGCGGCCACGCCGTGGCGGCTGGTCGCGGGCGTGCGGGGAGGGCGCCTTCGAGTCATCGACTCGTTCGCGGGGCTCGGCGTCTGCCGGGTCAGCGCAGCAGCAGCTGAAGCGCTCCGAGCACGGTCGCAGCGATCACCAGCTGCTCGAACAGCCGCTGGTTGATCCGGTTCACCGCCCATGTGCCGAGGAACGCGCCGGGTACGACGAACAGCACGAGCGCGGCGTCGAGCAGCAGCGAGCGCCCGTCGATCAGTCCGAGCCCGGCGCTGAAGGGCACCTTCGCCACGTTGACGATCAGGAAGAAGAACGCCGACGTGCCGAGGAAGCCGAGCTTGCGGAACCCCGCCGACAGCAGGTACATCGACATCACCGGGCCGCCCGCGTTGGCGACCATCGTGGTGAAGCCGCCGAGGACGCCGTAGGAGCGGGCCTTGATGCGGCCGGCGCGGGTGGTGACCGCGTCCGGGCCGTCCTCCTGGCCGGCGGTGCGCCGCCGCCACAGCGTCATCGCCGTCATCAGCAGCAGGGTCACGCCGATGGAGACCCGTACGACACCGTCGTCGGCCCACACCAGGAACACCGTCCCGGCCACCACGCCGGCCGCGACCGCCGGGAACAGCCGCAGCAGGGTGGGCCAGTGGGCGTGCCGCCGGTAGGTGAGGACGGCCAGCACGTCCCCGGCGATCAGGATCGGCAGCAGCACTCCGGTGGAGGCACGGGCGGGCAGCACCGCCGCGAAGATCGCCAGGCTGACGGTGTTGGCCCCGCTCACGGCCGTCTTGGAGAACCCGACGAGCAGGGCCGCGGCGGCGAGGGCGGCGAACTCCCAGCCGGTGAGGTGCCACGAGGAGATGATGTCCATGCGGGGACCGATGCTATGCGCAGGGCCCGGGCCGTCGTACGGCGGCCCTCGCGGTCCTGGACGCGCCACGCCGTGACGGCGCTTCCGGGACGCCCGACGCCGTGACGCCGGCCTCGCCCTCCGCGGACCGGCCCGCTATCCCACCGCGTACCGCGCGCGCAGTTCCCGCTTGAGGACCTTCATGCTCGGCCCGAGCGGCAGGGTGTCCGTGAACTCCACGCGGCGCGGGTACTTGTGCTTGCCGAGGCGTTCGCGGGACCACTCGGTGAGGGCGGCCGCGTCCGGCTCGGGGGTGCCCGGCGCGGGCACGACCACCGCGCACACCTCCTCGCCGTGCAGCTCGTCCGGCAGGCCGATGACGGCGACCTGCGCGACGGCGGGGTGGCGCATGAGCACCTCCTCGACCTCGCGCGGGTAGACGTTGAAGCCGCCGCGGATGATGACGTCCTTCTTGCGGTCGACGATCCTGAGGAAGCCCTCGTCGTCCTTGGTGCCGAGGTCGCCGGTGCGGAACCAGCCGTCGACGAGCGCCTCGGCGGTGGCCTCGGGCCGGCCGAGGTAGCCGGAGAAGACGTTGTGGCCGCGGATGACGACCTCGCCGAGCTCGCCGGGCGGCAGCAGTTCGACGGCGCCCTCCAGCTCCGCGCGGGCGATCTCCACGTCCACGCCCCACAGCGGGTGCCCGATGGTGCCGGCCCTGGTGCCGAAGCAGGGCTGGTTCACGGTCGCCGTGGGCGAGGTCTCCGACAGCCCGTAGCCCTCGTAGACCGTCGTCCCGAAGGCCGCCTCGAAGCGCTCCAGCACGGCGACGGGCAGCGAGGCGCCGCCGGAGATGCAGATCCGCAGGCGGGGCAGGGCCTTCGCCTCGGCCGCGGCGGCGGCGAGGGCGACGAACATGGTGGGCACGCCGTGGAAGGTGTCGACCTTCTCCGCCACCATCAGCTCGATCGCGCGGGCCGCGTCGAAGCGCGGCAGCAGCACGAGGGTGGCGCCCGCGCGCCAGGTGGAGTTCAGCGACACCGTCTGGCCGAAGGCGTGGAAGAGGGGCAGCGCGCCGAGGGCCCGGTCCTCGGGGCGTATGTCGTTGGCGTCGAAGGCGTTGACGGTCGCGTTCATCACCAGGTTGAAGTGGCTGAGCACCGCGCCCTTGGGCACGCCGGTCGTGCCGCTGGTGTAGAAGACGACGGCCGGGTCGTCGGCGTTCCGGGTGACGTACGACGGGAGCGGCTCGGCGATGGCGGCGAGCTTCTCCAACTCGCCGCCCAGCGTGACGACTTGGACGCCGACGGCCTCGGCCGCCGCCGTGCCGGTCTCGGCCTGCGCGGGATGGCACAGCAGCAGACGGGCGCCGCTGTCCTTCAGGACGTGCTCCACCTCCGGCGCCGACAGCAGCAGATGGACGGGGACGACGACCCCGCCGGCCGCGGCGATCGCGTAGTAGGCGATCGGGAACTCGGCGGTGTTGGGGGCCATCAGCGCGACCCGGTCCCCGGGGCGGAGGCCGAGCGCGGTGAGCGCCCCGGCCTGGGCGCGGGCCCGCCGCCAGACCTCGCCGAAGCTCAGCCGCAGATCGCCCTCGACCAGGGCTTCCTTGTCGGGGCGGCGCCGGGCGTTCTCGGCGAGGATGCCGGCGAGGGAGAGGGTTGCCATCGGGGAATGCTCCGTCTCTGCTGTGTGGCTGTGCGGCGGTGGGTGGGTGTCAGTGCCTCTCGACCAGCACCGCGCTCCCCTGCCCCACCCCGACGCACATCGTGGCGAGCCCCCGGGACGCACCCGTACGGCGCATGCGATGCAGCAGGGTCGTCAGGATGCGGGCGCCCGAGCAGCCGAGGGGGTGGCCGAGGGCGATGGCGCCGCCGCTGGGGTTGACCAGGTCCGGGTCGATGCCGAGCTGGTCGACGCAGGCCAGGGCCTGCGCGGCGAAGGCCTCGTTGAACTCGGCCTCCTGGACGTCGCCGACCTCCCAGCCGACCCGGGCGAGCGCCTTGCGCGTGGCCGGGACGGGGCCGATGCCCATCACGTCGGGGTGGACGCCGGCGGAGGCGCCGGCGACGTAGCGGCCGAGGGACTCCAGGCCGAGTTCGTTCAGGGCCTCCTCGCTGACCAGCAGCAGGCCCGCGGCGCCGTCGTTCATCGGGGAGGCGTTGCCCGCGGTGACGCTGCCGCCCGCGCGGAAGACGGGCTTCAGGCGCGCCAGCTTCTCGTAGGAGGTGTCCTCGCGGATGCATTCGTCGGCGTCGACGACGACCCCGTCCGGCCGCTCCACCGGCAGGAGTTCGTCGTCGAAGTGGCCGTTCTTGCGGGCCTGCGCGGCGAGCTGGTGGCTGCGCAGGGCGAACTCGTCCTGCCGTTCGCGGGTCACGCCGTGGCGGGCGGCGACCTCCTCGGCGGTCTCGCCCATGGACAGCAGTCCGTGCAGGTCCTTCATCGCCGGGTTGACCAGCCGCCAGCCGAGCCGGGTGTCGGCGGTCTCGATGCGGTGCGGGAGGGCCTCGTCGGGCCGGGGCAGCACGAAGGGGGCACGGCTCATGGACTCGGAGCCGCCCGCGAGGACGATGTCGGCCTCACCGGAGGCGATGGTGCGGGCGGCGGCGGTGACCGCCTCGAGGCCCGAGGCGCACAGCCGGTTCACGGTGGCGCCCGGCACGGTCTCGGGCAGGCCCGCGAGGAGGGCGGCCATGCGGGCGACGTTGCGGTTGTCCTCGCCGGCCTGGTTGGCCGCGCCCCAGTAGACGTCGTCGACGCGGGCCGGGTCGAGGGCGGTCACATCGGCGACCAGGCCGCGGATCACGGCCGCGGCGAGATCGTCGGGACGGACGGCGGACAGGGCGCCGCGCAGCTTGCCGATGGGCGTGCGGCGGGCGGCCGCGAAGTGGACGGGACGCACGGTGGGACTCCTGACCGACGACGCTGTGGGACCAGAACTCTCGATGAGCCGGGGCTCGCGCTGAACAAGAGCCCTTGTGGACCGAGAGCCCTTAATTAGCACTGCTAGTTTCGGACTATAGACGCCCGACTGCCCCGCTGGGAAGATCCACCGCAACCTTCCACCCGCGCCGCCGGAGGACACATGCCCGAGCACACCTTCCCGAGCAACGCATCGCCCCCGCGAGGCCCAGCAGACATGGCCGGACATCGCCCCCGGCTCGACGGCAAGGCCCCAGCCGTGGCCGCGCGGCTCGGGCTGCGCCAGGACGCCGACCGGCTGCCCGGCCCTTCCGGTTCTTGCGGCCCTCCCGGCCTGCCCGGCCTGCTCGGCCTGCTCGGCCTGCCCGGCCTGCCCGGCCTGCCCGGCCTGCCCGGCCTGCCCGGCCTGCCCGGCCTGGCCGGAAGGGCCGAACCGGCTGTGCCAGCGGGCCCGTTGGTGCGGGCCGCGCCGGAGGAGGAGGTGGCCGAAGACTGTCTCCGCGCGACCGCTTGATCGTGTCAGACTGCTCGCACGACGCCCGCCGCCAGACCGAGGAGCATGTGTGACCGGGACCCAGCCGGCCTCCCCGTACATCGACACCAGCAGGCCGCACCCGGCCCGGGTCTACGACTGGTATCTCGGCGGCAAGGACAACTACCCGGTCGACGAACAGCTCGGCCGGCAGATCATGGCCATCGACTCCGGCGCCCCGCGGGCCGCGCGCGCCAACCGCTGGTTCATGCAGCGGGCGACCCGGCTGCTGGCCAGGGAGACCGGAATCCGCCAGTTCCTGGACATCGGCACCGGCATACCGACCGAGCCCAACCTCCACCAGATCGCCCAGGGCGTGGCACCCGAGGCACGGGTGGTCTACGTCGACAACGACCCGATCGTCCTCGCACACGCAGGCGCCCTGCTGCGCAGCACCCCCGAGGGTGTCACCGAGTACCTCCAGGCCGACGCGCGCGAGCCGCGGACCATCCTCGAACAGGCGGGCCGCATCCTGGACTTCGAGCGCCCGATCGCCGTGTCGCTGATCGCGCTGCTGCACTTCATCGCGGACGAGGACGGCGCCCACGACCTGGTGAGCACGCTGGTCGACGCGCTGGCGCCGGGCAGCTGCCTGGTGCTGTCGGCGATGACGGCCGACTTCGAGCCGGAGAACGTACAGCGGGGCATCGACGCCTACACCGCCCAGGGCGTGACCCTCGTCGCCCGCGACAGGGCGGGGATGGCCGGCTTCTTCACCGGGCTCGACCTGCTGGAGCCCGGAGTCGTGTCGGTGGCCGACTGGCGGCCCGAGCTCGCGGAGGGCGAGTCCGACCTCGGCCGCGGGCCGGTGTCGCTGTACGGCGCGGTCGGCGTCAAGCGCTGAGGCGGCTCAGGGCAGCCGACACCAGCGTCTGCACCCCGGGCACGAGCACGGAGGGGTCGGGGGCGAACAGCGGGCTGTGGTTGCTGGGCACGGCCTCGAACTTCTCCGGCAGCCCGTCCCCCGGCGCCGCCTCCCACGCCTCGGCCGGGGTGGACGTCACGAACCAGTAGTCGTACGGCACGCCTTCGGGCACGAGCAGCGAGAAGTCCTCGCTGCCCATCGCCGGGCCGAGGTCCAACACCCTCTCCGTGCCGAAGAGTTCGCCGTGCACCGCGGCGATCTCGGCGTCCAGGGCCGCGTCGTTGACGGTGACGGGATAACCGGTGTCGCGGACCGTCACCTCCGGCGGCACCGGGCAGCCCGCGGCCGCGCACTCGCCCTCGACGATCCGCCGCACCGCGGCGAGGACCCGGTCCCGCACCAGCGGGTCCTGGCTGCGCAGGTTCACCGAGAGCCGCGCCTCGGACGGGATGATGTTGGGCTTCGTACCGGCGTGGAACTCCCCCACCGTCAGCACCACCGCGTCCTTCGCCGCCACCTCCCGGGAGACGACGGTCTGCAGCCGGGTGACCACGTGCGCGGCCGTCACCACCGGATCGACGGTCGTCTCGGGGCGCGAGCCGTGCCCGCCGAGGCCGTGCACGACGACGTCGACGGTGTCGGAGGCCGACATGATCAGCCCCGGCGTGTGCGCGTACAGGCCCACGAGCCCGGGAGTGACGTGCTGGCCGAGGAGCACGTCCGCGCGCGGGAACCGCTCGTGCAGGCCGTCGGCGGCCATGGCGGCGCCGCCGCCGGTCTCCTCGGCGGTCTGCCCGACCACCACGAGCGTGCCGGACCAGGCGTCGCGGCCCGCCGCGAGCACCTCGGCGGCGGCCGCCAGCCAGGTGATGTGCAGATCGTGCCCGCAGGCGTGCATCACACCGTCCACGGTCGAGGCGTACGGCAGTCCGGTCGCCTCCCGCACCGGCAGCGCGTCCATGTCTCCGCGCAGCCACACCACCGGTCCGTCGCCGTTGCCGAGCACCCCGACCACGCCCGTGCCGGCGACGCCCTCGGTGACGGTGAACCCGGCCGCGCGCAGCCGCAGGGCGAGCTTCGCGGCGGTGCGGTGCTCCTGGAAGCCCAGTTCGGGGTGGCGGTGCAGGTCCTCGTAGAAGTCCGCCAGCTCCCGGTGCCGGAGCGCGGAGGTCAGTTCCCTGGTCAGCCGGACGGGCTCGGTCATCTGGCTCCCTCTCGTCGGAGTCTCGTCGAACTCACGCCGTACGCAGTTGGACTCACGTCGGACTCTCGTCGCGGGCGAAGGCCCTGATCACCGGCCACCATGGCACGGCTACGTGAACAGCGGCAGTCCCAGCACGCGCGCGACGGTGCGCAGCACTCCGTTGTCGGTGTTGGCGGGCGCCAGGTGCCGCGCCCGGCGCACGACCTCAGGGTGGGCGTTGGCCATGGCGAAGGACCAGTCGGCGGCGTCGAGCATCTGCAGGTCGTTGAGGTAGTCGCCGAAGACCATGGTCTGCGCGGGTGTGACGCCCAGCTCCCGCTGGAGGCGGCGCAGCGCGGCGCCCTTGTCGGCCGTGCGGTTCATCAGGTCGACCCAGTGCTCGCCGGAGACGACGACCTGATGGGTGGCGGCGAAGGCCGCGAGGGCCGGGGCGGTGGTCTGCTCGGCGGGCCCGAAGTCGAACAGAGCGATCTTGAGGATCTCGTCCTCGACGGCCGTGGCGTCGGCGACGACCCGGTTCTCGACGTAGTAGCGGCGGACCTCGGCGAGGAAGGGCTCGTCGGCGCGTTCGACGTAGGCGGAGCGCTTGCCGCAGACGACCGCGCCCACGTCGACGCCGTCCGCGTTCAGCCGGCGTACGGTCTCCAGCACCTCGGCGACCACGGCCCTGTCCAGCGGGTCGGAGCTGAGCTCGACGCCGTCGCGGACGACGTAGGTGCCGTTCTCGGCGATGAAGACCATGCCGTCGGCCGCGCGGGAGAACTCGCGGGCGAGGGTCGCGTACTGGCGGCCGCTGGCCGGGCAGAACAGCACGCCGCGCTCGCGCAGCAGCTCCAGCGCGGTCCACAGCTCGGCCGGAGGCCGCTTGTCGTCGTCGAGGAGGGTGCCGTCCATGTCGGTGACGATCAGCCGGATGTCGGCCGGGGCGGCGGCGGTGTGGAGGGGTGCGGGCGTCGGGGAGTAGGGCATGTCTGCTTCCTGGCTCGGCGGGTACGGACCTCCACGGCACCTCGTCGTTTCCGTGAACGACCGTCCACCCTACCGGGGCGGCCGAATCCCGGGACAGCTGATCATGGGCGGGGCACAATGGCGGCGAGGTGCCGCGAGAGGGAGGCGAGCGAGGTGAGCGACAGCCCGGAGGGTACGGCCCGGCCGGACACCACCGTGGCGCACAACGCCCGGGTCTGGAACTACTGGATCGGCGGCGAGGACCACTACGAGGTGGACCGGCGGGTCGGCGCGCAGGTGGCCGGCCTGTTCCCGGTGATCCGGGACGTGGCGCGCGCCGACCGCGACTTCCTGGGCCGTGC
Organism: Streptomyces sp. NPDC053367; assembly: GCF_044545925.1. Taxonomy (NCBI): domain Bacteria; kingdom Bacillati; phylum Actinomycetota; class Actinomycetes; order Kitasatosporales; family Streptomycetaceae; genus Streptomyces; species Streptomyces sp. NPDC053367. The sequence goes on along the minus strand of NZ_JBITYN010000013.1, from coordinate 118,822 downwards.
GGTCGCCCTCCTGGCCGGTGAGCGCGGGGTGCGGCAGTTCCTGGACATCGGCACCGGCCTGCCGACCGTCGACAACACCCACGAGATCGCCCAGCGGATCGCCCCCGACTCGAAGATCGTGTACGTCGACAACGACCCGACCGTCCTGCTGCATGCCCGCAACCTGCTGACCAGCACTCCCGAGGGCGTCACCGGCTACCTCGACGCCGATGTGCGCGAGCCCGAGACGATCGTGGCGCGGGCCGGCGGGACGCTGGACTTCGAGCGGCCGGTCGCGGTGATGATGCTCGGCGTCCTGAACTTCGTGCCGGACACCGACCAGGCCCGCGAGATCGTGCGCCGGGTCATGGCCGCCGTCCCGTCGGGCAGCTTCCTGGTGCTGACACACCCCACCTTCGACGCGGACCTCGGCGGCGAGGGCAATGTGGCGGCGATGGAGTTCTGGAACGCCCACGCGACCCCGCCGATCACGGCCCGCCCCCGCGAGGAGGTCGCCGGCTTCTTCGCGGGGCTGGACCTGCTGGAGCCGGGCCTGGTGCCGTGCTCGCGGTGGCGGGCGGAGGCGCACGCGCCGGTGGTGCCGCAGTTCGGCGCGGTGGCCGTGAAGCCGTGACGCCCACGGCCTGTGAGGAGGACGTATGACCACCCTGGCCGACCCGGTCCCCGGCGGCCGTCCCGGCGACGTCGAGCGGGCGACCGCGCTCGCCGCCGAGCTCGCGGGTCGGGGCGTGCACGGGATCGTGCTGGCTTACGTCGACACGGCGGGTGTCGGCCGGGTCAAGACGATCCCGGCCGGACGGCTCGCGGACGCCGCCGCCTGGGGCGTGGGCATGTCGCCGGTGTTCGACACCTTCCTGGCAGGCGACGCGATCGTCACCACGGACGTGCTCGGCTCCCCCGACGGCGATCTGCGGCTCTACCCCGACCTGGACCGGCTCACCGTGCTGGCCGCGCAGCCCGGCTGGGCGTGGGCGCCGGTCGACCGGATCACCCAGGACGGCGAGCCGCACCCGGGCTGCTCGCGCACCTTCCTGCGGCACACCCTCACCGACGCGCGGGCCCGGCACGGCCTGGACTTCCGGGCCGCGGTGGAGATCGAGTGGGCGCTCGGCCTGGACTCGGCGCCGCCCGGCGAGTTCGTGCCGGCGGCCACGGGACCGGCGTACGGGGCGACCCGGCAGGTGGAGATGAGCCGTTTCGGCGCGGACCTGCTGGCCGTGTGCGCGGCGCAGGGCGTGGACGTCGACCAGTTCCATCCGGAGTACGCGGCCGGGCAGTTCGAGATCTCCACCGGCGCGCTCGACCCGGTCGCGGCGGCCGACCGCAGTGTGCTGGTGCGGCACACCGTCCGCGCGGTCGCCCACCGGCACGGACTGCGGGTCTCCTTCTCCCCCGCCGTCAACGCGACAGGTGTCGGCAACGGCGGGCATCTGCATCTGTCCGCCTGGCGCGACGGCGTCAATCTGCACACGGGCGGGGTCCGGCGCCACGGCATGACCGCAGAGGCGGAGGCGTTCGCGGCCGGTGTCCTCGCCCGGCTGCCCGCGCTGACGGCCGTGACCGCGCCCAGCCCGGCCAGCTATCTGCGGCTGCGGCCCTCCCAGTGGGCCGGCGTCTACACCGCGTGGGGCCTGGAGACACGGGAGTGCGCGCTGCGCCTGGTCGCCGGTACGGCCGGGCTGCGCGACCGCGCCGCGAACCTGGAGGTCAAGCCGGTCGACCTGGCCGCCAACCCCTACCTGGCGCTGGGCTGTGTGATCGCGGCGGGCCTGGACGGGGTGGAGTCGGAGGCGGTCCTGCCCGCCGAGACCACCGGCGACCCCGCCCTGCTCGCCCCGGAGGAGGCCGCGGCCCGCGAGGTGCGGCGCCTGCCGAAGACCCTGGCCGAGTCCGTCGAGGCGTTCCGCGGCGACGAGGTGCTGCGCACCGCCCTCGGGCCGGTCCTCGCCGACGCGGTGACCGCCGTGCGCGAGGGGGAGGCCGCCCAGGTGGACGGTCTCGAGGACGCGCAGATCGCCGCCGCCTACCGCTGGGTGTACTGAGATGAGGCCCGCCGGAGCCGTGCACGAGGCGCTCGCCGAGCTGGCGTTGACCGACCACCACTGCCACGGCGTGGCCACCGGCGCCCTGACGCCCGCCGGGTTCGAGGCGCTGCTCACCGAGGGCGACCCCTGGCCGGGTGTCTCGGCCTTCGACACACCGGTCGGCACGGCCGTACGGCGTCACTGCGCGCCGCTGCTGGACCTGCCGCGGCACGCGCCGGCCGGGGAGTACCTGGCCCGGCGGGCGGAGCTGGGGCCGCGGGAGGTCGAGCGCCGGTTCCTCACCGCGACCGGCACGGCGGTGTTCTGCGTCGACACGGGGTTCGCGCCGGACCTGCTGGGCAGCCCCGCCCAACTCGCCGAAGCGGCGGGGGCGGTGGCGTTCGAGGTGGTGCGGCTGGAGAGCGTCGCCGAGGCCGTGGCGGCGCGGGGCGTGGAGGCGGACGCGTACGCCGAGACCTTCCGCGCGGCCGCGCTGGACGCCGTGCGCCGGCCCGGCGTGGTGGGCGTGAAGTCGGTGGCCGCGTACCGGACCGGCTTCGCCCTGGACCCCGCCCGGCCCACGGACGCGGAGGTCACCGCCGCGGCCGGGCGCTGGCTGGCGCGCGGCGGCCGGCTGGACGATCCGGTGCTGGTCCGCCAACTCCTGTGGACCGCCGTCGACCTGGGGCTGCCGCTCCAGCTGCACACCGGGTTCGGCGACAACGACCTGCGGATGCACCGCTCGGACCCTGCGCTGCTGACCGACTGGCTGCATCTGACCTCCGGCACGATCCCCGTACTGTTCCTGCACTGCTGGCCCTATCAGCGCCAAGCCGCCTATCTGGCCGCGGTGTTCGAGCAGGTGTACCTGGACGTGGGGCTCACGCTGCACCATGTGGGCCCGGTGCGGGCGCGGGCGGTGCTGGAGGAGGCGCTGGAGATCACCCCGTACCGCAAGCTGCTGTACAGCTCCGACGCCTGCGGTCTCGCCGAGTTCCACTGGCTGGGGGCGCTGGCCTTCCGCCGCGGGCTCGGCGAGCTGCTGCAGGACCGGGTGGACGCCGACGAGATGGCCCCGGCGGACGCCGTACGCCTCGCGCGGTGGGCGGGAGCGGACAACGCCCGCCGGGTCTACCGCCTTTCCGACGACCTCTGAAAGTATGATCAAGCAATGTCTGACATGACCGAAACCACGCCCGGCTGGCTGACTCCCGACGAGCTGGAGATGGCACGCGCCCGCATGCCGATCCTGTACGTCGAGGCGGTGCCGGTGCGGGTGGACGACAGCGGCGAGGTCACCAGCATCGGACTGCTGCTGCGCATCGGCCCGGACGGCACGGTCAGCCGTACCCTGGTCTCGGGCCGGGTGATGCACCACGAGCGGGTGCGCGACGCGCTGCTGCGCCATCTGGAGAAGGACCTCGGCCCGGTGGCGCTGCCCCGTGTACCGGCCTCCCCGCAGCCGTTCACGGTCGCGGAGTACTTCCCCACGGCGGGCATCACTCCGTACCACGACCCGCGCCAGCACGCGGTGTCCCTCGCCTACGTCGTCCCGGTCACGGGTGACTGCCGGCCCCGGCAGGACGCCCTGGACCTGGTGTGGTTCAGCCCGCAGGAGGCGGCGTCGGCGGCGGTGCAGAGCGAGATGCCGGGCGGGCACGGGGCGCTGCTGAAGCAGGCGCTCGCGCATGTGGGCCTGACGTTTTGAGCCCCTTCGTCAGCGCCGCCCGTCCGTGCACGCTGGTGGTCTGCCGGGGCTGCTGCTGCGGTGACCGCCGCAAGAACCCCGGCTTCGACCACGACTGGCAGCTTCAGGTGCTGCGGGCCGCCGCGGCCGACTCCGGCGGCCGCTTCGCCGTGCGTACGACGGACTGCCTGGGCCCGTGCGGACAGGCCAACGTGGTGGTGGTCCAGCCCTCGGCGGCGGGCCGGCGGGCGGGCGGCCGCGCGGTGTGGGTGGGCTTCGCGCTGGACGACGCCTGCACGGAGGACCTGGTGAGCTGGGCGGCGGCGGGCGGGCCCGGCATCGCCGAGCCGCCGGTCACGCTGGAGCTGCAGTTCATTTCGGCGCCACGGGAGGCCAGGACCCGCGCCCGGCGGTGAGTCGCGGCCACCGGCCGTACCGTAGGGGCAAACCGGACATACCTCTTCGTGAGGTCCAGACGCTGTGAGGCGCCCCGATGAGCCTGAGCATCCGCAACCAGCTGACCGGCACGGTCGTCACCGTCGTCCCCGGCGAGGTCATGGCGACGGTCGGGGTGCGCCTCGACGGCGGCCTGGAGCTCACCGCGGCGGTCACCCGGGAGGCGGTCGACGAGCTGGAGCTCGCTCCGGGCTCCGCCGTGCGCGCCCTGGTGAAGGCCACCGAGGTGGCGCTGGCCACCGGGCCGGTGGAGGGCCTGTCCATCCGCAACCGGCTGCCCGGCGTGGTCCGGGAGGTCGCCAGGGGTGGCGCCATGGCCTCGGTGAAAGTCGCGGTCGACGGCGGCGGCGAGCTGACCGCCGCCGTGACCAGGGACGCCGTCGCGGAGCTGGCGCTGGGCGCGGGCGACCCGGTGACGGCCCTGGTCAAGGCGACGGAGGTGTCGCTCGCGACCGGCTGACGGTCACAGCGCGCCGTAGAGCCTCCGCGAGTGCTCCAGCGCGTACCGGGCCACGTCGGTGCCGAGGACGACCCCCGCCTCGTCGGCGGAGCGGGTGTGGATGCCGGAATAGACCCGGGCGTCGACGTTCTCGGCGGTGAGCCGGTGCCAGCTCGTGTACGTGCGGGTCACGCCCGGCGCCGTCGGGCTGGTCAGCTCGAACGGCTCGGTGCGCGGCCCGGCCAGCGCGCTCAGCACCGTCTCGGCCGCCCCGGCGTAGGTGGCGTGGCCGCTCGGGTAGTCGGGGTGCGCGGGCGTGCTGTGCAGCGGCGTCCAGGCCGGGTCGGGGTCGAGCGCGCCGGTGCGCAGGGCGGTGACGGGCCGCCAGCGCAGATACGTGTACTTGCTGTCGGAGGTGGCGATCTGCGTGTCCACCAGAGCGGCGTGGAACAGCGCCACCAGCCGGGCCCGCTCCGCGGTGGACTTCCCCGAGCGGGCGAGGGCGACGCGCAGCGGCTGGGTGTACAGGGTGAGCGAGGAGCCGTACCAGAACTGCGCGGTCTGCGTCTGCCGCGCGGTGCGGACCGTGCTGTCGGCCGCCCCGTACGCCCGTACCTCGGCGAGGTCGGTCCGGTAGCGGGCGGAGCCCAGCGCGGGCGGCGGGCCGAGCCGGAACAGGTCGGCACGCTCCAGCAGGAAGGGCTCGGCGAGCCGGTTGCCGTACTGGGCGGCCGGGGCGTACGCGGGCGGGGTCGGCTGCCATGTGCCCGGCGTGGCGGGCGGCACCGTGAAGGGGGTGTTCACCGAGGCCGGGTCGAGGCCGTCGTCCTGCCGGGCCGCGAGCACCTCGGCGGCCTGCCGGGCCCCGGCGGCGATCCCGCGCTCCTCGGCGGGCCCGTCCGGGATCGCCGCCAGCGTCCGTTGCAGCGCGGCGTCCAGCGCCTCGGTCCGTGCCGGGGCCAGGGCGGTCAGCGCGTCGTGTACGGCCGAGGCGAGGGCCGCGTCCTGGAACGCGCCGCGGTCGGCACCGGGCGGCACCTGCCGGGTCGCCCTGGCCGCGGCGAGCCAACCGATCGCCCAGGTACGGCTGTTGGTGATCTGCGTGGGGGCGCCCGCGGCGGCGATCGTCTCGGCCGTGGTGTCGTACCAGTCGAGGGCGGCGGAGCCGGTGACGGCCGGCGCGGTCGCGGCGGGGGGTGCGGGGGTCACGGCCAGCAGGGCGGTGGCGGTGAGCGCCACGGCTGCCGATCTGACGCGGAAGGAGGTCACAGGGGTCCCTTCGGAGGTGGAGTGTCTCGGTGCGGTCAGCCGGTGCCCGCGAAGGGCACGGCGGAGGCGACGGCGGCCGGGTCGCCGGACGGGTGCCGCCACAGGCCGCGCGCGGCCAGCCGGGGCAGGACGCCCTCGCCGAACCAGTACGCCTCCTCCAGGTGCGGGTAGCCGGAGAGGACGAACTCGTCGATGCCGAGGGCTTGGTACTCCTCGACGCGGTCGGCCACCTCGTCGTGGCTGCCGACCAGCGCGGTGCCGGCGCCGCCGCGCACCAGGCCGATGCCGGCCCACAGGTTGGGGTGGATCTCCAGGCGCTCGCGGCTGCCCCCGCCGTGCAGGGCGAGCATGCGCCGCTGGCCCTCGGACTCGCTGCGGGCGAGCCCCGCCTGGACGGCCCGCACGGTCTGCGGGTCGAAGCCGTCCAGCAGCCTGTCCGCCTCGGCCCAGGCCTGCGCGGAGGTGTCCCGGGTGATGACGTGCAGCCGGACACCGAAGCGAAGGGTGCGGTTCCGCCGGGCGGCGAGCCCGCGGATCCACGCGATCTTCTCGGCGACCTGGGCGGGCGGTTCGCCCCAGGTGAGGTACACGTCGGCGTGCCGGGCGGCGACCTCCCCGGCGACGGGCGAGGAGCCCCCGAAGTACACCTCGGGGACCGGCTCGGGCACCCGGGTCAGCCGGGCGCCCTCCACCCGGAGGTGCTCGCCGTGCAGATCGACGGCCTTCCCCTTCCACAACTGCCGTACGACGTCGAGGAATTCGTCGGTGCGGCGGTAGCGTGCGTCCTTGTCGAGGAAGTCGCCGTAGGCGCGCTGCTCCTGGCTCTCGCCGCCGGTGACGACGTTCAGCAGGAGCCGGCCGCCGCTGTGCCGCTGGAAGGTGGCGGCCATCTGCGCGGCGAGCGTGGGCGAAACGAAGCCGGGCCGGAAGGCGACGAGGAACTTCAGGCGCTCGGTGTGCCGGCTGACCATCGCGGTCGTCAGCCAGGCGTCCTCGCACCAGGCCCCGGTGGGGGTGAGGGCGCCGACGAAGCCCAGGTCCTCGGCGGCGCGGGCGATCTGGCTGAGGTAGGCGACCGTCGGCGGCCGGTCGCGCCCGGACGTGGTGGCCGGGCTGCCGTGCCCGCCGACGACGACATCGCGGCTGTCGCCGTTGGTGGGCAGGAACCAGTGGAAGGTGAGGGACACGGGGCGACTCCTGTCGGGCGGTCCGGGCGCTCAGCCGGTGGCGGCGAGGAGGGCGGGCCGGCCGCCGAGGGCGAGCGAGAACTGGTCGGTGACCTGCGCCAGGGCCTCCGCCGAGGCCGGTGCGACGGTCAGCGTGCCGTCGTCGCCGACGGTGATGTCCTTGTCGAGGGTGAACCAGCCGGGAGTGATGTGCGCGGGGCCCATGGAGGCCAGCACCGGGCGCAGCGCGTAGTCGATGGCGAGGACGTGCGCGGTGGTGCCGCCGGTGGCCAGCGGCAGGACGGTCTTCCCGGCCAGCGCGTACTGCGGCAGCAGGTCGAGCAGCGACTTCAACAGGCCCGAGTAGGCGGCCTTGTACACGGGCGTGCCGATCACGACCCCGTCGGCGCGGGCGAACAGGGCGGCGGCCTCGACGATCGCCGGATGGCCGAGATCGGCCCCGAGGAGGGCCTCGGCGGGCAGGGTCCGCACCTCCAGCGGTATGACCTCGTGCCCCTGCTCGGTCAGCCGCCGGTCGAGGTGACGCAGCAGACGCGCGGTGCGGGAGGTGGCGGACGGGCTGCCGGATACGGACAGGACGGTGGCCATGCGGGGACCTTTCGGTTCGTGAAGCGCCTGTGCCGCGCAGCGTGGGACGCCGAGCAGCCGGGGATCACCGGTGCACGGGCGCACCGGTCGACCGGCTCAGGGGCGAGTGCGGGCGCGCGGCAGTAAAGCTGGGGAGAACGGCGTCACCGACGCGGAGGGAGCTCCGGCCGGGCGGACGGTACGAGGGATGCCTTCGGTACGGTCAGGCCCGGCAGCGACAGCAGGAGCTGGAGACACGCGCGAGGTCGACGTGGCGTCGCCGCGTGAGGTCCTGTCGCTTCATGCCCCGATCCAAGCAGGGCGGGCTCGAACCGGTCAAGAACACCTCGGCGCTGTTCACATCCCGGAAGCACCGGCGACAGAGACGCGCGGCCGGGCTCGCCCTCGCCTCGGCGGCTCCGCCCGAGCGCGGGCGCCCCGGGGACGGGCATACGGAAAAGGCCGCTTCCCAAATTCTTGAGAAACGGCCTTCGACCTGCGTAGAAGCTGGTCGGGACGACAGGATTTGAACCTGCGACCCCTTGACCCCCAGTCAAGTGCGCTACCAAGCTGCGCCACGTCCCGGTGCCGTCTGACCTGGGGTTTCCCCGGGCCGAACGTGCACAGAAACCATACCGCACTCCGGTCGGTGGTCGCGCACTCCTTTTCGGGGACGTCAGGCGCGGGCGCGGTCGGCGGGCTCGTGGGCGCTCACGGGCGCCGGGGCCGGGTCTACGCGGACCAGGTCGCGGATGGGGCGTACGGCGAGCAGGGCGGCGGCGACCACCAGGCTGACGGCGCCGCTGACGAGCAGCACGCGGTGGGTGCCGAGGGCGGAGGCGGCGGGGCCGGCGAGGGCCTGGCCGACCGGCATCATCGCCAGGGAACCCGCCACGTCGTAGGCGTGGATGCGGTTGAGGACGTCGGGCTGGACCTGGGTCTGGACGGTGGTCGCCCACATGACGCCCCAGAAGGACAGGCCGGCCCCGGCGACCGCGGCTCCGGCCGCCATGGCGGGCACGTCGAGACCGAGTCCGACAGCGGTGGGGAAGGCGGTGAAGCCGGTCACGGCGACCGCGCCGGCCCGCAGCATGCGGCGCGGGCGCAGCCGCAGGGCGATCAGGCCGCCGACGACCGTACCGGCGCCGAGGGCTGAGTTGACCAGGCCGTAGGCGCCCGCGCCGTGCTGCCGCACGACCTCGGTGGCGACGAGCGGGACCGAGGGCCCCCAGACGGCGATCATGTACAGGCACCAGATCGCGATCACGGCCCACATCCAGGTCCGGGAGCGGAACTCGCGCCAGCCCTCGACCAGGTCGGTCCGGAAGGCCCGCGCCCCGCGCCCGGGAACCCGCCCGGCGTGGGCGAGCGGCGGCAGCCGGAGCAGCAGCAGGCACAGGGCGCTGATCGCGTACGTGGCGGCGTGCGCGGCGAAGACGCCGCCCGGGTCGGCGAGCCCGACCAGCACACCGGCGAAGGCGGGCCCGGCGAGCTGGGCCGCGGACTCGGCGACGCGTATCGCGCCGTTGGCGCCCTGGACGTCGGTGGCGAGCCGGGGCACCGTGCTGGCCACGCCGGGCTGGAAGACGGCTCCGGCCACGCCGTTGAGCACGCCGATGACACAGATCTCCCAGAGCACGACATGGCCGGTGCCGAAGAGGACGGCGGTCAGGGCCTGGGTGGCGAGCCGTGCGAGGTCGGCGCCGATCATGAGCTTGCGGGTGCTGAAGCGGTCGGCGATCACTCCGCCGAAGACGACCAGTCCGGCGAAGGCGGCCGCGGTCGCGGCCATCGCCAGACCGACCGCGCCGACGCCGTACCCGTGCTGCAGCAGCCCGGCGGCGAGCGCCACGGGCAGCATGGTGTCGCCGAGCCGGGCGACGGCCCGGGCGACGAAGAAGAGACCGAAGTCGCGCGACCACAGCGGCCGCACACCGCCGACGGCGGCGGCCTTCTCCCCTGGCCCCGCCATCCCCAGTCCTGGCTCCGCCTCCCCCAATCCCGGCTCCGCCTCCCCCGGTCCGGACTGCGCCTCCCCCAGTCCCGGCTCCGCCTCCCCCGGTCCGGACTGCGCCTCCCCCGATTCCGTGCTCGCTCCCCCCGGCTCCGACTGCTGCGACACCCTCCGCGCCATGCTGCGCAACCCCTCCCCGAGCGACCGAGGCACCGAGCTCGGCGAGCCCCCGCGGCATCGAGCCGTCGGGCCGGCGGCTGCCGAGCGGCCGATGACTGGTCCAGACCTGTGCCCCGGATCATGCCACGCGGCACGGCCGCCGCCGAGGGGTTTTCCCTCGCCCGGCAGGCGGCCTCAGTCGGCCGCCGGCAACCCCACTTCCGGATACGCCTCGAGCAGACGCGGCGGGGCGGCCTGGCGCCAGGAGTCGGCGAGGATGTCGTGCAGCTCCCGCTCGTCCTCCAGTGCGGCGAGCCGCACTCTGACCCAGGCGAACTGGGCCTCGTGGCCGGCGATCCAGAACTTGTCGGGCTCGGCCAGGACGAGTTCGTCGCGCTCCTCCTTGGGGCAGCGCACGGCCATGGACGACTCGTCCTCCGGGAGGGTCGCGAACATCTTCCCCGCCACCCGGAACGTGGGCATGCTCCAGGCGACCTTCTCCGTCGTGTCCGGCAGGGACAGGGCGACACGGCGTACGTCTTCGGCTTCCGGCATGACAGGCACCGTAACGCCCGCCACTGACAATCAGCCCGCGGCCAGGCGCTTGTAGTAGATGGTCGTCCCGCACAGCACGCCGGCCGGGCTCGCCGCGTAGTCGGGGATGACGCCCGCCCTGGTCCAGCCCGCGGACCGGTAGAGGCGTTCGGCGGGGCTGTCGGTCTCCGTGTCGAGGTGGAGCAAAGTGATGCCGGCCGCGGCGGCGGCCTCCTCGGCGGTGGTGAGCAGGGTCCGGCCGAGGCCGCGTCCCCGGGCGTCGCGGTGGACCATCAGCTTGACGAGCTCGGCACGGTGCCGGCTGTTGGGCTTGCCGGGAAAGGCGAGGCTCACGGTGCCGACGAGCCGGTCGCCCACGTACGCGGCCCACACCGCGAGCTGTCCGGCGGCCACGGCGGCGGCACGCTCACGCCACCAGGTGAGCGCGTCCGCCGCGTCCATCGGCGCGAGGAAGCCGACCGACGCGCCGCTGTCCACGGCGTCGGCCAGCAGCTGCGCCAACTCTCCTGTCACCGAGGCCATTTGCGATGCGTCCAGTCGGATCACGCTCACGGCAGCACCACCGCCAGGACATAGCGCGCGGACCGCGGCCCCGGGCACCGGAACCGGGTCGGCCCCCACACCCGCATCCGCAGGCAGTCACCCTCGGCGAGGGCGTGCGTGACGTCCTGCGCGGTCACCTCCAACTCCCCCTCCAGCAGCCAGATGTGCTGCTCCAGCCCCGGCACGGGCGGCCGGTCGTAGGCGAGGTCGGCGCCGGGGGCGAGCCTGCCCTCGACGAGTTCGCCGCGCAGCCCGGCATGCGGCGGCGACACGGACCGTCGTACGAAACCGGCGGCGCGGTCCTCCCACACCGGCTGGTCGGCCGGGCGGACCACCGGGGCGGGTTCCGCCTCGACCTCGCTGAGCAGCTGGGACATGGTCCGCCCGTACACCGCGCACAGCCGGTTGAGCTGGGAGGCGGTGGGGCTGATCTCGGCCCGCTCGGCGCGGGAGAGGGTCGAGCGGCTGATGCCGCTACGTTCGGCCAGCTCCCCGAGGGCCCAGCCGCGTTCGGCGCGCAGCTCGGCGAGCCGGGCTCCCAGGCGAAGGTCCATCTCTCTCATATCCGGGACGCTATCCCGGATATGAGACGCCCGTGTTACAGCGCCCTCACACCACCACCCACCCTCACGCTCGCCCTCGCACCCGCCCGCCGCCTCGACTGCGCCCAGGCTCCCTGCCGCCCTCCGGTTCCCGCCGGCCCCGGGCTCGGCCCGCTGAGGCCCTTCTTCCGGACTCCGCGACGCCGACTTGACCCCGGCGACAGGCCCTAGCGCTCGGCCGCCGTACGCAGCGCGTCCAGCACGGGCCGGATCAGCGGATGCTCCTCCGCCCCACGGCGTACGGCCGCGAAGACCCGGCGGGTGGGGGCCACGCCGTCCACCGGGCGGACGACCACCCCCGCGAGGTCCATGCCGCGCAGCGCCGAGCGGGGGACGAGGGCCACGCCCGCGTCGGCCGAGGCGAGGGCGACGACCGCGCGGAAGTCGTCGGAGGAGTGCTCCAGGCGGGGCTCGAAACCCGCGCTCTCGCAGGCCAGCACCACCACGTCATGGCAGGGGTTGCCCGGGGACTGCCCGATCCAGGGGTCCTTCGCCAGCTCGGCCAGCGGCACGACCGGGGACTGCGCCAGCCGGTGGGTCACCGGCACCACCGCGTCGAAGGGCTCGGCGTACAGCGGGACGTGGGTGAGGCGGGGGTCGTCGGCGGAGGGAGCCCCGCGGTACTCCACCGCGACCGCCACGTCGACCTGCCGGTCCAGCACCATCGGCAGGCTGGCGTCGCCCTCGGCGTCCAGCACCCGGATGCGGATACCGGGCGAGGACTCGGCGAGGGAGGCCACCGCGGGTGCGACGACCTGCGCGATGCCGGTCGCGAAGGCGGCGACGGTGACCGTGCCTGCCGCGCCCGAGCCGTACGCGGCCAGCTCCGCCTCGGCGCGCTCCAGCTGGGCCAGGACGGCGTTGGTGTGGCTGAGCAGGATCTCACCCGCGGGGGTGAGCCGTACGCCCTTGGCACCGCGCTCGACGAGCCGGTGCCCGGTCTCCTGCTCCAGGGCGGTGAGCTGCTGGGAGACCGCGGAGGGCGTGAGGTAGAGCGCGGCGGCAGCCGCGGTCACCGTGCGATGGTCGGCCACCGCACGGAGGATGTGCAGCCGCCGCGCTTCGATCACCACTCGATTGTCTCAGCTCAGGCGGCCAGCTCCGCCCGCGCGGCGACGAAGGCGTCCACCGCGCGGTCGACGTCCTCGGTGGAGTGCGCGGCCGAGAGCTGCACGCGGATTCGGGCCTGGCCCTGCGGCACGACCGGGTAGGAGAAACCGATCACGTACACGCCGCGCTCCAGCAGCAGCTCGGCCATCCGGCCCGCCACGGCCGCGTCGCCGATCATCACCGGGGCGATGGCGTGGTCGCCGGGGAGGATGTCGAAGCCCTCCTCGGTCATCCGGCGGCGGAACAGGGCCGTGTTGGACGCGAGCTTCTCCCGCAGGTCCCCGGCCGACTCCAGCAGGTCCAGGACCTTCAGGGACGCGGCGGCGATCACCGGGGCGAGGGTGTTGGAGAACAGGTACGGGCGCGAGCGCTGGCGCAGCAGGGCGACGATCTCGGCGCGGGCGGCGACATAGCCGCCGGAGGCGCCGCCGAGGGCCTTGCCGAGGGTGCCGGTGATGATGTCGACGCGGTCCATCACGCCGTGCAGCTCGGGCGTGCCCCGGCCGCCGGGGCCGACGAAGCCGACCGCGTGCGAGTCGTCGACCATGACCATGGCGTCGTAGCGGTCGGCGAGGTCGCAGATGTCGTTCAGGGGCGCCACGTAGCCGTCCATGGAGAAGACGCCGTCGGTGACGATCAGCTTGCGCCGCGCGCCGCCCGCCGCGGCCTCCTTCAGCTGCGCCTCCAGGTCCGCCATGTCGCGGTTGGCGTAGCGGAAGCGGCGCGCCTTGGACAGGCGGATGCCGTCGATGATCGAGGCGTGGTTGAGGGCGTCGGAGATCACCGCGTCCTCGGGGCCGAGCAGCGTCTCGAAGACACCGCCGTTGGCGTCGAAGCAGGAGGAGTAGAGGATCGTGTCCTCCTGGCCGAGGAAGGACGACAGCCGGGCCTCCAGCTCCTTGTGCACCTCCTGGGTGCCGCAGATGAAGCGCACGGAGGCCATGCCGTAGCCCCAGCGGTCCAGCGCCTCGTGGGCGGCGGCGATCACCTCGGGGTGGTCGGCGAGGCCGAGGTAGTTGTTGGCGCAGAAGTTGAGGACCTCACCGGGGCGGCCGCCCGCGGTGACGTTCACGGTCGCCGACTGCGGGGTGCCGATCACCCGCTCGGGCTTGTGCAGACCGGCGGCGCGGATCTCGTCGAGGGTGGTGCGCAGGTCGTCGCGCACGGAGTCGAACATTCCAGAGGCTCCTAGGAAGAGGGTTACGCGGTCCAGTCGAGGATGACCTTGCCGCCGCGGCCGCTCGCGGCGTCGGCGAAGGCCGCCTCGAAGTCGCGGTAGCCGTAGCGGCCGGTGATCACGGGGGCGAGGTCGAGCCCCCCCTCCAGCAGGACGGACATCGCGTACCAGGTCTCGAACATCTCGCGGCCGTAGATGCCCTTGATGGTGATCATGGAGGTGACGATCCGGGCCCAGTCGACCGGGAACTCCTGCGCGGGCAGGCCGAGCATGGCGATCCTGCCGCCGTGGGTCATGTTGGCGATCATGTCGCGCATCGCGACGGGGTTGCCGGACATCTCCAGGCCGACGTCGAAGCCCTCGCGCAGACCGAGCTCGCGCTGGCCGTCGGCGATCGAGAGGCGGGAGACGTTCAGGGCGAGGCTGACGCCGATCTTGCGGGCGAGGTCCAGGCGCTCCTCGCTGACGTCGGTGATCACGACGTTGCGGGCGCCCGCGTGCCGGGCCACGGCCGCCGCCATCAGGCCGATGGGCCCGGCGCCGGTGATCAGGACGTCCTCGCCGACCAGCGGGAAGGACAGCGCGGTGTGCACGGCGTTGCCGAACGGGTCGAAGATCGCGGCGATGTCCAGGTCGACGGGGACGCGGTGCACCCAGACGTTGGAGGCGGGCAGGGCGACGTACTCGGCGAAGGCGCCGTCGCGGCCCACGCCCAGGCCGACCGTGGCGCGGCACAGGTGGCGGCGGCCGGCCAGGCAGTTGCGGCACTTGCCGCACACCAGGTGCCCCTCGCCGCTGACCCGGTCGCCGACGGCGATGTCGCTGACGTCCCGCCCGGTCTCGACGACCTCGCCGACGAACTCGTGCCCGAGCACCAGCGGGGTGCGGATCGCCTGCTGCGCCCAGCCGTCCCAGGAACGGATGTGCAGGTCGGTACCGCAGATGCCGGTGCGCAACACCTTGATCAGCACGTCTCCGGGGCCGATCTGCGGCTCGGGGACGTCCACGAGCCAGAGCCCGGGCTCCGCCTTCTCCTTGACCAGCGCCTTCACGGATGCGGCTCCTGAGGGTGAGATCCGGGACGCGGGCACGCCGAAGGAGCCCGTGGACCGGGGGCAGATGGGGAATCGCACAGCAATCTGCCGTATCGCGCGCCCCACCGTCCATCGAGCTTTTCTTAAGCGCCGCCACAGCTTTCCTTCACGCCCCTCCGGGCGCGCCTGCCGCTTCAGTGCGGTGGCCCCGCCTCCAGTCGTACGACGAGTTCGGCGGCGGCCGCCTTGATGGCGTCCAGCCCCTCCCGTCCCCAGGTCCGCGGGGCCACGTCGGCGACGCACACCGTGCCGAGGACCATGCCGGTGCTGTCCAGCAGCGGGGCGCCGAGGTAGGAGTGGATGCCGAGGTCCTCGACGACGGCGTTGCCCGCGAAGCGGGGGAAGTCGCGCACGTCCTGCAGCGCCAGCGCCCTGCGCCGGGCGACGACATGGGGGCAGTAGCCGTGGTCGCGGGGCAGGAAGCGGCCGATCTCGACGCGCGTGCCGTCCTCCCGTACGACCGGCGCGGCCGCCGGTGCGTGCAGTCCGGCGAAGAACTGCCCGTACTCGCCGGGGAAGTTGACCATGGCGTACGTCGTCCCGGTGCGCCCGGCGAGCCGGGCCGCGAAGGTGTCGAGCGCGGGCTCGGGACGCTCACCGAGGCCCAGCCCGCGCAGTCGGCGCGCGCGGGCGGGTGCCTCGGTGTCCTGCGGTGTGAGCAGCAGCCGGCCGACCGGGCGGGGCGGGTCGTAGCTCATCTGCGCACCCCCTCGCTCTCGGTCGGTGCGGAGGTGACGGGGGCGTGGGCGATGAGGTACCGCACCAGCGTGAGCAGCGTCTGCACGCCGGAGCTGGAGATCCGGGCGTCGCAGCAGACGACGGGGATCTCCGGGGCCAGGTCGAGGGCGGCGCGCACCTCCTCGGGGTGGTAGCGGTAGGCGCCGTCGAACTCGTTGACGGCGACGATGAAGGCGAGGCCGCGTTCCTCGAAGAAGTCGACGGCGGCGAAGCACTCCTCCAGCCGGCGGGTGTCGGCGATGATGACCGCGCCGAGGGCGCCCTCGGACAGTTCGTCCCACATGAACCAGAACCGCTGCTGCCCCGGCGTACCGAAGAGGTAGAGCACGTGTTCGGGGTCGAGGGTGATGCGGCCGAAGTCCATGGCGACGGTGGTCTCGAGTTTGTTCTCGATGCCGTCGAGGTTGTCGGTTGCGGCACTGACCGTGGTGAGGAGCTCCTCCGTGGAGAGCGGGGCGATCTCGCTGACCGCGCCGACGAACGTGGTCTTGCCGACCCCGAAGCCGCCCGCCACCAGGATCTTGAGCGCGGTGGGGAAGGGGTCCGTGGCGCCGTCGTAGTCAGAGCTGTCGTCGTAGTCCATCGAGCACTGCCTCCAGAAGGGCCCGGTCCGTGCGGTTGTGGTGGAACTCGGGGGGCTTGGTGGTGAGCGCCCCGCAGTCGACGAGGTCGGACAGCAGCACCTTGGTGACCGCCGCCGGCAGCTTGAGGTGGGCGGCCACCTCGGCGACCGAAATGGGTGCCCGGCACAGGTCGAGGGCCAGCGCGTGTTCCGGGACCGGATGGCCGAGGGGGGTGACCCCGGTGGCCATCACCTGTGACATGAGGTCGAAAGCATGGGTGGGGCGGGTGCGGCCGTTGCTGATCGTGAACGGGCGCACGAGCCGTCCCGCCGCCTCGTCGAGCCACGGCCCGTCACCGGCCGCCGCCACGCTCAAGGCCTCATCACCGGGGGTTCGACGGCGTGCTGGCGGGGGGCGGTGACCAGGTAGGGGCGGACGCTCTTGACGAGCATGGCCATCTCGTAGCCGAGCACGGCGGCGTCGGCCTCGCGGCCGGCCGTGACGGCGAGGCAGGTGCCGGCCCCGGCGGTGGTGACGAACAGCAGCGAGTTGTCGAGTTCGACGACCACCTGCCGTACGTCCCCGCCGTCGCCGAACCGGGCGCCCGCGCTACGGCCGAGCGAGTACAGGCCGGAGGCGAGGGCGGCCATGTGGTCGGCGCCGTCGGGGTCGAGGCCGTGCACGGACTTCACGAGGCCGTCGCAGGACAGCAGGACCGCGCTGGTCGTGTGCGGCACCCGCTGCACGAGGCCGCTCATCAGCCAGTCGAGGTCGGAAACATGGCCGGTCGGCGCGTCGGTCGCCATGGTGGTTCGACTCCTTGGGATATGGGGGGCCGCCGTCGCGCCGTGGGCGCCGACGACTGCGGTGGGGGTGGGTGCGGTGGAGGTCGGTGGGTGGGGGGTCATCCGGCCGGCGCGCTCCCGTCGTACCGGACGGTGCGGTCGGGACTGTCCGCGGAGTGCGGTGCCGTACGGGGTTCGGGGGCCGCCACCACGACGTTCTGGGCGGCGTCCCCGTAGGGCAGCGGGGGGTGAGCGGCCGTCAGGCCGGTCTCGCCGTGCGAGGCCTCCAGGCTCTGCTGCGCCTCCGCGAGGCCGATGCCGCGCTGGAAGGCGGCCATCAGCCCGGGGTCGTGCCCGACGTGCTCCTCGGCGTCGGGGCGGGGCGCGGGCCGTTCGCGCAGCTGGGGCACGAGGTGCTCCTGCGCCCGGCGCCTGGGCAGCCGGGGCTTGCCCATGGTGCCGCGGACGGCGCCGTTGCGCGGCACCGGCGGCGCTGCCGCGTGCTCCTCCACCAGCGGCCGCTCGTCGGGCCGGATCCCGGGCCTGGCCTCGGCCGGGGTCCGCCGCTCCTGCCGCGCCCCGCGCACGGGCAGTGGCACGGCGGCGGCCCGCCCGGGGGCCGTCGCGGGCCGCGGCTGAGCGTGGGAGGCGGGCACGGCCGGGACGCCGTAGGGGGGCGTGGGCGGTACGGGCGAGGCGGCCGCCGGGGAGGGCTCGTTCGACGGGACGGGCCGGATGTGCCGGCCGGGCGGGTCGCGGCGTACCCCGGGCGCCTCCCCGGCGGGGCCGGTCGCGTCGCCGTGCGGCCGGGCGGGTGCGGGGGTGGCCGGCGCGGTCGCCGTGTCCGCCTCGGTGGGCCGTCCGGCGTTGTCCGGCTGCCCGCCCAGCAGGTCCTGGGGGACGACGAGGACCGCCTGGACACCGCCGTAGATGTTCGTCTGGAGGCGCACGGTGATGCCGTGGCGGCGGGCGAGCTGGGAGACGACGAACAGGCCGATGCGCCCGTCGGCCAGCAGGCTGGCGACGTTGACCTGGTCGGGGTCGGCGAGCAGGGCGTTCATGCGGTTCTGCTCGCCGACGGGCATGCCGAGGCCGCGGTCCTCGACCTCGACGGCGAGGCCGGAGGTGACCAGGTTGGCGCGCAGCAGCACCTGGGTGTGCGGGGCGGAGAACACCGTGGCGTTCTCGACGAGTTCGGCGAGCAGGTGGATGACGTCGGCGACGGCGTGTCCGCGCAGCTCGCCGTCGACGGGCGGCACGAGCCGGACCCGCGAGTACTGCTCGACCTCGGCGATCGCCGAGCGCAGCACCTCGGTCATGGGGACCGGGTTGCTCCACTGCCGGCGCGAGACGGCGCCGCCGAGCACGGCGAGGTTCTCGGCGTGGCGGCGGATGCGGGTGGCGAGGTGGTCGACGTGGAAGAGGCCCTTGAGCAGGTCGGGGTCCTCGATCTCGTTCTCCAGCTCGTCCAGCGTGGCGATCTCGCGGTGCACGAGCGACTGCAGGCGCCGTGCGAGGTTGACGAAGACCTCCAGCTTCTGCTCGCTGCCGGTCTGGCTGGACAGTTGCGCGGCCTGCACGACGGCGGTGACGGCGCCGTCGTGCGCGTGGGCCAGATCGGCGGCGAGCAGCTCGAAGTCGTCGGCGTCCGCGGGCGGCCGGGAGCGGGCCCGGCGCGGGGGCGGGGGCTCGCCCCGGCGCAGCGCCTCCACCAGGGAGCGCAGCTCGGCCTCGCGGCGGGCGCTGCCGCGGCGCAGGGCGCCGACGCGCTCGTGCACGGTCCGCGCGGCCCGGTCGGCGGCCACGGCGGCGATCACGATGCCGGCGAGCGTCACGCACACGGCTCCGGTGAGCACGGCCCACAGGATGGGGCCGGTGCGCGCGCCGGTGGAGCGGACGGTGAACAGGACGGCCGCGCCGGCGCCGAGGGCGACCGCGGTCGGCGGCAGCACGGCCAGCCGCAGCAGTTGCGGCCGTATGTGGGCCTCGGGCAGCGCGGGTGCGGTACGGGCGACCGGCCGTCCGTGCCGTCCGCCCTCGCGGCGGTCTGCGCGTGCGGCGGGTGCGCGGAGGTGAGACATCGGTGTCCTCGTACTGGTCCGTGTGCTGGCGCGAAGGAGGGCCGCGGCGATGGGCCCTGCGTCGCCCGACGGACACTGACAGTAGTCGGCAACACCTCATGTGCGGCGGGCAGTTGGCAAAGTCCCCCGGGAACCGTCCCGCTCTGGTATGAGCTTTCGCATGTCTGCCCGATAACGCTTTCGTCGCCCCCACGGAAACACGTCCCGAAGTGGTCCGACCCGATCAGAAACGGTCACAGTCGGTGACACCGCTGCCGGGCGAGGCGTCCCACGCGGCAGGGCGTCCCTCAGGCGGGCACGATCGCGACCGGGCAGCTCGCGTGGTGCAGCACGGCGTGGACGACGCCGCCCAGCCGCATCCCGAGCCGCTCGGCGGGCGGATGCCGCGGTACGACGATCAGCGCGGCCCCCTCCGACGCCTCCACCAGCGCGCCCGCGGCCGTCCCGACGGCGAGCACCGTCTCGGTGTGCACCTGCGGATACTCGGCGGCGGGCCGGGCCGCGTGCTCCAGGAGCCGGCGGTGCAGACGCTGCTCGGCGTCGAACTGGCTGACCTGCGGCACCATCATCCCGGCCCGGGTCAGCGGGGCCCAGGCGTGCACCAGTCGTACGGCGGTCCTGCGCAGGGCCGCCTCGGCGAGGCCGAAGCGTACGGCGTCCTCGTCGCGCTCGTCGCGGACGCCGACCACGACGTCGCCGTGGGCCGCCCTCTCGGTGTGGCCCCGCACGACGACGACGGGACGGTCCGCGTGGGCGGCCGTCTTCAGGCTCACCGAGCCGAGCAGCAGGCCGGTGAAGCCGCCGCGGCCGCGGGTGCCGACCACGATCAGGCCGGCGTCGCGGGAGGCGTCGAGGATCACCTCGGCTGGCGGGCCGTGGCCGAGGACGGCGTCGGTGGGCAGGCCCGGGTGGGCGGCGGCGGTGCGGGCCCGGGCGTCGTCCAGCACCCCGGCGGCGGCGTCCAGGACGCGCGCGCCGGTCTCGCCGCGCCCCTCGGTGGCCGCCTCGGCCGGGACGACGGGGACGGCGTGCACGATCCGCAGGACGGCGCCGCGCAGCTCCGCCTCACGGGCCGCCCAGTCGGCGGCGAGCCAGGCGTGGAGGGTGTCGTCGAGCCCGACGAGCACGGCGCCGGGGTGTGGGTCCGTGGTCATCGCTTCTCCAGTGCCTGTGCGCGGCGGTCGCGAGCGACGAGGCCGAGGAACCGGCCCTCCGGATCGGTGACCGGGGGCACCTCGGTGTCCGCCTCGGTCCTCGGGTCCAGGAGCGGCCCGGGCCGCCGGCCGGCGCGCACGGTGGCCGGGCCCGGACGCGGCACCTCGACGAGCTGCGCCCGTTCTCGCCGCAAGACCAGCCGCCGGACCGCACGGCGGTCGTGCAGCCGTGCGGGCATGTCCCCACCTCCCTCCGGTGGGCAGCGCGCCGTGGCCGACCGGGTACCCGGTCGCGCGGGCGGGCACACGGGGCCCCAGGGTCAGCGGCCGTCCGCCATGGCGCGGAGCCGTTCGTCGCACCACACGCGGGTCGCCCCGGCGACCTGCTCCAGCGCGCCCGGCTCCTCGAAGAGGTGGGTGGCCCCCGGCACCACCCGCAGCGAGTGCGGCGCGCTCAGCCGCCCGGCGGCCTCCTGGTTGAGCCGCAGCACCTCCAGGTCCGCGCCGCCGACGAGGAGCAGCACCGGCGCCCGTACGGTCTCCAGGACGTGCCCGGCCAGATCGGGCCGTCCGCCGCGCGAGACCACGGTCAGCACACGGTGCGGGCGGGCCTCGGCGGCGACCAGGGCGGCGCCCGCACCGGTGCTCGCCCCGAACAGGACGACCGGCAGCCCGCGCGTGTCCGGGTGACCGTCGAGCCAGTCGACGGCGCCGACCAGGCGGCGGGCGAGGAGCGCCACGTCGAAGCGGTGCTCGCCCGTGCGCGCGTCGTGGCGTTCCTCCCGCTCCGTGAGCAGGTCGATCAGCAGGGTGCCGAGGTGCGCGGTGCGCAGATCGGCGGCGACCTGCCGGTTGCGGGCGCTGTGCCGGGAGCTGCCGCTTCCGTGCGCGAAGAGCACGACCGCCCGGGCGGCCGAGGGCACGACGAGGTCGCCCTGGAGCCGCACGCCGTCCGCGGACACCTGCACCAGTTCGGAGAACATCCCGATCACCGCTCCCGCCGTCGTCGTGCGCGTACGGCCGTCCGCCCGGCCTCTTTCCGGCCGCGTACCCGTCTCGCCGGGATGCGACCCTGCCGGGCCTGGACGGTCTCGGGATCCGGGAAAATTCCTGGGAGGGCCTCCGGCGCCGGACCCATACCGACCCGCATGACCACGACGTCCACCCGCGCGCCGGGACGGTACCCATGAGCAGGTGTCCGGAGGTGACCTGGTGCTGCTGGGCGTGCGGATGGCCGTCGAGGGCTGAGTTCCGAGGACGCCTTTCCGCGCGGTCTCGTCGACGAGCGCCGCGTCGTGATCCGCCTGAAGGGGCGGCGGCTGTACGGCACGGCACTCGACGTCGAGGGCCAGGGCGGATCGAGGGCCGGCGCGGATCGGGGGCTAGCGCGGTGTGACGACCACGGTCACCTGGGCGCCCGGGCGGGCGTGGACGCGGGCCGTCGTCGAGCGGCCGGCCGGGAGGGTGGCGGCCGGGGTGGTGGCGGGGCCCGTCAGGGTGATCCGCCAGCCGCCCGGCCGGGACGGCACGCGGATCTCGGTGATCCCGCGTCCGGCCCGGTAGGCCAGGCGGTAGGCGCCGATGCCGGGGGCCTGGCTCTCGGCCGTGACCGTACCGGCGACGGCCGGGGCGTACGGGGCTGCCGTGCGGTCCTTGTCGGGGCGCAGTACGCCCTTGTCGTCCAGGGCGCAGTAGCCGCCGCCGTAGCACCACACGTAGCTCGCCCAGCCGGAGGTGTAGCGGCCCAGTGAGGCGAGCGCGTCGCGGTAGAAGAGGCCCGTGTTCGGCAGGGAGTTGTTCAGCGGGCCCCACTCTCCGACGACCACGGGGACGCGCTGCTCGCGCGGGTAGGCGGTGACGGCCGCCTCGTATGCCTCGATCCAGCCCGCCGCCGGGTCGTAGTCGGCGCCGGCCTCCATCGCGGTGTTGTAGAAGTGCGGGGCGTACACCGCCTTCGGGTCGTCGACCCGGCCGAGCGCGGTGGGCAGGCCCTCGCCCACGATCGGAGTCGGCTCGAAGAAGATCCAGGCGTCCCGGTCCACCGAACGGACCGCGTCGGCGAGCCGGTTGTACATCGGGGTCAGCTGCTCGGCCTCGATCCGCGCGGCCGCCGCCGGCAGGTCCTCGCCGGGGCGCAGTTCGCCCATGGGCTCGTTGATCAGGTCGTAGCCGAGGACGGCCGGGTGGTGCGCGAACCGGCCGGCCAGCACCCGCCACATGCCGGCCTGGGCCCGCCGCAGGTCGTCGTCCTCGTAGAGGTGGGTGAACGCCCGCTGCACGGCGGGCTCGAAGTACTCGGAGAACCAGTCCTCCGGGTGCGGGGTGAAGGGCAGCCCGTCGGTCCTGGTCGCCCACGCGGGGATGCCGCGGTGCCCGAACGCGGGCCCGTAGACGTCCTGGTGGGCGTCGATCAGCACCTGCACCCGGTACTTGTGCGCCCAGTCGAGCACGCGCCCGACCTTACGCAGGTAGTCCCCGCTGTAGTGCCCCCGCTCAGGCTCCAGGTCGTCCCAGAAGACCAGCAGCCGGGCGAAGTTGAAGCCGTTGTCGCGCAGATCCCTGAAGTGCCGCTCGGTGATCGAGGAGAGCGCCTGCTCCCCGCGGTGGGTCTTGTCCTCGACGTTCCACCCCCGCAGGGTGAGCACGCGGCCGTGGTCGTCGGTGAGCCTGGGGACGTCCGGCACACGGGGCGCGGCCTCCACCCGGACGGCGGTCCCGGCTCCCAGCAGGGCACAGCAGAAGAGCGCGGCGAACAGTCGTCGGTACACGGGCGCAACCTCCGGCACGGTCGGAACGACGGCGTGCGGGAGATCCCATCAGCAGGACTGACGGTCCATCAAGAGGTGTGACGGTCCTAGGTACATCGACGTGGCTGCGCGTGCCTCGCGGGGCCGGCGTCACCGCGCCGCCGGCGGTCCTCCGGGGCGCCGGACCTTCATGGTCGTCCGCGCCACGTCCGCCCTGGGGGGTCGGCCCTCGGGGGCTGCCTGGCCGCACCCCTCGCCGCGCCCAGCGCCGGAGAGCGGGTCACCCGCCCGGCCGGTTCCGGACCTGCGCCTGGCAGTCGAGTCGGCCCGGAGGAGATCCGGTGGGACGCCGAGACCGTCCCGGCTTCCCGCTGCGGCCGCCGGTCAGCCGGTCAGCCGGTGATCGGCGCCCGTCGGCCCGGTGAGGCGCCCGGCGTCAGCGGTCCCCCGCCAGGTCGAGGTCGCCGCGGGGCGTCTCGCCGGTGACCTCCACGGCCCCGGGCCGCCGCCACAGACGCGCGACCGGGGCGGACACCGAGCGCCACCACGGCTCCGCGGGCAGCTTGCCGCCCGGCTCGAAGGGCTCGCCGGGCCGGGGGAAGGCGACGGCCTGCCCGGCCTCCTCGGCGGCGTCCTTGGTCCACTCCCCGGGCTCCGCCCACGCGTGCGGGGCGAGGTTGAAGGTGCCCCAGTGGATGGGCAGCAGCACGCCCGCCGGGCTGCCGCCCTGGAGGTCGAGGTGGGCGCGCAGCGCCTCGGCCGGGGTCATGTGGATGTCCGGCCAGAACTCGCTGTACGCGCCGAGCTGGATCATCGTCGCGTCGAACGGGCCGTGCGCGGCGCCGATGTCCCGGAAGCCGTCGAAGTAGCCGGTGTCGCCGCTGTGGTACACGCGGTGCTCCTCGCCGGCGACGACCCAGGACGCCCAGAGGGTGTGCTGGGTGTTGCGCAGGCCGCGCCCGCAGAAGTGGCGGGCCGGGGTGGCGGTCAGGGTGAGTCCGCCGATCCGCGTCGACTCGTGCCAGTCCAGCTCGCGGATCCGGTCGGGGGAGACGCCCCAGTACTCCAGGTGCGCGCCGACGCCGAGCGGGACGGCGAACACGGTGTCCGTGCCGGCCAGCGTCTTGATCGTGGGCAGGTCGAGATGGTCGTAGTGGTCGTGGGAGATCACGACCACGTCCACCGGGCCGAGCGCGGCGAGCGGCAGGGGCACGGGGTGCAGCCGCCTGGGCCCGGCGAAGGCGAACGGGGAGCAGCGCTCGCCCCAGACGGGGTCGAGGAGCACGCGGGTGCTGTCGATCTCCGCGAGCACGCTGGAGTGGCCCATCCAGGTCAGGCGCAGTCCGGAGGCGGGCGGCCGGGCGATGTCGGCGAGGGTGGTGGGGTGCACCGGGATGCGGCCGCTCGGGGCCCGGCGGGTGCGGGCGTCCTTGTCGAAGTACAGCCTGGCGAAGTCGAGGGGCGAGCCGGAGGGCCGGGTGCGGGAGGGGCCGCCGGGGTTCTGGAAGACGCCGTCCTTGAAGTGCGGCGATCTGCGGACACGGGCCAGGCGCTCACCACTGGGGTCCGCGCCGAAGGCCTCGGGCTGGAGCGCGCTCAGCCCGGCACTCAGGGAACGGGGTCCGGCCACGGTACCTCCAGTGGAATCGGTGAGGTCTCCCATTATGGTCCGCCCCACCGACAACGCCGGGGCTCCCCCGTCACGGGCGGGAGACCACACACGGGCCCGGCCGCCCGCTGATCGTCGATGCAGCACGTTGACAGGGCCCGGGCGCCGTTTCGATACTGGTCCAGATACTGACTGACGATTCAGTAGCACCCTGGAAAGAGCCGTAGCCACCGGAGGGAGCCGCCGTGGAGGACCCCGCACACGCGCGTGCGCCCCGCGCGAGCCGGCCGGCGCCCTCGCCGAGACCCTGGGCAGTCCGGCGCCCTCGCCGATCGCCCTCACCGAGGAGACCTCATGACCGCTCCCCTGCTGTCGCTCACCTGGACCGACCACGTCACCGGCCGGCAGGGCTTCCTGGTCGTCGACCGGCTGGTGCGGGGCGTGTCCAGCGGCGGGCTGCGCATGCGGCCGGGCTGCACCCTGGAGGAGGTCGCCGGGCTCGCGCGGGGCATGACCATGAAGGAGGCCCTGCACTACGACCCGGAGAGCCGTTACATCCCGCTCGGCGGCGCCAAGGGCGGCATCGACTGCGACCCCCGGGACCCGGAGGCGTACGGGCTGCTGGTGCGGTACCTGCGGGCGATGGGGCCGTACATCGAGCGGTTCTGGACCACCGGCGAGGACCTCGGTCTCAGCCAGGACCTGGTGGACCGGGCGGCGGCCGAGGCGGGGCTCGTCTCCTCGGTCCAGGCGGTGTATCCGCTGCTCGACGACGAGACGGCCGCGCGGGCGCGGCTCGCGTAAGCGTTCGCGGTGGAGGTGGACGGCATCGGGCTGGACGAGCTGGTCGGCGGCTGCGGTGTCGCCGAGGCCGCGCTCACGGCGCTCGACCGCGCGGGTGTGCCGTACGCGGGCACGCGCGTGGCCGTGCAGGGGTTCGGCACGATGGGCGGCGCCACGGCCCGCTTCCTCGCCCGCGCGGGCCTGACGGTCGTGGCGGTCGCCGACCTCAAGGGCACGATCGCCAACCCGGCGGGGCTCGACGTGGAGGCGCTGCTCGCGGCGCGCGACGCCCACGGCATTGTCGACCGGGCGGCGCTGCGGCCCGGCGACCGGGAACTGCCCTGCGAGGACTGGCTGTCGGCGGAGGCGGAGATCCTCGTCCCCGCGGCGGTGTCGTACGCGGTCGACGCCGGGAACCAGGAGGGGGTGCGGGCTCGTTGGATCGTCGAGGCGGCCAACATGCCGGTGGTCGCCGAAGCCGAGGAACTGCTGGCGGCGAGGGGGGTGACGGTGCTGCCGGACGTGGTGGTCAACTCGGGTACGAACGCGTGGTGGTGGTGGACGCTGTTCGGCGACATCGGCGCGGACCCGGACGAGGCGTTCGCGCACACGCGCCGATCGATGCGCGCACTGGTCGACCGGATGCTGGCGCGCGCGGAGGCCGACGGCACGGCTCCGCGCGCCGCCGCGCACGCCCTGGTGGAGGAGAGGTTGCCGGTGATCGCCGAGCGCTTCGGCTGGTACCGGTGACCGTGGCCACGTTCCTCGGGCCCGCGTCTCGCGGTCGTGGGCAAGCGACCAGCGCGCCGTACGGCGGGAAGAGCCCGAGCGCGACCGCCCTCCGGCGCCCGACGACACGCGCCGACTGAACGGCCGGTCAGTTGGTGCCGACGGGCCCCGCAGAGGCGTCGACCGGCCCTGCGGGGAGGGCGCTGTGTAGGGTGAACCGCGTGGCGAGAGTGCGGTTGAGCGTGGAGGAGCGGCGCGAGGAGCTGCTGCGGGCCGCCGTCGAGCAGATCGAGGCTCGGGGCGTGGCCGCGGTGCGGATCGCCGACGTCGCCGCGGCCCTGGGTGTGAGCAACGCGCTGGTGCTCTACCACTTCTCGACGAAGGAGAAGCTGGTCGCCGCCGCGTTCTCCCACGCGGCCGAGGCGGACCTGGCCCGTCTGCGGGGGCTGCTCGGCCGCCGCACCTCCGCGCTGCGGCGGCTGCGGGCGGCCGTGCGCTGGTACGCCCCCACCGGGCAGGCCAAGGGCTGGCGGCTGTGGATCGAGGGCTGGGCGGCCGCCCTGCGCGAGCCGGCCCTGCGGGACGTCACACGCGACCTCGACCGGCGGTGGAAGGCCGCGCTCACGGAGGTCATCGCCGAGGGCGTGGCGGCGGGCGAGTTCCGGTGTCCCGACCCGACGGCCAGCGCCCTGCGGCTGACCGCGCTGCTCGACGGCCTCGCGGTGCAGCTGACGTCGTACCCGGGCGCGGTGTCCCGGGCCCGGGCGACGGGATGGGTGGACGAGGCGCTGGCCCGGGAACTGGGGCTGTCCGTCGAGGCGTTGACCTCCTAGGGGGTGTCTCGTCGATCAGGCCGGATCAGCGAGCGGCGTCCGGTGCCGTGCACCGCAAGGCGGAGGAGGGCGTCGACGCGATGGGGTCCCCGCTCGAGCGGAGCCGAGAGTGGGGAAGTCGGCGACTGACGACAACGCGGCGAGGCGCGGTGCCGGGCGCCGGGAGCCCGGCATGATCGGCGAGACGCCCCCTAGGGCCGGCCCCCGCGCCGATCCGACCCAGCGGGGCGCGGGGTGTCGGTCCCTCAGGCGACGATGCCGATGCGGAGCTTGATCTGGTCCGGCTTCAGCGTGCCCTTGGCCGTTACATGGTCCCCGGAGGACTCCCCGCGCAGGCGGCGCCCGATCCAGGGGACGAGGTACTCGCGGGCCCACTGGACGTCGTCGCGGCGGACTTCGAGGGTGCCGCGGGGCGGGAGGGGCGGCCAGGGCTGCTCGGGGTCGGCCGGGATCTCCAGACCGAGGGCCTGTCCGGCGCGCAGGGCGACGCGGGTGTGGCCCTCGGGCGAGAGGTGGAGCCGGTCGTGGTCCCAGGCGCGGCGGTCCTGGACGGACCTGAGGGACCACAGGTCGAGCACCGGGCAGCCGTAGCGGTCGGCGATGGCCCGCACATGGCCGTTGTACGTCGCGATCTTGCCGCGCAGATGCTTCAGGAGGGGGACGCCCCGGGTGTCGAAGCCGGTCGTCACCATCACCGTGCCGGCCGCCTCGGTGAGTACGGCGACCGCCCGCTCGAAGCGCTCGGCGACGTCGTCGGGGTCGGTGCCGGGCCGGAGGATGTCGTTGCCTCCGGCGCAGAAGCTGACCAGGTCCGGGGCGAGTTCCACCGCCCGGGGCACCTGGTCCGCCACGATCTGGTCGAGCAGCTTCCCCCGTACGGCGAGGTTGGTGTACTCGAAGTCGCCTTCGGGCCGTCGGTCGGCGAGCAGCACCGCGAACCGGTCGGCCCAGCCGACGAACGCCCCGTCGGGGCCGGGGTCGCCGACACCCTCGGTGAAGCTGTCCCCCAGCGCCACGTACGACCCGATCACTGATCTGCTGTCACTCTTCGAATCGTCTGCCACGTCGGCCCATGATTCACCTTCGAATGTGACCTACGCGACCGTAGGCCGGGGTTGACGGGCGGTGAGATAAGCCACTCCCAAAGTGTCGTCAGGTCCGGGAATAACCCCTGCTCCGGTCCTGTTGGGGTGCGGCCGCCCGGGGGTGGGTGCACCAGGGACGCGCCGAAGGCCGGACCCGGGGATCGGGGTCCGGCCTTCGGCGGGTGCACGGTGGGCGTCAGCCGATGGCGACGCCGTGCGAGCGGAGGTAGGCGATCGGGTCCACGTCCGAGCCGTAGTCCGGGGTGGTGCGGATCTCGAAGTGCAGGTGCGGGCCGGTCACGTTGCCGGTCGCGCCGGAGAGGCCGACCTGCTGCCCGGCGGTCACCGTCTGCCCGGCCGAGACGGAGAGCGAGGAGAGGTGGGCGTACTGGGCGTAGTAGCCGTCGCTGAGCTTGATGACGACCTGGTTGCCGTACGCGCCGCCCCAGCCCGCGGAGACCACGGTGCCCGCGCCGACCGCCTTGAGCGAGGTGCCGGTCGGGACGACGAAGTCGGCGCCGGTGTGGTAGCCGCTGGACCACATGCTGCCCGCCACGCGGTAGGCGGTGCCGACACCGGCCCCGGACACGGGGGCGGTGTAACCGCTCGCCGCGGTGGTGTCCGCCTGGGTGGCGGTGGACTCGGCGGGCTTCGGGGCCTCGGTGGTCTCGGCGGACTGCGCGGCCGGCTTCGGCGCCTCGGCGGCCTTCGGCGCGGAGGTCTTCCTCTCGGCGGCGTCGGAGGACTGCGTGGCCGCCGCCTTCTTGCCGAGCGCGAGCTTCAGGCCCGGGTGGATCAGGGACGGGTCGCTGCCGACGGCCTCGCGGTTGTCCTGGTACAGCTTCTGCCAGCCACCGCTGACGTGCTGCTCCTGGGCGATCTTCGAGAGGTAGTCGCCGATCTTCACGGTGTACGTGCGCGGGGTCGCGGCGGCCTTCTTCTCGACGGCCTTGGTGTTCACGGCGGCCTTCTGGACCGTGGCGGCCGCGCTGACGGCCTTGTCGGGGACGGACTGTCCGGTCGCGGCGTTCGCACCGGTGGCCGCCAGAAGCGGCAGGGCGAGTGCGGCGCCACCGGTACCGGCGACGGCGATCGAACGGGTCAGGCGCTGGGCCTTGGGACGGCGGTGCTTACCCTTCGCGGGCATGGGCTTTTTCCTCTCCGGCGCCTGCGAGGTGAGCTGTCGGGTGCGGACTGGAGATGTCCGGCCGCGACGGGCGCGGCTTTACCCCGAGCCGTTCCGGAGACCGGAACAGGCGATTGAACCTGTGGGTCCCCCGCTCCTGCCGTACACGGGTGGGTTTGCGCGGGCTCCGGGCGGCGGCAGGATTAGGCGTCCGTCCGGATCGGTGGCGAACGTAAGCGACCAAGACGCAAAGGGACAAGCAAGAGGTTCCACCCGAAGGGCTTCTTCTTGATCCTTAGTGGCAATTCCCGGTCACCCTCCGTGCATTTCAGCCGCGGCGCATTCGCCAAACACCCTTGAAAAGCACCTTGATTACGTGAGCATGACGGGCGACTCACGGTCACGTGTATGACGCTCCTCACGTGACGATGCTCCACGTTCCTTTATTCCAGAGCGAGTTGGAATGAAGGCACTAATTCGGACAGAAAGCCCAGATGTGGCGTGAGAGGAGAAGCGGCGCATACATGTCCCCCCGAGGCCGTGTCGTAAGGTCGGTCGTATGGTCATGAGCGAGCCCGTCGGTCGAGCCGCGCCGGCGGGGCCCGACCGGAGGGAGCCCCACGTGACGCAGCAGGTCCCGTCGACCGAGCCGGAGCTGGCCGGAGTCCGTAATTTCCGTGACGTGGGCGGACTGCCGACCGTCGACGGACGCCGGGTGCGCCACGGCGTGCTCTTCCGCAGCGGCCACCTCGCGCACGCGACCGCCGAGGACGCGGCCTTCCTCGCCTCACTTGGCCTGCACACGATCTTCGACTTCCGCAACGCGGCGGACCAGAAGCTGGAGGGCCCGGACGTCGAGCTGCCGGGCGTGCGCAACCTCAACCTGCCGCTGAGCGACCCGGCCGACGGCGCCGAGTTCTGGAAGATGGTCCGCGACGGCGACCTGGACCAGCTGCGGGAGATCCTCGCCGACGGCAAGGCGGCCGGCCGGATGATCGCCTCGTACCGGAAGATGATCAAAGAGCGCACCTCCGAGCACTCCCAGGTGCTGCACGCGCTCGCCGAGGACAGCGTCCCGGCCCTGATGCACTGCGCGGCGGGCAAGGACCGTGCCGGCCTGTCGATCGCCGTGACCCTGCTGGCCCTGGGCGTCGAGCGCGACGCGGTCCTCGCCGACTACCTGGAGTCCAACGCCAAGCACCGCCGCTACAAGGTGCACCGCGGCGGTGACGCGGCCACCGCCTACTCGCCGGAGGTCATGGAGCTGCTCAGCCCGCTCTTCGACGCGCGCGCGGAGTACCTCACGGCGGCGCTGGAGACCATTGAGGAGACCTGGGGCGAGGTCGACACCTACCTGCGGCGGGGACTCGGCGTGACGCCCGAGACCCGCGAGCGGCTGCGGGACCGGCTGCTCGACTGAGGAGCCCGAACGGGCGGCCGCCTACTTGGCTCCGACCTCGAACAGCAGATAGAGGAACCCGGCGAAGACGTGCCCGGCCACGATGTAGATCAGCAGCCGGACCCACAGGGTGCGCGGGAATTTCTGTTCGATGTCGCTCATGGCGTGTCTCTCGTCATGGGGCCCAGGCACAAGGCGGCCGTGGGGCTCTGCAGCAGGGTGTGGACGAAGAGGAGGTCGACGCCGCCCTCGTCCTCGGCGGCGATGCGGTGCGGGGTCAGCGAGTCGAAGTGCGCGCTGTCCCCGGGCCCGAGGAGTTGCGCGGTGTCGCCGAGGCGCAGCCGCAGGCGTCCCGTCAGGACGTGCAGCCACTCCTCACCGGGGTGCACCCGCACGATGTCGCCCTGGGAGCCGTACGGCACGTGCACCCGCAGGGCCTGCATACCGCGGCCGGGCGCGCCGGCCTGCCAGTACGTCCAGCCGCCCGCCCGGGTCGGCTCCATGTCGGCGGCCCGTACGACGGCGTCCCGGTCGGCGACCCGCTCGCCCAGCAGCTCGGAGACGGTCGTACCGTAGATCCTGGCGAGCGCGAGCAGCATCGGCAGCGAGGCCTGGCGCTGCCCGGTCTCCAGCCGGGACAGATGCGCGGGCGAGAGCCCGGCGGAGCGCGCCGCGGCCTCCAGCGTGAGGGAGGCCCGGCGGCGCAGGGCGCGCAGCTGGGGCGCGACGGCGGGCAGGTCGCCCACCGGCGTGTCGGGGGCCGGCCGGTCCGCGGTGGGCTCGGTCTCGGGAGAGCTCATGCTCTCCATTCAGCCGCAACCTTGCCTCTCGGGCAAATTTCTTGCCTCAGAGGCAAAAGCCTCAGCGGTTGACCACCGCCTGCTTCACCAGCGTCCTGCCGAAGTCCCACATCAGCCCGCCCCCGCTGTGCGCGTCGTCCATCACCTCGGTGAAGGCGCCGACGAACCGGTCGACCTCCTTCTCCCCGATGATCAGCGGCGGGATCAGCTTGATCACCTCCAGGTGGTCGCCCGACACCTGGGTGAGGATCCGGTGCCGTTGGAGCAGCGGGACGACGACCATCTGCGCGAACAGTCCCTTGCGGGCGGCCTGGAGCATGGCCCAGCGGCTGCGCAGCTTCAGCGACTTCGGCCGGCCGAACTCGATGCCGATCATCAGCCCCCGGCCTCGTACGTCGGCGAGCAGCTCGTACCTGTCGACCAGCGCGGCGAGCCGGGACCTCAGCAGCTCGCCGGTGGCCCGGGCGTTCGCGACGATCTCCTCGTCCTCCATGACGGACAGCACCGCCAGGCCGGCCGCCATGGCCTGGGCGTTGGAGCCGAAGCTCGCCGAGTGCACCAGGACGCGGTCCATGGACGAGTAGACCTTCTTGAAGATCCAGTCCTTGCCGAGGGTGGCGCCGACGGGGACGTATCCGCCGGACAGTGCCTTGGCGACGCACACCAGGTCCGGTTCCACGCCGTCCTCGTGCTGGTGGGCGTAGAAGTCGCCGGTCCGGCCGAGCCCGGTCTGCACCTCGTCGGCGATGAGCAGCGCCTTGTGCCGGTGCAGCAGTTCCTGTGCGGCGCGCAGATAGCCGGGCGGGGCCTCGTGGACGCCCTTGCCCTGGATGGGCTCGACGATGAGCGCGGCCACGTCGCCCTTCCGCAACTCCCCCGCGAGTGCGTCGAGATCGCCTAGGGGGACGGCGGTGTCGGGCAGCAGCGGGGCGAAGCCGTCGCGGAAGCCGTCCTCGCCGTTCACGGACAGGGAGCCGGTGGTCAGGCCGTGGAAGGCGTGCTCGCAGTACAGGACGCGCGGCTTGCCCGTGGCGCGGCGGGCGAACTTCAGGGCGGTCTCCACCGCCTCGGTGCCGCTGTTGCCGAAGAACACCCGGTCCAGGTGCGGGCTGTGCGCGAGCAGCTTCTCGGCGAGCAGGCCCGGCAGTGGCTGGCAGTCGAAGCGGGTGAGGTCGGCGAGGGAGGCGTCCAGGACGTCGTGCAGCGCCTTGCGGACCACCGGGTGGTGCCGGCCGAGGCCCATCACCCCGAACCCGGCGAGCATGTCGAGGTAGTCGTTGCCGTCGGCGTCCCAGAAGTAGGCGCCCTCGGCCCGCTCGTAGACCTTGTCGAAGCCGATGGTGTGCAGCATGCGCGGGAGCTGGTGGTTGAGGTACCTGGTGTGCAGCTCGTAGCGTTCGCCGGCCCGCTCGGCGAGGAGTCTGCCGAGGTCGAACTGCCCTGTCCCGGCGGCGGGTTCGGTGGTGGTCATGCGAGTCTCCCCTCCGACGGCTCCTCCTTCGGGGCCAGGCTCGCACCGATCCGCCCCGCGATCTCGACGGGCGTCAGCCCGATGTCGGCCAGCACCTCACCCCGCTTGGCGTGCGCGAGGAACTGCTCGGGGACGCCGAATCTCCTGACCGGTACGTCCACGTCGGCGTCACCGAGTGCCAGGGCGACGGCCGAACCGACCCCGGCGGCCCGGCTGTTGTCCTCGACGACCGCCACCAGCCGGTGCTCGGCGGCGAGTCCGGGCAGCGCGGGGTCGACGGGCTTGACCCAGCGGGGGTCCACCACCGTGCAGCCGATGCCGCGGGCCTGGAGCAGCTCGGCCGCCTGGAGGCACACCGGGGCCATCACGCCGACGGCCACCAGCAGCACCTGGGGGTCCTCCGCGCGGTGCAGGACGTCCATGCCGCCCACCCGCCCGACGGCCGGGATCTCCGGGCCGGCGGACTCCTTGGGGAAGCGCACCAGCGTCGGCGCGTCGTCCACGGCGACCGCCTCGCGCAACTGGGCGCGCAGCTGCCCGGCGTCGCGCGGGGCGGCGATCCTGAGGCCCGGCACGACCTGGAGGACGGACATGTCCCACATGCCGTTGTGCGAGGCCCCGTCGACGCCCGTGACCCCGGCGCGGTCCAGCACGAAGGTGACCCCGCAGCGGTGCAGGGCGACGTCCATCAGGAGCTGGTCGAAGGCGCGGTTGAGGAAGGTGGCGTAGACGGCGACGACGGGGTGCAGCCCGCCGGTCGCGAGCCCGGCCGCGCTGACCGCCGCGTGCTGCTCGGCGATGCCCACGTCCCACACCCGGTCCGGGAAGCGCTCGGCGAACGGGCCGAGGCCGACCGGGTGCAGCATGGCGGCGGTGATGGCGACGACGTCCTCGCGCTCCTCGCCGATCCTGACGATCTCCTCGCCGAACACCGACGTCCACGACGGCCCGCCCGAGGGCGCGAGCGGCTCGCAGGTCAGCGGGTCCATCACGCCGACGGTGTGGAAGTGGTCCTCCTCGTGCGCCAGGGCGGGCTCGTAGCCGCGGCCCTTCACGGTCAGGCAGTGCACCAGCACCGGCCCGTGGAAGCGCTTGGCGCGGCGCAGCGCCGACTCGACCGCGCCGATGTCGTGCCCGTCGATCGGGCCGACGTACTTGAGGCCCAGGTCCTCGAACATGCCCTGGGGCGCGAAGGCGTCCTTGAAGCCCTTCTTGGCGCCGTGCAGGGCCTCGTAGAGCGGGTGTCCGATGACCGGGGTGCGCAGCAGGACGTCCTTGCCCCAGGCGAGGACCTTCTCGTAGCCGTCGGTGGTGCGCAGGGTGGCCAGGTGGTTGGCGAGGCCGCCGATGGTGGGGGCGTAGGAGCGTTCGTTGTCGTTGACGACGATGATCAGGGGCCGGTCCTTGGCGGCGGCGATGTTGTTCAGCGCCTCCCAGGCCATGCCGCCGGTCAGGGCGCCGTCGCCGACGACCGCGACGACGTGCCCCTCCTCGCCCCGCACCTGGCGGGCCTTGGCGAGGCCGTCGGCCCAGCCGAGCGCGGTGGAGGCGTGGCTGTTCTCGATGACGTCGTGCTCGGACTCCTCGCGCGAGGGGTAGCCGGACAGGCCGCCCTTGCCGCGCAGCTTGGAGAAGTCCTGACGCCCGGTCAGCAGCTTGTGCACGTAGCTCTGGTGGCCGGTGTCCCACAGGATGCGGTCGACGGGCGACTCGAAGACCCGGTGGAGCGCGACGGTCAGCTCCACCACCCCCAGGTTGGGCCCCAGGTGGCCGCCGGTGCGGGCGACCGCGTGCACCAGGAACTCCCTGATCT
Organism: Streptomyces sp. NPDC053367; assembly: GCF_044545925.1. Classification (NCBI taxonomy): domain Bacteria; kingdom Bacillati; phylum Actinomycetota; class Actinomycetes; order Kitasatosporales; family Streptomycetaceae; genus Streptomyces; species Streptomyces sp. NPDC053367. Next base: position 84,283 of record NZ_JBITYN010000013.1, on the reverse strand, counting down.
CGTCGGACAGTTCACGAAGCTCCGGCTCGGACAGCGACTTCAGGTCGCGTGGTTGCCGGATGTTCTCCAGGATCGTCACGCTCGGGCCCCCTTCGGTCCGTGCCTCGTACTCGGTTCACCTCGACTGCTCCGCGAGCTTCAGGGCCTCCCCCGCTGACGTCACTCCCGGCTTCCGCCGACCGTCTCGCGCATGGCGCGCAGCGACTCCTTCAGGGAGCCCATGGTGGCCAGCACGGCGGTCGGCTCGTAGCCGCAGTGCGCCATGCAGTTGGCGCAGCGCGGGTCCTTGCCGCGCCCGTACTGGTCCCAGTCGGTGTCCTCGATCAGCTCGCGGTACGTCGACACGTACCCGTCGCTCATCAGGTAGCAGGGGCGCTGCCAGCCGAAGAGGGAGTAGTTGGGGATCGCCCAGGCGGTGCAGGGGAAGTCGACCTTGCCCTCGAGGAAGTCCAGGAAGAGCGGGGAGTGGTTGAGCCGCCAGCGGCGCCGGTTGCCGCCCGCGAAGGCCTTGCGGAACAGCTCGCGGGTCTGCTCGACGCCGAGGAAGTGCTCCTGGTCGGGGGCCTTCTCGTAGGCGTAGGCGGGCGAGATCATCATCTCGTCGACCTTGAGGTCGTCGTTGAGGAAGTTCAGCACCTCGACGATGGTCTGCGGGGTGTCGGTGTTGAAGAACGTGGAGTTGGTGGTGACCCGGAATCCGCGCCGCTGGGCCTCCTTGATCGCCTCCACCGCCTCGTCGAAGACGCCCTCCTTGGCCACCGACTCGTCGTGGCGCTCGCGCAGTCCGTCGATGTGCACGGCGAAGGCGAAGTAGGGGGACGGCGTGAACTTGTCGATCTTCTTGCGCAGCAGCAGGGCGTTGGTGCAGAGGAATACGTACTTCCGTCTGGCCACCAACTGGCGCACGATCTCGTCGATCTGAGGGTGCATCAGGGGTTCACCGCCGGCGATCGACACCATCGGCGCACCGGATTCCAGCACCGCGCCCACGGCCTGCGCCACCGGCATGCGCTGCTTGAGCACTCCGGCCGGATGCTGGATCTTTCCGCAGCCCTCGCACTTGAGGTTGCAGGCGTACAGGGGCTCCAGCTCCACGATGAGCGGGAACTTGTCACGCCTGCGCAGCTTCTGTTCGGCCAGGTATGTAGCGACCTTGATGGACTGGCGCAGCGGCATGGCCATCTGGCTCACCTCCGGGGGAGCAGCAAAGAACGGTGCCATTCGAAGAAAGCGGGAAGGACGGAACGAAGCACGCGGAAGGCTGATATTCCACCGCGCACCGTGCCGATCCGGACGAGCTCGTGTTCAGGAGCGTCCACCACCACCCGGACGGCCGCAACCGGGCGTTCCCCCGTCCGTACGGCGCTCAGCAGGGTGGCGGCGGACTCCATGTCGACGGCGATCGCGCCGGTCGCGAGCAGCGCGGAGCGCTCGCCGCCGCGTACGACGTGGTCGGAGCCGGTGAGCGGACCGGTGTGCACGGTGCGGCCGGGCACGGCCCGCGTCAGCTCCTTGACCAGCAGTTCCGTGCCCACGCACGGGGTGCTGCCGCGCGGGTCGCGGGTCTCCTCGGCGACGACGAGGTCCCCGGGGTGCATCCCGGGGGCGAGCCCGGCGCAGAAGCCGGTGGCGAGCACCGCGGCGCTTGCCAGGGCGGGGTCGGCGAGGACCCGGGTGACGGACCGTTCCGCCGCTCTGGGTCCCATGCCGGTGCGCAGCACGGTGACCGGCCCGTCCGCGCCGCCGCGGTCGCCCAGCCGCAGGGCCAGGTGCTCGATGCCGAGCGCGCAGGCGATCAGCAGCGGGTCCGGGAGGACGGGCTCGGTCGTCATCTGCTCCCCTGGGTCTCGGCGGGGCGCTGGGCGAACGGGTCGCCGTGGACGTACCGGCCGAGCGCGGTGAGCGGGAACACCTGCCGGTAGAGGTGGTAGTTGATGGAGAAGTCCCAGGGGAAGCCGGTGCCGGTGAAGTACGGCTCGTCCCAGGAGCCGTCCTCGCGCTGGGTCGCGGCCAGCCACTCGACGCCGCGCTCGACGGCCCTGGAGTGCCTCTCCCCCGCGGCCAGCAGAGCGAGCAGCGCCCAGGCGGTCTGCGAGGCGGTGGACGCGCCGCGCCCGCTCCAGCCACGCTTGTCCCGGTAGGAGCGCAGGTCCTCGCCCCAGCCCCCGTCGTCGTTCTGCACGGACACCAGCCAGGTGACGGCCCGCCGGATCGCGGGGTGCGAGGTGGGCAGCCCCGCCGCGGTGAGCGCCGGCACCACGGACCCGGTGCCGTAGATGTAGTTGACGCCCCAGCGCCCGAACCACGAGCCGTCGGGCTCCTGTTCGGCGAGCAGCCAGGCGATGCCGCGCCGGGTGCGCGGGTCGTCCGCGAGCCCCTCGAAGGCGAGCATCTCCACGACGTGCGCGGTGACGTCGGCCGACGGCGGGTCGATGACCTCACCGAAGTCGCAGAACGGCAGCCGGTTGGGAAAGGGGCTGGTGTTGTCGACGTCGAAGGCGCCCCACGCGCCGTTCTTCGACTGCATGCCGAGGTTCCAGCGCACGGCCCGGCCGATCGCCCCCTCCACCCGGTCGGGGTCGTGGTGGCGCACCCGGCGCAGCGCGAGGACCACCTCCGCGGTGTCGTCGATGTCGGGGTAGTTGTCGTTGTGGAACTCGAACGCCCAACCCCCGGGCGGGAGTTGGGGGCGCTTGACGGCCCAGTCGCCGGGCCGGACGATCTCCTCGCCGAGCATCCAGTCGGCGGCCCTGACCAGCTGCGGGTGGTCGGCGGGCAGGCCCGCGTCGGCGAGGGCGATGGTCGCCAGGCAGGTGTCCCACACTGGCGACTGGCAGGCCTCGACCATCCGGGCGCCGTCCTCGCGCCACACGGCGAAACGGTCCAGCGAGGCGAGGCCCTCGCGCATCACCGGGTGCTGCAGGTCGTAGCCGAGCAGGTGCAGTGCGATCAGCGAGTAGACGGCCGGCGGCTGGATGCCGCCCCAGCAGCCGTCGTTCTCCTGCCGCTCGATGATCCAGCGGGCGGCGGAGTTCATCGCGGCCCTGCGCAGCCGGCGCGGGGCGACCTTGCGCAGGGCGTGCAGCGCCTTGTCCATGCGCTGGAAGGCGCCGTCCCAACTGGCCACCGGGGCCAGGGGCTTGGCCGGGTTCGGGTCGGCGGGGTCGGTGTGCAGCTCGTCGAGCGGGAAGGGCGCCGGGCGCACCGGGCGCTTGGCCGAGACGATCGTCAGCGGGACGATGGTCTGCCGGGCCCAGCAGCCGAAGTCGTAGATGTTGAGCGGCACCCACGGCGGCAGGTAGATGATCTCGGGCGGGAGTTCGGGCAGGTCCTCCCACTTCCACCAGCCGAACAGGGCCAGCCAGATACGGGTGAACACCCGGGCCGCGGCGATGCCGCCGCGCTCGCGGACCCAGGCCGAGGCCCTCGCCATGTGAGGTGCGTCGGGGGCGTCGCCGGCCAGCCGCAGGGCGACGTACGCCTCGATGGTGGCGGAGAGGTCGCCGGGTCCGCCGTAGAAGGTGGCCCAGGGGCCGTCGTCGCGCTGCTCGCCGCGGATGAAGAGGGCCGCGGCCCGGGTGGTCGCCTCGTCGCGGATGCCGAGGAACTGACGCAGCAGCAGGTCCTCGGCGTCCATCGTCACGTTGGTCTCGAGGTCGCCCTTCCACCAGCCCTCGGGGTCCTGCCGGGCGAGGAGGTGGTCGGTGGCGCGCCGCAGGGCGAGCTCGGCGGCACGGTGCACCCCGGCCGCCTCGGGGGTGATGCTGGCTGGTTCGCTGGCCGCGGCAGCACGGTGCGGCAGGGCCCCGGTGCTTCCGTCGGTCGTCGCTGTCATGGCTTCCCCTTCACTGCAGTCGTGCTGGTCGTGCGTCTGCTGTGGGTCCGCCGTCGGCCGGTGCGGTGGTGGTGCCCGGGGCACCGGCCGGCGACTACGCGAGGGCTATTCGGCCGATAGTGATCATCTCTTCCGTACGACGACGAAGTCGGCGAGCGCCGTGAACTGCGCCCGCACCCGCTCGGGCATGTCGACCGCGTGCAGGGCCTCGACGGCGACGGCGTGCTGGCGGCGGGCCTCGTCGGCGGTCCAGTCGCGGCCGCCGGCCTCCTCGATCAGGGCGGCGCGGGCGGCGAACTCCTCCTCGGAGAAGGTCGCGAAGTCGCTGCTCTTGGCGTCCGCGGCGAGCAGCTCGCCGAGCCGCTCCGAGGCCGGGCCGCCCGCGGCGAGCGCGGCGACGACCGGCAGGGACTTCTTGCGCTGGCGCAGGTCGCTCCAGGTCTGCTTGCCGGTGGCCTCCGGGTCGCCCCAGATGCCGAGCAGGTCGTCGACGGCCTGGAAGGCGAGGCCGAGATGGTAGCCGTACCGCTCCAGGGCGTCGGCGGTGCGGTCGTCGGCGCCGCCGAGCACCGCGCCGATGGAGCTGGCGCAGGCCAGCAGCGCGCCGGTCTTGTTGCCCTCCATCTGCAGGCACTCCTCGACGCTGACCCGGTCGCGGTGCTCGTAGGAGATGTCCTGGGCCTGGCCGTCGATCAGGGCACGGCTGGCGGTGGTCAGCCTGCGGGTGGCGCGGCCGGCGTCGACCGTGCCGAGCTCCAGCAGGATCTCGTTGGCGAGGGCGAACAGGGCGTCGCCGACCAGGATGGCCTGGGCGGGGCCGTGCACCTTCCAGACGGTGTCGCGGTGGCGGCGCTGCTCGTCGCCGTCCATCAGGTCGTCGTGCAGCAGGGAGAAGTTGTGCACCAGCTCGACGGCGACCGCACCGGGGATGCCGACCTCGGGCGCGGCGCCGGTGACCTCGGCGGACATCACGGCGAGCGCGGGGCGCACGGCCTTGCCGCCGTCGCCCTCGGTGGGCCGGCCCGCGGCGTCGATCCAGCCGAAGTGGTAGGCGGAAACGGTGTCCATGGGAGGCGCCAGGCGGTCGACGGCCGCCCGCAGTACCGGGGTGGCCAGGGTCCGGCCGCGCTCCAGGAGCGCGGTCACGTCGACCGCCGTCTCCGCAGCGGCCTTCGAGGCCGGGGGCACAGTGGGCACAGTCTCTCCTCTTGTTGCGGTACCGGGGGTGCGGGGGCCTGCCGCGCGCTCGGGTTCGTCGAGTCTCATGCGGCCTCCTCGAACTCGAAGAGGTGGCGGGGGCGGGGCCGGCCCAGGGCGCGCAGCGCGGCGTCCGCCGCGCTCACACCGCTGCGGACCGCACTCTCCATGGTCGCGGGCCACCCTGTGGCGGTCCACGCTCCGGCCAGATAGAGGCCGGGGGCCTTGGTACGGGCGCCGGGCCTGAGGCGTCCGACACCGGGGGCCGGGGCGAACGTGGCGGTGCGCTCCCGGGTCACGAAGAAGTCCAGCACCCCGGCACCGCGGGTGCGGGGCAGCAGCTTCTCCAGCTCGGGCAGGTACCGCTCGCGCAGGACCGCCACGGGCTCGTCGATCTCGCCTTGCGCGGCCGACTGGGAGAGCGCCAGGTACTGGCCGCCCTTCAGGCCGGAGGCGTGCGTGCGGTCGAAGACCCACTGCACGGGTGTGCCGAGCGCGGCGAGGAACGGCGCGTCGAGCACCTTGCGGTCGTAGACGACATGGACGTTGAGGATCGGCGCGGTGCCGATCTCCAGGAGCCGCTCGGGCGCGTCGAGGGCGCCTGCGGGCAGCAGGTCGTACGCCTCGCGCTGCGGTACGGCGAGCACGACGGCGTCCGCCTCGACGGTCTCCCCGGGAACGTGAACGCTCCAACGTCCGTTGTCGTAGGGGGAGACGGAGGTGACGCGTGTACGGGTCTCGGTGCGCACGCCCGCGGAGTCGAGCGCCTTGCGGGCGAGCCGGTCGTGCAGTTCGCCCAGCGGGACATGGGCCCAGCCGATGTCGGCGGCGCCCGGGTCGGACAGCAGGCCGGTCTTGAACACCATCGCGGCGAGCGCGAGGGAGGCGTCCCCCGCGACCGCGTTGAGGGTGGCGATCCCGACCAGGTCCCACAGGGCCTCCACGGCCCGCGCCGACTGACCGTGCGCGGCCAGCCAGCTGCCGAAGTCCAGTGCGTCCAGGCCGGGATCGGCGAGGTCGAGTCCCTTGAGCGCGAGCGCGGCACGGCCGACCTTGGCGCGCTCGGCGAGCGAGAGGTGCGGATAGGTGGCGAGGCTGCGTCCCAGATGGAGGGGGACGGGCAGCGCGTCGCGCCGCAGCCTGCCGAGCCGGCGGCCCTCGGGCCGGACCACGTCGAGGACGGGCACGTCGAGCCGGTTCTGCAGCGGGGCGAGGGCGGCGCCCTCGATCCGGTCGAGGAACCAGCGGTAGGCGGTGCAGCAGCGCAGGTACACGTGCTGACCGTTGTCGACGGTGAGGTCGCCGCGCCGGAAGGAGAAGGCCAGGCCGCCCAGTCTCGGCCTGCCCTCCAGCAGGGTGACCCGCATCCCGGCGTCGGCGAGCGCGAGCGCGGCGGTGACCCCGGCGAGCCCGCCGCCGACGACGACGGCGTGTCTGCCGGGGACGTCGGCGAGGCGGGTGTCCGGCCGCTCGTGCGGCTGTGTGCCGTCGCTCATCGCGCGCCCTCCCCCGCACCGCGGTCGTTCGACACTGCACGTCCTCCCGCTGAAGTCAGGGACGCCGCCCGGCCGCGCGGGGTTGCCCCGCGCCCGGGGGCGGTGCGGTCGGCTCGGCCGGTGCGGTGGCGCATCAGGCGCGCCTCCTGACCGTGCGGCGCACGACGTGGCGGGTGTCCAGGCCGGAGAGTCCGCGGACGGCGACGTATGCCTTCTCGTGGCCGGGGAGGGAGACACGGCCGCGCAGGACCGCCTCGGGGTCGCGCTCGATGCGGTCGAGCAGGCGGCGGTAGATGCCGGCCATGGCTGCGACGCAGGCGCCGCTGCGCCGGTCGAGCAGGGGCAGCAGCCGGTAGCCCTCGGCGAACAGGGCGCGCGCCCGGCGGACCTCGAAGTGCACGAGCCCGGCGAAGTCGGCGCCCTCCGGCGGCGTCGGGCCGTCGAAGCCGGCCGAGCAGCCGAACTTGGCGAGGTCGTCGGCGGGGAGGTAGGTGCGGCCGCCCTGGGCGTCCTCACGGACGTCCCGGAGGATGTTGGTGAGCTGGAGCGCGAGCCCGAGCGTGTCCGCGTACTCGGGCGCGCGTTCGGCGCCGCGCGCCCCCGGTGCGGTGCCGAACACTCCGAGCGAGAGCCGGCCGATGGCGCCCGCCACACAGCGGCAGTACGCCTTCAGGTCGTCCCAGGTCTCATAGGTCTCGCCGCGTACGTCCATCAGGACGCCGTCGATCAGTTCGTCGAGGCCCCCGAGCGGGATGGGGAAGGCCTGGGCCGCATGGGTGAGGGCGACCGCGACCGGGTCGGTGTCGTCCTCGGCGACGCTGCCCGCGCGCACCCGGGCGAGCATCGCGCGGGTGTCCTCCAGCCGGGCGGCCTTCACGTCGCCGTCGAGCGCGCCGTCGCCGATGTCGTCGACCCGGCGCGAGAACGCGTACAGCGCCGACATCGCCCGCCGCTTGGGCGTGGGCAGCAACCGGATGCCGTACGCGAAGTTCCGCGCCTGCTGTTCGGTGACGGCCTCGCAGTAGCTGTAGGCGGCGAGTACCGGTGCGGGCACGAGTGGATCGGGCTCCACGGTCCGGATCACCCCTCTCCTCGCAGAGTCACGCCCACCTCACGCAGCAATCGGAACCTGCCGGATCGGGGCGGGCCGGGAAGTACGTCGTGTTCGGCGGCGGCGATGGCGCCGAGCGCCGCCCTTCCCCCTGCCACGAACCCCGCGAGCAGCAGCCTCAGCCTGCCGCGGACGCTCCTCACCAGGGGGGCGCCCTCGTCCAGCAGCTCGCGGGCGCGTCCGGCCTCGTACGCGACGAGGGCGCGCACCGACGCGCCCGCGGTCCTCGCGGCGAGGTCCGCCTCCTGGACGTGGAATCGCTTCATGTCCTCGGCGGGCAGGTAGATCCGGTCGCGGCCGAGGTCCTCGGCCACGTCCTGGAGGTGCTCGACGATCTGCAGGGCGGTGCAGATCGCGTCGGAGCGGCGGACGCGCTCGGGGGTGGAGGTGCCGGTGACGGCGAGGACGAGCCGCCCGACGGGGTTGGCGGACAGCTCGCAGTAGGCGAGCAGGTCGTCGTAGGTCTCGTAGCGCCTGACGAACTGGTCCTGGCGGTTGGCGGCGATCAGCCCGAGGAACGGTTCCGGGGTGAGCGCGCGGCGGCGGACGGTCGGCTGCAGCCGGCGCAGCAGGGGGTGGCGGGGCACGCCGTCGAAGACCCGGCCGAGGTCGGCCTCGAAGGCGTCGAGCAGGGCCATGCGGTCCTCGGCCCGCTCCGCGGGGACGCCGAGGAGGCGGGCGTCGGCGCCGCCGGGGGCGAGGTCGCCGTCGCCGATGTCGTCGACGAGCCGGGCGAAGCCGTAGACGGCCATGAGGTCGGTGCGCCAGGCGCGGGGAAGGAAGAAGGGGGCCACGGGGAAGTTCTCGGCCGCGGCCTTGTCCAGGGTGTCGCGCTCGGGGTCGCCGGTCGGCGCGATGCGGGTTCCCGTCACCGTTCGCTGCCCTGGGCTGGGACGGCGCATGCCTCGCGGAGCCGGGGAGTTTCCGTAGCCATTGCCGTCACATCTCCCGTTCTACACTGCCGACCCAATACACACTATTTCGGACACGCCGCCCGGCGCTCGCCGCGGTGCCCGGGTGGGCGGTGTCGCGCATTATCGCCCCACTTGCCGTGATTGGGCACCGGTACAGCTTACGTTGTACAACGCGGCGCGGACCGCGGGGGTGTCCCGCACATCACAAGACAACACCGATTGCCGCCCAAGGTTGCTGCGGGCGACCGGAGTTGACGTTTCCTTTGCGCGTGCGTGGCACAAGGAGGGCCCCGCCGCAGCACGTCCGGCGGGGCCCGAGGCGGTCACCGGGTCATCTGGCGGTGAACTTCTCGTACTCCCTGAGCACCTCGTCGGTGGGGCCGTCCATGCGCAGCTCGCCGCGTTCCAGCCACAGCACCCGGTTGCAGGTGTCGCGGATGGACTTGTTGTTGTGGCTGACCAGGAACACCGTGCCGGCCTGCTTGCGCAGCTCGCGGATGCGGGCCTCGGAGCGCTTCTGGAAGGAGCGGTCGCCGGTGGCGAGCGCCTCGTCGATCATCAGCACGTCGTGGTCCTTGGCCGCGGCGATGGAGAACCGCAGCCGGGCCGCCATGCCCGAGGAGTAGGTGCGCATCGGCAGGGTGATGAAGTCGCCCTTCTCGTTGATGCCGGAGAAGTCGACGATGTCCTGGTAGCGCTCCTTGATCTCCTCGCGGGACATGCCCATGGCGAGGCCGCCGAGGATGACGTTGCGCTCGCCGGTGAGGTCGTTCATCAGCGCGGCGTTCACGCCGAGCAGGGAGGGCTGGCCGTCGGTGTAGACCTTGCCGCTCTCGGCGGGCAGCAGCCCCGCGATGGCCCGCAGCAGGGTGGACTTGCCGGAGCCGTTGGAGCCGATCAGACCGATGGCCTCGCCCCGGTAGGCGACGAAGGACACGCCCTTGACGGCGTGCACCTTGCGCACGCCGCGCTCCTCGCCGCCGCGCTTCAGCATCCGGCTCAGGGCCGCGGTCGCGCTGCCCTTGCCGCCCTTGGCGCCGTTGACGCGGTAGACGATGTGCAGCTCGTCGGCGATGACGGTGGGGATGCGGTTCTCAGCCACGGCCGTACCTCTCCTCGGCCTTCCAGAAGTACACGAACCCGCCCACCATGAAGAGCACGGCCCAGCCGGCCGCGGCCGCCCAGACGTGGTCGGGCAGGTTCTTCGAGCCGTAGCCGTCGATGAGCGCGAAGCGCATCAGGTCCATGTAGATGGCGGCCGGGTTCCACTGCAGGACGTCCGCCATCCAGGCCGGCTTGTCCTGCAGCATGATCGGGATGGAGAACATCACGCCGGACGCGTACATCCAGGTGCGCATCACGAACGGCATCAGCTGCGCCAGGTCCGGGGTCTTGGCGCCGGCCCTGGCCATGATCAGGGCGAGGCCGGTGTTGAAGAGGAACTGCAGCAGCAGCACCGGCACGATCAGCAGCCAGGACAGGTCCGGGTAGCTGCCGAAGCCGGCGGTCACCGCGAACAGCACCAGCATCGAGAACAGCAGCTGCTGGAGCTGCTGGAGCGCGAAGGAGACCGGCAGCGAGGCGCGCGGGAAGTGCAGCGCGCGCACCAGGCCGAGGTTGCCGGAGATGGCCCGGACGCCCGCCATCACCGAGCTCTGCGTGAAGGTGAACACGAACACGCCGGTGACCAGGAACGGGATGTACACCTCGCGGGACATGCCGCGGTCGGCCTCGAGGATGACACCGAAGATGAAGAAGTAGACGGCCGCGTTCAGCAGGGGGGTGACCACCTGCCACAGCTGGCCGAGCTTGGCCTGGCTGTACTGGGCGGTCAGCTTCGCCTGGGAGAAGGCCAGGATGAAGTGCCGGCGGCCCCAGAGCCGGCGGACGTAGTCGACGAGCGAGGGCCTGGCACCGCTGACGGACAGGCCGTACTTATCGGCGAGCTGGGCCGCCGTCATGGACTCGTCGGGGGACGGGGGCGCGGTCACCGCGACTCCTCCGTCCTGGGTGGTCTCACTCACTGGTGGAAACTTTCGTCTTCGATGTACGCAGCCGATGCGGGCGTGGCGGGGCCGGCGGGCCGGGACTCACGGACCCCGGGCGCCGGTGTCCCAGGTCGAGCTTGTCAGATCACCGGGGGCCGGCCCAGTCGGGTCAGCCGCCACACCGTACGCCACTTCATCGGCCGGCGGGGCCCGCAGGGCGTGGTCCAGCCTTCCCGGAAACCGCCGAACCACGCCTTCAGTGCGGGACCCGAGGGCCTGCGCGCCAGGGTGAGCAGCAGCCACACCCCGAGGTAGACGGGGACCAGCGGTGCGGGCAGGTTGCGGCGGGCCAGCCAGACCCGGTTGCGGGCGACCATCCGGTGGTAGACCGCGTGCCGGGAGGGCGCGGTCGTGGGGTGGTACAGCACCATGTCCGCGCGGTAGTCGATCATCCAGCCCGCATCCAGCGCCCGCCAGGCCAGGTCGGTCTCCTCATGGGCGTAGAAGAACTCGTCGGGCAGCCCGCCGACCTCGGCGAACACCTTCGTGCGGACGGCGTTGGCGCCGCCGAGGAAGGTCGTCACCCGCGAGGAGCGCATCGGGTCGGAGGCGCGCAGCCGGGGGACGTGCCGGCGCTGGGTGACGCCGGTGTCGGGGTCGGCGATGCGGAAGCTGATGATGCCGAGCCGGTCGTCCGCCGCGAAGGCCTCGCGGCACAGCTCGGCGGTGTCGGTGCGGGCGAGCAGGCCGTCGTCGTCGAGGAACAGCAGGATGTCGACGTCGGTGCCGCCGGGGCCGAAGGCCTCGATGCCGACGTTGCGGCCTCCGGGGATGCCGAGGTTCTCGGGCAGCTCGACGGTGCGGACGACCGACGAGAACTCCGTCACGTCCGGGACCGGGGAGCCGTTGCCGACCACGACGACCTGGACCGGGTCGCCGTCCTGCTTGGCGACCGAGTCGATCAGGGCGCGCAGCTCGTCGGGGCGGTTGCCCATGGTGATGATCACCGCGCCGACCTTCATGGCACTCACTTCAGCCTGCTGGAGGCGAGGATGGACACCAGGTGCAGCAGCGTCTGGAGCACGGCGATGCCGGCCATCACCGCGACGCCCAGCCGCGAGAAGAACAGGTCGCCGCGCGCCTGGTCGGCGAAGGCCAGGACCAGGATCACCAGCGAGGCCTCGATACCGAGGATCAGCCGGTGGAACTTCAGCGCGGCGGCGGCCCTGCGGGCCAGCGCCATCCCGGAGGAGCGCATCTCGGACGCGGCCTCCTTGACCGGGGGCAGCCCGCCCTGGTGCCGGGCGACGGCGACCAGGTCGGTCTCGGCCTTGATCAGGATCGCGCCGAGCGCGGCGAGCGTGCCGAGGAACGCCCACAGCCAGTCGATACGGCCCTCGCCCCACACGTCGGCGGCACGCAGGCCGAACCCGACCAGGACGGCGGCGTCGGTGAGGTAGGCGCCGACGCGGTCGAGGTACACGCCGTTCAGGGAGTACTGCTTCTTCCAGCGCGCGACCTCGCCGTCGACGCAGTCGAGCAGCAGGTACATCTGCACCGCGACCACGCCCAGCACCGCGCCCGTGACGCCCGGCACCAGCAGGGCCGGGGCGGCGAGCACGCCGAACAGAGTCATCAGGTACGTGAGCTGGTTGGGCGTGACGCGGGTGTTCACCAGGTGGCGCGTGACCCGCAGGGACACCTCACGCATGTAGAGGCGCCCCATCCAGTGCTCACCGCTGCGCCGGTCCTTGACCCCCGGGGGGTGGACGACCGGACGGAGTTCAGCTACCGATGGCCTTGACATAGTCGGCGTAGATGTCCTTGATCTGGTCGGTTGTCAGGTCGAGGTGTTCGAGGATCGTGTAGCGGCCGGGCCGGGTCTCCGGGGCGAACTCCACGACCCTGACGAACTCGTCGGTCGTGAAGCCGATCTCCTCCGGGAGCACGGGAAGCCCGTGCCGGCGCAGCACCTCGGCCATGGCGGCCGACTCCTCGTGGGCCCCGCGCAGGTACATCGCGAAGGCCGCGCCCAGTCCGCACTGCTCGCCGTGGGCGGCGGCGCGCCGGGGGTAGAGCAGGTCGAAGGCGTGGTTGATCTCGTGGCAGGCGCCCGAGGACGGGCGGGAGTCGCCCGACACCGACATGGCGATGCCGCTGAGCACCAGCGCCTCGGCCAGCACCTGGAGGAAGCCGGTGTCGGTGACGGTGCCGGGGTGGCGCAGCACGGCCTCGCCGGCCTGCCGGGCGATGGCGGCGGCCAGGCCGTCGATCTTCTCGCCCTTGACCCGGTTGGCCAGCTCCCAGTCGGCGATGGCCGAGATGTTGGACACCGCGTCGCCGATGCCGGCCCGCACGAAGCGCGCCGGGGCCTCGCGGATGACGTCCAGGTCGATGACGACGGCGATCGGGTTCGGTACGCCGTACGAGCCGCGGCCGGCGTCGTTGTCGAGCGTGGCGACCGGTGAGCACAGCCCGTCGTGCGCGAGGTTGGTGGGTACGGCGACCAGGGGCAGGCCGACGCGGGCCGCGGCGAACTTGGCGCAGTCGATGATCTTGCCGCCGCCGAGCCCGACGAGCGCGTCGAAGTGGCCCGCCTTGATCTCGGCGGCCAGCCGGACGGCGTCGTCGAGGGTGCCGCCGCCGACCTCGTACCAGGTGGCGCCGGGCAGGGCGGGCTGGAGCCGCTCGCGCAGCCGGGCGCCGGAGCCGCCGCTGACGGCGACGGCGAGGCGGCCGGAGTGCGAGATCCGCTCGTCGGCGAGCACCCCGGCGAGGTCGTCGAGGGCACCCGGGCGGATGTCGACGACGACCGGTGAGGGGATCAGCCGGGTCAGTAGCGGCACGCGATCTCCCGTCCCCGGGCGAGATCGTCGTGGTTGTCGATCTCGACCCAGTCGACCTGGCCGATCGGCGCCACGTCGATCTTGAAGCCGCGGTTGACGAGCTCCTGGTAGCCGTGCTCGTAGAACTGCTGCGGATCGGTCTCCCAGACGGTCTTCAGCGCGTCCACGAGCTCGGGGGCGGCCTCGCCCTCGATGAGGGTCACGCCGATGTACTCGCCGGTGGCCTCGGCCGGGTCCATCAGCTTGGTGATCTTCTTGACGCCCGTCTCGGGGTCGACGACGACCTTCATCTCCTCGTCGGCCAGGTCCTTGACCGTGTCCAGGGCGAGGATGATCTGCTTGCCCTCGCCGCGGGCGGCGAGCAGGGTCTTCTCCACGGAGACCGGGTGGACGGTGTCGCCGTTGGCGAGGATCACGCCGTCCTCGAGGGCGTCACGGCCGCACCACAGGGAGTAGGCGTTGTTCCACTCCTCGGCCTTGTCGTTGTCGATCAGGGTGAGCTTGAGGCCGTACTTGGCCTCCAGCGCCTCCTTGCGCGCGTACACGGCCTCCTTGCGGTAGCCGACGATGACCGCGGCCTCGGTCAGGCCGATCTCGGCGAAGTTGCCGAGGGTGAGGTCCAGAACCGTCGGCTCGCCCTCTATGCCCGCGGGCCCCACCGGCACCAGTGCCTTGGGCAGGGTGTCGGTGTAGGGGCGCAGTCGGCGTCCGGCGCCGGCCGCCAGCACGAGGCCGATCATGCGGGTTCTCCTTCATCGTGTACGGCGGGCGCACCCCTCAGATGAGAGGCCACCCAGAAGCGGATGCTCTCGACGAGCACCACCAGGGCGACGACCACGGCAAGGGCCGTGAGCGCGAGCGTGAACTGCGAACCGGTGAGCAGCGCGGCCAGCACGGTGACGAGCAGCGTCCGCCCGTCCTGCCCCCCGATGGCGCGCACCAGCCAGGCCGGGGGCGCCCCGGCGTCGCCGCGGATGCGGTACACCGTGTCGTAGTGATGGTAGGCGACGGCCGACACCAGTCCGAAAGCCGCGGGAAGGGCCCCGTTCACCCCGGATTTCGCGGCGAGGATCAGGACGGTGCCGTACTCGGCGGCGCGGAAGAACGGCGGGACGAGCCAGTCGAGGGCGCCGGTGAGGGGCCGGGCGAGGGCGAGCGCCGAGAAGCAGACGTAGAGGACGGCGACGAGGGCGGGCAGCGGGCTGCCGTACGGGGCGACGCCGGCGGTGACCGCCAGCGCGGCGGCACCCGTGAGCGCCGAGGCGAACGGCGTCCTCAGGGGCCAGGCGACCTTGCTCAGCCCCTCGGCGAGCGGGCCGTTGTCGGACAGGTCCGCCAGCGCCCTGGCGGCGCGGTCGGTGCGCTCCGCCCTGCGGGTCAGGGAGCGCAGCACCCGGCCGGCCGTGGTGTACGTCGCCGCGAAGGCGCAGCCGATGAGCAGGGCGTAGAAGGTGATGCGGGGCGTGGTGGCCGCGGTGAGGACGGCGATCATGGCCCAGCGCTCGCCGATCGGCAGGACGATCATCCGGCGCACCCACACCGTCCAGCCGACGCTGTCGAGCTTCACGGAGAGGGCGGCGGTGGGGCTGGTGTTGGCGGTGGTGTCAGTGCCTGCGACATGCGCCTCGTTGAACGAGAAGTCGACCACGTGCCGGCAGGTCTGCAGGACCATCGCGCCGAGCGCGAGGGCCCATACGTCGTCGCCGCCGCGCGCGGCTCCCAGCGCGAGTCCGGCGTAGTAGGCGTACTCCTTGGCCCGGTCGAAGGTGGCGTCCAGCCAGGCGCCGAGGGTGGAGTACTGCAGGGAGTAGCGGGCGAGCTGGCCGTCGGTGCAGTCCAGCACGAAGGAGACGATCAGCAGGACGCCGGCCGCGACGAAGCCGCCGCGGGTGCCGGTGGCCGCGCAGCCGGCCGCGATCAGCGCGGTGAGCAGGGAGGCGGTGGTGACCTGGTTGGGGGTCAGTCCGCGGCGGGCGCACCAGCGGGCGATGTAGCGGGAGTAGGGGCTGATGAAGAAGGTGGTGAAGAAGCCGTCGCGGGCCTTCACGGCCGACTTCAGGCGTACGGCCTCGTCGTCGACGGCCCCGACGGCCTGGCGGGCCTCGTTGCGGGCCTGCGGGTCGGCCGGGACGGTGGCGACGAGGGAGCCCAGCTCGGGCCGGTGCGGGCCGTCGCCGTCCGCGTCCAGGGCGGTGATCAGGCGGTCGGCGAGGCTGTCGACGGCGAGCGGGCCGGTGCTCCCGGCGCTCTCCCGGGCCAGGGCGCGGGTGAGGGCCGGGCGGCCGGCCGGCTGGGCTGTGACGGCGCCGGGGACGGCGGCCAGCGGGAAGCGGGGGTCGGTCAGGCCGAGGCGGAGGGCGTGCACATGGCCGACGAAGCGGGGGTCCACGACGGCGACCCGCTCGTCGGCCGGGACCCGCGCCAGCAGAGCCGCGGTGTCATCGGCGCCGGAGGCCACGCGGACGTCGAAGCCGAGGGACCGCAGATCGCCCTCGATCGACGATCCGGGGACCGGCTGACCGGTGAGGATGGCGGTCGGCAACCGAACTCACTCCCTGCGTCCCGACGCGCCCGCGTCGGTGTGTACATGATGGGGACGCCCTTGGCTGAACCAGGCGGGCGGCATGTCGGCAGAGGCTATCGGATGTTGGGAAAGCCGCGTTCACCGGCCGTTCACGGTCCGGTAGACACGGTCTGCTCGTGACCTCCGTCGCGATCATCATGGGTGATCCGGGGCCGGGCAGACAAAATCACGGTTCCAGAACGGACATTCGCGACGTACGGTCGTTCCGCCGGGTACGGCCGGGCCGTGTCGCCGCCCCGGGTCCGCTTAGGGTGGCTCACCATGACGTGGCTGATCACCGGCGGTGCCGGATACATCGGGGCTCATGTGGCGCGGGCCATGGCGGCGGCCGGGGAGCGCGTGGTCGCGCTGGACGACCTCTCGGCCGGGGTCCCGGCGCGGCTGCCCGACGGCGTCCCGCTGGTGCAGGGCTCGTCGCTGGACGCGGACCTGCTGCGGCGGGTGTTCGCCGAGCACCGGGTCACAGGTGTGGTGCATCTCGCGGCCCGCAAGCAGGTCGCGGAGTCCGTCGCGCGGCCCACCTGGTACTACGCGGAGAACGTGGGGGGTCTGGCCACCCTGCTCGACGCGGTCGCCGAGGCCGGGATCCGCCGCTTCGTCTTCTCCTCCTCCGCCGCCGTCTACGGCACCCCGGACGTGGACCTCGTCACCGAGGACACCCCCTGCGCGCCGGTGAACCCCTACGGCGAGACCAAGCTGGCCGGCGAGTGGCTGGTGCGGTCGGCGGGCCGGGCGCACGGCATCGCGACGGTGTGCCTGCGCTACTTCAACGTGGCGGGCACGGCCGCGCCCGAACTGGCCGACACCGGGGTGTTCAACATCGTCCCGATGGTCTTCGACCGGCTGACCCGCGACGAGGCCCCGCGGATCTTCGGCGACGACTACCCGACGCCGGACGGCACCTGCATCCGTGACTACATCCATGTCGCCGACCTGGCCGAGGCCCACCTCGCCGCGGCCAGGCGCCTGGCGGCCGAGGACACCGCCGGCGACCTCACGGTCAACATCGGCCGCGGTGTGGGGGTCTCCGTGCGCGAGCTGGTCACCCTGATCGGTGAGGTCACCGGCGACAGACGCCCGGCCGTGGTCGAGGGCCGCCGCCCCGGTGACGCCGCCCGCGCGGTCGCCTCGGCCGGCCTGGCGGCGAAGGAACTGGGCTGGACCGCACGGCACGACGTACGCGAGATGGTCGCCTCCGCCTGGCAGGGCTGGCAGCGGCTGCACGGCCGCTGAGCCGCTGACCTGCGGTTCGTTTACGCAGGTCAGGCATATGACAACGGTGTTCAGTGCCGCGTTGCCGGATACCCCCCTCCCGTAGTTGACTGGGTGCCCCTGGCCGAACACAGGAGGGCGTTTTCATGGGGGCTGGCCATGACCACGGGCACGCGCACGGGCACGCCGCGCCGGGCGGTACGGCGACCGCGGCGTACCGCGGACGGCTGAGGGTCGCGCTGGGGATCACGCTCGGTGTGATGGTCGTGGAGATCGTCGGCGGTGTCGTCGCCGACTCCCTCGCCCTGATCGCGGACGCCGCGCACATGGCGACCGACGCCCTCGGCCTCGGTATGGCGCTGCTGGCGATCCACTTCGCGAACCTCCCCGCGAGCGCCAACCGCACCTTCGGCTACGCCCGCGCGGAGATCCTCGCCGCGCTCGCCAACTGCCTGCTGCTGCTCGGCGTCGGCGGCTACGTCCTGTACGAGGCGGTCCAGCGGTTCATCACGCCGGCGGGCACCGAGGGCGGTCCCGTGGTCGTCTTCGCGCTGATCGGTCTCGTCGCGAACCTCGTGTCGCTGACGCTGCTGATGCGCGGCAGCCAGGACAGCCTGAACGTGCGCGGCGCCTTCCTGGAGGTGGCGGCGGACGCGCTGGGGTCGGTCGCGGTGCTGATCTCGGCCGCGGTGATCCTGACCACCGGCTGGCAGCCCGCCGATCCGATCGCGTCGCTGGTCATCGGTCTGATGATCGTCCCGCGCACGCTGCGGCTGCTGCGCGAGACTCTCGACGTGCTGCTCGAGTCGGCGCCCAAGGGCGTCGACATGGCGGAGGTGCGCTCGCACATCCTGGCGCTGGACGGGGTGGAGGACGTGCACGACCTGCACGCCTGGACGATCACCTCCGGGATGCCGGTGGTGTCGGCGCACGTGGTCGTCAGCGGGGAGGTCCTCAACGCGATCGGCCACGAGAAGATGCTGCACCAGCTCCAGGACTGCCTGGGCGGCCACTTCGACGTGGAGCACTGCACCTTCCAGCTGGAGCCGGGCGGCCACGCCGAGCACGAGGCGCACCTGTGCCACTGACCCCGAGGGGGACTCCTCGCAGGTCAGTTCGGTGGTTCCGGCCCCGGCACCGGGGGCAGGCTGGTCCATCGGGCCCCACTTCCGGCGCACCCCGAGCGGGAAGTGCCGGGAGCGCCGGTTGCGTACGGCAGACTGGGGCGCGAGGACCGAGGCGAAGGATGGGTATGCCGATCACACCTGCCACCGCGACGCCGTACGCGTCGAAGGGCACCGCGGAAGCGATCTTGCTGGAACTCGTCGACGAGACCGGCGCGACGATCGGCACCGCGGAGAAGCTCGCGGCCCACCAGCCGCCCGGGCAGCTGCACCGGGCGTTCTCGGTGTTCCTCTTCGACGCCCGCGGCCGGCTGCTCCTCCAGCAGCGGGCGCTGGGCAAGTACCACTCGCCCGGTGTGTGGTCCAACACCTGCTGCGGCCACCCGTACCCGGGTGAGGCGCCCTTCGCGGCGGCGGCCCGGCGCACGCACGAGGAGCTGGGGGTCTCCCCGTCGCTGCTGGCCGAGGCGGGCACCGTCCGCTACAACCACCCGGACCCGGCCTCGGGCCTGGTGGAGCAGGAGTACAACCACCTCTTCGTCGGCCTGGTGCAGTCGCCGCTGCGGCCGGACCCGGAGGAGGTCGGCGACACGGCCTTCGTGACGCCCGCGGAACTCGCGGAACGGCACGCGAAGGACGTCTTCTCCGCCTGGTTCATGACCGTCCTGGACGCCGCGCGCCCGGCGATCAGGGAGCTGACCGGGGAAGCCTCGGGCTGGTGAGCCGCCCCCCGGGGCTCCCGGCGCCCGGCGGGCTCAGGGATGCGCGGCGGGCTTGAGCGGCAGGGCGGCCCAGATCACCTTGCCGCCGCTCGCCGTGTGCTCCACGTCGCACACGCCGCCCGCCTCGCGGGTGATCTCCCGCACCAGCAGCAGTCCCCGGCCGCCGGTCTGGCCGTGGTCGGCCTCCAGGGCGGTCGGGCGGTAGGGGTGGTTGTCCTCGACGGACACCCGCACCCACTCCGCGCCGACGGCGACCTCGACCGCCAGCATCGGCGACAGCAGGGCCGCGTGCCGGACGGCATTGGTCACCAGTTCCGAGACGATCAGCAGCAGACCCTGGACGAGGTCGTCCGAGACGGGCACGCCCTGTCGGTGCAGCAGGTCCCGCACGGCGTGCCGTGCCTGCGGGACGGAGGCGTCCATGGCGGGGGCGGTGAACCGCCAGACGCCTTCGTACGGCAACGGGTCCGGCGGACCCGTCTGAAGGGGCGCGTCCGCGCCGCCTGCTGGGCGTGGGCCCGGCCCGCACCCGTGGGTCTCCATCGTCCGGTCGCCACCCTCGCGCTCGATTGTCACCACACGTCGAGTGTTGGTAATGATTCGCTCCGCTCCGGATGACTGACCACAACTCACCGACTATCGAGCGTTTGTGACCGCCTGCGTATGACAGGGTCAGTTGTGGGACTGCTCCTGCACCCCTCGTGCCGACTTCGCGAACTATTCGGGTTGTAGGGGTTTGCGGGTGACCTTCGCCCTATTTGCCGGGGGTTCTCCACGGGCCCGGTGATCCGTCGCACACCGGCGCCGGCCGGGGCCCGGGTTAGCATCCGGCGCATGGAGCCGCAGCTGCTGCACAGCGTCACCGATTCCGTGGCCACGGTCGTGATCCACCACCCGGCCAAGCGCAACGCCATGACCGCCGCCATGTGGGCCGCGCTGCCGCCGCTGCTGGACCGGCTCGCCGCCGACCCCGCCGTACGGGCGCTGGTGCTGACCGGCGAGGGCGGCACCTTCTGCGCGGGTGCCGACATCTCCACGCTGCAGGGCTCGCCGCAGCGGGCGCAGTCGCTCGCGGTGGACGCCGAGGAGGCACTCGCCGCCTTCCCGAAGCCGACGCTCGCGGCGATCCGGGGGCACTGCGTGGGCGGCGGGTCGCAGCTGGCCGCGGCCTGCGACCTGCGGTTCGCCGAGGAGGGCGCGCTGTTCGGCGTGACACCGGCGAAGCTCGGGATCGTGTACCCGGCCTCCTCCACCCGCCGGCTGGTGTCGCTGATCGGCCCGGCCACCGCCAAGTACCTGCTGTTCTCCGGCGAGTTGATCGACGCGGGCCGGGCGCTGCGCACCGGCCTGGTGGACGAGCTGCTGCCGGAGGGCGAACTGGCCAAGCGGGTCGCGGAGTTCACCCGGGTCCTGGCCTCGCGCTCGCAGCTCACCCAGGCCGCCGCGAAGGAGTTCGCCGACGGCCGCACCGACCGTGACGCGCACTGGGCCGAGCAGGCGCGCGGCAGCGGCGACACCGCCGAGGGCGTCGCCGCGTTCCTGGAGCGCAGGGCGCCGCACTTCACCTGGACTACGTCAGGATGAAGCGGCTCCGGCCGCGGAACTCCTCCACCAGGTGGGCCGGGGCCTTCTGCGGGGACCCTGCGTCGTAGGGCGGCTGCGGGTCGTACTCGGTGAGCAGCTGCACGGCCTGGGCGTGTTCGTCGCCGGCGATCCGGCCGACCAGGGCGAGGCCCATGTCGATGCCGGAGGAGACCCCGGCGGCGGTGACGTACTTGCCGTCGAAGACGACCCGTTCGCCGGTGGACCGGACGCCGAGGCCCGCAAGGTGGTCCAGGGCGAGCCAGTGCGAGGTCGCGCGGCGGCCCTCGAGCAGCCCGGCCGCGGCCAGCAGCAGGGAACCGGTGCACACGGACGTCGTCCAGGTGCTGGTCGCGTCCACCGCGCGCAGCCAGTCGAGCAGGGCCCGGTTCTCCATCTGCTGCGTCTGTCCCGGGCCGCCGGGCACCACCACGAGGTCCGGCCGGGGCACCTCGGCGAGGGCGCGGTCGGCGACCATCGCCAGTGCGCCGGTGTCGGTGCGCACGGGTCCGGCCTCCTCCGCGACGAGGACGAGGTCGGCGTCGGGGAGGCGGCCGAGGGTCTCGTAGGGGCCGACGGCGTCGAGTGCGGTGAAGCGGTCGTAGAGCACGATCGCGATCTGCACGGGGTTTTCCTTCCTCGTGGGGGTCATTCGGCGGTCGCGGGGCGGAAGCGGCGCCGGTACTCGGCCGGTGCCGTGCCGAGGGCCCGCAGGAACGCGCGGCGCATGGCCTCGGGCGTGCCGTAGCCGCCGGCACGGGAGATCTCCTCGACACCGTCGCCGGTGTCCTCCAGGAGGCGGCGGGCGTGCTCGAGCCTGACCCGGTCGACGTAGCGGCCGGGGGACATGCCGGTCTCGGCCCGGAAGGCGCGCGCGAAGTGGCGCGGTGAGAGCCGGGCGCGGGCGGCGAGCGCCTCGACGGACAGGTCGTCCGCGGGGTGCTCGGTGATCCACTGCTGGACGTCGCGCAGGGGTTCGCGCGCCGCGGTCTGCGCGGCGAGCTGGGCGCTGAACTGGGCCTGGTTGCCCGGCCGGCGCAGGAACACCACCAGATGCCGGGCGACCGAGAGGGCGACGTCCCGGCCGAGGTCCTCCTCGACCAGGGCCAGCGCGAGATCGATGCCCGCGGTGACACCGGCCGAGGTGCACACGTGCTCGTCCCGCACGAAGATCGGGTCGGCGTCGACGTCGACCTCGGGGTGGTCGCGGGCCAGCTTCTCGCAGTACGCCCAGTGCGTCGTGGCCCGGCGGCCGTCCAGCAGACCGGCCTCGGCCAGCAGGATCGCGCCGGTGCACACCGACACCAGCCGCCGGGCGCACGGGCCGTTGCGCCGCAGCCAGTCCACCAGCCGCGGGTCCGGGGACCGGGTGCCCCGGCCGCCCGGCACGACCAGCAGATCCGGCCGGGCCCCGTCCGGCAGCGCCCCGTCGGGTACGAGCGTCAGCCCGCTGGAGGTGCGCACGGGGCCGCCGTCCAGGGAGGCGGTCCGGATCTCGTACGAGCCCGGGGTGCGGGTGTCCGCTCCCGCGAAGACCTCCACGGGCCCGGTGACATCGAGGCTCTGGACGTCGTCGAAGAGGACCACGAGCACGGTTCGCTGCGCCATGCCCCGATTCTTCGCGGGCCCTCCGGCGGCCGCAATGACGAGCACCCCACCTTTTCTGCCATGTGTGCGCGGTGATCCTCGCGGTACCCGGCCGCCACGCAACGAGAGCCGACAGGCGACGAGAGCCGACAGGCGACGAGAGAGGAGCTCGACGTGTTCCGAGCCATTGCGGATGTCCTGCGTCAGATCGGCGGTGCCGTCGCGACGGTGGTGACGCTGCCCTTCCGGGCGCTGGCCCGGCTGTTCGGCGGCGCCTCGTCCAGCGGCCGGCGCGGCGCGCGCCACGTCTGACGGCCACCGATGAGGGGACCGGCCACGCCCGTCCGCCTGCCCTGATCCCGTGCTGTCGGTGCGACCTGCCACAATTGCCGCGCAACCCGAAGTAGAAGGCGGTACGGGATCGTGACGACACCCGGGTCCCTCGGAGCAGGGTCCATCGAAGGCAGGATCGCCGGGGAACTCGGCGTAAGGGAGCGGCAGGTCAGGGCCGCCGTGGAACTGCTCGACGGCGGTTCGACGGTGCCCTTCATCGCCCGCTACCGCAAGGAAGCCACCGAGATGCTCGACGATGCGCAGCTGCGCACGATCGAGGAGCGGCTGCGCTATCTGCGGGAGCTGGAGGAGCGCCGGGCGGCGATCCTGGAGTCGGTGCGCGAGCAGGGCAAGCTCACCGACGAGCTGGAGGCGCAGATCCGCGGCGCCGAGACGAAGGCGCGCCTGGAGGACGTCTACCTCCCCTACAAGCCCAAGCGGCGCACCAAGGCCCAGATCGCCCGCGAGGCCGGTCTGGAGCCGCTGGCCGAGGGGCTGCTCGCCGACCCGGGCGTGGAACCGCTCGCGGCCGCGGCGGCGTTCGTCGACGCCGGCAAGGGCGTCGCCGACCCGCAGGCCGCGCTGGACGGCGCCCGGGCGATCCTCACCGAGCGGTTCTCCGAGGACGCCGACCTGATCGGCGAGCTGCGCGAGCGCATGTGGGTGCGCGGGCGGCTCGCCGCCAAGGTCCGCGAGGGCAAGGAGGAGGCGGGCGCGAAGTTCGCCGACTACTTCGACTTCGCCGAGCCGTTCACCGAACTGCCCTCGCACCGCGTCCTCGCGATGCTGCGCGGCGAGAAGGAGGAGGTCCTCGACCTCGTCCTGGAGCCGGAGGAGCCCAGCGACGGGCCTTCGTCGTACGAGGGGATCGTCGCGGCCAGGTTCGGCATCGCCGACCGGGGCCGCCCCGGCGACAAGTGGCTGACGGACACCGTCCGCTGGGCCTGGCGCACCCGCATCCTCGTCCACCTCGGCATCGACCTGCGCCTCAGGCTGCGCACGGCCGCCGAGGACGAGGCGGTACGGGTGTTCGCCGCCAACCTGCGCGACCTGCTGCTCGCCGCCCCGGCGGGCACGCGCGCCACGCTCGGCCTGGACCCCGGCTTCCGTACGGGCGTCAAGGTCGCCGTCGTCGACGCCACCGGCAAGGTCGTCGCCACCGACGTGATCCACCCGCACGTCCCGGCGAACAAGTGGGACGAGGCGATCGCCAAGCTGGCGCGGCTCGCCGAGGAGCACGCGGTCGAGCTGATCGCCATCGGCAACGGCACCGCCTCCCGCGAGACCGACAAGCTCGCCGGTGAACTCATCGCCCGGCACCCGGAGTTGAAGCTCACCAAGGTGATGGTGTCCGAGGCGGGCGCCTCGGTGTACTCGGCGTCCGCGTTCGCCTCGCAGGAGCTGCCGGACATGGACGTGTCGCTGCGCGGCGCGGTGTCGATCGCACGGCGGCTGCAGGACCCGCTGGCGGAGCTGGTGAAGATCGACCCGAAGTCGATCGGTGTCGGCCAGTACCAGCACGACCTGTCCGAGGTGAAGCTGTCGCGCTCGCTGGACGCGGTGGTCGAGGACTGTGTGAACGGCGTCGGCGTGGACGTCAACACCGCCTCCGCGCCGCTGCTCTCACGGGTGTCCGGCATCTCCTCCGGCCTCGCCGAGAACATCGTGGCGCACCGTGACGCCAACGGGCCGTTCCGGTCGCGTTCGCAGCTGAAGAAGGTGGCGCGGCTCGGTCCCAAGGCGTACGAGCAGTGCGCTGGCTTCCTGCGCATCCGCGGCGGCGACGACCCGCTGGACGCCTCCAGCGTGCACCCGGAGGCGTACCCGGTGGTGCGGCGGATGGTGAGGACCACGGGGCAGGAGGTGGCCTCGCTGATCGGCAACACCTCGGTGCTGCGCTCGCTGAAGCCGACCGAGTTCGTGGACGAGACCTTCGGCCTGCCGACCGTCACCGACATCCTCAAGGAGCTGGAGAAGCCGGGGCGCGACCCGCGGCCCGCGTTCAGGACGGCCACCTTCAAGGAGGGCGTCGAGAAGATCTCCGACCTGGCCTCCGGGATGATCCTGGAGGGCGTCGTCACCAATGTGGCCGCCTTCGGGGCGTTCGTGGACGTCGGCGTCCACCAGGACGGACTGGTGCATGTCTCGGCCATGTCGAAGACCTTCGTGAAGGACCCGCGGGACGTCGTCAAGCCGGGTGACATCGTCAAGGTGAAGGTCCTCGACGTGGACATCCCGCGCAAGCGGATCTCGCTGACGCTGCGGCTGGACGACGAGGCGCAGGCCTCCGGCGGGGAATCCCGCCGGCCTCGGGGTGGCGGCCGTCCTCCCCAGCAGCGGCAGGCACGCGGCGGCGGCGCGGCCGGTGGCGGAGGCTCCCGCCAGGCCCCCGCCCCGTCGAACAGCGCGATGGCCGACGCCCTGCGCCGGGCCGGACTGGTCGATCCCAAGAAGCGGTAGAGCCGTCCGAGCGGCAGGGGCTGAGGGTCGCGGGTGACCGCGCGTTCCGGGTGGCTGGTCGCGCCCGCGCGGCACAGCCGCACATCGAGCGCGGCCCGCGCCCCTCAGAGCCGCACCGGTGTTGGGCCATGTGCAGCAGTGGCGGGCGGCGGGGCGGACGGGGCAGGGCGAGGCTGGACTCCCCGTCGTCACCTCACTGGAGTGATCGATGCCCCACCGCTCTGCCCCGGCCGCTGCCGCCTCCCTGATCGCGCTCTGTCTCAGTCTGCTGTCCCCCGGCGCCGCGACGGCGGCCGGGCATCCCGAACCGCCGCGCGACGACAGCGCGTTGCAGCGGCGGCTGGAGGAGCTGGTCCGTACGCCCGGCGGGCCGCCCGGGGCGATCGCGCTGCTCCGGGACGAGAAGCGGACCCGGGTCGTCCGGGCCGGGGTCGCGGATCTGGAGACGGGCCGCGAGCCGCGCCCGCACGACCACATGCGCATCGCCAGCACCGCGAAGGCGTTCAGCGGTGCCGTCGCGCTGTCCCTCGTCCAGCTCGGCGACCTGCGCCTGCACGACACCATCGGCAAGCGGCTGCCCCGGCTGCCGAAGGCATGGCACGCGGTGACGCTGCGGCAGCTGCTCAACCACACCAGCGGGCTGCCCGACTACTCGCGGAGCCCCGAGTTCATCGCGATCCTGCGGGCCGACCCCCACCACCGCTTCGACTCACGCCGGCTGCTGGACTTCATCGCCGGGCAGCCCCTGCTGTTCCGGCCGGGCAGCCGCTACCAGTACTCCAACTCCG
This sequence comes from Streptomyces sp. NPDC053367, assembly GCF_044545925.1. NCBI lineage: Bacteria > Bacillati > Actinomycetota > Actinomycetes > Kitasatosporales > Streptomycetaceae > Streptomyces > Streptomyces sp. NPDC053367. Next base: position 58,505 of record NZ_JBITYN010000013.1, on the reverse strand, counting down.
ACAACATCGCCGTCGCCCTGATGGCGGAGGCCGTCACCGGCACGCGGTACGAGCGGCTGCTGGAGGAGCTGGTGTACCGCCCGCTGGGCCTGCGGCGGACCAGCCTGCCGCAGGGCTACCGGATGCCGGAGCCGTATCTGCACGGCTACGCGGTGAGCCCGACCGAGCCCCCGGAGGACGTCAGCGAGCTCATCGGCATGTCGGGCGTCTGGGCGTCCGGGGGGATCGTGTCCACGCCCGCCGACATGACCCGTTTCGTACGGGGCTACGTCGGCGGCCGGCTGTACGGCCCCGACCTCGTACGGGAGCAGCGGCGCTGGATCCCGGGCGGCGCGTCGGAGCCCGCCGGGCCGGGGCGCAACGACGCCGGTCTCGCGCTGTTCCGGTACACCACCCGCTGCGGGGTCGTCCTGGGCCACACCGGCAACACGGCCGGCTACACCCAGCTGATCGCGGCCACACCTGACGGGCGCCGGTCCCTGACCTTCTCCGTCACCAGCCAGATCAACCAGGCGCAGACGCCCGACCTGCTGCGGCGGATGCGTGCGGTGCAGGAGGACTTCGTGTGCGCGCTGCTCAAGGGGAAGGTGTAGGCCTCAGCGTTCGGTCACCTTGCCGTCGGCGACCTCCAGGCGGCGGGTGACGTGCACGGCGTCGAGCATGCGCCGGTCGTGGGTGACCAGCAGGAACGTGCCCTCGTAGGCGTCCAGGGCCGACTCCAGCTGCTCGATGGCGGGCAGGTCGAGGTGGTTCGTGGGCTCGTCGAGGACGAGGAGATTGACGCCCCTGCCCTGGAGCAGGGCGAGGGCGGCCCTGGTGCGTTCACCCGGTGACAGGGTCGCGGCGGGGCGCAGCACGTGGTCCGATTTCAGGCCGAACTTGGCCAGCAGCGTGCGGACCTCGGCGGGCTCGGTGTCGGGGACCGCGGCGCAGAACGCGTCCAGCAGGGCCTCCGTGCCGTGGAACAGCTTGCGCGCCTGGTCGACCTCGCCGACGAGGACGCCCGACCCCAGGGCGGCGTGCCCGGCGTCGAGGGGGACGCGGCCGAGCAGCGCCCCGAGCAGGGTGGACTTGCCCGCGCCGTTAGCGCCGGTCACCGCGACCCGGTCGGCCCAGTCGATCTGGAGGGAGACCGGGCCGAAGGTGAAGTCGCCGCGGCGGACCTCCGCGTCCCTCAGCGTGGCGGCGACCGCGCCCGAGCGGGGGGCCGACGCGATCTCCATGCGCAGCTCCCACTCCTTGCGGGGCTCCTCGACCGTCTCCAGGCGTTCGATCATGCGCTGGGTCTGGCGGGCCTTCGCGGCCTGCTTCTCGCTGGCCTCGCTGCGGAACTTGCGGCCGATCTTGTCGTTGTCGTTGCCGGCCTTGCGCCGGGCGTTCTTGACGCCCTTGTCCATCCAGGAGCGCTGCATCTGCGCCCGGTCCTGCAGGGCGGCCCGCTTGTCGGCGTACTCCTCGTAGTCCTCACGGGCGTGCCGGCGGGCGGTGTCCCGCTCCTCCAGGTAGGCCTCGTAGCCGCCGCCGTAGAGGGTGATCCGCTGCTGGGCGAGATCGAGTTCGAGGACCTTGGTGACCGTGCGGGTGAGGAACTCGCGGTCGTGGCTGACGACGACGGTGCCGGCCCGCAGGCCGGTGACGAAGCGCTCCAGGCGCTCCAGGCCGTCCAGGTCGAGGTCGTTGGTGGGCTCGTCGAGCAGGAAGACGTCGTAGCGGGACAGCAGCAGGGAGGCGAGGCCGGCCCGTGCCGCCTGACCGCCGGACAGGGAGGTCATCGGCTGGTCCAGGTCGACGGCGAGGCCCAGGGAGTCGGCGACCTCCTCGGCACGCTCGTCGAGGTCGGCGCCGCCGAGGCCCAGCCAGCGGTCCAGGCTCGCCGCGTAGGCGTCGTCGGCGCCGGGCGTCCCGTCGACGAGGCCCTGCGTCGCCTCGTCCATGACCCGCTGCGCCTCGGCCACGCCGGTGCGGCGGGCGAGGAACGCGCGGACCGTCTCGCCCGGGCGGCGCTCCGGCTCCTGCGGGAGGTGTCCGACGGTGGCGGTGGGCGGGGAGAGCCGGACCTCGCCCTGCTCGGGCGCGGCGAGTCCGGCGAGCAGGCGCAGCAGGGTGGACTTCCCGGCGCCGTTCGCCCCGACCAGACCGATCACGTCGCCGGGGGCGACGACCAGGTCCAGTCCGCTGAACAGCGAGCGGTCGCCGTGTCCGGCGGCGAGATTCTTGGCGACGAGGGTGGCAGTCATCAGGAGGCCGATCCTAGTGGGGGCTGGGGGTGGTCCGACGCGCCGATCCCCACCGGGCGCCGGGGGCCACGACCACCGACCGGCTTGGCCGAGGCCCGGGCTGCGGCCGCCCCGGGTGGACGGACGGGCCACGGACGGGAGCCGCCCCCGGTCAAGACCCCGGGGCATGGACGTCGAGCCGCCTCCGGTCAGGCCCCTGGCCGCCTGGGCGGGCAGACCCCGTCCGCAGGCGGGAGCCGGTCGGCCGGTGCTCGTCCTGGCCTGTTTCGACCGCATGGCATTCCTGTGACAGCAGGGGCCATGGACACGCCAGGTGGCGCAGGGACTGAATAGGGTCGAACGGACTTCATGCCCCTACGACTTGGAGTTTTCGTGCACCGCAGAATCATCGCGCCGGGCGCCCTGGCGGCGGCCACCGTACTGCTGGCGATCCCGGCATCGGCCGCGGGCTTCTCCCCCGGCGCACCGGGTATCGGCGACCCCTACTACCCGGCCTACGGCAACGGCGGATACGACGTCTCCCACTACGACCTGCGGCTGAAGTACCAGCCCGCGACGGACGAGCTGGAGGGCACCGCGACCCTCCTGGCGCGCACCACACAGGATGTCTCGCGGTTCGATCTGGACTTTCTGCTGGACGTCAGCGAGGTCCGGGTCAACGGCAGCAAGGCCCGGTTCGCCGCCTCGGGCGAGCACGAGCTGGAGATCACGCCGCGGGCGCCGCTGCCCAAGGGCACGGACCTCACCGTGGTGGTGCGCTACCGCGGGGTCCCCTCGCAGAAGCAGGCGTACGGGTTCACCAGCTGGCACCGCACCCCGGACGGCGGTGTCGGGGCGAACGAGCCCGAGGCGGCCTGGTGGTGGTTCCCGAGCAACGACCACCCGCTGGACAAGGCCACCTACGACGTGTCGGTGCTGGTACCGGACGGCACCCAGGCCATCTCCAACGGCCGCCTGCAGTCGACGAGTTCGCGCCTCGGCTGGACCCGCTGGAACTGGCGCTCCAACAAGCCGCAGGCGACCTACCTCGCCACCCTCGCGGTCGGCAGGTTCGACATCACCACCGGCACGACCGACAGCGGCATCCCGGTCATCAACGCCTACAGCAAGGACCTCGGCGACAACTACGGCTCCGCGCGGGCGAGCGTGGAGCGCACGGGTGAGATCGCCGACTGGCTCGTCGAGTACTTCGGGCCGTATCCGTACAACGCGCTGGGCGGGTACGTGCCGAACACGAACACCGGGTACGCGCTGGAGACGCAGACGCGGCCCTTCTACAGCCCGCGCCAGTTCGCGAACGGGTCGAACACCTCCGTGGTCGTGCACGAGCTGGCCCACCAGTGGTACGGCGACCTGGTGTCGGTCTCCGGCTGGAAGGACATCTGGATCAACGAGGGCTTCGCGCGGTACGCGCAGTGGCTGTGGTCCGAGCACGAGGGCGAGGGCACGGCGCAGGAGATCGCCGACTACGTGTACGCCTCGCGCGCCGCGGACGACCCGTTCTGGACGGTGAAGCCGGGTGACCCGGGGCCGGAGAACCAGTTCCACATCGCCGTCTACGACCGGGGCGCGCTGGCTCTGCAGGCGCTGCGCAACGAGATCGGCGACGACGCGTTCTTCGCCATCCTCAAGGGCTGGCCGCAGCGTTACGCGTACGGCAACGCCACCGTCGCGGACTTCGTGACGTACGCCGAGCAGGTGTCGGGGCGGCAGCTCGACGGGCTGTTCGACACCTGGCTCCACCAGCCGGAGAAGCCCGCGGCCCCCGCGGCGCGGGCCGCGTCCATGGCGCCGTCCTCGGTCGGCGCGCCGGCGCAGCCGAAGTCGTGGAAGAAGATCGCCGCGACGAACGGTGTGCACGAGCACGAGCCCGCGCACGCTCACTGAGCCGGCCCGGCCGCGGGGCGGGGGCTTCCGCTCGCTCACCCGGGCGAGGAGCTCCGCCTCGGCGGCCCGGCCGTCGCCCGCGCCGCGGGCGCTCAGCCCGAGTGCGTGGTCTCCGCCGTGGCCGTTCGGGGCGCCGCGGTGACGGGTTCGCCCAGGACGCGGGAGGCCAGTTCCTCCGCCAACTCCGAGGCGTAGGGCCGCAGTTCGGCCTCCGCCGTGGCGCGGTCGGCCTCGATGCGGGCCGCTGACTCGGCGAGCAGGGCGTCGCGCTCGCGTATCGCCTCGGCGCGGGCGTCGGCGAGGAGCGTGGCGCCCCGCACCTGGGCCTCATGGCGGATGCGGGCCGCGTCGTGCCGGGCCTCGGCGAGCAGGGCGTGGGTCTGGTCGCGGACGGCGTCGGCCAGCTCCTGGATCTCCCGGGCCTGGCGGCCGACGCCGTCCGTGGCCTGCTCGCGCAGCTCCAGGACGTGGTTCATCCGGCGCAGCAGCCGAGCGAGCAGCAGGTAGCAGCCGGTGAAGAGCACCAGCGCGACGGCCATCTCCTCGACGTGCGGGTTGAGCGGACCGATGTCCGTGGGAATCAACTCCATACCGACGCCTTACCCGATCATTCGTGCCCATCGCTGCCCTATTGCGTCAATCTTGGCCGAAAGGAACCGGACCGACCTGCCGACGCCCCGCGGTCGGTCCCCGCCGGTTCCCGCCGGTCCCCCGTTGTCAGTCCCCGTGGTCGTAGACGGTGACCGGTGTCCCCCGGCGTATCAGGCGCTCGGTGATCAGGGGCTCGACGCGGGACCACTTGCCCCCGGCGAGACCGCACCCGATCCGGGGCATGTGCACGGACGCGCCGAGTTCCGCGGCGTGCCCGGCGAGGCGCTCGAGAGCGGCGTCGATGGCCTCGTAGCGGACGGGGACGCCTTTGCTGCCGGTCCGTATGCCGCGCTGGCCCACCATGTTGGCCACCCAGACGTACGGCTCGACCCGTACGAGCTGGACCGCGCCGAGCCCGAAGTCGTTCGTCGCGCGCTCGCGGTGCCAGGCGCGGTAGGCGGCCTCCGGCTGCGGCCAGCGGCGGGACAGCGCGACGACGAAGCCCTTGCCCCAGCCCCCGATGTCGTTGCAGACATGGGCGATGATCTTCACGCCCTTCACGGACGGAACGGTGGCGTCACCTCGGACGTAGACGATCTCCGACATGACGCCACCGTAGGCGGTTCCACTGACAGTGGCCGCTGAGCTGCTACTTCGTGAGCTCCGTCAGCTCCTGGTCCTCCGCCTTCGCGGCGCGGCGGCGGATGGCGTACCAGCCGGCGACCAGCATGGCGGCGATGACAGGGATGGCGAGGAGGGTCTTGCGGCCGACGTCGGGGTCGTTCCACATCATGCCGAGGCAGACGAGGAGGAAGACGATGGTCGCGATCTCGGTGACCGGGCTGCCGGGGAGGCGGAAGTGCGGTCGGGCGACCTCGCCGGCGCGGGCGCGGCGGACGAAGATCAGGTGGCAGACCATGATGATCACCCAGGTGCTGATGATGCCGAGGGAGGCGAGGTTCAGCACGATCTCGAAGGCCTGGCTCGGCATGAGGAAGTTCAGGCCCACGCCGAGGACGCACACCGCGCAGGTGAGCAGGATGCCGCCGTAGGGGACCTGGCTGCGGTTCATGCGGGCGGTGAACTTCGGGGCGGAGCCGGCCATGGCCATCGAGCGCAGGATGCGGCCCGTGGAGTACAGGCCGGAGTTCAGGGACGACATGGCGGCGGTGAGGACCACCAGGTTCATCACGTCGCCGGCGCCCTCGACGCCGATCTTCGACAGGACCGTCACGAAGGGGCTCTCGTCGGCCGAGTAGACCGAGCCGGGGAGCAGCAGGGCGAGCAGGACGACCGAGCCCACGTAGAACAGGCCCACGCGCCACATGATGGAGTTCACCGCGCGCGGGACGACCTTCTCCGGCTCGGCGGTCTCGCCGGCGGCGACGCCGACCAGCTCCAGGGCGGCGTACGCGAAGATCACGCCCTGCATGACCAGGACGACCGGCATCAGACCGTGCGGGAACAGGCCGCCGTTGTCGGTGATCACGTGCAGTCCGGGCGTCTGACCGCCGACCTCGTGCTGCGTGGCCAGCAGGAAGATGCCGACGAGCATGAAGGCGACGAGGGTGGCGACCTTGACGATCGCGAACCAGAACTCCATCTCGCCGAAGATCTTCACCGAGATGAGGTTGACGGCGAGGACCACCGCCAGGGCGACCAGGGCGAGCACCCACTGGGGGATGCTGGTGAACGCGCTCCAGTAGTGGGTGTACAGCGCGATCGCGGTGATGTCGGCGATACCGGTGGTCGACCAGTTCAGGAAGTACATCCACCCGGCGACGTACGCGCCCCTCTCGCCGAGGAACTCGCGCGCGTACGAGACGAAGGAGCCGGACGACGGCCGGTACAGGACCAGCTCGCCCAGGGCCCGGACGACGAAGAAGGCGAAGACGCCGCACACCAGGTAGGCCAGCGCGAGCGCCGGGCCCGCGTTGTGCAGGCGGCCGCCGGCGCCGAGGAAGAGGCCGGTGCCGATCGCGCCGCCGATGGCGATCATGTTGACGTGGCGGTGCTTGAGGCCCTTGCTGTAACCGGCGTCGCCCGCGTCGGCGGGCGCCTGAGACGTCGCCTGGGGGTGGGCGGCGACCTGTGCCGTGTCCACGGCGTCCTTGCTCACGGGTGTTTCCACTCTCTTGGTGCGTCCGGGCGGATCACGCACGGACTGCCTTGCATAACGTGGCCTTCACCGTCGGTTCACGGCATAGACCAAGGCAGCACCTTTCCATAGCCTTCGGTTCGCATACGGTGAGCCACGTCACAGAGCGGTGCTTCTCACAGGTGGCGGGCGCAGGCGGGGGGGGCACAGGCGTGGTCACGGGTGACGGACGCCCGACCGGGTATCCCAGGCAGTCGGCTGAGTATGTGTACGGATGGCCCGCGCCTCCCCCCGCCCGGGAGGCTGACCGCATGCCTACGCACCGTGCCCCCAAGCCCGTGGCCGCCCCCGCCCAGCCCGTCGAGCGGGCCGTGACGGCCGCGCTCGTCCTCGCCGCTCTCGCGGCCCTCGGGTGGATCGCCGGGATGATCTACACCCTGGCCGAGTGGCAGCTGTAGCCGGGCCTCAGCGCTTGGCCGCCACGCGGAAGGTGATGCCCGCGCGGGTCAGGCGGTCGATCAGCGCGTCGCCCATCGCCACCGCGGTCGTGACCTGTCCGGCCGTTCGGGGCAGGTCGTCGAGGGCCAGGGACAGCGCCGCCTCGGCGAACATCTTCGCCGTCTCGCCGTACCCGGGGTCACCGCCCGCGACCTCGGTGTAGACCCGCCGTCCGCCGCCCTCGCCGACGAACCGCACGGAGAACCAGCTGCGGGCCCGCTTCTCGGCGCTCGGCCCCTCGCCGGGCTGCAGCCGGCCGGACAGCCAGCGGCGCGTGGCCGGGATCTGGGCGGCGGCGAACAGCGCGCCCACCGCCGCGACCCCGCCCACCGCGACCGGCAGTCGCCGTACGGCCGCGTAGTGGCGGTACCGGAAGTCGGGGCCGTAGCGCTCCAGCGCGCGGGCCGAGCGGCCCACTATCTGCGGGTCGATGGTCGGCAGGGGCAGGGCCCAGGCACCGACCTCGGCGGCGTACCGGGGCGCGCCGGTGGGTGTCGTCGCCCGGCGGCCCATCAGGCGCGGTTCGTGCCGTCGCCGGTCGCGCGCGGCCGCGATCATCTGCCGTCCCCGCGCGAACTGGCCCAGCGCCGAGGCGAACGTGCCGCCGGAGAAGGCGGCGTCGGCGCTGACATAGCTGTCGACGGTCAGCGGCACGCCCTCGGGCAGCTGCCGGACGGTGAAGTAGGCGCCCAGGTCGTGCGGTACGGAGTCGAAGCCGCAGGCGTGCACCAGGCGTGCGCCCGTCTCCCGCGCGCGGGCGTCGTGCCGGACGTACATCAGGTCGACGAACTCGGGCTCCCCGGTGAGGTCCAGGTAGTCGGTGCCGACGTCGGCGCAGGCCGCGACCAGTTCCTCTCCGTAGCGCACGTACGGGCCCACGGTCGAGGCGACCACGCGCGCGTGCCGGGCGAGGTCGCGCACGGAGTCCGGGTCGGCGACGTCGGCGCGCAGCACACCGACCCCGGTCCCGCCGGGCAGGCTCTCCCGCAGTCGTTCCAGCCTGGCCTCGTCGCGGCCGGCGATCGCCCAGCGCAGGCCCTCGGGCGCGTGGGCCGCCAGGTACTCGGCGGTGAGCCGGCCGACGAAGCCGGTGGCTCCGAAGAGCACGATGTCGTACGGACGGTCGTTTCCGTTCAGCCTGCTCATGACACCCCTCGATCCCGCGGCCCGCGCCGTTGTCGGTGGCTGAGGCTAGCGTGAGGAGTGCGGAGCCCGACGACGAGGCCGGAGGTGCGCGGTGGCGGTGGCCCGAAGTGCCCTGAAGAAGTGGGAGAAAGTGCGCCAGTTCACCCTGGGGCTGCCCGACGCGCCGGAGGACTCCCGTGGGGCGAGACCGTCGTGAAGGTGAACAAGAAGGTGTTCGTGTTCCTGCTGTGCGACCGGGTGGAGGACAGCCACCGCGCGGTCGCGCCCAGCGGCTGACGGCCGAGCTCGACGCCCGCCGAGCAAGGCCCTCGACGCCCGCTGAGCAAGACCCTCGACGCCCGCCGGGCGAGACCCGCGGGCCGCGGTCGCCGTAGATTGTCTAAGCGCTTGCTCTTCCAGGTCTTGCCGGGAGTGGAACGCGTTCTTAGCATCAGCGGTGTTACATCAGTTGTGTCACAGACGGCTGGGGGCCGGGATGACGGCGACGACGCCGGGGCAGGGGCCGCTGGCAGGCGTGCGCGTGGTGGAGCTGGCCGGGATCGGGCCGGGGCCGTTCGCCGCGATGCTGCTGGCCGACCTGGGCGCGGACGTGGTCCGGGTGGACCGGCCCGGCGGACCGGGGCTGGGCATCGACCCGGCGTACGACATCACCAACCGCAACAAGCGCTCGGTGGTCGTCGACCTGAAGTCCCCCGAGGGCCCGGCGCGTGTGCTCGACCTCGTCGCACGCGCCGACGTCCTGATCGAGGGGTACCGCCCCGGTGTCGCCGAGCGCCTCGGGGTGGGCCCGCGCGACTGCCACGCCCGCAACCCCGCGCTGGTCTACGGCCGGATGACCGGCTGGGGCCAGGAGGGTCCCCTCGCCCAGCGCGCGGGCCACGACATCGGCTACATCGCCGTCACCGGCACCCTCGGCATGATCGGCGCCCCCGACCGGCCCCCGGCCGTCCCGGCCAACCTCGTCGGCGACTACGCGGGCGGCTCGCTGTACCTCGTCGTCGGGGTCCTCGCCGCCCTGCACCACGCCCGCGCCACCGGAACCGGGCAGGTCGTCGACGCGGCCATCGTCGACGGCGCAGCCCACCTCGCCTCGATGATCCACGGCATGCTCGCGGCCGGCGGCTGGCAGGACCGGCGCGGCAGCAACCTGCTGGACGGCGGCTGCCCCTACTACGGCACGTACGAGACCTCCGACGGGCACTACATGGCCGTCGGCGCTCTGGAGCGGCGGTTCTACGACGCGTTCCTCGCCCTGCTCGGCCTCCCCGAACTGGCCCCGGCGCACGCGGACCTCACCCGCTGGGGCGAACTGCGCGAGGCGGTCGCGGCGCGGTTCCGGACCCGTACGAGGGACGAGTGGACGGCCGTCTTCGAGGGCTCCGACGCGTGTGTGGCGCCCGTGCTGTCGCTGCGCGAGGCCCCCCACCATCCGCATCTGGCCGCCCGCGGCACCTTCACCGACCACGGCGGGCTGACCCAGCCGGCCCCCGCGCCCCGTTTCTCCGCCACGCCCACCGCCGTGCGCGGCGGCCCCGCGCTGCCCGGCGCCGACACCGCCGAGGTGGCCCGCGACTGGGACGTGCCGCGGCTCGTCGACACCGCGAACGGCACCGCCGGGGACACCATTGAAGGCACCGCCCCGGACACCCCCGAAGGCACCCCCGAAACCCTCGTCGAAAGGCCCCTTCCGTGAGCACCGAAGCGTACGTGTACGACGCGATCCGCACCCCGCGAGGGCGCGGCAAGGCGAACGGCTCCCTGCACGGGACCAAGCCGGTCGACCTGGTCGTCGGACTCATCCATGAGATCCGCGCCCGTTTCCCCGGACTCGACCCGGCCGCCGTCGACGACATCGTGCTCGGTGTGGTCGGCCCGGTGGGCGACCAGGGCTCGGACATCGCCCGGATCGCGGCGATCGCGGCCGGGCTGCCGGACACGGTCGCGGGCGTGCAGGAGAACCGCTTCTGTGCCTCGGGCCTGGAGGCGGTCAACCTGGCCGCGGCCAAGGTCCGTTCGGGCTGGGAGGACCTCGTCCTCGCCGGCGGCGTGGAGTCGATGTCGCGGGTGCCGATGGCCTCGGACGGCGGCGCCTGGTTCAACGACCCGATGACCAACCTCGCCACGAACTTCGTGCCGCAGGGCATCGGCGCCGACCTGATCGCCACCATCGAGGGTTTCTCCCGCCGGGACGTCGACGAGTACGCGGCCCTGTCGCAGGAGCGCGCGGCCACGGCCTGGAAGGAGGGCCGCTTCGAGCGGTCCGTCGTACCGGTGAAGGACCGCAGCGGCCTGCTCGTCCTCGACCACGACGAGCACATGCGGCCCGGCACCACCGCCGACTCCCTCGCGGGGCTCAAGCCGTCCTTCGCGGACATCGGCGAGCTGGGCGGCTTCGACGCGGTGGCGCTGCAGAAGTACCACTGGGTGGAGAAGATCGACCACGTCCACCACGCCGGCAACTCCTCCGGCATCGTGGACGGCGCGTCCCTCGTCGCCATCGGCTCCCGCGAGGTCGGTGAGCGCTACGGCCTCACCCCGCGCGCGCGGATCGTCTCCGCGGCCGTCTCCGGCTCGGAGCCCACCATCATGCTCACCGGCCCGGCCCCGGCCACCCGCAAGGCGCTCGCCAAGGCGGGGCTGACCATCGACGACATCGACCTGGTCGAGATCAACGAGGCGTTCGCCGCGGTCGTCCTGCGCTTCGTGAAGGACATGGGCCTCTCGCTGGACAAGGTCAACGTCAACGGCGGCGCCATCGCCCTCGGTCACCCGCTGGGCGCCACCGGCGCGATGATCCTCGGCTCCCTCATCGACGAACTGGAGCGCCAGGACAAGCGCTACGGCCTCGCCACCCTGTGCGTCGGCGGCGGCATGGGCATCGCCACGATCGTCGAGCGCGTCTGACCCCCCTTCCCGACGGATCACCACGGAGCAACCTCCCCATGAGCACTCAGCCCACCACCATCCGCTGGGAGCAGGACCGCAGCGGCGTCGTCACCCTCGTCCTGGACGACCCGGACCAGTCCGCGAACACGATGAACGCCGCCTTCCGCGCCTCCCTCGCCGCGGTCACCGACCGTCTGGAGGCCGAGAAGGACACCATCCGCGGCGTCATCCTCACCTCCGCCAAGAAGACCTTCTTCGCGGGCGGCGACCTGCGCGACCTCATCCGGGTCACCCCCGAGACCGCGCAGGAGCTGTTCGAGGGCGGCCTGGAGATCAAGCGCCACCTGCGCAGGATCGAGACCCTCGGCAAGCCGGTCGTCGCCGCGATCAACGGCGCCGCGCTGGGCGGCGGTTACGAACTCGCCCTCGCCTGCCACCACCGCGTCGCCCTCGACACGCCCGGCACCAAGATCGGCTGCCCGGAGGTCACGCTCGGCCTGCTGCCCGGAGGCGGCGGTGTCGTGCGGACCGTACGGCTGCTGGGCATCACGGACGCCCTGCTGAAGGTCCTCCTCCAGGGCCAGCAGTACGACGCCCGGCGCGCCCGGGACAACGGCCTGGTCCACGAGGTCGCCGCCACGCAGGAGGAACTGCTCCAGAAGGCGCGCGCGTTCATCGAGGCCCATCCCGAGTCGCACCAGCCCTGGGACGTGCCCGGCTACCGCTTCCCGGGCGGCACCCCGGCCAACCCGAAGTTCGCCGCCAACCTGCCCGCCTTCCCGGCGAACCTGCGCAAGCAGACGAACGGCGCCCCCTACCCGGCCCCGCGCAACATCCTCGCCGCGGCCGTCGAGGGCGCCCAGGTCGACTTCGAGACCGCCCAGGTGATCGAGGCCCGCTACTTCGTGGAGCTGGCCACCGGGCAGACCTCGAAGAACATGATCCAGGCGTTCTTCTTCGACCTCCAGGCCGTCAACTCCGGCGCCAACCGCCCGAAGGGCGTCGAGCCGCGCCAGGTCCGCAAGGTCGCCGTCCTCGGCGCCGGCATGATGGGCGCGGGCATCGCCTACTCGTGCGCCCGCGCGGGCATCGACGTCGTCCTGAAGGACGTGTCCCTGGAGGCCGCGCTCAAGGGCAAGGGCTACTCCGAGAAGCTGTGCGCCAAGGCCGTCTCGCGGGGCCGTACCACCCAGGAGAAGGCGGACGCCCTGCTGGCCCGCATCACGCCCACCGCCGAGGCCGCCGACCTCGCGGGCTGCGACGCCGTGATCGAGGCGGTCTTCGAGGACACCTCCCTCAAGCACAAGGTGTTCCAGGAGATCCAGCACGTCGTCGCGCCCGACGCGCTGCTGTGCTCCAACACCTCCACCCTGCCCATCACCGCGCTCGCCGAGGGCGTGGAGCGCCAGGCCGACTTCATCGGGCTGCACTTCTTCTCGCCGGTCGACAAGATGCCGCTGGTGGAGATCATCAAGGGCGAGCGGACCGGGGACGAGGCCCTCGCGCGTGCCTTCGACCTGGTCCGGCAGATCAAGAAGACGCCGATCGTCGTCAACGACTCGCGCGGCTTCTTCACCTCCCGTGTCATCGGCCACTTCATCAACGAGGGCGTCGCCATGGTCGGCGAGGGCGTCGAGCCCGCCTCCGTGGAGCAGGCGGCCGCGCAGGCGGGATATCCGGCCAAGGTCCTCTCCCTGATGGACGAGTTGACGCTGACCCTGCCGCGCAAGATCCGCGCCGAGTCGCGGCGGGCGGTCGAGGAGGCCGGCGGCACCTGGCAGGCGCACCCGGCCGAGGCCGTGGTCGACCGCATGGTCGACGAGTTCGGCCGCACCGGCCGCAGCGGCGGCGCCGGCTTCTACGACTACGACGAGACCGGCCGGCGCGTGGGCCTGTGGCCGGGCCTGCGCGAGCACTTCACGCGTGAGGGCTCGCGGATCCCGTTCGTGGACATGCAGGAGCGCATGCTGTTCTCCGAGGCGCTGGACACGGTCCGGCTGCTGGAGGAGGGCGTGCTGACGTCGGTCGCCGACGCGAACATCGGCTCGATCTTCGGCATCGGCTTCCCCGGCTGGACGGGCGGTGTGCTGCAGTACGTCAACGGCTACGAGGGGGGCCTGCCCGGCTTCGTGGCACGCGCGCGCGAGCTGGCCGGGCGTTACGGCGACCGGTTCCTGCCGCCCGCGCTGCTGGTGGAGAAGGCCGAGCGGGGGGAGACCTTCACCGACGGGCGCTGACACGCCCGTTGATCCACCGCGGCCCCGGCGACCACGCCGGGGCCGTTGTGCATCAAGTACGTAATAGGGCTGGAACAGGACGGCACGCCCTCTTGCCGCGAACCGGGCAAGGCCCAACTCTTGGGCCACACTCCATCGCGCGCCCAGGGGGGCCGTCATGTCGTACCAGCGCCCTGCCATGCGAAGACTTCTCGCCGTCCTCGCCTCCTGTGTCCTCGGCCCGGCCGCCGTGCTGGCGGCCGCCCCCACCGCTTCCGCCGAACCGGCAACTCCCGTCGGCTATCCGTCGGGCGCGACCGCGACCCGTCACTCCGGTCTCGCCTTCGACACCTGCACCGCCCCGCCGCTCAGCTCGATCCGAGCCTGGAGCGCCTCGCCGTACCGCGCCGTCGGCGTCTATGTCTCCGGCGTCAACCGCACCTGCGCCCAGCCCGAGTTGACCGCCTCCTGGGTGGCGTCGGTGTCCGGGCTGAGGTGGCGTCTGCTGCCCGTCCACAAGGGACTCCAGCCGCCCTGCGGCGCCCGGCCGACCGACGTCAAGATCAGCAGAACCCTGTCGACCGCCCGCTCCCAGGGCACCGCCGCCGCCACCGAGGCCGTCAAGGCGGCCCGGGCCCTCGGCATGCTGCCGGGCAGCGCGCTCTACAACGACATCGAGCACTACAGCCAGACCGACACCGGCTGCCGCAACGCCGTCCTGACCTACCTCTCCGCCTGGACCAAGGAGTTGCACCGCGTCGGCTGGGTCTCCGGCGTCTACATGAACCTCAACCTCGGCGCCAAGCAGCTCTCCGACGCCTACACCTCCACCGCATACGCCCGCCCCGACGCACTGTGGATCGCCCGCTACGACGGGGTCGACTCCCTCAAGGGCTGGGCGAACATCGCCGACTCCAAGTGGGCCCGGCACCAGCGCGTCAAGCAGTTCCGGGGCGACCACGACGAGACGTACGGGGGCGTCCGGCTCAACATCGACACGAACCGGCTCGACGCGCCCGTCGCCACGGTGGCGTACTCCTACAAGGTGACCAGCACGACGCCGCTGAACGCCCGCACCGGGCCCGGCACCGGCTATCCCGTCGCCGCGACCTACGCCCCCGGCGCCGCCGTCAGGGTCGTCTGCCAGACCCCCGGCGGCAAGGTCGGCACGACCTCCGTCTGGAACAAGCTCAGCAACGGCCAGTACGTCACCGACTACTACACGAGCACCCCGTCGAGCACCGGCTACAGCGCCCCGCTGCCCCGCTGCGCCTACCCCTACCAGGCGACCGCCGCGGGCGGCCTGACCGAGCGCAGCGGCCCCGGCAACGGCTACACGGCCGTCGGTACGCTGCCCAACGGCGGTCTGGCCTGGGTCACCTGCCAGCGCGCCGGGAGCACGGTCGGCACGACCGCGGTGTGGAACCGCCTCGACAACGGCCACTACGTCACCGACCAGTACGTGGCCACACCCGGCGCCACCTCGTACAGCAGGCCGATCCCGCGCTGCTGACAGCGGCGTTCAGGCGCGTGGCTCCGGCTCGGGGCCGGTGAGCCACGCGCGCAGCTCCTCGCGCAGCGACCGCTGGAACGTCGTCAGAAGGGCCTCGACGACCAGCGGGTGCATGTGCGCGGAGAGCGATTTCACCTCCTGCGGGGCCCGTTCGGCCACGGCCTCGCGCAGGAGCCGCGACAG
The DNA here is from genome assembly GCF_044545925.1 of Streptomyces sp. NPDC053367. Taxonomy (NCBI): domain Bacteria; kingdom Bacillati; phylum Actinomycetota; class Actinomycetes; order Kitasatosporales; family Streptomycetaceae; genus Streptomyces; species Streptomyces sp. NPDC053367. Next base: position 43,250 of record NZ_JBITYN010000013.1, on the reverse strand, counting down.
GTCGGCCGCCGCCGCCCGCGAGTGCTCGATCAGGGCCGTGCGGGCGGCGAGCAGCGTCTCCTGCGACAGCGGTACGTCGAGCAGTTCCACGCCGAGCCGCAGCAGGCCGGTGTCCACCCGGAAGCGGCCGTCGGCCTCGCGGGCGATCACGTCCATCGCCGCGAGCCGCTTTACGTCCTCGTCGGCGAGCGGCCGCCCGGCCAGCCGCGCCAGTTCCTCGCGGGTCACCGACTCCACCGCCTCCGGCGCCCAGGACGCCACCACGGCCCGGTGGATCGCCAGGTCGTGCGCGCTCAGCCCGGGCGGCAGCGCGCGCAGATAGCGCTCGATCGCGGCGAGGGTCATGCCCTGGCGCTGGAGCTCCTCGATCAGGGCGAGACGTGCCAGGTGCTCGGGGCCGTAGTGGCCGACCCGGCGTGCGCCGATCACCGGGGGCGGCAGCAGGCCCTTGGTGCCGTAGAAGCGCACGGTGCGGACCGTGACTCCCGCGCGGGCGGCCAGCTCGTCGATCGTGAGCGTCGGCTCGCCGGTACCCGTGTCCGTGTCGGTCGTCATGTTCAGCAGTATCGCTGTCACACCGGTGGTGTGACACCCGGGGTCAGGCGTCCGCCGCCTCCCGCAGTGCCTTCCGGCACAGGGCGTCCGCGTGCCGGGTCGTCTCCGGGAGGCGGTAGCGCGGGGTGAGGTGCAGGACGTGGGCGCAGGCGTTGTCGAGGGAGACGCGGTGTCCCACGGAGACGTAGACCGGCTTGACCCCCTCGCGGGTGCGCAGGGCACGGCCGACCTCCTCGTCGCCGGCGAGGAGGGCCGCGGTGGAGCCGCGCGGGGTGGCGAGCTCGTCGTGGCTGAAGGTGAAGGGGTTCTTCGCGACGCCGATCGTGGGGAGCCCGGTCAGCACGCCCAGGTGGCTGGCCAGGCCGAAGCGGCGGGGGTGGGCGAGGCCGTAGCCGTCGCAGACGACCAGGCCGGGAGGGCAGGGCAGGGCGTCGAGGGCCGCGCGGACGGTGGGGAGCTCGCGGAAGGCGAGCAGGCCGGGGACGTAGGGGAAGGAGACCCGGCCGACCGCGGTCGTCTCGGCCACCACCTCCAGGCTCGCCGCGTCCAGCACGACGGCCGCCGCGGCGACCAGGTCGCGCTCGTCGTCGTAGGCGACGTCGACCCCGGTCACCCGGCCCGTGCCCGGCGGCGGCCCCGGCTCGTCGAGCACCACCCGCTCGCGCAGCTCGTCCTGCACCGCGCGGGCCTGCTCCTCGGTCGCGGGCCAGCCCGCGGGAATGCGTACGGTCGTCATGATGGGCACGAGCGTACGATCCCCGCGGGTAGGCTCGCGATCATGTTTGTCCTCGAACTGAGCTACACCGCACCGCTGGACGCCGTCGACGCCCTGCTCCCCGCGCATGTGACCTGGCTCGACGAGCAGTACGCGCAAGGGCGGTTCCTGGCGTCGGGGCGCAAGGAGCCGCGCGACGGCGGGATGATCCTCGCCGTCGCCGAGGACCGGGACGCGATCGAACGGGTCGTCGCACAGGATCCGTTCGTCACCGCCGGGGTGTGCGCCTACCGCGTCACGGAGTTCGTCGCCACGAGGACGGCGCCCGCGCTGGAGCGGTACCGCGAGGCGCCTCGCTGAGGCTCACTTGCCCAGGGCGCGCTGCAGCTGGGCCTTGTTCATGTCCGAACGGCCCTGGATGTTGCGGCGCTTGGCCTCCGCGTACAGCTGGTCGTAGGTGGGTCCCTGGGAACCCTTGCCGGAGCGCCGGCCGCCCCGCTCGCCCGACGACATGTCCTGGGTCGAGGTACGGCTCGCGGTCTTGGACTCGCCGGAGCGGGCGCGTTCCTTGTTCACGGTGCGCGCGGCGATCTCCTCGGCGCGGGACTTGCTCTCCCCCCGGTCCAGCGCGCTCTCCTTGATGTGCTCGTACTGGCGTTCCCGCTTGGGGCTGGAACCGCGTGGCATGTGCGCTCACTCCTTTCACGTGCCGTCACCGGGTACCCATGTCTCGCGGTGACGGCACGTGCGGAGCGGTCAGCGCTCCAGCCGGGCCACCCGGCCCTTCTCCCCGGAGGCCCAGCAGGCGTGGTCGGGGGTGCAGTCGACGGTGTCGTAGGAGCCGGTGTCGACCGTGCGCCAGGTGCGGCCGGCGTCGGTGGTGAGGTCGGTCCCGGTGGGGCCGACGGCGAGGGCGGCGGTGCGGCTGTGCGGGAGCCAGGCGACCCCGGAGCGGTAGGCGGCCGGGGGCGCGGCGGCGGGCCGCCAGCTGCGGCCCCCGTCCCGGGTGTCCGCCGCGGCCTGCGGGGACGCCTGACCGGGGCGGTAGTCGCCGCCGACGGCGAGACCGTGCGTACGGTCGCGGAAGGCCAGGCCGAACACGCCTCGGGCGGGGTCGCCGGCCGGGATCGGGGAGTCGGTGGCCGTCCAGGTCAGGCCCCGGTCGGCGGAGTGCAGGACACGCGCGCGTGCGGCGCCGCCGGTGGCGAGCCACACGTCCTTCGGGCCGGAGGCCACCAGGCACTGGCCGCTCGCCGCGAACCCGGCCTCGCCGTCGAGCGCGGCGGGCATGCCCTCGCTCGGCAGGACCCTCCAGGTGCGGCCGCCGTCGCCGGTGGACAGGATGCGGAACCTGCCGTCGACCGGGTCGCTCATGGCGAGGCCGTGGCGGTGGTCGAAGAAGGTGAGGCAGTCGTAGAAGGCCCGCGCGTCGGTGTTGCGGAAGGACTCGGTCCAGGTCGCGCCGCCGTCCTCGGTGCGGTACACCCGGGAGGACTCGCCCTCACCGATGGCGAGCACCACCGCGCGCCGGGCGTCGAAGGCCTCGATGTCCCGGAACTGCAGCTCCGCGGCGCCGGGCGGCGAGACGTTCCGCCAGCTCGCGCCGCCGTCGGTGGTGCGCAGGACCGTTCCGGCGCTGCCGGACACCCAGGCGACCTGCCGGCTGACGGCGGCCAGGCCGCGGAAGCGGACCTCGGGGGTGCCGGTGTCCTTCAGCTCCCAGTGCGGTGCTCGGTGCTCCTGCCGGGCCTGTGCCGGTACGGCGCTCAGCGCGGCCAGCGCCGCCCCGCACAACAGCGCCGCCGCCACCGCCTTCGCCCCGCGTCCCGGTCGTCCCGTCCCTCGCGTGCTCCCCATACGCCTCATGCCGCGCGAAGCTAGCCCACCGCCCCGGCCCCGTCCAGAGTGCCGCGGCCCGTCCGGGATACCGGCAGAAGGGAGGAGTGAGTCGCCGCAGTGATGGAACACGGTGACAGAGGTCACTGGAGACACCTGTGCACGCCGCGGCCGGTTCCTACGTCTCTTCCTGTGACCGGCCTCATCCACCCGGAAGTCCGTCCCGCCGTCGCAAAGGGAGCAAGGCCTTGTCCACCGTGATAGAGCAGCCCGTCGAGGCCCGTCTCGTCGCCGCCACGCCGCGGATGCAGCACATCCCGGCGACGCTTCTCTACGACGGGCGCGACCCGTTCGCCGTCCATATGACGTTCCCGGCCCAGGCCACCCTGGAGGGGGTGGAGGTGTGCTGGACCTTCGCCCGCGAGCTGCTGGCGGCGGGCCTGGAGTGCGCGGAGGGGCACGGCGACGTGCGGGTGCGGCCGTACGGCTACGACCGCACCGAGCTGGAGTTCCGCGCCCCCGAGGGCACCGCCGTGGTGCATCTGCACTCGGCCGAGGTACGGCGCTTCCTGGACGCGACCGGCGAGCTGGTGCCGGTGGGCCGTGAGCACCTCGCGGTCGACCTGGACCGCGATCTGGCGGAGCTGATGCGCGACGCCTGCTGAGGCCCGCCGCCCAGGCGGATCAGTGCTCCCGTGCGAACAGGGCGTTCAGCTCGCCGTAGTCGGCCCCGTCGGCCAGCGCCTGGTACGTCCCGTCGGCCAGCAGCTCCCGCGCGGCCCGGCGGGTCAGGGCGTGCACGGCGAGGGCGAGTCCGGCGCCGACGCTGACGCGCGCGACGCCGAGCGCGGCCAGCTCGGCGACCGGGGGCGCGCCGGGCCCCGCCATGACGTTCAGCGGCGCGTCGATGCCGTCGGCGAGGAGCTTCACCGTGCCCGGGTCGACGGCCCCGGGGACGAACACCCCGTCGGCCCCGGCCGCGACGAACGCGGCGGCCCGCTCCAGGGTGAGGTCCACTCCCCCGGCGCCCCGCAGGAAGGTGTCGATGCGGGCGTTGACGAACAGCGGCACGCCCTCGGCGTCCGCGGCCTCCCGTGCGGCGGTGACCCTCTCGGCCTGCTCGGCGATCGGCCGCAGCGGGCCCGCGCCCGGCTCGTACCGGGCGTCCTCGAGGTTGACGCCGACCGCGCCGGCGGCGATGACCGCCCGGACGGTGTCGCCGACGCCGGCCGCGTCGGCCGCGTAGCCGCTCTCGATGTCCGCGGTCACCGGCACCCGCACGGCCGCGGCGATCCCCGCCACGGTCCCCAGCGCCGTCTCCCGCTCCAATCGGTCGCCGTCGGCGGTACCGAGCGCCCACGCGACCCCGGCGCTGGTGGTGGCCACGGCGGCGGCACCGGCGTCCTCGACGAGACGGGCACTGGCCAGGTCCCAGGCGTTGGGCAGGACGAGAGGGCGGCCGGGCACGTGCAGGGCGCGGAAGGCGAGAGCGAGGTCACGGAGGTGCTGGTTCGTCATGCAGCTCACTCAACCAGCCCCGCACGGCAGGGGTCTGGCAGGAATCCGACATCGCCGTCGGGGTGGCCAGCGCCGGTAATGCGTTGACAGGCCGTGAGGCCGCTCGTACGGTGTATGAGGTCCTGTTGTCGCCGATCGGAGAAGGACGTTGCTCTACTGAGGTCCTGAGACACCGCGTCACACCCCTTGAGGTGTGGTCCGCCGCGTGCGACCTCGGTATGTGAGCCGTCCTCTCGACGACCAGGGCTTTTTTCCTGCCCAGGGCTCCTTCTTCCGCTTCCGTGGCCGCGGTGTCTCTACACGCGTTTGCCCTTGATCACTGCGAGCAACCGCGGAGGCGCCTTCATGCCTACTTCCATCACCTGTACCTCCCTGTCCTTCTCCTGGGCCGACGGCACGCCCGTGCTCGACGGCCTCGACATCTCCTTCGGCCCCGGCCGCACCGGACTCGTCGGCGTCAACGGGGCCGGGAAATCAACCCTGTTGAAGCTCATCGCCGGTGAGCTCACCCCGGCCGACGGCACCGTGCGGGTCGCGGGGGAGGTCGGCCATCTGCCGCAGAACGTCACGCTCGACACCGCCCTGAAGGTCGACGAGGCCCTCGGGATCGCCGAGCGGCGGGCCGCGCTGCACGCCATCGAGGCGGGCGACGTGTCCGAGGCGCACTTCGAGACGGTCGGCGACGACTGGGACGTCGAGGAGCGCGCCCTGGCCACGCTCGGCGAACTCGGCCTCGGGCACATCGGGTTGGACCGCACGATCGGCGAGCTGTCGGGCGGTGAGTCCGTGCTGCTGCGGCTGGCCGCGCTGCTGCTGCGACGCCCGGACGTGCTGCTGCTGGACGAGCCGACCAACAACCTCGACCTGTACGCGCGCCGCAGGCTGTACGAGGCCGTGCGGTCCTGGCCGGGCGTCATGGTCGTGGTCAGCCACGACCGCGAACTGCTCGAACTGGTCGACCAGATCGCCGATCTGCGCGGCGGAGAGGTCACCTGGTTCGGCGGTCCCTACTCCGCCTACGAGGAGGCCCTCGCCGCCGAGCAGGAGGCGGCCGAGCGGATGGTCCGGGTGGCCGAGGCCGATCTGAAGAAGCAGAAGCGCGAACTGGTCGACGCCCAGGTGAAGCTGGCCCGCCGCAAGCGGTACGGCCAGAAGATGTACGAGCAGAAGCGCGAGCCGAAGATCGTCATGGGGGCGCGCAAACGGGCGGCCCAGGTGTCGGCCGGCAAGCACCGCATCATGCACGAGGAGAAGCTCGCCGAGGCCAAGGGGCGCCTCGACGAGGTCGCGGAGGCCGTACGGGACGACGACGAGATCCGCGTCGACCTGCCGTACACGGCCGTACCGCCGGGCCGGACCGTGCTCACGCTGCGGGACCTGGAGCCGGTCCACGGCCCCCGGGTCCCGGTCGGGCTCGACCTGCACGGGCCGGAGCGGGTGGCGCTGATCGGGCGCAACGGCTCGGGCAAGACGACGCTGCTGCGCACGATCGCCGGGGAGCTGGCCCCGGTGTCGGGCGAGGCCGTGACGCATGTGCCGTACCGGTTCCTGCCGCAGCGCCTGGACGTGCTCGACGACGGGCTGACGGTCGCCGAGAACGTGGCCCGGTTCGCGCCGGGGGCCACCGACAACCGGATCCGGGCCCGGCTGGCCCGCTTCCTGTTCCGGGGCGCCCGCGCCGACCAGCAGGCCGGCACCCTGTCCGGCGGCGAGCGCTTCCGGGCGGCGCTGGCCGCGCTGATGCTGGCCGACCCGGCCCCGCAGCTGCTGATGCTGGACGAGCCGACGAACAACCTGGACATGGCGAGCGTACGGCAGCTCACCTCGGCCCTGGAGTCCTACGAGGGCGCGCTGATCGTGGCCGGCCACGACCTGCCGTTCCTGCGGTCGATCGGCATCACGCGCTGGCTGCTGCTGGAGGAGGGAGAGGTGCGGGAGACCACGCCGGAGGAGGTCGGGTAGTCGGGCCCGGGCGCCGCCGCCGCGGGCCGGGCTCGGTTACCGCCGAGTATCTCAGGAGGGCCACAGCCCGGCGGCGGGGGTTTTGTCCGTACCGGGCGGCACTGCATGATGGCCGGGCGGCGCAGCGACATCGCGCCGCCGAAGACCCACCGATACGGAGACACCTCGTGCCCAGCAAGAAGGCCCTCATCCGCCGCCCCGGCCCCCGTCTCGCCGACGGCCTCGTCACCCACATCGAGCGCGCCGAGGTGGACCCGGAGCTGGCGGTCGCGCAGTGGGAGGCGTACGGCGAGGCGCTGCGCGAGCACGGCTGGGAGACCATCGAGGTGGAGCCGGCCGACGACTGCCCGGACGCGGTGTTCGTCGAGGACACGGTCGTGATGTACAAGAACGTGGCGCTGATCTCGCGCCCCGGCGCGGAGTCTCGGCGCGCGGAGACCGCCGCCGTCGAGGAGACGGTGGCGAGCCTCGGCTGCTCGGTGAACTGGATCTGGGAGCCGGGCACCCTGGACGGCGGCGACGTGCTGAAGATCGGCGACACGATCTACGTCGGGCGGGGCGGGCGCACCAACGCGGCCGGGGTCCAGCAGCTGCGGGCCGCCTTCGAGCCGCTGGGCGCGCGGGTGGTGTCGGTGCCGGTGACGAAGGTGCTGCACCTGAAGACGGCGGTGACCGCGCTGCCGGACGGGACGGTCGTCGGGCACATCCCGATGATGGACACGCCGTCGCTGTTCGGGCGTTTCCTGCCGGTTCCGGAGGAGTCGGGGGCGCATGTGGTGCTGCTCGGCGGCAACGAGCTGCTGATGGCGGCGAGCGCGCCGAAGACCGCCGAGCTGTACGCCTCGCTGGGCTACGCGCCCGTCGTGGTGGACATCTCCGAGTTCGAGAAGCTCGAGGGTTGTGTGACGTGCCTCTCGGTGCGGCTGCGGGAGCTGTACGCCTGACCGGGTGAGCCGGCCCCCCGGACAGCCCCGGGACCTGCGGGTCCCGGGGCTGTCCGCATGTCCGGCGCGGGTTGCTGACCAGGGATCTTGACAGGCTTCCTTACCGCGCGCTTAACCTACGGCTTCGTAACCTACGGATTCGTAGCCTACGATCCCGTAGGTTCGGTGCCGCGCGCCGGCGGCTTCGCCCCCAGTGCCCCAAGGGCCTGAGGGTACCCCCAGCACCCCCGTCCCCATGGAGTACCCGTGACGATCACTTCCCCCCAACTCGGCAGCCCCTCCGTCTGGACCGACGCCCGGCTGCTGTACGCACTGGAGGAAGTCGTCGAGACCGAGCTGAACCGGCACCTGAAGGTCGCCAAGGACTGGATGCCGCACGAGTACGTGCCGTGGAGCGACGGCCGTAACTTCCCGGGCCTCTTCGAGGACGGCGAGGCCTGGGACAAGGAGCAGTCGAAGGTCACCGAGATCGGCCGGATCGCGCTGGTCGTCAACCTGCTGACCGAGGACAACCTCCCCAGCTACCACCACGAGATCGCGACGCTGTTCGGCCGGGAGGGCGCCTGGGGCACCTGGGTGCACCGCTGGACGGCGGAGGAGGGCCGGCACGGCATCGTCATGCGGGACTACCTGCTGGCGTCCCGCGCGGTGGACCCGGACCAGCTGGAACGTTTCCGCATGGCTCATATGAGTGAGGGCTTCGAGTCGGACAACCGGCACTCGATGCTGCACTCCATCGCCTACGTCGCCTTCCAGGAGCTGGCGACGCGCATCTCGCACCGCAACACCGGCTTCCAGTCCGGCGACCCGGTGTGCGACCGGATGCTGGCGCGCATCGCGACCGACGAGAACCTGCACATGGTCTTCTACCGGAACCTGCTCAAGGCCGCCTTCGAGCTCGCCCCCGACCTCACCATGCAGGCCGTCCGCGACGTCGTGGTCAACTTCCGGATGCCCGGCCACGGCATGCCCGGCTTCGAGCGGGCCGCCGCGCAGATGGCGATCGGCGAGGTCTACAACCTCCGCATCCACCACGACGACGTCCTCCAGCCCGTCCTGCGCTTCCTGAAGGTCCTGGAGATCGACGGCCTCGGCCCGGAGGGCCTGAAGGCACAGGAGGAGCTGGGCCTGTACATGGGCGGCCTGGACGCGGAGGCCGCCAAGTTCGACGAGAAGCTGGCTGCCCGCAAGGCCCGTATGGCGGCCCGCGCGGCGGGCTGAGCCGGCCCCGCCGGGGCGGGGCGTCAGCGGGCGGCGCGGCGCAGCGTCAGGCGTTCCTTCTCGGACAGGCCGCCCCAGACGCCGAAGCGCTCGTCGTGCTCCAGGGCGTACTCGAGGCAGGCCGGGCGCATCTCGCACATGGCGCAGATGCGCTTGGCCTCGCGGACCGAGCTGCCGGGCTCGGGGAAGAAGAAGTCGGCCCCGGTCTGCGCGCACAGGGCCTGGGCCTGCCAGGAGGGGGAGGCCGGGGTCACGGTGTCGTAGTGCATGGACGAGATCGTGCCGGGCGGCGCAAAACGTTCGATCAACGCGGGATCAACGCGCGGACGGCGGGGCACCCGGCCGGTCGATGATGCCCGTCCCGGACACGCGGCGCACGGCGGCGCGCGGTTGTCGGTGGGCGGTGCGAGACTCGGCTGTGCAGACAGCCGGCCCCTGCCGAGGAGGGCGATGATGTCCACCACCCGTTTCGACCACGGCGCTCCGAACTGGATCGACGTCGGCACACCGGACATCGAGGGCGCGGCCTCCTTCTACCGCGCCCTGTTCGGCTGGCGGTTCGTCCCCGGCGGCCCCGAGGTCGGCGGGTACGGGCTGTTCCAGCTCGACGGCCGGACCGTCGCCGGCGGCATGCGGACCACGCCCGAGCAGGGCCCGCCGTCGTGGACCGTGTACTTCCAGAGCCCCGACGCCGACGCCACCGCCGAGGCCGCCCAGGACGCGCACGGCTCGGTCGTGTTCCAGCCGATGGACGTGACGGACCAGGGCCGTATGGCGATCCTCGGCGACCGGTCGGGCGTGCCGTTCGGCATCTGGCAGCCCGGAGCGAACAAGGGCGTGGACCTGGTGCGGGCGCCCGGCGCGCTGCGCTGGCTGGAGCTGTACACGCCGGACATCGCCGCGGCGGCCGGCTTCTACCACCGGGTGCTCGGCTGGGAGACCTCCTCGCTCAGCTTCACCGGCGGCTTCCACACCTGCGTCAACCCGGCGGGCCGGGACGAGGAGGCCAGGTTCGGCCGGCTGGTCCCGCTGGACGCGGAGTCCGGCGAGACCGGTGACCCCCACTGGTTGGTGTTCATCGAGGTCACCGACACCGACGCGACCGCCGCCCGGGTCCAGGAACTGGGCGGCACGGTCCACACGCCTCCCACCGACGTCCCGGACATCGGCCGCGCCGCCCGGCTGACCGACCCGTACGGCGCCAGGTTCGCCGTCGTCGAGCCCCGCGGCTAGGGCCAGTCGTCGCGGCACAGGCGGGAAGTGTCGGACAGGCCCTAGGTGTATTGACCAGCAGCGTTGTTGACACGCGTGGGCGCTTGATCATGGCGAAGACCTCCGGTGTGGTGGAGGTGTCTAGGACTGCACCGCACGGAGGTCTTCGTGTCCCACCGTAATGCCCGGCTGACCGTTCACGGCAGGAGGCTGCTCGTCGAGCGTGTCCGCTGCGGCCGTCCCGTCGCGCATGTCGCCGCAGAGATGGGCATCTCACGAGCCACAGCCCACAAGTGGGTCCGCCGCTGGCGGGCCGAGGGTGAGGCCGGCCTCGCCGACCGCTCCAGCAGGCCACGAACGACTCCGCATCGCACGGCGGACGCCGTCGAGGCCCGAGTGTGTCACGAGCGGCAGGTCCGCAAGCTCGGTCCCGCACGGCTCGGACCGGTCCTGGGTCTGCCCGCCTCGACCGTGCACCGGATCCTGACCCGGCACGGCCTGAACCGCCTGGCCCACCTGGACCGGCCCACCGGCCAGGTCATCCGTCGCTACGAACGCGACCGGCCCGGCGAGCTGGTCCACGTGGACGTCAAGAAGCTCGGCCGCATCCCCGACGGCGGCGGCCACAAGGTACTGGGCCGCCAGGCCGGCCGGACCCGGCGCAGCAGCGTGGGCTTCGATTACATCCACTCCGCCGTCGACGACCACTCCCGCCTGGCCTACAGCGAGGTCCACCCGGACGAGAACGCCGTCACCTGCGCCGCCTTCCTGCGGCGAGCCGCCGTCTTCTTCGCCGGGCACGGCATCACCCGCGTCGAGCGGGTCCTGACCGACAACGCCTGGCCCTACCGCAAGAGCCTCGCCTGGCGGCAGGCGCTGGCCGACCTCGGCGCGGCCGGCAAGCTCACCCGCACCTACCGGCCACAGACCAACGGCAAGGTCGAACGCTTCAACCGCACCCTGCTCGACCAATGGGCCTACCAGCGGCCCTACACCAGCAACGCCGAACGCACCGCCGCCCTGGCAGACTTCCTCCACACCTACAACCACCACCGCTGCCACACCGCACTCGGAGGCCAGCCACCGATCAGCCGTGTGAACAACGCTGCGGGTCAATACACCTAGGCGCTCGCCCGGCGCACCAGTGTGGTCGGCAGGATGGTGGCGTCCGGGAGCGCAGCGGTGGTGCCGCCGAGGCGGTCGAGGAGCAGGCGGGCCATCAGGCGGCCCATCTGCTCGATGTCCTGACGGACCGTGGTCAGGGGCGGGTCGGTCTGCTCGGCGACCGGCAGCAGGTCGTCGAAGCCGATCAGGGCGACGTCCTCGGGCACGCGCCGCCCGTGCTCGCGCAGCACGCGCAGGGCGCCCGCCGCGGACAGGTCGTTGGCGGCGAACACCGCGTCCAGGCCGGGGCACCGGTCGAGCAGTTCGCGCATCGCCCGCTCCCCGCCGGCCGGCGTGAAGTCGCCCTGCGCGACCAGCCCGGGATCCGTCTCGCCCACCACGTCCCGGTAGCCGTCGAGCCGGTCCACGGCCGACGTCTGGTCCGGCGGGCCCGCGATGTGCGCGATCCGCGTACGGCCGAGCCCCGCCAGATGCCGTACGGCGTCCCGCGCGCCGCCCCTGTTGTCGCAGTCCACGTACACGGTCGGCGCGGCGTCCTCGCCCGCCCCGTCGGCCCAGCCGGGGCGTCCGCCGAACACGGCCGGGACCCCGGCCCGCCGGATCAGCCCGGGCAGCGGGTCGTCGAGGTGCAGCGAGAACACCAGCGCCCCGTCGACGTGTCCGGCGGCGAGGTAGCGGCCCACCCGGGCGTGGTCCTCGCGGCCCTCGGTGAGAAGCAGCACGAGCTGGTTGTCGTGGGCGGTCAGTTCCTTGCTGATGCCGCGCAGATGGAGCGCGAAGAACGGGTCGGCGAACACGCGCGTCTCGGGTTCGGCGACGACGACCGCGACGGCGTCGTGCCGCCGCGTCACCAGGCTGCGCGCCGCCTGGTTGGGGACGTACCCCAGCTCCTCGACGGCGCGCAGGACCTTCTCCACCAGGGGGCCGCGCACACCGTCGCCGCCCCGGACGACACGGGAGGCGGTGGCCCGTGACACCCCGGCCCGCGCGGCCACGGCCTCCAGGGTCGGGCGCGGCGCGGTCTCGGACACGGTTCAACTCCTCGTCTACGGCTGCCGACGAGGATAGCCGCGAGCCGGGGCGGGGGATGCGGGCGGGCCGGAGGGCGCCCGCCGGTCGGGCCCTGGGTCCCCTAGGTCCCCCAGGCCTCGTGCAGGGCCTGGCACACCTCCGCGGTGGTCGCTCCCGCGGCGAGGGCCGTGCTGATCGGGTGGAGCACGTTGTCGGTGCCGGCCGCCGCCTTCCGGATCAGGTGGAGGGCGTCGTCGAGCCGGTCCTGGCAGCGCCAGGCGCGGAGCTTCGCCAGGCGTTCGGCGTGCCGGGGGCCTGCCGCCGGTACGGCACCGTCGTACGCGTCGGCGTGGAAGCGCAGGGTCAGCGGCTCGGGGCGCCGCGGGCCGGCCGCGCCCGGGACGCGCGGCCGGGCACGGCGTGGGGTGGTGGTCCACCTGGGGAGTTCGGCCTCGCGGTACGCGGCCAGGTCCGCGAGCAGCCGCCGGGACGGCTCGGGTGGGAACAGCCGCCGCCCCGGCGCGTCGGTGCGGAGCGTGCCGGTCAGCCGGCGCGCGCTCACCCCCTGCTCCTCGGCGACCAGCCGGTACAGCGCGAGCAGCAGCGCGGCCGGTGCGTCGGCCGGCAGCGACGGCGACACCGTGTCCAGCGGGACGCCGCGGAACAGCACGCGCAGGTCGTCGAGGGAGTCGATCACCACGCCGGTCGTGGCGCTCCGGCCGTGGGCGACCGGGACGTAGGCGACCGGCAGGGTCCGGGTGCCGCCGGCGATCAGTCCCCGCCATCGGGGGGTGGCCCGCGACGGCACGTCAGCCGGCGTCGGTGCGGAACCGGTTGATGGCGGCCAGGTGGCGCTGCCTGAGCTGTTCGTCGCGCACACCGAGCCCTTCACGGGGCGCCAGGCACAGCACCCCGACCTTGCCGGAGTGGCGGTTGCGGTGCACGTCCTGGGCCGCCGTGCCCACCGCGGACAGCGGGTACACCGTGGACAGGGTGGGGTGCACCATGCCCCGGGCGATGAGGCGGTTCGCGGCCCACGCCTCGGTGTAGTTGGCGAAGTGGCTGCCGACGATCCGCTTGAGCGACATCCACAGGTAGCGGTTGTCGTACTCGTGGCGGTAGCCGGTGGTGGAGGCGCAGGTGACGACGGTCCCGCCGCGGCGGGTGACGTACACCGACGCGCCGAAGGTGTCCCGCCCGGGGTGTTCGAGGACGATGTCGGGGTCCTCGCCGCCGGTCAGCCGGCGGATGTGGGAGCCGAAGCGCCGCCACTCCTTCGGGTCGGGGGTCGTGGGGTCCTTCCAGAAGCGGTAGTCCTCCTCCGCCCGGTCGATGACCAGTTCGGCGCCCATGGAGCGGACGAGGTCGGCCTTGCGCCGCCCGGAGACGACGCACACGGGGATGCCGCCGCCGTTGAGGACGAGCTGGGTGGCGTACGAGCCCAGGCCGCCGGCCGCGCCCCAGACGAGGACCACGTCGCCCTGCTTCATCCGGGCGCCGTTGCGCGAGACGAGCTGGCGGTAGGCGGTCGAGTTGACCAGCCCGGAGGCGGCCGCCTCCTCCCAGGTGAGGTGGGCCGGCATGGGCATCAGCTGGTTCTCCTTGACCAGGGAGAGCTCGGCGAGCCCGCCGTAGTTGGTCTCGAAGCCCCAGATGCGCTGGTCGGGGTCGAGCATCGTGTCGTCGTGGCCGTCCGGCGAGCGCAGTTCGATGGACAGGCAGTGCGCGACGACCCGGTCGCCGGGCTTCCAGCGGCGTACGCCCGGGCCGGTGCGCAGGACGATGCCGGACAGGTCCGAGCCGAGGACGTGGTACGGCTGGTCGTGCCGGGCCGCGCCGGGTGCGTCGGAGCGGGCGTAGCGCTCCAGGAAGGAGAAGGTGGGGACCGGCTCGAAGATGGCGCTCCAGACGGTGTTGTAGTTGACGGAGCTGGCCATGACCGCGATCAGGGCCTCGCCGGGGCCGGGTTCGGGGGTCGGCACCTCGCGTACGTGCAGGCTCTTGGCCGGGTCCTTGTCCGCGGTCGCCATGCCGTGGAACATCTCCCGGTCCTCCCGCCGCAGGACGGCGCCGCGGTAGTGGTCCGGCACCGGCAGCGCGCCGAAGCCGTCCGCGTCGGTGTCCGGAGCCAGGGCTGCTTCGGCTATCTCCCGCACTGTGGGTCCTCCGTCGGGGCGAACGAGGTCGTCTCGGGGTGGAGGGCGAGGCCGTTCAGGCAGGCCACGAGGGTCCGCGCCTCCACGTTCAGGTAGTGGCTGTGCCGCAGCAGGCCGACCAGCTGGTGCACGGCGATCCAGCGGTGGTCCGGGGTCTCGGCGGGGACGTCCGCCGGGTCGGCCTCCACGACGAGGTAGCGGTTAAGGGCGTGGTAGAAGCGCCCGCCCTCTTCGGACAGGGCGGTGTCGAACAGGACGCGCTCGGCCGGGGCCTGCAGCACCTGTTCGAGGAAGGGCGGTGCCGCCTCGTCGGGCAGGTGGTCGTAGTTGGAGGGGGTGCACTGCACGGTGGGCGCCAGTTCGACGACGTCGGTGTAGCCGGGTTCGGCGCGGGCGTGCACCAGGACGTGCGGGACCTTGTCGAAGTCGGCCAGCAGGAAGGCGACGACGCCCGGGCCGTGCGGGGCGAGCAGCGGCTGGGTCCAGTGGGCGACCTCACGGCCGGTGGAGCGTACGTCCACGGCCATGATGCTGAAGAAGCGGCCGGTGTCGTGGGTGATGCGGTCGGCGGAGCGGCTCCACTGCGGCACCTGGCTGAGCGGCACGAGGTCGGTGAGCACCTCGCGTTCGCTGCGGATGCCGGTGACCCAGCTGAGGATGTCCGTGGTGGAGTGCAGGCCGGCCGGGGGGCGGCCGTCGCCGGGCAGGGCTCCGGCGTCGTCGGGACCGAGGGCGTCGAGGGCGGAGTACGGCAGACAGGCCAGGACGCTGCGGGCGTCCATGTTGACGACGTCCTCCTCGGCGAGCAGGCGGTGCAGCTGGCCGAGGGTGAGCCAGCGGAAGCCCTCTCTGACCTGGACGTGGTCCTGCGGGGGCACTTCGACGATCATGTTGCGGTTGCGTTTGCGGTAGAACCAGCTGCCCTGCTCGGAGTGCCGGACGTCGGCGAGGACGGTGTGGCGGTCGGGCCGGCGGAAGTACTCCAGGTAGGGGACGGGCTTTCCCTGGTGCACGCGCGTGTAGTTGCTGCGGGTGGCCTGGACGGTGGGCGAGAGCTGGACGCCGCCCTGGTTGCCGGGTTCGCTCTTGGCCTGCATCAGGAAGTGCAGGATGCCGTCGAACTCCTTGGCGAGGATGCCGAGGATCCCGATCTCGGGCTGGTTGAGGATGGGCTGGCCCCACTGCGCGACGGACCGGCCGGGCATGCGGACCTGGATGCCCTCCACGGCGAAGAACCGGCCGCTGTCGTGCACCAGGTTCAGGGTGCCGGGCTGGAAGGTCCAGCCGCGCATCGCGTCGAAGGTGATCGGCTCGACCAGGGTCTCGTCGGCGTCGGCGAGTTCGCCGAACCACTGCCGGAAGCCGGCCAGGGTGCCGATGGGGCTGTCGACTGCGGCGGCCGACCTGCGCAGCCGCTCCTGCTGGGTCGGGTAGCTCACCATGCCCATGCCTCCGGGCCCGGGCCGCCGTTGCCGACCGGTGGGAAGAGGACGTCGAGTTCGGCCAGCACCTCGTCGGGCAGCCGGAGTTCGAGGGCGCGCAGGGCGCTGTCGAGCTGGGCGAGGTCGCGGGGGCCGATGACCGGGGCGGTCACTCCGGGGCGGGACATCACCCAGGCCAGGCCCACCTCGGCCGGGTCGAGGCCGAGGCTGTCGCACAGTTTCTCGTAGGAGGCGACGGCCTCGCGGTGGCGGTCGAGGGCCTGGGCGGCGCGGCCCTGGGCGGTCTTGACGGCCGTACCGTCGGCGAGTTTGCGCAGGGCCCCGCCGAGGAGCCCGCCGTGCAGCGGGGACCAGGCGAGGACGGCGACGCCGTAGCGCCGGGAGGCGGGGATCACCTCCAGCTCGACGTGCCGGGTGACGAGGTTGTACACGCTCTGTTCGGAGACGATGCCGAGGAACCGGCGGCGCTCGGCGGCCTCCTGGCCCTCGGCGATGTGCCAGCCGGCGAAGTTGGAGGAGCCGACGTAGCGGACCTTGCCCTGGAGGGTGAGGGTCTCCATCGCCTGCCACACCTCCTCCCAGGGGGCCTGGCGGTCGACGTGGTGCATCTGGAACAGGTCGATCCAGTCGGTATTCAGGCGGCGCAGGGACGCCTCGCAGGAGGCGATGATGTGCCGGGCCGACAGGCCGGAGTCGTTGGGCCAGTCCGACATCGGGTTGAAGACCTTGGTGCCGAGGACGACCTTCTCGCGCCGGCCGCCGCCCTGGGCGAACCAGCGTCCGAGGAGTTCCTCGGTGTATCCCTTGTGCTTCTGCCAGCCGTACTGGTTGGCGGTGTCGAAGAAGTTGACGCCGCGGTCGAGCGCGGTGTCCATCAGGGCGAAGCTGTCCGGTTCGCTCGCCCGGACGCCGAGGTTCAGCGTGCCCAGGCAGACGCGGCTCACCTGGAGGGCGGTACGGCCGAGAGCGGTGTACTGCATCACTGTCCTTCGGTACGGGCCGCGGCGACGGTGGGCCGGCCTGCGGCGGCCGTCCACAGGTCGCGGACGGAGGAGGGCAGAGGGACGTGCGGGGACCAGCCGAGCAGTTCGCGGGCGAGGCCGATGTCGGACTGGGTCCAGTTGCCGCCGAAGCTGGTCACGGGCGCCTTCTCCTCGCGGACGAGGTGCGGGGGCACCGCGGAGGCGGCGACCAGCCAGTCCACCAGGTCGCGCAGGGCGGTGGCCCGGCCCTGGCCGATGTTGACGACCCGTCCGGTGACAGGGGCGCCCGGCGCGGCGGCGAGGGCCACCGCCTCGGCGACGTCGCGGACGTCGACGAAGTCACGGTGGTCGTCGACGACGGTGAACGAGGCGGGCGCGTCCGCGCCGGCGCGCAGCAGCTTCTCCGCCAGGGCGCCCAGGAAGCTGCCGCGGGGGGTGCCGGGTCCGCAGACGTTGGTCACGCGCAGCACGCAGCCGTCGACGAGGCCGGCGCGGGTGGCGTCCAGGACCGTGCGGGCGGACGCCAGTTTGGTGCGCGCGAACACGCTGACGGGTGCCTCGGGGCGGTCCTCGGTGATGACGGTGCCGGGCGGGACGGGCCCGTACTCGTGGACGCTGCCGAGCTGGATCAGCCGGGGTGTGCCGTCCATGGCGGCGGTCGCTTCCACCAGCCGTTCGACGAGGGGGCCGTGCGAGGCGGTCATGGCCTCCTCGGAGCCCTCCCAGCTGTCGCCGGCGGCGTTGACGACGACCTGGGCGGACCGGGCGATCGCGGTCAGTTCGCCGGGCTGCGCCGTCAGCATGTCCAGGACCCGGAATTCCGCCCGCGGGAATCCCTTCACATTCGGTTTCCTGCCGGTCGCCAGTACCGTGTGGCCGCGTCGGGCGAGTGCCGCGCACACATGCCGCCCGAGAAATCCTGTACCGCCGACGACGACGGCCGACCATTTCTGCGAAGGGGTCATGGCCGTCACGCTATGAGGGGGCCTTCGGGGGTCACAACCCCTATCGTCCGAAGGCCCTCACCGCCCCTATCGGACCACCCCTACCGGTCGTGTTCCGGATAAGAAAAAAGGGGGTTCAGGAAAACAGATTCCGTTTGTGGGCCTCGCTGACCGCGGCGGCGCGGTCGTTGACGCCGAGTTTCTCGTAGACGTGCAGGAGGTGGGTCTTCACCGTGGCCTGGCTGATGAACAGTGTGGCGGCGACCTGGCGGTTGGTGGCGCCGTCGGCGATGAGGCGGAGCACCTCCAGCTCGCGCTGGCTGAGCGGGCCGCGCGTCGGCCCCCGCATCCGGCCGAGCACGCGGCTGGTGACGGCCGGGGACAGCACGGACTGGCCGGCCGCGGCGGCGCGCACCGCGCGGGTCAGCTCCTCGCGGGAGATGTCCTTGAGGAGGTAGCCGGTGGCGCCGGCGGCGAGCGCGTCCACGACGTCGCTGTCGTTGTCGTAGGTGGTGAGCACCAGGATCCGCGCGTCCGGGTCCGTGCCGAGCAGCTGTTTGATGGCGCCGACTCCGCCGAGGCGGGGCATGCGCAGATCCATCAGGACGACGTCGGCGGCGAACTGCCGATAGCGTGCGACGATCTCCTCGCCGTCCTCGGCCTCGCCGACGACCTCGAAGTCGGGGTCGCGTTCCAGGACGCTGCGCAGGCCGTCGCGGACCACGGGGTGGTCGTCGACGATGACGATACGGATGGGGTTCTGGTCCTGGCTTCGGATCGGGTTCGCGCTCATGCACCGGCTTCCGGGGGAGGGATGAAGGGAACGCCCGCGCCGATGGCCGTGCCCTCGCCGGGCGCGCTCTCGATCTCCAACGTACCGGCGACGCGCTGGAGCCGGCGACGCATGGCGACCAGGCCGAGTCCGCTGCCGTCGGGTGCGGCGGTCCCGGACCGGGCGGCCGGCGGGTCGAAGCCGGCGCCGTCGTCGACGACGTCGAGCAGGACGACGTCGTCCATGTACGACAGGGTGATGCCGGCCCGGGAGGCGCCGGCGTGCTTGGCGACGTTGGCGAGGGCCTCCTGCGCCACCCGGTAGAGCGTCGCCTCCAGTTCGGCGTGCATCGGCGCGGCCCGGCCGGTCAGCGCGAAGTCGGCCTTGACCGCGTGCTCGCGAGACCACCGCCCGGCGAGGTCCGCTATGGCGTCGGGCAGCGAGGACGTCTCCAACTGCTCGGGGCGCAGCGCCTGGACGGAGCGGCGGGCCTGGGTGAGGCTCTGCCTGGCCAGGTCGCGGGCGGCGTCCAGGTGGCGCTGCCAGCGCTCCTCGTCGCCCTTGGCGTGTTCGGCCGCCTCCAGTTGGCGGATGATGCCGGCCAGCCCCTGGGCGAGGGTGTCATGGATCTCGCCCGCCATCCGCTGGCGTTCGTCGTGCACGCCCGCCTCCCGTGCCTGGGCGACGAGTTGGGCGTGCAGTCCGGCGTTCTCCGCGAGTGCCGCCTGGAGTTCGGCGACGGTCCGCTTGCGCTGTTCGTGCTGCTCGGTGAGGCGCCGGGAGAGCAGGTTGACCCAGCCGATGACGGCCGTCTGCAGGGCGATCCCGCCCGCGTAGCGGGTGACGGCGCCGGCGTCGGGCTCGGGGAACCCGTCCGGCACGGTGTTGACGAGGAACGAGGCGACGGCGACGCAGACGAACGCCCACGGGGTCGGCAGCAGCACCAGGGCCTGCACGAATCCGGTGGCGGCGAACAGCACGAACACCTGGTCGCGGGTGAGCAGCACCGCGGAGATGCCGAGCAGGCCGGCGAAGTAGAGCGCGGTGGGCAGTTGGGCGTAGCCGCTGCGGCCCCTGCCGCGGGTGGGCAGGGTGAAGGTGCCGAGGATCCACACGGCGGCCGCGCCCACCAGGGCGAGGGTGATCAGCCGGTCGCCGGGGTCCCAGGCCGCCGCGCCGTGCGCCAGGCTGATGGCCGTCGACAGCAGCAGCAGGAAGTAGGGCAGCACCCCGAACACGATGTCGGAGTGCCGCTCCCACCTGACGCCGTCGTCGTACGTCGTCGCGAACACCTCATTCCCAGCGGAACAGTCTGGCGGCCGCCGCGGTCGCGGCCACCGCCGTCACCGCGAGCACCGCGAGGTGCAGGGTGCTGGGCCAGTCGCCCTCCCAGGCGTCCCGCAGCGCCTGCAGCGCGGCGCCGAGCGGAGTGTAGTCGCCGATGGTAGACACGGCGTCCGGCAGATCCTCCTTCGGCAGGAACACGCCGCCGAAGAAGAGGCTGGGGAAGAGCAGGGACAAGCCGATCGCGGTGGCGGACTTGCTGCTCGGGGCGAGGGCCGCGACGAGCAGCCCGACGGCGAACAGCGCCCAGGTGCCGAGCGCGAAAGCGGCGAGGAAGGCGGGGAAGTCGCCGGGCATGTCGGTGTCGAAGGCGGCGGCGCCGACGACGAGCACGAGCACGGCGGAGACCACCGCGGTGACGAGGTTGATGAACAGCTGCGCGCCCAGCAGGTTCGCCGGGTGGACCGGGCTCGCGGCCATGCGGCGCAGGATGCCCTTCTCCCGGTAGGTGGCGAGCGTGGTGGGCAGCACGTTGAGCGCCAGCATGGTCAGGCACATGGACATGGCCATGGCCGGCACGAACGCGGCCATGGCGGCCTTGGTCTCGGCGTCGTCGTCGGAGTTGGTGGTGATGACGTGGAAGATGGACAGCAGCATGATCGGCAGCGCGATGACGAAGAAGACCGCGGTGGGGTCGCGCAGGAACAGCTTGCTCTCCACGGCGATGAGCTTGGTACGCCCGGACATGGGTGACGTCTCCTCGGTGCGGGGGTGGCGGGCCGGGACTCGGCGGGTTCAGCGGGCCGGCCGGGAGCCGGTGAGGGCGACGAACGCGTCGTCGAGGCTGGCCTGTTCCAGGCGCAGTTCGTTGGCCACGATCTGGTTGCGGGCCAGGACGGAGATCACCGCGTAGACGACATTGCCCTTGCCGGTGACGGTGACCTGCGAGTGGGACCGGCTGACGCTGGTCACCTCGGGCAGCGAGGTCAGCAGGGTGTCGTCCAGGGGGGCCGACGGCTTGAACCGGATGATCTGCTGCTCGTCGATGGAGGAGACCAGCCCCGAGGGCGTGTCGAGGGCGACCACCCGGCCGGACTCGATGATGGCGATGCGGTCGCAGAGCCGCTCGGCCTCCTCCATGAAGTGCGTCACGAGCAGCACGGTGACGTCCTGGGCGCGCACCTTCTCGATGAGCTTCCAGGTCTCGCGCCGGGCGTGCGGGTCGAGCGCGGTCGTCAGCTCGTCGAACACCGCGATGCGTGGCCTGCCGACGAGGGCGAGGGCGATGGACAGGCGCTGCTGCTGGCCGCCGGAGAGCGCGCCGAACGCCGTGTCGGCCTTCTCCGACAGGCCCCACTCCTCGATGAGTTCACGCCAGTCGACGGGGTTGTTGTAGAAGGAGCTGTAGAGGTCGAGCGCCTCCCACACCTTCAGTTTGGGCGGCAGTTCGCTCTGCTGGAGCTGAATGCCGATGTTCTGCCGGAGTTCGGCGACATCGGTCAGCGGATCCAGGCCCATGACGTCGACCTGTCCGCCGTCCCTTTTCCGCATTCCCTCGATGCATTCCACGGCGGTCGTCTTTCCGGCGCCGTTCGGGCCGAGAATGCCGAAGATCTCGCCTTCTTCCACATCGAAGGAGACATCGGCTACGGCGACATGTCCGCGGTATTCCTTCCGCAGATTCCTCACCTGGATCAGCGGCATTCTGGTGTGCCTTTCTCGGTCGCTTTCCTCATGCTTCCACCGTAGGGCCCGTGGGCCGGCGGCGGATCGGCCCGGCGGACGCCCACCGGGTGGATCCCGGGCATCGGCCGATCGGTTGATACCCCGCATCCACCGGTCGGCCGATACCGCTCACCGGGGGCCGCGGTCAGGCGCCGGACGGGCCCCGCCGGCCGGCGTTCAGAGCGCGGCAGGCCTCGTACGAGGGCAGCAGTCCGGCGCGTTCGGCCTCGGCGAGGGTCGGGGCACCCCGGTCCCGGTCGGAGACCAGGTACTCGACGTCGCTCGGCCAGGGCAGGCCGAGTTGCGGGTCGAACGGGTCGATCTCGTGCTCGGCGGACGGGTTGTACTCGGCCGAGTTGAGGTAGGCGGCCACGGTGCCGTCGCGCAGGGCGATGAAGGCGTGCCCGAGGCCCTCCTCGAGGTAGACCGCGCGGTAGGAGTGCGCGTCCAGCACCACGCTGTCCCAGCGGCCGAAGGTGGGCGAGCCGACCCTGAGATCGACGACGACGTCCAGCAGCTCGCCCGCGGTGCAGCACACCACCTTGGCCTGGCCGGGCGGTACGTCGGCGTAGTGCACCCCGCGGACGGCGCCGCGGCGGGAGATGCTGTGGTGGTTCTGGCCCAGACGCAGCCGTCGGCCGGTGACACGGGCGAACTCGCTCTCCGTGTAGTGGGCGACGAACGCTCCCCTGCTGTCGCGGTGCACCTCGGGGGTGAACTCCCAGGCGCCGGGCACCGCCAGCTCGCGGGCCTTCACCGGCGGTGCTCCGCGGTGCGCCGCTCCAGTTCCGCCACGACGTCGTGCGGGCTGGGCGCGGCCAGGTTCTCCTGGCGCAGCCGCTCGGCGTTGTCCCGGAAGGAGGGGTCGGTGATCAGCCGGTGCACGCCGTCGCGCAGCACGTCCGGGGTCAGCTCGGAGGCGTGGACGGCCAGTCCGGCGCCTGCCTGCTGCACGCTGAGCGCCTTGTTCCACCAGTCGGCGTAGCGGATGGTGGGGACGAGCTGCGGTACGGCGTTGGCGAGCGCGGTGCCCCAGGAGCCGAAGCCGCCGTGGTGGATGAGGACCGAGGCACTGGGCAGCAGCGCGTGCAGCGGCACGAAGTCGACCAGGCGGGTGTTGGCGGGGACCTTCTCCAGCGACTCCAGCTCCTCCGGCGGGAGGGCGGCGACGACCTCCGCGTCGAGTTCGCCGAGCGTGCCGATCATGTCGGTGACGGGCATGAACGTACCGCCGAGCGCGGCCCTGGCCGACACACCGGAGGTGAGGACGACGCGCGGCCGCTCCGGCTCCCGGCGCAGCCAGTCGGGCAGCTGCGAGGGCCCGTTGTAGGGGACGTAGCGCATCCCCAGCCGGTCCACGGTGAGCGGCAGTTGGAGGCTGGCGGGTATCTGGTCGATGCTCCACTGCCCGGTGACGACCTCCTCGTCGAAGTCGGATCCGTGGCGCCGCAGCAGTCCGCCGAGCCACTCCGCGAGCGGGTCCTCGCGGCGCTCGGGGGGCTGTTCGGCGAGCCGGGCGAGGAACACGTCGCGCATCGCGGAGTAGATGTCGATGCACCACATCAGGCGGGCGTGGGCGGCGCCGACCACCCGGGCGGCGACCGGTCCGGCGTAGGTGACGGGGTCCCAGACGACGAGGTCGGGCCGCCAGTGGCGGGCGTAGTCCACCAGGTCGTGCACCAGGCAGTCGTTGTAGGTCTGGTAGGCGAACATGACGCTGACCTTGAACTTCATCAGCACCTGTTCCCAGCTGTGGGAGTCGAGGACCGGATCGCTCCAGTCCGACAGGGGGTTCTCCAGCGAGTCGCGGTTCTCCTTGAGCATCTCGTGCAGGTTGTGGTCGGTGCCCAGGGAGACGGCGGTCAGGCCGGTGCTCATGATGGGGCCGGCCAGGGCGGGGCTGCTGGCCACGCGCACCTCGTGGCCGGCGGCCGACAGCGCCCAGGCGAGCGGAACCATGGTGTACAGGTGCGACCGCTCGGACACGGTGGCGAACAGGATGCGCATCGTCGGGGACCTCGTCTCAGAGGGAGGGGTGGGCGGGTGCGGCCGTCGCGCTGCGGAGCGTGTCCGCGATGACGTCGGCCACCGCCGCTCTCTGCTCCCCGAGGTAGAAGTGGCCGCCGGGGAAGACCCGCAGGCGGAACGAGCCGGAGGTGTGCGCCTGCCAGGACGCGACCTCGTCGACCTCGACGCGTTCGTCACGGTCGCCGGTGAGGGCGACGATGTCGCAGCGCAGCCGGGGGCCGGGCCGGTACTGGTAGGTCTCCGCCGCCTTGTAGTCGGCGCGGATGGCGGGCAGGGCGACGCGCAGCAGTTCGGCGTCGCCGAGGATGCGGGCGTCGGTTCCGCTGACCCGCTGCAGTTCGGCGATGATGCCGTCGTCGTCGAGCCGGTGGATGTCGTTGCTGCGGTGCCGGGAAGGGGCGGGCCGGCCGGAGGCGAAGAACGCCACCGGCACGGTGTCGCGTTCCCCTTCGAGCAGCCGGGCCAGCTCGAAGCCCACGCTGGCGCCCATGCTGTGGCCGAACAGCGCGATCGGCCGGTCCAGGCGCGGGCGCAGCACCGTGAAGATCTCCCGGGCCAGTTCGGGGACGCTCTCTATGAAGGGGTCGCGCCGCCGGTCCTGGCGGCCCGGGTACTGCACGGCCAGCGCCTCCACGTGTGGGGGCAGCAGCTCCGACAGCGGGTGGTAGAAGCTCGCCGCGCCGCCGGCGTGCGGCAGGCACACCAGGCTGATCTCGGCCTGCGGGCGCGGATGGAACCTGCGCAGCCACAGGCTCTCGTCCGTTGCGGGCAATGCCATGGGTCTTCTCTTTCCTCTCTCGTCCGGCGCGTGCGGCCGGTTCTCTTCCGGCGGGTACGGCCGGTTCTCGTCCGGGCCGTGCGGCCGGTTCTCTTCCGGCGGGTACGGCCGGTTCTCGTCCGGCCCGTGCGGCCGGTTCGCGGGGTCAGCCGGTGGTGCGGGGCAGCCGCTCGATCCAGTCCTCGATGGCCTGCGCGGTCGGGGAGGAGAAGTCCTCCATCATCGTGAAGTGGTTGCCGCGCACGTCGACGACGTCGTGGGGCAGGTCCCAGTAGGAGCGCCAGTCGGGCAGTTCCTCCAGCCGGACGGATCCGGTGGGCAGCGGCTCGGTCGCCCGTACCAGCAGGGTCGGGGTCTCGACGGGCTTGGGCTGCCAGGTGCCGAACAGGCTCAGATACCAGCCCATGGCGGACAGCCGGGCGTCGTCCATGGTGACGAAGACGCCCTCGCGCTCGGTCATTCCGTCCATGAGGGACAGCCCGAACTGGGTGAGGATGCTGCTCTGCGGCACATAGGTGTCGACCAGGACGACCGCCGCCGGCCGGATGCCCATCTCCTCCAGGTGGCCGGCCGCGGCGTGGGCGAACCAGCCGCCCGCCGAGGAGCCCAGCAGCACCACGGGCGCACCGTCGGCGGCTTCGGCGACGGCTCTGGCCTGCGCCGCGACCACGGCGTCCGCGGTCTCCGGAAGGCTCTCGCCGCGCCCGAAGCCGGGCAGCGCCAGAGCGGAGACGTTGCGCCGGCCGCGCAGCGAGGCGGCGAACCGGGCGTACTGGTGGACGCCGGCGACGGCGAGGCAGGAGGAGAAGCAGAACAGGTGGTGTTCGGCCGGCCCCTTGCTGAGCCGCACGGGAGTGGGCAGCCGGTCGAGGTCGTCGGGGGTCTCGAACCTCGGGCGCAGGGCGGCCGTCGCGTGCAGCAGGTCGAAGATCTCCTTCCATTTGCCGGTCTCGAACGCCTGGGTGTACAGCGCGCCGAGTGTGGTCGACTCACCCTCGGCCGGTGCCGCCGCCGAGGTGGGCGCCCGGTCGGGGGCGTCCGTGGCGGGTGCGGCGGCGAGTTCCGACCACAGCCGGGCGGCGAGGTCGGCGGGGGTGTCGTGGTCGAAGACGAGCGTGGCGGGCAGTCGGAGGCCGGTGGCCGCGTTGAGCCGGTTGCGCAGTTCGACCGCGGTGAGCGAGTCGAAGCCGGAGTCGACGAACTCGTGCCCGGCCTCCACGGCGGAGGCGTCCGCGTGCCCGAGGACGGTGGCCACCTGGGTGCGCACCAACTCGAGGAGCAGCGCCCGCTGTTCGTCCTCGGCCAGTCCGGCGAGCCGCCCGCGCAGCGAGCCGCCGTTCCCGGCGGGTGCCGGACCGCTCGTGCCGGACCGCCGGGCCGGGGCGCGCACCAGCCCGCGCAGCAGCGGCGGTACGGATCCGGAGGCCGCGGACGCGCGCAGGCCGGTGAGGTCGACGCGCATCGGGATGAGCAGCGCTGTGTCGAGGCCGAGGGCGGTGTCGAGGAGTTCCAGGCCCTGTTCGGGGGTGAGCGGGGCGATGCCGGAGCGTGCGGTCTGGGTGGTGTCGACCTGGCTGGTCATGCCGCCGGAGGGGGCCCACAGACCCCAGGCGAGGGAGTGGGCGGGCAGTCCCCGGGCCCGGCGGTGCTGGGCCAGCGCGTCCAGAAAGGTGTTGGCGGCGGCGTAGTTGCCCTGGCCCGCGCCGCCGAGGACGCCGGCGGCGGAGGAGAACAGCACGAACGCGGACAGGTCGTGGTCGCGGGTGAGTTCGTGCAGGTGGAGCGCGGCGTCGACCTTGGGCCGCAGCACCCGGTCCACCCGCTCCGGCGTCAGCGAGGAGACGACCCCGTCGTCGAGCACTCCCGCCGTGTGCACCACGGCCGTCAGCGCACGCTCCGCCGGGATGCCGGCCAGCACCCCGGCCAGCGCCTCCCGGTCGGCCACGTCGCACGCCGCGAAGCCCACCGACTCCGCACCCGACGCCCGCAGCTCCTCGGCGAGTTCGGCGGCACCCTCCGCTCCGGCACCCCGCCTGCTCACCAGCAGCAGATGCCGCATCCCGTGCGCCGCCACCAGGTGACGGGCCACCAGGCTGCCGAGGCTTCCGGTGGCGCCGGTGATCAGTACGGTGCCGTCCGGGTCGAGGGCCGTCGCCGCCGCGGCCTCGGTGCGGGCGCGGGACAGCCGCGGGGTGTGGGAGACACCGCGGCGCAGGGCGAGCTGGGCCTCACCGGTCGCGAGGGCGGCGGGCAGCGCCCGTACGGACGCCTCGTCCTCGTCCAGGTCGGCCAGCACGAACCGCTCCGGGTTCTCCGACTGCGCCGAGCGCACCAGGCCCCAGACGGCCGCGTGCGCCAGATCCGCCACGCCGTCCCCGGGCTCGGCGGCCACCGCGCCCCGGGTCAGGAACACCAGCCGCGCGTCCGCGAACCGCTCCTCCGCCAGCCAGCCCTGCACCAGCTCCAGGGCCTCGTACACCGCTTCCCGCACCCCGGCCGTGTCGGGCCGGCAGGAGACGAACACCGCGCCGGGGACCGCCGTACCGGCGTCGGCGGCGGCGCGCAGCGACTCCAGGTCGGCGTACGACTCCAGGTGGACGCCGCTGTCGAACATCGTCTCGGTGATCTTCAGGCCGTCGTCCCCGACCAGTGCGGCGCGGGGCAGGGCCGCGGCGGCCGCGGCGGCCGGGGCGGCGGGCCAGTCGAGCCGGAAGAGGGCGTCGCTGGCCGCGGCACGCGCGGTGCCGACCTGATCGTCCGCCATCTTGCGCAGCAGCAGGCTCTCGACGGTCGCCACGGGCTGTCCGGCCGCGTCCGCCACGAAGAGGGACACGCCGTCCGGTCCGGCCGGGGAGATGCGCACCCTCAGCTCGTCCGCCCCGAAGGCGTGCAGGGTCACGCCGGTCCAGGAGAACGGCAGCCGTCCGCGGGCGGTGTCCGTGTCCTGCTCCCCGTCGAAGAGGGTACCGAGGGCGATGCCGTGCAGGGCGGCGTCGAGCAGGGCCGGGTGCAGGCCGAAGTCGGCCGCGCTCTCGTGCAGTTGCCGGGGCAGGCTCACCTCGGCGAACACCTCGTCGCCCCGCAGCCAGGCGGCGCGCAGCCCCTGGAACGCCGGGCCGTACGCGAACCCGTTCGCCGCGTACCGCTCGTAGAGGTCGCTGACGTCGAGCTCGGTCGCGTCGGCGGGCGGCCACGCGGTCAGCTCGTCGGCGGCCTCCGGCGACGTCGGGAGGAGGGAACCGGTGGCGTGCCGGGTCCAGGGCTCGCCGAAGCCGGCGCCCTCGGGACGGGAGTGCACGGACAGCGGGCGCCGGCCGTCGTCGTCGGGCGCGCCGACGGTCACCCGCACGACGGCGGCGGCCCGTTCGGTCAGGACGAGCGGCGCTCCCAGTGTCAGCTCCTCCACCAGGCCGTAGCCGACCTGCTCCCCCGCGCCCACGGCCAGTTCCAGGAAGGCCGTGCCCGGGAACAGCACCGATCCGGACACCGCGTGGTCCGCCAGCCACGGCTGCCCGCTCACCGACAGCCGGCCGGTCAGCACCAGCGCGTCCGACTCGGGCAGCTCCACCGCCGCGCCGAGCAGCGGATGCCCCGCGGCACCGAGTCCGGCCGACGTCACATCGCCCGCGTCCGGTGTCGAATCCAGCCAGAAGCGCCGGCGTTGGAAGGCGTACGTCGGCAGCTCCACGAGCCTGCCGCCCCTTCCGGCGAGGACCGCCGGCCAGTCCACCGTGCCGCCGTCGGCGAAGAACCGGCCGATTCCCGCCAGCAGACTCTCCGGCTCGGGACGGTCCTTGCGCAGCAGCGGCGCGAACAGGCCGCCGTCCACGCACTGCTGGCCCATCGCGGACAGCACACCGCCGGGTCCGACCTCGATGTAACGGCGTACACCCGCCGACTCCAGCGCCCGCATGCCGTCCGTGAAGCGGACCGCCGCGCGCACGTGGCGCACCCAGTACCCGGGCGAGGTCAGCTCCTGCGGGTCGGCCATCGCGCCGGTCACGTTGGACACGACGGGAATCCGCGGGGGGTGGTAGGTGACGGAGGCGGCCACCTTCTCGAACTCCGCCAGCACCGGCTCCATCAGCGGCGAGTGCGAGGCGACGGATATGCGCAGCCTGCTGGCCTTGAACCCGGACGCGGCCGCGATCTCCTCCACGGCCTTCGCCTCGCCCGAGATCACCGTGGAGACGGGGCCGTTGACGGCGGCGATCGACACCTTGTCCTCGTAGCCCGCCAGCAGGGGACGCACCACGTCCTCACCGGCCTGCAGGGCGATCATCGCGCCGCCCGCCGGGAGCGCCTGCATCAGCCCGGCCCGCGCGGCGACCAGACGGCAGGCGTCCTCCAGCGAGAACACGCCCGCCACATGCGCCGCCGCCAGCTCCCCGACCGAATGGCCCAGCAGGAAGTCGGGCTCGACACCCCACGAGGTCACCAGCCGGAACAGCGCCACCTCCAGCGCGAACAGCCCCGTCTGCGTGAACAGCGTCCGGTCCAGCAGGTCGCCTTCCGTGCCGAGGACGACGTCCTTGAGCGGTGCGGGCAGCCGGGGGTCCAGCAGCGCGCAGACCTCGTCGAAGGAGGAGGCGAACACCGGGAAAGCCTCGTACAGTTCACGGCCCATCCCGAGCCGCTGGGCGCCCTGGCCGGTGAACAGCACGGCCGTACGGCCCGCGCCCACGGCTCCCGGCTCGACCAGCCCGTCCGCGACCTGCTCCAGGCCGCGCAGCAGTTCCTCGCGGTCCGCGCCGACCACCACCGCCCGGTGGGACAGCGCGGCACGTGACGTGACCAGCGACAACGCTACGTCCGCCGGCGCCAGTTCGGGACGCCCGGCGACGAACGCCCGCAGCCGCTCGGCCTGTGCGCGCACCGCCTCCGGCCCGCGCCCCGACACGACCCACGGCACGACCCCCGGAGCGGCGACGGCCACCGGCTGCTGCTCCGGCTCCTCCGGCTGCTCCTCGGGGGCCTGCTCCAGGATGACGTGCGCGTTCGTGCCGCTGAAGCCGAAGGAGGAGACGCCGGCGCGGCGGGGGCGGCCGGTGTCCGGCCAGTCGCGGGCCTCGGTGAGCAGTTCGACCGCGCCCGAGGACCAGTCGACGTCCGCCGAAGGGGCCTCGGCGTGCAGCGTCTTGGGGAGCACTCCGTGCCGCAGGGCCATGACCGTCTTGATGACGCCGCCGACGCCGGCGGCCGCCTGCGTGTGCGCGATGTTGGACTTCAGGGAGCCCAGCCACAGGGGCCGGCCCTCGGGACGGTCCTTGCCGTACGTCGCGAGGAGGGCGCCCGCCTCGATCGGGTCGCCGAGCGAGGTGCCGGTGCCGTGGGCCTCGACGGCGTCCACGTCGGCCGCCGTCAGACCCGCGTCGGCGAGGGCGGCCCGGATGACGCGCTGCTGCGAGGGGCCGTTCGGGGCGGTCAGGCCGCTGCTCGCGCCGTCCTGGTTGACCGCGCTGCCCCGGACCACCGCCAGCACCCGGTGTCCGTTGCGGCGCGCGTCGGACAGCCGCTCCACCACCAGCATGCCGACGCCCTCGCCCCAGCCGGTGCCGTCGGCGTCCGCCGAGAACGCCTTGCAGCGGCCGTCGGTGGCGAGGCCCCGCTGACGGCTGAAGTCGACGAACGCGACCGGCGTCGACATCACCATCGAGCCGCCCACCAGCGCCAGCGAGCACTCCCCCCGGCGCAGCGAGTGTGCGGCGAGGTGCAGGGCGACCAGGGAGGAGGAGCAGGCGGTGTCGACCGTGACGGCCGGGCCCTCCAGGCCGAAGGTGTAGGAGATGCGGCCGGAGGCGATGCTGCCCGAGCCGCCGCTGCCGACGTAGCCCTCCACGTCCTCGGGCACGTCCCGCAGCCGCGAGCCGTAGTCCTGGTACATCACGCCGGCGAACACACCGGTGCCGCTGCCCTTCAGGGAGGTCGGGTCGATGCCGGCCCGCTCCACGGCCTCCCACGCCGTCTCCAGCAGCAGCCGCTGCTGCGGGTCCATGGCGAGGGCCTCGCGCGGGGAGATCCCGAAGAACGCCGGGTCGAAGTGGTCGGCGTCGGCGATGAAGCCGCCCTCCCGGGCGTAGCTCGTGCCCGGCTTGTCGGGGTCGGGGTCGTACAGCGCGTCCAGGTCCCAGCCGCGGTCGGCGGGGAAGCCGCCGATCGCGTCACGGCCGGCGGCCACCAGGTCCCACAGGTCCTCCGGTGAGGTGACCCCGCCGGGGTAGCGGCACGCCATGCCGACGACGGCGATCGGCTCCCGGTCCCGCCCCTCGGCGTCCGCGAGGCGCTGGCGAGTGCGGTGCAGATCCGTGGTCACGCGCTTGAGATAGTCGCGGAGCTTGTCCTCGCTCACCTTTACCGCCCGTTTCTTTGCGAATGCCGTTGAAGTCTCGGAGTTGAGGAGCGCCCACGGGCACCGGCGGGTGCCCGTGGGTCTTTCGAGGGGTGTTTCAGGACAGGCCGAGTTCGTTCTCGATGAAGTCGAAGATCTCGTCGTCCGAGGCGGAGTCGATGCGGGTGGACACGGCCGTGTCGCCGCCTGCGCCCGGGTCCGCGCCCAGCTGCGCCAGCAGGTCCTGGAGGCGCCCGGCGAGCCGGGCACGGGCCTCCTCGTCGGCCGCGAACCCGGGCATCTGCCGTTCCAGTTCGTCGAGTCCGGGGAAGACCGCACCGGCGGCGGAGTACTCCTCCGGTGCGAGCTCGGACTCCAGGTACCGGGCGATCGCCTGGGAGGTCGGCTGGTCGAAGAGCAGGGTGACCGGCAGGCGCAGCCCGGTGGCCCGGCCGAGCTGGTTGCGCAGTTCGACGGCGGTCAGCGAGTCGAAGCCGAGGTCGAGCAGGCCCCGTTCGGCGTCCACGGCCGTGGCGTCGGTGAAGCCGAGGACGTTCGCCGCGGTCGTCTGGACCAGGTCCAGCAGGAAGCGGCCGCGCTGGGGCTCCGGCAGCGTGGACAGGTGCTGCCGCAGCCCGCCCTCGGGGCGGGTGCCCGGTCCGGCGGCTGCCGCGCCACGCCTGGCGGCCTTGCGGCGGGGTGCCCCGACCAGACCGCGCAGCAGCGCCGGCACGGGGCCGGGCTGGGCGGCGAGGGCGGCCGTGTCCAGCCGCATCGGCAGCACGACCGGAAGGTCCAGGGCGCGGGCGGTGTCGAACAGCTCCGCGCCCTCCGCCGAGGAGAACGGCACGATGCCACCGCGGGCCAGCCGGGACAGGTCGGCGCCGTCCAGCTTGCCGGTCATGTCGCTGCGCTCCGCCCACAGGCCCCACGCCATCGACTGCACCGGGAAGCCCTGGGCCCGGCACTGCTGGGCGAAGGCGTCGAGGAAGGCGTTGGCCGCCGAGTAGTTGCCCTGGCCCATGCCGCCGAACGACCCGGCGATGGAGGAGAACAGCACCAGGGCCGCCAGGTCATGGTCGCGGGTGAGTTCGTGCAGGTGGAGCGCGGCGTCGACCTTGGGCCGCAGCACCCGGTCCACCCGCTCCGGCGTCAGCGAGGAGACGACCCCGTCGTCGAGCACTCCCGCCGTGTGCACCACGGCCGTCAGCGCACGCTCCGCCGGGATGCCGGCCAGCACCCCGGCCAGCGCCTCCCGGTCGGCCACGTCGCACGCCGCGAAGTCCACCGACTCCGCACCCGACTCCCGCAGCTCCTCGGCGAGTTCGGCGGCACCCTCCGCTCCGGCACCCCGCCTGCTCACCAGCAGCAGATGCCGCATCCCGTGCGCCGCCACCAGGTGACGGGCCATCACCGCGCCGATGGTGCCGGTGGCACCGGTGATCAGCACGGTGCCCTGCGGGTCCCAGGCGGGCACCTCGGCGGGCTCGGCCGTCCCGGGCACGACCGCGAGCCGGGCGGCGCGTACCTCGCCGTCCCGCAGGGCGAGCTGGGGCTCACCGGTCGCGAGGGCGGCGGGCAGCGCGGGGTGCAGAAGTCCGGCCGGGCCTGCCTCCCCGGCGCCCGGCGACTCGCCGTCCCCGCCGACCGCGTCGTCCACGTCCGCCGCGTCGTCCAGGTCGACCAGCACGAACCGCTCCGGGTTCTCCGACTGCGCCGACCGCACCAGACCCCACACCGCCGCCTGCCCGAGGTCCGCCACACCCTCGCCGGGCTCCACGGCCACCGCGCCCCGGGTCAGGAACACCAGCCGCGCGTCCGCGAACCGCTCCTCCGCCAGCCAGCCCTGCACCAGCTCCAGGGCGTGGTGGACGGCTTCGCGTACGCCGGCCGCGCCGGGCCGCGAGGCCCCGCACGGCACGAGCACCACGCCGGGCACCGGCTCGGAGCTCCGCGCGAGCTCGGCCAGGCTCGTGGTCCGCACGGTCGCGGGCAGGGCCCCGCCGGTGCCGCCCAGCACCGCCCAGCGCTGTCGGTCCGGCGACGGCTTCGCGGGCCGCGGCTCGGTCCAGTCGAGCCGGTACAGGGACTCGTGGACGCCGCCCGAGGTGCCGAGCCGCTCGGGCCGCTTGCGCAGGACGAGCGAGTCGACCGTGGCCACCGGCTGCCCGATGGCGTCCGCCACCGTCAGGGCGACCGTGTCGGTCCCGTTGGGGGTGAGTCGTACGCGTACCTCGCTCGCGCCCGAGGCGTGCAGGGTCACCCCCGTCCAGGAGAACGGCAGCCGGCCCTCGCCCGCCTGGAGCATGGGCCCGAGGGCGATGGTGTGCAGGGCGGCGTCGAGCAGCGCGGGGTGCAGGCCGTAGGCGCCGGCCGCGCTGTGCAGCTCCTGCGGCAGGCGGACCTCGGCGAACACCTCGTCGCCCCGCAGCCAGGCGGCGCGCAGCCCCTGGAACGCGGGCCCGTACCCGAACCCGTTCCCGGCGAACCGTTCGTAGAGGTCCTCCACGTCCACCGGCTGCGCGCCCTCCGGCGGCCACACGCCGCCCAGGTCGTACGAGCCCGGGGCGACCTCCGCGGACAGGACGCCGGTGGCATGGCGGGTCCAGGCCGCGTCGGTGTCGGCGTCCTGCGGGCGGGAGTGGATGCTGATGGCGCGGCCGCCGTCCTCGTCCGGCGCGGCGACGCTGATCTGCACGGTGACTGCGGTGCGCTCGGTCAGGACCAGGGGCGCCTCCAGGGTCAGCTCCTCGACCCTGCCGCACCCGGCCTGCTCCCCCGCACCCATCGCCAGCTCCAGGAACGCGGTCCCGGGGAACAGCACCGACCCCGACACCGCGTGGTCCGCCAGCCACGGCTGCCCGCTCACCGACAGCCGGCCCGTCAGCACCAGCGCCCCCGACTCCGGCAGGTCCACCGCCGCACCCAGCAGGGGGTGCTCAGCCGCACCGAGGCCCGCCGAGGTCACGTCGCCCGTGTCCGACGGTGCTTCCAGCCAGTAGCGGCGGCGCTGGAAGGCGTACGTCGGCAGCTCGACCCGCCTGCCGCCACGCCCGGCGAACACCTCCGCCCAGTCCACGGCGCCGCCGTCGGCGAAGAACCGGCCGATCCCGGCCATCAGGCTCTCCGCCTCGGGACGGTCCTTGCGCAGCAGCGGGACGAACGCCCCCGCGTCCACGCACTCCTGACCCATCGCGGACAGCACACCGCCCGGACCGACCTCGACGTAACGCCGAACACCCGCCGCCTCCAGCGCCCGCATACCGTCCGCGAAACGCACCGCCTGACGCACATGCCGCACCCAATAACCGGCAGTCGTCAGTTCCTCCGGCCCGGCGACGGCACCGGTCACGTTCGACACCACCGACAACCGGG
This sequence comes from Streptomyces sp. NPDC053367, assembly GCF_044545925.1. Lineage (NCBI taxonomy): Bacteria > Bacillati > Actinomycetota > Actinomycetes > Kitasatosporales > Streptomycetaceae > Streptomyces > Streptomyces sp. NPDC053367. Next base: position 9,336 of record NZ_JBITYN010000013.1, on the reverse strand, counting down.
GTGCCTGGTAGGTGACAGAGGCGGCCACCTGCTCGAACTCCGCGAGCATCGGCTCCATCAACGGCGAGTGGAACGCATGCGAGACCACCAGCCGCTTGGCCTTCACACCCGACAGCTCCGCCAACTGCAGAACGGACTCCTCGTCACCGGAGACGACCGTCGACAACGGCCCGTTGACCGCCGCGATGGACACCCGGTCCTCACAGCCCTCCAGCAGCCCACGCACCACGTCCTCACCGGCCTGCAGCGCGACCATCGCGCCGCCCGCCGGGAGCGCCTGCATCAGCCGGCCCCGCGCCGCCACCAGACGGCACGCGTCCTCCAGCGAGAACACCCCCGCCACATGCGCCGCCGCCAGCTCACCGACCGAATGGCCCAGGACGAAATCCGCAGCGACCCCCCAAGAGGAGACCAGCCGGAACAGCGCCACCTCCAGCGCGAACAACCCCGCCTGCGTGAACACCGTCCGGTCCAGCTCGGCGGCGTCGGTGCCGAAGACGACGTCCCTCAGCGGCGTGGGCAGCTCCGTGTCGAAAAGGGCGCAGATCTCGTCGAATGCCTCGGCGAACACCGGGTGGGCCTCGTACAACTCGCGGCCCATCCACAGCCGTTGAGCACCCTGGCCGGTGAACAGCACCGCGGTCCGGCCCGAACCCGCCACACCGGGCTCGACCACACCGTCGGCGATCTGCCGCAGCCCCTGGAGCAGCTCCTCGCGGTCCGAACCGGTCACCACCGCACGGTGCGAGAACGCCGCACGGGACGTGACCAGGGACAACCCGACATCCGCCGGGGTCAGCCCGGGACGCTCGGTGACGAACGCCCGCAGCCGCTCGGCCTGAGCCCGTACGGCCTCGGCTCCGCGTCCGGAAACCACCCAGGGCACCGCACCGGGTGCGGCGGCCGAGGGCGGCTCGGGCGTCTGCTCCGGGGCCTGCTCCAGGATCATGTGGACGTTCGTGCCGCTGACGCCGAAGGAGGAGACGCCGGCGCGGCGGGGGCGGCCGGTGTCCGGCCAGTCGCGGGCCTCGGTGAGGAGTTCCACCGTGCCGGACGTCCAGTCGATGTCGGGGGACGGCTCGTCGGCGTGGAGGGTCCGCGGGAGCACGGCGTGCTCCAGGGCCAGCACCGTCTTGATCACGCTCGCGATGCCGGAGGCCGCCTGGGTGTGGCCGATGTTGGACTTCAGGGAGCCGATCCACAGGGGCGGGCCGTCACCGCGTTCCTTGCCGTACGTCGCGAGGAGGGCGCCCGCCTCGATCGGGTCGCCGAGCGAGGTGCCGGTGCCGTGGGCCTCGACGGCGTCCACGTCGGCGGCCGTGAGGCCGGAGTTGGCGAGGGCCTGACGGATGACGCGCTGCTGGGAGGGGCCGTTGGGGGCGGTCAGGCCGTTGGAGGCGCCGTCCTGGTTGACCGCGCTGCCCCGGACCACCGCCAGCACCCGGTGGCCGTTGCGGCGCGCGTCGGAGAGGCGCTCCAGCAGGACCATGCCGACGCCCTCGGCCCAGCCGGCGCCGTCGGCGTCGGCGGAGAAGGCCTTGCAGCGGCCGTCCGGGGACATGGCGCGCTGGCGGCTGAACTCGATGAAGGTGTCCAGGGTGGACATCACGACCACTCCCCCGGCCAGGGCCATGGTGCACTCGCCGTGCCGCAGGGCCTGGGCCGCCTGGTGCAGGGCCAGCAGGGAGGAGGAGCAGGCGGTGTCGACGGTGACGGCCGGCCCCTCCAGGCCGAAGGTGTAGGAGATGCGGCCGGAGGCGACGCTGCTGGCGCTGCCGGTGGCGAGGTAGCCCTCGAACTCCTCGGGCGCCCGGTGGAAGCGGGAGCCGTAGTCGTTGTAGCTGGCGCCGATGAACACGCCGGCCTGGGTGCCGCGGACCGTGGCCGGGTCGATGCCGGCCCGCTCGAAGGTCTCCCAGGCGGTTTCCAGCAGCAGCCGCTGCTGCGGGTCGATCGCCAGGGCCTCGCGCGGGGAGATGCCGAAGAACTCCGGGTCGAAGTGGTCGGCGTCGTAGAGGAATCCGCCGCCGGTGGCGTAGAAGGTGCCGGGCTTGTCGGGGTCGGGGTCCCAGTGGCGCTCGATGTCCCAGCCGCGGTCGGCGGGCAGGGCGGAGATGGCGTCCCGGCCCTCGCCGAGCAGGTCCCACAGGTCTTCGGGGGTGGTCACCCCGCCGGGGAGGCGGCAGCTCATCGCGACGATCGCGATCGGGTCGGAGTCGGCTCCGGCGGCTGCGGGGGCCGGGCCCGCGGGGGCGGCCGGTACGGGCAGGTCGCCGACGAGTTCGCCGAGCAGGTAGTCGCTCAGGGCGGTGACGGTCGGATAGTCGAAGACCAGTGTCACCGGGAGCCGCAGCCCGGTGGCGGAGTTCAGCCGGTTGCGCAGGTCGACGGCGGTGAGCGAGTCGAAGCCCAGCTCGCGGAAGGCGCGGCCGGCCTCGACGTCCGCGGGCCCGGCGTAGCCGAGCGCGGCCGCCACTTCGCCGGCGACGAGGTCGGCGAGCAGGGCGCGGGCCTCCTCCGCCGGCAGGGCGGTGAGCCGGTCGGCCAGGGCGCCGGCCGCGCCGGTGTCCCGGCCTGCCCCCGCTGCGGCGGCCTGCTGGTCGGGAGTCTGCCGGGCCTCGGGGAGGTCGTCGAGGACGGCGGCGGAGCGCAGGCCGGGCGAGGCGGCGGTCAGCCGGTCCCACTCGATGTCCGCCACGGCCACGTAGGCGTCCCCGGCGTCGAGCGCCTGCTGGAGCGCGGCGATCGCCAGGTCGGGTGCCATGGCGGGCATGCCGGTCTCCCGGAGCCGCGCCTGGACGGCGTCGTCGACCAGGCCACCGCCCGACCAGGCGCCCCAGGCGACGGAGGTCGCGGGGAGGCCCTGGGCGCGGCGGTGCTCGGCGAGGGCGTCGAGGAAGGCGTTCGCGGCGGCGTAGCTGCCCTGGCCGGGGCCGCCGAGGGTGCCCGCGAAGGACGAGAACAGCACGAACGCGGACAGGTCGCGGTCCCGGGTGAGTTCGTCCAGGTTCAGGGCCGCGTCCAGTTTGGGACGCAGCACACCGTCGGCGCGCCGCGGGGTCAGCCCGTCGAGGACACCGTCGTCGAGGACACCGGCCGTGTGGACGATCCCGCGCAGGGTGTCGCCCCGCTCGTCGAGCCGCTGGAGGAGCGCGGCGAGCGCGGCCCGGTCGGCCACATCGCAGGCCTCCAGGGTGACCTCGACACCCGACGCCCGCAGTTCTGCCGCGAGTTCGGCCGCGCCGGGGGCGTCGGGGCCGCGGCGGCTGGTGAGGACGAGGTGCTCGGCGCCGTTGCGGGCGAGCCAGCGTGCGACGTGCGCGCCCAGGCCGCCGGTCCCGCCGGTCACCAGCACGGTGCCCTGCGGCGTCCAGGGTCCCTCGGCTCCGGGGACGCCCGCCGCGGCCCGCACGAGCCGCCGCCCGTACAGACCGGGCCCGCGCACGGCGACCTGGTCCTCGCCGTCACCGGCCAGTACGGCGCACAGACGGGCGGCCAGGGGCTCGTGCCACTCGTCGGGCAGGTCCACCAGGCCGCCGAACCGCTGCGGGTGCTCGACGGCGGCGATCCGGCCGAGGCCCCAGGTCAGCGCCTGGAGCGGGCGCACGACCGGCTCGCCCGGCACGGCGGCGACGGCGCCCTGGGTGACGTACCACAGCGGTACGTCGACGCCCGCGTCGCCGAGCGCCTGGAGGAGCAGGGTGTTGAGCACGAGGCCGAGCGGCTGGGCCCGGCCCTCCTCGTAGGGCTGCTCGGCCGTGGCCAGCAGGGACAGCACACCGCCGGGCGTGCTCCCGGCGAGGGCGCCGGTGATCCGCCGGGCGAGTGCCTCCCGGTCGGCGTCCTCGGCCGTGAGCTCCATCAGCACGGGGGCCGCGCCGCTCGCGCGTAAGGCGTCGGTGATCCGCTCGGCCTGGGGGAGCCCGGCGGGCGCGAGCACGAGCCAGGTGCGGCCGGCGAGGGAGTCACCGGCGGGCGCGGCGACATGGCCCAGCTGCTTCCAAGTGATGCGGTAGCGCCAGGAGTCGAGGACTCCCTGGGGACGGCGCCGCCATGCCGCGGCGTCCGACTCCAACCAGTAGCGCTCGCGCTGGAAGGCGTACGTCGGCAGGTCCACGACCGCGCCCCGCCCGTACACCGCCGACCAGTCCACGCCGGCACCGCTCACGAACGCCTCGGCCAGCGACCGCACCACCCGCTCCGGACCGCCCTCACCCCGGCGCAGAGTGCCGAGCACCACCGCGTCCGGCACCGCCTCCTGCACCGGCAGCACCAGCACCGGATGCGCACTCACCTCCACGAACAGCCGATGCCCCGCCCCCGCCAGCGCCCGCACCGACTCCTCCAGCCGCACCGTCCGCCGCAGGTTGGTGAACCAGTACTCGGCATCCATCCGCGAGGTGTCGATCACCTCACCCGTCACCGTCGAGCACAACGCCACCGAACCACTGCGCGCCTCGATCGGCGCCAGTTCGCGCAGCACCTCCTCCCGGATCTCCTCCACCTGCGCCGAATGCGAGGCATAGTCCACCGGGATCATCCGGCCCCGCACACCCTCCGCCTCACACCGGCGAAGAATCTCCTCCAGAGCGGCAACCTCACCCGAAAGCACCGTGGAACCCGGCCCGTTGACCGCCGCCACCGACACCCGGCCCCCGGAGTCCTCCACCCACTCGCCGGCCGCCTCCGCGGACAGCCCCACCGACAGCATCCCGCCACGGCCCGCCAGCCCGCCCGCGATCGCCCGCGACCGCAACGCCACCACCCGAGCCCCGTCCCGCAAGGACAACGCCCCGGCCACCACAGCCGCCGCGATCTCCCCCTGGGAATGACCGACCACAGCCGCCGGCAGCACCCCGCACGAACGCCACACCTCCGCCAGCGACACCATCACCGCCCACAACACCGGCTGCACCACATCCACCCGGTCCAGCCCCGGCGCGCCCTCCACACCCCGCACCACATCCACCAACGACCAGTCCACGAACGCCCGCAGAGCCTCATCACACTCAGCCATCCGCGCGCCGAACACCGGCGACGACTCCAACAACTCCGCGGCCATCCCCTCCCACTGCGACCCCTGACCCGGGAACACGAACACCGGACGGGCATCCGCGACGGCAGCACCCTGGACGACGTTGTCGGCCTTGAGGCCGGCCGCCAGGGCCTCGACGCCCTTGGTGAGTTCGGCGAGTCCGGTACCGAGGACCACGGCGCGGCGGTCGAAGGTGGTGCGGGTGGTGACCAGGGAGTGCGCGATGTCGGCCGGGTTCGGGCCGGGCATGCTCTCCAGGTGGGCCAGAAGGCGTTCGGCCTGTCCGCGCAGGGCCGCCTCGCCGCGGCCCGACAGCACCCACGGCAGCACCGCACCGCCGAGGACGGAATCCCGCCCGGCCTCCGCGGCCGGGGCCTCCGTCTCGGGGGCTTGTTCCAGCACCACATGGGCGTTGGTTCCGCTCGCCCCGAAGGCGGAGACGGCGGCCCGGCGCGGCAGCCGGGTCTCGGGCCAGTCGCGGGGCTCGGTGAGCAGTTCGACCGCGCCCTCGCTCCAGTCGATCTTGGAGGAGCGTTCCTCCGCGTGGAGGGTGCGGGGCAGCAGGCCGTGGCGCAGCGCCATCACCATCTTGATGACACCGCCGACGCCGGCCGCAGCCTGCGGGTGGCCGATGTTGGACTTGAGCGAACCCAGCCACACCGGCCGGTCCTCCGGCCGGTCCTGGCCGTACGTCGCGAGCAGGGCGCCCGCCTCGATCGGGTCGCCCAGCGAGGTGCCGGTGCCGTGCGCCTCGACGGCGTCCACGTCGGCGGCCGTCAGGCCGGAGTTGGCGAGGGCCTGACGGATGACGCGCTGCTGGGCGCGGCCGCTGGGGGCGGTCAGGCCGTTGGAGGCACCGTCCTGGTTGATGGCGCTGCCGCGGACCACCGCGAGCACCGGGTGCCCGTTGCGGCGCGCGTCGGACAGCCGCTCCAGGAGCAGCATGCCGACGCCCTCGCCGAGGCCCATGCCGTCGGCGCCCTCGGCGAAGGCCTTGCAGCGGCCGTCCTGGGCGAGGCCGCGCTGCCGGGCGAAGCCGATGAGGCCCATCGGGGCGCCCATCACGGCGGCGCCGCCGGCGAGCGCCAGGGAGCAGTCGCCCTGGCGCAGGGACTGCACGGCGAGGTGCAGGGCGACCAGGGACGACGAGCAGGCGGTGTCGAGCGTGACGGCGGGGCCCTCCAGGCCGAGGGTGTAGGCGATCCGGCCGGAGGCGATGCTGGTGGACACACCGGTGACCAGGTGGCCTTCGAGTCCCTCGGGCATGTACTGCCAGTCGGGGGCGTAGCCCTGGTAGGCGGTGCCGATGAACACGCCGGTTCTGGTGTTGCGCAGGGTCGTGGGGTCGATGCCCGCGCGTTCCAGGGTCTCCCAGGAGGTCTCCAGCAGCAGGCGCTGCTGCGGGTCCATCACGGTGGCCTCGCGCGGCGATATGCCGAAGAAGGCGGGGTCGAACCGGTCGGCGTCGTGCAGGAATCCGCCCTCGGTGGCGTAGCAGGTGCCCTGCCGGTCCGGGTCGGGGTCGTAGAGGGCGGCCAGGTCCCAGCCGCGGTTGCCGGGGAAGCCGGAGACGGCGTCCCGGCCCGCGCCGAGCAGTTCCCAGAGGTCTTCGGGTGACTGGACGCCGCCCGGGTAACGGCAGCCCATCGCCACGATCGCGATCGGCTCCCGGGAGGCGGCGGTCATCTGCTGGTTGAGCCTGCGCAGTCGTTCCGTCTCCTTCAGAGACTCCCGCAGGGCGCCAACGATCTTGTCATCGGGGTTCATGGTCAGCTCCGCTTGAGTCTCGTCAGAGGTCGTTCTTGTCGTAGGCGAGGCGGACGAGGTCCTCCACGTCCAGCTCGTCGATGGATTCGGCGGGCTCCGCGTCCGGGCCGGGGTCCTGGCCGGCCGGGTCCGCGAGGCGGCGCAGTTCCTCCAGGAGGCCCGCCTCGCGCAGGCGGGCGAGCGGCACGGAGGTGAGGATCCGGCGGATCTCGGCGTCCTCCGGGTCGAGGCCGTCGTCGATGGCCGCCGCGCCCTCGGGGAAGAGGCCGGAGGTGACGTGCCGGGCGAGGTCGCGCGCGCTCGGGTAGTCGAAGACGACGGTCACGGGGAAGCGCAGTCCGGTCGTCGCGCCGAGGCGGTTGCGCAGGTCGACGGCGCTGAGGGAGTCGAAGCCGAGTTCGCGGAAGGCGCGGCCGGAGTCGACGGCGTCGGATCCGGGATAGCCGAGTACGGCGGCGATCTGGGTGCGGACCAGCGCCAGTACGGCGGCGTCACGTTCGGCCGGCGGCAGACCGGCGAGCTGGTCGCGCAGCGATCCGGACTCGTCGGCGGCGTCCTGTGCGGCCCGGGCGTCGGCGGCGAGGATCCGCGCGACCTCGGGCACCTGGCCGAGCAGCGGGCTGGGCCGGGCGGAGGTGAAGACGGGCACGAAGCGTGTCCAGTCGACGTCCGCGACGACCACGACCGTCTCGTCCCGGTCGAGCACCTGCTGGAATCCGTCGATGGCCAGCTCGGGCGACATGAACGGGATGCCGCGGCCGCGCAGTTGCTCCTCGGCCAGGTTGGCGGCCATGCCGCCCTCCTCCGGGCTCCAGATGCCCCACACCACGGAGGTGGCGGGCAGCCCGCGGGCCCGGCGCTGCTCGGCCAGGCCGTCGAGGTAGGCGTTGGCGGCGGCGTAGGCGCCGTGCTCGCCGCTGCCCCAGACGGCGGAGATGGACGAGAAGAGCACGAAGGCGTCCAGGCCGGCGTGGCCGAAGACGGTGTCCAGGTTGGCCGCGCCGGCGATCTTCGCGGTGGTCGTGCCGGCGAACTGCTCCAGGTGGGTGGCGGCGAGCGGCACCAGCACTCCGGCGCCCGCGATGTGCATGACCGTGCGGATGGCCGGCCCCTCGGACTCCACCCGGGCGACCAGGTCCCGCAGGGCCGGGAGGTCGGTCACGTCGCAGGCGGCGACCGTCACCCGGGCGCCCAGTTCGGTGAGTTCGGCGGCGAGCTTGTCGGCGCCCGGGGCGTCCGGGCCGCTGCGGCTGGTCAGCACGAGGTGCTCGGCGCCGTTGCGGGCCAGCCAGCGCGCGATCTGCGCGCCGATGCCGCCGGTCCCGCCGGTCAGCAGCACCGTGCCCCGGGGCGTCCAGGTCCCGACGGGCGATGTGGCCGCGGCGGATGCCCGTACGAGCCTGCGGGCGAGGACACCGGTGGGCCGCAACGCGAGCTGGTCCTCGTCGGCGAGGCCGGCCAGCGCCGCCCGGAGGCGGCGTGCGGTGGCCTCGTCCGGTTCCGCGGGCAGATCGACCAAGCCGCCCCACTGCTGGGGGTGTTCGAGGGCGGCGACCCGGCCCAGGCCCCACACGGCGGCCTGTGCCGGGCTGTCGAGCCGGTCGGACGCCCCGGCCGCCACCGCACCGCGCGTGACACACCACAGCCGCGCGTCGGTTCCGGCGTCGCCCAGTGCCTGGATCAGCGCGAGGGTGAGGGCGAGACCGCGGGGCACACCGGGGTGGGCGGGATGCGGTTCCCCGGCGAGGCCCAGCAGGGAGACGACACCCGCCGCGCCGGCCTCGCCGGTGGCCTCCCTCAACCGGTCGGCTACCGCGGCCCGGTCGGCCTCGCCGCCCACCTCGACCAGCGCGACCTGTGCGCCGCCGGCCGTCAGGGAGTTGCGCACGAACTCGGCCAGCGTGCTGTCAGCGCCGCCTTCCTCCACCGCGAGCAGCCAGGTTCCGGTCAGGGTGGCGGGGGCCGGGTCGGGAAGCGGGGCCCAGGTGACGTGGTAGCGCCAGGAGTCGAGGACGCTCTGCGTACGACGCCGTTGCCGCCAGGCCGCGAGGGCGGGCAGCACGTCGCTCAGGGACTCCTGCTCCACATCCAACTCGCGTACGAGTGCCGTGAGGTCCTGTGTCTCCACCGCCTCCCAGAACGCCGCCTCCACCGGGTCGGCGGCGACCTGCTCCGGGGCGGTGTCCGTCTCCAGCCAGTAGCGCTCGCGCTGGAAGGCGTACGTCGGCAGGTCCACGACCACGCCCCGCCCGTACACCGCCGACCAGTCCACACCGGCACCGCTCACGAACGCCTCGGCCAGCGAACGCACCACCCGCTCCGGACCACCCTCACCCCGGCGCAGAGTGCCGAGCACCACCGCGTCCGGCACCGCCTCCTGCACCGGCAGCACCAGCACCGGATGCGCACTCACCTCCACGAACAGCCGATGCCCCGCCCCCGCCAGCGCCCGCACCGACTCCTCCAGCCGCACCGTCCGCCGCAGGTTGGTGAACCAGTACTCGGCATCCATCCGCGAGGTGTCGATCACCTCA